>NZ_PYHL01000008.1:0-311 GCF_003023755.1 Rhodococcus sp. AD45-ID | reverse complement strand
AACTCCGGCAACACCAACACCCGACCACCCGCAACACCCGACACCGGAACCAACTCACCACATTCCGCCGGCGAGAGTACGTTCAGCGCGCCGATTGACAGGTCCGGGTCGGTAACCGCTGCGTCGATCACACGGAGGACTCGCTGCATCATCTCGTCTATCACGTTGTGGTCGAAGAGATCTGGGAGGAACTTGATTGTCAGGTGTACTACCGCGTCGACGTGAGCGACCAGTCCGATCGGATAGTGCGCAGCGTCAACACCACTCACATCAACCACCCGCATACCCGCAATATCCGTCTCCGCAGTCAA
>NZ_PYHL01000007.1:0-346 GCF_003023755.1 Rhodococcus sp. AD45-ID | reverse complement strand
GGCATCCACCGTACGCTCTTCATTACTTACAACAAAGATGCTCGCGTCCACTGTGCAGTTCTCAAACAACACACAACCCCAGAACTCCCGTGAGCACCAGCCGAAGAAAACAATGATCGAAACCATCGCAACTCCGCGGTATGACCCACATTCCAGCGTTGTCGTTACTTCCTAGAAAGAAACACTCACGTGTTCTCTCAGGACCCAACAGTATGTCGATATATTGTTCGTCGATTTCCCACAGAGGAGAAACCGTACGACGATCAAGTTTGTCAGCGTCCACCCATGAGCTCCCGCCGGACCACAAGTGGGTCCGAAACAGGCTCTGCCAACCAACCATCCACCT
>NZ_PYHL01000006.1:0-777 GCF_003023755.1 Rhodococcus sp. AD45-ID | reverse complement strand
GTCGTGATGGTCGAGCACCGCTTGTATCGTGCTCGCCAAGCTCTGTTCGTCTATTGCCTCCGGCAGATTCAGCATCACTGCCTGCGAGAAGCGATTGAATCCCGAGCCACCCCGCTCGACGAGCCACCGCATTATCGGCGTCAACGGAACCTCGCCGACACCACCGCCCGTCATTTCCTCCAACTTCGCTACGTCGGCCCCACCCGCCTCAACTGCTACCTCCGCCAACCCAGCCACTGTTTTACGCTCGAACACATCCCGCGGGGAGATGACCACGCCCTGAGCTTTTGCCCGCGCAGCAAGCTGAATCGACATGATGCTGTCACCGCCGAGGGCGAAGAACGAATCCTCCACGCCTACCGATTCGAGTCCGAGCACCTCCTCGAACAACCCTGCTAACGCCGATTCCATCTCGGTTACCGGAGCTCGGTATTCCTTCCGAACAGCAGAAAGATCCGGCGTGGGCAATGCGTCGCGGTCCAGCTTTCCGTTAGGGGTGACCGGCAACTCGTCAACCACCACCACCGCAGCCGGCACCATCTGCGCAGGGACCCGTCCTGCCACACAATCCACAATCACCGAAGTATCCAGGCCTACAGACGGTTCCGGCACCACATACCCGACCAACCGATCTTCCCGCACCGCAGCAGCCGCCCGAACCACCCCCACACACCCCAACAGCGCCGACTCCACCTCCCCCAACTCGATCCGAACACCACGCACCTTCACCTGCAGATCACCACGACCCACAAACTCCAACGCGAGACCCCCACCCGA
>NZ_PYHL01000005.1:0-825 GCF_003023755.1 Rhodococcus sp. AD45-ID | reverse complement strand
GTCGTGATGGTCGAGCACCGCTTGTATCGTGCTCGCCAAGCTCTGTTCGTCTATTGCCTCCGGCAGATTCAGCATCAGCGCCTGTGAGAAGCGAGTGAACCCCGACGTGCCCCGTTCGAGGAGCCAGCGCATTATCGGCGTCAACGGAACCTCGCCGACCCCGCCCCCAGGCAGTTCTTCCAACGTGGCTGCCTCCAGTCCGTCACCGAAGACAGCAATCTCCGCCAACCCAGCCACTGTTTTACGCTCGAACACATCTCGCGGTGAGAAAACTATTCCGGTCGCCTTTGCCCGTGAGACCAATTGAATCGAAACGATGCTGTCACCGCCGAGGGCGAAGAACGAATCCTCCACGCCTACCGATTCGAGTCCGAGCACTTCCTCGAACAACCCTGCTAGTGCCGATTCAATCTCGGTTACCGGAGGGATGAATTCGCTGAGGCGCTCGTCAAAATCCGGTATGGGCAATACATCCCGGTCGATCTTCCCATTCGGCGTCACCGGTAACTCGTCAACCACCACCACCGCAGCCGGCACCATCTGCCGCACCAGACGCTCACCCACACCGGCCACCACCACGGCCGAATCCAAGGCCACCCCCGCTTCCGGCACCACATACCCGACCAGCCGATCTTCCCGCACCGCAGCAGCCGACCCAGCCACCCCCACACAGGCCAGCAACGCAGACTCCACCTCCCCCAACTCGATCCGAACACCACGCACCTTCACCTGCAGATCACCACGACCGACAAACTCCAACGCGAGACCCCCACCCGAAACCCGGCGCCACCGAACCACATCCCCCGTCCGATACAACCTCCGCCC
>NZ_PYHL01000004.1:0-2147 GCF_003023755.1 Rhodococcus sp. AD45-ID | reverse complement strand
AATCTGCCGGAGGCAATAGACGAACAGAGCTTGGCGAGCACGATACAAGCGGTGCTCGACCATCACGACATGCTGCGGGCTCAATTGCGTCCCGACACACATGGATCGTGGGGCTGGAAAGTCCTGCCCGTCGGATCAATTCAAGCAGAGAAGATAATTCGGAAAGTATCGACCGGGCGTGGCGGCGCCGATTTCCGTGAGGTGACTGCATACGAGTTGGACGCTGCGGCGGACCGACTTGATCCCAGCACTGGCACCGTAGTGCAGGTGGTCTGGTTTGATCCCCCAGATTCCGGTGATCAGGGTTGTGCGCTGGTGGTGGCTCACCATACGGTCATCGACGGGGTGTCGTGGCGGGTATTGATACCTGACCTGGCGATTGCGTGGTCGCAGATCAGTTCCGGTAGATCACCGGAACTGGAACCGGTCGGGACGTCTATGCGTCGTTGGGCCTACGGGCTTGCCGAGGAGGCTCGTCGACCGGAGCGGGTAGCCGAACTCGCGTTGTGGCAATCGATGGCTGGGGGCGAGGACCCCATGATCGGGTCTCGGCCCCTCGACTCCTCAATCGACGTGAGCACCACCGCGGACACCATCGAGATTGACGTACCCCCGGAAGTGACGGAGGCACTCCTCACCACAGTTCCGGAAGCGTTCCACGGTGGTGTGGTCGACGCTCTACTGGCGGCACTCGCCGTCGCGGTCACGACATGGCGGCGCGAAGACAGCCCCTCCCTTGCGGATGTGTTGATCGGGCTCGAGGGTCATGGGCGCGAGGAAGGTGCGGTCCCCGGCTCGGATCTGAGTCGAACCATCGGCTGGTTCTCCACGAGTTTCCCACTGCGGTTGGATCTTTCGGACATCGATCTCGACGATGCGTGTTCGGGTGGCCCGGCCTTGGGTGCTGTTGTCAAATCTGTCAAGGAACAGCTTCGGGCGGTACCCGATCACGGGATCGGCTACGGGCTTTTGCGGTATCTCAACGAGGACACCGGACTGGTGTTGGGGGAGTTGCCAACACCGCAGATCGGCTTCAACTATCTCGGCAGGGTTGGCGCCGGTGCTCTATCGAACGGGTCCGGGGCGGCGTGGATTCCGATCAACGGAGACAGCGACCTGGGTGGTGCACAAAATCCGGATACGCCGTTGCCGGCTGTGCTCGACATCAATGCTCTCACCGTCGACGGCGAAGACGGCAGGCCGAGACTGCGCGCAATCTGGTCGTTCCCCACAGGGATACTGGGCAAGGGCGATGTTCAAGTGGCCGCGAGGATGTGGTCCGAAACGCTGGCAGCGCTGGCCGCCGACTCGGGTCACCCGGGTGTTGGTGGCCGGACTCCGTCGGATCTGGCCTTGGTCAGTCTCGGTCAAGGTGAGATCGATCTGCTCGAGGACAGGTACCCCGCATTGAGTGATGTGTGGCCGTTGTCCCCGCTGCAGGCAGGTTTGCTATTCCATGCGTTGGCGTCCGAGGGATCGGTGGACGCCTATGTTGTGCAGTTGGTTGTCGAATTGCGGGGTGAGGTTGACTCGCAGCGATTGCGCCGTGCCTGCCAATCGGTGCTCGATCGCAATCCGAATCTGCGGACCGCCTTTCGCACCGACGTCGGATCTCAGCCGGTGCAGGTGGTGCACGATTTTGTCGAAGCACCGTGGTCGGAGATCGACCTTTCCGGATTGGACTCCGGCGCCCGCGCTCGTGCCTGGGATCACCTGATGGCGGAGGATCGCGCTACCCGCTTCGAACCGACTCGAGCTCCGCTGTTGCGGTGGAAGTTGGTCAGCACCGGCCCGGGAAGCTATCGCCTGGTGATGACCAATCATCATCTGCTGCTCGACGGTTGGTCGACGCCACTGCTTCTGAAGGAAGTGCTGGTGCTTTACGCAACCGATGGCGCGGCGCTGCCCCGGGTACGTCCCTATCGGGACTTTCTAGCCTGGATCGCCGGGCAGAACAAGACAGAGTCACTTGACGTCTGGGCCAAGGCATTCGACGGTGTCGACGAGCCGACGTTGGTTGCGCCTGCCGATCCTGGTCGTCGGTATCGCGAGTCGCGGGATGTGTTCGGGGAGTTGACCGAGGAGCAGACTGCGGGGTTGATGTCGTTTGTTCGGGGTCGGGGGGTGACTGTGAATTCGGTGATCGA
>NZ_PYHL01000003.1:0-1205189 GCF_003023755.1 Rhodococcus sp. AD45-ID | reverse complement strand
ATCACCGCGACCTTCAGGCCACTCGCTCCGGGGCAACTTTTCCAGCCTATCCCATCGAAGTCACCGGCGCAAACCGGAACATCGTGAAGAGGAACTGGGGTTGAAGCACAACCATACATGATGGAAACTACTTCGGATTTTGGCCAGGCACTTCGTACAACCTCGTGTCACTCGCTGTGAAGCGGGAGTCGGTGTCCGTGTCGCTCTGACTTGGAATAAGTTACGCGAAGATCAACACAACACCAAATCGCCTGGTCACAGCGCTGCGAATAGTTAACAGAGGGAAATACTCAGCAAGATCCCCGCTCCCCCGATGATTTTCTGCGTCTCGGATGGTCTGCATCTGTGAAAGGAACCAAACAACAGCGGTTCCACCCGACAGCAAGGAGTACCTGATGTCCCGACTGCTCTTCGTCAACATGCCTGTGAAGGATGTTTCCGCCACCCGTTCTTTCTTTGCCGGGCTCGGCTTCGAGTTCAACGACATGTTCAGTGACGAGAACACCGTGTCGATGATCGTCAGCGATGCGGCGACTGTCATGTTCCTGAACGAGCCCCGATTCGGCGACTTCATCGCGGACGACATCTGTGACACGTCGAAAGCCCGCGAAGCACTCATGTGCATCTCTGCCGAGAGCAGAGAAGAGGTGGACAGCTTTGTCGATGCGGCCATCGCGGCCGGCGGCACCAAGTGGATGGAGCCTCAGGATCACGGCTTCATGTACGGACGCGCATTCCGCGACCTCGACAATCATGTCTGGGAGGTCATGTGGATGGACCCGGCTGCGGCAAATCCCCAGTAGTGGCGAATCCGCAGTAAGACTGCAACCGTCAGGGGTTGTGCGCGGGTTTCGCGTGCAACCCCTGATTTATTACAGCTCGGCTGGTAGACCGAACCTGGGAAACAGACTGAGATCGAAGAAGCAGGTCACATGCGATATCCCCGACTCGGTGACGTCGAGAACATGCAGCTGGAAGGCATGGTGAATGCCGTCCTCCTGACGCATGTAGAGCCCGAACGCCGGCTGACCGTTGGCCGATGTAGGTAGTAGACGCATTGCCCCTGGCCCGTCGGCCGGGCATTTGTCCCCGATGAGCTGGCCGATCGCCTCGGGGCCGCGGTACCAACCCTCGAACGGCGGCATTTCCCAGACCGCGTCGCGCGTGAACAACGCGACGATGGCGTCAACGTCGTAGCTCTCGAAGCTACGGACGTATTCACGCAGCAATGTTCGCGCTTCCCCGGAACTGGGTTCGATGAGAGTGTCTTCGGTAGGCGCGATATTGCTGATCTGTGCGCGCGCTCGTTGTAGAACGCTGTTGACCGCGGTCGTGGTGGTATCGAGAGCTTCGGCCACCTCTGCCGCTTTCCACTGCAACACGTCGCGCAACACCAACACTGCTCGCTGCCTCGGAGAGAGATGCTGCAGCGCCGCGATCAGAGCCAGTCGCACGGAATCTCGCTGCACCACCATGACGGCCGGATCGTTCACATCACCCAGCGACGAGTCGGCGATAGGTTCGAGCCAGGCGATCTCATTGCGCTCGATCAACTCGTCGGATGGATCCGAACTGGGCGCACCCAACCCTGTCGGAAGTGGTCGCTTGGCGCGCCCTTCCAAGGCGGTCAAACACGTATTCGTCGCGATACGATAAAGCCAGGTTCGAAACGACGATTGGCCGCGGAAACCGTCGAACCCCCGCCACGCGCGGATGAATGTTTCCTGGACCTGGTCCTCAGCATCATGGATGGAACCCATCATGCGATAGCAGTGCGCCAGAAGCTCTCGCCGATACGGATCGGCAAGTGTCAGAAAATCGCTGTCCAACGCCTGATCGACTGTCATTTCCTCAGACTAGTTGCCAAAGCCGAGATACACAGGAGGACTCGAGGCAACAATGCATGTCATTTCCTGCCCCACAAACGAGAGGTTCCTATGCACGACACCACATCGATCAGCCACACTTTCGACGCTATCGCTCTCAAAGAGATGGACCCAGCACTCCTTGCGCTCGCAGTCTTGGAGGCAGCGGAGCGGGCGTCCATTTCCGTCGAAGCCTTGCAGCAAGCGATGAATGTAGCCGCGCTCGCTCACATCGACCAGAACCGCAAGAACGGAATCAAAAACCCGGAGGACCCCTATATCGTCCACCCGTTGCGCAATGTTCTCAGGCTCCTCCGATACGGATGCGTCGATGCCGACGTTCTGGCGGCCACGGCTCTCCACGACACGGTGGAAGATCAACCCCGCGCCGTTATCGAACTGTTGTCCGGCCACCCGACCTCCGAAGAGGACAAATCCTTACTCCAACAGTTGGCGTCACAGGCCATTTCGAATACCTTCGGCAGTCGAGTAGCGAATATCGTTGCAGCCGTTACTAATCCGATCAACGACAGTCAAGATGGAAATGCTGTCAGTTATCAAGATCATGTCGTGGCGGCAATTGAAGATCCCGCCGTATTTCTCGTCAAATTCAGCGATTTCGTCGACAACGCGGGCAGCGTGAAGCATCTCGGCGAGCCGACGCGAACAAGGCTGTCCGCCAAGTACGCCCCCCTGGTCCGGTATTTCCGCACGGGGGCAAGCACACTCGGTAACCAGTTGAATCTTCCCCAGTCCGGACTTGACGACATCACTCGCCATCTCGACGAACTGGAGGCTCGACTTCCGGTCGAGAGCTCAGATCCCCGCGAGCCCGAAAGCACTTCTACAGCAACGTAACTGGCAGTCATCGCAGTGAGGCCTGGGTTGAACCCTTGCCGCGAGTCACTCGGGGCCGCGCCGGGGTAGATCCGATTAAACCTGTGAGACGCAATTTCCTTGCTCTGCATTTGCGTGGCGTTAACGTACTCGCCAGTAGTACCGACGGGTAACACTGGCCAGTAGCATAGGGCAAATTCAAAACTACTGCGCCAGAATCGAATTTGTTACCCACGAGTATTCGTTTTCGGCCCCGACTCGACGCTCCGTGATCCGCATCACAACGCCGAAAGTGTCTGTGGCACAGCCAATTAAACGATAAGCGTTACCGCAGTTCACGTTGACTAATATTCTTGAATTCGCCCAGGTGACATGTGGGCGCACATACTGCATCCTTAGATAAACCAGGGACTCCCTGGAGGCAGAAACACTATGTTGCTATTTCGTGATTGGAGCGGTTCTGAGTCCATGCCACAGGCGTGACGCGTGCACTCGGCGTCACCGGACTCACGAACCCACATGGCAAACACCTGCAGATGCGTATCCGGGGGCTAGCAATTCGCATCACCGCAGTTTTTGTCACAGCAGCAGTGCCCACAACCCGGAGCAAGTCAAAACCACAGCATGACGGTATGTGACGCACGATCAGCCCATATCGCGTCGTACGCGACGTATGAATCTCATCAAGGACGGTGGCAGTGACAATGTTCAAACGAATCGCAGTGGTCAATCGAGGTGAGGCCGCAGTCCGCCTGATCAGGGCAGTACGCGAACTGAATGCTGAACACGACTACGGCATTCGCGTCATTGCACTGCACACAGAGGCCGAGCGTCGGGCCATGTTCGTTCGCCAGGCAGACGAGGGCGTAACGCTGCGCAGCACCGGGACCGGCAGCCCGTATCTCGACTACGTCGAACTCGAACGGGCGTTGCTTGCAGCCAAGGCCGACGCAGTCTGGGTCGGCTGGGGCTTTGTCGCCGAAGATCCGGCTTTCGCGGAGATCGTGGCAAAACTTGGCATCACGTTCATCGGCCCCAGTGCCGACGCCATGCGACTGCTCGGCGACAAGGTTGCCGCGAAGATCCTCGCCGAGAAGGTCGGCGTCCCCGTCGCGCCGTGGAGCGGTGGGCCGGTCGACACGCGCGCCGACGCTCGTCGCCACGCACAGGCCATCGGCTACCCGCTGATCATCAAGGCTCGCAGTGGCGGTGGTGGACGTGGAATCCGCAAGGTCTGGGCCGAGGACGAACTCGAAGTTGCGCTCGAGCGCACCCAGGGTGAAGCCGAGCGTTCATTCGGCGATCCCGTCGTCTTCCTCGAACGCCTGGTCACCGACGCCCGCCACGTCGAGGTGCAGATCATCGCCGACAACCACGGCAATGTCTGGGCCCCCGGCGTCCGCGACTGCTCGATTCAGCGTCGCAACCAGAAGGTCATCGAGGAATCTGCCTCCCCCGTCCTGACCGAAGAGCAGTCGAACCACCTCAAAGAGGTGTCGGCCGAACTCGTCAAGGCCGCGGGATACCAGGGCGCAGGCACTGTCGAGTACCTCTATCAGCCCGAGAACAAGCTGTTCACGTTCCTCGAAGTCAACACGCGCCTGCAGGTCGAGCACCCCATCACCGAGGTCACCACCGGTATCGACCTGGTCAAGCTGCAGATCCTTGTTGCCAGCGGTGAAGAATTGGTCGGCGATTGCCCTCCCGCATTCGGTCACGCCGTCGAGGCTCGTCTCAACGCCGAAGACGCCGACAACGATTTTGCGCCGGCACCCGGCACCGTCCAGTTGCTGAAGTTCCCCCTCGGCTCGGGTATCCGCGTCGACACTGGAATCGCAGCCGGCGACGTCATTCCGCCCGACTACGACTCGATGGTCGCCAAGGTCATCGCTTGGGGACGCACCCGTCCGGAAGCCCTAGCACGCCTGCGCACGGCGTTGCGGGAAACCACCGTCGTACTCGACGGCGGCACCACTACCAAGTCGTTCCTCCTCGATCTTCTCGATCGTGACGAGGTCATCTCGGCGTCCGCCGACACCGGTTGGCTGGACCGCACCGGCGCTCTGGATTCCACGACGCGTCGCGCCGATGTCGCGCTTGTCGCCACCGCGATCGACGCCTACGACGCCGAGGAATCGCTAGAGCGCGCAGCATTCCTCGCGTCCGCCCGTGGTGGCCGTCCCCGCGCCAACCACGCGATCGGCCGCACGGTCGAGCTGAACTACCAGGGTCAGGCGTACAAGCTGACCGTCGGCCGCACCGGTCCGCACAGCTATCGCGTCGACGGCGATGCCGGTGATGTCGAGGTGGACGTCGATCGGCTCGGCGACTTCGAGTCACGCCTTGTCATCGGTGATCGACGTTTCCACATTGTCTCCGTCGCAAGCCCGTCGCGCTACCTCGTCGAGGTCGACGGCATCAGCCACCAGATCAGCCAGGACGACGCCGGTGTTGTCCGCGCGCCCGCTCCCGCTGTGGTTGTCGCAGTGCCGGTTTCCGTCGGAGACGACGTCGAAGCCGGTTCTACCCTTGTGGTTCTCGAATCCATGAAGATGGAAACCGCGGTTCGCGCGCCGTATGCCGGAAAGGTCCGCGAGGTCCTTGCGACGGTCAACTCGCAGGTCGACGCGGGAGCACCGCTGCTGCGTGTCGATCAGGTAGGCGACGAAGCTGTCACCGAGAAGGCTCCGCGCGTCGAATTCGATCTGTCCGCTTCGACTTCCGGTTCGGACACCCGCTCCGACGCTCTGGCCCAGCTCGAAGCCCTGACCGCGATGATCAGCGGTTACGACGTCAGCGGCAAGCATGCCAATGCGGTTCTCGCCGAGTACGACGCACTGCGCAGCGCTCTCGAGTCGGAAGATCGCGAACTGGTGCAGGCGGAACTTGCCGTTCTGACCACGTTTGCCGATATCTGCGAGCTCTCCCGCAACAAGCCCACGTCAGGCGAGACGGAGAAGGACGAGTCCGTCCACAGCCCGCGCGAGCATTTCCACACGTTCCTGCATTCGCTGGACGTCGAACGTGAGGGCGTCCCGGCGTCGTTCCGCACTCGCCTCGAGCGCGCCCTGCGCCACTACGACGTCACCGATCTCGACGATCGTGTCGCCGTCGAAGAAGCTGTCTACCGACTCTTCCTCGCATTGCAGCGCATGGAAGCCCAGATCCCGGTCATCGCAGCACTTCTCGAAGGCTGGCTCGCCGGCGACAAGGCTCCCGGCTGCTCGGCGCAGGAACTGAACGAGGTCCTCGACCGGCTGATCGTGGCAACGCAGGTGCGCTTCCCGGTTATCGGTGACGTCGCCCGCAACCTTCGATTCCGGTTCTTCGACGAGCCGCGCATCCGCAAGGTTCGCGAAGACGTGTACGACGGTGTGCGCGGAAACATCGCGTACCTCGAAGAGCAGCCGGACGCTGCAGACCGCGCCAAGCGGATCGCCAATCTCGTGGCAACGCCGGAACCGCTGCTCGATCTCTTGGGCCGCAAGATCGGTCTGGGTAGCCGTGACGGCGGACCGTTGGTCGAGGTCATCACGCGCCGCTACTACAAGATTCACTCCTTCGAGGACGTGCGGGCATTCGAGCATGTCGACCGTCGCTTTGTCACCGGTAACTTCGACCTCAAGGGTGACGGTCTCCATCTGGTCTCGACCGTAGCCGAATTCGACGCTCTCGGAACCGCTCTCGACGACGTCACCACGATCGCGCAGGACGCCCCGGCCGGTCGCGGTCTGGTGATCGACATCTACCTCGACTGGCCGAATCAGCCGGCCGACGGTGACACTCTTGTCGAGACACTCCGAACTGCGCTCTCTCGCAACGAGACCGTCAACCGCTCACGCCGCGTGACGGTCATCGTCTGCAACCCGAACGGTGATCCGGTCCGCTGGGTCACGTTCCGCCCTGTTGCCGGAGAACTGGTCGAGGACCAGATCATTCGCGACATGCACCCGTTGACCGGTCAGCGTCTCGACATGTGGCGTCTGAAGAACTTCAACGGCAAGCGCCTTCCCGCCCCGGAGAACACCTACCTGTTCCACCTCTCCGCCAAGGAAAACCCGTCGGACGAGCGTCTGATCGCGCTGGCCGAGATTCGCGACGTGACACCGCAACTCGACGACGAAGGCCGGATGGTTGCGCTTCCCGCAATCGAACGCACCCTCGCCGCGTGCCTCGACGGTATCCGCCGCGCCCAGAGCCAACGCGGCGACAAGCGTCGACTTGCCGCCAACCGGGTTGTTCTCTACGTGTGGCCACTTGCCGACGTTCCCGCTGATCGATTCTCCGTGATCGCACAGAACGCCGCCCGCCTCACCGTCGGCGCCGGAATCGAAGAGATCACCCTGATCACGCGTCTCAAGGATCCCAAGGGCGGAGCGCCCGAGGAAGTTGCGTTGCGCTTCTCGTACCGCGCCGGCGCCGGAGTGGTCATCAACAAGACCACCCCGCCCACCGAACCGCTGCTCCCCCTCGACTCGTACGCCCAGAAGGTGCAGAGCTCACGCGCTCGCGGCACCGTCTACCCGTACGAACTGGTGCCACTCCTCACCGGCAACAAGGGCACGTTCGTCGAGCACGATTTCGACGACGCCGGAGTTCTGGCTCCCGTCGACCGCCCGTTCGGCCTCAACAAGGCCGGAATTGTTGTCGGACTTGTCAACACACCGACGCCTCGCTACCCCGAGGGCATGACCCGCGTCGCGCTGTTCGGTGATCCCACGAAAGCACTGGGAACTGTTGCCGAGGCCGAGTGCTCCCGCGTTGTCGCTGCCATCGACCTGGCGGAAAAGCTGAACGTGCCCGTCGAGTGGTTTGCACTGTCCTCCGGTGCCACCATCTCCATGGACAGCGGCACCGAGAACATGGACTGGGTCTCCCGCGGCCTGCGCCGGATCATCACGTTCACGCAGAACGGCGGCGAGATCAACATCGTTGTCACCGGCATCAACGTCGGCGCCCAGCCGTACTGGAACGCCGAAGCCACGATGCTCATGCACACCAAGGGCATTCTGGTGATGACCCCGGACAGCGCCATGGTTCTGACCGGCAAGCAGTCACTGGACTACTCCGGTGGTGTCTCGGCTGAAGACAACTTCGGCATCGGCGGCTACGACCGCGTCATGGGCCCCAACGGCCAGGCACAGTACTGGGCACCCGACCTCACGGCCGCGTGCGAAATCCTGTTCCGCCACTACGCGCACTCGTACCTCGCTCCCGGAGAACGCTTCCCGCGTCGGGCGAACACAGCCGACCCGGTCGACCGTGACGTGCGTAGTTTCCCGCACACCCACCCGTCGAGCGACTTCGAGACCGTCGGCGACGTCTTCTCGTCCGTCAAGAACCCGGATCGCAAGAAGCCCTTCGACATTCGGACGGTCATGCGTTCGGTGGTCGACCAGGACCACTCCGTGCTCGAGCGGTGGGCCGACATGGCCGGCGCAGACACCTCCGTGGTGATCGACGCGCACCTCTCCGGATACCCGGTCACCGTTGTCGGCATCGAGTCTCGCGCAATTCCGCGTAAGGGACACTTCCCCGCCGACGGTCCGGACACCTGGACGTCGGGAACGCTGTTCCCGAACTCGTCGAAGAAGACGGCCCGCGCCATCAACGCTGCAAGTGGCAACCGTCCGATCGTGGTGCTGGCCAACCTGTCCGGCTTCGACGGCTCCCCCGAGTCGCTGCGCAACATTCAGCTGGAATACGGCGCCGAGATCGGCCGGGCCATCGTCAACTTCGACGGCCCGATCGTGTTCTGCGTCGTCTCCCGCTACCACGGTGGCGCGTTTGTGGTGTTCTCCGGAGCACTCAACGACAACATGGAAGTTCTGGCCGTGGAAGGATCGTTTGCGTCCGTCCTCGGCGGCGCACCCGCCGCAGCGGTGGTGTTCACTCGCGACGTGAACACCCGCACCAACAAGGACCCGAAGGTTCAGCAGCTGGAATCGGATCTTGCCGCAGCGAAGGACGACACCGAAAAGGCACGCCTGCGAGTCGAACTGAGTGCCCAGCGCATCGCAGTGCGCTCCGACAAGCTCGGCGAGGTGGCATCGGAGTTCGAGGCCATCCACAACATCCAGCGCGCCCGTGAGGTCGGATCGGTGGATGCGATCGTGCCTGCCGCCGAACTGCGTCCGCAGATCATCGCGGCCGTCGAGCGTGGCATGAAGCGCGCAGTCGCGCAGCAGTAATCACAGCAGACAGATGGCCCCCGTCGGATAATTCCGGCGAGGGCCGTCTGTGTTTCAGCTCTTGTTCTCGGGCAGCACCAACCGCTCGATGACGGGCGAGGCGACGGCCGCTAGAGTCGTTGCGCCGCAAGCACATCCGATTGCCTGTGCCCAGGCAAGCGGACCGAGTGGAGTGCAACCGAGGAACTGGCTCACGACCGGGGTACTGACAAGAATGCTGAGCACTCCAACGGACCCCACAGCCGTCGCGACTACCAGTGGACTTCTCGATTCGATCAAGGTTTGGCCGAGCTGAGTTCCCACCAACGCCACCAGAGCCACCGTCGACGCACGCCGCGCTCGACCGGTCATCCGGGCAAGAATCCACGCGGACAGAGCACCGGCCGCGGTTGCGCCGCCGCGGACGGCAATGGTGCGCCACAAAGCGTCTGCGTCCGTGGCCGGCGTATCGCTGCGGCCCTCGGCAGTCGGCGTACTCACTGCCAATGCCGCGGCGGGCAACGCATCGGTCATAAGATTGACCAGCAACATCTGCCGCGCATTGAGCGGAGATATCCCGGACAAGGCGCTACCCATCAAGGCAAACGCCACTTCACCCGCGTTACCGCCGAGCAGGACACCCACCGCGGAGCGCACCCGCTGCCATAACTGCGCTCCTTCGTCGAGCGCGTCGATCAGTCCACTGACCCGACCTTCCAGAAGGACGATGTCCGCGGCGCCCCTGGCGGGATCGCTTCCGCTGGACGCAACTCCGATACCCACGCTGGCAGCGCGGATCGCTGCAGCGTCGTTGGCGCCGTCACCCACCATCGCGCACACCGAGCCACTGGACTCCAGGGCATGGACAACCTGCACCTTGTGCTCAGGTGTCATCCGCGCGAACACGGTTCGTTCCGCGACCGCTGCCTCCTTTTCGGTGTGGGACATGTTCTCCCACTCCGAACCCGTGAGCACGTCATCCGGATCCACGTCCAACCCCAACTCCCCCGCAACCGCTGCCGCGGTCAGTGGATGATCGCCGGTAATGACCCGCACGCCCAGTCCCCGATCGCGAAGTTCCGCGACAAGTTGCCCGGCATCGGAGCGGAGGGTGTCGGAAAGCCCGAGCAGTCCCACCGGCTCCAGATCATGTGCGCAGCACTCTTCCAGAAACTCGGGATCGTGCGCAGCACGCTGCGCGGCCGACTCGGACAGCTCACGCTGAGCCACCGCGATGACCCGGAGTCCGCGCTTTGCCATCTTCTTGACATGCCCTGAGGACACACGCTTTTTCGATGCGGCTGCATGCGAAACGAACTCGGGTGAACCTTTGAGGGCAATCCGATGCCCGATCAGCGCGGCAGAATACGGCCGGCCGGATCGGAACGGCACCATCGCCGACGCTTCCGCATCCTCGAATACAAGTGGATGCGCCAAAACGTCGTCGGCTGCACTGACAACAGCCGCGTCGGTCGAGTGAAAGACCTGATCTCCACTGTTACTCAAGGCACTTCGCGCGGCAACTTCCAGAATCCGATTTCCCCGCCATCCGTCGACCCGCTCTACTGCCGCGACGTGCAGATGGTTCTCGCTCAGCGTTCCGGTTTTGTCGAAGCACACCACGTCCACACGACCCAGCGCTTCGATCGAACGCGGTGAACGTACCAGCGCTCCCACCGAGGTCAGTCTGCGCGCAGCGGCCTGCTGCGCCAGCGTGGCAACCAACGGCAGACCTTCCGGCACAGCGGCAACGGCAACAGCGACGCCACCGGTCACCGCCTGCCGTAGCGCTGTGCCACGTAGCAGTCCTAGCGCGGTCACCAACGCCCCGCCGCCGAGACTGACGGGGAGCGTTTTTCGGGTGAGATCTCGGAGTCTGTGCGTCAATCCCACTTCGGGGCCACGCTGCGGTGCCCGGACATCGACTTTGCGCGCTTCGGTCTGCGAGCCCACGGCGGTCACCACTGCGCGAGCCGCGCCGGCAACGACGGTTGTGCCAGCGTAGATCATGCAGCTTCGCTCGGCCACCGGCACTCCTGGAGTGGGGTCGGTCTGTTTCTCGACCGGCATGGATTCTCCGGTCAAAGAGGATTCGTCGACCTCGAGCGAATCGACGTCGAGAAGCCGAGCGTCGGCAGGCACCACATCTCCGGATTCGAGAACGAGGATATTGCCGATTCTCAATTGATCTGCCGGAACCCGCTCAGGCTCCGACCCGTTCGATACCCGTCGCGCCAACGGCTCCTGCACCCGAAGTAGTTCACGAACAACATGTTCCGAGTGCAGTCGCTGGATCGCAGACAGAGTGGCATTGCCGGTCAATACGGAGCCCACCAGAAATGCATCGATCGGCGAGCCCAGAATTGCACTGGCCGCCGATCCCGTCGCCAGCACCGGCGTCAAGGGATCCGACAACTCGGATCGGACCGCATCCAGAACGTCACGGCCCACCCGGACCGGCGCAGCGACGCGCGCCAAGCTTCCGGATCGTGTTTCAGCCGGCGCCTTCTCGTCGGGCGACGGTAGTTCGTGTAGCACTTCGTCGGTACCCAGTTCATGCCAGTCGTTACGCGAGGAACCTTCGGGTACTTCGACACCGACTGCCGAGCGCGCCAACCTGAACCCGGTCCACAGCGCGGCGCCGGCCCCGACCGTAATCGGCCCCGGCCCGCGTCCGCGTACGCCGGGAAGCATGACCAATGCACCCAGGACCGAAGCACCGCTGGATAATTCGACGCCGCGTCTCGTCGCCGCCCGCGCCGCCGGCAGAGCATGCAGCACGCGCCATACTCCGGCAAGGTCGTGTTCGAGGATATCCGCCGACGGCGGCGCCCGATCAGGCTCGGCCACACCGATCCTGAGCACAGCGGGCCCGGAGAGGCGGACTGAACTGACCACGCAGACATGTGCGCGGGCTTCCGACAGCGTCGTCAGCGCCGATTCCAAAGCCCGGTCGACCTCTCGGTCGCTGTCGCCGGGAACCTCGAGGAGTTCGTCGAAACCGCCGCGCAGAGACCCGAGAGTGTCGACATCGAGGCTGACGGCGCGCACCCCAGCAATCCGCAATTCCGCTACTACGGCTTGTGCCAACGGTTTGCGGGTGGGACGCACAAGCACATCCGCGCCGCCGATCCGATGCCAGCCAACAGTAAGCTTGTCGTTTCCCAGTTTTCGCCGCGAACGGTTCCAGATATGAACCCGGTCCGAGTCCGCGACACCGCGGATGTCTGCCACCCGAAGCTCCTGTGTGAGGAGTACACGCGGATCGATCAGAACTGTGTCGACCCGGTCGAGCCGCCGAGCGGCACCGGGGTCGACAACCAGCGATCCCTCGCGCTGCCACAGCTCCCTCGTCAGTACTGCGGCAAACGCCTCTCGGGAAATCCGCAACGCCCGCGGCGCCGCAACGCGCACTGCCGTCGATGCGATCTCGGAATTCTGTGTGACAGCACCGATCACAGCACCACTTGCCAACTGGGCCAGCGCTACTCGCTCCGCGTGACGCTCACCTTGCCCGCGGCTCTCACGGTCCGGCACCTCCGACGACACGGCAACACCCCACTCCTGCGATGCATTACGCAGGCTCCAGGCCTCGCCGAGCAGCAGCGACCGCATGCCGAGATCAACCGTCAACGCCGCAGGGGCCTGTGTCACCACGTCGGTCACCGACTTGGCCGATTCGAGGATCAGATCGGTCAATTCGCGCCCGAGCATACGTTCCAACTGCTGACGCAGAGCCGGTTGATGATGCAGGACCGAGACGCCGGCCGCGAGCAACGACGATCCAGGCAGGTTCGGTACCCGCGTCACCGAACCTGCCAGTGCCGGAACAATTCCCGCGGCCGCAATGGCCGTACTGAAGGCCCGTCCGATCAATTGGCGCTCGGCCGTGGATCGAAACGGCGTGGACAGAAGTCCGGTGAGTCCGGCTGGGAACATACTCACGCCACCGGTCCCGGTTTGGTCGTATATTTTTCCGGCGTGCCCACACCTGCCACCTGCGCAGAACCAGGCGTCTGGGCGGCACCCAGTTCCGCTCTCGCAGTCTTTTCGATTTTCTTCGGCTCACCTTCTCTCTCACCGTGACGATCCCGCTCACCGTCGGGACGATCCCACTGCCGTAGCACGACGGCCGCGCCGCCCACGCCCAGTAGGATCGGCCACTCGACCAAACCGGCAGCACCCATCGCCGCGAGTGTGAGAACAGCCGTCGGCGTCGACTTGCTTCCTGCTCGCATACCGTCGCGCATGCCACCGACCGCGCCCCGGATTCCGCCGTTCACTCCTCCGACAACGCCACCACCCACGGCTCCCACCGCACTGGTGGTCACGCTCGCCGCGCCCGTTACTACCCGCGTCGCTTCACTGACCATCGACATCGGACTCTCCTTCTCACAGTCCGTCGAACAAGGTTCATTACCAATTGGCCATACCCCACACCGCCAGAGGCAATCACGAACAGCAAGGATTTCGACCCGCTCTCCGGACGCCACACCGCCAGAGGCAATCACGAACAGCAAGGATTTCGACCCGCTCTCCGGACGCCACACCCCCTACGGGACTGCTACGCGGTACGGTTCGAACGTCGGCGAATGGCGTCGACGTTGCATCGACGGGAGTTCTGCGCAGTGGCGAAAATCGGCAGCTCGGATATCGACATTTTTCGGTTGTCCTTGGGCGGCAACCCCTTCGGGTGGACCGCTGACGAGGCGACGTCCTTCGAGATACTCGACGCCTTTGCCGAATCCGGCGCGAACTTCATCGACACCTCGGACTCGTACACCGCCTCCGCTCCGGGTAACTCCGGCGGAGAATCCGAAACCATCATCGGAAAGTGGATCACCGATCGTGGCCTCCGGGACGACATAGTCGTTGCCACCAAGGTCGGCAGCCACCCCGATTTCAAGGGGTTGAAGGCAGAAACCATCGCCGCGGCAGCGGACGCGTCACTTCGCCGCCTCCAAGCCGACCGCATCGATCTGTACTACGCACACTTCGACGATCCGAGTACACCGCTCGAGGAAACTCTCGAAGCGCTCAACGCACTGGTCGAGAGCGGCAAGGTTCGATACCTCGGAATCTCGAACTACACCCCCGAACGCGTGCGCGAATGGTTGCGAATCACCGAGGAGAACGGGTACGCGCGACCCATAGCGCTGCAGCCCCACTACAACCTGGTGCACCGGAAATCGTACGAACCGGAGCTCGCGAAGATCGCCACCGACAACAACATCAGCGTCTTTCCCTACTTTGCACTCGCGTCCGGGTTCCTCACCGGAAAGTACCGAACCCGCGCGGATATCGACGGAAGTCCCCGCGAACGCATCACGGCAAGTTACTTCAGCGACGCAGGCCTGGCGGTGGTCGACGCGATTGCCGAGATCGCCGAAAATCACACCTGTGAAATGTCGACCGTCGCTTTGGCCTGGCTGCTGACCCGGCCCGGTATCACCGCGCCCATTGCCAGCGTCAGCCGAGTGGAACAGCTTCCGGCGCTACTCGACGCACCGGATCTGGTGCTCACGTCGGATGAGCTCGACCTGCTCGAACAAGTGTCTGCAGCAGTGGGAGCTTAGGCGCAGTGACGGGAGCTTAGGCGCAGTGACGGGAGCTTAGGCGCTTCGGCGGTGCCGCGAACCCAACGCGGCGCCGTCGACAGTCCAGAACACCCAACCGTCGTAGCTCTCGATATCTCCGGAAATATGTCCGGTGACAGCATTCGCAGCAGCTGTCGGGTTGGGGAACCTTCGTCCCTCCATGGGGCCACGCATGATTTCGAGTACACCGCTCGTTTCGTCGAATCGACCGATCCAGCGGTACCCGTGGCAATCGGCGCTCACCTCGACGCGCAGATCGATCACCGGGATCTCGTCGTCGGCGGCGCTCGCACGACGCTTCTTGACGACAACCGCAGCCTTCGCGCGCTTCGGTGCTACCGGCGCTGCAACCTGGATGCTCGGATCCTTGACCGCAGCGACGCCCAGAACGTCCCAGCGGTCATGACCGTGGGCAACCCGTCCACGCGCAATTGCGTGATGCCCCGTCCGGGTGCGACCAGGGGTGTCCATCATCCACAGATCGACCTCGGACCGGATATCGTCCGCCACCTCCACCGACGGCAGCATGAAGAACTGGTGAGGCGTAATCGCAAGATCGACAAAAACCCAGAACTCGGAGCGAGTGTCGTCGCTCTCGATCGACTCGTCCTGGCGCCTGGCCTGCCAATCACCATCGAGCTTGGACCGAACCCGGACGATGCGGGTACTGCCGTCATTGCCCGTCACCTGCACCGGGTTGCGGCGCGAATGCGTCAACCGCACGGCCTGGCCCCCACGCTGGGTTACTTCGGAAATGAACGCGTTGATGCCACGACTTGCGGTGTCTTCCATGGTCGACTTTCTTGAAGCTGTTGCGCCCGGTATCGCCAGATCGGCCTGCGGGTGAGGCGCCAGCGAACAATTGTCGCGTCCAACGCCCGGCGAATCCGGCTCACGGCCGGCTACTTACCTCGACCTTACCGCGCCCTCGCTTCAACACCTAAGGTGCGGGCCGCTCGTTCCCAGAGGTCAGAAGTGCGATGTCGCCGTACAGCGCCGCACGGTGGGCGAACATCAACTCCTCGACACCGTCGAATTGATCCCCGACATAGTGCGTGTTGGCTGCCGACAACTCCCGCGATCCGGACCGCGCGAGCAGGTCGTCGATGCGGCTGTCCAAGCTCGCGGCATGTGCCACCGCGCGCTGCGAACTCAGCTGATCTTCGGCCCGGGAGACCAGGTCACCGATCCGCGCCAATGCCGCAACTCGCTCGACCAACTGATCCCACACTGCGCCGAGGGCCCGTATTCGCGACTCGATCGACGCTCGGGTTGCCTCGTCGCGCGCAAGGTCAGCGGCCTCGTCGAGTTCGGCGAGAATCGACCGCAACGCAACCGTATCCACGGATATCTGGGTGATCTCGTCGGCAAGGTCAAGTTGATTGCGTTGGACGACAAAATGATCGGAATGCCAGGCGTTCGATGACTCGATGCGGTCGTACACGTTGCCGGCCAGATAGAGTAGCGCGTCATATTTCCCGGCCAGGCCGCCGTCGTCGTGGGGCGCCAAGCCGTCGAGCACCTCGGCCACACGACGGCCGGCGTCGGCGAGGACTCCGGAACCCTCGATACTTGCCAACCGTCCGGCGAGTTTGTCGAGTGCCGCGCTCCCGCTACCGGCAACGGAGCCCAGTCCAGTAGTCGACTTCGCCGGAACCGGCGTACGCGTGAGTCCGACGAACAGGGCTTCGCGCTGCTCCACGTCGAGATGTAATCCGTCACGCCGATCCTTGCGAATAGCGCGGACGCTGCTGGCAAAATGGCGATTGGACCGAACGACCGCCGAGCGCGCGGTGTTGACGCGTTTCTCCAGGGCCTGCACACGTCGTTCCAGAACAACCTGCACCGGACCGATTCGGGCAGCGCTCAGCCGTCGACATGTTCGCGTGTACTCGTCCGTCAGGTACCTCAGTTCGGACCAACCACCGATATCCGGGAACGACCGTCCGACCGCGCGGCGATCGGCCATGATCGCCCGGGTCTCGTCGTCGACGTAGCCACCGGCCAACAACAGCGCGACTTCGGTGGACAACTCAGGGCGATTCGATTCGACGATTCCTGCTTCACACCAGGTTCGAACATGGCTGGAAATCAGGGCACGACGTTCGGCAACCGACACATCTGCACCACTGTTAACTTCCGCCCCACTGGTTCCATCACCCACCGTGACGCCGTGAATTTCTGCCATGTCAAGCCTCCCAGGTGCCGAGGTCCACTCTCCCAGAATCTCGACATCCGCGCCGATACCCCGAGTGAAAGTCGACACACCCCTGCCTTACCGTAGGCAAGTGACCTCGCTGCGATCCGCCGGAACGGCAGAGCGTCCGACGCTCCCCGCGTCGGCGATCACGCACATGACGTCACTGCTCGAGACACGGTCACCGTCATTACCCGAGTGGTTCGAGGTTGCCGAGACCTACCGATACGTTGCCCCCGCACCAACTGTTCCCGCGCTCATGGAAGCGGCGCGCACCCACCTCGAACATCGCGAGGCACTCCTTCGGCTCGCCGGCCCGCGCGGACAGTATCTTGCAGACCACAATCCTGCTTGGGCGCAATTGCGTCGGGTCGGGTCACGTCGCGACGAACTGTGGCTCTCACCCGACCCGGACGACCGCCTTGCCTGGTTCGACTACATCCGAACAGTTGACCCCGCACTCGCAACGGAAGAACTCGACATCGCGTGGGACAACGAACCCGCAGATTTACGGCGTGAGTTCCTGAGCCGGTTGAGCGTCGGCCTGGGCGAGCACGACTACGACATTCTCGAACGCGGACTCGACGATCCGTCGCCGCCGGTCCGTGAGCGTTCGATCCAACTGCTCCGCCAACTTCCCGAGTCCCCGTTTGCCGAACGTATGGCTACCCGGGCTCACACCTGGGTGCGGCTCGAGACCAAACCCCTGCGGCCTCGCCTCGTCATTCGGCTGCCCGGTTCACTCGACGACAAAGCCCCACGCGACGGTATCGAAGATGTCGGGGCCCAGTACAAGGGAATCGGCAAATGGTGGCTGCGGCAAGTGGTCACGGCTACTCCCTTGGCATTATGGGAAGCGATGATCGGTTCACCACACGACGTTCTTCGCATTCCCATCGAGAAACAATGGCACGAAGTGATGACCGAATCGTGGACCGCCGCAACAGTTCTGCAGAAGAACCCGGCCTGGGCATCGGCTTTACTCGAGCGGGACGGCCGAAACACCGACCGCCGCGTCGTCGCAATTGCACATCCCCGCGAACGGATCGCGTACATCCTTGCCGGCCATGCCGACAGCTACCTTCTCGGCGTCGACGGCAGTGCCCTGCTGGACGGCATCGACCGCCCCTGGCCTCTGGCGATTGCCCACAAACTTGTCAGCGCCCTCGAATGCGAAGCCGCCAAACACGCTGCCTCCGGCGAAGAATTGGGCATCCACTCTCGCCACAGCCATTACTCGACGCTGCGAAGCGCGCAAGCCAGGTTCCCCCTCGAGGCCGGTGCACTACTGCTGGACGCGGCCGAGCGCACTGCGTCCACCGACTGGCAACGGGCGTTCACCGAGACCGCCGCACACATCGAAGCGCGCCGAATCCGGTTGGACGTGCTGCGGGGCGGACAGTAACAAAATCGGGGCCGCACCCCGCGACTGCGGAATGCGACCCCGATCAGCTCTCGTGAAAGATCAGACCGCAGTGACCATTTCATGGTCGGCAACGCCCGCAGCCAACACACGCAAGTGATCCTCGGTGCTGCCGAGAGTGTGTTCGATGGCAACGAGCCTGCTGACGTAATGACCCACCGGATACTCCGCCGTCATACCGATGCCGCCGTGCATCTGAATTGCTTCCTGACCGATCAGCCGCGCCGATCGCCCGATCTGCAACTTGACCCGAGACGCGATGACCGGATCGACCACACCGTCGGCCAGCGACATAGTCGCGTACAAACTCATGCTGCGCGCCAACTCGAGTGACACGTACAGGTCTGCTGCGCGATGCGTCAGCGTCTGGAACTTGGCCAGCGGAACCCCGAACTGCTTGCGGGTCTTGAGGTATTCGGTGGTCAGGCGCAGTGCCTCTTCCATCGCCCCGACAGCCTCGGCACACAAGGCGGCCTGCTCACGGATCTGAGCGGCCTGGATCAGCGCCGAAGCGTCGCCGCCCTCACCGAGCGCCTCGGCGGGAGTATCAGTGAACTCGACCTGCGCACCACGCAAACCGTCGTGAGTTGCGTATGACTTGCGCACCAGACCCGATGCGTCACTCTTGACCAGGAACAGGCCCACTCCGCCGCTCGGCAAGCTCGCGCTCACAACCAGGATGTCCGCAGTCCCACCGTGGCCGACCGGATTCTTGATGCCGGTGATGCTCCAGCCGTCACCTGCCGGCGTTGCCGTCGTCGCGCGCTGCGTTGCAGGCCAACGAATTCCAGGTTCCTGATCGGCAAACGCCAGGAACGTGACACCTTCGGCGACTCCAGGAAGGATGGACGATCGCTGCTCGGCGCTGCCGCCTTCGGAGATCAGTCCACCCGGCGTCACGACTGCGTCCAGAACCGGCTCGGGCGCAAGTCTGCGACCGATCTCGGTCATGACGGCACCGATCTCGACGGGACCCGCGTCCATTCCGCCGTCGTCCTCCGAGAACGTCAGACCAAGTAGTCCGACCTCCGCCAACTGCTTCCACACCTGCGGGCTCCACCCAGGCTCTGCGTCGGTAGTGGCATTTCGTTTTTCCGCGTCGTAGCTACGTGCGAGAAGATCCTTAGTGGTGTCACGAAGAAGTTTCTGTTCGTCATTGAGTTCGAAGTCCATGCCACGCCTCACAATCCGAGGATCGAGGAGGCGATGATGCTGCGCTGCACTTCGCTCGATCCGCTGTAGATGGATACCTTGCGGTAGTTCAGGTAAGCCGGGGCCGAGTGCTGTGCCCAGCCCGCCGACGCGATGTCGGTGCCCGCGTCGAACGGCAGCGAATCGGGGCCGGCGACGTCCATCAGCAACTCGGTGCTGGCCTGCTGCAATTCGGAGCCACGCAACTTCAGCAAGGAGGAAGCCGGGTTCGGCTTACCGTCCGCGGACCCTGCGACAACACGCAGTTGGGTGAGCTCCAGCGCAAGCAACTCGTTTTCGAGCTCGGCCAGGCGCGCGGCGAACAAGGGGTCTTCGAGAAGCGTCCCGTTCCCGACCTTGACTTCGGCTGCACGCGCTTTTGCCTGAGCCACACGAACTTTGGAGAAACCGACGCGGGTGACGCCGGTGCGCTCGTTGCCGAGCAGGAACTTGGCGTAGCCCCAGCCCTGATTCTCCTCGCCGACCAGATTCTCGCCCGGAACGCGGACGTCCTCGAAAAAGACCTCGTTGACCTCGTAGCCACCGTCGATCAGTTTGATGGGACGGACCGTCACACCCGGCGTCTTCAGATCGACCAGGATGAACGAGATTCCCGCTTGCCGCTTGGGCGCATCGGGATTGGTGCGAACGAGGCAGAAGATCCAGTCTGCGTGCTGACCGAGCGTGGTCCAGGTTTTCTGGCCGTTGATCACCCAGTCGTTACCGTCACGGACAGCGCGAGTCTTGAGCGACGCGAGATCGGAACCTGCCTCTGGCTCCGAAAATCCTTGGCACCACCAGATATCGAGGTTGGCCGTCGCGGGGAGGAACTTCTCTTTCTGTTCCTGCGAACCGAAAGCCGCGATGACCGGTCCGACCATGTTCGCGTTGAACGCAAGTGGCTCCGGAACAGACGCCAACTGCAGCTCGTCGAGCCAGATGTTGTGCTGAACCGGAGTCCAATCCTTACCGCCCCACTCGACCGGCCAGTGCGGCACGGCCAGGCCGTGGGCGTTGAGGATTTGCTGCGACTCGACCATCCGGTCGCGGCCCAGCTCTTCCCCGTGGGCGTACGCGTTCCTGGTCGATTCAGGAATCTGTGTGCGGAAGAAAGTCCGCATTTCGTCCCGGAACGCCAGTTCCTCGTCGGTCAACGCCAGATTCATCGTGATTCCTTCGCACTCGAAACCGGATTCATGTTCGACTCGACCGTACCCCGATCGCTCACGACAAGGCTAGGACACCCGGAGAAAAGGCGGACCGAATCCGACTACACGGTTTTCAAAACCAAAAGGAACCCACCACCAGCTGGGTCGATGCTCGTTTCGACGTTCAGATCCGGGGCCAATCGCGAGAGCCGATCGAGCAACCACTCCGACGCGTCCTGGGCGTCGTCCTTGCCGGGGCAGCGTGCAACCGCGACCCGGCCACCTTTACGTTCGAGTTGCTCCACAACACCGATGATCGGCGCGGGATCAACCACGAACAACCGATCCGGCCACGCCACAACAGGTTTGACAGCACCCTTCTTGGTGTTGCACGCGCGGTGTGCGAGTCGCTCCACACCGCCCTTGGACTTGCCGCCCTTCTTGGCGGTGTTGATGCTGTCGACACTCGGGCCACGAGGATCGTTCACCGACATATCGGGGTCGACGGGCTCGTCACACAGCCAGCAGCGCCAGGATTCACGATCGCCGACTTCTTGAAGAGTAATCATGGGTAGCAACGCTACCCGTGCGCACTTTTGGCAGCGTGAACAGCCAAAAGTGCGCACGTGCGGCTCCGTCGCCTAGAGGTCTGCGATCGCCTCCAGCGGCTTCGTCTTGGCCGCTCGATTGGCCGGCCACAGTGCCGCGAGCACACCGACGATGCCGGAACCGACCAGCATCAACGCAACCTGACCCCACGGAATCGTGATCTCGCCCAGGCCCTGGTCCCGGAGCGTGCTGACGAATCCCCAACCGAATCCGATGCCGAGCACCACGCCGACGGCCGCGCCGTAGACCGCGATGAGAACGGATTCGAGGTAGATCGTGCGCCGCATCTGAGCCCGCTGCATACCGACCGCCCGCAGCATGCCGATCTCTCGACGGCGTTCCACAACCGAAAGAGCCAAGGTGTTGATGATGCCCAGAATCGCGATCACCACCGCCAGCGCCAGGAGTCCGTACAAAATCGCAAGCAACGTATTGATCTGCTGCCCTTGGGTTCCCTTGAACTCCTCACGATCCTGAACCTGGACAACCACGTACTTTTCCGTGGCCTGCTCGAGTTCGCCGCGCAAGGCCGTCACATCGGCACCCGGCTTCGCTTTCACCAGAACCGCAAAATCAGGCAGGCTGGTTACCGGCATCAAGGCCTGATACGCCTCGTCCGAGACGATCCACGAACCGATCAGCTGGTTGTCCTCGAACACTCCCGCAACAACAACCGGGTACTGGGTCCCGTCCGCGCCGACCAACGTCTGCGTCGATCCGACTGTCCACCCGTTGTCGGTCGACGTGGTCTGCGAGACCATCATGTTGTTTCCGGACAGGTCGGCAGTTCCGTCGACGATGTTGTAGTCGAGCACCCCGTCGATCGGACCGTCCAACGACGCGCCCTGCTCGTCCTGTCCGTTCACGGTCGCCCGAACCCCGTGCAGCGACGTTGCACTCTGCACATCCGGGAGCGCGCGCACTGCATCGGCTGCGCCTCGCGGCACGCCCACCGCGTTGGGACCCGTCAGGATGTAATCCGCGGTCACGCCAACGTCGATCAGTGCATTGATACTCGCCTTGGCCGAAGAGCCGAACACGCCGATGACTGTCACCAGCATCAAGCCCAAGGTCAGGGCAAAGGCCGTGGCCGCGGTACGACGAGGATTGCGGACCGCATTGGTACGCGCCAGACGGCCCACCGAGCCGAACGGTTTCGCGAAGACAACACCGAGCGCACCCACGATGGGCTGCGACAGCGCAGGAGAACCGAGCAGAACTGCGATGATCAGCGCAAAGGCTCCGCCGCCGACGGTCAGCGCCGCACCCTGACCGGTGCCCCTCGAACCGACAACCACCAGGACGACGCCGAGAACACCGAGAATTGCGCCGATCAGCGTCCGGACCCGGAGCGAGTCACCGGTAGAAGCGAACTCCTCGCGCATCGCGGCAACCGGGGGAACCTTGGACGCCCGCCGCGCAGGCGCATAGGCACTGAGCGTCGTCACTACAACGCCGACAACCAACGCGACAACAACCGTCCGTGGGCTGACCTGCAGCGAGCCCTCCGGCAATCCGACGTCGAAGGCATTGAGCAACCCGCGCAAACCGTAGGCCAGTCCGATACCGGCCAGCAATCCGATGACGCTGCCGATCAATCCGACGATCAGCGCTTCGGTGACGACGGATCGGCCGACCTGAGCCCGGCTCGCACCCACGGCACGCAACAGTGCCAATTCACGCAGCCGCTGCGCCACGATCATCGAGAAGGTGTTGTAGATGATGAACGTGCCGACCAACAGAGCAATAGCGCCGAACGCCAGCAGGAAGTAGTTGATGAAGCTGAGCGCGGTATCGACCTCGGCCTTGGTCTCCTCACGGACCTCGTCTCCGGTCTGCACCTGCAAGTCCGGGAAGACCTGCTCCACCCGTTGTTGCATCTCGGTCTGCGACAGACCGGTACCGGCTACGTCGATGTAGTCGACATGCTTACCGTCCGTGAACAGGCTGCGTGCCTGCTCGTCGGTGAACAACGCTCCGATGAAACCTCCGGTGTCACTACCGGACCCCTCGTAGATACCAGTCACCGTGACATCGACGATTCCTCGC
This sequence comes from Rhodococcus sp. AD45-ID, assembly GCF_003023755.1. NCBI lineage: Bacteria > Bacillati > Actinomycetota > Actinomycetes > Mycobacteriales > Nocardiaceae > Rhodococcus > Rhodococcus sp. AD45-ID. The sequence continues at coordinate 1,182,103 of NZ_PYHL01000003.1, read as the reverse complement.
GCCGGCACCAGTATCCGAGCCTGGTCACCGACCGACAAACCCGCTTTCTCCATCGCACTCGCATTCAATGCGATATCTCCGGCAGCCTCAGGTGGGCCACCTTCCGAGTACGGATCGGGCGGTGTGATCGCCCGCTCTGCCGGCAAGTACGACGTACCGATGCTCGGAGCGCCACCTGTTTGCACGGCACCACCGTCTGCGTTGATCAGAACGATCTGTCCACTCACGGCAGGTGCCACGGCGCGAACTCCGTCGATGGCTGCCAGCTTGTCGACATCCTCGATCGGAACGCCACTGGTGTTGCGATCCGGCATCGACACCCGGACGTCGACGCCCTGAGCGGTGTTCTCGAAAATCGAGTCGAACGTCTTCTGCAACGTGTCCGTGAACACAAACGACCCGGCGACAAACGCCGTACCAAGCACCACCGACAACACGGTGAGCGCCAACCGCACCTTGTGCGCCGCCAGGTTACGCAACGACACCTTGCGCATCGGCGAATTGGTTATCGAAGCCATATCGTCAAGCTCCGGCTTCTACGTTGACCGGAACCTGCGGAGCATCCAGACGCTTCATCCGATCCAGAACGGAATCGGCCGTCGGCTCACGCAGTTCGTCGACAATCTTGCCGTCCGCCAGAAATACGACGCGATCCGCATACGCAGCAGCGCGCGGATCATGCGTCACGATCACCACGGTCTGACCGAACTCGTCCACCGCGGACCGCAGAATCGACAGAACCTCACCGGAGGAACGCGAATCGAGATTGCCCGTTGGCTCATCACCGAAAATGATCTCGGGCTGACCGGCTAGAGCCCGCGCACACGCAACACGCTGTTGCTGCCCACCCGACAACTCACCCGGCCGGTGATCCAGGCGGTCCTTCAAACCGAGCTTCGTCAGTACATTGTCCAACCACGCCGGATCGGCCTTGCGCCCCGCGATATCGAGCGGCAACGTGATGTTCTCGAGTGCCGTCAGCGTCGGCACCAGATTGAACGCCTGAAAAACGAATCCGATGCGGTCGCGTCGTAGCGCCGTCATCTGTTTGTCCGACAGTCCGGTCAATTCGGTGTCACCGATGAGCACCGAACCGGAACTCGCCGAATCCAGACCGGCCAGGCAATGCATCAGCGTCGACTTGCCCGAACCCGACGGGCCCATGATCGCCGTGAACTCACCCCGAGCAAAATCGGCGGATACAGCGCTGAGTGCATGCACCTGGGTATCCCCGGTGCCGTACGTCTTGGACAGGCCGACAGCGCGGGCCGCGACATCTTGGGCGTGCGAACTCATGATCGCCTTTCGTCTTCACTTCGGTGGGTCTTCGTCGGTGGAACTTCTTCGATGGAACTTCTTCGGTGGATCGAGCACCCCACAGCACGCGGGCGCCAACTGGCACTGCTCCATCCTGTCGTCTACTCGGCGCCACCGCTATCAGGGACCACCCTGATTTCCACAGGGACTCCCCTGAGTTGTCAACGGAAAACACACATGCGGACGCCAACCGCCCACTAGCCTTGTGACACACATCACTCGAGAAAGGTGGTCCGATGTCCGACGCCGCCACTGCAATCATCTTCGATCAACTCGAACACTGGGCGAGCGTCAAACCCGAAGAACCGGCCGTGACGTTCCAGGAAACCACCTATACGTGGGCCCAGTGGCACGGTCGCATCCTGCGCATCGCGGGCGCACTCGCCGAATCCGGGATCGGACCGGGAGACACCGTCGCCTTCCTGGACAAGAACCATCTCTCCTGTCTCGAAATCACTTATGCCGCTTCACTACTCGGGGCCGCAAATGCCATTCCGAACTGGCGGCTCGCCGGCGAGGAACTCGACTACATCCTCGGCGACTGCGGGGCACGCATCCTATTTGTCGGTAACGAACTCCTCCCTCAGGTCGTTGCCATGCGCGATCGCCTCACCGCCGTCGAACTGATCATCGCCGTCGGTAGCGAGAACGATGAATTCGAACCGTGGCTCGACGAAGCCCCGCCGTTGGCAGCTCGTCCCGTAGTCACCGCCGACAGCACAGCCCTGATCCTCTACAGCTCCGGAACGACCGGACGCCCCAAGGGAGTTCAACTCACTCACCGAAACCTGTTCGCGCACAGCAACAATGTCCTCGAACTCCTACCGAAACACGATGACGACATATTCCTGGTCGCCATGCCGATGTTCCACGTCGGAGGAACCTGCTACGCCATCATGGCAATTCACGCAGGCGGACGCTGTCATTTCACCCGCGAAGCTGACGGACCGTCGATCTTCGCCGGCCTCGCCGCAGGCGCAAACATCGCATTCCTGGTGCCACCCGTCATCGCCGGTGTCCTGGCAGCAGGCGATCAGGCCGTCGCCGCCTTCCGCGCCTTCAAACGCATCACCTACGGCGCAGCCCCTATGCCTCTGCCTTTGCTGCGAGGAGCGCTGGCGGCCTGGCCGGACACCGAGTTCGTCCAGGTCTACGGCATGACCGAAATGGCCGGTGTTGTCACCGCTCTCATGCCTGACGTCCACCGCGACGAATCGCAAGTCGAACGCATGGCATCGGCGGGCACTGCCATTCCGGGGGTCGAGATGCGCATCGTCGATCCCGTCACTCTCGAGGACACCCCCGCCGGAACCGTCGGAGAACTCTGGTGGCGATCGGAGCAATGCACGCCGGGATATCTCAACAAGCCCGAAGCCACTGCTGAAACAATCACACCGGACGGTTGGCTGCGCAGCGGCGACATGGGCCGCGCCGATTCCGAGGGATTTGTCTTCATCGAAGATCGCCTCAAAGACATGATCATCACCGGCGGAGAGAACGTCTACTCACCCGAAATCGAACGAGTCCTCGTCGAGCACCCCGCCGTCGCCGAAGTCGCCGTAATCGGCGTACCGGACAACCGGTGGGGCGAAACCGTCAAAGCCGTGGTCGTCCTGCATGCCGACACCCAGATCGCCGAAGCCGAACTGATCACGTACACCCAGGGGCGTCTCGCAAAGTTCAAGTGCCCCACCAGTATCGATATTGTCGAGATACTCCCGAGGAATCCGACGGGCAAGATCCTCAAACGAGATCTTCGTAAGCCGTACTGGGACAACCACGAAAGCAAGCTGGTCTGAGCTCGCGTGCTGTAATGGGGTGGTGACCTCACGCCGCCCCATTACCGCCCAACTCTGCCCGTGTGGCACCGGCAATTCCGTCGCCGACTGCTGCGGCAAATATCTCGAGGGTGGGGCGTCCGCACCGACCGCTGAAACTCTCATGCGCTCGAGGTACACGGCATTTGCCCTCATGGACACCGACTATCTGAAACGGACCTGGCATCCCGATCACCGTCCCGCCACATTGGATCTGGACCCGCACCAGCGTTGGACCGGGCTCGAGATTCTTTCCACCGAGCGCGGAAGCCTGTTCGATTCCGACGGCACAGTCGAATTCCGCGCCCACTACTCCTACGGGACCGAACGCGGAAACCTCCACGAGCGCAGCAGATTTGCTCGAATCGACGGCCGCTGGCTCTACGTCGACGGCGATATCGGTTAGGTAACTCCGCGCACGCCGTCGCAGAGCCACTGACCGAGAGTCCTACGATCGAACCATGACAACGAACCGGACTAAATCAGTTGCCGCCATCGCTGCCATCATCGTGGGGGCCGGCCTGACCGCGTGCTCACAGACCGCAGAGACCACACCGACCGCCGTCACCACCTCGGTCTCCGCGACCACGAGCGCCGCAGCCGCAGAACCCGCGCCAACCGACAGCTCGGACAAAACCGCCGCAGCCGTCACAGAATCGAAGCTGACCGTCACCGACGTCCGGATCGGCTCGCACGAGAACTTCGACCGCGTCGTGTACGAGATGGGTGGAACCGGGACCCCCGGATGGCGCGTCAAGTACGTCGACGCGGCTGTTCAGGAAGGCAGCGGCAAGCCCATGGAGATTGCCGGCGGCGCAATAATCCAGGTGCTGATCGACGGTTCCGCCTACCCGTTCGACAGCGGCGTGGAACAGTACTCCGGCCCCAACCCCGTCCCCGGAATCGCTGGTGGAGTTGTCACCGAAGTCAACGGGTCGTCGGTCTTCGAAGGTGTCACACAGTCGTTCGTCGGCGTAACGGAAAAGCAGCCATTCTCGGTGACGCTGCTGACGAACCCCACGCGTGTGGTGGTAGACGTAGCCAAGTAGTGGGCTTGACCTCAAGCACACTCGAGGTTTTACCTTCGTGTCGTACCGGCCGCGTAATCTTCGTGGCCGGCGACCGAAGGGCCTGACACATGAGTATGGAAGTCACCGCGTGGAACGCGATGTACAACGCGATGCACGCGCAAGACGACAAGCGGCCTTTTTCGAAGGCGACGCTGAAAAGAATCGCGACGTTCGCGATTCCGCAGAAACGCAACCTCAGCTGGTACCTCCTTCTGAGCGTGGTGACGGCGGCACTCGCCGTCGCAACACCGGTCCTGGCAGGCCGGGTGGTCAACGCGATAGTCGGCGGCGACGCCGTCAAGGTTGTGGTCATCCTGGCGGTGTTGATTGCGATTGTGGCGATTCTCGAAGCCGCACTCGGACTGCTGACGCGCTGGCTCTCCGCGAGTATCGGCGAAGACCTGATCTTGCTCCTGCGGACCACGGTGTTCGACCACGTCCAGAAAATGCCTATCGCGTTCTTCACCCGCACGCGCACGGGAGCTTTGGTCAGCCGCCTCAACAACGACGTCATCGGCGCCCAACGCGCGTTCAGTGACACCTTGTCCGGAGTGGTCAGCAATCTGGTCACGCTGGTGATCACGCTGATCGTCATGCTCGGCATCTCCTGGCAGATCACCGTCCTCGCACTACTGCTCCTGCCGATCTTCGTGATTCCGGCCAGGCGCATGGGTGCCCGGCTGGCGGCTCTCAATCGTGAAGCCGCCAACCATAATTCGGTGATGAGCACCCAGATGACCGAGCGTTTCTCGGCGCCGGGCGCAACGCTGGTCAAACTGTTCGGACGCCCGACACAAGAGTCGGTCGAGTTCGCGGTGCGTGCCCGACGCGTGCGCAACATCGGCGTGCGGACGGCCATGCTTCAGTCCGTTTTCGTCACGGCCCTGACGCTCGTCTCAGCCTTGGCTCTAGCCCTCGTCTACGGCCTCGGCGGCTACTACGCCTTGCGCGGGCAGTTGGACGCCGGTGCCGTTGTCTCGATGGCGTTGCTGCTGACTCGGCTGTACTCCCCGCTGACGGCTCTCGCGAGCGCCCGAATGGACGTCATGAGCGCCCTCGTCAGTTTCGAGCGAGTCTTCGAAATACTCGATCTCGCGCCGTTGATCACCGAGAAGCCCAACGCTGTCGCTGTACCGGACGGGCCCGTGTCCGTCGAGTTCAAGAACGTGAAGTTCGCATATCCGTCGGCGGACAAAGTGTCCCTCGCATCGCTCGAAGAAGTGGCGATTCTCGACAGCCGCGGCGGCGAGAACGTACTCCATGAACTGTCCTTCCGCACCGAAGCCGGCCAGATGGTTGCGCTCGTCGGAACATCCGGTGCCGGTAAATCCACCATCGCCCAAATGATTCCGCGCCTCTACGACGTGGATTCGGGTTCCGTCGAACTTGCCGGCGTCGACGTCCGCGACCTCAGCGCCGATTCCATTCGCGAAACCGTCGGTATGGTCACCCAGGACGGACACCTGTTCCACGAGAGTCTCCGGTCCAACCTGCTACTCGCACGACCTGGTGCATCCGAGACCGAACTCCGCGAGGTCCTCGAGCGAGCGCGCCTCACCGCTCTGGTCGCGTCACTGCCGGAAGGACTCGACACGGTTGTCGGCGAGCGCGGCTATCGACTATCCGGCGGTGAGCGTCAACGCCTGACCATCGCGCGGTTGTTGCTCGCCCAACCTCGCGTTGTCATCCTCGACGAAGCCACCGCCCATCTGGATTCGACCTCCGAAGCTGCGGTTCAGGAAGCACTCGGTGAAGCTCTTGCCGGCCGGACAGCAGTCGTGATCGCGCACCGCCTGTCCACCATTCGCGCGGCCGATCTCATCCTGGTTGTCGAAGCGGGCCGCATCATCGAGCGCGGAACGCACACCGAACTGCTCGCTCACAGCGGTCGGTACGCCGAGCTGTACCGAACCCAATTCAACACCGGCAGTAAAGATTCCCACGATCTCGAGCCCAGCACCCTCTGATACAGAAACAGGCTACAAAAAACAGGCGCTGCTCCCCTTGAACGGGGAGCAGCGCCTGTTAGTTTTCGAGAAGAAGATCAGCTGTCGTAGCGATCGCGTCCGCCACCACGACTGTCGCGTCCACCACGGTCGTCACGACCACCGCGGCCGCTCGGGCGTCCCTGCGGCGGGCCGAAGTCAGGCTGCAACTGGATCAGGACGCCGGAGATACGCGTCCGTCGCAGAGCCTCGAGGGTCTCGTTGGACAGATCTGCCGGCAACTCCACGATGGAGTGATCCGGACGAATGCTGATGTGTCCGAAGTCGCTGCGACGCAAGCCGCCCTCGTTGGCGATGGCACCGACGATGGCACCCGGCACTACGCGATGACGCTTACCGACCGCGATGCGGTACGCCGCCAACTCCTGGCCCTCGGGTCCACGCGAACGCGGAGCCGGACCGTCGTCGAATCGGCGCGGCGGACGCGGTTCGCGCGGCTCACGCTCACGACGCGGCGGTGCCGGCGGCTCGGGAGCGAGCAGGAAGGCGTCGCCGTCACGCGACTGCACTGCCAAGGCGGCAGCGATGTCGATGAGCGGAACATCGTGTTCCTGGTCGTAGTCCTCGATCATCTTGCGGAACAGCGCCAGGTTCTCCGATGCCAGGCTCTCGGTGATGGAGTCACCGAACTTGGAAACACGCTGCGCGTTCACGTCGTCGACGCTGGGCAACTGCATCTCGGCCAGCGGCTGGCGGGTTGCCTTTTCGATGGACTTGAGCAGATGACGCTCACGCGGAGCGACGAACAGCAGAGCGTCACCCTGGCGTCCGGCGCGACCCGTACGGCCGATGCGGTGGACGTATGACTCGGTGTCGTGCGGGATGTCGTAGTTCACGACATGCGAGATGCGGTCGACGTCCAGACCACGCGCAGCGACGTCGGTGGCCACGAGGATGTCGAGTGCACCGTTCTTGAGCTGACCGATGGTCCGCTCACGCTGCGTCTGCACGATGTCACCGTTGATGGCGGCAGCGGAGTGCCCGCGAGCGCGCAGCTTTTCTGCCAGCTCTTCGGTGGCCTGCTTGGTGCGGACGAAGATGATCATCGCCTCGAAGGCCTCGACCTCGAGGACACGGGTCAACGCGTCGAGCTTGCGCTGGTGCGCGACCTGGATGTAGCGCTGCGTGATGTTCGACGCCGTCGAGGTCTTGGACTTGACCGTGATCTCGACCGGGTTGTTCAGGTACTGCTTCGAGATGCGGCGGATGGAACCGGGCATCGTCGCGGAGAACAGGGCAACCTGCTTCTCGCTGGGGGTGTCGCGGAGGATGCGCTCGACGTCCTCCTGGAAACCCATCTTGAGCATCTCGTCGGCCTCGTCGAGAACGAGGTACTTGAGGTTGGTCAGGTCCAGAGTGCCCTTTTCGAGGTGGTCGATGACACGACCGGGCGTACCGACCACAACGTGCGCGCCGCGCCGCAGGCCGGACAGCTGGACACCGTAGCTCTGGCCGCCGTAGATCGGCAGGACGTTGAGGCCGGGGATGTGCGCGGAGTACTTGCCGAATGCCTCGGCAACCTGCAACGCGAGCTCACGTGTCGGAGCCAGCACCAGTGCCTGCGTCTGCTTGATCGACGTGTCGATCCGCGACAGGACGGGAACCGCGAAGGCCGCGGTCTTACCGGTACCGGTCTGGGCAAGTCCGACGACGTCCTTGCCTTCGAGCAGCGGCGGAATGGTGGCAGCCTGGATCGGCGAGGGCGACTCGTAGCCCACGTCAGACAGTGCCTTCAGTACCCGATCATCGATGTCGAGGTCGGCAAATGTTGGGGGTTCGGGGTCACGCTCAATATCACTCATTTGACCAGCAGTTTAGCCGAAGGAGTATAGACACGAGAACCGACCTGCTGAACTATTCCGGTGCATCCGCGTTCACCGGGCGTTTCGCCTAGCGTAAGAAGCATGACTGAAGACGCCGCCAACAGCCCCTCTCGGACCGTCGTTGCGGTTGCCCAGTTCGCCCCCGACATGAACAAGGAGGCGAACCTGAAGTCACTGCGCACTCTGGCGTCCGATGCCGCTGGTCAGGGTGCAAAAGTGCTGGTCGCTCCCGAGTACTCGATGTTCACGCCGCCGCGCAGCGACGAGCGCCTGATCGAGTCCGCCGAGGACCTCGGCGGAGACTTCGGAACCGGGCTGTCCGCCATTGCCGCGGAGTTCGGGATCTTCGTCGTCGCCGGAATGAACGAACGTCTGCCCAACGTGAGCAGGATCTCCAACACGCTTGTCGCGATGGACCCGCGCGGCGAATTGGTTGCCACGTATCGCAAGCTTCACCTCTACGACGCGTTCGGCTACCTCGAATCGGCAGTGATCGCGCCTGGCGAGATCGAGGACCCACAGACCTTTCAGTGCGACGGCTTCACCTTCGGCCTCCAGACCTGCTACGACCTCCGGTTCCCCGAAGTCACCCGCAGGATCGTCGACGCCGGCGCTGACGTCCTGCTCCTACCGGCGCAGTGGGTACCCGGGCCGTTGAAGGAAGACCACTGGACCACGCTGATCCGGGCGCGCGCGATCGAGAACACCATGTACATCGCCGCAGCGGATCAAAGCGCCCGCGGCGGCGCCGGTGCCAGCATGATCGTCGACCCCATGGGTGTGGTGCTGTGCTCTCTCGGCGAGCAAGTGGGTGTGGCGACCGCGCAGGTCAGCCGCAGCCGAATCGACGAGGTCCGCGAAAAGAATCCCGCCCTCTCACTGCGTCGGTTCACAGTTACCGAACGGTGACGGGAGAACCGAGTAGCGTCGGAAGTATCGAGGTCACACCTCAATCAGGACAGCTATGGCACAGTACCGAGACCGATTTGCCGCAGGCCGGGCCCTTGCTGCGATGTTCGCCCGGTCGCTGGACGCCGCGCGACTCCACGATCCCGTCGTTCTCGGACTGCCGCGCGGCGGCGTTCCTGTCGCGATCGAGGTCGCGTCGGCGCTGGATGCACCGCTCGACATCCTCGTAGTACGCAAACTCGGCTCCCCCCGAAATCCCGAACTGGCTCTCGGTGCCATCGGCGAAGGTGACACCCGCGTACTCAACCACGACGTGATTGCCGCCGAGCGGGTATCACCGCAAGCGCTGGCGCGGGTCGAAGAGTCCGAGCGAGCAGAACTCGAGCGTCGGGCACACCTCCTCCGGGCCGGCCGCCCGGCAGTTCCGCTCAGCGGGCGAACGGCCGTCATCGTCGACGACGGAATGGCGACGGGAGCGAGTGCCGCTGTGGCGTCGGCATGTGCCCGGGCGCAGGGTGCAACGGGAGTGATCGTTGCCGTCCCCGTCGCATCACCGGAATCGATCCGCCTCCTTGCCGATTCGGCCGACCGCGTCATATGTCCCTTCGTTCCGGCGATACTCGGTGGGGTCGGCGCGGCCTTCGACGACTTCCATCAGCTGACCGACTCCGAGGTCGTTGACCTGCTCGAAGGATGAAACTTCTCGACATTTCAGAAAACTTGTGTGATGTGTGCAACATTTTGCGCCTCGGTGCCGATAGCCCGTGTGGAGCAGAAACGACACAGGCATAGCGAAGTTTTCTGGAGGACATCGTGAGCATCTCGACCGATACCGTCGACGTAGTCGCAGCAGCATGCCGCGACCGATTGGGCGACCCCTCTGCATGGGTGGCTTCCGACGCCTACCGCGCGAGTCTGGCCCTGTGCATCATCGAGTCCGTGCAGTCCAGTTGCGGCCACAGCGAAGTTGCCGTCGTCGACCGGTACCTCGCCTACCGGCAAGCTCGTGAATCCTTACCAGTGACCGACGGCGCACGTGAACTCCTCCGAACCTTCGAGGAAGCGGGCAGTTCCGACCAATGGGCCGGCAAGATCGGCTCGTACAAGCGTCGATACACCGCGACCGGCGTTCCGATCGAGGCACGACACATCCAGCAGGTCGCCGAGCGCTTGCATCACCTGCACATCAACTCTGTCGAGGATCTTCTCGCTGCCGCTGATTCCGATCACTCACTCGACGCCGTCCGGCAAGCGTGGACCGAAGCGTGCGGCGACGACGCGGAAGTCACCTGGGCACATCTGCTGATGCTGGCGGGCATTCCCCACACCGATCTCGGCACCGCCGCCGACACGTTCATCAGCACAACACTCGGCACGACGGAACCTCTGACGGACGCGGCCGAGATACTGGCAGCAACCGCGGAGCAACTGGGAGTGGATTCAGACAGATTGGACTACGCAATCAGGCGCTGGCTGTCGATCCACGGGCGGTCGTTGGAGCGCGCGGCATAAGTAACCCGCAACATCGAGTAACACTAATTCCCTGGTCGGGGCCCAACTGGATCTACCGAATAGTAACGACAGTGCAAAATAACGACTAATGTGATGCAATGCACATCGAAGTTATCGGTAGTCACTGGAGGGGTCAAAGTGCGTGAGTTTTCAGTTCCACAGACGTTCACAATTCCGGAGAACGCGTCAATGGCGGATTCCGTGTTCCGGCACGCCAGCGAAGACCCCACATTCGTGCCGTTCCAGCGACTCGTCAACGGCGCGTGGGTCGATGTCACAGCAGCCGAATTCGCCAAGCAGGTCTCAGCCGTAGCGAAGGGGCTGATCGCGTCCGGAGTCGAGCTCGGCGACCGCGTCGCTATCCTCTCGGCAACACGCTACGAGTGGGTTGTCACCGACTACGCGATCTGGACAGCCGGCGGCTGCACCGTCGCCATTTACGAAACCTCTTCCCCCGATCAGGCGCAGTGGATCCTCGAGGATTCGGCTACGTCTCTGCTGATCGTCGAGACTGCCGATCACGCCAAAAACATCAAGGACGTCACCGAAGCCGCCGCGGCGCTTCGTGAGGTCCTCGTCATCGAATCAGGCGCTCTCGAAGACCTGACGAGTCGCGGTGCCGCAATCACCGACGAAGAACTCGAAACCCGTCGTCACCAGGTCACGGCCGCATCGCCGGCAACGTTGATCTACACCTCCGGCACCACTGGCCGCCCCAAGGGCGTCCAGCTGACACACGCCAACTTCTACGCAGAGTCCGCCGCGTGCCGCCTGGCCATGCCGGAATCCATGGTTCCCGGCAAGAAGACCCTGATGTTCCTGCCGCTCGCTCACGTCTTCGCGCGGGCAATCTCCTTCGGCGCCTTCGACTCCAAGGTCACCGTTGGCCACACGTCGGACCTCACGACACTCCTCGAGCAGTTTGCCGTGTTCAAGCCGACCTTCATTCTCTCGGTTCCGCGAGTATTCGAGAAGGTGTTCAACTCGGCACGCCAGAAGGCAGTCGACGGCGGCAAGGGCAGCATCTTCGACAAGGCAGCAGCAACGGCCATCGAGTACAGCGAAGCGCTCGAAAAGGGTGGCCCCGGCATCGCACTCAAGCTCAAGCACGCTGTGTTCGACAAGCTTGTGTACTCGAAGCTGCGCGCGGCCCTCGGCGGCGACTGCGAACGTGCAGTCTCCGGCGGTGCTGCACTCGGAGCCCGCCTGGGTCACTTCTTCCGTGGCGTCGGCATCCCGATCTACGAGGGCTACGGCCTCACCGAGACCAGCGCCGCCATCACGGTCAACACCTCCGCCGCGCAGCGTGTGGGAACCGTGGGCAAGCCGATCAACGGTCATGCCGCTCGCATCGCAGACGACGGTGAACTCCTGGTGCAGGGTCCGGTGGTCTTTGCCGGCTACTGGCACAACGAGAAGGCCACCGCGGAGTCGATCATCGACGGCTGGTTCCACACCGGTGACCTCGGATCGATCGACAACGAAGGCTACGTCTCGATCACCGGGCGCAAGAAAGAAATCATCGTCACGGCAGGCGGAAAGAACGTCGCTCCGGCCGGTCTCGAGGATTCACTCCGCGCCCACGCTCTGATCAGCCAGTGCCTCGTGGTCGGTGACGGCCAACCGTTCATCGGCGCGCTGATCACACTGGACCTGGAAACGCTGCCCGGTTGGGTCGAGCGCAACGGCCTGCCGGCCGGAAGCCCCATCGCCGATCTGATCAAGAATGCCGATCTCATCGCCGAAATCGACTCTGCGGTCGCGGACGCGAACAAGAAGGTCTCGAACCCGGAGCAGATCAAGAAGTACACGATCCTCGAGGTCGACTTCACCCAGGAGGGCGGCGAACTGACCCCGACGCTCAAACTCAAGCGCAACATCATTCACGAAGCACACAAGGGTGCGATCACGGATCTGTACGCCTGATCTCACAGCAAGAATGTGGCCCGGTTCGCCAATGATTCACATCGTTGGCGAACCGGGTCATTTCTGTATGACTGCTCAGATACCGCGACCGAGGTTCAGGATGTTCCTCCGGTCGAAGGCGGCTTTCACCGAGAGCATCAACTCACGTTCGACGGAACCGATCATGTCGGACATGTACGGCGCCTTGAGAACTCCGATGCCGTGCTCACCGCTGATCGTGCCGTCCAGTTCGAGTGCCGCATGCACGATGTCGTCGAACGCCCCACGCGCGCGATCCTGCGCGCCCAGTTCCCCGGCGTCGAACACGATGGTGGGATGGAGATTTCCGTCTGCCGCATGACCGAAGGTTCCGATGGTCACCGAGTGCCGCTCAGCCGCGTCCTGGATACGTTCGAGCATTCGGGGCAACGCCGGTACCGGGACGGCAACGTCGTCGAGTAGCACGGTTCCCATCGCCTCGAGCGCCGGCAACGCCATGCGACGCGCGGCGGTGAACGCGTCACCTTCCTCGGGATCGTCGGTGTGGAACACCTCGGTTGCGCCGACGCGCGTGCAGGCCGCCGCGCAGTCTGCCGCTTCCTGCACGGCAGATCTACCGTCGCACTGAATGAGAAGCATCGCCCCCGCCGATTCGTCGAGCCCCATTCTCGTGAAGCGGTTTACAGCGTCGATGGTCACTGCGTCCATCAACTCCAACTGACACGGTTCGGCAACCGCGGCGACGGCCAGGACCGCCTCGATCGCTTTCTCCGCCGAGTCGAAGAACGCAACAACCGTGGTTGCAGCCGTGGGCGCGGTCCGCAGCCGCATCGTGGCTTCGACGATGACGGCAAGCGTCCCCTCGGAACCAACCAGGAGATGGGTCAGGTCCAGACCTGCCACATTCTTGCGAGTCTTTGCTCCGGTGCGGATCACGCGACCGTCGGCGAGAACTGCGGTGAGCGCCGCGACATGGTCGCCTGTGACCCCGTATTTGGCGCAACAGATACCACCGGCATTGGTGGCCAAGTTACCGCCGATACTCGAGATTGCCCGGCTACCGGGGTCCGGAACATACCAAAGTCCTTGTGCGCGAGCCGCCTCCGCAAGATCGCCGTTGATCACACCAGGCTCCACTGTTGCCGTGCGGGCCGCGGCATCTATGTCGAGAATGCGATTCATACCCGCAACGCTGAGCACAATGCACCCGTCGAGAGCATTGGCAGCACCGGCCAAACCGGTTCCCGCGCCGCGGGTCACGACCGGAATGGAGAGTTCGTGGGCAACCGTCATCGTCGCGGCGACATCATCGACGGACGTTGCCTTGACCAGAGCCGCCGGAACACCGGCGGTGGTCAGCAAGGATTGGTCCCGGGTATAGGCGCCCATCCGATCGGGATCCGTGGTCGCCTTCTCCCCCAGCACTTCCCGCAGTCGGTCTCCCAACATGTCCACCGTTGTCGTCATTTCGAGTGTCCTTCGTAGAAACCTCGCACATGCTTCTCGACAAGCTGTGCCGCATAATCGGATTCACCGGCCGCAATCGCATCGGCGATCGCTTCGTGCTCCGCGAGCAGTACCCCGAGAGTGGCCGCCGAGTCCTCGACCGCCTCGAGTTCACTCATCAGATAGCCGGCGATAGACTCGCGCAGAACCGTCATCACCAGCGCAAAGGCACGGTTCCCACCGGCACCCGCCAAGGCGACGTGAAAGTCGACATCCGCGTCGTGGAACGCGGACGCGTTGTTGTTCTCGGTGGCCCGACGCATCTCCTCGATGGCAACGCGCGCAGCACCAGGAACCTCACGGACACCGCGCAGTGCCGCCGCTTCGAGGAGCACCCGCAATTCGACCAGGTCCGGAAGCGGAACGGCACCCACCTGCACAGCCGTGCTCAACGCCGTGGCTGCAGAATCGGCTGTGTTCTCGTGCGTCACCTTGGGACGCGCTGTCGACACGGTGTCGGCACCGGTCACCAACCCTTGCGCCTGAAGTACGCGCAGCGCCTCGCGGACGGTGGAGCGGCCCACCGAAAAAGCCTGTGCCAGTTCCTGCTCCGTTGGCAAGGACTCGCCGACCGGTAGAGACCCGTCGAGAATCGCGTCTCGGAGCCTGCCAGACACCGCAAGGCTCAGCGGGATACGCGAGAGCGGAGTTATGTCCATGTCGCCGACGCTACCTCTTGCCTGCTTGTCAGACAAACTGTTTAATGAAAGTGGCCCGAAACACACAACCAAAGGTGTCGACATGACCGAAAAGCTCGAGTTGGACCCCGCAACCACCGCAGTCGTGCTCATCGAATACCAGAACGACTTCACCACCGAAGGCGGCGTCCTTCATGACGCTGTCGCTCCCGTGATGGAATCGACCGGACTACTGGCGAACACCACGGCACTGGTCGAGGCCGCTCGCTCCGCCGGTGTCACAGTTATGCACGCGCCGATCACGTTTGCCGAGGGCTACAACGAGATCACCTCGCACCCGTACGGAATCCTCAAGGGCGTCGTGGACGGAAAGGCATTCGTCAAGGGCAGCTGGGGAGCGGCAATCGTCGACGAACTGACTCCACAGGACGGCGACATCCTCGTCGAAGGCATGCGCGGTCTCGATACTTTCGCGAGCACCAACCTCGATTTCATCCTGCGCAGCAAGGGAATCCGCACGATCATCCTCGGCGGATTCCTGACCAACTGCTGTGTCGAGTCCACCATGCGCACCGGCTACGAAAACGGTTACCGCGTCATCACTCTCACCGACTGCGTCGCTGGAACCTCAGCAGCAGAACACGAGAACGCCATCACCTACGACTACCCGATGTTCTCGCACCCGGTGACGTCCAAGGAAGTGCTCGACGCACTCGCCTGATTCAACGACTGTGCGCGAGAAGGAAATCGCGGCTCACGGCAGTGACGCTGGTGTGCACCTTCTCGTGCAACAGGTCGTGGCCCGCATCCTCGAATTCCCGCATCTCCACATTCGGCAGCGCCGACGCCCAGGTGCGCACCGGCTCGATCGGTGCCATCCGGTCGTCGACGCCGTGCACCACCAGAACCGGGATCCCGGAATCGGCCAAGTCCGCCCACCCGCTCTGGGCAACCGCGTTGCGCGGGATTCCACACAGGACAGCCGACACAAAATGATGATCCTGATGCGTCAGCATCGACAGCGCGGTCACGGCGCCGAGGGAATGCCCCATGACCGCCTGCGGGATACCTGGTAGCGCTTCGCGGGCGATATCCGCCAAGGTCGCGGCATCAGCGGCGAGATCGGACAACGGCGCCGCCACGCCCGGTTCCCCTTCGGACAGTCCGTGCCCGGTGTGGTCGATCGCCCAGACCTCGATGCCGGAAGACGTGAGAGCGTCCGCAAATCGGTGGTACTGACCGCTGTGTTGCCCCAGCCCGTGCAGGAACACCAGTGACATCGCCAGCGACTCGTCGCAGGAAGCGGGCCACCGCCGAAAATGGACCTGACCGCGTCGACCGTCAAAAAAGGGCATGGTGGACATTCTGCCTGGCTCACGGGCATTGCGACGTGCCTGACATGTCCAACCCGCCGTTTTGTCGGTCATCGCTGGCACAATCGCCCCTGTGTTCCTCCTCGATGATCAGATCATCTACAGCGCCAGTGACCTCTCGGCGGCCGCTACATGCGAATTCGGCCTACTGCGGCGACTCGACGCGCGAACCGGGCTGATCAAGGCGGAGGGCGTCGACGCCGATCCGATGCTGGAACGAACGTCCGCGCTCGGTCAACACCACGAGCGCGAACAGTTGGAGCGGTTCATCACCGAACACGGCGACGGTGTGGTTGTCATGGAACGGCCCGAACACACCCGCGCCGGGCTTACCGAAGCAGCACTCGCCACCGTCGAAGCCCTACGCTCCGGTGCCCCCGTCATCTACCAGGGAACATTCTTCGACGGCCGGTTCCTGGGGTTCTGTGATTTCCTGGTGCGCGAGGGCGATCGGTACGCGGTGTACGACAGCAAGCTGTCGCGGCACGCGAAGGTATCGGCACTCCTGCAGTTGGCCGCCTATGCGGACGCGCTGGGCCGCAACGCAATCGCCGCCTCCGACCAGGTGCATCTGATGCTCGGCGACGGCAGCACGTCGTCCCACGACATCGGTGACATCGCGCCGGTGTTCTCGGCAAGCCGAGCCAAGCTCGAGCAGGTTCTCGACGAACATCACGCCGAGGGAACACCCGCCGAGTGGCTCGACGGCCGGTACCTGCGCTGCGGACGGTGCGATACGTGCAGCGTGGAAGTCGAGAACCATCGTGACCTGCTCCTGGTGGCTGGTCTCCGGGGCAATCAGCGAATGCAGTTGATTACCGCCGGCATCGGGTCGATCGATCAACTGGCCGTCAGCACCGAACCCGTCGACGGTATCCGCCGCGACACTCTGGACAAGTTGCGCGCGCAGGCTGCATTGCAGTTGCGCCAGGAACAATCCGGCGAGGCCGAGTTCCACATCTACAACGCGTCCGTGCTCGGGGGGCTACCCGTGCCGGACGACGGAGACATCTTCTTCGACTTCGAGGGTGATCCCCTGTGGGCGGAGGACGGTTCCACCGACTGGGGGCTGGAGTACCTGTTCGGCGTCGTCGAAGGTCCGGCGGAGAACTACGTGTTCAAGCCGTTCTGGGCACACGACCGCGCCGGTGAACGCCAAGCGCTCGTCGACTTTCTCGACTACGTGACCGCGCGGCGCGAGGCTCATCCGGGCATGCACGTCTATCACTACGCGGCCTACGAGAAGTCCGCACTTTTGCGACTCGCCGCGCGTCACGGCGTGGGCGAGCAGGTAGTGGACACGCTGCTGCGCGAGAGTGTGCTCGTGGATCTGTATCCGCTCGTTCGCTCGGCCATGCGAATCGGGGCTCGCTCGTACAGCATCAAGAAACTCGAACCGCTGTACATGGGGGAACACGGCCGCGACGGCGACGTCGTCAATGCCGCGGCGTCCGTGGTTGCGTACTCCGACTACTGCGAGCTACGCGAGCGTGGCAAGGACGACGAAGCCAGTGAACTGCTGCAAGGTATCTCCGACTACAACGAGTACGACTGCGAATCGACTCTCCGACTGCGCAATTGGTTGGTCGATCGCGCAGCCGAACACGACATCACCTTGCGTCAGCCAACAGGACAGATCGCCCTGCCCGTCGAAGACCTCACCGAAACCGAAATCGCATTGCGTGAATTCGCCGGGCACAAAGCCGGCCCGACGCGAACCGCCGAGCAACACGCCGCAGCCCTCCTCGCTGCGGCGGTCGGGTACCACAGCCGAGAGAAGAAGCCGCACTGGTGGGCGCACTTCGATCGCTTGTCGGCCCCCATCGAAGATCTTGTCGATGTCCGTGACGTGATGGTGGTCGACGTGCCAGACATTCAAGCAGACTGGCACAAGAACACCGCCAGGCAGAAGCCGCGACGGCATATCCAGTTGACGGGCACCCTGGGCACCGGCACGACGTTGAGCCCCGGCACCGACATGTTCGCGCTGTACGACGTTCCCTCTCCCGACGCCGTTGCCGGCGACAATCCGGCGCAGCGCGGCACCAACGGCGTGAAGATAGTCTCGGTCGAAAAATCCGGCAATCTCGACGTTGTCACCATCGAGGAACTACTCCGAGGTGACGAGTTCTCCGAGACTCCCGTTGCGTTGGCTCCCGGACGCCCTATTCCAACGGTGCCGATGGAAAAGTCCATCGCTGCAGCGGCATCAGAAGCCTGCGACGGATTGCCCGGGTTGCCGCGCCGCGCGGCGGTCGACATTCTGCGTCGACTCACGCCTCGAACCCTGTCCGGCGACGCCCTCCCCCCGGTCAACGAAGGCAACGACTACGCGTCCGCGATCACAGCTGCCGTCCTCGATCTGGACGACTCCTATGTTGCGGTGCAGGGCCCACCCGGCACCGGTAAGACGTACACCGGGGCGCGAGTGGTCAAGGCTCTGGTGGAGCAGCACCAGTGGCGTATCGGTGTTGTTGCGCAATCGCATTCGGTGGTGGAGAACATGCTGGGCGGCATAGTCAAGGCCGGCCTCGATCCGGCGCTGGTCGCGAAGAAGGGCAGCCGGAGCCGAATTGCGGAGTGGACCGACATCACGCCCCAGGAGTTCCCCCGCTTCCTGTCCGAAGCGGAATCCACTGGCTGCGTCATCGGTGGCACCGCGTGGGATTTTGCGAACACCGATCGAGTGCCCCCTGGCAGCCTCGATCTCCTTGTCGTCGACGAAGCCGGACAGTTCGCGCTGGCCAACACCATTGCCGTTGCCGTCTCCGCTCGGAATCTGCTGCTGCTCGGCGATCCGCAACAACTGCCGCAGGTCAGCCAGGGAACTCATCCCGAACCTGTTGACGAATCCGCTCTCGGCTGGCTGGCCGAAGGGCACGGCGCCCTGCCGCCGGAGTTGGGATACTTCCTCGAAAAGACCTGGCGGATGCACCCCGACCTGTGCGCGCCGGTGTCGGCGCTGTCCTACGAGGGCAAGCTGCTGTCCCAGGAATCGGTAAGCGCTGCACGGAAACTCGACGGTCTGGCAGCGGGCGTACACACGGTGTACGTCGACCATTCCGGCAACTCGACGTACTCCCCCGAAGAGTCTGCCGTCATCGTGACGCAGATCCGCGAACTCCTCGGCACGCCATGGACCGATCCCAGCGAGTTCGACGGCACCCGGCCCCTGACCGAGGCGGACATTCTGGTGGTCGCGCCCTACAACGCCCAAGTGGGCACCATCGAGCGCGATCTCACCGAAGCGGGATTCACCGACATCGAGGTGGGTACCGTCGACAAGTTCCAGGGACGTGAAGCGGCAGTCGCCATTGTGTCGATGGCAGCGTCCGCAATCGAGGACGTTCCACGAGGCATGTCATTCCTACTTTCGCGCAACCGCCTCAATGTTGCTGTCTCACGCGGAAAATGGTGCGCCATCATCGTCCGGTCGTATGCACTGACGCAGTACATGCCGACCACGCCGGCGGGGCTGGTGGAACTCGGCGCTTTCATGCGCCTGACAGCCGGCTAGCCGAAGCACTGCCCGTCGCCGCGATACGTCGGTACCGCGGTGGCGGTGCCGTCGGCATCGACCAGATTCACGTGGTCGAAACGCTCACACAATTCGCCGGCCTTTGCGTGGCGGAACCACACTCGGTCACCGATCGCGATGTCGCCGGCAACCCGTCCTGTGACCGGCGTCTGCACCTCGCCTGCGCCTTCGTTGCGGAGCAATTTCAGACCAAGTGGGCGCATCGGTTTCGGAACCCTCGCGGCGCCGGCCGGTCCGGAGGCTATGTACCCGCCGCCGAAGAGGGTGGTGACCTTCGGGGTCGGCTTGCGAACCGCGGAGAGTGCGAAGAACAGGGCGGGGTCCGGCCGGAAGGCGCGGTACCTGTCGAAGAGTGTCGGCACATACAGCCCCGAACCCGCCGTCACCTCGGTGACCACCGGATCGGCAGAACTGACTTCGAGTGATCCGGTACCGCCACTGTTCACGATCTCGAGGGTGCCCACCGCATCCGTGACCGCAGAAACGACAGCACCTCGCCGGTGCGACAGTTCCCGGGCGGAGGCCTTCTTGACCCAGCCGATCGGCGCGCTGGTGTCCGGCAGTCCGGCGATCTGCGCTTCGTAGAACATGACACCGACGACGGAAAATCCACGGGACCGCGCACGCACAGCCAGTGCGGCAACATCATTCGGTTCGCGGAGCGGAGAGCGTCGTACCCCCAGGTGAATCGGCCCGATCCGCAGGGACGCGTCCACGTCGAGGCACACCCGAATCGGCGCAGCGCCTGGCGCAGCTGATCTGATGACATCGAGCTGAGCGTCGTCGTCGATCATCAGCGTGATCGCCGTTATCGCAACCGGATCACCGGCGAGTGCGGCCAACGCTCCACGATCCACGGTGGGATATCCCATCAGGATGTCGCGGGCGCCGAGACCGACCAACCACAATGCCTCCCGCAGCGAGTAGGCCATGATTCCGCGAAAGCCACCCTGCTCGGTGAGCCCACCGCCCAGTGTTTCCTCGAGAACGGCGCGGCACCGGACCGACTTACTCGCAACGCGCACCGGTGTTCCCCCGGCCCGGCGAATCAGATCGGCAGCATTGCTGCGCAGAGTTGTCAGGTCGAGAGCGGCCAGGGGCGGGTCGAAATCAGCAGTAGCGGATGTCAGTCGATCCAGTGTTGTGGTCACGTGTGTCCCATCGTCGCGGCGTCGCGGTCAAGTCAACACCTGAATTGGACGTATGTCCATGACGGGGTCAGTGCTGCGCCTCGATCGCCTTGCCTGCGATGACCTGAACCATTTCGCCGAATTCCGCAATGGTCGCGTCGGAATCACGATCAACCAGCCAGCGCAAGACCAATCCGTCGATCATCGCCAGACTCCATCTCGCCAACGACTGCAAAGACTCTGTCCAGACAGTTCCGGAAATCGTGGCGCATTCTTCGAGAAATGCAATGGCATGCTCGTCCATGATCCGGTACTGATCGCTGGCGACGGCGCCGGCACGCTCGGCCCCGAGGTTGCGGCTACGCAGAGCTTGCGCGGTGATTTCGTACGTCAGCAACTGCCGATCAGGCGTCACCTCGATGAGCGGCCACATCCCAGTCAACCCGATGTGCAGCAGTTCCTTCAGCCCTTGGATCCCGGTCAGATCAGGCGCGTGGCGAACCTGCCCGAAGGCATGCTGGAGCGATTCGCTGAGCTGAACAATCAACGTCTCGCCCATCGCGGCGATGAGCTCCTCTTTGCTCTCGAAACAGTAGTGAACTACGCCGAGCGATACGCCCGCCTCTTCGGCTACAGCACGGACCGTCACTGAACTCACGCCGCGCTGTTCGGCAATGGAAATGGCGGATTCGATCAATTGTGTGCGGCGCTCGTCCGCCGGAAGCCTGTTGAGCATCCCATGATGTTAGAACGGAGATCGGAAAAACTAGGCACAATGCTTGCTTGGACGAACGTCCAAGTACATGATTGTCCAATGGCTTCGGATATCTGGCAGAACTGGGCAGGCACTCAGAGGGCTTCACCACGACAATGGGCAACCCCGCGGAACACCCGTGAACTCGCAGCACTTGTCGTCGAAGCCGCAACACGAGGGTGGCACGTGAAGGCAGTCGGAGCGGGCCATTCCTTTACCGGTGCGGCGGTCACAGACGGAGTTCTTGTCAGCCTCGACAACTTCTCCGGGATCGAATCGATCACGCCCACCGACGACGGCGCGCTGGTCACGGTTCTCGCAGGCACGCGCCTGCGCGCCCTCAACGAGGCGTTATGGCAACGCGGGTACGCCATGACCAACCTCGGCGACATCGACGCCCAATCTCTCGCGGGAGCCCTTGGCACCGGAACCCATGGAACCGGCGCCGCGTTCGGTGGACTTGCGACGCAGATTCACGGCCTCGAAATCGTGACAGCCGACGGAGCAATCGTCACAGCGTCCGCGGATCAAAATCCGGAACTGTTCGAAGCTGCCCGCATCGGCCTTGGCGCGATAGGCATCATCACCAAGGTCACCCTCGCGTGTTCGCCTCGGTTCACATTGCGCGCCATCGAAAAACCCGACACGCTGTCCCACATTTTGGACACCCTGGACGACGAGTGCAGGACCGTCGACCACTTCGAGTTCTACTGGTTCCCCCACACCGATCGGGTCCTCACCAAACGGAACACACGCCTGCCCGGCGACACACCGTTGAAGCCCGTCAGCGCGATCCGAACCTTTGTCGAGGACGAATTCATGTCGAACACGCTCTTCGAGGGCGTCAACCGCATCGCCACCCTGGCGCCGGCCGCGATACCCACCATCAACCAGATATCGTCACGCCTGCTCGGCGCCCGGGAATTCACCGACCGCAGCTATCGGGTCTTTGCATCGCCGCGCCGCGTGAAGTTCAAGGAAATGGAATACGCCGTCCCGGTCGAACACGTCAAAGGTCTACTCCACGAGATCAATCAGTGGCTGCAAAGGACTGGAACCAACGTCGCGTTCCCCGTCGAGGTTCGTTTTGCCGCCGCCGACGACCTCTGGCTTTCCACCGCCAACGGACGCGATACCGCGTACGTCGCCGTGCACCAGTATCACCGCCGGTCCGAGACCGAGTACTTTGCCGCAGTCGAAGCGATGGCAAAGGCCGTCGACGGCCGGCCGCACTGGGGGAAAATGCACAACCGGACCGTCGACGACTTACGCCCGACGTACGACAAACTCGACAACTTCATTGCTGTGCGAGACAAGTACGACGCGGATCGTGTGTTCGACAACGACTACCTACGCCAAGTGCTCGGCGCCTGAGTTCGCTTCGCTAACGCAGCAATTCCGCTTTCCGCGATTCACTGGCGAACGACGCCTTGATGGAATTGCGGGCCAACGTCTCACGTTCGGACTCGGTCAGCCCGATTGCTCGACCGAGTTCGGCGAAGTTGTCGTCGACGTACCCGCCAAAATATGCCGGATCGTCGGAGTTGACCGTCACGATCAGCCCGAGGTCGAGCATCGTTCGCAACGGATGATCCTCGAGCTTGTCGAACACCCGAAGACGAACGTTCGACAACGGGCAGACCGTCAGCGGAATCTCCTCGTCGACCAACCGCTCGACAAGCGCCGGATCCTCGAGTGCGCGGACACCGTGATCGATACGTTCAGCACCGAGGATGTCGAGCGCCTGCCAGATGTACTCCGGCGGGCCTTCCTCACCGGCGTGGGCGACCACGT
This sequence comes from Rhodococcus sp. AD45-ID, assembly GCF_003023755.1. Lineage (NCBI taxonomy): Bacteria > Bacillati > Actinomycetota > Actinomycetes > Mycobacteriales > Nocardiaceae > Rhodococcus > Rhodococcus sp. AD45-ID. Next base: position 1,159,011 of record NZ_PYHL01000003.1, on the reverse strand, counting down.
GAAGCCCCTCGGCGCGAGCCCGCGCAAACACGTCCTCGAAGAGCGACGGCGGGTTACCCACCTCCGCAGAATCGAGGCCCAGACCGACAATCGGAGCCTGCAACCGGATGATCTCCGAGAAGATCTCCTCGGCATCTCTGACGGGTTGATCGCGCAGAATCGCGGCAATCGCGCTGCTGCTGAGTCCGAACTCCCGCTCACTCGATGCAACGGCGTCCATGATTCCGTCGAGAACCTCGGTCAACGGAACGCCTCGGACCACGTGCGCTTGCGGGTTGAAGAAGAACTCGGCGTGCGATACGCCGGCAGCGGCAGCACGGCGGAAGTACGCCCGCGTGAGATCCGCAAAATCCTCGGCTGTGCGCAGAACGGCCATGTTGGCAAAGTACAGATCGAGGAACGACTGCAGATCCGAGAACTCGTACCGGGACTTCAGATCTTCGATGTCCTTGTACGGCAAGTCCATTCGATTTCGCTCGGCGAGGCGGTAGATCTGCTCGGGCTCTAGTGAACCCTCGATGTGCATGTGCAATTCGGCAACTGGTGTAGCCATGTCGTGTTACCGACCCTTCCATACCGGCGCGCGCTTCTCGGCAAAAGCCGTCGCGCCTTCACGTGCGTCCTCGGATACGAAAATCGGCGCCAACAACTGCATCTGGTTGGCAAATGCCTCGTCGTCCGACCATCCGGCGGCCTTGACCATGATCTCTTTGGTGACCGTGACGGCGAGCGGACCGTTACGGCTGATGCGGTCGGCGAGATCCAGCGCACCGTCCAACGCCTGACCTGGTTCTGTCAGTGTGTTCACCAAACCGTACGAGTGCGCTTCCTCCGCTGTGAAAGCGTCTCCGGTCAAGGCATATTCCAGGGCCTTCTGATACGGAATGCGCTTGGGTAGACGGAACAATCCGCCGGCGCCTGCGACCAGACCCCGCTTGACCTCGGGGATACCGAACTTGGCTTCGCGAGAGGCAACCACCAGATCGGTGGCCAGCACCAACTCGGTGCCGCCTGCCAAGGCAAAGCCCTCGACCGCCGAAATGATCGGCTTTCGCGGCGGCCCCTCGGTGAAACCGAGACCGCGGCCCGGAACCAGTACGTTCTCGCCGGCCACAAACGCCTTGAGGTCCATACCGGCACAGAAATTTCCGCCCGCACCGGTCAGCACTGCCAACGACAGCTCGTCATTACCGTCGAGTTCTTCGACAGCTGCTGCCAATCCGTGGCTGACCGCGGCGTTGATCGCGTTTCGTGCCTCGGGCCGGTTGATCGTGATGATCAGCGTCCGCCCACGCCGCTCGGTGAGAACCTCGTCTGCCATGCATCTCCCTCTCGTAGTCTTTCGACACCGCGCATGCTCATGCTGCGTTTCGTTCGACAATACGGACGAAGCCCTCCGCATCGATCTGTGCGGTGTCATGGGTGCAGAACCAGCCCTGCATGAAACGCGACGACGTCACTTCCGGCGAATTCCAGTACCGACGCGCGACACTCGGCCCGCGGCACCACAGTTCGCCGTATCCCCCCGGTGCATCGGGGCCGTACAACGCGACTTCCATTCCGCCAAAAGCGATTCCCACGCTCCCTAAATGTGTCGAAGCCGATTCGATCGGCAAGATCAGACCTCCGCCACACGTCTCGGTCTTTCCCCAACCCATCACATGCTGAGCGGCCGGAAACGCCGCCAGTAGCTTGTCTTCCTGCTCGGCCGTTACCGGAGACCCACTGCAGTCCACCCACTTCACCGATCGCGAGGCTGCTCGCGCCGCCGGACCCACCGCAAGCAATCGTGGTTCGAGGAGATCCTCGGGGCGCCCGGTGAGAATGTCGACGGTATGGGCGGACTCACGCCAAAAATCACCCGCCACAACAACGGTGCCGCCGATCACCAACGTGGCGAGCACATGAACAAGCTCCCGGACGGATCGAAAATCGCTGTCCACCAGAAGATTCCGCACACCCTCGACGCCGTAGTCACGCGAATGCAGAAGCCCTTCGATTGTCGAGAGCACATTCTCGTTGCTCAATTCGACGCCAAGCATCGCGCCGGACGGATCCGCCGTGTACGCCAGAACCGCCAACTCGTCCGGCGCAGCACCGTCGTCGATGAACGGAACCCCGTGCGGCAATTCCCCATCGAGCACCAACACCGATCCACTGTCCGCAATCACCGCGGAAACCTCCGCGTCGCCCCACGCCATGCCGAGAGACACCGGAACCCCACCGGCCAGAATGACTCCGAGGCACGCTTCCAGCCACCGAACGCCGGCCGCAAACCGGATGGCCACCCGATCGCCGATCTCGATTCCCCGCGACTTCAACCCGCCGGCCACCCGAGACGCTTCAGCCCACAGTTCGGCGTAGGTGACCTGTTCTCCGTGCACTTCCTCGACCGCAGTTCGCCCGGCGAACCGGTGCACCGCAACGTCGAGTAACTCCGACAACGACGGATCCAACTGCCGGTAACGCAGCAGACCGTCCGTCGCCCGACTGACCCGCGTATCCGTGAGCAGCCCATTCGAACAGTGATACTCCACAAGCCTCGACCGCATCTGTACCTCCACAGACCGTGACAAACCCACACCCGCGCCATTCGACTATATGACGTGAGTCACAGGTAGTGGAGCACTCTGGCGATACCCGTGTGCTTACTTGCCTGTGTAGACGGCCTTTCCTGGACCTACATCGAGGAAGCTGCGCACGGCGCCGCGAAGGTCCTCGGTTTCGAACAACGCCCCCGACACTGTCGGTGTCACCGCATCGGCATGAGCGATTCCGCCGGAACGCCACGCCGATACGATCTGCTTGGTCGCATCATGCGCCCGCGTCGGCCCGTCGGCCAACCGCGCAACCAGTGCCCGCGCGGCTGCGTCGACATCGTCGTGAACGGCATTGACCACACCCCATGATGCAAGCGTCGCCGCGTCGTACAGGTCGCCCGTCATCACCAGTTCGCGAGCGCGTCCGGAACCCGCACGCTCGGCCAGGCGTTGCGGCCCACCCATCGACGGCGTCAACCCGACCACTGTCTCCACCAAACCGAACTTCGCCTTGGGCGCGGCAAGAATGATGTCGCAGGCCAGCGAAATCTCGAACGCAGCCGTCAGCGTCAACCCATGCGCGGCGTAGACCACCGGACACGGAAGCGCCTCTAGTGGATGGCAGATCTGCGCAAAAAGCTCGCGCCACAACTCGGCGCCCTGCTCGGCAGTCAAACCGTCGAAAACATGGACGTCGACGCCGGCCGAGTTGACCTTGCCCTCGGCCCTCAGCAACACCGCGCGCGGCGGCGCAGCCGTCAACGACGCGATATCGGCGATCACTGCGTCGAACATCGCCTGATCGAACAGATTGAGCGGTCCGTGTGCAAACGTCAGCACGGCAACCTCGGCACCGCCATCGGTGATGATTCGCTCGAGACGGGTGGGATGCGGTTCGGAAGCAGTCATGGCCGTCACCTTGCCACACCGCGGGCGACATACGATCAGGGAGTGGACGGTCTGAGAAAAGCGCTTGCCGACGTTGTGGGACAACGGTTCGTCACCGACGATCCCGATGTTCTGCGCTCCCACTCGGTCGATCACACGGGCAGATACAGCGGACGTGCCCAGGCCCTGGTCCGCCCCGCCGATACGGCCGAAGTAGCCGCAGCACTGAACGTCTGCCGACAATTCGGCGCACCCGTCACCGTGCAGGGTGGACGCACCGGACTTGTCGCCGGAACCGTGCCCGAACACGACGACGTCCTGCTCTCCACCGAACGTCTCACGACGATCGGCGAGGTCGACGCCGCCGCGGGGAGGATCACCGTCGACGCGGGAGTGACACTCGCACAAGTACATTCCGCTGCTGCCCATGCCGGACTGAAGTTCGGCGTCGATATCGCGTCGCGTGATACCGCGACAATCGGCGGTATGGCTGCCACCAACGCCGGTGGGCTGCACACGGTTCGATACGGCAACATGGCGGAGCAGGTCACCGGACTCGAAGTTGTTCTTCCAGACGGCACCACCGTGCGCCGTGAGGTAGCCGTCCGCGTCGACAACTCCGGCTACAACCTGCCAGCGCTCTGGGTGGGCAGCGAGGGAACTCTCGGGGTGATCACACGCGTCGACCTGGCACTTCACCCCGTGCCGAGACACCGCGTCACAACACTCACCGGGTTCGATTCACTGGGCGCCGTTGTCGACGCGGGTCGCATTCTGCGCACCGTCGGCGGCGTCGACGCGCTTGAACTACTCGACGGCCGCGGATTGGAACTTGCTGCGAACCGACTTGGCGCCGGCGTTCCGACGGGACGCCGATGGTATCTGCTGGCAGAGGTATCCGGCGCCCACGACCCTTCCGAAGACGTGAGCGCAATCATGGACCGGATCAATCCACCGGATGCGCCCGCCGTAGCGCTCGACACGGCCGGTTCGGCCCGATTATGGTCTGCACGTGAATGTTTCGCGGAAGTCGTAGGATTGTTCGGACCACCTCTGAAGTTCGACGCGGCACTCCCCCTTGACACACTGGCGGCATTCGCGGACTCGGCGGTCGGCGTTGTCGCAGAATACGCACCGGAAGCGATCCCGATCCTGTTCGGTCATGTGGCCGAAGGAAACATCCATCTGAACGTCCTGAATTGCCCCGACGCCGACGCCGTCTACCTCCGTATTCTCGAACTGGTGCGTCACTACGGCGGAAATATCAGTTCCGAACACGGAGTCGGCTCGCTCAAACGCAATTACCTCGACATGGCGCTCACGCCGGAGGACATCGGCGCGATGTGGGCGATCAAGCGAGCCTTCGATCCGGACGACTTTCTCAATCGTGCAGTGATGTTTCCCGACTCCCTTCGGCGCTGACAACTAGACGCTGTGAACCTTTCGGCTTCGGTTGTCCTGCAGGGCAGTCAGCGCGCACCTTGCCGCACAGCGTGCCGCGGCGAGAACCACAGGATGCCTGGCTACCGCCCACGCCCGTCTGGCAATTGACGGGGCAGTCTCATTCTGCATGTCGGCGTTCGAGTTCAGTGCCCGTGGTGAGCGTGTGCGTGCTCTGACACGGGCGCGGTCGCATTGTCGGCAGTCAGAGTGAATTCGGCCGTACGCACCACTCCGTCGTGTTTGAAGTCCAAGAACAATCGGTAATCCTCAGCGCTCGGCATGGTGGCGTAGAAGGTGATTGCCGGTCCGGCTGGGGTAACACCGTCACCGGGATGGCCGTCCGGGTGGACGTGGAGATACGCGAGGTCGGAGGCTCGCAGCGCAACCAGATGCCCATAGGCGGCAAGGTAGGGCTGCAAGTCTGTGACCGGGTGACCGCCTCGGCTGACCGAGAGCGTGAGCTTCGATGTCTGGCCGGCGTGGGCTGCGCCGTCGAGGGAGACGATGTAGCCGTCGACCGTCGTGGTGGCGGCCGCAGCAGGCAACGGCCGGGGGTCATAGGCGCCGGAAACGTGTACATCCGCACTCAGCGTGATTCCGTCGCCACCGTCAGGAGTGAAGTCAGCGAAGACCCGATACTCCCCTGCATGCGCGAAATCTACTGAAACATGCCAGGTTCCAGACGCGTCCAGTTCGGGATGCACGTGCTGGAATCCGGTCAGGTCGCGGCCGACCACGATCAGATGTAGCTGCTTGTCGTGAGTATCCGTGTACCGGATCAACGGAGATCCGGTCGCATCCACGATCCGGAACTGCAGGGGTACGCGACTGCCGACGGCCGCCTCCGACGTTGCCAATTCCAATGTGTAGCCGTTTTCGCTGAACATCTTGCCCTCCAAAGGTTGGGTCGACAGCACTTCCGTTGCCGTCTGTGCAAGGTTCCGCTCTCGCCGAACCTATTGCAATTTTTACCATACCCCCCTAGGGTATGCAACGAACAAAACAAATCACCCCGAATTCACTCGAAGGAGATCCGATGCGCACCTACGCCGAGCGCCGGCCGATCGAGTTCGAAAAGCGCATTGTTTCCGGGCATTTCATCGATCCGCAGCCCCGATGTCGCGACGCCTCGACTATGACACTCCCAGACCTCGCAAACATCACATATACCCCGTACCCGTAAGGAAACTAGAATGTCCACACAACCTAGATCCACCCGTAAGTGGTGGGCGTTGGCGTTGATCGCCGCCGCTCAGTTCATGGTCATCATGGACACCTCGATCATCGGTGTCGCTCTCCCCCAGATGCAGAGCGATCTCGGCTTCTCCCAGGAAGGCCTGACCTGGGTCTTCAATGCCTACGTCATCGCCTTCGGCGGGCTGCTCCTCCTCGGCGGGCGTCTGTCGGATCTGTTCGGCGCGCGCCGAGTGTTCACCGCCGGTTGGCTGATCCTGCTGATCGGTTCCGTCGTCGCCGGTGCCGCCGGCAACGTCGCCGTCGAACTTGCCGGTCGCGCAGTTCAGGGTGCCGGAGCAGCACTCATCGCGCCGTCGGCGCTCACCTTGCTGATGATGCTGTTCGGCAGCACGCAAAAGGAGATGACCAAGGCGCTGTCCATCTACGGTGCCGCGGCGCCGGCCGGCGGTACTGCCGGAGTGTTCCTCGGCGGCGCCATAACCGAATACGCCAGCTGGCCTTGGGTTTTCTATCTGAACATCCCCATCGCAGTCATCGCATTGATCGCTACGCCCATCCTGATGCCGAATGCACCGGCACGCACCGGATCGATCGACTTCCTCGGCGCACTGGCGGTCACCGCAGGCCTCGCCGTCGGAGTCTTCGGCATCGTCAGAGCACCTGACGTCGGTTGGGGATCCGGGCAGACGTGGCTTGCGCTCGCCGTCTCGGCCGCATTGTTGGGCGCATTCGTGTTGATCCAGTCCAAGCGTCGGGAACCACTGGTGCGGCTGGGAATCTTCAAGGCGCCCAACCTCGGTGCCGCGAACGTCGCTCAGCTCGTCCTCGGCGCGGCCTGGATACCGATGTGGTTCTTCCTGAACCTGTACCTGCAGCAAGTGCTCGGATACAGCGCCTTCCCCGCCGGCGCGGCTCTGCTGCCGATGACGATCTTCGTCATGCTCGGCATGATCGTCGTCGCGCCACGGGCCATGGCGCGGTTCGGTGCAAAAGCAATGATCGTCGCCGGTTTGCTGGTGCTGGGAATCGGATTGGGGTGGATGTCGTTGATCCGGCCCACCGGTAACTTCTGGGTCGACGTGCTGCCGGCATCGTTGGTGGCCGCGGCCGGTATGACGCTGGCGTTCATTCCTTCACTGGGTACGGCGATTTCGGCCGCGCGCCCGGAAGAAGGCGGATTGGCTTCGGGCATCGTCAATGTCAGTTACCAGGTCGGCTCGGCTGTCGGTCTCGCGGTGATGACTGCGATTGCAGCGGTGTTCGGCGCCGATCAACTCGGCAATCCGACCGAGCTGACGAACGGGTTCTCCGCAGTGTTCTTCGGTGCCGCCGTCATCGCAGTGGTGGGCGCAGCAATCACCGCGGTCGTGATGCGGTCGACCAAGGTCGAAGAGCCTGAAACCGTTCACTCCACCGTCAATTCTTGACCAACTCCGGTGGTGGGTTCGGCCGGCGATCACCGGCCGAACCCACCACCGGCGGAACGACTTAGGACTCATTATGTCGCGCCTTGCATCTCTCACACCGGCCACCGCTGTCGGTGCATCGAAAGACCTTCTCGCCGAACTCGTCAACCGTCACGGACAGGTCGGTGACATGGTCGCCGCGATGGCTCATTCGCCCGCCGTACTGGGTGGCTATCTGCAACTCAGCCGGGCAATGAAGCGAGCGAAACTCAGCCGCAAGATCACCGAGCGAATCTCGATCGCCGTGCAGGTCCAGCAAGGTTGCGCTGTTTGCCTCGAAGCCCACGTTGCCGCCGCCCACGCCAACGGCGTCGAATGGGACGAGATCGAGCGTGCCCGCACGGGCACATCGGCCGATCCCGCCATCACGGCAATGATCGACCTCGGACTTCGCGTCTATCGGGAGCCTGCCTCGATTTCCGATGAACACATCGCGGGCCTTCGGGCGTACGGCTACGGTGATCGCGAGATCGCCGATGTAGTCGGGATCGTCGCCCTCAACGTCCTGACCGGAGCTTTCAATCTTGTCGCGGGAGTGAAACCAGATGAACCGGACCGCTAGAACCGCACCGGAACGGAACAGCCTGCGTCTGTTCGCGATTCGCGACTACCGCCTACTCTTCAGCGCCCAGATCATCGCACTGTTCGGCACTGGGTTGGCGACGGTGGCACTCGGCCTGCTCGCGTATGACTTGGCGGGACCGTCCGCAGGGGCGGTGCTCGCCACCGCGTTGACGATCAAGATGTCCCTGTACGTCCTGATCGCCCCACTCGCGGCGGCGTACGTCGACCGATTGCCGAGACGGGCTTTCCTCGTCGCACTCGATGTCATTCGCGCGTCGGTGGTGATCGCGTTGCCCTTCGTCAGCGAGATCTGGCACATCTACGTGCTGGTGGGTGTTCTCCAAGCTGCGTCGGCAGCGTTCACACCCACATTCCAGGCGGTCATCCCGGACATCGTGACCGACGAGGCCGATTTCACCCGCGCACTGTCGGCATCGCAGGTCGCTTACACGATGGAAAGCCTGCTCAGCCCGGTTCTCGCAGCGGTCGCGCTGTCCTTCATGACGTTCAACCTGTTGTTTGTCGCCACCTCGGTGGGCTTTGCCGTCTCCGCACTACTCGTGCTGGCCACCCGAATCCCCAACGCCCGTCCCAGCACTCACCGAAACGCGTGGGACCGGATCGCGTCGGGAGTGCGGATCTTCGTGACCACGCCGCGACTGCGCGGCATCATGGCACTCAATCTCGTGGTGGCAGCAGCGGGCTCGATCGTCGTGGTCAACACCGTCAACTACGTCCGCGACCAACTCGGCGGAACCCAATCCGACGTGGCCTGGATGCTGGCCGCATCGGGTAGCGGTACGTTGCTGACCGCGCTGGCTCTTCCCCGCGTCCTCGACCGAACCGCCGAACGCACCGTGATGACAGCAGGTTCCGTCGTCCTGGTCTTCAGCGCAAGTGCGGCAGCGTCCCTCGCCGTTGCCGGTGTGTTCACGTGGATTCTCACCGCCGCGGTGTGGGCGCTCATCGGCGCCGGGATGGCCATGATCGTCACCCCGACCGGAAAGGTACTTCGACGGTCGGTAGACCCCGCGGGTATTCCGGAAGTGTTCGCAGCCCAATTCTCCCTGTCGCACCTTGCCTGGCTGCTCACCTATCCGATTGCCGGATGGGTTGGCACCACCGCGGGATTCGCGCTCACCTGGAGCATCCTCGCAGCCCTTGCGGCGGTGGGAGCCGCCTCGGGATGGGTGCTGTGGCCTCGCGAGGCGAGCACCGAAATGCCCGCCCCGTCGACCGCCGGTGCAACGCACGACGCTACACAAGGAGAATGCACCTTGGCCGCAACCCAGTGCGCCTGCGCTCGCCCCATCTGAGCCGGGACGATTTTCTCAATCCTTCAGTGATGTTTCCCGACTCGCTTCGGCGCTGACAGCCATCGCCGTGTCATGGGCGTCGCCGCGCTGCGGCCGTTCGAAGCACACCGACGCCACGAATCCGACGAGGAGTACCGCGGCCGGGAGCCACACGGACTGCGACATCGCGGTGCTGAACGGTTCGCGGACTACCTCGGGCAGATGTCCGACGCCGGCTTCGGAACTGCCGCCGGTGAGGCCCTGTGCAGCCAACCGCGCGGTGATCAACGCGCCTATCGCGGCGCTACCGAGAACCGCACCCACCTGGCGTGTGGTGTTGTAGACACCGGCTCCGGCACCCGCTTGCAGGGGCGGCAGATTGTGCGTGGCTGTGGCGGCCAGCGGCGACCAGATGCACGCATTCGCAAATCCGATGAGGCCGATCGGCAGCAACAGCTCCCAAATTGCGACATCGGGGGTCATCACCATCGCCAGCCAACCCAGTGCGATGGCAAACAACGCGAAGCCGGTTCCGGCAATGTAGCGAGGGTGCGTCTTGTCGACGAGTTTGCCGACGATCGGCGCAAAAATACCCGTCAGCACGGCCATCGGAACGAGCAACAATGCCGATTGTGTCGGCGAGAGTCCGCGTACCGCCTGGGTGTAGAACATCAGCGGCAGCACCATCGACGTGATGGCAAAGCCCATTGCTGTGATGGCGACGTTGGCGAGTGAGAAGTTGCGATCCTTGAAGAGTCCGAGCGGCAGCAGTGGTTCGTTCTTGTTGCGTGACTGGTAGAAGACGAACACGACGAGCAGCAGCACGCCCGCGCCGATCAGGCTCCACACAAATCCGTTCCAGTCGTACGAGCTTCCCTCCTGGATTCCGAACACCAGCAGGAACATGCCCGCTGCACTGAGAATCACCCCGGGGATGTCGAATTTGTGTTCGCTCGTCGGCAGCGACGGAACCAGCTTCCACGCCAGCAGGAAGGCAATCACACCAACCGGGACGTTGACGATGAAGATCCATTCCCAGCCGAGATTGTCGACCAGAACGCCACCGGCGAGCGGTCCGACCAGGGTGGCAACACCGGCAACGGCGCCCCACAGACCCATGGCCGCGCCGCGCTTGTTCGGCGCAAAGGTACGGGTGATGACGGCCATCGTCTGCGGCGTCATCATCGCGGCACCAAAGCCCTGGAAAGCCCTTGCAACGATGAGAAGTTCGACGCTGCCGGACAAACCGCACCACAATGAAGCGGCGGTGAACAGGACGAGTCCGATCATGTACAGGTTCTTGGGCCCGAACCGATCACCCAATCGACCCGTAACCAGCAGCGGCACAGCGTAAGCCAGAAGGTAGGCGCTCGTTACCCAGACCACCTTGTTGATGTCGGTTCCGAGGTCCTCCATGATCGCCGGATTGGCCACCGCAACGATCGTGCTGTCCACGAGAATCATGAAGAACCCGATACACAGCGCCCACAGCGCGTGCCAGGGATTGACCTGCTTTTCCATCTTCAGTCCTTAGGTAGTGCGGACGAGCCTGCTGAGCCGGCCAGCCGGTCGAGAAGTTCTTGTGAGAGCCAGGGCATTTCGCCGCTCTCGATGTCTGTCACCAACGCGCCGATCCACTCTCGTTCGGCAACGGTCAGTGCGTGGGCGTAATCGGCGCCCACCGTGAAGATTCGTGGTTTTTCCGCGGCCTTCAACGCTTCGTAGTCGACCTCGAATTTCGCAATCGTCTCGTCGAGATGCGCGAGACGTATTCGGAGCATCTGACACGCAGTTGCAGCGGACAGGTTATGCATTTCTGCGAGCGCAAGAGGCAGGCGCGGATACTCCCGGACCGGAACCGCCAACATCTCCCGCAATTGGTGCTCGAGGGCGCTCCGGCCTCGATCGGTGATCTCGTACGTCGTCCGCTCCGGCCGATTGCCTTCACGATCCGTCCCGATCGAAGTGAGCAGTTCCTGCTTTTCCAGCCTCGACACCGTGTGATAGAGCGAGCCCGGCTTGATCTTCACAAGCTGATCCCCCCGGCGGACCGAGGCGAGTTGATACATCTCGTACGGGTGCATCGAACGCTCGGACAGCAGGCCCAGAACGGTGATTCCCAAGGGCGTCAATGACACATCACCCATGAGATCCCCCTCTCCGGACAAGAACAATTGACTATTTCTTGACTATTCCACCTGAAATAGTCCACATGGAATATACGACGCCGGGCCATCTCGATCAACCCACCCGAACCGGACTAGCGTGTAGCGAGTGGACGACCATCATTTCGACATCATCCGACTCGCGTGGGCCCGAGAACTGGGCTTGGGCGACTCCGCATTGCGTCCGGCGCATACCGCTCGCGTCGACGACGATCACAACGATCTGGTCCACGTACTGCAACTCGCCGAGGCAGCAGCCGTCGTCGGACCGCAATGGTTTACGCAGCGCACCGCGAACGAGGCCGCCGCCTCACTGCTGGAACCAACGCGACTTCTCGAACTCACCAAGGATCACGGCGGCCGACTCACATCGCACACCGAGCTCGCATTCCTTCCCGACTACACGGATCACACACCCGCAGAACAACTTCTGATCAGCCGCGAGCGATCCGACGCAATGAACGTGGCCAGATCCTGCCCACCCGACGACGCCACAGTTGCCGACCTGAGCGCCAAGGACCACTGGTTCACAGCACTCGGGGATGATCACCAACCCCTCGCCTGCGCGGCCTACCGCGAGTTCCAAGGATTCGTCGCGGATCTCACGGTGCTCACCGATCCCGCGCAGCGGCGGCGCGGTTTGGCTTGCGGAACAGTCTTTCTCGCTGCCGAAGACGCTCTCGACGCCGGTCTGATACCGCAACTCCGCATCCCGAGCGGACATCTCGGCGGCGCTGCAATCGCACGCGCACTCGATTTCACTGTCCTGGGAATACACACCACGGCGCAGGTCCAACGACGTATTGTGTAGAGACACGCGATCGAGAGGAATCTCCATGAACGCGGACAACTCTGCAACATTTGTCGAAGAAGGCCGCGAATTCACTCGCGACACCAACTACATTGCCGCACGTATCACCGAGGACGGCCGCGACGGATATCCCGTCGAACCGAATCGCTATCGATTGATTGTCGCGCGCGCCTGCCCATGGGCGAACCGCGCCATCATCGTCCGCCGACTCCTAGGCCTGGAAGATGTTCTGTCGATGGGAATCTGCGGACCGGTCCACGACAAACGCAGTTGGACTTTTGATCTCGACCCCGGCGGCGTCGATCCGGTTCTGAAAATCCCCCGACTACAGGACGCATATTTTGCCCGCGACCCCAATTACTCGCGCGGCATCACGGTGCCGGCGATGGTGGAGATCGCGACCGGCAAGGTCGTCACAAACAACTTCCCGCAGATCACACTGGATCTGTCCACCGAGTGGAAGAAGTACCACCGAGAAGGGGCACCGGATCTGTATCCGGAGGCTCTCCGCACCGAAATCGACGATGTTGCAGAACAAGTATTCCGCGACGTCAACAACGGTGTCTATCGCTGCGGCTTTGCCGGATCCCAGGAAGCCTACGACAAGGCATACGACCAACTGTTCGCGCGACTGGACTGGCTGACGGAACGCCTTGCACGGCAACGTTTCCTGGTCGGCGACACCATTACCGAAGCGGACGTCCGACTGTTCACGACGCTAGCCCGATTCGATCCCGTCTACCACGGCCACTTCAAGTGCAACAGAAGCAAACTCACCGAGATGCCGGTGCTGTGGGACTATGCCCGTGACCTCTTCCAGACCCCCGGGTTCGGCGACACCATCGACTTCACCCAGATCAAGCAGCACTATTACATCGTTCATTCCGACGTCAATCCCAGCCAGATTGTTCCCAAGGGGCCGGAACTTACGCACTGGCTCGAACCACACGGCCGCGAACAACTCGGCGGCCGGCCGTTCGGAGACGGCACGCCGCCGCATCCACCGATCCCGAGCGAGGTAGTGCCGCAAGAACATTGGGCGACACGGTAACCCGAGATCGGGTAAAGAACTACTCCCCGCCGTACGTTCCGAAACTCCAGAACACGCCCTCAGGATCACGGCACGTGAAACCCCGCGAACCGTAATCTTCGTCGCGAAGACCCTGCGTGATCACGGCGCCGGCGGCAACAGCCCGATCATGGAGGCCGTCGGCATCGTCGACAACGATGTACACAGAACCCACTCCCGGCGGTAGACCGGCAATCGACGAATCGGCGCGGGGCGAACCCAACATGACCCCACCGCCACCGGGCCAGTCGAGCTGAGCATGCGCAACGACGTCACCGTCGGCGTACAGCGCTTTCTCCACAAAGCCGAAGGCCTTCACCAGAAAATCGACAGCCGCTCGGGCATCGGCATACACCAGCGTCGGCCACACTACGGTTCCCACAGCATTGGTTCCCACAGCATCGGTTCCCACAGCAGTCCCCTTCCCTCTCGTACTACACAGCACAAGCCTATGGCGCAGGCCACCTGCTCCGCTGTAAAACTTCACCTATCCTCGACAGCGAAGTTCACCGATTGCAGAGTGGACACCTGTGGAGGGGCAGAGCGATGGCCAAGTCGATCGACAACGCAAGCAGCAACGACGCCGGGCGGGTCGAGAAAATCCTCATCTCGGTACTCGACAACGGCAGCCGCCTCCAGGCGCCGGCCGTCGCCAAATACGTGGAGCACGTCAGGCACTCGCATCCGGACGAGTCTCCGGCCCAGATCATCGATCGACTCGAGAAGATGTTTCTCCTGGCCGTCACAGGAAGCGGCAGCGCGGTCGGCGCCACAGCCGCAATCCCCGGCGTCGGAACTGTGGCATCGATCGCCGCGGTCGGCGCGGAGTCGGCATTCTTCCTCGAAGCATCGGCACTTCTCACTCTGGCAGTTGCGTCGGTCCACGGAATCTCCATCGAGAACCACCAACAACGACGCGCCCTCGTCCTCGCTGTCGCCCTCGGCGAATCCGGCATGGAAATCGTCCAGAAGGTCACCGGGGTCACCGCCAAGAACTGGGGCACCGCGATCACCAGCAAAATCCCGAGTTCCACGATGCGCGGAATGAACAGCACGCTGGTCCGCAAGTTCGTGATGAAATACGCCGCAAAGCGAAGCGCACTCATACTCGGCAAGCTGGTCCCCGCCGGGATCGGCGCGGTCATCGGTGGCGCAGGCAACCGCGTCATCGGTAAGGGCGTCGTCAAGAATGCGCGCGACGCCTTTGGCCCGGCCCCGGTGCGCTGGACCGATCACCTCGTCATACTCCCCGAGGACGACTTCGCACCCGATCCCGCCACCACCACTCGGGTACTCCGCGGATAACAGCCGAGAACGTAGGCTCGACACAACACAACGTCCGTCGACGCGGGAGCATCTTTGACCAGTAGTGCACCGGGGCGGGTCTCCGCGCCCATCGAAGTTCGCGGTTTGACCAAGACGTTCAAAGCGGCACGGGCGGTCAACGACCTGAGCTTCGACGTCCACGCCGGCTCGATCACCGGCTTGCTCGGCCCCGCAGGCGCCGGAAAAACCACGACTCTGCGCATGCTGCTCGGTTTAGTGACGCCCAGCGATGGATCCGCGACGATCAACGGTCTCCCCATCTCGAAATTGGCGTCGCCCGCCCGGACTGTGGGTGCTGTCCTCGATACACGCGGCCTCCATCCAGCGCGGACGGCGCGCGCTCACCTCGACATCTACGCTGCCGCGATCGGCCTGCCCGCCCCGCGAACGACACAGGTTCTCGCGGTAGTCGGACTCAGTTCGGCGTCCGACCGCAGAATCGGACTTTTCTCACTGGGAATGCAGCAACGACTCGCCCTTGCCACAGCGCTGCTCGGGGACCCGGAAATCCTGGTCCTCGACGAACCCACCCACGGACTCGACCCCGAAGGCACGGCCTGGTTACAGCAGTTCTTGACGACGTTTGCCGAGTCCGGGCGGACCGTGCTGATCACGGGCCAGGCGCTGCGCGAGGTGGAACCCGTCGTGGACAACCTGGTGCTTCTGAGCGCCGGTTCTCTGGTCTACGACGGCAGTGTCGAGGCCCTCCGCGCATCACATCGGAGTCGACTGATGGTCTCGTGCTCCAACCCCGCGCTGTTCGCGACGGCGCTGGCCGCCCGCGGGATCACGGCGGCCACGATCGCACCGGACGGCCGACTCGCCGTCAGCGGTACCGACAGCGACGCACTTGCTCCGGTTGCGGCAGCCTCCGGCGTCACGATCTTCAGTGTCGTCGCTGATCACGCGGATCTCGAGCAACTGTTCGTGGCCATGACCACACCGCACTATGCCACCGGCCATCCCGGACACGGTCCGCCATCCAGCCATTACGGCCCGCCATCCGGTCACTACAGTCCACCGTCGGGCTACTACGGTCCCACCGCCTACGGACCGTCGGGAGGCCACCGGTGACGACGCTCGCACAAGCAGAAATCAAGAAGGTCCTCTCGCTGCGCTATTGGTGGGCACTCGCTGTGGCACCAGTCGTTGTTGCGCTCGCGGCCGCGTCGTTCACTCGTCCGATTGTCGAGGCCATTGCCGAGCGAGCCGACACCGCGTTCGACGTGAATCTCGTGTCCACTGCCATCGCGGTTGGCGGACCCACCACCATCGCCCTCGTCTTTGCGGCGTTGTTCGGTGCAACCGCCGCGGGCAACGAATTCACCTACGCCACATTCACCACGACATTCCTCACCGCCCGCGGACGCGACGCAGTGTTGGCCGCCAAAGTGGGTGTCGTTGCCGCGTTCGCGGTCGGATACGCACTGGTAGTGCAGGTCGTTGCCGTCGGCGCGATGATCCTGTTCACTCGCGACTTCAGCTTCACCGCGGATCTGTTTGCGATCTGTGGCGTCGGAATAGTCGCCTGCGCGCTGTGGGCATTGATCGGTGCAGGCGTCACACTGCTCGCCGGCTCACAAGTGGTCGGCATGCTGTCCGTGGTCGGCTGGTTCGTCTTCGGTGAATGGATTCTGCGAGCCTTGGCCTTTGCCGTCGGTGCCGACGGTATCGGCAAGGCACTGCCGGTGTCGGCCACCCTCGGAGTGCTGGTCAATGCCGCGCCTTCGATCGACATCGACGTGTTGAGTTCCTGGCCGGGTGCAGCGATGATCCTCGCCGCATGGGTCGTCGCACTCGTCGGGGGCGGCTGGCTGCGCACCAGGATGCGCGACATCACCTGAGTGATCAAGCGTGTCTGCCCCCGGGTCTACCGTGGATCGAGATGAACACGATCGCTGACAACCCGGGGTGGATACGCCGACTGGTCCATGCCTGCTGGCTGCACCGCCGGCTGGCAATCGGCGCGCTCACCGTGACGGTGGTCGCCGCAACCATCGACATTTCCTTCCCACTGCTCACCCGCTATGCCCTCGATGCGGCCGGTGAGCAGAACGCCGGCACCGTCATCACACTCACCGCACTTGCCATCGCCGGCTTGGCGATCGTGCGCTTCGCCTGCCAGTACGGCCGGCGAATGCTGGCCGGTCGTCTCTCACTCGACGTCCAGCACGACTTGCGACTCGCGTTGCTCGGTTCCTTGCAGCGACTCGACGGCCGCGGGCAGGACGACATCCGCACCGGGCAGGTCGTCTCGCGCTCGATCTCCGATCTGCAACTCGTGCAGGGTCTGCTCGCGATGGTCCCGATGTCCGCCGGCGCCCTGCTGCAATTTGTGCTGGCCATCGGCATCATGACGTGGCTCTCGCCCCTGCTCACCCTCATCGCGCTGGCGATCATCCCCGCTGTCGGGCTTGTGGTCTTCCTGATGCGACCGACCCTCTACGCCGCCACCTGGTCGGCGCAGCAGCGCGCCGCCGACCTCGCCCAGCACGTCGAGGAAACCGTCACCGGGGTTCGGGTGGTGAAGGGATTCGGGCAAGAAGAACGAGCAATCGATCAACTCGAGAAACACGGCCGAACGCTCTATAGCGAACGGATGCGCGTGGCCCGGATCAACTCACGTTTCACGCCGACGATGGCCGCACTACCCCAACTGGGACAGGTGGCAGTGATCGCTGTCGGTGGTTATCTTGCACTCCACGGCCAGATCACCATCGGTACTTTCCTCGCGTTCGCGACCTACATCGTGACGATGACCGCGGTCACGCGCACGCTGTCCTCCGTCGTGGTGATGGCACAACTCGCCCGCGCCGCCGTCGAACGCGTCTACGACGTAATCGGCGCGGGGCCCGACATCGCCGAACCCGACCATCCGCTCGATCTCCCCGACGGACCGCTCGGGGTCACGTTCGACGACGTCACTTTCGGCTTCGATTCCGACCGCCGCGTCTTGTCCGGTCTCGACCTGCAGATCAAACCAGGCGAGACCGTCGCCGTCGTCGGACCAGCCGGTTCGGGAAAAACAGCACTGTCGCTGCTGCTCCCCCGCTTCTACGCGCCCGAGTCCGGGACCATCAGTCTCGACAGCGCCGACGCGTCGCTGCCGATCAGCGAACTTCGCAGCGAGCAACTCCGCGCTGCAATCGGCCTGGCCTTCGACGAGCCGTTCCTGTTCTCCGACACCGTCGCCGCCAACATCGCCCTAGGCCGCGCGGACGCGTCCGCCGACGACATCCGCGCAGCGGCCGCAATGGCCCACGCCGACGAGTTCATCGAGGCGCTTCCGGACGGTTACGACACCGTTGTCGGTGAACGCGGTCTGACGCTCTCAGGCGGGCAACGTCAGCGCATCGCGCTCGCGCGCGCCCTACTCGTGAACCCTCGAATCCTCATCCTCGACGACGCCACCTCGGCCGTCGATGCTGCCACCGAAGCCGCGATCTTCGACGCGTTCCGGGCCAGGCGGAGGCAGACAACTCTCATCCTTGCGCACCGCCGATCGACCCTGACCCTGGCTGATCGAATTGCCGTCCTCGACCAGGGGCGGATCATCGACTCCGGGACGGTCGACGAGTTGGAAGCGCGGTGCCCACTGTTTCGGGCCCTTTTCGCCACCTCGAGCGATGAGCCGGCAGCCATCGACCCTGCACTTACCGACATCGAACCATTCGATCCAGACCACTCCGAACCCACTGCCGAGCAACTGTGGCCTGCGGTATCGCCTGCCGATTCGGCAGGTGCGGCCGGTGCTCTGGCCATCACGCCGTCGTTGGAGGCTGCGCTCGACGCGTTGCCACCGCTGCGCGAGGCTCCGACCACCGACACCGCACAACTTCGCGAGTCCGATCCGCAGTTCTCACTTCTACGGATACTCCGCCCGGTTCGCTGGATTCTAGCGGCAGTCGTCGTGTGCCTGACTCTTGATTCCGCTGCGACGATTGCCTTCCCGTCACTGGTTCGGTACGCCATCGACCACGGGGTTGTCGACAAGAACTCAGGGACTCTCACCGTCGCGGCGATACTGGGCGCGCTGCTGGTGGTGGCGGGCTGGGCGATAGTCGCTGTGATGACGGTCCTCACCGCCCGAGCGGGCGAGCGGGTCCTGTTCGGGCTACGTATCCGCAGCTACGCACACCTGCAGAGGCTTGGTCTCGACTACTACGAGCGCGAACTGTCCGGGCGGATCATGACCCGGATGACCACGGACGTCGACGCACTGTCGTCATTCATCCAGACCGGAATGTCGACCGCAATCGTGAGTGTCCTGACGATAGGCGGCATCGCGATCGCCCTCCTCGTCACCGATGTGACCCTGGCGTTGGTGGCGCTCGCCGTCA
Organism: Rhodococcus sp. AD45-ID; assembly: GCF_003023755.1. Classification (NCBI taxonomy): domain Bacteria; kingdom Bacillati; phylum Actinomycetota; class Actinomycetes; order Mycobacteriales; family Nocardiaceae; genus Rhodococcus; species Rhodococcus sp. AD45-ID. The sequence continues at coordinate 1,139,907 of NZ_PYHL01000003.1, read as the reverse complement.
TTCCGCCGCTCATCATCTCGACCCTGATCTTCCGAAAGTTCTCCGCAGTGGCGTACAGCCAGTCCCGCGAGCGGATCTCCATGGTCAACGCGGATTTCCAGGAGAACATCACCGGGTTGCGGGCAGCGCAGGCCTACCGCCGGGAAGAGGGCGCGGCACGCCGATTTGCCGAGCGCGCCGAAAGCTACCGCCGGTCACGGATGCGTTCACAGCGGGCAATTTCGCTGTACTTCCCGTTCATCGCGTTTCTCTCCGATCTCGCGCTTGCGGGTGTGGTCTTCGTCGGAGCCCGTCAGGTGTCCGACGGCTCGACGTCCGCGGGTGTTCTGATCGCCTTTGTTCTGTACCTCGGCTTGTTGTTCGGACCGATTCAGCAACTCTCACAGGTGTTCGACGGTTACCAACAGGCAAACGTCGGGCTCAAGCGAATCGGGGATCTTCTACGGGCGCCCAGTTCCATCGAAACAGCCGACTCCGCGGACCTGATCTCCCTCGACGGACACCTGGACGGCGACGTTCATCTGCGAGATGTCGGCTTTCGATATTCCGGCGCCGAGGTCGACGCCCTCACCGATATCGACCTACACATCCCTGCCGGAACAACCGTGGCGCTGGTCGGACGGACGGGCGCCGGGAAGTCGACGGTGGTCAAACTACTGGCCAGATTCTACGATCCGACCAGCGGATCAGTGCAGGTCGACGGCACCGACATCCGTGATTTTCACCTATCGCAGTACCGCCACAGGTTGGGCGTCGTACCGCAGGAAGCGCATCTGTTCACCGGCAGCGTCGCGGAGAACATCGCCTTCGGTAGACCTGACGCGTCGAATGTCGATATCGAGCAGGCCGCACGCGCCGTCGGTGCACTGCGCGCGATCGCCGACATGCGCGGCGGCATGAATCATCCGGTCGGGGAACGCGGGCAAGGACTGTCGGCCGGACAGCGACAGCTCATCGCACTCGCGCGCGCCGAGTTGGTCGACCCGGACCTCCTGCTGCTCGACGAAGCGACCGCGACGCTTGATCCCGCGACCGAGAAAATGGTCCTCGAAGCAAGTCGGTCGGTCACCCGGAAAAGGACCTCGATCGTTGTTGCACACCGCCTCGCGACGGCCGCACGTGCCGACCTGATTGTCGTAGTTGACCGGGGACGTATCGTTGAATACGGCCCGCACGCGCTCCTGCGGTATGCCAATGGTCACTACTCGAGACTCTGGGATGCATCTCGGGCGCGCGAAGGGAATAATCTGTCAGCGAGAACTGTCGTCGAAGGTAACCCCGTCGCACGGCAGTAGTGACAGATTTGTACCGCCGAGTGGCGTCGCGAAGTCGAAAGATTACGCGCCGCCGTGAGACAGATCACAAATTGTGTGCCGCACAATTGCTGGTCACACGCTCGGGCTAATCTCATGTATATAGGCGCTCTGATCGGGTACCGAAATAGAAACGAGGCGAACACCTGCCGTGAGCAGCAGTTCTACATCCCAATTCGGACAGAACCAGTGGCTGGTTGACGAGATGTACCAACGCTTCCAGGACGATCCGTCGTCCGTGGATCCGAGTTGGCACGAATTCTTGACCGATTACTCGCCGGAGTCGGCGAACACGGGGGGTGGAAACGGAACTGCCACGAACGGCAACGCAGCCGCCCCCGCCGCTGTACGCACTCCGCCTGCTGCTCCCAAAGCCGCTCCGCCCGCACCCCCGGCTCCGCCGAAGGCCGCTGCGCCCGCGGCCAAGCCCGCCGCAGCGCCCGCTGCCAAGCCCGCCGCAGCGCCTGCGGCCAAGCCCGCCCCGGCCGCCAAGGCCGCTCCCGCGAAGCCGGCTCCGGCCGGCGGCGCGGAAGAGACGAAGGTTCTTCGCGGCGCGGCAGCCGCAGTAGTCAAGAACATGTCGGCCTCGCTCGAGATCCCGACCGCTACCAGCGTTCGCGCGATCCCCGCGAAGCTGATGTTCGACAACCGCATCGTCATCAACAACCACCTCGCGCGCACTCGCGGCGGCAAGATCTCGTTCACCCACCTGCTGGGCTACGCGATCATCCAGGCCGTCAACGCGTTCCCCAACATGAACCGCCACTTCGCCGAGATCAACGGCAAGCCGCACGCGGTCACCCCCGAGCACACCAATCTCGGACTGGCGATCGATCTTCCCGGTAAGGACGGCAACCGCTCACTGGTCGTCGCCGCTATCCGGAACACCGAGGCGATGAACTTCGTCCAGTTCCACGCCGCGTACGAGGACATCGTCCGCCGCGCCCGTGAAGGCAAGCTCACCGGCGAAGACTTCACCGGCGTGACCATCTCGCTGACCAACCCGGGCGGCATCGGCACGGTTCACTCCGTCCCCCGCCTGATGAAGGGCCAGGGTGCCATCATCGGTGCCGGCGCGATGGAGTACCCCGCCGAGTTCCAGGGCGCAAGCGACGAGAAGCTGGCCGAGATGGGCGTCGGCAAGCTGATGACGCTCACGTCGACGTACGACCACCGCATCATCCAGGGTGCCGAATCGGGCGATTTCCTTCGCACGATCCACAACCTGCTGATCAGCGACGAGTTCTACGACGAGATCTTCCACGCACTCGGCAACCCGTACGAGCCGGTTCGCTGGCGCAAGGACGTGCCGGAAGGCGCGGTCGACAAGAACACCCGCGTTCTCGAACTGATCGCGGCCTACCGTGACCGCGGCCACCTCATGGCCGATACGGACCCCTTGCAGTTCGTCAAGGACAAGTTCCACAGCCACCCCGACCTCGACGTCATCAGCCACGGCTTGACGCTGTGGGATCTGGACCGCGAGTTCAAGGTCGGCGGCTTCCACGGCAAAGAGAAGATGAAGCTGCGCGACGTGCTCAGCGTGCTTCGCGACGCGTACTGCCGCCACGTCGGTGTCGAGTACACGCACATCCTCGAGACGGATCAGCGTCAGTGGATCCAGGATCGCGTCGAAGGACATCACGCCAAGCCGACGGTTGCTCAGCAGAAGTACATCCTGAGCAAGCTCAACGCTGCCGAGGCTTTCGAGACCTTCCTGCAGACCAAGTACGTCGGTCAGAAGCGCTTCTCGCTCGAGGGTGCCGAGACCGTCATTCCGATGATGGACGCCGTCATCGACCAGGCTGCCGAGCATCAGCTCGACGAGGTTGTCATCGGCATGCCGCACCGCGGTCGCCTCAACGTGCTGGCCAACATCGTCGGCAAGCCGTACTCGAAGATCTTCACCGAGTTCGAGGGCAACATGAACCCGGCCGCCGCTCACGGCTCCGGCGACGTGAAGTACCACCTCGGCGCTTCGGGCACCTACATCCAGATGTTCGGTGACAACGACATCGCCGTGTCCCTGACGGCCAACCCGTCGCACCTCGAGGCCGTCGACCCGGTTCTCGAAGGCCTGGTTCGCGCCAAGCAGGACATCCTCGACAAGGGCGAAGAGGGCTTCACCGTTCTCCCGCTCATGCTTCACGGTGACGCGGCATTTGCCGGTCAGGGTGTTGTCGCGGAAACGTTGAACCTCTCGCTGCTGCGCGGATACCGCACCGGCGGCACGGTGCACATCGTCGTGAACAACCAGGTCGGTTTCACCACCGCACCGGAGCACTCACGCTCGTCCGAGTACTGCACGGACGTCGCGAAGATGATCGCCGCACCGGTATTCCACGTCAACGGCGACGACCCCGAGGCATGTGTCTGGGTTGCTCAGCTGGCTGTCGACTTCCGTGAGAAGTTCGGCAAGGACGTTGTCATCGACCTCATCTGCTACCGCCGCCGCGGTCACAACGAGGGCGACGACCCGTCGATGACCCAGCCGGCGATGTACGACGTCATCGACACCAAGCGCAGCGTTCGTAAGAGCTACACCGAGTCCCTCATCGGTCGCGGTGACATCTCGCTCAAGGAAGCCGAAGACGCACTTCGCGACTATCAGGGCCAGCTCGAACGGGTCTTCAACGAGGTCCGTGAGCTCGAGAAGTTCCAGCCCGAACCGTCGGAGTCCGTCGAACTCGACCAGACTCCCCCGGCTCGCCTCACGACGGCTGTTGCTCCCGACGTTCTCGAGCGCATCGGCGACGCGTTTGTCAACGTTCCGGAGGGCTTCACCACCCACCCGCGTGTCAAGCCTGTCGCGGAGAAGCGACGCGAAATGGCCCGCGAGGGTCACGTCGACTGGGCGTTCGCCGAGTTGCTCGCGTTCGGTTCACTGGCCGAGCAGGGTGCACTGATTCGCCTTGCGGGTCAGGACTCCAAGCGTGGAACGTTCACGCAGCGTCACTCTGTGCTGATCGACCGGAAGACCGGCAACGAGTACAGCCCGATCGCCGAGATCGCTGCCAACGCCGGCAACGGTGGCAAGTTCATGGTCTACGACTCCGCACTCACCGAGTACGCGGGTCTGGGCTTCGAATACGGCTACTCCGTGGGCAACCCGGACGCTCTTGTGCTGTGGGAAGCGCAGTTCGGTGACTTCGTCAACGGCGCGCAGACCATCATCGACGAGTTCATCAGCTCGGGCGAAGCCAAGTGGGGTCAGCTCTCCGACGTCGTGCTGCTTCTGCCGCACGGCCACGAAGGCCAGGGCCCGGACCACACGTCCGGCCGCATCGAGCGTTTCCTCCAGCTGTGCGCCGAGGGTTCGATGACGGTTGCCGTTCCGTCCACCCCGGCAAGCTACTTCCACTTGCTGCGTCGCCATCACCTCGACGGCATCCGCCGCCCGCTGGTGGTCTTCACGCCCAAGTCGATGCTGCGTAACAAGGCTGCGGTCAGCAACGTCGAAGACTTCACCACCGGCAAGTTCCGGTCTGTCTTCGAAGAGCCGAACATCGAGAGCGGCGAAGAGTCACGCGATCAGGTCAAGCGCGTTCTGCTGGTCAGCGGCAAGCTGTACTGGGAGCTCCTGGCGAAGAAGCACAAGGACAACCGCAACGACGTCGCCATCGTGCGCGTCGAGCAGCTGTACCCGGTGCCGAAGCGTCGCCTGCAGGAAACCTTGGACCGGTACCCGAATGCAACCGAGTACCGCTGGGTTCAGGAAGAGCCGGCCAACCAGGGCGCATGGCCGTTCCTCGGCCTGGCTCTGCCGGAACTCCTGCCCGGCACGTTGAGCGGTATCCGTCGCATCTCGCGTCGTTCGATGTCTGCACCTTCCTCGGGTTCGAGCAAGGTTCACGCCGTCGAGCAGCAGGAGATCCTCGACGAGGCATTCCTGCCGACCAACTGATTTCTTGAAGTAGGGGCCGGGCCTCACATTCCGTACGGAGTGTGAGGCCCGGCCTTTTCTCTGTTCGCCGGTGCTATCGCAGCAGTTCCGGCGTGACGGTCAGCCCTGCGGCAGCGGACGCAAGAGCAGGCAGAGCGTTCACCGTGAGCTCGATGAGTTCTTCGCGGCTGATTGCCGGGGATCGGAGCCAGCTGATGGTTGCTTCCTCGACAAACGCGATCCAGCCTCGTACTGCCAGCTCGACCTGCGGGGTCCTCGGCAACCCGATGGTGGGTAGCTGATCGAGCGTTCGCGCCGCCATGACGTCGCGGGTCTGTTCGAACACTTCTCGCATGTGCGGATCTCCGCTGGCGGTTCCCCGCAACAACGAGACATACGTAGTGCGATTTTCAGTGACGTAATCGACGTACGATGCCAGAACCGACCGTAATGTCGCGATCGGATCATCGGTTTCGATGGGCTCGGTTCGGGCGAGCATCTGTTGGCTGGTGTGCCGGACTATCGCCAGGTGGAACTCGCTTTTGGACGCGAAGTAGTGGAACAGCAAGCCTCGGGAGACACCTGCTTGATCGGCAATGTCTTCGACCGATATCTGTTCGAGTGGCCGTTCGGCGAGCATGCGAGCGCCGAGGTCGATCAGTTGCGCTCGGCGTTCGTCCGGACTCAGTCGCGTGCGCTTGGCTCCGTCCATAATCGACAGACTACTGAATAAACGTCAATAAGCTATTGACCGTTCGTCAACAACGGCATATCGTTCCATACATGAGTCTCCCAGTTACAGATACTTCAGCATCTGCCGCGGATACGCGCTACGTGAACACGCTGATCATCGGCAGCGGTTTTGCCGGTCTCGGCGCTGCCATCAAACTGGCGCAGGCCGGGATCACCGACTACGTAGTTGTCGAGCGAGGCAACGACGTCGGCGGAACCTGGCGTGACAACAGCTACCCGGGCGCTGCGTGCGACGTGCCGTCGCATTTGTACTCGTACTCGTTTGCACTCAACCCCGAGTGGACGCGTTCCTTCTCCACTCAGCCCGAGATCTACAAGTACATCCAGTCCGTCGCAAACCGTCACAAGGTACTGGACAAGCACATCTTCGGCTGCGACGTTCTCTCCGCGCACTGGGACAACGATCGCGCACACTGGAAGGTCTCCACCACCAAGGGCGAGTTTGTCGCCAAGATCGTCGTGTCGGCTGTAGGCGCTCTGTGCGAGCCCGCCCTCCCCGACATCAAGGGCATCGACGGCTTCAAGGGCGAGATCTTCCACTCCTCACGCTGGAACCATGACGCCGACCTGACCGGCAAGCGCGTCGCCGTTATCGGCACCGGAGCGTCGGCCATCCAGATCGTCCCGGCCATCGGCAAGAAGGTGTCACAGCTCGACGTGTACCAGCGCACCGCGCCGTGGATTCTGCCCCGCGCAGATCGCGAGTACACCAAGATCGAGCACCTCGCGTTCAAGTACCTCCCCGGTTTCCAGAAGCTGTGCCGCACCGGCATCTACTGGATGCGCGAGACCCAGGTTGTCGGCCTGGCAAAGGCGCCGATCTTCATGAAGCCCCTGCAGTTTGCCGCCGAGCGTCATCTCAAGGCCCAGATCAAGGACAAGGCCCTTCGCAAGAAGGTCACCCCCAACTTCCAGATCGGCTGCAAGCGCATGCTGATCTCCAACAACTACTTCCCCACCCTTGCCCAGGACAACGTCGACCTGGTGACAGAAGGCATCGAGGAAGTTACCGCCACCGGCATCGTGTCGAAGACGGGAACCACGCGTGAGATCGACGCCATCGTCGTGGCCACCGGTTTCCACGTCACCGACTCCCCCACCTTTGCGGGAATCTTCGGCAAGGACGGACGCTCGCTCGCCGAGGTCTTCGAAGACACCGGCATGCAGGGATACAAGGGCGCAGCCGTTGCCAACTTCCCCAACATGTTCTTCCTCGTCGGCCCCAACACCGGTCTCGGCCACTCGTCCATGGTGTTCATGATCGAATCGCAGCTCAACTACCTCGTCGACGCGATCGCCACCATCGACAAGTACGACATCGGCACCATCGAGGTTCGCAGCGACAAGCAGGAAAAGTACAACAAGGACCTGCAGGCAGCGATGTCCAAGAGCGTCTGGAACAACGGCGGTTGCGCCAGCTGGTACATGGACAAGCACGGAAACAACACCACCCTGTGGCCCGGTTTCACCTTCCAGTTCCGCAATGCCACCAAGCATTTCGACCTCGCGGCGTACCGTAGCGTCGCCACGTCCGATCTCGGCGCCGTCGGCACCGGAACCACATCACAGATCGACCTCGACGACGAGAAAGCAGTAGCACAATGAGTGATTTTGTTGGCAAGGTTGTTGTCATCACCGGAGCGGGATCGGGTATCGGCCGCGCACTCGCACTGAACCTGGCCGGGCAGGGTGCGAAGTTGGCGATCTCCGACGTCGACACCGTCGGCCTCACCGAGACCACCCGCCTCGTGGAAGCTCTTGGTGCCCAGGTGAAGTCGGACCACCTCGACGTCACCCAGCGCGAAGCGGTTCTCGAGTACGCCGACGCGGTTGCCGCCCACTTCGGCAAGATCAACCAGATCTACAACAATGCGGGTATCGCGTACCACGGCACATTCGAGAAGTCCGAATTCAAGGACTTCGAACGCGTCATGGATGTCGATTTCTGGGGAGTTGTCAACGGCACCAAAGCATTCCTGCCGCATGTCATCGCATCCGGCGACGGCCACATCATCAACATCTCGAGCCTGTTCGGCTTGCTGTCGATGCCCGGTCAGAGTGCATACAACTCGGCAAAGTTCGCAGTTCGCGGCTTCACCGAGTCACTGCGCCAGGAGATGCTGATCGCCAAGAGCCCGGTGAAGGTGACCTGTGTGCACCCCGGCGGAATCAAGACGGCCATCGCGCGCAACGCCACTGCCGGACCGGGCGAGGACCTCGCGTCATTCTCCGAGTTCTTCGATCGTAAGTTGGCGCGCACCACTCCTGAGGATGCAGCCAAGACCATCGTGAACGGGGTTCGCAAGGGTAAGCCACGCGTCCTCATCGGCATGGACGCCATCGCACTCGACGCCTGGGTCCGCCTGGTCGGTTCGGGATACCAACGCGTCGTGGCCACCATCGCCGGCCGCGTGATGCCCAAGTCCCACTGAGCTTTCCACTTTCACACAGTCAGGAGCCCTGCCGGTGAGCACGTTCACCCTTCCGCTACCCGTTGTCGCTTTCTTGTTGAAGCCGTACTTCCGTCTGGCCTTCAACTCGCGACTGCCGTATCGGGTTCAGCGTTTACTGCTCGAGGCCGGAGCTCCCCTGCAGCAGATTCCAGCGGGCGCCGTTGTGCGTCCGCTGGAACTCGCCTGCCGACCCGCCGAGCGGATCACGGTCGGAGCAACCGAACGCCCGTCGGCAGTGCTCTACTTGCACGGCGGCGCCTACACGCTGGGCTCGCTGAGCACACACCGCAGCCTGGCAGCACATCTGGCACGCGAATCTTCCCGCGCTGTCTTCACGTTGGATTACCGGCTCGCTCCCGAGAATCCTTATCCCGCAGCGCTCGACGACGCCGCAGCGGCGTACATGCAACTGATCACCGAATTCGACTACCGGCCCGAGCAGGTTGCCATTGCCGGTGACAGCGCCGGCGGCGGTTTGGCGGTCGCAACGGCACTTCGCCTCATCGAGCGTCACGGCGTACAGCCCGGGGCGTTGGCACTGATCTCGCCCTGGGTGGATCCCGGGGATCGCAGCGCCGGGAAGAAAGCCGATCTGGTCGTCAACACCGGCTGGTCGTTCGACGCCGCCGACGCCTACCTCGGACACGGCAACCGCACAGATCCCGGCTACGCACCCATGCATGGAAACCTCGAAACACTGCCGCCCACAAGGATTCACATCGGATCGGGTGAAGTCCTCTACCCTCAGGTCGTGGAGTTCGCAGACAAACTCACCGCGGCCGGCGTCGACGTGTCACTGGTCGAATACGCACGGTTGTGGCATGTCGCGCACGCCCAGGCGTCGCTGGTCACCGAAGCCGCCGACGCGGTAGCCGATCTGGGGCAATTCCTGGAATCACACGGAGCCAGGGCAGCGGACAATTCAGCCGATGCGGCCAGTCATTGACGGGTGTCCCACCAGGATCGCGCCACCGCTGACGGCGTCGCCTGCCCGCGTCGGACCTGGTCGATCATCGCGGCAAGGTCTGTCGTGGACAGTTCACCCGCAACAACACTGAGCGCTTTGACTGCGGGATCACTCAATGCACCGGTCCGAAACAGTGGAACGACGTTCTGCGCAGCCAGGATGTGATCCGGATCGGCCAGCACTGTGACAGCGGTTGACTGAGCCAGGGGCGAGAGCGTCGTAGTTCCGAAGGCGGTGGGTTCGGTCGCAGCAGTGTCCGATATGTCGGCTGCCGATTGCTCGACGCGCGCAAAAGTACAGTCAGCGCCTTCCGCTAATTGTTCCAGTGCACCATCTTCGATAAACCGTGGTGATACAACGGCAACGGTCAAAGCGCACGAGGGTGCAAATGCCCCGAGGGTGCGCGACTGAGTCCCCGATGCGGAATCGCGTCCCAACGCCACGACGGCCCGGTCTTCTGCGGTTGCATAGTCTGCAACCGAAAGACCCTCGGGCAGAGAACGACTCAACGCTTCGAAGACGTCGTCGGCGGCGCGGGCCGGATTCTGCGGTTCGTAGTAAGTTAGTAGCGAACCGGTGAACTCGGGTACCAACGTCACACGCGCGGCATCGAGCGCAGCAAGTGCGTCCGACCGTCCGCCGGTGAGTTCCTCGACTCGACTTGGCACCCCCGACGACGCCAACACGGTTGCGTACACTTCGGCCAGGACCGAACCCTCCACCGACTCCCCCGACGCCACGACTACCTGCTCGGTCGGGGCACCGGCGTCGTTCCCTATCACCGAATCGCCGGTGCTGCATCCGGTCAGAACGGGCAGGACCAGCACTGCTGCAACAACTGTCGAATACCTCGCGCGTGCAGATAGCACCGAACCCTCACATTCCGTTCCCACTGATCGAATACCGTGCCTTGTCGGTACCTATCGTTACACTTGCCTGGCGATGCGCGGTAACCAGTCCTACTCGAGTGACACTCGGGTGACGGGAATGGTTGTCGACGCCCGAAACACGGAAGGACGCACATGCGCACCTCACGATTTCGTTCCAGCCGTCTGCTCGTAGCAGCGGCAACTGTCCTCTCACTCGCTGCGCTCACTGCGTGTGGCAGCAGTGACAACAGCGACAGCAGTTCGGACCCCAACACCGTCGTCGTGGGTTCGGCAAACTTCACCGAGTCCGAGATCATTGCCAACATCTATGCGGAAGCACTTCGCGTCAACGGTTTCGACGTGTCCACTTCGTTCAACATCGGTAGCCGCGAGGCTTACATTCCGGCGTTGAAGGACGGCTCGATCACCCTCATCCCCGACTACACGGGCAATCTTCTGCAGTATCTCGATCCCGCTGCCACCGCGACCAGTTCCGCGGACGTCCTGGCTGCTCTGCCGGCGGCATTGGGTAGCGAATTGGCCATCACCACACCCGCGTCGGCGGAGGACAAAGATGCCGTAGTCGTCACCAAGGAAACGGCAGACAAGTGGAACCTGAAGACCATCGCCGACCTGGCGCCGCATTCCGCCGAGGTCAAGTTCGGCGCGCCGGCCGAATTCCAGGAGCGCCCCGTCGGCCTGCCCGGGTTGAAGGCAAACTACGGACTCGACATCTCGGCCTCCAATTTTGTCCCGATCGCGGACGGCGGTGGCCCGGCAACGGTCAAGGCACTCGCATCCGGTGACATCACCGCCGCAAACATTTTCACGACGTCGGCGTCGATTCCGGCCAACAACTTTGTTGTCCTCGAAGACCCGAAGAACAATTTCCCCGCCCAGAACGTCGTGCCGGTGCTGCGCGCATCGGCATCGTCCGACAAGCTCGCAGCCGTCCTCGACGCGGTCTCGGCAAAGCTGACCACCGAGGAACTGCTCGATCTCAACGTGGCGGTGTCCGGCGACGCCAAGACGGAACCGGCCGCAGCAGCCAAGGCGTGGATCTCGGCGCAGGGCCTCGACAAGCCGGTCTCGTAACCCACGTGATCACCTTCGAGGGAGTCACCAAGCAGTTCCCGGACGGCACCACCGCAGTTGATCGACTCGATCTCACCATCGAGGCCGAGTCGTTCACGGTGTTCGTCGGTCCGTCCGGGTGTGGCAAAACAACGTCGATGCGGATGATCAACCGGATGATCACGCCCACGTCGGGCACAATCCGCGTCGACGGCCGCGACATCTCGCAGACCGACGCGGTGACCTTGCGACTCGGTATCGGCTACGTCATCCAGAATGCCGGGCTGTTGCCGCACCGGACCGTCGTCGACAACGTCGCAACGGTTCCGGTGCTGCGGGGTGAATCTCGCCGCGCCGCACGTAAAGCCGCACTGGGTGTTCTCGAACGCGTGGGTCTCGATCCGTCACTGGCGACGCGCTACCCGGCGCAGTTGTCCGGCGGGCAGCAGCAGCGAGTGGGTGTCGCCCGCGCGTTGGCTGCCGATCCGCCGATTCTGTTGATGGACGAACCCTTCAGCGCCGTCGATCCGGTGGTTCGTGAGGACCTGCAAACCGAAATGCTGCGCCTGCAAAGCGAACTGAAGAAGACCATCGTCTTTGTCACGCACGATATCGACGAAGCCGTCAAACTGGGCGACCACATCGCGGTCTTCGGCCCGGGCGGTCGACTGCAGCAGGTGGCGGCGCCGCGCGACGTATTGGCCGCGCCGGCTACGGATTTCGTGGCCGGTTTTGTCGGACGTGATCGCGGATATCGAGGACTGTCCTTCCGCAGCGCGGACGAGGTGCCGCTGCACTCCATCCGGACGGCCACCGAGTTGGAACTGACATCCCTGAGACTCGAATTGGGTGAATGGGTGCTCGTTGTCAGCGAGTCCGGTTCACCCCTAGGCTGGATCGATGTCACCGGTGTCGAGGGCATACGCGCCGGACACACTCTGGCACAGTCGACGTCCGCCGGCGGCTCTCTCTTCGGCCCGGGCGGCGATCTTCGGCAGGCACTCGACGCGGCCATCTCGTCACCGTCGGGAATCGGTGTTGCAGTGGATGCCGAAGGTGCGGTGATCGGCGGCATTCTGGGCTCCGAGGTTGTGGCTAAATTGGCCGAGCAGCGTCGGCGAGAGGACCAGGAACGCAATCGACTCGCCTTCACCGAAGGGTTCGGGGTGTAGCGGCGTGCGCTGGCTCATCGACAATTTCTCGACGGTTCTGGATTACACACGAACACATCTGTATCTCGCGCTGGTGCCGTTGGCGGTGGGCTTGGTCATTGCCCTTCCCGTCGGCACGGCAATTCGGAATATCCGATGGCTGCGCCGAATCACGTTGACCTTGGCCAGCATTGCGTTCACCATTCCGTCATTGGCACTGTTTGTCACCATCCCGCAGATCTTCGGACTCAAGACACTCGATCCGCTCAACGTCATCATCGCGCTCAGTGTGTATTCCACCGCACTGCTCGTCCGCGCGGTGCCGGAAGCGTTGGATTCGGTGCCCGCCAACGTCATCGATGCCTCGACGGCCATCGGCTTCACCGCACTGCGCCGGGCGTTGACGGTCGAACTGCCCCTTGCACTTCCGGTTCTGATCGCAAATGTCAGAGTGATTGCGGTGACCAACATTTCGCTGGTGTCGGTGGGTTCGCTGATCGGCATCGGCGGTCTGGGAGTGCTGTTCAAACAGGGCTACGACCGCAACTACCCCGACCAGATCGTGGCCGGCATCATCGCCATCGTGGTCCTGGCACTGGCCCTCGATTTGATCCTGTATCTGCTCGGCAGGTTCCTGACCCCGTGGACCAGAACTCCGTCCGCATCGAAGGTCCCCGCGATCGTCACGGCCGAAGGTGAGCCGGTATGAGTATCTTCACCGGCGCCTGGGAGTACCTGACCAATCCCGACAACTGGAGCGGCGACACCGGAATCGGCACCCGAATCCTGCAGCACCTCTGGTACAGCCTGCTGGCCGTCGCCCTCGCCGCAGTGATCGCGGTCCCGATCGGCCTGATCATCGGGCATCTACGACGCGGTCAGATCGTGGTGGTCAGTCTTGTCAACGCACTGCGCTCACTACCCACGCTCGGCTTGCTGACGTTCCTCGTCCTGCTCATGGGACTGGGAGTGATGCCCCCGATCCTCGCACTGGTCATCCTCGGCATTCCGCCATTGCTAGCCGGAACGTATGCCGGCATCGCCAGTGTCGACCGTGACGTCGTCGACGCGGCGCGCGCAATGGGGATGACCGAGACGCAAGTACTGCTACGCGTCGAGGTCCCCAATGCGCTTCCGCTCATTCTGGGTGGGCTCCGAAACGCCACACTGCAAGTCATCGCGACCGCGACTGTTGCCGCCTACGTCAATCTGGGCGGCATCGGACGGTACATCTTCGACGGAATCGCGCTGTACAAGTACGACCGCGTTGTTGTCGGCGCAATCTTGGTCGCGGTGGTTGCGCTTGTCGTGGACGGCGTACTTGCACTGGTCGTGTGGGCTTCCGTCCCGGGAACCGGCAGACTGCGACGCACCCCGAACCTCGCACGCGTGTAGCTGCCCACGCAAAAACCCCGACCGAAACCTTGTGTGCGGGTTTCGATCGGGGCTTTCGAGGAGTCCCTCTTAGCTGGTCACGCCCTCAGCGTGCGCTGCGGCCGCGACGGCTTCCGCAACTGCGGTCGCCACGCGAGGGTCGAGTGGGCTCGGAACAATCTTGTCCACGGCCAACTCGTCGCCGACCACCGACAGGATCGCCTCGGCGGCAGCGAGCTTCATACCTTCGGTGATGCGACGGGCGCCGGCGTCGAGCGCGCCCTTGAACACACCGGGGAAGGCAAGCACATTGTTGATCTGGTTCGGGAAGTCACTGCGGCCGGTAGCCACGATCGCCGCGTACTTCGACGCGGTCTCCGGGTGAATCTCCGGATCCGGGTTCGAGAGCGCAAACACGATCGACTCGGGAGCCATCGACGCGATGAGCTCCTCGGGGATCTTGCCCGCCGAGACACCGAGGAAGACGTCCGCTCCGGCCAAAGCCTCGACGGCACCGCCGTGGACACTGCGCGGGTTGGTGCGCGACGCCAGCTCTACCTTGATCTCGTTGAGGTCGCTGCGCTCGCTCGAGATGATGCCCTTCGAGTCGAGCACGACGACATCGCTGATACCGGCGGCGAGCAGAATGTTCGCACACGCGACACCCGCTGCACCCGCACCGGAGATGACAACCTTGAGCGTGGTGATGTCGCGGCTCTGCACCTTCACGGCGCCCTTGAGCGCAGCAAGAACCACAATCGCGGTGCCGTGCTGATCGTCGTGCATGACGGGGCAGTCAAGTGCCTCGATTACACGCTTTTCGATCTCGAAGCAACGCGGCGCCGAGATGTCCTCGAGGTTGACCGCGCCGAAGCTCGGACGCAGACGGATCAGGGTCTCGACGATCGCGTCGGGATCGGTGGTGTCGAGCACCAGCGGGATGGAGTTCAGTCCGGCAAAGCTCTTGAAGAGAGCGGACTTGCCCTCCATGACGGGCAACGATGCGCGGGGTCCGATATCGCCCAGACCGAGAACCGCCGTGCCGTCACTGACGACGACAACCAGTCGATTGGTCCACGTGTAGCGATCGGCAAGGGTCTCGTCAGCTGCGATGGCGCGGCTCACCTGAGCCACACCCGGCGTGTACGCGATCGACAGAGCGCGCTGCGTATCGAGCGGCGCGGTGGTCTCGACCGACAGTTTGCCACCGACGTGAGCGGCAAAGATTTCTTCGTCGGTCAGCTCGACCTTGGGTACGTTGATGGCTTCAGTCACAAGGGACACAATGACACTCCTGATATGACCAGCCGCACTCGGGGCTGGGTTACTGGGAAGTAGTGATCTGACGGCCGAAACAGAACGTTAGCAACGGTCAGAGTCTTTTCTTCCGTGAACAACTGCAGAGAAGAAGAGCATTCGGGTGCGCAAGAAAGTTGGCCGCAATACATCCGAAGCGTCATGGTGTTGGGCGGGTGAGCCCTGGCAGATCCATGCAATTTCTTCATGGCCGGGCTGTGGCGCCGCCTACGAAGTCCCTCCAGTTTGCCACCTGCGCGCGATCACAATCAAATCCTTCGGTCCCTAACCCCACCACTGCGTCACCAGCAGCACCCCGGCAGTTACGAGCACAACCACGGACGCGGCTATTGCGGCAACGCCGCGGCGACGGTCACAGAAGATCTGTGCGACCAGCGCCACTACCGACGCCACGATGTGCGCGGTGATCGATGTGGTGCCCGGTCCGGGAAAGCCCCGATTGCCTCCCAGATACGCCGACGCGATCACCACGACTGTGAGAACAACGATTCCAGCCGCGACGGTCCCACTGAGCGCACGCAGACCACGAATCAACGCCCACTGCTTGGTGTCCGGAGCATCGTAGTAATCGTCATAGCGGTCGTCGTAGTCGTACGAGTTGTCGTAGGCATTGTCGTCCCGGTATGCGTCGTAGCTGTTGTTGTCGTAACCGTTGTTGTCGTAAGTCACGATCTACGCTCCCGTGATGAATCCGCGGACGGACTCCGCGATGAGTTGAACGGCGATGGCGGCAAGCAGCAAACCTGCGATGCGGGCCAGCAGCGAGATTCCGCCAACACCGAGCACACGGATCAATGCGGTCGAGAATCGCAGCACTATGAACAGAACGAGATGAATCGAGATGATCGCCAAGGCGATCGCAAAGTACGACGCCGCGTCACCGTCTGCCTGGGCGACAAAGACGATGACCGCGGCGATCGCGCCGGGGCCGGCCATCATGGGCGTACCCAGCGGAACCAGGGCCACGTTGACGTCGTCGGCGCCCTGCGGACGGTTGGACGTCTTGCCGGTGAGTAGTTCGAGAGCGATCAGCAGAAGGAGCAATCCGCCGGCGCCCTGCAACGCGGGTATTCCGATGTGCAGATAGTTGAGGATTGCCTGCCCGCCGACCGCGAAGACGGAAATAACGGCGAGTGACACTGCCGGGGCCTGCCACGCCGCGCGATTACGGTCGGCACGGTCCTTGCGGCCGACCAGGGACAGGAACACCGGAATGACTCCGGGCGGGTCCATGATGACAAAGAGAGTGATGAAAACCGTGAGGTAGAGCGTCGTGTCCAACATCAGTGTTTCAGCACCTCGACGCCTGTTGCCGCCGACATCAATTCCTCGAAGTCGGCGGGGTCGGTGAGCTCGTCGCCGAGGTCGATCGTCTTGTTGTCTCCGTGGTAGTCCGATGATCCGGTCACCGCGAGGCCGAGTTCGCCGGCCAGTCCGCGAAGGAGAGTCCGATCTGCGGGCGCATGATCCGGGTGATCGACTTCGAGTCCGCCGAGTCCGGAGGCCGCCAGATCGCGAATGTGGCCTAGAGCGAGAACACGACCACGGGTGCGCGCACGACCGTGAGCGATCACCGTCACTCCCCCGGCCGCTGCGACCAGTTCAACGGCGTAGTCGATCGGCGTGTCGTATTTCGGGACGTCGTAGCGCCCGCGGGTTGCCAACAAGTCCTTGAAGGCTTCACCGATGCTCGAGACCACGCCGGCCCGCAGCAGAGCCGCTGCGATGTGCGGACGCCCCACAGAAGGACCAGCCGACGCGAGGATTTCGTCCGGGTCGATCGGCAGCCCGTCGCGGGCCATCAGAGTCGCCATCGTGCGGATTCTTTCGACCCGTTCGCCGCGTAGCCGCTCGCGTTCCTTGGCGAACTCGGGGTGGTCCGGGTCGAACAGGTACGCCAGGAGGTGCACCGCGACCGGCCACCCGTCCTCACCTTCGCCTTCACACGACATTTCCATGCCACGGACGAGTCCGAGCCCGGCAGGCAGTGCGCGCTCCGCCTCCGCCCAGCCGGCGGTGGTGTCGTGATCGGTGAGCGCGA
Organism: Rhodococcus sp. AD45-ID; assembly: GCF_003023755.1. Lineage (NCBI taxonomy): Bacteria > Bacillati > Actinomycetota > Actinomycetes > Mycobacteriales > Nocardiaceae > Rhodococcus > Rhodococcus sp. AD45-ID. The sequence goes on along the minus strand of NZ_PYHL01000003.1, from coordinate 1,122,712 downwards.
CAACGTCGAGTCCGGAGTGGGCAGCAGCGCGCACCAGTTCGGCGGGGGTGTCCGTGCCATCTGATGCGTTTGAGTGGGTGTGAAGGTCTATTCGCACCGCTCCAGTCTGTCAGCAATCCGCAAGACCATCTCGCTCCGGTCGATTGCCTGAGATCCTGACGTACGATTGCGCGGCAGCAATAGTGCGCTTCGCCTATCTGCGGAGGGAGTAGACACAGTGCCGTCACTACCGAACTGGTCGAACGGCAAATCAGCTCCGCCACCGTTGCCGAGGATTCCCGTCCCCGCAGCTCGTGCCATTGTGGATTGTGCTGTGTACGTGGACGGCACCAGGCTCCCGGGAAAGTTCACTCACAACGCCGCTCTCGATGAAGTGCGCCGACGCGGAAAGGGATTCGTCTGGGTTGGGATCCATGCTCCCGACGAATCCCAAATGCAGGACGTGGCAAAGACTTTCGGCCTACACGAGTTGATGGTCGAGGATGCCGTCCACGCACACGAGCGACCCAAACTCGAACGCTACGACGACGTCATGTTTCTCGTCCTTCGAACCGTTGTCTACGTTCCGCACGATTCCGTGGAGACGGCTAACGAAATCGTGGAGACCGGCGAGATCATGGTGTTCGTCGGTCCGGACTTTGTCGTCACTGTTCGGCACGGTGACCATTCCGAACTGGCGAGTGTCCGCAAAGCCCTCGAACAGCTACCCGAGCGTCTCGCCATGGGACCGTGGTCCGTTCTCCATGCCATCACCGACCACGTCGTCGACACGTACCTGTCGGTGACACAACTGGTGGAGCAGGACGTCGACAACATGGAAGAGTTGGTGTTCAACCCACGTAATAGTGTGGCGGTTGAGCACATCTACCTGCTGAAACGGGAAATCGTCGAACTTCGACGGTCGGTCACCCCGCTCGGCATGCCACTCCTGCAACTGACACAACCCGCAGGCGGGTTGGTCCCCAAGGAGATCAGACGCTATTTCCGCGACGTCCGAGACCATCACACCATCGTCTCCGAACGCATCTCCGAGTACGACGAAGTACTGAGTTCGCTCGTGGACGCTGCTCTGGCAAAGATCGCGGTGCAGCAGAACACCGACATGCGCAAGATTTCGGCATGGGTGGCTATCGCGGCCGTACCGACCGGAATTGCCGGCATCTACGGCATGAATTTCGAGAACATGCCGGAACTGGGTTCGCAATACGGATATCCGATGGTGATGGTGTTCATCGCGTCGGTATGCGTCGGGTTGTTCTTTCTGTTCCGCCGAAACAACTGGCTCTGACTCTGTACTTAGCCACAGTGCAAGCGGACAATGAGTTGTGGGTACCAACACGTATCACGTGTACCCGCGGGTCCCTCGCATCGAAATCACCGCACCCGAAAAATACCTTGCCACAAGCAAATTCGGAGGAGCTACGATGCCTACAGTTGAGCAGTCAGTAATCGTTTCGCGCCCGGTTCCGGAAGTCTTTCAGTACCTCAGCACCGCTGAGAATTGGCCGAACTGGGACAACTCGATTGTCGAATCCCGGCAGATCACGGACGGCCCGATAGGAGTGGGGACCCGCTGGCAGGGAGCCAGCCGAATACTCGGCAAGCGCATCGACTGGACCGCCGAGTTCACGGAATACGATGCGCCCAAGCGAAGTTCGGCAAAGTCTGTCAAAAGCCCCGTCGCTTTCACGCTGACCACAACGTGCGAGGAAGTCGAGAAGGGCACGCGCGTCACCTATCGACTCGACAGCGAAAGTGGCCTTGGCGGAGTGTTCGGCAGAATGGCAGACCCGCTTGTCACCAAGGCATTCGGCCGATCCCAGCAGGCCAGCCTGGAGAATCTGGCCGACCTTCTCGATAACGAAGCCGCACAATAAGATCGGAGCGACGCGGCAGTTAGAGCGACGCCGCCGCTCGGTGCGGATCTCGAACGTCGATGCCCGCCTCAGCCCAGGCTTCACGTAGTGCACCTGCACCGCGCAAACGGACCCAGGCTGCTTCGGTTCCGGTTATGGGGACCACGGCGAGGAACCGAACCGGATCCATCGGCTCGGGGAGCGTCAGATCTTCAATCCCGCTGTCACTGAGAAGGACTGCAGTAAAAGCTGCGCCCTTCCACAGGGGCTCCCCGAGGTCGAGCAGCGCATCGTCGAGCAACACGATGCCCTCGACCGACGGGGCCGCCGCCAGAACAGCCAAGGTGCGCGCGATTCCCGACGCAATACCGGTGCCGCCGCGCAGCGAGAGCACCAGTTCCGCCCGAGGTCCGCGTGTGGGATCGGCGACCAGATCACCCGGATCGCCCATGGGGTGCCGCGAGCACCCCAGTGTTGCGTAGTGCACCACTGAGTCGGGAGATTCGAATCTGAGCACGTCCAGCGGCTCGACACCCAGGAACGTCACCGAGGCCGCAGCCGGCTCCGGCCCCTCGATATTGGCAACGAGGTGCGCGCGGACGGAGGACACAACACTGTCAGACACGCGTCCATCTAAGCACCATCACGGCGCTGATCGCAGCGCAGAGGCCGGGGCGCTTCAGAACGCCTGTGTTCGCTAGGTGAGAATTTCGACGGATATCTCGTGCTTGGAGATCGGCGGATGCAGAAATCGCAGCAATGAACGCGCTTCCCTCTCGATGGATGACATGGCGGTTTTCGACTGCTGCGAAAACAGTGACACCGTCAATCGCGCGGTATCACCTTTCGCGGATTCTGCGGTGAATCCCACAACCTTCCCTCGTACCAGCACGGCGGGTTTGATTATTCCGTTCACCGTGAACACCCGAGTTCGGCACTGCTCATCCATGATTCGCGAGCGATCCGCATGTGAGAGCAGAATGTTGTCGAACGGAGCCAAGATCCGGACCGGTGGTGTGCCGCCGTCCGGGCGTGGAGCGCCTGGCAGGTCGAACAGTTCCGTCCCCTTCTCGTTCACGAACGTCATCAGGTTCGGACGCAGTCGCTCGAAAACCTCTGCCAGCCTGGTTAATCCCGACCACGCCTGGGCGTCCTTCACACTCGCCGGACCGAAGGCAGCGAGATAGCGCAACACCAGGGCGTCTGGAACAGGAGTCGAATCCAGCTCTGTGCCCAGCCAACTCTCCAGCGTGGTCAACGCGGGCGGTCCCGATCTACCCCACAACCCGCGAGGCGGTACCTGGACCATCGGCAAGAGTCCCCTGATCCCGTGCGCGAGTCCTTCCGGAGAGCGCCCTGGAAAGCGTTCGGCCAGAAGCGGCCTCATCTGCATCTGCGTAAGTGGCCCCTCGGAAACAAGTTCGCGGCCGGCCTGCGCAAGAGCGGCCAGATCCATTCCGCTCAGCGCCGCCCGGTGCGCGGTGTTGGTGTGCAGATCACGGTCCATAATCGACTGAACCGTGCCACGGAAGGATGCGGCATCAGCAGCCGACATCACAAATACCGTTCCGCGCATCGCAACCAGACGCACCACCTGCCGACGCTCGATCAGTGTCGACAACTCTTCTGCCGCAAAGTTTTTGACACGGGCCCACAGAGCAAGGTACGGCGGCGTCGGGGCCTGCGCCTGCAGACCGGCCAGGTGTTCGACGGCTTCGAGGGCAGTGACGTCAGCCCGCTCCAGCAGGAACTGACGCGCAAGGGTCGCCCGACCGAGGGCGCGATCGGTCAGTACACGCGTCACGGTTCCCTCGCGCTCACCGTGCACTGAACCGATCAGATCGCGAGCTTCGCGAGGAGATCGCGGGCAGCCTCGGCTGTCTTCGGCTCACACAGCACGTCGTACCGACCAGCCACCAACTGCATGGTCGAGGCAAAATCTCGCTGGCCGCGCGTCGCTGCGTACGGGATGGTTGTGGTGATCACGCCGAAGATGATGCCGCCGACGATGCCCGTGATCAGTGGCCCGATGAAGCTGGTCGTGAAAAGACCCAGGAGAAGGCCGAAGAACACGCCCAGCCACGCGCCGGACACCAGACCGCCGCCAATCACCTTGGGCCACGTGAGCCGGCCGAGAACCCGTTCGACCTGCATCAGATTCACACCGACGATGGTGACATCCTGGACCGAGAATTCCTGATCGGACAGGTAATCGACGGCGCGCTGCGCCTCCGCATAGGTGGGGTACGACCCGATCGGCCAGCCCGAAGGTGGTGTCGGCAACGCTCCACGGCGCGACCCATTCGGCGATTGTGCGAGCGGATTGGACATGGGTGATCGTGCTCCTTGTTTCGGGCGCGTCATCCGTGACTGAACAACGCGAGACATACAAACCTATTGTGCCCTTTACCTACCCGATTTGTTCGACCGCAGCTGATCAGGCGTGTTCTGGTGGAGTGAATTCCGTTGTCCGGGCCATACCCGCTGCCCGGCCTTTCGCGGAAATCACCAGCGCCATCTTGCGACTTGCCTCGTCGATCATCTCGTCACCGAGCATCACGGCTCCCCGCCCACCGCCGGCCGCGGAGGTGTGGAATGCGTAGGCGTCCAAGATCAATTCAGCGCGATCGTAATCTGATTGCCTGGGGCTGAACACCTCGTTGGCGGCCTCGATCTGGGTCGGGTGCAGTACCCATTTGCCGTCGAAACCCAATGCAGCGGTGCGCGCAGCGCTGCGCGTGAACGCCTCGACGTCACGGATCTGGAGGTACGGACCGTCGATGGCCTGAACCCCGTGCGCCCGCGCAGCCATCAGAATGGTCATCAGGATGTGGTGATAGGCGTCACCACGGTCGTAGCCGTCCGGCTGCTCTCCGACCACCAGGGTGCGCATGTTCAAACTCGCCATGAAATCTGCCGGCCCGAAGACCAACGCCTCGACCCGCGGGCTGGCCGTGGCAATCGCATCGATGTTGGTCAGGCCGATCGCGTTCTCGATCTGGGGTTCGATGCCGATTCGTCCCACTTCGAGGCCGTTGGCCTTTTCCACCTGAGTCAACAACAGATCAAGTGCCTGCACGTGGCTCGCATCGGGAACTTTGGGCAGCAGAATCGCGTCGAGGTGAGCACCCGCCCGGCCGACAACCTCGACAACGTCGGCGTACGTCCATTCCGTGGTCCAGTCGTTCACCCGAACGACCTTGACCTGCTTGCCCCATCCGTCCTCGGCCAGCGCGTCACCGACGGCTTCGCGTGCGGCCTGCTTCGCCAACGGTGCGACCGCGTCTTCGAGGTCGAGGAAGATCTCGTCGGCCGGCAGTCCCTTTGCCTTGTCGATCATCTTGCGACTGCTGCCGGGAACGGCGAGAACTGATCGGCGGGATCGGTTACGTGATGTCATCTCTTTTGAGTGCCCTTCAGAGGTATCGACTCGTACGTTTTCGGCGTCTCTGTTGCAGATAATGACGCGTGAGGAATTAGCCTTGCAATCATGGCAGCAGCAGGCAAGGTATTTGCAGCCAGGCTGGCCGGCCTGGTTGTCCTCGGCCCCGACGGTGAGTCGATCGGGCGAGTGCGCGATGTCGTGATCACGGTCCGCATCGGTCGCCAGCAACCGCGGGTGCTCGGTTTGGTGATCGAAATGTTCACGCGCAAACGCATTTTCGTGCCGATGTTGCGTGTCACCGCGATCGAACCGAGTGCCGTCACACTGACGACCGGCAATGTCAGTATCCGGCGATTCACCCAGCGCCCCGGCGAAGTTCTCGCTCTTGCACAGGTACTCGATTCACATGTGCGAGTGGACGACCCGGAGTTGACCGAACTCCACGGCGTCGACGCCGTTGTCGTCGATCTGGGTATCGAATCGAGGCGCACCCGCGATTGGGTGGTGTCGAAGGTAGCGGTCCGTGGCCATCGCGGACGCCTGGGTCGCCGGGCCGCGATCCACATCGTCGATTGGCAGCACGTTGCCGGACTCACCCAGAGTGACCTGTCACTGCCGGGGCAGGGCGTCGCCCACCTGCTGCTGCAGTACGAGGGCATGCGTCCGGCCGACGTCGCCAACGCGATGCGTGAACTTCCGGAAAAGCGCCGACACGAGCTAGCCGTAGCTCTCGACGACGAGCGTCTCGCCGACGTCGTGCAGGAACTGCCTGCCGACGATCAGACCGATCTCCTCATGCACCTCGAAGTGGAACGGGCGGCCGACCTCCTCGAGGCGATGGACCCGGACGATGCCGCCGACCTCCTGGGCGAGTTGCCCGAAACCGAAGCGGAATCGTTGCTGCAGTTGATGGACCCGCAGGACTCGGAACCGGTGCGCCGACTCCTCGAACACTCCCCCGATACGGCTGGTGGTTTGATGACGCCGGAACCGGTGGTGCTGACGGCGTCGACCACGGTGGCGGAAGCTCTCGCCCGGGCCCGCAATTACGACGTCACGCCCGCGTTGTCCAGCATGGTATTTGTCGTGCGCCCGCCGACGGCCACGCCGACCGGACGCTACCTCGGGTGTGTTCATCTGCAGAAGTTGTTGCGTGAACCGCCGGCAAGCCTGGTCGGCGGAATTCTGGACAGCGACCTACCCAGTCTCGGGGCCGACGATTCGCTTGCTGTCGTGACGCGATACTTCGCGACGTACAACCTGGTGTGCGGACCGGTGGTGGACGACGAGAACCACCTGATCGGCGCGGTCACCGTCGACGACGTTCTCGATCACCTTCTGCCCGAGGACTGGCGCGAAGACGATTCCGACGACGAGGGGTTGGTCCGATGAGCGATCGGTCTTCCAGCGCCCGTCAGCGCCTAGAGACTCCCCGCGGGAGTCGGCGGTTCCACATCGACTTCGACGTCGAAGCGGTGGGCCGCGTGAGCGAGCGTATTGCGCGCTTCCTCGGCACGGGTCGCTACCTGGCGATTCAGACGATCATCGTCATCGTTTGGATCGCACTGAATGTCTTTGCGGTCAGCTTGCAGTGGGATCCCTATCCGTTCATCCTGCTCAACCTGGCGTTCTCGACGCAGGCCGCGTATGCGGCACCGTTGATCCTCCTGGCCCAGAATCGGCAGGAGAACCGAGACAAGGTCTCGCTCGAAGAGGACCGGATTCGCGCCGAACAGACCAAAGCCGACACAGAGTTCCTCGCCCGGGAACTCGCTGCTCTGCGTATCTCCCTCGGCGAAGTCGCGACTCGTGACTATCTGCGACGCGAACTCGACGAGATCAAATTGCTCCTCACCGCCGAACACGAACCGCCCCAGAAGAAGAAGCATCGCGAATCAGGTTCCTCGAAAAAGAGTCTCGACAGCCGGGATTCTTAGCTGAGGGTTTACTGAGTTTTGCTGCATAGACCGAGACCGATATGTAACGTAAGTCACAGACTCTTATATATATCGGTGGGTACTCCGAACCCGGGCTACCAGCAAAGGGGAATCGTGCGCGTACGAGGATTGATCGCAGCGTCCACGCTACTGGGGGGCCTACTCGCGGCCACCGGACCGGCAGCCCTTACCGCAGGTAGTGCCCCTGCAACGGGATCACCGATACCCATTGCACTCGCAGGTAACGCCGTGAACGCAGCGGACAGCCCCGATTTCCTTCCGACACCTCGCACGGTGCGAACGCAACGATCGGCACCACCGAGCACTACCGCAACAACCACCGCACTGGACCCCGCAGCCGCAACAGTTGTCCTGACCTCACTTGGCATCCCCGAGATCGTCCTCAACGCCTACCGCTCCGCGGAACTGGTGATGATGACGGAGGCACCAGGCTGCGGCGTCCCGTGGCATCTTCTGGCCGGCATCGGCCGAATCGAATCGGGCCATGCCAACGGTGGACGCACCACCTCCGTCGGCACCACTGTGACGCCGATCTTCGGCCCGGTGCTGGACGGCCGCCTGGCCGGCAACCAGATCATCACCGACACCGACAAGGGCCTGATCGACGGCGACCCGACCCACGACCGCGCCGTCGGCCCCATGCAGTTCATTCCGTCGACGTGGGCGCACTACGCCAGTGACGGCAACGGCGACGGTGTTACCGATCCCAACAACGTGTTCGACGCGGCACTCTCGGCGGCCAAATATCTCTGCAGCGGCGGACTCGATCTCCGCAACCTCGATCAGGAGACCAAAGCCGTTCTCCGGTACAACAATTCCGCGGCGTACGCCGCAAACGTGATCATGTGGTCGACGGCGTACAAGAGTGGAGTCCTCCCGTCCGGATCGCTGCCGTACACCGGCGGAATCAATACCGGGAGCATCAACACCGGTAGCTCCGACGCCACGTCGACTGCGGCCATTCTCGCTGCTGCGGCGGCAGTCGATCCGACGGCCGAAAAGAAGGACGGCGATCAGGCAACGGCCGCAGCTACTCCCGCGCCACTACTCCCCGGCCTGCCCGACATGCCGGCACTCTCGCCGGATCTCCCAGCGCTGATCCCACCCGGAGTGCTCCCCACCACACCGAACCCGTCAGCACCCGGGCTGGCCTCACCCGCCGCGCCCGGTCCTGCCACCACCCCACAGGCTCCGACCGGACCGATCATCCCACTGCCGGTACTCACGTCACGCGGCCTCGTGTGGCCGATTCTGACGCCGACAGGCTGGACGTGGCCAGACGACATGTGCGTGATCCTCCCTGATCCCGTAGCGCTCGCTCAGTTGCAGCCGGGAATCCACCTGCCGTGCGCCGTTCCGACCGCCGAGACGCCCGCCACGCCGGCCCCCACCACCGACGCCACGACAACATCTCCGTCGTCCGTCCCGGCGACTACATCCGACGCCGCGCCCGCTGCCGTGGCGCCCTCACCCGCTGCCGCACCGGCACCCGCGCCCGCGCCCGCACCACTGCTGCCGGGTTTGCCGTTCATGCCCGTCGCATAACGGTCACGTCGCGATAACGCTCGCGCCGGAAAAATCACGATTGAACTGCGTCGACGGCACAGATCTGCCCACTTAGATCACGGTTGAGTAACGGAAGTGCAACAAATCAGGTAGCCTCGATTCCGTCATTGAACGGAAAACCCCGATTTCGGGGTCCAGGAGGCAGTAACAGTGGGTCGGCACAACAAGAAGACAGATTCGCACATCCGTCGCAACTCGGTCATCGCGCTTTCCGGCCTCATTCCTATCGGTTTGGTTACAGCAGCGAACTCCGCCGGAGCGGCATCCGATATGCCTTTCGTCAATGCCGCCAGTGCCGAAACCGCCGTGGGGTCACTCGAGACCCCGGCCACGCAGGAGCCGCAAGCTCAGATCCTTCCCGTCGCCGACCTGGCCGCAGCGCCAGTAGTTGCCGAGCCCGCCCCGCTCGCACCGGTCCAGGCCACACCCCCACTGCCCGCTTCGATGGCCGAAGGCGCCCTCGGCATCCCCAGCGTGAGCGTCGCCGCCTATCAGAACGCCGAGCGCATCCTCGCTGTCGAGAACCCCACCTGCAACATGCAGTGGACCCTGATGGCAGGAATCGGCCGCGTCGAATCCGGCCACGCCCACGACGGCAAGGACGCCGACGTAAACGGCAACCTCTTCGAACCCGTCATCGGACTGCCCCTCAACGGCAGCCTCCCCGGTCAGGCCGTGATCATGGACACCGACGGCGGCGCACTCGACGGCGACACCGTCTACGACCGCGCAGTCGGCCCGATGCAGTTCATCCCGTCCACGTGGACGCAGTACGCCGGCGACGGCAACGGTGACGGCATCTCCGATCCGCAGAACCTCTTCGACTCGGCACTGACCACCGGAAAGTACCTGTGCGACGGCGGATTGAACATGCAGGACCTCACCCAGGCTGCCAAAGCAATCCATCGCTACAACAACTCGGCTGCCTATGTCGCCAACGTCCTGGCCTGGACTGCCGGTTACTCCACCGGCATCGTGCCCGCCGCATCGGACCTGCCTCGCATTCACTGATCTGCCGACACCTACCATGGAGTCATGTCCGCACTGACCGAGTCCGACGTTCGCTCCGCGCTCGCGCGAGTTCTCGACCCTGAGATCCGCAAACCCATCACCGAATTGGGGATGGTCAGGAACATCACGCTCGCGCAAGACAACAGCGTCGACATCGGGATCTACCTCACCACCGCAGGGTGCCCGATGCGCACCGAGATCACCGAGCGCGTCACCAAGGCAGTTGCCGACGTCGCCGGTGTTGGTGCCATTCGCGTCGAACTCGACGTGATGGACGACGCGCAGCGCACGGAACTTCGCAAGTCACTGCGCGGCGACTCCGCCGAACCGGTGATCCCCTTCGCCCAGCCCGGCTCCCTCACCCGTGTGTACGCCGTGGCCTCCGGCAAGGGTGGTGTCGGAAAGTCCAGTGTGACAGTTAATCTCGCGGCGGCACTAGCAGCACGCGGCCTATCCGTCGGTGTTCTCGACGCCGATATCTACGGTCATTCCATCCCTCGTATGCTCGGTACCGACGCCAAGCCAACGCAGGTCGAGAAGATGATCATGCCGCCCGTCGCGCACGACGTGAAGATGATTTCCATCGCCCAGTTCACTCAGGGCAACACCCCGGTCGTGTGGCGTGGCCCGATGCTGCACCGCGCGCTTCAGCAGTTCCTGGCCGATGTCTTCTGGGGCGATCTGGACATCCTTCTGCTTGACCTTCCGCCCGGAACGGGTGACATCGCCATCTCGGTGGCCCAGCTCATCCCGAGCGCCGAGATTCTGGTGGTCACCACTCCGCAGCAAGCAGCCGCCGAGGTTGCCGAGCGCGCCGGTGCCATCGCACTACAGACCCGTCAGCGTGTTGCCGGCGTCGTCGAGAACATGTCGTGGCTCGAACTGCCGGACGGCACCCGCATGGATGTCTTCGGAACGGGCGGCGGCCAGACGGTATCCGATCGCCTGACCAAGGCAGTCGGCGCGAAGGTTCCGCTGCTCGGCCAGATTCCGCTCGATCCGTCGGTTCGCGAAGCAGGTGACGCCGGCACGCCGATCGTGCTGAGTGCACCGGAGAGCGCTGCCGCGAAGGCATTGACGGAGATCGCGGACAAGTTGGCCGTCCGTCAGCGCGGACTCGCCGGAATGTCGCTCGGCATCAACACTGTGCGCAATATGTAGCGGGTTGCGCTCAGGTTGCGTCGAGGTCGACCGGTGGACGCTCTCCGGCTGCGAGAGGCTTGTCCTTCGTGAGTGACATCGGTTCCTGAGCGCCACTCTGGGGCTTCACACCGCTGCCGCCCTGGGGCTTGACACCGCTTTGGGACTTCTTGTCGAAGTCTCCGGTGAAGAGGGAGTCGTCTCCGTCGAGAAGATGCTGGGTGATCACAGCGCGCGGGGTCATCCCGCGCAGCTTGTTCAGATCTGCGAGTGGTTTACGCAGATCCTCGAAGTCGGTGCCCAGTTCTTCCTTGAGCTGATTCTGGGCTCCGGAAGCATATTCACGTACCTGCCTCAGTGATCGTGTAACCCAGGAGACCGCGCCCGGAAGCCGCTCAGGTCCCAAAATGACCAGAGCCGCTACGAGGAGGATCATGAACTCGCCCCAACCGATGTTGCCAAACACAGGGCAAGCCTACTGTGTGTCCGGTTGTTGCGCGCAGGTCCGGATCAACCTCACAGCAACCTCGTAGGTTCTCTCAGTCCGAAACCGGCGTGACCGATATGTCTACCTGGCGTCCCTCGCGGATCAACGCGACGTTGACCGGCTGACCGATCGACGCGGCGTTGACGGCCACAACAAATTCGTCGGCGCCTGTCACTTGCCTGTCCCCGACCTTGACGATGACGTCGCCCTCGACGATTCCGGCCTGTTGCGCCGGGCTTCCGTCACGGACATTGGCGACCGCAGCACCACTGGTGGCGTCGTTGACGACGGTGCGAACATTGACGCCGATATCCGGGTGGCGCACCGAACCGTCACGGATGATGGCCTGCGCCACCTCGGTGACCGTGTCGATCGGGATCGCAAAACCGAGCCCGACGGAACCACCCGATTCGCTGAGCATCGCGGTGTTGATGCCGATCACGCGGGCTTCCGCATCCACCAGAGCACCACCGGAATTGCCGTGGTTGATGGCCGCGTCTGTCTGGACGGCGTCGATCACCGCGTTGGTATCGGTGCCCTCTCCGGACAACCGCAACGGACGGTTCAGGGCGCTGACGATTCCGCGTGTCACAGTCTTGCTCAAACCCAACGGGGAACCGACGGCCACGACGTCGTCACCTACCTGGACGTCTTCGGAGCGTCCGAGTTGTGCAACCGTCAGATTGCTCGCCGACACCTTCAGCACCGCGAGGTCCGTCTTCACGTCGCGGCCGACGATCTGAGCGTCGGTCTTGGTGCCGTCGGAAAAGATGACCTGGATCCGAGCGTTCTGGGCCGGCGGAGCGGCCGAGGAGATCACGTGGTTGTTGGTGACGATGTATCCCTTGTCGTCGATCACGACGCCCGAACCGGTGCTTCCCTGATCGCCGACGGCAACTTGGATGGAGACAACGGACGGCAGCACCGCGTCGGCGACCTTCGCGACGTCGGATTGCGGCTGTTCACCACCGCCGGATTGCACCAACGTGACGTGCGAACTGGTGAGGGAACTTCGGTCGGCAGTGATCACCGTCGCGAGCAGTCCGCCCACCAGGGCAATCACAAGTGCCATTCCGGCGAGTGCAGCCAGCGCGGATGGCGCGACCTTACGCCCGAACAGTACGTCTCGGACATCCAGTTTCGGTGCGGGAGGCAAACTTTCGGGTTGGGTTTCCTGCGCGGGTGAACCAAGAGCCACCGACGACGCCGGATCACGCCACGGGTCGTTCGGGACTTCGTCTTCGGGTTCGGATTCCGTGTCGGCTTCGGGATCACGACCGATGGATTCCGTGGCGCCCTCGGGGCGACCGAACGCCTCTGCGAGAACCGGATCGGGCGAACCGACTACAACACCGGGCGTCTGCACGCTCCGGGCAGCTACCTGGGAGAAGGAACCGTCGACGCCGCTCGGCCTACCGAATGCCTGCTGCGACGCCGGATCGATCTGCGGCCGATACACCGGGCGGGGTTCCAGAACAGGCGCGTCTGCCGGTCGATCCACCGAACCGTTTGCCGAAGTAACCGAACCGTTCGCCGAAGTATCGGTATCCACGCCGGAATGCCCCCTCTGTCCGTCAGTCACGCGTTCCAGTATCACTGATCGGCGGATGCACGGCGTCGCTGACTGGGCCGAAAGGACAGGTCATTTACGCCAGCGGCGTGAAAGGCGTTTGCCGATCGCGCCGAAACCGGCATCCGATCCCGGTGAGGTATCGGCAGTATTGGTGGTGCAGGTCGGAATTGCGCTGAGCAGTCCGACAAGCGACAGTGGCATCGTCATCTCGCCGCTCCGCCGGAGCGCACCACGTGCCTGTTGCTGTGCATCGACCGCGGCCGTGCATTCAGCACACAGGGAGATGTGGTGTGAGGCCCGAAGATAGGCCTGCATGCGAAGTTCTCCGTCGACGTAGGCGGCAATTGCCTCACTTGCCAGGTGTTCGGTCGAACCGAACTGGCGGGGTGCCCGCGCCTCCGTCATTCGTCCCTCCAGATGATTGACCAACGTTCCCCCGTCAGACGCCGACACGTTCGGAATCACCGGCGCGTTGTGCTGCTGCCAGATGATCGCGAATCGCTTGTCGTCCACGGTGGATACGGCTCCGAACCGTTCCGAGCTTGACTCCCAGTGTGGCACCGATTTCCTCGTACGACAGACCTTCGATGTCACACAGCACAACAGCGGCCCGGAAATCCGGTGCCAAGGAGTCCAGCGCGGCCTGAAGATCGGCGTCGAGACGGGCGTCGTGGTAAATCTGCTCGGGGTCCGGACCGGCTGACGGTACGCGGTCGTAGTCCTCCGGGAGCGCTTCCATGCGGATGCGGTTGCGTCGGCGAACCATGTCGAGGAACAGGTTGGTCGTGATGCGGTGCAGCCAGCCTTCGAACGTGCCCGGCTGGTAGTCGGAGAGGGAACGGAACACACGAATGAACGTGTCCTGGGTCAGATCTTCTGCGTCCTGCGCGTCGCCTGACAGGCGGTACGCAAGGCGGTACACGCGGTCACCGTGTTGGCGGACGAGTTCGTCCCACGACGGCATGGCCGACTTCTCACCCGTTGCGTCGAAAACAGCAGTACCGATCAATTCGGAATCCACAGCCGATTCCGTCGTCATTACTTCCGACTCTCGAGGGCGAGGCTCGTCGTTGATCTGGAAAATAAGTGGATCCTCCTGGTCTTTTCGCACCGCGCGGTCAGCTCACGTGATGATTCGAACAACCGAACACCGAGGCGTTTTGTTCCCGGATCACCTTTGATCAGCTCATCCATCGCCGCCGGATGTTCCGTGCACTTCCGGCGATGTAGATACCCTCCCGCACCGCGGTGTGCATGCCATATGAAGAGGCTGAGGGATTCCTGAGAATCTGTCAGGGTGCGCGCCTTGCAGCGTCAATGCGACCGGCCCGATAACCTCATGAGCGTGACCCACGCCGAACAGATACTCCGCCACGTCGAGGACGTTGTTTCCGAGGACGAGATTTTTACCGCGGCGCGGGACCGAGCGTTGGACCTCGGCACCGCACCCGTGACGCCCGCAGTCGGCGCGACACTGGCGATGTTCGCCCGCATGCTCGGCGCGAGGACGGCGGTCGAGGTCGGTACAGGAGCCGGTGTGAGCAGCCTGTGGTTGCTGCACGGTATGCGCGACGACGGTGTCCTGACCACTATCGACAGCGAACCCGAGCATCAGCGCGCAGCCAAATTGACGTTCCGCGAAAGTGGAATCGCTCCCGCTCGCACCCGGTTGATCAACGGCAATGCACTCGACGTGTTGCCGCGCCTCGCCGACGGTGGATACGACTTGGTCTTCGTCGATTGCACCCCGGTCGATCAGCCGCACTACGTGCGTGAAGGTATCCGGTTGCTGCGTCCGGGCGGTGTGATCGTGCTGCACGACGCTCTTGCGGGTGGTCGCGTCGCCGACCCGTCGGCCCGTGATGCCACGACGGTGGCCGTCCGCGAAGCCGCCAAGGCCATCGCGGACGACAAGCGTCTGGTTCGGGTGTTGCTTCCGCTCGGTGAAGGACTGCTCTGCGCCAGCAAGATCTAGCCTCTAGCTAGATCCAGACACCCTTACCGATTGCGACGACTCCACCGGAGCTGATCGCAAATCGTTCGCGGTCTCGTTCGAGGTCGACGCCGATGATTTCGCCGTCACCGACAACAACGTTCTTGTCGAGGATGGCTCGGCGCACGACTGCTCCCTTGCCGATGCGCACTCCTGGCATCAGGACGCTTCCTTCGACGGTGGCGCCGTCCTCGATCATCACGTTCGAGCTGAGAACCGAGTTGCGCACCGTGGCGGCGGACAGGATCGATCCGGCGCCGACTATCGACTCCTGAGCGAGGCCGCCCTTCACGAACTTGGCCGGTGCCAGGTTCTCGGTGGCGCCGCGGATGGGCCAGCGGCGGTTGTACAGGTTGAAGATGGGGTGGACGGAGACGAGGTCCATGTGTGCGTCGTAGAAGGCGTCGAGGGTACCGACGTCGCGCCAGTAGCCGCGGTCGCGGTCGGTTGCTCCTGGAACGACGTTGTCCTTGAAGTCGTATACCGAGGCTTCGCCGGCTGCGACGAGGGCGGGGATGATGTCGCCGCCCATGTCGTGATCGGAATCGGAGTTCTCGGAGTCTGCGCGGATGGCGTCGACCAATACCTTCGTGGTGAACACGTAGTTACCCATGGAGGCAAAGGTGGAATTGGGGTCGTCGGGGGTGCCGGGCGGATGAGCCGGCTTCTCGAGGAACTGCGTGATGCGCCCCGACTCGTCGCTGTCGATGCAACCGAAGGCAAACGCCTCACTGCGCGGCACCCGGATACCGGCGACGGTCACTCCCGCACCGGAGTCGATGTGGTGCTGCACCATCTGCTCGGGGTCCATGCGGTACACGTGGTCGGCGCCGAACACCACGATGTACTCGGGGTCTTCGTCGTAAACGAGGTTGAGCGACTGCAGGATTGCGTCGGCGCTGCCGGTGTACCAGCGCGGCCCGAGTCGCTGCTGCGCCGGGACCGGGGTGATGTACTCACCCGCAAACCCGGACAACCGCCACGTCTGCGATATATGTCGGTCGAGTGAATGCGACTTGTATTGCGTGAGCACACAGAGACGCAGATAGCCCGCGTTCACCAGGTTGCTCAACACGAAGTCGATCAGTCGATAGGCGCCGCCGAACGGCACCGCTGGTTTAGCTCTATCCGCCGTCAGCGGATAGAGACGTTTGCCCTCGCCCCCGGCGAGCACGATTCCAAGCACATGCGGCTGGCTTCTCACACGCTTAACCTATCCGCACTCCGGTGGTCCCGCTAGCGAAGCGGGCCGCGACACTCTCGAAGTGCGCCGGCCGGTAGCCGGATCGACCACGGGCGGTTAGGTTTAGCCGGTGCGAGTCGCGATGATGACCAAGGAATACCCACCGGAGATCTACGGCGGTGCAGGCGTGCACGTCACCGAGCTGGTCGCTCAGTTGAAACGGCTCGTCGACGTCGACGTTCACTGCATGGGAGCGCCGCGCGACGACGCGATCGTCCACTCCCCCGATCCCGCGTTGGACGGCGCCAACCCCGCGTTGACAACGCTGTCCACCGAGCTTCGGATGGCTGCGGCCGCAAGCGGTGTCGATATTGTCCATTCCCATACCTGGTACACCGGACTGGCCGGACATCTGGCGTCGGCGCTATACGACGTCCCCCACATTCTGACCGCGCATTCGCTCGAACCCCGGCGTCCGTGGAAGGCCGAGCAGTTGGGCGGCGGCTACCGCGTCTCGTCGTGGTCCGAGCGCACGGCCGTGGAGCATGCCGACGCTGTCATCGCGGTCAGTGCCGGAATGCGCGCCGACGTCCTCGACGCGTACCCCTCGCTCGATCCCAGCCGTATCCATGTGGTTCGCAACGGGATCGACACGAGTGTGTGGCATCCCGGTCCGGCCGGAACCGGCGAAGCGTCTGCGTTGACGGCGATCGGCGTCGATGTCAGCCAACCGATCGTGGCGTTCGTCGGCCGCATCACACGTCAGAAGGGCGTCGGCCACCTGATCGCGGCGGCACACGATTTCGACCCGTCCATCCAGCTTGTCCTGTGTGCTGGCGCTCCCGATACACCGGAAATAGCGGCCGAGACGGAGCAGGCAGTAGCGGCCCTCGCCGCGCACCGCGGCAACGTATTCTGGGTTCGCGAGATGCTGCCCACCGAACAGATCCGCGAAATACTTTCGGCCGCAACAGTCTTCGTTTGCCCGTCGGTGTACGAGCCGTTGGGGATCGTCAACCTCGAAGCCATGGCCTGCGAAACCGCTGTTGTCGCTTCGGATGTGGGCGGAATCCCCGAGGTGGTCGACGACGGCGTGACCGGGCGACTCGTCCACTACAACGCGTACGAGCCTGCTGCCTTCGAGGAATCCTTGGCCGCGACGGTCAACGAGGTTGTTGCCGACAAAACGGGTGCCGACGCGATGGGGCGGGCCGGCCGGGTCCGCGCGATCGAGCATTTCTCGTGGGCCGAGATCGCCAGACAAACCATCGACGTCTACGACGACGCGATCAGACGCCGCGGTTGACCTTGCGGTAACTGGAGATCGTCGCAGACGCGGTGATCGGTGTGAGTTCGGGCAGTTCCGCTACCGAGGCTTCGAGTTGCTGCGCCGTAAGATGCCGCGCGGAAGGCCCCATGCCCACCAGATCGAGAACCTCGTCGTGCGTGAGGTGCATGGTGAACTCGACGCCCTCGGAGTGTTCACGCTCGAACAGTCCGGCCATGGACGATCCGAGCCGTTCCACTTTCTTGTCGTCGACGCGAACCATGCCGAGCAACTCGATCAGCTCACGCAGATGCCTGTCCGTGGGCGTGAGAACCACGAGAACGCCCTCGTCGGCCAGAACGCGGTGGGACTGCTCACCGTTGCGCGGAGCGAACACACAGAGCACGTGAGAGAGCACGCCGTCACGAATCGGCAGGGGCTGCCACACGTCCGCGACGATCGACCCGATTCTGTCGTGGACCTTGGCTGCTCGCCGGGCCGCGAATTTCGAGACGTCGAGGGCGATTCCCCGAGAATCCGGGAGTCCGCTGACCACATGCTCGAGATATTGTCCTGTGCCGGAACCGATTTCAACAATCCGCGCCGGGTCGACGCCCCCTGAGCGAGCACACGCCGCCGTAACCGCTTCCATCAACGGATCAAAATGCCCACTACCGAGCAGCCTGGATCTGGCCGCAATCATCTCGGCGCTATCACCGGTGAATTTGGTGGACCCACCACTGATCAGGGAAACGTAGCCCTGCCTGGCGATGTCGAATCGGTGGCCTCGGGCACATTCGAGGGCGCGGTCGATCAGATCGAGTTCAAGACTGCACTGCTGGTCCACATAGCACTGCGGGCACGCCAGCAGATCGATCACTTCGGCAAGCACACAACTGCCCTTCCGGCTCGACTCGTACACGCGCCCAGACCAACACACACTTCAGGCCCCGCACCGAAGATCGGTTGCGGAGCCTGGGTGCATTTCCTACCTGGACCCGACTAGCTGGTGACGTTTGTAAGTTCCACACCCAGCGCAGCAGCTTCATCCGGGGTCAGCTCGACGACAAGGCGTCCGCCACCCTCGAGTGGAACCCGCATGACGATTCCTCGTCCCTCTTTGGTTGCTTCGAGGGGACCGTCCCCGGTCCGGGGCTTCATGGCCGCCATCCTCTGCTCCCTCCAGATCTGCGCTGCACTTCACTGCGCGTCGACAAAACGGTGCGCCCCGCCAACGATCAGCGAGGCTCGTAGCCTCCATTGTTCCCTATCCGCCCCCGAACCGGGAATCTGAGTCACATTTACGCGTGTCCGCACTACTACGGCACTACCGGTGGAACCCAACATTCGGCAATGTGATCGTCAACCATTCCGGTGGCCTGCATGAGCGCATATGCCGTGGTAGGGCCGATAAACTTGAAGCCAAGCCGTTTGAGTTCCTTGGCCATGGCGGTTGATTCTTCGGTGATAGCGGGAACGTCTGCAATTGAAGCGAGTCGTGCGGTGCGGCGGGGCGGTGCAAACGACCAGAGCAACGCATCGAGATCCAATTCCGGTGAATTCACGAGAACTCGCGCATTGGAAATTGTTGCCTCGATTTTGGCCCGATTGCGAATTATCGAGGAATCCGCGAGCAAGCGGTCAACGTCCGCTTGGCCGTATTCGGCGACTTTCCCGGGAACAAATCCGTCGAAGGCCGATCGGAAAGCATCACGCTTTCTCAGAATCGTGATCCACGACAAACCTGATTGAAATGCTTCGAGTGCGAGTCGCTCGAACAAAGCGTCACGACCGTGGAGGGGTTGCCCCCATTCCTGGTCGTGGTAATCGCGGTACAGCGTGTCTCCAGGTGATTCGATCACCCAGTCGCAGCGAACAATTCCGTCAGACATCGTCCGGGCGCTCACTCACGGCCGCCGCCTCCGAGCCACTCACGGCCGCCGCCTCCTGGTCCTCCACTTCTGGGGCAGCATCCGATCTTGCTTCCAATTGCGCACGGAGAGAGTCGATTTCCATCCCGAGCCGGTGCAGGGCCCAATCCACTTCACTGGCCTTGTACCCGCGCAGAACCTGCTGAAATCGTAATGCGTCGACGTCGGCGCTTGTCACGCCTTCCGCGGGAAGCACCGCCGCTGTGGTGCCGGGAGGAAGCGGCGGCAGTTCTTCCGAGCGCCCGAATACTGCACTCGCGGCAAGGAAAATCATCCCGCCGACAAGCGCCATGACAATCAGGTACAGGAGGATCGTCAACATGACCCGATACTCCCATACACGTTCCGCTGCGGTCAGACCCCCGCGCTGCGGATAATCGAATTCATCGGCGGACGGTCGAGCAACGACACCTCGGTGGTAGCCGGTGCAAACGAATCACCGTCGACCAGGAACTGCGTCAATCCGGCGCCGGAATCCTCGATGCCACAGCGCCGCAGCATCGTCCCGATGATCTGCCGACTCATCACGCCCAGATCGGCAAGCGGCCGATTACGGTGTTTCCGGACACCGAGATTGACCTGACCGATCGCGCTGAGCCCCAGGGTGTCGTAGGTATCGAGCAACAGCCCGATCTCGACTCCGTAGCCGGGTGCGAACGGCACGGCGGAGAGCAGCTCCCGGGTTCCGGCGTACTCACCGCCCAGTGGTTGCAGAACGGCCGTGAGTTCTGGTCGCAGGGCAGCCAGCATCGGCCGCGCCACCAACTCGGTGACCCGCCCACCACCGTTGGCGTCTTCTGTCCCGCTGACGCGCAACGGACGCCGGTAGTACCCCTTCACCAGGTGAATACCGTCGACGGTGAGCAATGGACCCAACAGCTTCGGAACAAACGCCGGGTCCGGATTGATGAGATCGGAATCCACGAACGCGATCAGATCACCCGTGGTGGCCGCGATGGAGCGCCACAGGACTTCGCCCTTGCCGGCTGCGGGAGGGAGCGACGGCACCGCAGACTCGCGGCTGATCACCCGTGCGCCTGCGGCCCGTGCCCGCTTCGCGGTGCGGTCGGTAGACCCGGAATCTAGGACGACAAGTTCGTCCACCAACCCGCCGAGCAACGGATGAATGGTGTCGACCACCGATGCGACGGTCTCCTCCTCGTTGAGCGCCGGAAGCACCACGGAGACGGTGCGGCCTGCTTTGGCTCGCTCGAGTTCCTCGACCGTCCAACTGGGGTGATCCCAACTGTTGGCTTCGGACCACGTGCGCGTGGACCCAGTGCCGGTAATGCTCATGCCAGCCCCCGAACTGTTCGAACAGGGGCGCGTCGGCCCTGAATTGCCGCCACCATGTCGACCACCCGGCGCGTAGATGCCACCTCGTGCACCCGGAACACTCGGGCACCGCCCGCCGCGGCCATTGCTGTCGCTGCCAATGTTCCCTCCAGCCTCTCGGAAAGCTCTACCCCCAGAGTCTCCCCGATAAAGTCCTTATTGCTCAGCGCCATCAGCACTGGCCACCCGGTGTTTACAAGAATGTCCACTTTTCGCAACAACTCGAGCCCGTGAAAGGTGTTCTTGCCGAAGTCGTGGGTCGGATCGATCAGAATCGCATCGCGTGGCACGCCTAATGCAAGGGCCCGTTCGGCGGCGGTGACAACCTCGCTCACCACATCGGCAACCACATCGGTGTATCGGACGCGGTGCGGACGCGTCCGCGGCACCGCACCGCCGGTGTGTGAACACACGATGCCCGCCCCCGTTTCGGCGGCGACCATCACCAATTCCGGATCGGCGCCGGCCCAGGTGTCGTTGATCAGATCGGCACCTTCCTTACGCGCGAGACGGGCGACGTCGCTGCGCCACGTGTCGATGCTGATCAACAAATCCGGGAACTTGTCCCGGATCGCCGCGACAAAGGGAATGACGCGCCTGATCTCCTCGTTCGTGTCGACCAGATCGCCGGGGCCGGCCTTCACTCCCCCGATATCGACCAGGTCGGCGCCTTCGTCGACCGCCCGATCCACCGCAGCCATCGCGGCAGAATCCGAGAACGTCGCACCTTTGTCGTAGAACGAGTCGGGTGTTCGGTTGACGATCGCCATGACCAATGCACGGTCGACCGCGACCGGTCGACCGCACAGAGTGGGCGCCGGATCTGACTGCGCGGATGAACCGGCCAATGAAGACATGCCTTTCATACTGGCATGACGGAACGCGGTCTAGCCCTTGGGTACCGAGCCTGCGGCCACCTCGTCGACGTAACCGTCGTACGAATCGCTGTAGCCGCTCTCACGGCCGGCGAGGACGTGCAGGGTGTCTGCGCCGACGTCGTATCCGTCGTTGCGCAACTCCACCTTGCGCGATTTGAACGTGCTGGTGTGTTCGAGGGAGTCGACGATGCGAACGAACAGCGGCACGGCGTAGCTGGGGAGCTTTCCGTACAAATGGGTGGCGATGTCACCGCCGTCGAAGGAATGACCGTCGCGCAGGGTCACTGCTGCCATACCGGCCCGCCCGTCGGTACCCGGGATCTCGACGCCGTAGACAACGGCCTCTTCGATCACCGGATGTGAACTGAGCGCACCCTCGACCTCGGTGGTTGCGACGTTCTCGCCCTTCCACCGGAATGTGTCACCGAGTCGATCGACAAAGGCCACATGGCTCCACCCCTGCTTGCGCACGAGGTCGCCGGTGTCGAACCAGGTGTCACCGTCCTTGAAACCACCCCGCACCAATTTGCTGTTGGTCGCGGCTTCATCGGTGTACCCGTCGAACGGAGCTCGGTCGGTGATTTTGGAAAGCAGTAGTCCAACGGACCCCGTCGGGACTTTGCGCAACCGCCCGTCCGGACCACGCAACGCCTTACCGGTTTCCTCGTCGAATTCGACGACGGCATGCGGCAACGGGCAGATTCCGGCCGTCCGATCGACGTTGAGCGCGTTCACAAAGGCGATGTTGCATTCGCTTGCACCGTAGAACTCGGCAACTCGCGCGATACCGAAACGCTCCGTGAATTCCTTCCAGATTTCCGGCCGCAGCCCGTTTCCGACCATCAGTTGAACGGAATTGTCACGGTCGGTGGGCTTCTCGGGCTGATTGAGCAGGTACCGGCACAATTCTCCGATGTAGGTGAAGGCCGTGGCTTTGTTGAGCGCGATATCGTCCCAGAATCGTGACGCCGAGAACTGCCGGCCGATGGCAAGCGTCGCACCCGAAGCCAGCACCGAAGACAACGACACCGTCAGAGCATTGTTGTGATAGAGCGGCAAGCAGCAGTACAGCGTGTCGGACGGACGTAACCGAACACCCATGAGCCCGAGACCGGACATGGACTTGAGCCAGCGGAAGTGAGTCATCAAGCTGGCCTTGGGCATTCCGGTAGTACCCGAGGTGAAGATGTAGAACGCTTTTTCCTTCGCAAGAATCTGGGCCGTCACTGCCGGATTGGTTGCGTCGGCGGCTTTTGCCAGGTCGTCGAGCTCGCTGACCAGAAGTTGCGGCGGTCCGGTAAACCCTTCCGGCAATGATTCGAGCGCTTCTTCGCTCGCATCGGCGACAACAAGCACGCGTGCGCCGAGCAGCGTAAGACTGTGTGCAAGAACATCATCACGCTGGTTGTAATTCAGCATTCCCGCTGCCGCACCGAGTTTGACGGCAGCCAAGGCGATCAGCAGCGATTCCGGAGTGTTCTTGCCGAGGATCGCCACGACGTCGCCGCGTTGGACGCCGCGCGTGCGCAACACGTCGGCATATCGGTTTACCTGCGCGTTGGCGTCGTCGTAACTTGTTGCATGGCCTTCGAACCGGATGAACGGACGAGTCGGATGCGCTGCGGCGTTCTGCTGGAGAATGAGTCCGATAGACATCGCGGCCGAAGGCTTGCGCAGCAGGCCGGACGCCCCCTTCAGGAGTATCGGCACCTCGGTGATCATCGACGGGAGTTTCGCCGCCAGATCCAGCATGCCAACTTTGTCGCGTGCTTCCGAACTCATGTCTCCCCAATCACGTATCCGGCGACTCGACGGCCACCCCCGGGGCCACCTTACTCCACGGTAAGGTGGCCCGTCACGCACTTGGTCAGGAGCTCACACAAGCGTCGAGCGCAGCCTCGACATCAGTCCTGACCAGCAACGTATCCAAAGCTTTCCGGCCCACAAACCCCGTGCCGTCCAATTTGTCCAACCATTCGAGCAGTCCGGTGTAGTGCCCCACCGGATCAAGCAGGACCACAGGCTTGCTGTGCATCCCGAGGTAGCCGGCGGTCCACGTTTCGAACAACTCCTCCAACGTCCCGATACCGCCGGGCAAGGTGATGAACGCGTCCGCGTTGTCTTCCATCAACTGCTTGCGCTGACGCATCGTGTCGGTGACGATCAACTCGTCCGCGTCGACGTCCGCAACTTCCTTGTGCACCAACGCCTTCGGAATGACGCCGATAGTCCACGCGCCCGCAGCCCGAGCCGACTCCGCGACAGCACCCATCATCGAGACGTTGCCACCGCCCGAAACCAACTGCCACCCGCGTCGACCGATCGCGGTGCCCACCTCTGCGGCCAAAGCCAGGAACGACTCGTCCACCGGCCCCGACGCACAGTAGACGCAGATCGAGTACTTCTTGTCGGAATCGGTCACCATTCTTCTTCTTTCCCCAGATCGGCGGCCTCGTCGACGCCTAGATTGGCTTCGGCGACTATCCGGACTGCTTCTTCCACACTGTCGGTGACGTGCAGCAGGTTCACATCACCTTCGGAGATCTTTCCGTCATGCTCGAGTGTGTTCCGGATCCACTCGACCAATCCGGACCAGTACTCCGTGCCGAACAGGACAATCGGGAAGCGCGTGACCTTGTGGGTCTGCACCAAAGTAAGAGCTTCGAACAATTCGTCCAGCGTTCCGAAGCCGCCAGGCAAGCAGATGAAAGCCTGCGAGTACTTCACGAACATCGTCTTGCGGGCAAAGAAGTACCGGAAGTTGATGCCGAGGTCGACCCACTCGTTGAGGCCCTGCTCGAACGGCAACTCGATGCCGAGTCCGATCGAGTAGCCACCGGCCTCGCTGCAACCGCGGTTGGCGGCTTCCATGACTCCCGGCCCACCACCAGTGATGACGGCGTACCCGGCTTCGGCCAACGCTGTTCCCAGCTCACGGCCTGCCTGGTACTCGGGATGATCGACGCCGGTACGTGCCGAACCGAACACGGTAACCGCACGAGGGACCTCGGCCAGCGCCCCGAAACCTTCGATGAATTCGCTCTGGATGCGCAGCACACGCCACGGATCGGTATGGACCCAGTCGGTGGGGCCGCGCTTGTCGAGCAGACGCTGGTCCGTGGTGGTTTTCTCATCCTTGCGTTTGCGTCGGAGTTGAACAGGACCGCGGTGCTTGATCGACGAACTGTGCTTCTTGGAGGCTGAATTCTTCTCTGGTGCCATGCACGCAAGGCTAACGCTCAGGCCGACAAATACTTCCTCAGCACGGCCGCGACGTCGGTGATCTGCTGCACCGGGACGTGCTCGTCACGCTTGTGCGCCAGGTTCGGATCGCCGGGGCCGTAATTCACCGCGGGAATGCCGAGAGCCGAGAATCTGGACACATCGGTCCAGCCGTACTTGGCCCGGAACTGTCCGCCCGCAGCCTCGATCAACGCGGCCGCCGACGGGTTCGCCAGGCCAGGCAGAGCGCCGGGCGACGAGTCCGTGATCTCGAATCCGAGATCCAAGCCGTCGAAGACTTCCCGCACGTGAGCCTCGGCCTGCGCCTCACTGCGATCGGGTGCGAACCGAAAGTTGACGTCCATCTCGGCTGCGTCCGGCACCACGTTCCCCGCGACGCCGCCGGAGATCCGCACGGCTGAGAGCCCCTCGCGGTAGACACAACCGTCGATATCCACCGAACGCGGCGAATAGGCCGACATCCGCTCCAACGCAGTACCGAACTTGTGAATCGCGTTGTCCCCCAACCAGGACCGGGCCGAATGCGCCCTGGTACCTGACGCGGTCAAGCGCACGCGCATCGTTCCCTGACACCCGGCCTCAATGAACCCGGCCGTCGGCTCGCCCAGAATCGCGACATCCGCCGCAAGCCATTGCGGGATCTCGCGTTCGATCCGTCCTAGGCCGTTGTAGGCGGCGGCGATTTCCTCGCAGTCGTAGAACACCAGCGTCAGGTCGTGGGCCAAATTCTCGATCGTCGCCGCGAGATGCAGGAACACGGCGTCGCCGGATTTCATGTCCACGGTGCCGCACCCGTGCAAAATGTCACCCTCACGACGAGACGGAACATTGTCCGCAATCGGAACTGTGTCGAGATGACCGGCAAGCATCACCCGACTCGGCAATCCGCGCGACGTCCGAGCCAGAACCGCGTTGCCGTTGCGAATGATCTCGAAGCCGCTGGTCTGCTCGCGCAACGCAACCTCGACGGCGTCCGCGATAGCGGATTCGTCGTGGGAAACGCTGGGAATGTCGACCAGAGCGGCCGTCAGATCGATGGGGTCGGAGGCAAGATCGAGGATGCTCACGGCCACCAGCCTAAGCCCGCAGCCAGCGCACCCAGTAATCTCTAGTCCTGTGAGCGCACACGGAGCATCAGCAGTAGGTATCGCCAACGTGACCGCGGACGGTACCGTCCTCGACACCTGGTTCCCCGCACCGGAGCTGGGAACATTCGAGACGACCGGTACCGAGAACGTCGAGGGAACAGACATTCCTTCCGATCTCGCACTGCTGGCGGGAACCGACGAGGCACGCGAGGTTTCGCAGGTCATCGTCCGCACCACCATCGCTGACCTCTCCAAGGCTCCCGTCGACGCGTACGACGTCTACCTGCGCCTTCACCTGCTTTCCCACCGCCTCGTCGCTCCGCACGGCGTCAACCTCGACGGCCAGTTCGGCCTCCTCGCCAACGTTGTGTGGACCAACTTCGGGCCCTGCGCTGTCGAAGGCTTCGAGCAGGTCCGCTCGCGTCTGCGCATCCGCGGCGTTGTCACCGTCTTCAGCGTCGACAAGTTCCCCCGCATGGTCGACTACGTCGTCCCCTCGGGCGTCCGTATCGCCGACGCCGATCGTGTCCGCCTGGGCGCACACCTCGCCTCCGGCACCACTGTCATGCATGAAGGCTTCGTGAACTTCAACGCCGGCACACTCGGCAACTCCATGGTCGAAGGCCGCATCTCCGCAGGCGTCGTCGTCGACGACGGTTCCGATGTGGGTGGCGGCGCGTCCATCATGGGCACCCTGTCCGGTGGCGGCAAGGAAACGATCTCCGTCGGCAAGCGTTGCCTCCTCGGCGCCAACGCCGGACTCGGCATCTCCCTCGGCGACGACTGCGTCCTCGAAGCCGGTCTGTACGTCACCGCAGGCACCAAGGTCACCGGCCCCGACGGAACCGTCGTCAAGGCATTGGCTCTGAGCGGCAAGTCCAACCTGCTGTTCCGTCGCAACTCCGTTTCTGGTGCCGTCGAGGTCGTGCCGTGGAAGGGCACCGGCGTCGAATTGAATGCCGCACTTCACGCCAACGACTGATGAGTAATACCGACGCCCCCGAAGAAACGACCACCGCTCTCGGCCAGGGTCTCAAGGTCCGCCATCTGACGATGATGGGCCTGGGCTCCGCCATCGGAGCCGGCCTGTTCCTCGGAACGGGCGTCGGTATCGCGACGGCCGGTCCCGCGGTCCTACTGTCCTACATCATCGCGGGCGCCGTAGTCGTCTTCGTGATGCGAATGCTCGGCGAGATGGGTGCTGCGATTCCCGCCAGTGGTTCGTTCTCGCATTACGCGCGCCTCGGGATCGGCGAGTGGGCCGGTTTTGTGATGGGCTGGCTCTACTGGTTCATGCTCATCATGGTTCTGGGCGCCGAGATCACCGGGGCGTCCGCCATCGTTAACGAATGGCTGCCGTCGATACCGCAATGGATGATCGCGCTCGTCTTCGTGGTGTTCTTTGCCATCGTGAACCTGGCCAAGGTCAGTAACTTCGGCGAGTTCGAATTCTGGTTCGCGGCAATCAAAGTCACCGTCATCATCGGCTTCCTGATCATCGGCGTATTGCTGGTGTTCGGCCTGCTTCCCGATACTGACCCGGTGGGAACCTCGAACCTCTTCGGCCAGGGCGGGTTCATGCCCAACGGGTTCTCGGGTGTCGCTGCCGGCCTTCTTGTTGTTGCCTTCGCCTTCGGCGGTATCGAAATCGTCACCATCGCCGCGGCGGAATCGGAGAATCCGGAACGCTCCATCGCGCTCGCCGTCCGCAGCGTCGTCTGGCGTATCAGCGTCTTCTACATCGGCGCTATCTCGATCATGGTGTTGGTTCTGCCGTGGAACGATCCCGATCTCGAGACAAGTCCCTTCGTCTCCGTCCTCAATCTGGCCAACATCCCCGGTGTTGCCGGGTTCATGGAACTTGTTGTGGTTGTTGCCTTGCTGTCGGCCTTCAACGCCAACATCTACGGCACCTCACGCATGGCCTTCTCTCTGTCACGACGCGGCGACGGCCCCGCATTCATGGCCAAACTCTCGAACACGGGAGTTCCGACCAATGCGGTATTGCTGTCCGTGTTCTTCGGCTTCGTCTCCGTCATGCTCAACTGGCTTCTGCCAGACGACCTCCTCGGCATCCTGCTCAATGCAGTCGGCGCCGCATTGCTCGTCATCTGGATTTTCATCGTGATCTCCCACCTTCGACTGCGGAAGCAACTCGAAGCCGAAGGCAAACTGACCATCCGCATGTGGCTGTTCCCATACCTGAGTTACGCCACACTGGCGATGCTCGGAGCGTTTGTTGTCCTCATGCTGTTCGACGAAGACGCCCGGGATCAGTTGATCTCGACGGCAGTCCTTTTTGCGGTGATCGCCGCGCTCGGATACGCAAACTCGCGGTGGCGCAGGACCAAGGCGCTCGCAGAAAACAGTTAGCGGACTCCCGAGTTACGCGAATCTGGAAACGAACCGCCGCTGCCACGGAGTTTCCACTGCTCGTCGCGAATAGTGTTCGCGCACGTAGGCAACCGCTCCCTCGGCGGCAACACCGTCGAGCACCGTCAGACAAGCCAACGCTGTTCCCGTACGACCGAACCCACCGCCACACGCAATCTCCACCCGTTCGGTTTCGGATCGCAGCAAGAGCTCCTCCAGGGCACGCCGAAACTCCGGGCGATCGCTTGGCAGCCAGAAGTCGGGCCAGCGTATCCATCGGCTTTCCCATTCAAACGAAGACGGTTGACGCGCTTGTGCATACAACCCGAAATCGGGCAGTGGCCCGTCAGGTAGTAGATTGCGCAATCCCCTACCCCGAACCAGCCGCCCCGACGGCAGCGGCATCACTCCATCGGCAGCCACATCCCACGAATTCATTCGAGCTCCTTGTTGCAGTGATCGCCACGCTCGGATACGCAAACTCGCGGTCGCGCAGGCCTACCGGAATGATTCCAACAGGTCGTCCGATGCCTGTCGCTCCGTTGTAGACGATGTACCGACAAATTCGGTGGAGGAGAATCGACAGAAAACGCCGCCCGCCAACAGCGACGTCGGCATCGTGGTACCTGTTGTCGGAGGTTGGTACGTCGGCCGGCAATTCGACAGTTCGTAGATCTGATCGTCGGACAACAGTATTCGATGTTCGGTACTGCCGACCGACGTCAATTCTTTGACAGCGGCCAGGCCACCGGGTTTCGGTGATCCACACGAGTCGGAGGGATACCCCGGCCGTACTGCGCGGCCTCGGTCGTCGACCAACCAGAATTCCTCCAGCACGGCCAAGCTGTAGTTGTCGCCGCAGCCGGGAAACCCGGTCCTGTGCGAGGACGAGCGGTTCAGCAGTTCCACCGCCCGACCGAAATCGCCCTTGGTGTCGCCTGGAGTGGGCCGATGGGATACGGGGTCGCGCACTCCAGAGTCTCGGCGTCGACAATTACGGCAACAGAACGGTCAGGGGTGGTCAGCTGCCAGATGCCGGCGACAGCGAGTACCACGATCATGATTGCGAACCATCGGCGGAGCATGAGGACACCGTATCGGTCCCAATCTGCGGCGCACGTCAATGTCCTTGAGCCAAAGACCTTCTTTCTGGTCAAAGCTATTGCGCAGGTGGATGTTCGACGGTAAGATCGAATACACGTTCGACATTACCGGGGGGCAATGATGACGACCGCAGTTTCCGACCACACAATTAAACAGTTTCGTTCAGTACTCATCGACATGGATCGTTCCGTCGACAATGCAGCACGAGTTGACTTGCTGCGTGCACTCGAGGAACTGAAAGCCAGTTGTGCAGGCGCACAAGCATTGCTAGCTGCTGATCTAGATGCTTCCACTCGCAAAGACCGTGGTGAGCGCGGCGTTCCAGTTGCACATCAGGGTCGCGGAATCAACGCCCAAGTTGCTCTCGCTCGTCGCGAATCAGTCTGGTCAGGCACTCAACACCTGAGCCTTGCCCGCGCATTGAACGACGAGATGCCCTACACACTCAGGCTCCTGATCTACGGTGCCATCAACGAGCAGCGGGCCACCATTCTCATGCGCGAAACCGCCTGCCTCACAGTCCAAGATCGCGCCGCACTCGATCGCGAGTTCTGCTGCGACGCAGATAACCTGGCTGGCTGCGGAGACCAACAACTGACCGCCAGAATCCGCGCACGCACCGCCGAGGTAGATGCCGAAAGCATGGTTCGGCGCGCCCGCAAAGCCGTAGGTGACCGGCGGGTGACATCACGGCCGGCGCCCGACACTATGTGCTATCTCAGTGTTCTGCTCCCGGTCTCGGAAGGGGTTGCCGTCCACGCCACACTAATGCGGGATGCGGATTGCATCCTCGCTGTCGGGGATGATCGCACTCGCGCTCAGATCATGGCGGATCTCCTCGTCGAGCGAGTCACCGGAATCGGGCGCGCAACGCCCACACCCGTCACAGTGAATCTTGTGATTTCCGACCAAACACTCTTCGGCGATGCCACAGACCCCGCACACGTCAACGGCTACGGGCCTATCCCCGCCGGCATTGCCCGAGAGTGGATTGCGCAGTCCCGCAAAGACATCCGAAGGCTCTATGCCTGCCCCTCCACGGGAGAGCTGACAGCTATGGAGTCCAAGTCCCGAATCTTCCCGAAGGGACTGGCGCAGTTGATCGACCTCCGCGATCGAAGCTGCCGCACACCGTGGTGCGACGCACCCGTTCGTCATCGCGACCACATTCGCGACCACCAGAGAGGCGGCGCCACCAGCGCAGTCAACGGTGCAGGACTGTGCGCGGCATGCAATTACGCCAAACAGGGATTGGACTGGTACGCCGAAACCGACGATCACGCACCCGGCACCAGGCACTCCTTCACGACCACAACGCCTACCGGCCACCGGTATTCGTCGGTCGCTCCACCACTTCCGATACCGTGGGCCAGCCCCGAAGCCGCCTAAACAGTCACGCGGGCGAGGCAGATCCGGGCAAGCTCATCGAGTGGCACCGAGAGCACATCGGCGAGTGCGGCAATCGTGACAAACGCCGGCGTCGGCATGCGCCCGGTCTCGATCTTGCGCAGTGTTTCCGGCGAAATCGCGGCGGCCTCCGCCACATCGACAAGCGTGCGACCACCGCGGGCCTGACGCAGATAGGCGCCCAACTGCTGACCGACAGCAAGCTGGGCCGGAGTTAACGGAAGTCGCACCATGCGACCAGAGTACCGTATGGTGGTATTTTAATACCGGCCCGAAAGGAAATTCCTGTGGTGGAACTGAAAACAACCAACGAGATCGAAGCAATGCGCGTCACCGGCGCGTTCATCGCCGAACTACTCGCCGATCTCGCTGCTCGCGCCAAGCCCGGAGTCAATCTCCTCGACCTCGAGCACCGCGCCCGCCACCTGATCGAAGAACGCGGCGCCGTGTCCTGCTACTGGGACTACTCACCGTCATTCGGACGTGGACCCTTCCGCAACGTCATCTGCCTTTCCGTCAACGACGCAGTGCTGCACGGACTTCCACACGACTACGTGCTACAGGACGGCGATCTGCTGACCATGGACATCGCGGTCTCCATCGACGGGTGGGTTGCAGACTCGGCGCGCAGTCTCATCGTCGGCGTTCCCCGCGCCGAGGACCAACGCCTCATCGAAGCCACCGAACGTGCCCTCACCGCAGCTATTGCAGTCGCCCGGCCAGGCAATCGCCTCGGCGACATCTCCGCTGCGATCGGCGCTGTCGCAGCCGATTACGGCTACCCCGTCAATACCGAATTCGGTGGCCACGGTCTCGGCCGCACCATGCACGAAGATCCGCACATCCCCAACATCGGACGCGCAGGTCGCGGCATGAAACTTCGACGCGGACTGACCCTCGCGATCGAACCCTGGTTCGCTCTCACAACCGACAAGATCATCTTCGACGACGACGGATGGACTATCCGCTCGGCCGACGGATCACGCACAGCGCACAGCGAACACACCATTGCCGTCACCGACGGTGATGCGCTCGTCCTGACGCGCTAAGCGCCGCGGTGAGCCAATGCGTTGACAAATACGCCGGAAATTTCCGACGGATCACGGGCGATGTAGGTGGACCCTCCGGTCACCCGTGAAATGTCTGCCAGCGCAGCCGCATCGGCGTCGTCGGTGATTCCGATGGTCACGATGATCACCGGCCGCGCTGGGTCCTGCTCCCGTTCGAGCACGTCGAGCAACTGCTCGCGCGTGATGCTGTCGGGATCCTCGTTAGCACCGTCGGTCAGGATGATCACACTGTTGACCGCGCGCGGGTCGTACGATTCCTGAACCTTCCGAAACGCCGCGAGTGTGGTGTCGTAGAGGCCCGTTGCGCCGCGCTTGAGTTTCGTCAAGGTCTTGGTCTGCTCCGCCATGAGGCTTCGCTGCGTTAATCCACCAACCATGGTGTCGTAGCGGCGAATCGGAACCAGTTCCTGGTAGTCCTGGGTTCCGTTCATGCCCTGGGAAAAGGCCCAGAGTCCGGCTGCGACACTGTCCGGGAACACCTGGTTGCCGGTGAGCGCGGCAGCTGTCGTGAGGTCCATGCGGGTCTTCCCACCGGCGGCCGGGAAGTCCATCGACGACGACACGTCGATCGCGACGAGAGTACGGATCGGTTTAGCCAACAATGCCCAGGATCCGAGCGTCTTGTCGAGTGCGGCTTGGTCCGGCACCGGCAAGGCCTGGACAGCTCCGACGCCCCCATCTACCTGTCCCTGGCCGGACGGGTCGCGAAAACCGTTGCGAGCCAGTATTTCCTGTGACTCCGGGCTCTCGAAAAGCGTCGCGAGGACTTTTGCTTTCTGCGCCGCGGCGTAATGACGATCGGGCGCCGAGGCACTTACCACCAACGGATAGTCCATCAGCACAGTTCCGGTGGACGGTACCGTCGCGCTGATGGCGGTGTTTGCGAACTGGGTGACCTGCTGTTCGGTCGACACCCCCACCTTGCCGGTAGTGACAAGTTCGGTCAGCATCTTCGCGCCGACGGGTTGGTCCTCGGCGCGCACACTTTCGGCCTGGGCGTGCGGCACCAAAGCTGTGCGAACAGCATCCGCGCCGCTCCCGCTCTCGGCCAGTGCAGCCTGGATCGGGGCGGACGCGATTCCGGTGGACAGCGGATTGCCGAGGGCAAGATCGGGCACTTGGAGCACCGACAGCCAGTCGGCAAACTCCTCACCTCCGGATGCCAGCACCACTGGAGACGTCGCGATGGAACCGCCGGCGGCGGCAACCGGACCGGCCGCGGTGAGGGCTGCTTTGCTGATCCACGACGTGGAGTCCGGAATCCACAGATCCGGTGCATCGGCGCCCTTACCCAATCGTCCGACCACGTCGCCTGGCAGTGCTGCTTCGACAACGACGTGCATGCAGTCCGTCTGCTCCGGGGTGGTTCCGGCCAACACCTCGGATATCGACGGCGCTATGGACGGGTCTGCTGCCAGGGTGAAGTCTTCGACGCTGTCGCAGGTATCGGGTTGCACGGACTTGAAGACGACAATTCCGGTGGCAACGAGCGCCAGCGCAACCATCCCGCCGACTGCGTAAAAACCGAATGATCGCCCGCTGTCAGCGCTCGAATGCCGTCCGCCCGCCATGAAACCTGTCCCTCCGATGCCAGTTGCGCACGCAACTGGAGCAAGTCTTACCGGCGGGTAGTGTAGCGAAAAACACAGAAAAACCAACCAAACAAGATTATTCGGGCAGTAACAAGCGCTTTTGCACCTTGCCCATCGCGTTCCGCGGTAGGGTGTCGACAAACCGAATTTCGCGTGGACGCTTGTGCGCGGACAACTGCGCACCCACCAGATCCACGAGGTCCGGTTCTGTGACCTCGGGTGTTGAGGGCCGCCGAACAACCCATGCCACGATCCGCTGACCGAGGTCAGGATCGGGAACGCCGACAACCGCGACCTCAGCGACACCGGGATGCCCCAGGATGGCCGTCTCGATCTCGCCGGCCCCCACTCGGAAGCCACCCGTCTTGATCAGATCGATGGATTCACGGCCCGCGATGCGGTGGAATCCCCCCTCGTCGACGACCGCGACGTCACCGGTCTTGAAGAAACCGTCCTCGGTCCACGATTCGGCAGTGGCATCAGGGCGATTGAGGTATCCGTCGAACAGCATGGGTCCACGAACCTGAAGTCCACCGATGCTCTCGCCGTCGTGAGGCACGTCGTTGCCGGCCTCGTCGCGCAACCGGGTCTCGACCCCGCGCACCGGTAAACCCACCCAGCCTGGCCGACGCTCGCCGTCCGCGCGGGTGCTGAGGGTCAGCATGGTCTCGCTCATTCCGTACCGCTCGATAGGCGCGTGGCCGGTGAGGGCGCGCAGCTTCTCGAATACCGGCACGGGCAGCGGTGCGCTACCGGAGACGAGCAGCCGGGCCGAAGCCAACGCCCGCGCCGACGCTTCGTCGTCGGCAATTCGCGACCACACCGTCGGCACCCCGAAGTAGAGGGAGCCGCCGGCGTCCGCGTACGCCTGCGGTGTCGGTTTGACGGTGTGGACCAGACGGCTACCCACTCGTAGTGGTCCGAGCACGCCCAGGATCAGCCCGTGGACGTGAAAGAGAGGCAATCCGTGGACAACGGTGTCTCGGTGTGTCCACTGCCAGGCCTCCGCCAAGGCATCGAGACCTGCGGCAATTGCCTGCCGACTCAGCAGCACACCCTTCGGCGGTCCGGTCGTTCCCGAGGTGTAGAGGACAAATGCAGTGGATTGCGGCGCCGGTTCCGGGTAGCTGTGCCACGAACGGGCGTGCAGGCGAACCGGAACCACCGGCAGGCCGACGCACAATTCGTCGGTCTCCCCCAGCCACGCCTGGGCGCCGGAGTCCTTCAGTATGTGTTCACGTTCGGCCGTTCCCGAATCCGGTGGCACAGGCACAACAGTGACGCCTGCGATGAGCGCTCCGACTACCGCCAGGATGGTCTTTGCCGTGGGAGTCGCCAGCACCGCAACACGCTCGGCCTGCGCAACCCGCTCTGCCACCGACGTGGCAGCGCCGAGAATATGGCTGCGCGAGAGAACCGTATCCCCGATGGTGATCGCGTCGTCGACGTCGTCGCCGCGGGCGATGGCAAGGGGATTCAGTGATCGAAGCAGCATTTTGACAGCATCTCACAACGCAGAAATCCCACTGCGTCGCAGCATCACTGTCTGGCCACGACCGAGCGCAGGAAGAACGCGAGATTCGCCGGACGTTCCGCGAGCCTGCGCATGAAATACGGGTACCACGCGGAGCCGTACGGAACATATGTCCGGACATGCTGCCCCTCGGCAACCAGCCGTGCTTGCTCGGGTTCCCGGATACCGAACAACATCTGGTACTCGAATCGCTCGACACCACAAAACATCCGGGCCGCCGCCGCGATCACCGCCGGATCATGCGACGCCACCATCGGGTATCCCGTTCCCCGGCACAGGATATCGAGACACCGCAGGTACGACGCCGTCACATCCTCGCGCCGGATATAGGCCACCGCCTCGGGCTCGTTGTACGCACCCTTGCACAGCCGGATCCGCGCATCATCGAAAGCGAGGCAATCCGATTCGGTGCGCCGCAGGTAGGCCTGCAGGACAGTGCCCAGCCACGGGAAATCGGCGCGCAACGATCGCACGGTCGCGAGCGTCGCATCGGTGGTGGTGTGGTCCTCTGCGTCCACGGTCACCCACACCCCGGCGGACTGCGCTGCCGCGCAAATAGTTCGAGCGTTTTCGGCGGCTACATCGGTATTCAACTCTGCGCCCAACGACGACAGTTTCACCGACACCTCGACCCGCGGTACCGGAGCAAGCGTGCCGGAAAACTTCCCCAATTCCTCGATCAGCGACAGGTATTCGTGCACGGTTGCCCGCGCCGACCCTGCGTCCGTGACGTTCTCTCCCAAGAAGTCGACGGAGACGTACCGGCCGTCGTCGAGTAATCGGCTCACCACCGCTATCGCGTCACTGCGCTCGCGGCCGGCGACAAACCGGTTCACCACTTGACGGCTGAGCGGCGCCCGGGTAATCGCATGCTCGCATCGAGGAGAACGAGCGGCCGCCAGGATGACCGGGCGTAGCGAATTGGTAAGCACAGCAGACGGTTTCACGTCTCGTTCCCCTGGTGCGGATATCGGTAGTCCGTCGGAGCGACAAAGGTTTCCTTGACCGTACGGGCCGACACCCAGCGCAACAGGTTGATGGGCGAACCCGCCTTGTCGTTGGTGCCGGATCCGCGGGCGCCACCAAAAGGTTGTTGCCCCACTACCGCTCCGCTCGGCTTGTCGTTGACGTAGAAATTGCCGGCCGTGAATCGCAGTGCGGCGGTTGCCTGAGCTACTGCCGCTCGATCGGCGGCAAAAATCGATCCCGTCAACGCGTATGGCGTCGCAGCATCCACCTCTTCCAGGATCTGGGCAAAGGAATCGTCGTCGTAGACGTGAATCGAGAGGATCGGACCGAAATACTCCTCGGTCATGGCCTGGTCACGTGGATCGTCCACCAGCAGGACCGTCGGCCGCACGAAGTATCCGACGCTGTCGTCGGACTTGCCGCCGACCGCGATCGTGATACCGGCGGTGGCGCCCGCCCGTTCGATTGCCGCCGCACTCTTGTCGAACGCCCGACGGTCGATGACGGCGCCGCCGAAGTTCTCGAGATCGTTGACGTCGCCGTAGCTGATTGCGTCGACCTGCCCGAGAAAGCCGTCCCGCATCGATGTCCACAGACTTCGGGGGATGTAGGCGCGTGAAGCCGCCGAACACTTCTGACCTTGGTATTCGTAGGCACCTCGGATCAGCGCAGTCGTGAGGATCTCCGGGTCTGCCGAGGAATGCGCAACAACAAAGTCCTTGCCGCCGGTCTCGCCGACCAGACGCGGATAACCTGCATATTTGTCGATGTTCGCACCTACCTGCGTCCACAGTGACTTGAATGTTCGGGTCGAACCTGTGAAGTGAATTCCCGCGAGACGTCGATCCTGCAGTGCCACTGCGGAAATGTCCGGGCCGTCGCCGGTCACCAAGTTGATCACGCCAGGAGGCAGACCCGCTTCTTCGAGCAGTTGCAGCGTCAGATGCGCCGCCACGCTCTGAGTTGGTGACGGCTTCCAGAGAACGGTGTTGCCCATCAGCGCCGGGGCGGTCGGAAGATTGCCGGCAATCGCGGTGAA
The DNA here is from genome assembly GCF_003023755.1 of Rhodococcus sp. AD45-ID. NCBI lineage: Bacteria > Bacillati > Actinomycetota > Actinomycetes > Mycobacteriales > Nocardiaceae > Rhodococcus > Rhodococcus sp. AD45-ID. Next base: position 1,085,730 of record NZ_PYHL01000003.1, on the reverse strand, counting down.
ATTGAACGGCGTGACTGCGTAGACAAACCCCTCGAGCGGCCGGTAGTCCATCCGATTCCAGACGCCCGGCGACGACTGCGGCTGTTCCTCCAGGATCTGACGCGCGAAGTGCACGTTGAATCGCCAGAAGTCCACCAACTCGCAAGGAGCGTCAATCTCGGCCTGCTGCACCGACTTCGACTGACCCAGCATCGTTGCCGCCGCGATCCGCTCGCGCCAGGGCCCGGACAGAAGGTCGGCAGCTCTCAAAAGCACGGCAGCTCGGTCGTCGAACGACAGTTCGCGCCAACCCGGCGCTGCTGCGGACGCGGCCTCGATCGCCCGGGCAGCGTCTTCACCGGTGCCGTTCTGAAAAGTGCCGAGGACGTGGGCGCGGCGGTGCGGTTCGACAACATCAACCGACGCACCCGAGCCGCGCACCTCCACTCCACCGATCACATGCGGAATCTCGAGGTGCTCGTCGGATACAGTCCGCAAAGCCGATCGGAGCCTTTTCCGCTCGGGGCTGCCGGGCGCATAGGAATGAACCGGCTCGTTGGCCGGAATCGGAACTGCAGTCACGCCGTCCATATCGCCCTCCGTAACCGAAAAACGCCTACCTTCAGTATCTCCCCTGGAATGCCCTCGATAGTGTGCGAATACACCCGCAGCGCTCGAATCGAAGGATGGCTCATGACCACACTGAACGACCTGCTCACAAAAATCGGTTCACAGTCCATCGAGATCGTCGACCTCACCGCCCCCTTGAGTTCCACCACCCCGGTCCTGTCGCTGCCCGAGCCGTTTGCCAACACCATCCCCGCCAGCCTCGAACCCGTCAGCAATTTCGACGACGCCGGACCGATGTGGAGCTGGAACAATCTGCACACCGGTGAGCACACCGGAACCCACCTCGATGCGCCGACGCACTGGGTGAGCGGCCGCGACGGCCTGAGCGTCGATCAGATCCCGCCGAACCGGTTGATCGGCCCCATCGCCGTCATCGACGTCACCGCCGAGGTCGAGAAGAACGCGGACTTCGTGCTCGAACCCGAGCACATCGAAGCCTGGGAATCAGAGAACGGGCCCCTTCCCGAGGGCGCGTGGCTGATCCTGCGCACCGGATGGGGTTCGCGGGTGGGCGACCCGGAGCGCTTTGCCAACGCCGACGCCGACGGCCCGCACACCCCGGGTATCTCGGCAGCGGCAGCGAAGTGGCTGGCCGAATCGAGTCCGATCAGCGGTTTCGGAGTGGAGACGGTGGGAATCGATGCCGGCGCCGCAGGCGGTTTCGAGCCGATGTTTCCGGCGCACTACTACCTGTTGGGCAACAACAAATACGGACTCACCCAGTTGCTGAATGTCGACAAGCTGCCGACACTCGGCGCTGTACTCGTGGTCTCACCCCTGCCGATCGTCGGGGGAACCGGCAGTCCGGCCCGGGTCTTTGCATTGGTCGAGCGCTCGTGACGCTCGTGAATACCGTTGCCGACCTGGTCGGACGCACCCTCGCAGAGTTGGGCGTCGGGTATGCGTTCGGGGTAGTCGGCAGCGGAAACTTCACCGTCACCAATGCGCTACGGCGGCACGGAGTTCCGTTTGTCGCCGCCCGGCACGAAGGCGGCGCTGCCACCATGGCCGATGCCTACGCGCGCATGTCCGGAACGGTCGCCGTGGTCACCACCCATCAGGGATGTGGTTTGACCAATGCTCTGACCGGCATCACCGAAGCCGCCAAGAGTCGCACCCCGCTCATCGTGCTGACCGCCGATACCGCCGGCACGGCAGTGCAATCCAACTTCAAGATCGACCAGGACGGTCTCGCTCGGAGCGTAGGCGCAGTGGCCGAGCGGGTACACAGCGCGGATTCTGCTGTCGCGGATACCGTTCGAGCGTTCACTACCGCTTGGCGCGAGCGCCGCACCGTCGTACTGAATCTTCCGCTCGATGTGCAAAGCCAGATCGCGGCCAGTGCAAACACGCCACCCAATGCGCCTGCACTCCAACATATTCGACCGGATGGGACTGCACTCGAGAATTTCCTCGAACTACTTGCCGCCGCCGACCGCCCCGTTTTCGTGGCCGGACGCGGTGCTCGTGACGCCGGACCTGAGATCGCGGAACTTGCCCGCCACACCGGCGCGTTGGTTGCGACATCTGCCGTTGCCAACGGCTTGTTCCACTCGGATCCCTTCTCCCTCGGCATCTCCGGCGGGTTCTCGTCCCCTCGATCAGCGGAACTCATCGCCGGCGCCGACCTTGTTGTCGGATGGGGATGCGCGCTCAACATGTGGACCATGCGCCAGGGACATCTGATCGGCAAAGACACGACGGTTGTTCAAATCGATCTCGACTCCGCCGCACTGGGTGCCCACCGGCCGATCCACCTCGGCATCGTCGGCGACAGCGCGGCCACGGCCATCGACGCCTTGGACGCACTCGACAAGGCACCCGTCCGGGTCGGCTACCGCACCGATGCAGTTCGGGATTCAATTGCGACCGAATCGAAGTGGAGTCAGGTTCCGTTCGAGGATCTCAGCACCGAGCACTCGATAGATCCCCGGTTGCTCTCACTCGAACTCGACACCATCCTCCCCACGGAGCGCACGGTGTCCGTGGATTCGGGGAACTTCATGGGATACCCCAGCGCCTACCTGTCGGTGCCGGATCACTTCGGGTTCTGTTTCACGCAGGCTTTCCAGTCCATCGGATTGGGATTGGCCACCGCTATCGGCACCGCGTTGGCGCAGCCGGATCGTCTGCCCGTCGCGGCCCTCGGCGACGGCGGCTTCCTGATGGGCATTTCGGAGCTGGAAACCGTTGCGCGGCTGAAACTTCCCCTGCTGATCGTGGTCTACAACGACAGCGCGTACGGGGCCGAAGTCCATCATTTCACCGACCCAGACACTGACCGCACTACCGTGACCTTCCCGGACACCGATCTCGCGGCCATTGCCCGCGGTTACGGCGCCGACGGCCTCACGGTACGCACGGCCCGAGACCTGGACGCCGTGCGTACATGGGTAAGCGGGCCACGTAGTGGCCCGCTTGTCATCGACGCCAAGATCAGCAGCGACGGCGGATCCTGGTGGTTAGCCGAAGCCTTTAAGGGCCACTAAAGGCTTGTCGTCAGCCGCTTTGCGGCAGCGGCAATCCGCTCGTCCGTGGCGGTCAGTGCGATCCGCACGTGCTGACCGCCGGTCGGGCCGTAGAACTCGCCCGGCGCAACCAGGATGCCTCGCTCCGCGAACCAGGCAACAGTGTCCCGGCAGGCCTCGCCCCGCGTAGCCCACAGGTACAGGCCGGCTTCGGAATTGTCGACGGTGAATCCTGCACTGCGCACCGCGTCGAGCAGGATGGTCCGACGCTCACGGTAACGCTCACGCTGCACATTCTCGTGCAGATCGTCGCCGAGCGCGGCTTCCATCGCGGCCTGGATGGGCAGCGGCAGAATCATTCCAGCGTGCTTGCGGACTTCGAGAAGTTCCGCGACCAATGCCGGATCTCCGGTGACAAAACCGGCGCGGTAGCTCGCGAGGTTCGATGTCTTCGACAGTGAGTGCACGGCCAGCAGACCGGTCAGGTCACCGTCGTTGACGCGGGGATCGAGGATGGACAGTGCGTCCGATTCCCACGTCAGACCGAGGTAGCACTCGTCGGATACGACGATGGCTCCGCGCTCACGTGCCCACGCCACCACCTTCTGCAAGTGCTCGAGACCGAGAACCTTGCCGGTGGGGTTGGACGGTGAGTTCACGAAGATCAGCGACGCCGATTCGGGACCGAGCTTGTTCAAGCCGTCGGCCCGCAAGATCCGAGCGCCTGCGAGCTTCGCGGCAACCTCGTAGGTTGGGTATGCCAACTCCGGAATGACCACAAGATCCTCGCCGCCCAGGCCCAGAAGGGTCGGCAGCCACGCGATCATTTCCTTGGTACCGATCGCGGGCAGCACTGCCGCCGGGTCGATATCGGGGATGTTGTATCGCCGATCGAGTGACTCGGCGATCGCCTCACGCAGGGAGAGGGTGCCGTGGGTGGTCGGGTAGCCCGGAATCTCCGCAACGGATGCAAGAGCTTCCTGAATGAGCGGGTCCACCGGATCCACCGGGGTGCCCACCGACAGATTCACGATGCCGTCGGGATGTGCGTGTGCCGTGGCTGTGACATCCGCCAGGGAGTCCCAGGGAAAATCGGGAAGCCCGGCGGCCACCGGAGTACGAGACAAGATCTCTATTCCTCACCCATGGGAGGCAGCGCCTTGATGAACGGCGTGTCGTAGTCGACCTTGCCGAGCTTGGCGGCTCCACCCGGCGAGCCGAGGTTGTCGAAGAAATCGACGTTTGCGCTGATGTAGGGGCTCCACTGCTCCGGAACGTCGTCTTCGTAGAAGATCGCTTCGACAGGGCAGACAGGTTCACACGCGCCGCAGTCGACACATTCGTCGGGGTGGATGTAGAGCATGCGTCCACCCTCGTAGATGCAGTCGACGGGGCATTCTTCGATACATGCCTTGTCCATCACATCTACACACGGTTCAGCAATCGTGTAGGTCACTGCCTTCTCTCCCTGCCTTCCAGAGGTGCACCTGCTGCGCGCAAGCGACTTAACACATTTCAGCCTACTGTGGTGGCGTTCCGCGACCGAATCGCGATCCACTTCTCGCCCGCGGACGCTGCCCGCACAAGCGCGCCGCGCTCGCCGAAATAGTCCGCGACCACGCCGATCACCGGAATCTTTCCGACGATCTCGTACGGCTTGGTGCGCAGCGGACGCTTATGCAGTTCGTCGCCGATTGCTCGAAAAGTTTGTGCGGTTTGCCACAGCGTTCCGATCAGAGCGAATGGTCGCCATGTCCCATCCGTACTGGTGACAGCCTTTTCGGTGAAGTCCTCATCGTCCAGCAGATCGCGAGTGCTGACTTCTCGGCGACACAGAACGGACGCCAGGAGATCAACCTGCTGATCACGTTCCGTCACGCCGTGCTCGCGGGCGACGGCCACCAGGACGACAGCCTGGTTGGCAAAGGCCAGCAAGTCCTGGATCGGAAACCGGTTGAGCAAAACCCCGAAAATTCCGGGAAATGCCACAGCGACCGTGTTGAGGGCGCCCAGTCGGGTGGTCCACCATTTCGATCGCTGCTCATCCGTCATGACGGACCACGCCGCGGTACCGGGGAACTTGATCACGTCCAGAACCCAGGCAACGGCGTCGAGAACTGTCTCTGCCGCGCTGCGCTCGGGGTCCGTGGGCTCGAAACTACGACGCTTGATGCCGAACGGATCGCTGTACGCGAGGTCGAGGACCGGGTTGATGCCCCAGACCGCTCGATCGAGCACCTCGACTACTCGGCGATCACCCAGGATGTCTGCCATCAGACGGCCACCCCGTCACGACGCGCGTGCGTGGTGGTGCGCTCACGAGCCGGTCGACCGATGCCTTCGGCGATCGCCCGCAGTTCTGCGACGGTCTTCTCGCTGCCGTGCTCGGACCCGGCCATCCGGGAGATGGTCTCTTCCATCAGGGTTCCGCCGAGGTCGTTGGCGCCGCCGTTGAGCATCATCTGCGTTCCGGTGATACCCAGTTTGACCCAGCTGGTCTGGATGTTGGAGATCCGCCCGTGCAGCATGATGCGGGCAAGCGCGTGCGCCGCGCGGTTGTCGCGAATGGTCGGGCCGGGACGGGACGCCCCCGCCAGATACAGCGGGGCGCTCTGATGCACGAAAGGCAGCAACACGAACTCCGTGAATCCGCCTGTACGGTCTTGGATTCCACGTAGCACGTTGAGATGGCCGACCCAGTGGTGCGGCTGATCGACGTGCCCGTACATCATGGTCGAACTCGATCGCAGGCCCACTTCGTGCGCCGTGGTGACCACTTCGATCCACTCCGCCGTCGGCAATTTGCCCTTGGTCAGAATCCAGCGCACCTCGTCGTCGAGGATCTCCGCTGCCGTACCGGGGATCGTGTCGAGACCGGCTTCGCGCAGCGCAGTGAGCCAGTCGCGGATGCTCTCACCACTACGTGAAGCACCGTTGACGATTTCCATCGGCGAGAACGCGTGGACGTGCATCGACGGTACGCGCTTCTTGACCGCACGCACCAGATCCGCGTAACCGGTGACCGGTAGTTCCGGGTCAATTCCGCCCTGCATGCAGACTTCGGTGGCGCCGGCGACGTGCGCCTCCCACGCCCGGTCCGCTACTTCCTCGGCCGAGAGCGTGAAAGCGTCGGCGTCGCCCTTGCGCTGCGCAAATGCGCAGAATCGGCAGCCGGTGTAGCAGATGTTGGTGAAGTTGATGTTCCGGTTCACGACGTAGGTGACGTCTTCGCCGATGGCATCCTTGCGGAGCGCATCTGCCAGTGCCACAACGGCTTCAAGGCCTGGGCCCTCCGCGGTGGCCAGCGCCAGGTATTCGTCGTCCGAGCACCCGGCGGGATCACGCTCGGCACTGCGCAGTGCCGCAAGAAGATCCGTGTCGACGCGAACCGGAGCACTCAATTCCAGAACCTGCTCACGCACGGTTTCCCAGTCACCGAAGGCACTGCCCAGGTCGCTGCGAGTCTCGGTGTTGCGGCCGTCGGTGTCGATCTCGGTATTGAGGTCGACGCGTCCGCTCGACTCCCAGGATTCGTCCGGTTCCTGCCACGGCCGGCCCACCGGCTTGGTGTCGAGTTTGGCCAGTCCGGTCTTCGGATCGGCAAGTGCCTGAACGTGACCGGCGATCCGCGGGTCGATCCAGGGAGCACCGGCCAGGACGTAGGCGGGCTGAGCGGCGGTGCGTTCGGTGAGCGTGAAGCCGCCTTCCGCACTGATCGCTGCCAGAGTCTCGAGGTTGGGCCACGGACGCTCGGGGTTGACGTGATCGGGAGTCAGGGGCGATACCCCGCCCCAGTCGTCGACGCCCGCGCCGAGAAGTGCCAGGCACTCGCTGTTCGAGACCAGATTCGGCGGGCTCTGAATCCGCATCGACGGACCGAGCAGCAGACGAGCAACGGCGATCGCCGCGAGGAACTCGTCAAGCGAGGCGTCCGGGGAGTCTCGCATCGCAGTGTCGGGCTTGGCCAGGAAGTTCTGGATGATGACTTCCTGAATATGGCCGAAAGCCTTCTGCGACTTACGGATCGCCATGATCGACTCGGCCCGCTCGGCAAAGTTCTCGCCGATGCCGACCAGAATGCCGGTGGTGAACGGCACGTTGAGGCGACCCGCATCGGTCAGGGTCCGCAACCGCACGGCCGGGTCCTTGTCCGGGCTGCCGTAGTGGCATTCACCCTTGTCCGTGAACAGCCTGGTAGCGGTGGTCTCGAGCATCATGCCCATCGACGGCGCCACCGGCTTGAGGCGCGAAAGTTCCTGCCAGCTCATCACACCGGGGTTGAGGTGCGGAAGAAGACCGGTTTCCTCGAGCACCCGAATCGACATCGCCCGCAGGTAGTCCAGAGTCGAGTCGTATCCACGCTCGTCGAGCCACTGCTTTGCTTCCGGCCAGCGCGCTTCCGGACGATCCCCCAAGGTGAACAGCGCTTCCTTGCAACCTAATTCAGCGCCCTGACGAGCAATCTCGAGGATCTCATCCGGTTCGAGGTACATGCCGCGTCCCTCGGCCCGCAACTTGCCAGGGACCTTGACAAACGTGCAGTAGTGGCACTTGTCCTGGCACAGGTGGGTCAGCGGAATGAACACCTTGCGCGAGTACGTCACCGTATTCGGGCGGCCGGCGGCTAACAAACCCGCGTCCCGAACCTTGGCCGCCGACGCGCACAGGTCCGCGAGGTCGGTTCCCCGGGCCTGCAGCAGCGTCGTTGCCTCGTCCACGTTCAGCGTCGCGCCGTCGCGAGCGCGGCGCAGCACGCGTCGCATCGCTGATGGGCTCGGCGACGCGGTCCCAGTTGCCGACGCGGACAGTCCAGGCATCGGAAGCATCGTGGGTTTGACGGAGTCATCACCAGTTCGGTTCACCTAGCGATCATGCGCCATACCCGACGACTACTGCCACTCGGTGCCGGAAGTACCAGAACTCAGCTAGGTGGATACTCCTCGTCGATCGCAACTTCACGCCGCTGATCGACAACATCGGCCGCGGGCGCGTCGAGCGGAATATCGGTCAGGTCAGGTTCGTCGGGAGTATTCGGATCTACCGGTGTTGCCTGTTCCAGAGCATCGGACTCCGGTGCCTCCGAGCTGAATGCCGAATCCTGTTCAGTCATCACGTGCTCCCTTCATGGTCGCCACACTCCACCATAGGGTGGTTGTCGACAGAACGCCTCAACTCGACCAAAGTAAGCACCATGACCGCGTCTAACACCATCACCATGGCCGATCCGCTGTGGCGTCCGAGCACCAAAGCACCCAGATTGTGGGCAATCACCGCAGCGCTTTTCTGGGCGCCGGTCATCGTCGCCGAAATTGTCTGCGCGATCCTGATCTCCGGCCTGCCGACCTGGGTGGTGGGGGCAGTAGGTGCGGTCACCGTGTTCTGCGCAGCGGTACACATTCTGATGGTGCCGATGTGGCGTTACCGGGTGCATCGCTGGGAAATCAGCGACACCGCCGTGTACACCCGCACCGGCTGGTTCACGCAGGAACGACGCATCGCCCCGATCTCGCGGGTCCAGACCGTCGACACCGAACGTGGCCCCATCGACCGGATGCTGGGGCTCGCTACCGTCACCGTGACTACGGCGTCGTCGGCAGGTGCCGTGAAGATCTCCGCCCTCGATCAGGACGTGGCCGACCGTACAGTTGCACAACTGACTGCAATCGCCGGGACCAATTCGAGCGACGCGACATGAACGAAATCGACAAACTCATGATCGACATTCCCGACGAAGCAGAATCCGCAGCCGCCGAGGCCGCGGAGCAGGAACAGCCGTGGCTTCGCCTCGACCGACGGATGCTGCTGGTCCACCCGATCAACGAAGTGGTCAAACTGCTTCCGGTCCTGCTGATTTCCTTTGTTCTCGGCAGCCAGAGCGGCAACCACTACTGGGGATTCGGTGTTGTCACGCTGCTCGTGATCTACGGCCTCCTGCGGTATTTCACCACCACCTATCGCATCGGCCCCGTCCACGTTCAGCTGCGCACCGGCGTCTTCCAGAAGAAGCTGCTCTCGGTGCCGCGCAGTCGCATCCGGTCAGTCGACGTCGAAGCCGGAGTCCTGCACCGCGTGCTGGGGCTGTCGATCGTGCGAATCGGCACGGGGCAGCGTGCCGGAAACGGCCTCGATTCCAACAAATTCGAGCTCAACGCACTCTCGAGTGCACTGGTTCCGGATCTACGCGCAGCCTTGCTGAGCGAGTCTCGGGGCACGCCCACACCCGATACACCGACCGCGCCGGTGTCTGCGGACGTCGAAATCGGGCACTGGCACGTGAGCTGGGTTCGGTTTGCGCCCTTCTCGTTCACCGGCATCGCGATCATCGCGGCAATCGTCGGCATCGCGTTCCAATACGGAATCGGCTCTGCGATCGCGAAGTCGTCCGCGGTCACCGGAGGCGTCGAATCGCTCGAAGGCCTCGGCATCACCGTGCTGGTCATTGTTCTACTGGTGGCACTGCTCATCCTCTCCAGCGCCTTTGCGTGCATTCAGTATCTGATCGCGTTCGGCGACATGACGCTCACCGACAACGGTCGCATCCTGCACGTCAGCCACGGGCTGCTCAAGACCAGGGCGACAACGTTGGACCGGGCCCGGCTGCGCGGTACGACGCTCAAAGAACCTCTCCTGCTTCGACTTGCGGGCGGTGCGCGCCTGGACGCGATCATGACGGGAGTGAGTGCGGAGAAAAAAGAATCCTCGCTCCTGCTGCCGCAAGGCCCACGGGCCGAAGCGGAACGCGTCATGGCAACGGTCATCGGCGACAGCCGGCAGGCGTCCGTTCCGCTCATTCCCCACGGCGGGGCGGCCCGCCGCCGCCGATACACTCGAGCCTTGTTCCCTGCTGTGGCCGTTGCGGTCGCGGCAGTCGTCTGCCTGATCTTCGGAGTTCACGTCCCCACCTATGTCTGGGTCGCCGTCGTCGTGCTCGCTGTGGGCGGAGCGGGGCTTGCCTTCGACCGGTACAACGGACTGGGCCACGCAGTACTACCCGGCTGGCTCATCACCCGCAGCGGCTCCCTCGACCGCAAACGGCACAGCCTGGAAGCCGACGGCGTGATCGGCTGGACGGTTCGTGAAACGTTCTTCCAGCGACGCGCCGGAGTTGCCACCGTCATCGCCGCAACCCCGGCAGGCACCGGCGGCTACGACGTAATCGACCTGCCCGCCGAGAATGCGTGGGGTCTGATCGAAGCCGTCACGCCCGGAGCGCGCGACGTCTGGGCAAATCCTCGATGATCAACCGCGCCAACGCACCGAGGCGCGAGCGTTCCGGTTGGATGGTGGGGACTCCGAGAAGTTCCAACGGCGCGGCCGTCACCGGGCCGACGCAATAGGTGGGCACGTTGTCTCGCATCGCCGCGACGAAACGTTCCAACTCCCCCATCTCCTTGGCCGTGCTGAGCATGGACGACACTGCCGGGGCACTGGTGAAAGTGAGTGCGTCGATACTGCCCGAACGCACAGCGGAGACCAGTGCCCGCACCTGCGACTGATCCGGCGGCCGAATCCACCGGTAGACCGAGACTGCCGTGACCACCGCGCCGATGTCGGTCAACGACGCACTCAGATCGGTCAGCGGTTCCCATTCGGTGATGATCCCGTGCAGTTGAACGGCCACGCGAACGCCGTCGACGCCCTCGCCGGCCAAGTGCGTCAGCACTTCCTCGGACGACTCCCCCGACGGCGACCATTCCTCACGCAATCCCGCGCCGCGGATCGCCCCCATCGCCTTCGGACCGCGAGCCACGATGCGAGTCCGGTTCAGTGCGCCGAGAAACTGCTCCGTCAGATCCCACGACTCCACCGCCTCCAGCCAACCGCGGAACCCGATTCCCGTGCTGATCACCACGAGTTCCGGCGGATCCGCAATCAATGCCTCGGTCTGAACTCGCAGATCAGCGTCGTCGACCAGAGGAAGCACATGAATCACCGGGGTCCGGACCGTCTCCGCACCTCGCCGTTCGAGGAGCGTCGCAAATTCTTCCGAACGACGCTCCGCGGTCAGGGCGATCGTGACGCCCGCAAGATCTAGTTCAGCCACACTGCAAGTGTCCCTTATGAACGCTTCGAAGTATCGATAGACGCGAGAGCCTTGCTTGCCACTCGAAACAAAAAGACGATCGCCGGTGCCAGCGCGCCGACAAGCAGCAGGAAAGTGAGCGGCGACGACAACACCAGAACGTCGCCGCCTGGCCCGCCAACCATGCAGAAAAGGAATCCGGCGATCCAACCGGCCAGCGGAAGCGCTGCCTTACCGGTTGTCGTCACTGTCCGCGCCGCGATGACCAACCCGAGGTTGAACACGGCTGCCACCAGGATGCTGACCGGAAACGGTGTGGTGCCGAGGTAGCTCGGGAGAAAAATCACCGACAGTACGGCGCACAGAAATCCGTCGAAGATCAAGACGCCGAGGATGACCGGGTCGAGAAACGCAAATCTACCGTCGGGTGTTTCGACTGCGTCCGGTGAAGCACTGGTCATGAGATCCCACCGAAGAGGTCGCCCTCACGGCCGTCTGCGTCCACCGGACCCAACTCGCCGCGGACAAGCACAAAATGCTCGACCGGCACGATGGGCTGTACGACGTTGTTGGACAACGCGAACTCGGTGCGGCTCGGCGCGACAGTCACCTGCGTGGCGTGCGCGGACAGCGCGCCGGCCTTGGACTCGAGAACGGCGCTCACATCGATCGCCGTCGTGACGTCCGCGTCGACCACACAGGGAAGCTCACCGGGCTCAGGTAGCCGCCACTGCGCCGGCACCTGAGCGATCGACGCGATTGCCCGCTCCAGAGAGCTACGTTCGGTCACGGTCCAGTAGAACTTCTGAGGGCTCCACGGCTCGCCGGCCTCGGGATAGACCGATGTTCCGGCCGCGGCAACGGCAGCGGTTGTGATGGCATTGGCTTGAATGTGATCGGGATGGCCGTACCCGCCGTTGGTGTCGTACGTGATCACCACATGCGGGCGCAGTTCCCGGATCACCTCGACCACGGCGCGAACCGCAACGTCGAGATCGGCGTTGACGAATGCCCGCGGATTGGCAGCTGACGGCGTCCCGGCCATTCCGGAATCACGAAAGTGACCGGCTCCCAGCAGGAATCGGGGTTCACTCACACCGAGACGGGACAACGCCGTGGTCAGCTCCGCAATCCGGTAGCCGCCGAGTTGATCAGCGGCGTCGGCAACCAGTCCGGCCCACCGATCACCGATTACCTCCCCTTCCTCACCCAACGTGCAGGTCAGGACGGTCACCTCGGCACCTTCGTCGACGTACCTGGCGATGGTGCCGCCGGTGGTGATCGTTTCGTCGTCGGGATGCGCGTGAACCAGCAGCAGTCTCTTCTTTACGACGGTCATTCCTTCACCCTCACCCAGTTGGTTGCGTCACCGAATATTCCAACCTGAACCGGACTGGTCAGGGTGACACCTTCGACGCCGGTTCCGAGTGCGGCCAACGTGCGGTCTTGCACGATGGGCAGAACCGCCGCGAGATCCCACAACTTGGGCTCGGCGTCGGCGATCAGCGCTCCGAAATCACCGATCCCGCTGAGAGCTTCGTCGATCCGCGGCTGCAGCGAAGGGTCGCACAGTCCTGAAATATTGCTCGGCGCTTCCGAATCGGACTCGCGAGCCGTAGTCGGCGTCGGCGCGGTAGACGTCGACTCCGGAGTCTCGGTAGTGGTTACCGGCACGGTGGGCGTCAAGGGGCAACTGAACCGAGACGCCAACGATGTTGCGGGATCGACGCCGGCGCGGATCCAGCCGACCACCATGTCTACGCTCCCCGTCGTGAGCTCCTTACCGTACAGCTCTTCTGCCGGAAGAGATTTCACAGTGGCCGCAATTCCTGCGTCCCGCAGTTCATCGGCAGCGGTGTTGGCCACCGCGATCGCGATGTCGTCGTTCTCCGGCGCCCCGAGCGTCAGTTCGAGCGGCTTGCCGTCACGGACGACGCTTCCGTTTGTTCCCCCGACCACGACCGGTCCCGCCGGCGGCACGACGACGTAGCCGGATTCCACCAATTGCTCCATCGAACGCTCACGACTCTGCTTGGGCGGCGCCGTCGGTACGTAGCCGGGATCGGACGGCGAGAGGATCTGCGCTTTTGCCGGAACCGCAGCAGATTCACTGCCCGCGGCCACTACTGCCAGAAGATCGGAATCCAGAAGTCCCAGAACAGCTTTGCGGACCCGGACGTCGGCAAACATGGCACTGCGTCCGTTGACCGTCATGTCGAGGGTGCGCGGCACAAACGTAAAGGCCGTGCTCACTCCCGGAACCGCCGACAGCTGAATGTCGGTAGCACTACCCGCATGAATCTGCGCGATCTGCGAATCGTCGGTGCGCATCGCTTCGGCCAACTGCGCAGCCGACCCGGCCCGACGCATCACGATCTGATCCGGGTCCGACGGCTCTCCCCAGAACCTGTCGTTGCGTTCGAGGATGATCTCGTCTCGGCCACGGTCGACGGAGCGCACGTGGAAGTGCGCCCCCGACACCGGAATTCCCTCACTCAAACCGGTACTGAAACCGCCGGGGGTGTCCTTCACAAGGTGGGACGGAAGAAGATCCGTGAAGAGTTCACGCCACGCCGGATACGCCGCGCGCATCACTACGTTCACGGTCTTGCCTCCACCGGACGAGGTTACGTCCGAAATCAACTGGTACCCGGCCGGGTTCACAACACCGGGAACCGAAATCATCTGCTGCCACAGGTAGCGGAAATCCTCGGCGGCGATCGGTGCGCCGTCGGACCACTGCGCTTCGTTGCGGAGCTGATAGCGAATCGTGAACGGCGCCTCCGAGACAACTTCCGCGGAAACAGCCAACGAGTCGTCGAGGACCCACTCGGCCTGGCCGGGCTGCACGGGCGAGCTGATCGGACGAAATACGCTGGGCAACACCAAGTTACCGACGGCAGAGTTCACCGGGGACAAATCGGCGAGGAGGTGGGGATTGAATCCGTCACCCACTTGGTCGATAGCCACCGACACCACCCGCATTGCCGGCGTGACGGGCGTCGTAGTCGGCTTGACCGTCTCGGTGCTCTCGACAGGCGGCGGTGGATCAGCAGTGCACGCCGTCAGAGACAACGCTGTCACCGCCACGGCCAACGCCAGGTACCGACGTCCAGCAACCACAGAGATATCCTTCCGTTTTCAGGCACGCGCAGCCTGAGTCCACGGTTTCCCAACCAACACGATGCCTGGAAACCATGAAGGCGAATGTACCTTTTGCCGGAAGAACACCGAGCAAAAGGCACATTCGCCTTGTCATGATTGTTACTGCGAAAGACTACAGAGAAGCCTTGTCGCGGGACTTGCTGCGTGAACGCTCACGAGCGCGCTCGGTTGCGTTGAGGTGCACCTTGCGGACGCGGACGTCCTCCGGGGTGACCTCGACGCACTCGTCGCCGGAGCAGAATTCCATGGCTGCTTCGAGTTCGAGCTTGATCGGCTTTGCGAGGGTCTCCATCACGTCTGCGGAAGACTGACGCATATTGGTCAGCTTCTTCTCGCGGGTGACGTTGATGTCGAGGTCTTCCTGACGCGGGTTGATGCCCACGACCATGCCCTCGTAGGTGTCTGCGCCGGGCTCGACGAAGAACGTTCCACGGTCAGCCAACTGGATCATGGCGAACGGGGTGACGGTGCCGGAGCGGTCCGAAACGAGCGAACCGGTGTGGCGCGCACGGATCTCGCCGGCCCACGGGCCGTAACCGTCGAACACGGCGTTGGCGATACCGGTTCCGCGGGTATCCGTGAGGAATTCCGTACGGAAACCGATGAGTCCACGCGAAGGAACGATGAACTCCATGCGAACCCAGCCCTGGCCGTGGTTCGACATCTGGACCATCTTGCCCTTGCGGTTTGCGAGGAGCTGCGTGATGGCGCCGAGGTATTCCTCCGGGCTGTCGATGGTCAGCTCTTCGAACGGCTCGTGAACCTTGCCGTCGACGACCTGGGTGACAACCTGCGGCTTACCGACGGTGAGCTCGAAGCCCTCGCGACGCATCTGCTCGACGAGGATGGCGAGAGCGAGCTCTCCACGACCCTGGACCTCCCACGCATCGGGGCGACCGATGTCGAGGACCTTGAGCGAGACGTTACCGACGAGCTCCTGGTCGAGGCGAGCCTTGACCATGCGCGAGGTCAGCTTGTGACCCTTGACGCGGCCGACGAGCGGCGACGTGTTGGTGCCGATCGTGACCGAGATGGCCGGCTGATCGACGGTGATGCGGGGCAGCGGCACCGGGTTCTCGAGATCAGCGAGGGTGTCGCCGATCATGATGTCCGGGAAGCCTGCCACTGCGCAGATGTCGCCTGCGTAGGCAACCTCTGCCGGAACGCGCTCGACACCGATGGTGGTGAGCAGTTCGGTGATCTTGGTCTTGGTGATGACGGGCTCGCCGTCGACCTCGCGGCACCAGGACACTGTCTGGCCCTTGCGCAGCTCACCGTTGTGGATACGAACCAGCGCGAGGCGGCCGAGGAATGCGGACGCGTCGAGGTTGGTGACGTGAGCCTGCAGGGGTGCGTCGGACGTGCCCTTGGGGGCCGGGACGTACTCCATCAAGACCTGGAAAAGTGCGGTGAGGTCTTCAGCGTCGGGTGCCTGGCCGTTTTCGGGCTGCACGGTCGAGGCCTTGCCCTCACGGCCGGAGGCGTAGAGGACGGGGAGACCGAGCGCGAGCTCAGCGGCTTCGGCGGCTTCGTCGGACAGGTCCGATGCGAGGTCGAGGAGCAGATCCTGTGCCTCGGAGACAACCTCTTCGATGCGGGCGTCAGGGCGGTCGGTCTTGTTGACGACCAGGATGACGGGCAGCGACGCAGCAAGCGCCTTGCGCAGCACGAAGCGCGTCTGAGGAAGCGGGCCCTCGGAAGCGTCGACGAGCAGAACGACACCGTCGACCATGGACAGGCCGCGCTCGACCTCTCCACCGAAGTCGGCGTGGCCGGGGGTGTCGATGACGTTGATGACGGTGATCGAGCCGTCGTCGTTGCGCTTGTGTACGGAGGTGTTCTTCGCGAGAATCGTGATTCCCTTCTCGCGCTCGAGGTCTCCTGAGTCCATGACGCGATCGACCAGCTCGGCGCGCTCCTCGAAGGCGCCGGACTGACGAAGCATGGCGTCAACGAGGGTGGTCTTGCCGTGGTCGACGTGTGCGACGATGGCAACGTTACGGAAGCTGGTGGTGGTCACGCGATGGCTCTCCTGGCTGAGTAATTCGGCTAAGTAATCGGCCACGCGAAACTCGCATCGCACGGCTCTTCTGGTGGCCGCTGCACGAATGTGTGATCCGAGTACGTGCACGAATCGCCTCGAGAAGGCACCGCGGCCTAGTAAATACTACTCGCTCCGAAGACCTGCTCGCGCAAAGTGCGTCCTCTATCACGGCCACGACCTGCAGATAGTGATTTTCGCCACTACTGCAGCAGGTAAATCTTTTGCTGGCAATTCAGCGCTTTTAAGGTTACGCTAACCTTGTCTGCAGTGCGGTTCTCCGCCATCGCCGTTGAAGGAAAGACGCAGTGCCACATGGGAAAAGTTAAGCCAAGCAAAGTTTCGCAGCTCAAGCCCAAGAAGAAGTGCTGCCGCAAGAAGACTCGCTGCGTGAAGTGTCCGGTCGTGATCATGCGGATGCGGAAGCTCGAGAACAACGGCGCCTCCAAGAAGGAACTCAAGGTCGGCCTCAAGATGGCTCGGGCAGCCTGAGCCTGCGCAATTCGGTGAGCAGATCCGGTATCCACGCCTGATCGTTCACCACCATGTCGAACTTTTCCAGATCGTCGGCGTCCACCCACGCAAGCTGCGCATGATCCAGTGCCGCGGGCTCCCCGGCCAGGATGTCCACTCGATACGCTCGCAGAACTCGTCCGCGACCCAGTGCAACGTCGACGCCGATTCGACGCCCGCAGCGGACAACAACACCTAATTCTTCTGCCAGTTCCCTCTCGAGAGCGTGTTGCGGCGTCTCGAACGCCTCGACTTTGCCACCCGGAAGCTCCCACATCCCCGCCAACTCCGGCGGGCGGATGCGCTGCGCCAGCAACAACCGGCCATCACGGAAGATTGCACCGGCCACTATCTCGTACTCGTCGGCAGCCCCGCCAGCCCTTGCAGCCTCGTCGCTCATGACACCATGATGGAGTATGGCTTCCGTGATGTCCGATTCCGCGATCGACGCTGCTCTCGCGGAACTGCCCGACTGGCACAGATCCGATAATGCAATTACGCGGGTCGTCGAATCCGCGACATTTCCCGAAGCCGTCGCGCTGCTTCAGGACGTCGCCGCAGCTGCCGAAGCCGCCGATCATCATCCCGACATGGACGTCCGGTGGCGGAAAGTCACCTACACACTGTCGACACATTCGGCGGGCGGCATTACCGAGCTCGACGTGAAGTTTGCTCGGAAGATCGATGAGCTTGTCGCAGATTCGGCAAAAAGCTGACGTCTGAAACCGCCTGAACCGACATAACAGTTGCATCAATATTCACATTGATCACTTCTGTCACAGGGTATGGTCTGCAAGCAATCATTTCGAGGCCAGTCATGTAATAGACTCCACCGGGATCCGTAGCTGCTCAGAAACTGAACGGCTGTACAACCCGGGGCTCACTTACATAGAGTGACCCCTCGAGCCGTCAACGCAGGCGCTACGGCGCCTGCGCGGTCTGACTAAGGATGGGGAAACAGTGCTTCGAACCCGAGGTATGCGTAAGGCGTTCACCGCCGTCGCAATTGCCGCAGCAGCAGGACTTGCATTGCCGGGACAGGCAATGGCCGATCCGGCTCCCGCGCCGACACCGGACAGTGTGCCGATCGAGTTCCTGGCATCGTTTGCTCCCGCCATCATCGGCGCAGCCGCAGGACCCGTCGACGCCCAGGGCGTCACCCAGGTCGCCGGCAATCCGCAGGCCGATCTGCTTGCACAGGCTCGCGCGATTCTCAATTCCGCCGGACTCCCGCCCGAGATCAAGGCGACGCTCGAGAAGGTCATCACCTTCCTCGACGGCAGCGGCGGCGGCGGACCGGCGATTCCGGACGAGAACGCACCCGTCATCGCACAGTTCCTGTACCCGACTCTGGGCAAGGGCTGCATCTCCGCGACGGCTGATTCCGTCGGCACCGCACTTGCCGTTCCCGGCCCGGCACACCTGCCGCCTCCGGGACCTGCCGCAGGTCAGGCCGGGTTTGTCTTCACCGCGCTTGGCACTGCTCCGGCCACCGATGACCAGCCCGTCCCGCTGACGGTCACCTGGATCAACATCGACAACGGTCGCAGCGCTACGCAGAATCTCACCACGGCCGCTCGCATCAACCCGGACGGCCCCGCCACCCTGTCGGCTATCGCCGACACCGGCCCGGGACGCGTGCTGTCCGTGATCAGCGGTTCGCTGACCACCCAGCCCGAAGGCGCAGATCGCATCACCTGCAGCTTCCTGCCGACCGTGGGTATGTTCGCAGTGGCTTGATCCACAAACGACGCAAAGAGGCTCGCCGAATTTTCGGCGGGCCTCTTTTGTGTGTGCAGTGCTCGTGATAGACCAAGGAATGGGACATTCCAGATCAATTCTGTCGATCCGCTCCGAAGGATCGATTCTTTCGATCGGTAGCACTCACTCGATCTTGTCGATCGGCAGTGCCTTCTCGATACTGTCGATCGGCAGCATCGGTTCGGCCGGGTCGATCCTGAGCTCTGGTTCCTTTGCCAGTCTCGGATCGGCGTTTTCCGCGTTGTCTCGGTGGTCACTGATGTCGTGGCGCGGAAATCACTCGTCGCCGGACGACCGGCCGAAACTGGTTGTGATTGCGCCCGAACCGGATTCGACGCTAGCTCACACTCAGACGTGATCGTCGGGTGCCGGCCGCGGCCAGGTCCGACCTTCGAGTTCTTCCACCGATTGGTTCAAGTGCCGCAGTAGGTCACCCAACGCCCGACGCGACTCCGGCGTCCAGTTTCGCACCACCTTTGCCACACCGGCAGTCGAATGTTCACGGTCTGCGCGCAGTTGTGCCAGACCGGACTCGGTGGGGCGGACCTTTCTCGCGAGTCCGCCGTCCGGGTCTTCGACGCGTTCGACCAAGCCTTGGCGACGGAGAGCGCCGATCTGCCGATTGATGGTCGAGATGTCCAATCCGAAGGCGCAGGACAGCTCTTTCAAGCTCATCGGTTGTTGTAGTTCCAGGCGCCCGAGTAGCAGGTATGCCGAGCGGTCCAGATGAAGTTCGGCGCGCTGTGCCAGGGCGTGATACCGCGACAACAGCGTCAACTCGTATTCGATGTCGACAAGGTCGCGGTCTGGGTCCGGCTTTTGTCCGTGCGCATTCGTCACGTTGTGCAGGATACACAGAATGTGTAGCGTGCACAGAATAGGTGGCAAGCGCTACCCACATACTTCGGGAGCCGAATGTCCGTTCACGCCCATCCGTCGAACACGGATACAGCCGTCGACGCGACAGTGTCCCCGCGCCCACGATTGATCCTCACTGTCCTCGGCCTGTGCGGGATCGTCGTCGCCCTGATGCAGACGCTGGTCGTCCCGATCATCCCTCAGCTACCGAGCCTGCTGAACGCGTCGCCGGCCGACACGTCGTGGGCCATCACCGCCACGCTTCTCGCCGCTGCTGTCATCACCCCGATCAGCGGCCGCCTCGGCGACATGTTCGGCAAGAAACGCATGATCCTGGTCAGTCTCGGCCTGGTGGTTCTCGGTTCCGTCATCTGCGCGCTGTCGTCGTCGCTCATCGTGCTGGTGATCGGGCGCGCGCTCCAAGGCGCCTCCGTTGGTGCCATCCCGCTGGGCATTGCCATCCTGCGTGACGTTCTGCCACCGAAGAAGGTGGGCGGCGCGATGGCCGTCATGAGCGCCACCCTGGGCGTCGGCGGCGCTGTCGGCCTGCCCATCGCCGCGCTCATCGCTCAGAGCGCCGATTGGCACTTTCTGTTTGTCGTGTCCGCGGCTCTGGGTTGCCTCTGTATGTTGTTGGTGTTCTTCGTCATTCCCGAGTCATCCGTCCGCAAGCCGGGACGTTTCGACTTCGTCGGCGCCCTCGGCCTGGCCGCTGCCCTGATCGCCCTGCTCCTGCCGATCACCAAGGGCGGCACGTGGGGATGGACCGATCCCAAGACCCTGGGGCTACTGGCGTCGTCGGTCGTCATCTTCGTGGTGTGGGGCTTCTGGGAGCTCAGACGCAGTGCGCCGCTGGTGAATCTGCGAATCGCGGCACGTAAACAAGTATTGTTCACCAACCTCGCATCCATTGCCATCGGCTTTTCGATGTACGGGAATTCGCTGTCGTTGCCACAACTTCTCATGGCTCCGAAGGACACCGGCTACGGATTCGGATTGTCGATGGTGACCACCGGCCTGGTACTCGCACCCGCCGGACTGGTGATGATGGCACTCTCCCCCGTTTCCGCCCGCATCTCGGATTGGAAGGGTCCGCGCATCACCTTGCTGACCGGATCGCTGGTCATCGGACTCGGTTACGTCGCCGCCCTCTTCGCGACGTCCGCGGTGTGGCAAGTCGCGCTGGCCGGAATGGTGATCGGAGCTGGTGTGGGACTGACATTCTCGGCGATGCCGGCCCTCATCATGAGCTCGGTTCCGATCACGGAATCGGCTGCCGCGAATGGTTTGAACTCACTGATGCGGTCGATCGGAACCTCGAGTTCCGCCGCCGTGGTGAGCGTTGTGCTTGCCGGTGCCACCATCATGGTCCACGACCGCGTCTACCCCACGCTCGATATGTTCAAAGCCACGTTCGTGATTTCGATTGTCGCGGCGGCCGTAGCGATGATCTTCGCGTGGTTGATTCCCAAACGGAAAGCGCCGCACAGGGAATCAACCACGTCGCGGCCGCAAGAATGACACGGCCGTAAGAACTGCGGGAGGTGCTACTTCTCCGAAGCGCCTTCGATGCTGCCGGCAATCTGCAGCTTCGACAGCAGGGTGTAGATGAAGTCGATGAGAAACTCCATGAAAATATTTCCTCTCGCAAATACGGGTCCCGACCCGTCAACGACGGTACCGCAACACAAGATCGGCCGAATCCGCACCTCTCGGACACGAGAACATGTTCTAATTTGACTCGGTCGTCTACCCGAGGAGTCACACATGGCATGGACACGCGCTGAACTCGATCAGGCCTTTACGGGTTTCCAGAACACCGTCGTCGAATGCACGCGCAGCGGCGATTGGAATGCGTTTGCCGACATGTTCACCGAGGACGTCGTCTACGTCGAGCATGCCTTCGGGACCCTCAACGGCCGTGAGGCCGTGCGCAAGTGGGTCACCCGCACGATGACCGAGTTCCCGGGAAAACGCATGACGGAGTTCCCCGCAAACTGGTACGTGATCGACGAGGAGCGCGGGTGGATCATCTGCGAAATCGACAATCCTATGGAAGACCCGGGCGACGGATCCACTCACGGCGCCGCGAACATCACGATCCTGCACTATGCCGGAGACGGATTGTTCTCCCGCGAGGAAGACGCATACAACCCGATGAATTTCCTGGCGATGACCAAAGCCTGGTGCTTGGCCGCCGAAGCCGCGGGCAACCTTCCCGAGGATGCCCGCGCCTGGTTGGCAAAATTCGGCGCTATGGTGCGATAGAGCCGATCGGAATGTTGGGCACGATCGAACCGGCCAATGACCACTGCCCGTAGTCGAGGGCAAGGATCGAATTCAGGTCGACGCCGATACCGTCGACCGTACGCTTGTCGATCTCGAACTGATGCAGGTGCGCCCGAGGATGGACGTAGCCCTTCGGCGAGCCCCAATTATGTTGCCAGTACCAGGTTCCGACCCCCACGCCGATCATCGCGTCGAGCACGCCGGTGTTTCCGTAGATACCAAGATTCTGATTGCCGACTACCGACGCCCATCCCTCGAGATAGGGCCTGATGAGGTTGTTGATCTCGGCCGGCGACGGGTTGTCGTCAATGGACGCGTAGATCGGACGCCCCTCGGGTCCACCCGCTTGACGGTGCAATTCGAGGCCCCGTGTTGCATGCCTCTTGCCGCCTTCGCGGCCTTCACGCCAATCGGCCGTCGCACTTTTTCCGAACTGATAGCAGGACACGACCTGCAGTCCCGCTGCTGTCAGAGCGTTCACTTCACCCGCTTTGACTGGCTTCCCCACCATCCAGTTTGCGTCAGGGCGGCGGTCGGATACGTAGCGGATCGCGCCCGCGTAGCCGCCCGCCCGAATCGACTGCGCCGACGGGACCCCGGCGGAGTAGTCGAGCAGAGTTCCGAGCGAGCCGGCATTGGCCACCGTCGCCGTGCCACTGAGCGCGGCCAGTCCAGCGGCGGCAGAACCTGCGGCCGCGTACTTGAACAAACTTCTTCGTGAGACGTGCACACTGCTCCGATCATCGGCGTATCCCGCCCGATCTAGGCGGAAAGTCGAGTTTCTTTATTCACTCGATTGCACCACAGTCACAAGGCCACCGCCTTGCACTTGACCAACACCAGCCACACCACCGCCGTGACCAGCGACAACAAAAACGATGGCCCCCGAAACTTTCGTTTCGAGGGCCATCGTCATCGGCCGTAGCGGCCGGAAGTTATCAGCTGAGCGACGTGAAGAACGTCAGAGCACTGAACAGGTCAGATGCGTTGCTGAGGAAGTCGGTGATGAAAGAGAACTGGCCCGAGAGTTCAGCGCTGGTCATGTGTTAACTCCTGTCGAAGATGAAACATCAGTGGTCTAACAGGCCCTCTTGCTGACCTGCTGGGCTAAGACTAGAGGTCTTCCGTTACTTCCGCGACACCAAATGTGTCCGGGACGTTACATCTTCGGACCTAGGCGGCAAACGCATATTCACAGGTAACGCCCAGGAGGCGTGATCCGATCGAGATAATTCGCCCTATTTTTAACGATATCCGAACACGGTTTCCATTAGTGGTTATTACTTCGCAATCTCTCAATTCGGCCAAATGATGTTGGTAAGCCTAACTTAATTGTTCCTGTTTCAGCACTAGCGCCGCCCTGACCAGGAATGGGACGATTCCCCGCGAGGCCGATCGGCGCACGGACGCCATGCCGCGCAACTCTTCAGCCACGGCTGCGATTAACAGAACATTGATGCCTGGGGAGTCCGATCGAAACGAAGCCCGAAACAAACCCGACCTCCCAGAACGTGATGCTATTCACACCAAATGTCCGGGCCGTTGCAGACGCATCGGGCACAGTTGATGTCATGAGCCGCAACAAGAAGTCATGGAGTGAACTCTCACCGCGCCAACGACGCATTGTGATCGTGATGGGGTCGATCCAGTCGATTCTGGCAATCGCCGCCTGGGCCGATCTCGCGAAGCGCGATCGTGCGGCGGTCAACGGCAGTAAGGCCAAGTGGGCTGCGATCATCGCGATCAACTTTTTCGGACCGATCACGTACTTCCGGCGCGGCAGGATTCAGTCGAAGTAGTCCCAGAACTGCAACCACTTCACGGAAGCGAACAGCCCGAGCGTCCCGGCATATATCGCCAGGACAGCGGCGGTGCCGAGGACGTTCGTGCGTAGTTTCGCTCCGTCGAACGGGTCGAGCCATCGACCGAACCGACGCGTCGCCGCCGGCATCAGGAACCACGTCATCGCCCCAACGCTGACGATCTGGCTCAGCCACATCGACAGCCAGGGCGGTGCGCCGATCCCGTCGAGCACCGGACCGAGAAATCGCGACAACGTCATCACTGTCGGGTAGAGGACCAGAAGAATGATCATCGCGGTCTTCCAGTTCGGAGTCGCCCGCGTCTGCCCGTTCTCGGTGCGCAAGATCGTGCCGAAAGGGGTGGAGCGCACGGATTCGGTGAAGTCTTCCGCCAACTCCTCGCGAAGCGCAGGCAACACCGCCGCCCGCTGCTCCGATCGCATCCACGCGGACAGTTGCGGTTCCGTCCGGAAGCGCAGAACCGATTGCCACCGCGTCGCATCGGCAGTCGAGCACAGCAGCAATGCACTCTCGTACCCCGAGAAACGCGAACTTTCCGCGATCAGGCGATGCTGGGTCCGCAGAAATTCGTCTTGCCGTCCGGCGACAACCGTGTGGTCGTACACGCCGATGCCGGGCGGCGGCACGGCATCGTCCACCAGGACAAGGTCCGAACTCTTGGCCCGGACCCCGCGCGCCACACCGTCCTCCACGACGCGTGCATGCTCAGGAGAGTCGAGCCAGCCATGCAGCTCGTCGACGCCGGAAAAGGTATGGGACACACCGTAATCGGAAAGCTCTGAACCGTCACTGACTGCGCTGCCGAGATAACCCCGAGCCGATTTTGCCGTTACGACGGCCTGAGCGGCCCACTCAGCGAACAGCTCGTCGCCACCGTTCTCGGGGCGGTGATAGGCCGTGACAACCGTCGCCGAACCGGACACGTCAGGTCGACACCCTGCGACCCTGGACGTACACGTGCGAGATCGCCGGCTCACGCATCGCCATCAACAAACCGAACAAAGTTTGATCACGCGCGAGAATCGGATCCGGCGACCGCGTGCCGAAGTTGATCAGACTGCCCAGCGCCGGCCACCCGGCCGGATCAACGACGAGGAAATCTGCCTCTTTACCGGCGTCGAGGTTTCCGATGCGGTTCTCCATGTCCAGCGCACGCGCTCCGGCCAGTGTTCCCGTGAACAGCAATTCGGCCGGGTGGAGCGAAAGCGCGCTGTCGCCCTCCTCCGAGATGTGCACTTTGAAAGCGTCGCCCAGAACCCGCGACAGGAGGAATTCGTCGCCGCCGCCGAAGTCCGAACCGATCGCGATGTTGACTCCCGCCGCCACCGTTCGCTTCCACGGCATCGTGCCGGAACCGAGGAACTGCTGCGACGTCGGGCAATGAGCAATCGACGTCCCGGTCTCCGCCATCCGAGCCAATTCGGAATCCTGGCAGTGGACGGAGTGCGCAAGAATTGCGCGGGGTCCGAGGAAAGACTTGCCACCGACTTCGGAGCCTGGCAGGAACTTGCCGTCGTACGTATCGAGGTACGACTGAACCTGGTAACGCTCGAGCGTCGTCGCCACTTCGCCGGTGCCCGGCCTGTTGTTCTCGTTGAGGTGACTGTGGAAGTACACGCCACGGCCTCGCACCGAGTCGTACAACTCCCCCAGATTCTTCAAGGTCTCCGCCGTCACGGCCAGAGAAAACCGCGGTACGACGGCAACGTGCAGGAGAGCAGTGTCAACGTCACCGGTGTCCGCACCGTGCCACCGATCGATCTCGTCGCGGGTCAGCGTGATCGCGTCGTCCTCGGACGTGATGAGCGCGGCTGCAGATTCGGGCCCCGTGGTTTGGATGCCACGGCCGCTGACGAGGCGAAGCCCGGTTCGCTGAGTTTCCGCGAACAACGCGTCCTGCGCGTGCGGAAAAGCGGAACCGAAGACCATTGCCGCGGTAGTTCCGGTGGCTATCCGGCGAGCGCAGAACGCGGCAGCGGCGTGCGCGGCAAATTCCGGATCGGCCAATCGTGATTCCGAGGGGAACACGCAGAGATCGAGCCACTCGAGCAGTTGTCCACCGCCGTAGGCATCACCGGCGTAGATCTGCGGAAAGTGAACGTGAGTGTCGATGAATCCGGGGAGCAGAAACCCTGGGCGATGATCGTGGACGTCGCCGCCGTGCAGATGCTGCGGCAACGCGTCGAATTCACCGCAGAAAGCCACAACACCGGCGTCGTCGATCGCGAGCACACCGTCGGGGAGGGAGACGAGCGCGTCGGCCGCGCCCTCGACCGTCGGGCTACCGGAAATGTGGAAGATATGGCCCCGATGCAGCTGTATCACTCATTGAGCAAATCACAGTCGCGGCGATACCGCGCGTTCGAATTGTCCGGATCAGTTCATGGTGGCGTGCCACACGAACGCTGCGGCCAAAGCGCCCGCGCCGTTCAGGGACCAGTGCAATGCGATGGGCGCAAGAAGACTGCCACTTCGATGGCGAAGCCACGTGAAGACGAGACCGGCCGCTGCGGTGGCCAGAACCGCGCCGAGAATACCGGCGATCTGGCCGACGACCCCATTACCGAGGAAGCCGGACAGCCCCGCGTTTCCACTGGTCAGACCCATCGACGACGCGATGTGCCACAGCCCGAACGTCAACGAACCCGCTGCAGCGACGCCCCGGAAGCCACTGACCCGGTTAAGCGTCCCGTGCAGGACACCGCGGAATGCCAATTCCTCCGGAATGACGGTCTGCAGGGGAATGATGATCATCGACGCGATGATGGCGCCCGAGATGGTCGCGTAACGATCAGCCATGAAGAACGGCCTGGTCAGCGGCAGCAACGCGCCGACCGCCACGACGGTCAGAACCAGTCCGACCGCGATGAGTGCGTACTTCGAACCGCTTTTGAGATGCTTCGGGGACAGACCCAACTCCGCCCAACCCAGCCCTCTGCGCTTGCTCATCGCGAGGAGCACAAGCGCCGAGATCGGAACCGTCGCGATGCTCGCCCACACCGTGGTGAAGTGCGCAATCAGATTGGTTCCCACCAGAACCGCGATGACCACCGCGATGTCGATGTACGCGTGAACGCGAGGACGCGAGGTAGACGGGGCCGTGTTCAGGACAGCAGCATCGGACACGGTTGAAAAACTCATATAAGGCCGTCACCCATCGCCGCAGTTAGCTGAAAATTCACTCATTCAAGTGTACCGACGCTGCTGACGTGCCCGCCAGGTTTGCGTCGACACTCACAGTCGACTCTCAGAGTGCGGCACGTTCGAGTTCTGCCACGTCGATCTTCTTCATCTGCATCATCGCGTCCATCACACGCTGGGCTTTTGCGCGATCGGGATCCTGCATCAATTCGATCAATCGGTTCGGCACCACCTGCCACGACAGACCGAACTTGTCCTTGAGCCAACCGCACTGGCTTTCCTCACCGCCCTCGGTCAGAGCCGACCAGTAGTGGTCGACTTCAGCCTGGTCGGCGCACGGAATCTCGAACGACACCGCCTCCGAGAACGTGAACATCGGTCCGCCGTTCAACCCGGTGAATCGCTGTCCGTCGAGTTCGAACACCACCGTCATGACCGACCCTGCCGGTTGACCGGACGGCGATCCCTCGCCGTATCGCTCGATTCCGATGATTTTCCCTTTGCCGAAAACCGAGATGTAGAACTGTGCTGCTTCCTCCGCTTGCGTGTCGAACCACAGGCACGGGGTGATCGAGGGCATGACTACTCCTTAGGTCGGGACGGTCTTCACAGGGATAGACCGTCGCGGCCGCCGGAAATCATCGGGTAGTTCAGTCGAACAGAGCCGACTCGATCACCGGCCAGGAACGCGCCAGTTCGTCGGACCAATACGGCCAACCGTGTGTGCCCACCGGTTGCGCGCTGCGCGTGACATCGACGCCGTGACTGCGGAGAACACCGGAAATCTGATCGGTACACAGATTGGCACCGAGTTCCATGACACCACCGACGACAACGACCCGAGCAAGGTCGGGCGTCTCGAGTGTTTCGTGGGGGCCCGGCAATCCTGTGCCCGATGACAGGTACACCTTTGTGCCGCGAAGCTTGTCCGCGTTGGCAAAGATGTCGTGCTCGCGCCACGCGGGGCTGTCCACCGGACCCCACATCTGCTCCGATGTGGCCATTCCGTTGATGACAACAAGATCCGTCAGAGCCTTACCGAATCCACCCACCGTCGTGTAGCACCCACTGTAGGCAGCTACCCCGTCGTACAGATCCGGTGCCCGCTGGGCAAGCATGAGCGCGGCCTCGGCCCCCATCGAGATGCCACCGATCGCGTTGCGCCCACTGGTGTCGAAGGCCCCGTCGATCAATGGCGGCAATTCCTTGGTCAGGAAAGTCTCCCACTTGAGCTTGCCGAATTTCGGGTGGTCTTCCTGCCAATCGGTGTACATGGTTCCGGTTCCGCCGATCGGCGCAACCACAAAAACGTTCTTGTCCGCGAAGAACTCCCGAGCATTGCCCTTCGTCGGTTCGAACCAGTTGTTGTCCTCGATCTGGCCCGAGTTTCCGTCGAGCAGGTACAGAACGGGCCGAGGCTCCGAACTATCGGCCGGGAGAAACACCCGCACGGCCATCGTGCGGCCCATCGCCGGACTGTCGACGTCGAGCAGCACTTCCCGCTCCGACACCGAAGTGGTCGCGGCGATTCGCGGCGACGCATCGGCGGACACGGTTTGTGCCGGCGGCGCTGCTTCGTCCGCGCTCGCAACGATCGGGAGAGCAACGACCGACGCCAGCGACACGGCGCACGCCAGTGCGATCTGAGACATACGCATGCAAAAGTCCTTACAAGCCGAGGGACGCGGCAAACATCGGCCACGAATCGTGCAGGTCGTCCTGCCAGTAGCCCCACGAGTGGGTACCGGCCGGTTTGATGTTGTATCGGATGTTATCCATGCCCAGTGCGGTGGTGCGATCCGCCAACTGCATTGTGCAGAAATGTGTCGCAGCCTCGATGCCCCCACCCAGAGCCAGCGTCGCTGCCAGCACCGCGACGTCGTTGTCGATTCGCGGATCTGCCAACGTGTCGTACGGGCCGGGGATGCCCGTTGCGGTCGTGATGTACATCGGAATTCGCGGTAGCTTCTCCGCATTCACCACCGGATCGTGTGCAACCCACGCGGGGTCGTTGTACGGCCCCCACATGTTCTCGGGGTTACCCCCACCGATCCCGACGACCACTTTGACGAAATCCTGTCCCGGACCGGGACTGGTCATCGCGCAGCCACTGAACGAAGCGACGCTGTTGTAGACCGTCGGCGCACTCATCGCCAGATTCAACACAGATGTACCCGCCATCGAGATCCCCCCGAGTGCGTTCTCGCCCGTCGTATCGAAATACTCGTCGATCACGTGCGGCAGTTCCGACGTGAGAAACGTGGTCCACCTGTTCACGCCGTTGTTGTCGTTGATCTGTGCGAGCCCCGGATCCGGCCGCAACCAATCGGTGTAATAGCTGAACGCCCCGTCCAACGGAGTGACCACGTTGACGTGCTTGTCGGCGAAGAACTCCGGCACGTCGGTACGTACCGACCATGTCGCGTCGTTCTTCCCACCATCCACTCCGTTGAGCAAGTACAGCGTCGGCGCGGGCGTCGACGTGTCGGCCGGGCGAAGCACCTGGACCGGAATTCCGCGATCCATCGACGGTGAATACACGACGACGTCGACGAGACGGCCTTCCGCGGGTACGGCGCTGATCACGCGTGGACCGCCCGTCTCGGCCACTGCCGGCGACGACACGACAAAGAGAACGGTTGCGGCCGTCGCAGCACCGATCAATGCACGCGCTATGCGGATACCTCTCATGAAAACGTCCCTCGAGTTGCCGAGCACAGATGGACATTATTGCCCGAAATGTTCCGTTTCGAGGGCAAACGACCCAGTCACGACTACCGTCCGACCGCCCGGCGTAATCGAGGAAAACCCCCAACGATAACCTGAACGAGACCTTCGCACGCACCCTTGTTCAGGAGAAAAGATGGCCGACTTCCTCTATGAGGACCTGTTGCCGATCGGTGAGGACACCACCGAGTACCGACTGCTCACCACTGAAGGGGTGTCGACAGTCGAAGGCCCGGACGGTCGGACCTTCCTGAAGGTCGAGCCCGAAGCGATGCGTCTGCTGACCGAAACGGCTCTGCACGACATCTCCCACTACTTGCGCACCGACCACCTGACGCAGCTGGCGAGCATCCTCGACGATCCCGAAGCGTCCAACAACGACAAGTTCGTTGCTCTCGATCTCCTGAAGAACGCAAACATCGCAGCCGCTGGTGTTCTCCCGATGTGCCAGGACACCGGTACCGCCATCGTCATGGGCAAGCGCGGACAGCACGTATTGACCCCCGGTGACGACGAGCAGGCCATCGCCCGCGGTGTGTACGACGCCTACACACGCCTCAACCTGCGTTACTCGCAGAACGCCCCCATCACGATGTGGGACGAGAAGAACACCGGAAACAACCTCCCCGCGCAGATCGAGCTGTACGCCGATACTGCTGCCGGACACGAGAACTCGTACAAATTCCTGTTCATGGCCAAGGGCGGCGGCAGCGCAAACAAGTCCTACCTGTACCAGGAAACCAAAGCGATCCTGAACCCCGACTCGATGATGCAGTTCCTCGAGGCAAAGATCCGCTCGCTCGGTACCGCAGCGTGCCCGCCGTACCACCTCGCGATCGTCGTCGGTGGCACGTCTGCCGAGTTCGCGATGAAGACGGCCAAGTACGCGTCCGCGCACTACCTCGACGAGCTCCCCACCGAAGGCGCCATCACGGGCCGCGGCTTCCGCGATCACGAACTCGAGAAGAAGGTCTTCGAGCTCACGCAGAAGATCGGCATCGGCGCACAGTTCGGCGGTAAGTACTTCTGCCACGACGTCCGCGTCGTCCGTCTCCCCCGCCACGGCGCTTCGCTGCCCGTTGCCATTGCCGTGTCGTGCTCCGCAGACCGCCAGGCCAAGGCGAAGATCACGCCCGAGGGTGTCTTCCTCGAACAGCTCGAATTCAACCCGGGCCGTTTCCTGCCCGAGGTCACCGACGCGCAGCTCGACTCCGAAACCGACGGAATCTCCGGAACCGGCAAGGGCGCAGCGGTCAAGATCGACCTCACCAAGCCCATGGCCGAGATCCTCGCCGAGCTGTCCAAGCACCCGGTGAAGACGCGTCTGTCGCTCACCGGTCCGTTGGTCGTGGCCCGCGACATCGCGCACGCCAAGATCAAAGAGCGCCTCGACGCCGGCGAGGAAATGCCGCAGTACCTCAAGGATCACCCGGTGTACTACGCCGGACCTGCCAAGACTCCGGATGGAATGGCCTCCGGTTCGTTCGGCCCGACCACGGCCGGCCGTATGGACTCGTACGTCGAGCAGTTCCAGGCCGCCGGTGGCTCGATGATCATGCTGGCCAAGGGAAACCGTTCCAAGCAGGTCACCGACGCGTGCAACACCCACGGCGGTTTCTACCTCGGATCGATCGGTGGACCGGCGGCTCGTCTGGCACTCGACTGCATCAAGAAGGTCGACATCCTCGAGTACGCCGAACTGGGTATGGAAGCCGTCTGGAAGATCGACGTCGAGGACTTCCCCGCGTTCATCGTCGTAGACGACAAGGGCAACGACTTCTTTGCCCATACCGGTGAAGTAACCCTGACGATCGGCAAGCGTCCGGGTCTGTAGACAGTTCAATAGCAAAGAGCCCCGGCGAATTCCGATTCGCCGGGGCTTGTTTGTGGGTTTGTCAGGTCCAGAGAGCAGCCACAAAAACAGTCACGACGGACAGTCCACCGACCACGTGTACCAGGTTGGGGTTTGGCTGCCCCTTCTTCTGCCTGGCCCGCGTGATCTCCGCCAACGCGACGATGGCCAGTGAAAGTACAAGCTTCACAGCGATCTTCGCGTGAATGTAGTTCTTGTCCAGGGCACCTTCGCCGAGTCCGACGATGATGAGACCGGACAGGAACTGGAGGCGTGCACCCCAGACCATGACCTCGGTGATCTTCGGAGCCTTCAGGACTGTGAAATAGCTACCGACAAGGGCCGCCATACCGAGCAGGTGAATAACTACAAAGATATTGTAAAGAAATGACATATCTGCACTGTAGCGCCTAGTTCACGCCGCTTTTACCGAACTCCGCTATCAGTTACAGGATTCCGGCGTCCCGGGCCGCATCGCGGTATTTAGCGGCGAGCGTATCCACCGTTTCGTGCGCATTGAGCCCACTCGGATTGGGCACGATCCAGAGTTTCGCCCCCTCGAAATCATGGTCCTGATGGCCGGCCTTGGCTTTCTTGTTGCCGAAAGCTGTTCGATAGGCGGTGATCCCGGCGAAGGCAACAACAACAGGCTTGGTGTCCTGCACGATGTTTCGCACCCGAACTCCACCCGCCGCCAGCTCCTCCGGCGTCAATTCATCGGCCCGCGCCGTTGCCCGCACAGCGAGATTCGTTATGCCCACTCCCCGATCGATCAGGTGTTGTGTGTCTGCTGCCGACATACCGTCTGACGGATCTATCGGGCGTTCGATGATGCCTGCCCGCAACAACGCCGGATAGAAACGGTTACCCGGCCTCGCAAAATGCGCACCAGTTGCCGCCGTCCACAATCCCGGGTTGATACCCACGAACAGCAATCGGCAACCCGGTCCGATCAGATCGTCGATCTCGGCGTCGCGATACGACTCCAACTCCGCGCGCGTGAATCCCATAGTGCCAGTACATCAGACCCGCCGCGCAAAGGTATCGCGCACCTCGTCGATCGCGTCGTGCATCAACTGTTCGTAGTGATCGATATCCGCAATCGCCGACGGACTGGTTGTGATGCTGATGGTCACGGTGTCACCGATTCCGTGGACACCGTGTGTGAGTGACATGACCGGCGACAGGCTCGGAAACCCTGCCGTGAATCGCACGGTTCCGCCGCCGAACACCAAGTCCGCGGCTCCGCGAGCAACGCTCGACACCACCGCATTACCCGTCACCGTCTCGGGAATCGCCGTGAAGTCGTATTGCTGCACGCCCCAACGAATCAGCGGCCCCGGCACAGCCTCGAGTGCCCGGTCCGACGCCGCGCTGGACGGGTGTGCTGCTCGCACCCGGCGCTCGGCCAGGGATTCGGTGATGCGGTCGGCGCGCTCTCGAAGATCGGTCACCTCCGGAAACAAACCGACACCTGCGTTGCGGAAGTGGTTGCGCGATTTCGGTTTTCCGTCCTTCGCGATGGTGACTTCTGCACCCAGCTCAGGAGGAACGACGCCATCGGCGGCCAGCAGGTACTTGGTCATGGCCACCGAGATAGCCGTCATCGCCCCCACTGTCACGGAGACCCCGTCGGCTCGGAGATCTGCCGCGTCGCGCACAACCATCCTAACAAGCCTGTGCGCATCCGGGGCGATGTTCGAGGTAACCTTCGGACGGTTCGGGGCCTGCGGCGCAACAACTCCCGACTCGGTATCGGCCTGGAGTTGTAGCTGAGCCTGATGACCCGCGCGGCCGTCGCGAAACAGTCGGTAGATCTGGCCGGGCAGGCGCAGTGCCGCCCGGGCGAGTATTTCTACCGAACTGATCGAGCGTCTGTCGATCTCTGTGCTTTTCGGCTCGTCTGCCGAGAACAGCGTGCGGGCAACAGCACTCGCCCGCTTGCCGTCCGCCAGCGAATGAGCCACTTGCAGAACGGCAATCAACGCAGGGCCGTCGCAGCGCGGTGCGCCGTGCACGCCTTCGAAAAGATGCAGCAGCCAGGGTGTCGCGCGCGGATTGACGTGGTTCTCGAGCAACACCTCGATCGCGTTGATGCACTGCTCCCACGAAGAGTCGGGAAGTCGATGCGTCACGACCAACGACTGGTCGACCGGCATCGGTTCCCACAGCGGATAATCCAGATGCCACGGCACTTCACGAATCCGCACGCACAGATCCGGAATCGACGACGCGCGATCGAGGACCGCGCGTCGTACATCCTCGAGCGATTCCGATTGCCCCTCGAAGCAGTACAGCAGGAGTTGATCGTTGGGGATCTTTTCCGAAATCCAGAAAGTTTGGGCGTCGGTGGGCGTCATCCGTAACACCGGGTGACGGTACCACCGCGGCATCAGCCCTTTTCGGCTTCGGCTTTCAACTGTGCAAGGCCCTTCTCGAAGTCCTTGCCCACCATCTTGTCCATGCTGAAAATGAATCCGAAAATCTTGAAGAAGAAGTTCTTCTTCCCTGTCATTTGCCATGTCACCCGAGTCGAACTGTCCTGCGGTTCGAGAAGAAACGTCGTGACGTTCTGCGCTTTGAACGGTTTGAGGAAGGAAAGATCCAAGACAACACGGCTACCCGGCACCGTTTCGGTGATCTTCATCGAGCCTGAACCGGCCTTCTTGTTGCCAGACCAGGCGTACGACGCACCAACACCGGAATCCGGTCCCGAGTATGTCCGCTGCATCGCCGGGTCCAGTCCTTCCCACGGGGACCAGGTGGTCCAGCGGTGGAAGTCGTTGATCAGATCGAAGACTGTGGCAGCCTCCGCATTGATCACAGCGGAGCGTTCGACAAGAAACTCGTCGGAATTCGGTGAAGCCATAGTCGTCTCTCCAGAAGTTCTCGGGGCGATCAGTCTGACGGAATTATCCACCGTGACGCTGCCGCCGTCGAGACAGAACTCAATCGCGCAGGCACAGGCAGAAGTGATGGCCGACCGGGTCGCGGTAGACCCGGAAAGTCGGATGCTCAGCAATCCCGTCGACGCGTTGCGCTCCGAGGCTCAGTACCCACTCCTCGGCCGGGTCGAAAGCCTCTACCAGGAGATCGAGGTGGATTCCCACACCCACCTTCGGCCAGTCCACCGGAACAAAACCCGGGGCAAGTTGAAACGCGAGTCGTTGACCTGGCAGGCCTTCGATGACGTGCCAATCATCCTCCGCGCGAACAATTCTCCATCCGAGAACCTGTTCGTAGAAGCGTGCCAGCGCAGCCGGATCCGGACAGTCCAGGACTGTGTAGTCCATTCCGATATCCGGGTGCATCGCTAAGCCTTCTTCTCCGCAACTTTCTTACGCACGAAGATGAGTGGCAGCAGCAGAGTCGCGAGGGCCGTGACAAGCCACACGAGGACCGTGCTCATAATCCACGTCGACACACCGGTGATTGTCAGCCCGCCGAAAATCGATGCGATCAGCAGAGCGACGAAAGTCGAGACCAACCCGATTCCGCCGAGGAATGCCGGCGCGTGGCGCTTAGCCATTTTGGCGATGAACGGCGACAGGACCGACTGCGCGATCGCAAAGATGACAACCGCCGTGATGAAACCCGACGCGCTCACCGAAAACCCCGAAAGCAACCACGTCGCAACAAGAAGTCCGACCGCGGCAGACCCGAGGAATATCGCGGCGCGAATCAGAAAACTAATCATTAACCGATCCTATATGCCCGATATACGTCACGGCAGCACTTCACAATCCGAGAGAATGTTGAACGTCTCGCAATGCTCGCGCCGACGCATGGAGACCCTCGCGTTCACCGTCCGACAACGGTACTTCCAGGACTCGGCCGGCTCCCGCACCACCAACCAGCGTCGGCAACGACAGGCACACCCCTTCGAGGTCGTGCACCCCGTTCTGCAGAGTCGAAATCGGCAGCACCCGCTGCTCGTCGCGCAACACCACCTCCACCATGAAGGCGCTCGACAATCCGATGGCCAGATTGGTCGCGCCCTTGCCCTCGATGATTTTGTACGCGCTCTGCACCACCTCGGTCGCGACCTCGTCGCGGATCACACTGTCGAGTGCGTTCCCCGAAGGCCCCACAAATGCCGTCGCCGGAACACCACCGATGGTGGCACTGGACCACAACGGAATTTCGGAGTCCCCGTGCTCACCGACGATGAACGCGTGCACATTCTCGACCGCCACGCCCAACTTCGACGCCATGAGAAAGCGCAGGCGTGCCGTGTCCAGCACCGTCCCGGATCCGAAGATCCGATGCCGGTATGGCCGACCCGCGGCCTGAACCGCTGCGTACGTCGCGATGTCGACGGGATTGCTGACAAAAAGAATGATTGCTTCGGGCGACTGCGAGAGAAGTTGCTCCGTCAAGGTCTGCACGATCTTGACGTTGACCGCCGCCAACTCGAGACGGGACTGGCCGGGTTTCTGTTTGGCTCCGGCTGTCACTACAACCAGATCGGACCCTGCGGTGACCGCGATGTCGTCACCACCGTCCACCGAACACGGTGGGGTGAACTGAGTGCCGTGGTTGAGATCGAGCACTTCCGCTCGCACCTTCGCGGCGTTTGTGTCGTAGAGGGCCAGTATGTCCGCTGATCCGCGAATGAGGCACGCATAGGCGATAGCCGTGCCGACACTGCCGGCGCCGACGATGGAAACCTTCTTCTTCCGAGAGCGATATGCCGTCGTCATAGCTTTGATGGTGCGCCCTTTATAACGATTCTGCAGGATATCGGGATTGCCAGCGTTCTCTCAGGCTTTGATCGCAGACCTCTCAGAATTGCCGTAGACCATGGTGAACATGACAGAGGTAACGGTTTTTGCAGTCGGCGGCACCGGCGAGTCGTACGACGGTGACACCCGCACCCGCGTTGTCGGACTACTGAGCGCGGTCACGCGTGAACTCGACGATAGGTTCGACGCGAAGTGGGTGAGTTACCCCGCATCGTACGGACCTGTTGCCGACGGCGGCTCCAGTTTTCGCCGGAGCACCGAAATGGGTGCCCGGGCACTCTTGGCAGCTCTCGCCGAGGTCCGCGGACCCGTCATGCTCATCGGATACTCCCAGGGATGCTCGGTGATTCGCGCCGCCCTACCAGAAGCGCACGGCAGCAACATCATCGGGATCGGGCTGATCTCCGACCCGCAGCAACCTGTCGGGGTTCTCCCAGATTGCGACGGGTACGGCGTTGCCGGCGACGGCCCGGAAATCCCGTCGTGGATTCCGGCCAAGTGGATCGGGCATCCGCAGGACTTGATCTGCAATGCCAGCGACGACAGCTACATTCGTGATATCGCCGACCTCACTGGCTGGATGTCCTTCACCCAAGCGCGAGTGTGGGCAAACAAAGTGTGGGAACTACTCCGCAGCAACACATTTCAGAACGCGCAGAAGACTCGCTTCAGCCCGAGCCAATGGCGCAAAGATCTACGACGCCTCCGCACCGCCTTCCTCGAAGTCCTCGGATACCTACCGAGCCTTGTGAGCTGGCGACGCTTTCAGATCCGGAACCCCCGTGGCGGCCGGCATGTCAGCTATGCGAGCGAGGCCTTCGACGCCAGCGGACGCACGGGCTGCCAAGTGCTGGCTGATTGGATGACGGCACAGGCTCAGGACGTCAGGGAGCACGTCCCCGCAGCCTGAATCTGCAGCCCTGCGGGTAGGCGCCGCTACGCCGGCTCTCTCATCACTCCGATATGGCGCACCGTCCCGGACAGACCCGGAAGCTCTTGCGCGTCAGACCACGTGCTCAACCCATCCGTGCTGTCGGAATAGAGATACTTCCCCTCGGTATAGGCGTCGAGATAGAGCCGCCAGGTGCCGTCCGGCAACTGAGCCAAGGCTGGGCCCTCCACCAAGGTGCCCCAATCTCCCGGCGGGACAAAGGAATAGGGTCCCGTCGCCGACGGCGCGACCGCATGCTCGATGACCTTCTTCGTCTCGTTCTTGGTGAACGCATGATAGGTCGATCCCACCTTGACCACGGTGGTGTCGATGTGGTCCGCACCGATCCCGGCGAGCGGAACAGGCAGGCTCCACAACCGCAGCGACGGTTCCAGTGCCGTCATCAGATACGGCACAAATCCTCCACCGGTCGACATAGACACGATGACGTTGACGCGGCCGCCGTCGACGAACCACTCGGGCGCCCAGGCTTTGGTGACGAACGGTGACAACGACGGGCCGTCGCTGAAGCCGGCCGACCCCGAGAAACCCGGCGGGCTCGCTGAACCCGTGCCGTCCCCGGTGCCTGGCATGAAGGCACAGCAGAACGGGAGTGAATAGTTCGCCAGAGGTGTCCAGGTGATGCGGTCGCTACTGCGTGCGAAGCCGATACTCGTTCCGCCCGTTGTGTAGGTGAGGTAATACATTCCGTCTGTATTCCGGAAGATGCTCGGATCACGTACCAGCCCGGACGGGGGCCGATACGCCGACGGTTTGACGAGTTGGAATCCAGTGCCGTCCGCGGACTCGAATACATCCATGTCGCGATCGCTGGCATTGCTGAACGCCACCATCGTGTACCGCCAGGCCGACGGCTCAGCGCCGCTGGCCGGGGCCGCGACCAGCAATCCCGCGACAACAAGCATCACCATCGATACAGCAGAAAGGACGGTCCGTTTTGTCGGATTCACCGGTGAAGTATCTACGACAACAGGCGAACCATGCGCAACTTTGACCGCAGGTGTCGCTGGATCGTTACCGACGATGGCGAGGACGCCGTTATAGGTACCTGGATAGGTAGTTCAGCGGATGTCTCCAGCCGTCCCCCGCCCGCATTCTGAATCGGTACTTATTCAGGCGATGAAAGGTGACTTCAGGTGATGACCTTGGCGGATCAGCTGGACAACTGTGAATACCTACTGGCTGACGCGGAACTCACCGGCAACGGTGATGCAGTCCGGAGGTTCAGAGAACATCGCCTCAGGTTGGTCGAACAGCTGTCCCGGCTGAGGGCCTCGGGTCGTCACGTGTAGGAATCAGACGCGCACTTCGGATTTTCCTGAACCGAGAATCTCTGGGTGGCCACCGCTCCGAGTTGGTCCCGGCGTCCCCGCGGGGACGTCTCCGTCAAGGCCCACACCGAATCACCGCTGATCAGCAGTCGATGGGATGATGACCTGCGTGTCCATGTCCCCACCGCTGCCCGTCAAGAACGGAGTTGGCCCGACGCGCCTACGCATCCCACCGTCCGGGCCGTGGGCGACGATCGCCGAGTACGTCGTGGCGAAGTTCGACCATCTGGACGCCGAAAACTTATATCGGCGGTTCGACGACGGCGAGTTCGTGGGTATCGACGGCCACCCGATCTGCCGGAGCACCGAGCTCAGCGCGCACCGGTTCGTCTGGTACTACCGCGAGTTACCGGCGGAGGACCCGGTGCCGTTCCACGAGGAGATCCTGCACGTCGACGACGACCTCGTCGTGATCGACAAGCCACATTTTCTCCCGACCACCCCCAGTGGGCGCTACCTGCGCGAGTCTGCGCTTGTCCGACTGCGGGTCCGCCTCGACAACCCAGATCTGACCCCGATCCATCGACTCGACCGCGGCACCGCAGGCGTGGTGATGTTCTCGGCCCGCCCCGCGACGCGCGGCGCGTACCAGTCACTGTTCGAGAAGCGGCAGGTCACGAAGGTCTACGAGGCGGTGTCGGCGCGACCGCCCCGGTGGGTCCAGGGCGCACCGGGGCTCAGCGAATCCAACGGTCCCCTCGTCTACCGCAACCACATCGAAGCTCGGCGCGGCGAGTTGCGGGTCCTCGTCGACGACAGCCGTGAACCTAACTCCGAGACCATGATCGAGGCGCGAGGGACGGGCGTGAGCGCCTCCGGACGTACTGTGCTGCACACGGTTCTACGTCCGCAATCCGGACGGATGCATCAGTTGCGGGTGCATTTGGCGGCTCTCGGCGCCGGGATCCTGGGCGACCGGCGATACCCCGACCTGTTGCCCGACGCCCCGGACGATCATTCCCTCCCACTCCAATTGCTCGCGCGGGAACTCGAATTCAACGATCCGTTGTCGGGGAAAGCGCGGCGGTTTGTCACACGTCGGACGCTCAGCGAGATGCCAGCAGGGTGAGGACCAGACGCCGCAGGGCGATTATGCATACGCGCGGCTGATAACCCACGCGAGCGCATAATCGCCCTGCGACAGTACAGAGGATTTAGACGTTGAAGCGGAACTCCACCACATCGCCGTCGGCCATGATGTAGTCCTTACCCTCCATGCGGACCTTGCCGGCAGCCTTGGCCGCGGCCATGGAACCCGCCTCGACGAGGTCGTCGAATGACACGATTTCAGCCTTGATGAAGCCTCGCTCGAAGTCGGTGTGAATGACGCCGGCAGCCTGGGGCGCGGTATCGCCCTTGTGGATGGTCCAGGCGCGCGCTTCCTTCGGACCGGCCGTCAGGTAGGTCTGCAGCCCGAGGGTGTGGAAGCCGGTGCGTGCGAGAGCGTGCAGGCCGGGCTCGGTCTGACCGATCGAGTCGAGCATTTCCTGGCGGTCTTCCTCGTCCAGCTCGAGGAGTTCCTGCTCGACCTTCGCGTCGAGGAACACGGCGTCGGCCGGAGCGACGGATGCGCGCAGTTCTTCGACCTTCGCTGCGTCAGTGAGCACAGACTCGTCGGCGTTGAAGACGTACAGGAAGGGCTTGGTGGTGAGCAGGCTCAGTTCACGCAGCAGCGAGAAGTCGAGCTTGTCCTTGACGCTGAAGAGCGTCGTGCCCTCGTTGAGGAAGGCCTGAGCCTTGAGTGCCTCGTCGTGGGCCGGCTTGAGCTCTTTGTTCTTGCGAGCTTCCTTGTCAAGACGCGGGAGAGCCTTCTCGAGTGTCTGCATGTCTGCGATCACGAGCTCGGTCTCGATGACCTCGATATCGGAGGCGGGGTCGACCTTGCCGTCGACGTGAATGACGTCGTCGTCGGCGAAAACGCGCACTACCTGGCAGATTGCGTCAGCTTCACGAATGTTGGCGAGGAACTTGTTTCCAAGGCCTGCGCCCTCGGAGGCGCCCTTCACGATTCCGGCGATGTCGACGAACGACACGGTCGCGGGAAGGATGCGCTCGGAGCCGAAGATCTCGGCGAGCTTCTGCAGCCGCGGATCGGGCAGCTCGACCAGGCCGACGTTGGGTTCGATGGTCGCGAACGGGTAGTTCGCAGCCAACACGTCGTTGTTGGTCAGTGCATTGAAAAGGGTGGACTTGCCGACGTTGGGCAGTCCGACGATTCCGAGGGTAAGGCTCACGGTCTGTGGATTCTACGGCCTCGCGGCGACGCGACGGGTACTCGCCCCACCGTCACGTCGCCGCAGGTGATCAGTTGTAGTTGTAGTTGTCGACGGACGCCACGACCGCGACCAGGAAGATGACGTAGAACGCGATCAGCAGAATCCATCCGATGACGGCAATCAAGAGCGCGATCTGGCCGAGCTTCTTCACCCGCTCTGACGCGTACTGCGCGCCCTGGTGATCGCCCATCGCCCACTTCGGGTAGATATCGTGCAGATGATTGAACGCGGCAAACGCGACGGGCCAGAAGAAGATGATCGCGGCGACGGCCCAACCTGCATTCGATTTCGGCGGACCGTATTGAGGCTGCGCGTAGGACTGCGGGGCGGCGTACTGCTGCGGCGTGCCGTACTGCTGACCTGACGGATACTGCTCGGTCGGGTACTGCTGATACTGCTGGCCGGCGTTGCCCGATTGGTCGTAACTCGGTGTCTCGCCGTAAGTCGGTTTAGGTTCCTGCGGTTCGGTCATCGTTCCCCCAAAAATTCGGTTTAAGTTCCTCTACTGCAGAACCTAACGGAAGCAGGCGTTGCCGTGTCGTAGTGAGCGCCTACGCTCGCGGTGTGACCCGGATGCTGATCGTGCTCGCCATATGGATAGTTGGCCTCGGAGCCGCGACGCTTGCGAGCGTCGTCGTCCCGGGGTGGTGGGTGATCGCTGTCGTCGCGCTCGCTCTGGCAGTGGTGGGCACGTACGACCTGAGTCAACGGCGGCACAGCATTCTGCGCAACTATCCCGTCATCGGACACGCCCGCTTTCTGCTCGAAAAGATTCGACCGGAGATTCAGCAGTACTTCGTCGAATCATCCACCGATGGAACGCCATTCGATCGCGAGACACGCGATCTGGTCTACGAACGCGCCAAAGGCACTCTGGCCGAGGAACCGTTCGGGACCGAGCGCGACGTCAATGCAATCGGCTACGAGTTCATGACACATTCGATCCGGGCCCGCAAGGCCCCCGACACTATTCCGCGAGTGCGTCTCGGCGGACGCGATTGCACCAAACCGTACGACATCGCTCTTCTGAACGTCTCCGCGATGAGCTTCGGGTCGTTGTCCGCCAACGCAATCGAGGCACTCAACGCCGGCGCCGCGAAGGGCGGATTTGCCCACGACACCGGCGAAGGAGCCATCAGTCCGTATCACCGCAAACACGGCGGCGATCTGATCTGGGAAATCGCGTCGGGATACTTCGGATGCCGAACCGCTGACGGGCAATTTGATCCGGACCGCTTTGCCGAGCGTGCGGCTCTCGACCAGGTGAAGGCCATCTCGATCAAGCTCTCGCAGGGCGCCAAGCCCGGATTGGGTGGGGTACTTCCCGGAGTCAAGGTCACCCCCGAAATCGCCGACACCCGAGGCGTTCCCGTCGGCCGGACCGTCATATCGCCGCCTGCGCACACCACATTCAGTACCCCTGTCGAACTGGTCGACTTCGTTCACACTCTGCGGACATTGTCCGGCGGCAAGCCGGTCGGACTGAAACTCTGTGTGGGCTCGCGTCGTGAGTTCCTCGGCATCTGCAAGGCGATGATCGAGCGCGGCGTCACGCCCGACTTCATCATCGTCGACGGTTCCGAGGGCGGAACCGGAGCAGGTCCGGTCGAGTTCGAGGACCACATGGGTATGCCGCTGACCGAGGGATTGATGTTGGTCCACAATGCGTTGGTGGGGACGGGATTACGGGGTCTCGTGAAGGTCGGCGCGTCCGGCAAGGTTGCCAGCGGCTCCGACATCGTCAAACGCATCATTCAGGGAGCCGATTTCACGATGGCCGCCCGCGCCATGATGTTTGCCGTTGGCTGTATTCAGGCCCAGATGTGCCACACCAACCGCTGTCCCGTCGGCGTTGCGACTCAAGACCCGGCCCGCACCCGCGCCCTCGACATCCCCGACAAGAGCGAACGCGTGTATCGATTCCAGAAGGCAACCGTCGCAAGCGCGCAACAGATGATCGCGTCGATGGGTATCGACTCCTTCGATCAGCTGGAACCGGCGATGCTCAACCGCCGGATCGACGGCCTCACAACCCGGACGTATGCCGATCTCTTCGACTGGCTCATGCCTGGCGAACTCCTCGACTCCCCGCCACAAAGCTGGCTCACCGACTGGATCGACGCCGACGCCCATCGATTCTGAAATACCGGCCAGGTGCCGCGCGGATTCACTCTTCTAGCCCTACAGTGACAGATGGCCCGCTGTGACGGCGGCCACATCTGAACTAGTGGACGGAGTTCGACGATGAGCCTGACGACGGCGCCGGAACCGAATGTCGAGTACCTGAAAACAGACCCTGACCTGCCACCCGTCGGCGTGGTGGACCGCACCCCCATCTCACCGACTGCGCGCTTCGTGTTCCTGGTCATCGGACTGGTAGGCGGCCTCGCCTGGTACATGATCGCGATAGTGCGAAACGAACACATCAGCGCCGTCTGGTTCGTGTTGGCCGCAATCTGCACCTACCTGATCGCCTATCGGTTCTACGCGCGGTTGATCGAACGCAAAATCGTCAAACCACGCGACGACGTCGCCACCCCTGCCGAAATCATGGAAAACGGCGCGGACTACATGCCGACGGATCGACGGGTTCTCTTTGGTCACCACTTCGCAGCCATCGCGGGCGCCGGCCCACTGGTCGGTCCGGTCCTGGCCGCGCAAATGGGTTATCTGCCAGGCACTCTGTGGATCATCATCGGAGTCGTCTTTGCCGGTGCCGTACAGGATTTCCTGGTTCTGTGGATCTCGTCCAAACGACGCGGCCGCAGCCTCGGTCAGATGGCTCGTGAAGAACTCGGCCTCGTCGGCGGCGTCGCGGCACTGATCGGCGTTTTTGTCATCATGATCATCCTCATCGCCGTTCTCGGACTTGTGGTTGTCAACGCGCTCGCCGAAAGTCCCTGGGGCGTCTTCTCTATCGCGATGACCATCCCCATCGCACTGTTCATGGGCGTCTACCTGCGTTACCTTCGCCCCGGCAAGGTCTCCGAGGTGTCGCTGATCGGCGTGGTCCTGCTGCTGCTGGCCATCGTCTCCGGCGGCTGGGTCGCCGATACCGGTTGGGGCGCAGACTGGTTCACGCTGTCCAAGGTCACCATCGCGTGGCTGATGATCGCGTACGGATTTGCCGCCTCCGTCCTGCCCGTGTGGCTTCTCCTCGCACCCCGCGACTACCTGTCGACGTTCATGAAGGTCGGCACAATTGCCCTGCTGGCCATCGGAATTCTGGTTGCGCGACCAGCACTGAACATGCCTGCCGTTACGCCGTTCGCTTCCAACGGAGAGGGCCCTGCCTTTGCCGGCGCGCTGTTCCCGTTCCTGTTCATCACCATCGCCTGCGGCGCACTCTCGGGGTTCCACGCACTGATCGCGTCGGGAACCACACCGAAGCTGCTGGAGAAGGAAAGCCAGACCAGGATGATCGGCTACGGCGGCATGCTGACCGAATCGTTTGTCGCCATCATGGCCCTGGTTACCGCCTGCATCCTCGATCAGCACCTGTACTTCGCGCTCAACGCTCCCGCCGCACTGACCGGCGGAACACCGGAAACCGCAGCAGAATACGTCAACAACCTGCCCCTCGGAATCGCTCCCATCTCCCCCGACGTCCTGTCTCAGGCAGCTGAGGCCGTCGGAGAGGAATCGATCATCTCGAGAACGGGCGGCGCTCCGACGCTGGCGTTCGGCATGTCCGAAGTCCTCAGCGACGTGTTCGGTGGTGACTCACTGAAATCGTTCTGGTATCACTTCGCGATCATGTTCGAGGCGCTCTTCATTCTCACGACCATCGACGCCGGCACCCGAGTTGCGCGGTTCATGCTCTCGGACTCACTGGGTAACTTCGGCGGTCCCGCAAAGAAGTTCAAGGATCCGTCGTGGCGCATCGGTGCGTGGCTCTGCTCCCTGATCGTTGTTGCGGCCTGGGGCGCAATCCTGCTGATGGGCGTCACCGATCCACTCGGCGGCATCAACACGCTCTTCCCC
This sequence comes from Rhodococcus sp. AD45-ID, assembly GCF_003023755.1. NCBI lineage: Bacteria > Bacillati > Actinomycetota > Actinomycetes > Mycobacteriales > Nocardiaceae > Rhodococcus > Rhodococcus sp. AD45-ID. The sequence continues at coordinate 1,041,172 of NZ_PYHL01000003.1, read as the reverse complement.
CTGTTCGGAATCGCCAATCAGCTACTCGCAGCCATCGCACTGACAGTGGTCATGACGATCGTGATGAAAAAGGGACTGTTCAAGTGGGCCTGGATCCCCGGAGTTCCGTTGGTATGGGACTTGATCGTCACCATGACGGCGTCGTGGCAGAAGATCTTCTCCGACAATCCGGCAATCGGATACTGGGCTCAGCACAACGTGTTCAAGGACGCAAAAGCCGCCGGCGAGACGTCGCACGGCTCCGCGAAGACTCCCGAAGCAATCGACGCCGTCATTCGCAACACGTTCATTCAGGGCACGTTGTCGATCATCTTCGCGTCACTCGTCATCGTCGTGGTTATTGCCGGAATCATCGTGTGCATCAAGGCAATCAGGGCCGGCGGCCTACCCACTACCGAATCCCCCGAGGAGCCGTCGAAGATCTTCGGCCCCGCGAGCTTCATCCCGACACCGGCAGAAAAGGAAGTTCAGAAGGAATGGGACGAGCTCATCAAGGCCGGTAAAGTTCGCGCACCCGGCGCCGCACATGCGGGTGGGCACTGATCATGACTGCACACGTCGCAACAACCCTGCGCGGCATCCTGTGGTGGATCCGTTCGGTGATGGGCGATCTGGACTACGCCCGGTACGTCGAACACACACGGCGGAACCACGCCGATGCGCCGCTTCTGAGCGAGCGCGAGTTCTGGCGTCGACGTCACGCAGCAGCGGACAGCAATCCTGGTGCCCGCTGCTGCTGACTGACGATCAGGGGCAGGCTGCCTTGGCCAGAGAGAAAATGTGGTCGGCCTGCTCCTGAGTCGGAACAGTTCCGTTGTTTTCCGCCAGAGTGATGATCTCTGCCTTCACTTCTGCCTCGTCGGTGCCCTTGGCGACTTCGTCACACGTTGTCGTCAGGATCTTCTCGATGTCCGCGTCATCACGATCAGCCGCCAACGGCGCGTACGCACCGCGGAACGTTGCCACGAACAGGGCAGATTTTCCCTGATCGATGGCATTGCCCGCTGACTCTTTTGCAGTCTCGAAAGCCTGCTGCCCACTGGTGATCGCGCTGTTGACCTTGTCCTGTGCATCGTTCGTCTGTTCCTCACTGCACGCGGTGAGACCCAGAACGACGATTGTTGCTGCCACAACTGCTGCTGCAATTCTCATAACGGAAATGGTAGCCGCGCACCGTCGCCGCCAGATACCGATCAACCGTTAGCGTCGCGCGTACTGCACCAAATCGGACAGCGTTACGATCAGGCAAGCGGAACCACGTCAATTACATCGGCGGGGAGAACCCCACGCCGACCGAAAGGACGATCAGTGAGCGAGCAAGGCAACGAGGTAGCTGGGCCGGCTCCCGCGCGTACACGCGACCGCGGCGAGATCATCGGACAGGGCGGCCTGTGGCTCGCCAAATGGTCATTGGTCTTGGCATCCATTTCGATCGGCGCATTGATTTTCGGCTGGCTCGTCGAAAAGCTGTGGGTAATCGTGCTGCCCGTGGCTCTGGCGATTGTCCTTGCGACTGTCATGTGGCCGCCAACTCGCGAAATGGTCAAACGCGGATTACCGCCGGCAGCCGCTGCCGGCATCACCCTGCTGCTGTCGATCGGAGTGCTCGCCGGTGTGATCGCCGGGATCATCCCGTCAGTAGTCGGGCAGGCCCCTGAACTCGCGAACAAGACAACCGAGGGCATCAACCAAGTTCAGGACTGGCTCCAAGGACCGCCGCTGAACTTGCAAGACGATCAGATCGACAACGCCATCCATTCAGTTGTCGCCAAGGTCCAGGAAAGTGGAACCGCTATCGCCTCAGGCGTTTTCAGTGGCGTGAGTACCGCTGGTTCCCTTCTCGTCACCCTGGGCCTCGTTCTGGTCCTGTCGTTCTTCTTCATCAAGGACGGCCCGCGATTCATCCCGTGGCTCCACGCGGTGGGCGGCGGAAAGGCCGGACGGCACCTCGAAGAAGTTCTGACGCGCATGTGGGACACCCTTGGTGGGTTCATCCGCACCCAGGCTCTGGTGAGTCTGATCGACGCAGTGTTCATCGGCGCCGGACTGTTGATCCTCGGCGTCCCTCTGGCACCCGTGCTCGCGATTCTCACCTTCATCGGCGGCTTCATTCCGATTGTGGGCGCATTTGTTGCCGGCGCCCTTGCGGTGCTGGTTGCGTTGGTAGCCAACGGCCTGACCACGGCGATCATCGTGTTGATCATCATCCTGCTGGTGCAGCAAATCGAAGGAAACGTCCTTCAGCCTGTCCTGCAAAGCAAGTCGATGAAGCTCCATGCCGTTATCGTGCTTCTCGCCGTCGCGGCGGGTAGCTCCCTCTACGGCATCATCGGCGCATTCCTCGCAGTCCCCGTGGCCGCTGTCGCCGCCGTCGTCATCCGCTACATCGGCGAGCAGATCGACGAACGCGCCACCGACAACGAACCTATGCCGAAGGGCGACGCGGCCGACCTGGTCGAGCAGTCCGAGAACGGTGCAAACACCGCCGGAGACCAGAAGGCCTGATCAGCCGGCAATCAGTTCTACCGAGGAGCCTGCACGTCCCCGAATGACGTGCAGGCGACTCGGGATTCGCTGTCGCATTTCGTCGACGTGACTGACTATCCCGACAACACGTCCACCGTCGCGAAGTTCGTCCAGCACACCCATCACCGAGTCGAGTGTGTCTGCATCGAGCGTCCCGAATCCCTCGTCGATGAACATGGTGTCCAGCACAACGCCACCGGATTCAGCCGCGACAACATCGGCAAGCCCCAATGCCAAAGACAGTGACGCCAAGAAGGACTCACCGCCCGACAGCGTTTTTGCCGACCGCACGACGCCCGTGAAATCGTCACGGATATCAAGCCCGAGCCCACCGCGGCGACCACGGGATCCGGCTTCGTCACTGTGAACGAATTCGTATCGTCCACCGGACATTCGACGCAACCGAACCGACGCGGACAGTGCAACTTCCTCGAGTCGCGACGCCAACACATACGACCGCAATGACATCTTGCGGTTGTTCTGCCCCTTGCCCGCGATCACGTCTGCCAGCGCCGCCAACTCGTCGTGGCGCGCACGCTGCGGCGCGATTGCCTCGTAGGCTTTCTCGAGTTGGCCGTTGAGCCGCTCGAGGTCCGAAACCCGATTCTCGGCCAAGGACGCCGCTGCCACAGCCTCGTTGACCGCCGCCGCGCATTCACGCGACACCAGTGCTGGTCCATCCACGTCCACAGTCGCAACATCAGCCGTTGCAGCAACATCTGGGTCGTCGAGAACTGACCTCGCGGCTACTCTGCGATCACGTGCCCGGGCAACCTCAGCCTCTAGAGCCGCGATGCGTGCCGGCGTCCGAACAGCTGCCAGCGCGGCCGGAGCCGACTCGAAACCAGCGGAGAGTGCTGCATCAACCAGTTTGGCCGACAACTCGGCAGCTCGAGCCTGCGCTCTGGCCGCGTCGTCGCGGGCTTCCGAAGCCGTCACAGCTGCGTTTGCCCAGGTCTCGAACCGGGCCCGCCTGGCGGAGATGCTCGAATCCTCGCCCGCTGCAGAGACAATCGCGGCGCGAATCTCCTGCGCTCGCAGCGTCAGAGCCGAGATACGCTCGATGACTGTGGCCGCTTCCGTGGCCAACGCTGAGGACTCCTGCTCGAGTGTGTTGTCGCGGCCGCTGAGTTCCGCTGCCTTTGCAGCCAAATCGGCTGCCCGACGCGCCATGGATGTTGCACTCTCGAGCGCCGCTTGTGCCCGCTCTCGCACTGCCTCGAGTTCCGTGACATCACCATCGCCGCCGCGGGCGATCAAACGCTCGATCTCCAACGCCAGAGCGCTCTCCTGCTCGAGAACGACCGTCAAAGCACCTTCTGCGGCGCGTTCGAGAACTGCGGCTTTCTCCACGTCCACCTCGGTCACGGTGTCGGTTCCGGGCTGCGCAAGTGCGGGATGCTCCGGAGAACCACACACCTGGCACGCGTCACCCGGTTTCAGTGAACCGGCCAGTTCCGCCGCCATTCCCTCGATACGCGTTTGCACGCGATCAAGCCAGCGACCACGCGCCGCTTGATGGGCGTCCCGCGCATCAAGCACTGTGGCGCGCATTGCCTCGGCCCTTGCCCGCACACCAACGATGTCGCGCGCAGCCGAAGCACTGTCTGCCGCCGCTGCATAGGCAGCTCGAAGGCCCGGCAACGTCGCTTCGCAGCGCTGCGCATCGGCGAGTTCCGATGCGGCAGAGCTCAATTGTTCCGGCAGCTGCGCGCGCTGGCGGGCGATATCCTCGGTGCGGGCGATCATCTTGGCGTGCCGCGCCGACAGTGTGCCGATCTCCGACTCCGCCGCATCCGCGATCCGCGCCTGCTCGGCCACCGAATCCAGTCGCACGATCTCGTCTCGCCAGTCTCGGACCTGGGCCAAGACCTCGCCGCGTTCACCGTCTCGCGCCGGCCACCCTCCCCCACCGAAGATGTCGGGACCGCCGTGCTCGGAGTAGAGCGTCACCGCCTTCTCAGCCTGTGCGAGTGCCGACGCCATTGCCCGCTGCGCCGAATCCGAATCCTGAGAGATTACCGAAACCGGTTGCGCCCGTGTGGCTGTAGCCAACTCGTCTGCAATGACCGCCAGGTCTGCCGACCCCTCGTCCAGTGCAATGATCTCTGCGCGCGCACGGTCTCGACGACGCACCAAATCCGCAGTACGCTCGGCAACTCCGAGAATTCGGTTTGCCTCCGCTGCAGCAGCTTTGGACTTCTCGAGTACTTCGTTTGCCAGATCGCGGCCGTCTTGCGCCTCCGCGAGCAACTTGCGCGACCATTCGAGCGGATGCGCTTCCGCTCCCACTTCCAAACCCGCCGCAGTCTCGACGCGCGCAAGTAAGACCTGCACGGCCTGCTCTTTGTCGGCGAGAGCGCTGGCACTGGCTTTCTTCTTCTCGTCGAACCACGCCTCGACCGACACAAATTTCTTGGTGTCGAACAGTCGCTCGAGCAGCTTGCCGCGCTCCTCGTTCTCGGCGCGAAGGAATTTGGCGAACTCCCCTTGTGGGAGCAGAACAACCTGGAAGAACTGATCGGCGCTCATTCCCATCAGTCGGTTGATCTCGTCGCCGATATCCGGAATTCGCGAGAGGTTCTCGCCGCGGCCGTCGAGCCACGTCAGAGTTGCCTTGGCGTTCTCGACGATCGAACCGGATCCACGTTTTTTCGGACGCGAAAACTCGGGACTACGAACAAGTTTGAGGCGTCGACCGCTGATGGTCGCTTCGAGCGTCACCTGCGGTACGGACCCGACCGGAGCATGATCGGACAGCAACCGCTTGCCCTCGTTTCGAGCACCGGGCACGCGGCCGTACAACGCAAAGGCCACGGCGTCGAGGACAGTGGTTTTGCCCGCGCCGGTATCACCGTGCAACAGGAAAAGTCCGTCGGCCCCCAGCCTGTCGAAATCGACCGTGACGGTGTCAGCGAACGGGCCGAAGGCCCTGACCTCGAGCGTATGAAGTCTCACGCGCTCACGCCCAGTTCAGCTGTGGCTTCGTCGGCTCGATCAGCCGAACCGAGTGCAGCTTCCATCAGAGAGATTTCGCCCTCGGTAGGCTCGCTGCGGACCGCGGAAACAAACCCCCGGGCGATTTCGATATCGTCTCGACCACGCACTGCGTCGCGGTATTTGAGTTCCGAATTACCTTCTGGCCGCTGCCATTCGAGATGGACGGCAAACGGGAACCTCGTGTGCAACGCGCGCATCGCATCGATCGGGCGAACCGGATCGGTAAGCAGCGCCGAGACGTAACAATCCTCGGCATCGTCGTGATCCGACGAGTTCAGCAACACCTCGAGGGTGCCCGTCAACTGTCGCAATCCCCGAACAATCGGAAGATCGAGACGCGACGTCGAGACGAGGCCGCTGCCGTCGAGTTCAACCAACAACGCCGCTTTCCTATGGCTGCGCTCACCGAACGAGTACGGCAACGGCGAACCTGAATACCAGACCCGCTCCGACAACATCTGCGGCGAATGGAGATGCCCCAGCGCGACGTAATCGACACCGTCGAACTCCGCTGCCGACACCGTCTCGACACCACCCACAGAAATGGAACGCTCCTCACCCGTCGCCTCGCCGCCGACTACAAAGGCATGTGCCAAAAGCACCGACCGCGTTTTCGGGTCACTCTCTTGCCGACCCGTCAGGTCTGCCCGCACCCGGGCCATAGCCGCCCCGAGAACGTCCGAGTGGCTACGCGCACGAGGAACATCCAACTCGACTCTCGTGATCTCCGGTTCGAGGTACGGGATTCCGTAGAACACCACGGGACCGAACTCGTCCTCGACCACAACCGGTGAATCGACCTGACCGACCCGGGTGATCAGATGCAGCCCGCCGGCCGCGGCAAACGACGCACCGGCACCCAAGCGCACGGCCGAATCATGATTGCCGGACGTGGCGACGATGATCGCCCCGGCATCACGTATGGCCTCGAACCCTCGATTGCACACCGTGACCGCGTCGGAACTGGGAATCGAGCGATCGTAGATATCCCCCGGAACAACCACGACGTCCACGCCATGCTCACGGACCAGAGCCGCAATGGTGTTCAACACACTCGCCTGATCGGCCAACAAGTCCACACCATGGAAAGTGCGACCTATGTGCCAATCGGACGTGTGCAGGATCTTCATTCCAGTGACGGTAGAGGACCCCACCGACAGATAAACCCGAAGCCACGACCGGCACAAACACTGCTCACACCGAGAAAGCGGCTAATGTCAATGTGTGTCTGCAACCCAACGTGCTCGCTCCGGGGTACCGCTGGACAAACGATCTCTGGTCGTCACAGTCCCCGGCCTGCCCTGGTGGGGAGTCATTCTGCTCGCTGCCGGAGTCACTTCGATCGGTGTCCTGATCGATGCATCCGGCGGTGGCGGCGAGCTGACCTCCGTCTTCTCGACGTTCTACTTCCTCGGTTGCCTGTTCGCCGTGGTTGCCGCCGCAAACAAGTCACTGTTCACAGCAATGGCGCAGCCCCCGCTCCTGCTTCTGGTCGCGGTACCGGTTGCTCAGACCCTGATCGGCAAGGAAAACAGCACTTCACTCCGCGACATTGCCATCAACATCGCATACCCGCTGGTAGACCGCTTCCCCGTCATGCTGGCTACCAGCATCGTGGTCCTGATTATCGGCTGCCTGCGTTACTTCCTGCTGCAGCAGCGTCCGACGGGTCCGGTTCGATCCACCCGAACCCGGCGCGACACGCCGCCGGCCAAGAGCTCACGTAGTACGGGCGACGATTCTGCGCAACGTCGTCGCCGTCGGCCGGAGCCGAGCCGACCGGATGCCGCAGAGGCAACCGACCTGATCCCGCCGCAACCCCGGCGACGCGACGTCGAGCGCCCGGCGTACAGCGAACGTCCCGTCTACAACGAGCGGCCGTCGTACCGCCCGGCTGCCGCGCCTGATCGCACACCACCGCGTCGTAGCTCCACTCCCGTCGACCACGATCGCTACCAACCAGACCACGATCGCTACCAACCGCCGCGACGCAACCAACCGGTCAGCGAGCGGAGCGACTCCCCTTCGTACGAGCGCCGCGAGTACCCGTCGTATGGAGAGCGTCGTACCACTGAAGCCGGTCGACCCTCCGAAGAACGCATGGAACCGTTCTTTGCCTCAGGTGGGGCCGACGACGTGCCGCTCCCCCCGCGTCGGCGCCCAGCGGGCGCGGACCTGCCGGCCTACCCGGCTCCGCGCGTGCGTTACCGCGACCGCGACGAAACGCCGACCTGACGCACTTGTACCAAACGAAAAACCCCGAACCTGTGTGTGCTGGTTCGGGGTTTTTCGTAGCGAATACTAGGTGCGAGCTGCTCGCAGCTCGCGCGGGAGCGCAAACACCAGCGTCTCGTTGGCTGTGGTCACCGACTGCACATCCTTGAAACCATGATCTGCCAGCAGGTCGATCACTCCGCGAACCAGCACCTCCGGGACGGAAGCGCCGGACGTGATTCCGACCGTCTCGACGCCCTCGAGCCAGCTCAGATCAACTTCACGGGCATAGTCGACCAGGTACGAAGCCCGGGCGCCCGCACCGAGTGCGACCTCGACCAACCGAACCGAGTTCGAGGAGTTGCGCGAGCCGACCACGATCACCAGATCGCATTCGGGCGCCATGGCCTTGACCGCGACCTGACGGTTCTGCGTCGCGTAGCAAATGTCGTCGGACGGCGGATCCTGCAGATTCGGGAAGCGATCTCGCAGACGAGCGACAGTCTGCATCGTCTCGTCGACGCTCAACGTGGTCTGCGACAGCCAGATCACTTTGTTCTCGTCGCGGACAGTGACCGCATCCACAGAGTCGGGGCCGTCGACGATCGTGACGTGGTTGGGTGCCTCACCTGCGGTGCCTTCGACTTCCTCATGGCCTTCGTGGCCGATGAGCAGGATGTCGTAGTCGTCTCGTGCAAACCGCTTTGCTTCCTGGTGCACCTTGGTGACCAGTGGGCACGTCGCGTCGATGGTGCGCAGATTGCGTTCGGCAGCCGATTCGTGGACGGCCGGTGAGACGCCGTGCGCGGAGAAGACCAGAAGGGAACCCTCGGGAACCTCGTCGGTTTCGTCGACGAAGATCACTCCCTGATCTTCCAACGTCTCGACGACGTGACGGTTGTGAACAATTTCCTTGCGCACGTAGATGGGCGCGCCATGCTTTTCCAGCGCCTTTTCGACGGTCTCCACCGCCCGGTCGACGCCGGCGCAGTAGCCGCGTGGCTCAGCGAGAAGTACCCGCTTGCCTGTGCCCTTGCGAATGGACGCCGAATCCGCGGAGTGCGCGATACCGAGATTGAGAGGAACAGCCGAAGACATGGCACCAGCCTACTGGCAGCTTCCTTGTGCAACACTTCGGCGAAGGTCTACCTCCGCGCTAGCGCCGAGTCGGCTACCGATTGTCGGTGCTTTACGGCAAGCTGTTGGAATGATTCGACCCCCGTTCGTGGCACGTGTGGCTGCAGGACTCGCCGTCACCGCGTTGGAAGAAGCCAAGAAGCTTCCGGAAACCGCAGTCGCCCTGCCCATGACCGCCGTCAGTCAGATGCTCCAGACGAGCATGCGGCTACAGCAGTCCATCACGTCGCTCGCAATCAAGGGCGATCAGGCGTTTGCGCTGCTCAGCTGGTCCGGCGACGACGAGCAGCCGGAGTGGGCCGTTTTCGACGAGGACGTGAAGCCGTCGTCGCCGAAGACTCGGGAGAGCCCGACCAACGCCGGACGGTTCGCTCTCTACTCGGTCGATCCCACAGCTGATACCGCGCCCCAACCGGACGCGGAGGCTGATCTCGACAGTGATACCGATAACACTGCGGCGTCGGAACCGCCCATTGTTGCCGAACTGGACTACGCCAACCTCACGCTCGCGGAGCTGCGTGCCCGCATCAAGTCGTTGAGCGTCGAGAACCTGACGACGCTGCTCGACTACGAGAACGCAACTCGTTCGCGCGCGCCGTACGTCACCATGTTGACCAACCGCATCACCACAGCCAAGGCAAAGTGACTTCCGCCCAGCGTCCGCCCGCACAGCAACGCCCGACAGGTTCGGGTGCCAGCTCCCCCGAACAACCGTGGCCGGTTCGTACCGTCTCGGCCAAGGTCGCAGGATGGATCGACCGTCTCGGCAGCATTTGGGTCGAGGGCCAGATCACCCAGATCAATGCGCGCCCCGGCACCCGGACGGCGTTTCTGGTTCTTCGTGATCCGTCAGCTGACATGTCGTTGTCCGTGACGTGCTCACCGCAACTACTGCACAACTCTCCCGTCCCGTTGACGGAAGGTTCTCGGGTAGTGATGTTCGGGAAGCTCTCGTTCTACACCGGACGCGGCACCGTCTCGCTGCGCGTAACCGAGATCCGGGCCGTCGGCATCGGTGAACTGCTCGCGCGCATCGAACGACTACGCGCACTGCTTGCCGCCGAGGGGCTGTTCGATCCCCGGCTCAAGCGTCCGTTGCCGTTCCTGCCCGGGACAATCGGGCTGATCACCGGACGAGCCAGTGCTGCCGAGAAGGACGTCGTGTCCGTCGCCCATCGTCGCTGGCCCGCTGTCGCAATTGCAGTGCGCAACACCGCAGTTCAAGGTCCGACAGCCGTGCCTCAGATCATCGAAGCCCTGAAGGATCTCGACGCGAACCCCGAAGTCGATGTCATCATCCTCGCGCGCGGCGGCGGAAGCGTCGAAGATCTGCTTCCGTTCTCCGACGAAGCGTTGTGCCGGGCCATCGTCGCCTGTACGACGCCTGTCGTCAGCGCAATCGGCCACGAACCCGACAGTCCGTTGAGCGACCACGTCGCCGACCTTCGCGCCGCCACCCCTACCGATGCTGCCAAGCGGGTAGTTCCCGATGCCGTTGCGGAAGCAGCGCTGGTCTCCGAACTCCGTGATCGCAGTGCCGCAGCGCTACGCAGCTGGGTCAAGCGCGAATCGCACCTCATCGAGCAACTGCGCACCCGCCCCGTGATGGCGTCGCCGCTACTGGCCATCGACCGTCGGGCCGAGGAAATCGAACGACTGCAAGCCGCAGGCCGACGTGATGTCACCAGGCTGATCGACTCCGAATCACGAACCGTCGAGCACTTGCGGGCACGCCTGACAACTCTTGGTCCGGCAGCCACACTGGCCCGGGGCTATGCCGTGGTGCAGCGCATCATCGCCGACGGAGATCCGGAAGTGCTGCGCTCGGTCGAGGATGCGCCGCCCGGCACTCAGATACGAGTTCGACTTGCAGACGGCGCTGTTCGCGCCGCAGTAATGGGAAGAGAAAAATGAGCAACGCCGAGAACAACCCCGCAGACGTCGACATCAGCGAACTCGGGTACGAAGCTGCCCGCGACGAACTGGTGGGCGTCGTGAAGATCCTCGAGCAGGGCGGCCTGGACCTCGACGCCTCGTTGGCCCTGTGGGAGCGTGGCGAAGCGCTCGCCAAGCGCTGTGAGGAGCACCTGGCGGGCGCTAGGGCTCGTGTGGAGACGGCACTGTCCGGGTCGGACGAGTAGAGGCTGTCCGCGTCGGACGAGTAGAGGCTGTCCCCGTCGGACGAGTAGACCGGCTGGTCTAGGGAACGATCGGCTCGGCCTGGCCGGCGTTGCGCGCCAAGGTCGTGAAGTCCTCGGCCGGAGCGGCGCCGGTGATCAGGAGACGAACTCCGTCGACGTCGGTAACCCAGATCGATTCGACGCCCTCGCCGCCGAAGACGTTCCAGGTATGGCCGTCGATGTCCTCGACACCCGTCGCGAAACGCTGTCCGCCTGCTACGTAGGACACCAGGGGGAATTCTTCGGCATTGCTCTGCGTCAGCTGAATGTAGCTACCGTTGGTCGTGATGAATCCCACAGTGCTGGAATCGCCGCCGCCGTCGCCGGTGATCACTTTCCGACTGCCCGAGTTCGGAGTCCAGCCCTCGGGAACTTCAGGCTTGCGGATCGGGAAACCCAGTTCCTTGGCGTCGTAGTTCAGCGCTGCGTCGATGTCGACGCTCGGGATCGGCCCCTGGGTGGGGCCTCCGGGGCTGAACGTGCACTGGCTGGCGATGCCCGCGATGATGATGCAAAACAGCACCAGCGGTACGAGAGACCAGACCATGTCTTTGTTGTCTTCGAGAATGCGGGGTTTCTTCGATGCCACACTCCCAGTATCCAGGTACCGGCCGCTTGTAACGATTCCCGGTACCCCTAAGCGTGACAAATCACCACGCCCCTGACCCAGCAGCGCACACAGTGGCTCCCATCTGGGACAATCACGCCTGTAGAAACCACTTGCGTCGACACACCCCGTCGACCGCGACCGCGCCAGGAGGCACCGCACATGACGGCCAGCAGCATTCATCGTGAGACCCCGGACCGTAACCTTGCTCTCGAATTGGTCCGAGTCACCGAAGCCGGCGCGATGGCTGCAGGTCGCTGGGTAGGACGCGGCGACAAGGAAGGCGGCGACGGAGCTGCCGTCGACGCGATGCGTCAGCTCGTTTCTTCGGTGTCCATGCGCGGCATCGTTGTGATCGGCGAAGGCGAGAAGGACGAAGCGCCGATGCTGTTCAACGGCGAAGAGGTCGGCAACGGCGACGGCCCGGACTGCGACTTCGCTGTCGATCCGGTTGACGGAACCACGCTGATGTCCAAGGGCATGCCCAACGCCATCTCGGTGTTGGCTGTTGCCGAGCGCGGCGCGATGTTCGATCCGTCTGCTGTGTTCTACATGGAGAAGATCGCTGTCGGACCGGACGCTGCAGATGTCATCGACATCAGCGCGCCGATCGCCGAGAACATCAAGCGCGTCGCCAAGGTCAAGAAGGCGTCGGTCTCCGACATCACGATCTGCATCCTGGACCGTCCTCGCCACAACCAGCTGATCCAGGACGTTCGCGACACGGGCGCTCGGATCCGCCTGATCTCCGACGGTGACGTTGCCGGCGCTATCGCCGCAGCGCGTCCGGAGTCCGGCACCGACATGCTCGTCGGCATCGGCGGCACCCCTGAGGGCATCATCGCCGCTGCGGCCATGCGCTGCATGGGCGGATCGTTGCAGGGCAAGCTGGCTCCCACCGACGACGAAGAGCGTCAGAAGGCCATCGACGCCGGTCACGATCTCGATCGCATCCTGACCACCGAAGATCTGGTCTCGGGCGAGAACGTTTTCTTCTGCGCGACGGGTGTCACCGACGGTGACCTGCTGCGCGGTGTCCGCTACTACGGCGGCGGCGCCAGTACGCAGTCCATCGTGATGCGCAGCAAGTCCGGCACCGTCCGCATGATCGACGCGTACCACCGCCTCGAGAAGCTCCGCGAGTACAGCTCGGTGGACTTCGACGGCGAAGAGGGCGCGGTTCCGCCGACGTTCTGACAGGCTCCGCCCTGTGCGCCTTTCTGGTAGTCACCGCTACCAAAAAGGCGCACAGGGGCCGAAGGCCCCTACTCTGGAACCATGACGGAAAGCAACGAACAGCAGTTCCGGATCGAACACGACACCATGGGTGAAGTTCGGGTGCCCATCGACGCACTGTGGCGAGCGCAAACCCAACGCGCAGTCGAGAATTTCCCGATCAGCGGCCGACCTCTCGAGCGCACCCAGATTCGTGCGATGGGCCTTCTCAAAGCCGCGTGTGCGCAGGTCAACAAAGATCTTGGCCTGCTCGACGCGGACAAGGCCGATGCCATCATCTCGGCAGCCAATGAAATCGCCGACGGCAAGCACGACGATCAGTTCCCCATCGATGTCTTTCAGACCGGTTCCGGCACCAGTTCCAACATGAACGCCAACGAGGTCATCGCGTCGATCTCACAGGCCAACGACGTGGATGTGCATCCGAACGATCACGTCAACATGTCACAGTCCTCCAACGACACCTTCCCGACGGCCACGCACGTCGCAGCGACGGAAGCCGCCGTCACGGATCTTGTTCCTGCTCTGGAGCATTTGCACGCTGCACTCGCCGCGAAGTCCGCGGAGTGGAAGTCCGTCGTCAAGTCCGGACGCACCCACCTGATGGACGCAGTTCCGGTGACCCTCGGCCAGGAGTTCGGCGGTTACGCCCGCCAGATCGAGGCAGGCATCGAACGAATCAAGGCAACGCTCCCCCGACTCGGCGAACTACCGATCGGCGGCACCGCAGTAGGTACCGGACTCAACGCGCCGGACGGATTCGGGCCCAAAGTTGTTGCAGAACTGGTCAAGTCGACAGGCGTCGACGCATTGGCCCCGGCAAAGAACAGCTTCGAGGCGCAGGCTGCCCGTGACGGACTGGTGGAAGCGTCAGGCGCCCTGCGCACCATCGCGGTCTCACTGACGAAGATCGCCAACGATATTCGCTGGATGGGTTCGGGACCGTTGACGGGCCTCGGCGAGATAGCGCTCCCCGACTTGCAGCCGGGTAGCTCGATCATGCCGGGCAAGGTCAATCCGGTTCTGCCGGAGGCTGTTACGCAGGTAGCCGCACAGGTGATCGGAAACGACGCGGCCATCGCGTGGGGCGGCGCTGCCGGCGCTTTCGAACTCAACGTCTACATCCCGATGATGGCACGTAATCTACTCGAGTCATTCACGTTGCTGGCCAACGTTTCTCGGTTGTTCGCGGACAAGTGCGTCAGCGGTTTGGTTGCGCATGAGGAACACCTCAAGACTCTCGCCGAGTCCTCGCCGTCCATCGTGACGCCACTCAACTCGGCTATCGGATACGAGGAAGCCGCGTCCGTTGCCAAGCAAGCATTGAAGGAGAAAAAGACGATTCGGCAGGTTGTGCTCGAGCGCGGACTGGTTCCGGACAAGCTCAGCGAAGCCGAGCTCGACAAGCGCCTCGACGTGCTCGCGATGGCGAAGGTCAAGGACTAACCCACCGGCCCCGCGGCGGTTCCGCATTCGGGAACCGCCGCGAGGCACAGGTCAGTCAGTCACTCCGCGACAGCTCGCCACTCGTCCGTGCGCTCGGGAGTTGCCTCCGCCAGCGCCTTCAACGTAGCGTCGCGACCAAAATCCTTGCCGTAGACCGGAGTTCCCGGCTGCTGGCGCCAGGAGTCTTCGATGGTGCCCGCGTCGACGGGGTCGAAGCCGAGCTGATTGATCAGGTCGAAGACAACCTGCTTCTTCAGCTCGTCGTCACCGGCGATGGGGAGCGCGATGCGGCCGCTCGACCCTTCCGGTAGACCCTTCTCGAGCAGGTGCTTCCACCAGATTCCGTTGAATGCCTTGAAGACCGGAACTCCGAGGTGCTCTTGCACCCAATCGCTTTCTGCCTGACCGTCTTCGATTGCGGCGATCAATCCGTCTCGCTGCTGCGGGTAGTAGTTGTTGGTCTCGATCACCGGAGCGCCGTCGGCAGCGCCCGCGAGAATGCCGGCGGGAAGGTCCACGACGTTCTTCTGCGGGATGCTCACGATCACCAGGTCTGCACCTTCGGCGGCTTCGGTGTTCAGTACCGCTTTTGCACCGGTTTCCGCCTCGAGGTCTGCCAGAGTGTCGGGCGTCCGAGAGTTCGAGACGCGCACGTCGTGACCAAGCGCGGTCAGCCTGCGGGTAAGCGTTCCACCGATCTGACCAGCTCCGATAATTCCGATGCGCATATTCTTGTGCTCCTTCGTCGAGTGTCGCGACACTCCGCGACTGCTGCATGCCTCAACAACGGATCACCGCGGGCTAATTCCGCACCGGCACATTCAATTCGCACTGATTCAAATGCTTGCCTTGGGCCGCGTGTGGCGCGCTGTTCACAGCTCGGCACAAGAAGGCCATTTTCGGCCATCAATGCCCTCTGGCCTAAAATGGCCAGCAAAAATGGGCGTTTTGTGCCTCCCCGCCCGCTATCGTCACTGCGTGGTCACTAACCGTGGCCGCACCGCCCTCCCGGCGGAATCCGCCAGGAAAGGCACACCACGATGGCACCACTCGATCACCGTCACAGACCTCACCGGGGCAGACGACTGCGAGGGCTCACCGCTCTCATTGCCGCTGGAGCACTCGCCCTCGCCGCTGCGACCACTGCCGCGGCGGAAGGTGTGCCGGTCACCGATCCCGGCACAATCACAGGTTGGGGCTACGGGGTAGGGGGAAACAACGACAAC
Organism: Rhodococcus sp. AD45-ID; assembly: GCF_003023755.1. NCBI lineage: Bacteria > Bacillati > Actinomycetota > Actinomycetes > Mycobacteriales > Nocardiaceae > Rhodococcus > Rhodococcus sp. AD45-ID. The sequence continues at coordinate 1,025,600 of NZ_PYHL01000003.1, read as the reverse complement.
GGGCAGCTCGACAACTTCCCGGCGGGAGGCGGTTACACCGCCATCGCGGCCGGCTACTCCCATTCGTTGGCGTTGACCGCCGACGGCTCCATCGTGGGGTGGGGGAACAACAATGACGGTCAACTCGACAACATCCCGGCCGGCAGCGGCTACAAAGCCATCGCCGTCGGCGCCTTTCATTCAGTGGCGTTAACCGCCGACGGCACCATCGTGGCTTGGGGAGCCAGCAGCCTCGGGCAACTCGCTAACATCCCAGTTGGTAACGGCTACAAAGCCATCGCGGCCGGCGGTTACCATTCGTTGGCGTTGACCGCCGACGGCACCGTCGTGGGCTGGGGTTACAACTACTGGAAACAGGCCAACACGCTTCCTGGCAACGGCTATAAAGCCATCGCAGCCGGCAGCCTTCATTCGTTGGCGTTGACCGCCGACGGCGCCATCGTCGGCTGGGGATACAACTACGAAGGTCAGACCAACACTCCGACCGGTAACGGCTACACCACTATTGCTTCAGGAGGTTTCCATGGGTTGGCGTTGACCGCCGACGGCACGATCACAACCTGGGGACAAAGTGGCAACGGGTTAGGCACCGTCCCAAGGGGCAACGGCTACACCGCCATCGGTGGCGGCGACTTCCATTCACTGGCTTTGACTGCCGACGGCACCATCGCAGAATGGGGAAGCAGCGGTGGTGGGCAGCTTCCCGCCCCGACCGGTACCGGCTACACCGCCATCGCCGGCGGCGGCAACCGTTCATTGGCATTGAAAACTGCAACCGCTTCTGCGTTCACCGATGCGGGCCCCGTCACCGTAAACGGTATTGCCGGAACAGCAATCTCCCACGCGTTCACCACCACCGGAAACCCCACCCCCGTTGTCACCGCCACCGGACTCCCGGCCGGACTCACGCTCAGTGAAACTGGGGCTCTGACCGGAACACCCACCACCGAAGGATCGTTCCCCTTCACGGTCAGCGCCACCAACGGCGTCGGAAATCCGGCAACGCTCAACGCCACCCTCATCGTCGCAGCAGCACCCGCCGCCCCGATGTTCACCGATGCCGGACCCGTGACGCTCGATGCTGTTGCCGGAACAGCACTTACCCGTGAATTCACCGTCACCGGTAACCCTGCCCCCACCATCACAGTGATCGACCCGGCAAAACTGCCCACCGGCATGGTTTTCACTAACGGAACACTGTCCGGAACACCCGCCGCTACAGGCTCTTACACGTTCACCCTCAACGCCACCAACGGCGTCAATCCCGACCTGACCCTTGTCGTTACCGTCAATGTCGCCGAGGCCCCGATCACACCCGAACAACCCACCACAGGATCCCTGGGATCACTCGAGTTCACCGGATTCGGTAGCTGACCTCACGGGATCTCCCAGATAGTCGATCGAACAGAACCATCCCGAGCCATATTCGACGGAAACTCGCTAACCTTGGAATACTTCGACAGCGACGGTTTGGGCACATTTGTCAGAGCACCGAATGAACACAGGCTCGTGATGAACACAGGCTCGTGATGAACAGGGGTTTCGATGAACACTGATTCGGTCACCACAGTTCGAAAGATGTTCCGCGCCCTCACCGATTTCGATGTGGACGGCGCCGCCGAGTTGATGACCGAGGACATCATCTGGCAGAACGTCTCGCTGCCGACGTTGCGCGGGAGAAATGCCGTGGTCCGGGCGCTTCGAATGGTCACGAAGCCGTCACTCAAGTTCGAGGCCGACATGCATCACATCATCGGCAACGAGTTCACCGTCCTCACCGAACGCACCGACATCCTGACCGTCGGACCACTGCGCATCGAGTTCTGGGTGTGTGGAACTTTCGAATTACGCGACGGCAAGATCGCCGTGTGGCGGGACTACTTCTCGCTGCGCGACGTTGCGTGGGGTGTGGTGACCGCGATCGGGCAGGCGGTGTTGGGTATCGGCTCTCGCAGTAGGCTGGCTCCGGCCTGACAACACCTGCCGGAAGAGAGCACTCGCCCGATGACCGAATACAACACATCCGATTCCTTCGACGCCGGACTGGCCGTGCGCACAGAAGTCATGGGTGCCGATTTTGTCGACGCAGCGTTCGAGCGCACCCGCGGAACCGACAGCGAAGAATTGCAGAACTTCGTGACGGCCAATGTGTGGGGATCTGTGTGGACGCGTCCCGGCCTCGATCGACGCAGTCGCAGCCTGATCAATCTGGGAATGCTGATCGCCCTGCGGGCGGAGAACGAACTGAAAGGCCACGTCCGCGGCGCATTGCGAAATGGCTTGACGCGCACCGAGATCGTCGAAACAGTGATACATGCCAGCGCATACTGCGGCGCCCCGGCCGGACTCGCTGCTATGCGCGTTGTCCAGGAAGTCCTCAACGCGGAATTGGGACCGCTGGAGAACTGAGCCACTCCCCGTGCGGCAAGAATGCCGCACGGGGAGAACTATTCTCAGGGAGTCGGTCCGAACTCCTCCAACATTTCGGTAACCAACTCGGCGATCGGCGAACGCTCGCTTCGAGTGAGCGTGATATGCGCAAACAGTGGATGCCCCTTCAGCTTTTCGATCACGGCGGCAACACCGTCGTGGCGGCCGACTCGCAGGTTGTCACGCTGCGCGACGTCATGCGTCAACACCACTCGCGATCCGGTTCCGAGTCGAGAAAGCACCGTCAGCAACACATTTCGTTCGAGGGACTGCGCCTCGTCGACGATCACGAACGAATCGTGCAGAGAACGTCCACGAATGTGAGTGAGCGGCAAGACTTCCAACATCCCCCGAGCTTGGACCTCTTCGAGAACTTCGGGTGACGCCAACCCGTCGAGTGTGTCGAAGACGGCCTGAGCCCACGGGCCCATCTTCTCACTCTCGCTGCCCGGGAGATATCCGAGTTCCTGTCCGCCAACGGCATACAGTGGCCGGAAGACCACCACCTTGCGTTGGCTTCGACGCTCGAGCACCGCTTCGAGTCCCGCGGTCAAGGCCAGCGCCGACTTTCCGGTACCCGCTTTGCCGCCGAGAGAGACGATTCCGATGCTTTCGTCCATCAGCAATTCCAGTGCAATCCGCTGCTCGGCGCTGCGGCCGTGCAGACCGAATGCCTCACGCTCACCGCGGACAAGCTGAATCCGTTTGTCCGGTGTCACCCTCCCCAACGCACTGGACGAACCGCCGAGCAGCCGAACCCCGGTGTGACACGGCAGATCTCGCCCCTCCTCGAGATCGAGAAAGCCCTCGGAGAACAGTTCGTCGATGTCCGTCGACGCGACATCACACTCAGTCATACCGGTCCACCCGGAGGGAACGACGTCGTGCGCGTGGTACTCGTCGGCGGGAAGCCCCACGGCGCCCGCTTTGACTCGGAGCGGAATGTCTTTGCTGACCAGGACTACATCTTTGCCTTCGGCCGCAAGATTGAGCGCGCAGGCAAGTATCCTCGAATCATTACTGTCCGTGCGGAATCCGACGGGGAGTACTGCGGGATCAGTGTGATTGAGTTCGACTTGCAAGGTACCGTTCTCGCTACCGATCGGCACCGGACGGTCGAGCCGGCCGTATTCGATCCGGAGGTCGTCGAGCATGCGGAGTGCTTCTCGCGCAAACCATCCCAGTTCGTGATGATGTCGCTTGCCTTCGAGTTCACTGACCACAACAAGGGGCAGAACCACATTGTGCTCGGCGAATCTGGTGACGGCCCACGGATCGGACAGTAAGACCGACGTATCCAAGACATACGTGCGAAGTGCATCTACCGAATGACTCCCGGCTGAATTACCGGCTGAAATACTGCCCGGAACCGAGTGGGCAGAAACGGAGCGTGATGCAGTCACGGTGGGCTCCTAGGTCTGCGCTACGCCGCACAAACTAGTTCTCGCTGGACCGGTCGGCTCTTGTGTCAGGTGACACGAGGGCCGGGCGCCGGCCCCCTCGCACTGAATGTTTCAGTCACGATCAGAACCTCCCGCACAAGTAACTTCTGCGCTACTCGATACTGCCGACGGTACTGTGCTTCGGGCCATCCCGCCACGAATTCCGACACACAATGCGTGAACGCCAGGTTACAAAATGCCACTCGTGTCATTTACCGCCACAGAGGTGCTTGTCGACGCCGTCCGCACTATCGACGCGTGAGCTCAGAAATCCTCGGCATCGAGCGCCGACTCGGTCAAAGCCCGACCGATCGCGATCATCTCGGTAGCCCGCGCAAAGTCGAGACTCCTGGCCGATTTGCGGGGTACCTGGATAAGAATGTCCGGTGGATACACGGCGAGCTGGTACCTGGCCAGCGCGGACTGCACGACCTCGAGTGAACGACCCATGATCTCCAAACGCCCGATCTTCGGAGCGATATCACGACCCGTATCGACGACTCCCTCGTCCAGGCTCACCTCGTCCACACTCACCTCGTCCACACTCACCTCGTCCAGGCCCACCTCTTCAAGACCCAGGCCCGTCGAGTGACCACCGAATCGAGACACCACAGACTTCACTGTCTCCCGATCGAGAAACTGGGCGGTGCCCCGCCTGAATCGGCCGACCCACTCGTCGACAGGCCGTGGCTCCGTACCCACCCGAGCAGGCGTTCGATTCTCACGGGCCTCCGCGCCCAAGCTGACACCGATCGTCAGGTCTGCACGAATCGAGAGCGTCGGCGCGACGGGAAGCGGATCGAGGATGCCGCCGTCCACCAGCACCCGGCCGTTGAGAACCAAGGGAGTGATGACTCCGGGAATAGCGATGGACGCACGAATCGCGGCGTCGACCGGCCCGTGCTGAAACCACACAGACCTACCCGCCGCCAGGTCGGTGGCCACGGCGGTGAACGGGATGCGCATGTCTTCGATGCACGTTTCGCCCAGGATCTCTCGAACCCGCCCGAGCACCTTCTCCGCGTGGATCGCCCCGGGTGCCGACATCGATACGTCGAGCAACCGAACAACATCGCGGGCCTTCAGCGTCGTCGCCCACTCGGTGAATTCATCGAGTTTCCCAGCTGCGTACAAGCCGCCGATCAACGCGCCCATCGACGAACCTGCCACCCCGACTATCGAGTAGCCACGTTCCTCGAGCACCTGGATGACACCGATGTGGGCGTAGCCTCGCGCGCCACCGGAACCGAGTGCCAATGCAACTGTCCGAGACTGAGCCATTGGCCCATCGTAGGCGCCGTAAGGACGCCGACAGCCCGGCACCACAACGGGTACCGGGCTGTCGGGAACTACTGCTTAGACGTTCTTGCTGAGCAAGCCCCAGTCCTCGAGTCCGTCGTACAACGGAACGTCGAGAGCGAGCTTGGCAACGCGGGCGCGCAGGGCAACCAGATCGGCATCGCCGGCGAGGGCGGTGCCGATGATGTCGGCGACCTCGGTGAACTCGGCGTCGCCGAATCCGCGAGTAGCCAAGGCTGCGGTACCGATACGCAGACCTGACGTGGTCATCGGCGGGCGGGGATCGAACGGAACTGCGTTGCGGTTGACGGTGATGCCGACCTCGTGCAGAAGATCCTCACCCTGCTGGCCGTCGAGCTTGGAGTTGCGCAGGTCCACGAGAACGAGGTGGACGTCGGTTCCACCGGTCAGAACGCTGATGCCCTGATCTGCGACGTCCTTGTTGCCGAGACGCTCGGCGAGGATGCGTGCACCGGAGAGGGTACGCACCTGACGGTCCTTGAACTCTTCACCGGCAGCGATCTTGAAGGTGACGGCCTTGGCTGCGATGGCGTGCATGAGCGGTCCACCCTGCTGGCCGGGGAAGACTGCGGAGTTGAGCTTCTTGGCCCATTCCTTCTTCGCCAGGATCAGGCCGGAGCGCGGGCCACCGAGGGTCTTGTGGACGGTGGAGGACACGACGTCGGCGTACGGGACGGGCGACGGGTGCAGACCAGCGGCAACCAGACCGGCGAAGTGCGCCATGTCGACCCACAGGTACGCACCGACCTCGTCGGCGATGGCACGGAAGGCTGCGAAGTCCTGCTGACGCGGGTACGCGGACCAACCGGCGACGATGACCTTGGGCTTCTCGGCGAGGGCGATGGAACGCACCTCGTCCATGTCGATGCGGTGATCTTCCTTGCTCACGCCGTAGGACGCGACGTCGTACAACTTGCCGGAGAAGTTGAGCTTCATGCCGTGCGTGAGGTGACCACCGTGAGCGAGGTCGAGGCCGAGCAGCTTCTCACCCGGGTTCATCAGAGCCATCAGAACGGCAGCGTTGGCCTGTGCGCCCGAGTGCGGCTGCACGTTGGCGAACTCGGCGCCGAAGAGTTCCTTGGCACGGTTACGGGCGAGGTCCTCGATGATGTCGACGTTCTCGCAGCCACCGTAGTAACGGCGTCCCGGGTAGCCTTCGGCGTACTTGTTGGTCAGGACGCTGCCCTGAGCCTGCAGAACCGAGCGGGGGACGAAGTTCTCCGACGCGATCATCTCGAGAGTGTCGCGCTGACGAGCCAATTCACCCGCCATAGCTTCGGCGACCTCGGGGTCGAGTTCGGCGAGTGGTGCAGAGTTGACGTCGGAGCCAGGCACAGCGGTCATCGAGGAATCTCCAAGGTGGATGCGGGATCGAATGTGTCCAGTCTACGAAGGTCACCCGACGTGTCTCCACCCGGTGCCGAACGCAGTGAGCTCGGCACCAGCGGCTCGTCCAACAGACGCCGGAATCGGTCTGTGCGGTCGGCTGGCGTTGCAGCCTGATCGAGCCACCCACCGAGCAACCGGTATCCCTCGACGTACGTGCTGGTGTACGCCCGCCACAACGGGGAGGACAGGAATCGCAGCGATTGCCGTGCCCGCTCCGGCGTCGACAGTGACCACCGCTCGAGGAATCCGGCAACGTCGTCGTGGCTGCGTCCCTCGTCGTGCAGCATCAGCGCAGCGTCCTGCCGCACACTGATCAGCTGGCCCGATGCCGCCGACAGTTGCTGGGCCTTCTCTCCGTCGAATGCCAGCCCCAGATCCGCGTAGATCTCCTGCGCCCATAGTCCCCAGTCGTGGCCGACTATCGCTTCGAGTGCCAAATCCGCCAGGCCCTCTGCCATGAGGCACTGCGGCGTGTTCACCAGGAAGAGCGTCTGCTCGAGTTGCCCGGCACCCACCAATCCGGCTTCCTTGCGGCAATGTTCGGTGTGATGGCCCGGATACGACTCGTGGGCAATCAGTCTCGGCAGATTCGCCATGAACTGCGGGAGATCGGAATTGATCGCAACTTTGGAGCGATAGTCACCGAGGTAGTAGTTGAACCCGGACCACGGCTTGTCCCCCACCACTTCGTATTCGACGGTTTCCGACGCCGGCAGCGGGAACGTGCCACGCACCAGATCACGCAGGGCACTGGACATCGCGTCGACGCACTCGGCCAGTTTCGCAGCCGGAATCTCGTCGGCCTTGCGATGTGCCTGCACGCGCTCCACCAGCGTTCCCGGGCCTGGTAGCACCTCACCCATCAGGCGGTGAGCATCGCCGTATGCGTCTTCGTTTCCCTTCGAAATTCGCACGTCGAAGTAGGCCTCGACTTCGTCGACAAACCCGATCTCCTCGCCCGCGAACTTGCGGCCGGAGCATTCGAGAGCCCGTAGGTGAACGTCGATGAAGTGAGCCCGGTCGGCGTTCAGACCACTTGCCGGCAACTCGGCGCGAAGCTCTCGAGCGGTGCGGGCGAGTACGCCCGGATCGGGCTTCGTTGCATTTTCAACTTGCTGACGGAGTGCCGGATCGCCGGTGAACGCGTCGACAAACCCTTCCTCGAGTCGATCGAAACCTAGTCCCAGCAGCAGATATCGGCGAACGAGCGAGTCTGGATCCATAAGGCACAAGCCTAGCGCCCGCGCCCGGAATGCGACCCGACGACAACTCCTTACGTGGCACCAAGCACAATTCGGTTATGCACTTGGATCGTGCGCACTCGCGCCTGGCTTGCTCGCACGCTTCGCCCGTACCAACGGCATCACAGTTCCTCGGCACCGGCGAGCTGCGCTGATGGCACGCGCCGGCGAATCCAGCCCGTATGTCGAGTTCGACCGTAAGCAGTGGCGCACACTGCGTAAGTCGACTCCGCTCGTCCTGACGGAGGACGAACTGTACGGCCTCCGCGGCCTCGGTGAGCAGATCGACCTCGAGGAAGTTGCCGAGGTGTACCTCCCGCTGGCTCGACTGATCCACCTACAGGTTGCCGCAAGGCAGCGACTGTTTGCCGCTACCGCAACGTTCCTCGGCGAGAAACATCCCGATCGACAAGTTCCCTTCGTCATCGGCGTGGCCGGTTCGGTGGCCGTCGGCAAATCCACGACGGCCCGTGTGCTGCAAGCACTCCTGGCCCGATGGGACCATCACCCGCGCGTCGATCTTGTCACCACCGACGGGTTCTTGTACCCCACCAAAGAACTGCACCGTCGGGGCATGATGCACCGCAAGGGTTTTCCCGAGAGCTACGATCGCCGCAAACTCCTGCGATTCGTGACCGAGGTGAAATCGGGCGCCGAAGAGGTAGCGGCCCCGGTCTATTCGCATACTCTGTACGACATCATCCCCGGCCAATTCCACCTGATCCGTCAGCCCGACATCCTCATCATCGAGGGCCTCAACGTGCTGCAGACCGGTCCGCGTCTGATGGTCTCGGATCTGTTCGACTTCTCCATCTACGTCGATGCCCGGATCGAGGACATCGAAGCTTGGTACATCGAACGGTTCCTGGCACTACGGAAAACGTCGTTTGCCGACCCGAACGCGCACTTCCACCATTACTCGGGACTATCGGACCGCGACGCGACCAGCGCCGCCAAGGACATCTGGAACTCGATCAATCAACCGAACCTGGTGGAGAACATCCTCCCCACCCGTCCGCGAGCAACGCTGGTGTTGCGCAAGGACTCCGATCACACGATCAACCGGCTGCGCCTGCGCAAGCTCTGATACTGCTCAGGCGCCGAACCGGCGGTGCCTTGCCGCATAGTCACGAAGGGCCCGGAGGAAGTCGACCCGGCGGAACTCGGGCCAGTACGCCTCGGTGAACCAAATCTCCGAATAGGCACTCTGCCACAACAGGAATCCCGAAAGCCGCTGCTCCCCCGACGTGCGGATCACCAGGTCGGGATCGGGCTGACCTGACGTATAGAGGTGACTGTCGATACCGTCGACGGTGATCGCCTGGACCAGTTCGTCGCCACTGAGTCCTTGGCTGAGCTTCTCACTCAGCAGCGACTGAACGGCGTCGGCGATCTCCTGGCGGCCGCCGTATCCGATCGCGATGTTGACGTGAGTTCCGGTGCGGCCTTCGGTTCCGTCCGCGGCATCACGAAGGCGCCGCGACTGCTCGGCCGGCAACAGATCCAGAGCGCCGACGATCTGCACGCTCCAGTTCTTACTCGGCCCGGAAATCTCCTCGACCACATCGGTGATGATTTCGAGGAGTGTGTCCAACTCTTCGGGGTCCCGGCGCAGATTCTCGGTGGAGAGTAGGTAGATCGTTGCCATCTCGATTCCGGCGGCATCGCACCAGTCGAGCAGTTCGGAGATCTTGAGTGCGCCCATCCGGTGCCCGTGACTGACGTCCGTGAAACCGTTCTCGCGCGCCCAGCGTCGGTTACCGTCACACATCACCGCGACGTGCCTCGGATGGGTGAGTCCATCCAAATGCTTCAAGAGCCGTCGCTCGTAGATGCTGTACAGCAGTCCGCGCACCTTCACCGTGACATCACCATGGTGACAAAGACTACGCCGGGACCTTGTCCCCACTTGCGAGCGCCGTCACGCTTTATGGGCGCGTCGAAAAGCTGCAGGTAGGTTATGCTACTGACACGTAACCTACGGTACCGTAGGTTCTGGCAGCGTTGCCGAAAGGAGTTAAACGATGACAGCACTCGGGTTGGATGCACTTCCGGTCAAACCACGCATGCGCGGATGGATCCATCTGTGGGCACTCTGCGTTTCCGTCGTAGCGGGCATCGTTCTCGTCGCGGTGGCGGGCGCTCAAGTCGGAGCCAAGGCGGCCTTGGCCACGGCGATCTACAGCATCACCATCTGTGGCCTTTTCGGCATCAGCGCGACCTATCACCGCATCCACTGGAAAACCGTCGACGCCCGCATCTGGATGAAGCGCGCCGACCATTCGATGATCTTCCTGTTCATCGCGGGCAGCTACACACCGTTTGCGATGCTGGGCTTGCCCAGCGAGACCGGCACTGTCGTCCTTGCGGTCGTCTGGGCTGGTGCACTCGCAGGCGTTGCGCTCAAGATGCTGTGGCCGACAGCCCCTAAGTGGGTGGGTGTGCCGCTGTACCTGATTCTGGGATGGGCCATCGTGCCCGTCGCCGGTGAGATGACCCACCAGGTTGGCGTCGCGCCGATGGTGCTGTTACTGGTCGGCGGAATCCTCTACAGCGTCGGAGCAATTCTCTACGCCACCAAATGGCCGAACCCGTGGCCCACGACGTTCGGACATCACGAGTTCTTCCACGCCGCAACGGTCGTCGCGGCAATCTGCCACTACATCGCCGTCTGGCTCGTCGTCTTCAACTGACGCATCACCGCTGCGCTGGTCCACCGAACAGAACTGCCGAAACCAAGCAGTGAACTTTCCACACATTCTCCGGCCCAGGATCGAATCCGAGCAGACGGCCGACATCGGGAACCACGTTCAGCGCAGCATGCACGACGAACATGCTCTCGGGCTCCGTGAGCTCCGGTCGGATCTCACGGAGCAATCGCGCCCATTCGACCACGTAGAGTTTTTGCCGACTCTTCAAGTCATTTCGATGACTGGGCAACAGATTGTGCATCTCGGAGAAGTAGATGGACATCAACTCGTGTTGCGCAAAAGACAAGTCGACATACATCAACGACAGTGATGCCAGTGCCTCGGCCGGCGAATCCGACGCGTCCAGCACCGACACCGTAGCGACGTCCAGGCGATCTGCAGCCCGGTAGAAGATGGCGGAGAGAAGGTCGGCTTTGCTCGGGAAGTATCGGTACATGCCGGACGCGTTCAAACCAGCTGCGGCAGCTATCTCTTCGATCTTGACGTCATGGTAGCCATGGGAGTCGAAGAGCCGCACCGCTTCATGCAGTAGACGCTCCCGCTTGTTGTCCCCCAGCGGCGCAAGCACCGAGCGGCGGCTTTGTGGATTGTCCTGGCGACCTCGCGCAAATCTCGCCTGATCTATCGCCACACATGCACTCAGCAGGATGCGTTCAATTGTCTTCTGCGGCAAGACGAGATTGTGGGCCGTGATGCTTCCGATCGCGCTGAACATCGCGGCCACCACAAGCCTTGCGTCGCGCTCACTGACCGGAGTGTCCGACGGTGACAAATGGGCACCCACCCGGCGATTGATCAGAATCGAATGCTCGCGAATCACCGCTTTGTCTGATGGTTCGAGAAACCTACTCTCCCAACGGTAGATACCCGCGGTCCGGCGATTGCTGATCGTGGTTCGGATTACAGCCAGCAGATCGCGCTGAAGCCGATCGGCATCTTGCCCGCTGCTCTCCACCGCATCGAGAGCCTCGGTGAGCGCTTCCATCAACGACAGCGCCGAATACTGAAACAGTGCGTACTTCTTCGGAAAATGGCGGTAGAGAGCCGAGGGCGAGATGCCCACCGACGACGCGATGTCTTCGACACTGACACCGTGGTAGCCGCGCTCACTGAAGGCGATTGCCGCTGCGGCCGCAATTTGTGCCTTGCGGTCTTTCGGTCTCTTCTTTGCTTCGACCGCACGACTCCGACCGACGGCCGGAGCAACCCTCAGGTCTCTTGTTGTCACTGTCTCCGGCCTGCTTCCGTATCGAGAATAGTCATACACATCTTGCGCGCACCTACCGTGCACGCACTCGAAGATGCAGCTTTCAACTGTAGTTATATCAAGTTTCCGTCGCCAACCAGACAAGTTCTGAGAAGAATTCCCATTCACATAACTATTGCCGCACGCGAGTTGCTGTGAAATGATTCACACATAATCCGCCACGATCGCACCCCTGCACGTCGGCCCGTCTCGACGCCTGAACACACTCGACATCTTCAATGAAAGAACTTGAGCTGCAAAGGAATAGAACCAGGTGACGTACGAACTGCCAGCCTCGAAAGGCCCGGTACGAGACGTAGCGCTCGAGGGCGGCTACCTGATCGGATTCTCGGTGCAGGCACTGTTCGGCCTGTTCACGGCCATCATCCGCAGGCGGCTCTCGTTGCACGAGACGATAACTCAAACGCTCTTCATCGGCCGGGTGAGCACCGGTCCGTCCCTGCTGCTCATGATCCCGATCGGGGTCTTCATCGCGGTATCGGTCGGTGAGCTCGCGGGGCGAATCGGCGCAGGCGGTTACTCCGGTGCAGTTGTCGCGTTCATCATCGTGGGTCAGGCCGCAGCACTGGTGTGCGCGCTGATGATGGCAGGGGTTGCCGGATCGGCAATCTGCACCGATCTGGGCTCACGGAAGATCCGCGAAGAGATCGACGCCATGGAAGTCATGGGTATCGACGTCATCGAGCGTCTTGTTGCTCCGAGATTGGTTGCAGCGGTAGTTGTTTCCCTAGCTCTATGTTCCATGGTCACGTTCGGCGGAGTGATTGCGTGCTACCTCTACCACATCTACGTTCAGCATCTGCCTGCCGGAACATTCATGGCGACGTTCAGCCAGTACGGCCGGTCATCCGACTTTGTCATGGCCTTGGTCAAGGCCGCGATCTTCGGTATCGCTTCGACTTTGGTCGCCACCTTCAAAGGACTCCATGCCAAGGGCGGCCCCCGCGGCGTCGCCGATGCCGTCAACGAAGCCGTGGTCATCGCCTTTGCTCTGGTCTTCATCGCCAACACGGTTCTGTCCGCGCTGTATACCGTGATAGTTCCGGCAGTCGGTGAATTCTGATGTCGCTCGTCGATCTACGGATCAGAGCCCACCAGGCGAGCAGACCGCTGCGGACCGCTGCCGACGGTTTGGTGTCGCTCGGTCAGCATGTGACGTTCTACGTCCGTACAGTCGCGTCAATTCCGTTTGCCCTCACCAAGTATCGCAAGCATGTACTCGGCCAGATCAGCGAAGTCAGCTTCGGCACGAACTCGCTGCTGTCGGGCGGCGGAACTATCGGCATCGTGTTCGCGATGTCCCTGGCAGCCGCAATGATGCTGGGTGTCGAAATGCATCGAGGACTCGAACTCGTGGGCATGACCTCACTGTCCGGAATGCTGTCGGCCGTTGCCAACACACGTGAACTTGCGCCGGTTGTTGTTGCAATTGCGTTGGCCGCCAAGGTCGGAACGGGCTTTACCGCGCAAATCGGCGCCATGCGCATCTCCGACGAGATCGATGCCTTGGACTCGATGGCGATCAGATCCATCCCGTTCCTCGCCGGCACTCGGGTGATCGCGGCAATGATCTGCGTCATTCCGATCTACATGATCGGTCTGCTGGCCAGCTACCTGTCGACCCGCCTTGTCGTCGTGTTCTTCAATGGCGCATCGGCGGGAACGTACGACTACTTCTTCCACCTCGCGATCTCCCCACAGGATCTTCTCTACTCCGGTCTCAAAGCCGTGGTCTTCGCAGCCGTTGTCGCGCTGGTGCACTGCGCCTACGGATATTACGCCTCCGGTGGACCGGCGGGTGTGGGTCAGGCGGCCGGCCGCGCGCTCCGCACTGCAATCCTGGCGATCGGAATCCTGGACGTCATCATGACTTTCGGCCTGTGGGGTCTCGTTCCCCAAATCCCCGGAATGGGGGTCTGAGCCGTGGACAGACTTACTACGCGCACCAAGATGGCCTACGCACTGCGCGGCGCGGTGGCTATAGCGGTAGCCGTCGTCGCCGCAGTCGCCATGGTGTTGCGCGGCTCGGGCAATCTCGAACGCAGCACCGATGTGTACGTCGCGATTCCTGCCGACGCCGGGTTGATCAGTGGCGAGGCCCCGGTTCGATACCACGGGGTCAATATCGGCCGCATCGGCGACATCGATTCGGGTACTACAGAATCGGTGGTGCAGCTGCAGATCGATACCGGTGAAGCGTCGAAGATCCCGGCAGACGTCGTGGCACGGGTAGTACCCCGGACATTTTTCGGCGACATCTACATGCAGCTTGTCGACAATCCGAATGCCCAGAGTCAGACAACGCTGTCGCAGGGCGACACCATCCCCATGGACACCGGTCCCGAAGCCGTCGCACTCTACGACGTGTACACCGAACTGGTGTCGGTACTCACCGCGATGCGCCCCGAGAAAATGCACACCGCTCTGACCGCGCTGGGTCAGGCCTTGGACGGGAACGGCGCCGAAATCGGTGCCACTATCGACAATCTCAGCGCCGCCTCGGCAGTGCTGACACCGGCGGCACACCAATTCCTCGATTCGACACCGGAATTCACGTCGGTTGTCGACGCATTGGACCGCGCAACTCCCGACATACTCGACACCCTTGCAGCGGCCACGTCAGTCTCCAACAGCATGGTCGCCAACCAGGAAAACCTCGAGAGGTCGATGAGTGCGGCCGCGGTCTTCGCCGCGACGCTCGACAACTTTGTCGCCGAGAACACCGGCAACATCATCACCGTCATCGACTCCACCGGAAAGATACTCGCAACAACAGCAGCCAACCCCGAAGGCCTACGCTCCACTCTGGCCAATGCCGGCGCTTTCGGCGCCGCCGGTGCGCGGGTATTCTCCACCGGAAAATTCAACATCACAGCAGTTCCCACGTTTGCCGATCCGCTTCCGTACACAGGCGAGGATTGCCCTCAGTACGTGGATGAGCGCGGCGCGCAGTGTTCGGGTACCAATCTGAGTTCGGGCACCACTCTGGTGCCGGTTACCGGTGGCGCTGACGAAGCCTCAGCGCTTCTCTTTCTCGAGGATCAGCTGCTCGGCAACCCGCCACTCGACAACACGCCACTCGACAACACGGCCGGCGATGCCACCGCTCCCAACCCCGCAACAACTCTCATGTTGGGGCCGTTGGTCCGGGGTAACGAGGTGAGTATTCCGTGAAAATTCGGACCGCTCAGGTAGTTCGCTTGTCACTGTTCTGTATCACCGGGCTCGCGTGCGCGTCGTTCGTGGCAAACACGTTGTCGGTACCGGTTCGTGGGGACACCGCTTCCTATTCGTTCGAGTTCACGGACGTGGAGGGCTTGAATCCCGGTAATCCGGTGACCATGTCGGGTGTCCGGATCGGCAGGGTGGACTCGGTTGCGTTTGCCGACAACGGTGGTGGCACAGCCAAAGCGATCGTCGACGTGGAGATCGAATCGCAGTATTCTCTCGCGTCCGACGTTCGGGCTACCGTCCGCTACGGCGACATGTTGGGCGCCCGCTACCTCGCACTGACTCACAATGAAGGTGCGCAATCGGGACCAGCATCGGTGTCAGCGAGAACGCTGGAACCTGGTGGGACTGTTCCGCTGACGCAGACAACGCCCCCGATCAACCTGACCGCGTTGATGAACGGCTTCAAACCACTGTTTGCCGCATTACAACCCGAGCAGGTCAACACACTCACTCGGAGTTTTGTCGAAACGTTCAACGGGCAAGGTGGCGCGATCTCCGCGCTTCTCGACCAGATCGCCGTCATGACATCAGGTCTCGCCGACCGCCAAGATGTTTTTGCGCAACTGTTGACGAACATGAACACACTCCTCACCTCCGTCGACGATCGCCAACCCGAAATGGTCAGCCTCCTTGACGGTTTGAACGGTCTCAGTACCTCGGTTGTCGAACAGAACGACCAACTTGCCACACTTCTGGATCAGGGAAACCGCACCGTCTCGTCGTTGGCTCAGCTGATGACCGGATCGAACGGATCTTTCGGCACGACGGTTGCGCAACTCGAAAATGTTACCGCCGGTTGGATTGCGAGCACCGACGAATTCAATCGACTTGTCGCGAACCTCCCCCAGTTTGCCGATGCCGCAAACAGGATCGGCAGCTACGGAAGTTTCATCAATCTTTATCTGTGCAATTTCACGCTGAAGGCAGGGGACGTGGAAGCCAATATCTTCGGCGCAACACATTCGCCGGTGTGCTCATGATGTTTCTGGTCAAGCTGATCGACGTTTTTGTCGGCATCATGCTCTTTCTGTTCAAAGGGGACCGTCGCCAGAGCGGCAGCGGAACGGCTTTGGCGTTGGGCAGCCTCGGGATCTTTGTTCTGGTGGTCGGAATGGCTGCCGCGCTGGGTATTCCGAAACTCTGGTACAACGTTCGCACGTCGGCGTACACAGCTGAATTTGCCAATGCCAGTGGACTTTCCGACACCGACCCGGTGTACGTAGCCGGAGTTCCCGCCGGGCGGGTGGATTCCATCGAACTCGCCGGAGACCACGTGATCGTCAGCTTCCGCCTGGACAAGGATCAACCGTTGGGCAACCAGAGCACCGCCACCGTCCGACTCAAGACCGTCCTGGGTAAGCGCTACCTCGAAGTGGTTCCTGCCGGTGTTGTGGACGACAACGACGGACGCGTCATCCCACTCTCGCGAACAACGGTGCCGTACAGCCTCGACGACGTCAGCGCCGACGCAACCCACGCGGCAACCGGCGTAGATCTGCAAGCGATGGAGTCGATGATGGACACTCTCTCGCAGGTGATTCCGACCGACTCCGATCAGGTCGGCCGAGCGCTGGCCGGAATCAGTGGTGCCTCCGCAGCCTTCGCACAGAACGGCGAGCAGATCGACCAAATCCTGACGATGTCGCGAGAGCTGTCGGACATGGCTGTGGCGCAGACTGATTCGATAGTGAACACGGCCGCAAACGCTCAGACCATCGTGCGCACACTTGCCATGCGCAAGGACGCCCTCACTCAACTCGTCGACAACCTGACGATCATCATCTCGAAGCTGTCCACTACGTTCACCGCACGCGAGGGCGAATTCGGAGCACTGACAGACAACCTGGTCGCCGTCACCACAACGCTAAAGAACAATGCCGATCAGATCGACCTGCTGATGACACGTCTTCCGTCTGCGTTGCGCTCGGTCACCGACGCCACCGGCACGGGCGACTGGACCGACGTCAACGCACCGGCAGCCGTGATCCCGGACAATCTGCTCTGCGCGCTCGGCATCATGGAGGGCTGCAAGTGAATCCACGAAAAGCCGTCACTGCCCTGCTCGTCGTGACCCTCGCGATCGCGCTGCCAGGCTGGTACATCTTCGGACGAACCGATCAGTCGAAGACCGTCTACGCCGATTTCAGTTACGTCGGGGGGATCTACGAGGGAAGCAAGGTCACAGTTCTCGGTGTCGGCGTCGGGACAGTCACGTCGGTCGAGCCCCGAGGAACATCGGTTCGGGTGGCGATGTCCATGCCGACGTCCGTGGAACTTCCGGCAGATGCGTCGGCGTATGTTCTCAATCCTTCGGTGATCAGTGATCGCCACATCGAACTCGGACCGGCGTACACCGGCGGAGACACTTTGGAAGACGGCGATCAGATTCCCGTCGAACGCGCACATTCCCCAATCGATTTCGACGGTTTGATGGGAAGTGTCAGCACCTTGGCCGAAGCGTTTGCCGGCGACGGCGGCAATCTCGGGGATCTTGTCAGTCGCGGTGCGGCCGGGTGGGCGGGCCAGGGCGATCAGTTCAACATGGCAATCCGAAACCTCAGTACGGCAACGGGAGTAGTCGGTGCTCGGTCCGAAGACATCGGCGCACTCGTCGACAACCTCAGCACCTTGATGGCCGCTCTCGACGCCCGGCAGGTCAGTCTCGACGAACTTGTCGGCGACTTGGGCCAATTGGGTGATCAGTGGTCGAGCCAGAACATGGACATCTCCCAACCACTTCAGGATTTACAGGTAGTGTTCGATCAGCTGGAGCGCTTCATGACCACTCACGGCGACGACGTCGGTGCCATCGCCGGCAACGTTGCGGTCCTCGGCGACGTACTGGCGGCAAAACAACCGGGTCTCGCCGAATTCATGGACCTTGTGCCGTTGATGATGGCAAACCTGTCCGGCACCATCGGCCCCGATCAGCGTGGACGTATTCGACTCAATGTCTCGACAGCACTGACGCAATTTGCTGTGGCGCAACCGCTGTGCGAGACGTACAAGCTGCCGATCTGCACCGGTGCCGGCTTCACCAACCCCATTTCCTTCCCGCTCAGTGCGTCCGATCCGCTCGGAATCGCGTCTGCGGTTTCCGGCGGCGTGGCCTCGGGAGGTGGCAACTGATGCGGCAGTCTGTTCGGATACTCACCGCAGTCGCGGCAGTCGGTGTTGGTTGCGCGGTGGTCTTTGCGTTCGGCGGTTGCAGCGCCGGAATCCAGGATCTTCCGTTGGGCCGCTCGGCAGACGGTGATGCGTACACCGTGGCAGTGCAGTTGGCGGGCGCTGACGGTCTTGTTCTGGGAGCCGACGTCCGCAGTGGTCAGAAGGTGATCGGACGGGTATCCGCACTGTCCGCAGACGTGGTCGGAGCCAGGGTGAGTCTGAGTCTGGACACTGCGACTCAGTTGCCGGACAATGTCGAAGCATCCGTCGAACTTCCCTCAGCGCTGGGTAATCCGTTCATTCGACTACTTCTGCCGGAAGTTCCCTCGAGTTCGGTGTTGAGCGACGGTGACACCATTCCGGAGTCCCGCACCGAGATCGGCCCGCAGGTGGAAAGTGCACTCGCGACACTCGGGACAGTTCTCACCGGGAGCGGCATCGACCAACTCGATACCGTCGTGAGAGAACTCAACACTGCGTTCTCCGGCCGGTCCGGTGAGGTGCGCTCCCTGACCGATACTCTCACCTCCCTCATGGCGGAAGCCAGTAGTCATCAGGACGAGTTCAACGAGGCCGTCGATCTCGCCGCTCGGGTCTCCTCGCAGCTCGCCGGACAACGCGAGATCATCGACAACTATTTGGATTCCGTCCCTCAGGTGGTGTCGATTCTTGTCGGTCAGAAGGATCAGATTTCCAGCCTGTTGAACTCGACGGTTCAACTCGCCGTCAACGCGAACACGATTCTCGACTCCTCTCCGGGCGGGTTCGACAGCATGCTCAAGGATGCGTCGACCGTTGTCGGGACTCTCGATTCGTTCAACTCCGAGATGGGCCAGACACTGGCAAATATGAACGGAATGCTCGAAAGTTTCACCTATGCGGTGCGCGGCGACTACCTGATGTTCGACGGCGCCCTCGACATTCCCGGTACGATCGACAAACTCTGGACCGGTGGGATGGCCGGCGGCGCAGCAGCTATCGCGGCGCCCGGAACTCTGACCGATCTTCTGCAGGGAGGCCGACGATGAAACGTCTTGCGCTCGTGCAACTTGTCTTGTTTGCGCTCACCGCTGCCGTCGTCATTCCGTTCGGCATCGTCTACGTCGTCGGTCCACAAGGTTTCGGAGATCACATCCGGCTTCACGCCACCATGTCCGACGCTTTCGGCCTGACCGCGGGAACGGTGGTCACGTACCGCGGGGTGCAGGTGGGAAAGGTCAGCGAGGTTGCTCTCGACTCGAGTACCCGTTCCGCTCGCGTAGAGCTCTCGCTCAACGAAAACGCCGAGATACCCGCCGACAGTGTTGCCAAAGTGACGATGGGAACTGCCGCCGGAATTCAGAACGTGGACATCTATCCCAACACCGATCAGGGACCTTACCTTCAGGACGGCGACGAGATCGCGATGCCGGCGGATCAACAGCCGGTTCAGATGAGCCAGTTGATGCTTCAGGCGTCGGATGTGCTCGAGGGTCTCGATCCGCAGGCGATCAGCGACATCGGAACCGAATTGGGAAACTCGTTCAACGGACTCGGCCCAAGTCTGTCCACGATGATCGAGAACGGTGGGACGCTGTCCGCACAGTTGAACGATCAGTCCGCGGAACTCGCGGCGCTGCTCTCACGCACCTCGACCTTGGTTGATTCCATGTCAACACAATCGGATTCGTTTGTCCGCGGGATGTCGGCTGCCAAGAACTTCACCGAGCAACTCGATTCCAACGCGCCGGTACTGATCTACCTCACCGATCATTCACCGGCAGCGTTGAGCAGTGCACAACAGTTGTTCGACCAGTACCACAACACTTTTGGAGCCGTCTTGGCCAATCTCGTGACAGTTGCTCCGATCATCTCCGACCGCACGGATGCCCTGGAAACGGGATTGGTCACGATCCCTCGAGGCCTCGCGGATCTGGCTTCGATCGTGAAGGGTGATCGCGCCGATTTTGCGCTGGTCGCCACACAAGGACCGGTATGCAACTACGACACTCCCAGGCGCGAAGTCGGTGATCTCTCCCCCACCAGCCCGAACCTCGCGATGTACTGCCCACCGGCCGATGATCTGGTCCAACGCGGAGCGCGAAATGCTCCGCGACCGAACGATCTCGGGTTGCAGAATGCCACCATCCCCGGCACGCCGATCGGCCCGCCGGTTGTCGATGATCCCATTCTCATTCCGACCGGCGTAGACGCACTGAACTATTGGAGATCGATGTTGGAAGGACTGGGAAATGGCACCCGCTGAAAGCACACTGATGGAAACGACCGAGCAGGAATCGGGTGACCAGCCGGACCGTCCGTCGTTGCTGCGACGCCTGAAGACGCCGCGCACCGCCCTGACTGCCGTATTGGCGCTGGCACTGGTCGCAGCAGTGGCGGCGTGGGGATTTCAGATGTATTCGGAAAGCCAGGACAACACTCTGCGCCAGGAAGCTCTCGACACTGCCCGCGAATACTCGGTCATCATGTCTTCCTTCGATTACCAGGATCTGGACGCGAACAAGGACTCGATTGCCTCCATGTCGACCGACGAGTTTGCCGGCACTTACCGAACCATGGTCGATTCGCTGCGCGATGTCGTCGCCGGCGGGCAGGGGCAGGCAACCGCTACGGCGGCACACGTAGGTATCGAGTCCATGGACAGTTCATCGGCAACAGTTCTGGTGTTCGTCGATCAGGAAGCCAAAAATGTTGCTGCGCCGCAAGGGAATGCGCAGAAGTATCGGATGGTCATCTCGATGGTCCGATCGAACGACCAGTGGCTCGTCAGCAATGTAGAGACGAAATAGGAGGGTCGATGCCCACTCATTACCTGGATTCCGAACAGACCGAGTCGTCACTTCGAACCGATCAGACGCGAATCACCATCACCGGCCTGCGCCGGCGGTGGGCCAGGAAACCTGCTCACATCACCGATGCTCTCGACTTCTGGTCGTTTGCCGGCGCCGCCGCCAACGTCGTCCTGCAACTCGGCTGGCCGGAAGTGGCGTACGGCGTCATGGAAAGCAAGGTCGAGTCAGGTGCTCTGACGGCACATCCGTGGAAACGCGCGCGGACCACCACGCAATATCTGACTGTCGCGATTCTGGGTAACGAGGAAGAGCGTCTGGCGTACCGCGAAGCAGTCAACTCGGTGCACCGGCACGTACGGTCAGATGCAAACAGCCCGGTCAAGTACAACGCCTTCAACCGTGAACTCCAATTATGGGTCGCGGCTTGCCTGTTCATCGGATTCGAAGACAGTCACCAGTTGCTGCACGGTGTGATGTCCGAAGAACAGGCGGAGTCGTTCTACCAATCCGCCTCTACTCTGGGAACCACTCTGCAGGTTACCGAAGAGATGTGGCCGGCCACGCGCGCGGATTTCGAACGGTACTGGAACCTCGGCTGTGAACGTGTGATCATCGACGAACGCACCAGCCGGTATCTGAACGATCTGATCGACTTACGCATGATTGCCTGGCCACTGCGCCTGGTGTTTCGAAACCTGCTGCGATTTCTGACAATCGGGTTTCTTCCCCCGATCTACCGTGACCAACTCGGACTCGAGTGGACCGAGGACGACCGTCGACGCTTCGAACATCTCTTCATCTTCGTGTCCTTCGTCAACAGATTCATACCTCGATCGATCCGGCAGGCAGGCAACACCATTCAGATGCGCGACCTCCGTCGCCGGATCAAGCGAAGCAAGAACCTCGTCTGAACTGTGGACTGTCCCGTCAGACCAACGGAATCCCCTTGGCTATCCGGCGACGCACATCCCACAGGTAGAAGTTGTACGGGAACATGCGAATGACCTTCGGGGTAACTCGATTGACTGCCGCCGCGACGCGCATCGATCGGTCGAATCCGCGCTGCCTCCGTTCGGACCACGGGAGGCGCATTTCGTCCCGGAAGGATTGCGGCAGGAATCCCGTCGCGAGAAAGCGATTGAGCGGTCCGACCAAGGGATGCAACAACTTCGGGGTGAAAGTAGCCGACGCGATCCCGTACAGGTGCTCACGGATCGTGTCGTCGATGCTGACCTTGTTCAGGTTCTCGTTCCAGTAGACCTCGAATGCGTCTCGATCCACCGGCCACATGTCGCGGCGCATCTGGAGGGTGGTGCCGAAACTTGAACTACGCTGATAGAAGGCGTCCTGGGTTGCGGGGTCGAGGTCTCCGTACAGTGCCTTGTAGACGTCCTCGAAGCCGCGGTACAGGCAGGCAGCAACCCACAACTGGAGTTCGGGATCGAACGCGTTGTACTCGACGGCACTGTTCTCGTCCGAACGGACATACTTGTGTGCTCCGTTGACTGCGCGCCGGTACTGCTTCTTCTCGTCCTCGGTGGCGAGGCTTGCCACCGCCAGGTAGGTCAGCGTTGTGCGAGTGCGCTTGACCGGATGACGGTCCAACCTGCCGGTCTCGACCTTGCTCTCGTACACGCCGTAACCCACCGCGGGGCGCGCAAGTTGCATGATTACGTTTGCGCCGGCGGCCAACAGTCCCAACCCGGACATCGCCTTCTCGACCTCAGCATCGATGTCGATCGAATCTCTACTCACCGTCACGGCATTAACCCCTTCGAGTCGGATATCTGCGAACGCGTGTTCTCAGATGAGTGAAGCGCTGAAACCTCACGATGTCAATAGCTTCGAGATGCCAAGATGGTCTACATGAATGACCAACCGCGTTTGTACGGTGGCGTCGACGGCGCCCTCCGCGTCGCTGCGCGCCGCGAGACGCTGATCGAAGCCGGGCTCGAACTGATGGGATCAGCCGAACCCGAACTGACAGTGCGTGGGGTGTGCAAACAGGCTGGTGTAGCTGCCCGGTACTTCTACGAGAGCTTCACCGACCGCGACGCTCTGATCTCCGCGGTGTACGACACGGTCATCACGGATATCGCCGTCTCCACCCAGGCAGCAGTGGACGCGGCCGACGCCGAACGAGACAAGGCAGTGGCGGCCATAGCCAACATCGTCCGCACCGTTGCCCGCGACCCAAGGCGCGGGCGACTACTCTTCTCGAGCGCGCTCACAAGCCCGCTCCTCGTCGAGAAACGCCGGGCGTCGACCACGATATTCATCGGTCTCCTCGCCGCCAACGCCAAGAGCTTCTACCGACTCGGCGACAGCGGCCAGCTGACGCTGACGGCAACCTTCCTGGTCGGCGGCCTCGCTCAAACGCTGAGCGCATGGCTCGACGGATACATCGACGTCACGGAAGACGAACTGGTTGCCGAATGTGCGGCGATCCTGCTCGCTCCGGCAATGCCGCCGTCCTGAGGGCCCTACTCGAAGCTCAGTCCCAGAGGCCGATGTTGTCGAGGTGGGCGAGCAGACGAGCGGCACCGTCGGAGAACTGAACTCGCATCTGCGCGTCCACTTGCTCGAGGTCTCGTTTCTCGAACGCCTCGATCAACTTGTCGTGGCTCGACACCGCAAGCTCACCCCAGCCCGCGTCGGTCGCGTACAGCCGCGCCGGGGTGTAGCGGATTGCACCGAACAGGAACCACGCCAATTTTGCCCCGCCCGCAGCAAGATTGATCAGGCGGTGAAATTGGAATTCGCACTGCTCGATCGCAGCCGCATCCGACGCGTCGACCGCTGCCCGTAGATCGGCATTGAGCTCGACCAACTCTGCAAGCTGGTCAGCGGTGATCTTGTCAGCGGCCCGCAACGCCAATTTGACCGCAATCTGCCCCTGCAACCAGAAGATGTCTTCGATGTCCTGGCGACTGAGCGGCGATACCAGATAGCCACGGTGGGGAACCAACTCGACCATCCCCTCGCCGCGCAACGCGACCAGAGCCTCCCGAACTGGCGTGACGCTGACCCCGAGGTCGGCTGCGGTTTCGTCGAGGCGAACGAACTCGCCCGGACGAACCTCCCCGGACATGATGAGGTTGCGAACATGGTTCGCCACATCCTCGGACAGCTGTGGCCGTCTCCTCAGCTCAGACGTCACCCTCCGAGTGCGTGCAGACGTTGCCACAACCGATCCTCACAGTCCGTACGTTTTGCCGATGATGTCTCGCTGAATCTCGTTGGTACCACCATAAATGGAAGACACCAGAGTCTTTCGCACATGATGCTCCATGTCGAATTCCGTGGCGTAACCGTACCCGCCCATCATCTGCATGCCCTCGAGCGCAACCTTCTTGGCGGTTTCGGTGAGCTTCAGTTTTGCCATCGACGCCTCGCGCGGGAACATCTTCGTCGGATTGGCGTCGACCATCCTGGCGACGCTGTAGACCAGCAGTCGGCCGCATTCGATCTCCGTAGCCAGATCCGCGACGCGGTGCCGAAGCGCCTGGAACGAACCGACAGGACGCCCGAATTGCTTACGGGTGGTGATGAATTCGAGGGTGTCATCGAAAGCCCGCTGCGCCGTTCCGAGCATCATCGCCGCCAGGATGAGCCGTTCGATATTGAGCCCCGCCATGAGTTGACGCCAGCCGTTGCCGACCTCGCCGACCACAGCGTCGTCAGGCAGCAGGACGTCGGTGAAGTAGAGGTCGTTGACCTCCTTGCCGCCCATCGTGTCGATTCCGCTGATCTTCAGGCCGGAAATATCTGCCGGAACGTGGAACATCGTCAGGCCCTCGTGCTTGCCCTCACCTCTCGACGTACGCGCGACGAGCAGGATGTTCTCGGCGAAGTGCGCATTGGAGCACCACGTCTTCTGTCCGTTGATCAGCCATCCACCGTCGACCTTCTCGGCACGGCAACTCAAGTTACCGACGTCCGAGCCCGCCTCGGGTTCCGACATCGAGATCGACTGCGACGCCCCTCGGACGATGCCGCCGAGTACCGCTTCCTTCTGCGCCGGACTGCCGAACTTCTCGTATGCCGCCCCCGTGATGACCGTCGGGCCGAGTCCGCCGATCGGCGCCATCCCCTTGGCCGCTTCCTCGAGGAAGATGCACAGGTCAACCGTGCTGCCGGCCGATCCGCCGTACTCCTCCGGCACGGTCAGTCCAAGCCATCCCAGTTCCGCCATTTTCTCGTAGTACGCCTGATTGTGGTTGTGCGCTCCGTGATCGGTCAGCAGGTCTCGCTGCTCGCGCGTACCGCTTTCCTTCTTGCAGAACGCGGCCACCGACTTGGCAAAATCAGACTGCTCCTGCGTGAAATCCATGTGCATCGAAAACTCCCGGGTGAGAAATGGCTGGAGGCTTGCCGGAGCTCCGTCCGACGCATACTGTGACTACCAGCACAGTAAATCACATCACATATATGTGATGCGTCGACTCCTGGAGGATCTGAGAAATATGACCGAACAGCTCGGCCGACACAGCACGTCCACAGATCCGACGTCAGGCGATCCCACCTTCGCGAGCCTCGACCCTCGCGATGACACCGTGATCGCGCAGTACCCCGTCGCCGATCAGCAGGCGGTCGACAAGGCCGTGGCCGCAGCACACACCGCAGCGGCGTGGTGGGATCAACTCGGTTTTGCAGGGCGAAAGAAAGTCCTAGGTGACTTCCGGGCTGCCATTGCCTCCCACGCGGATTCGATGGCGTCGATCATCTCCACGGAAACCGGAAAGCCGAGCGACGACGCGCTACTCGAAGTGATGTTGGCAGTCGAACATCTCGACTGGGCCGCCCGCAACGCACAGAAGGTGTTGCGCCGCAGACGCGTCGGTGCAGGCTTGATCAGCGCCAACCAATCTGCCTCCGTCGGCTATCGGCCGATGGGCGTCGTCGGTGTAATCGGTCCGTGGAACTATCCGCTGTACACACCGATGGGGTCGATCGGGTACGCACTGGCCGCCGGCAACGCCGTCGTCTTCAAGCCAAGCGAACTCTCACCAGGCGTCGGTGTCGAACTGGCCCGCCTGTGGAACCTCGCAGCACCCGGACATCCTGTCCTCCAAACGATTACCGGCGACGGCAAGACCGGCGCACTGCTGTGTTCGTCCGGGGTGAACAAGATTGCGTTCACCGGCTCGACGGCCACCGCAAAACGCGTCATGGCTGCCTGCGCCGATACCCTGACTCCCCTGGTTGCCGAGTGCGGCGGCAAGGACGCCATGCTGGTGGATTCCGACGCCAACCTTGATGCCGCCGTAGCCTTCGCGGCATTCGGTGCGGTCGGCAACGCCGGACAAACCTGCGCCGGTGTCGAGCGCATCTACGTCGCCGCCCCGGTCTACGACGCCTTCCTGTCGAAACTCACTGCGGCGCTGCGCGATGCCCACGCCGGTTCGACCTACGGCCCCATGACGCTGGGCAAGCAGACGGCGATCGTGCGAGGTCAGATCGAAGACGCGCTCGGCCGAGGAGCCAAAGCTGTTCTCGGCGGCCTCGAGTCCTTCCGCGGCCCGTTCATCGACCCGATCGTCCTGACCGACGTACCGGAAGATTCCACCGCGGTCACCGAGGAAACGTTCGGACCGAGCGTCGTGGTGAACAAGGTTGCCGACATGAACGAAGGCATCGAGCGCGCCAACGCGTCGAAGTACGGATTGGGCGCGTCGGTGTTCACGAAGAGCACATCGAAGGGGCGGGCAATTGCCGAGAAACTCGAATGTGGTGTGGTCACCGTCAATTCGGTTCTCGGATTTGCCGGAATCGCCGCCCTCCCGTTCGGCGGTGTCGGTGATTCCGGATTCGGCCGCATCCACGGGGCAGACGGACTGCGCGAGTTCAGCAGCGTCAAATCGATGGCAGTTCAGAAGTTCAGCGCACCACTGGATCTACTGACCATCGAGCGGAAGGCGCGCGACATGAAGATCTCGCGCTGGATGTTGGCAAAGCGGCACGCCAAGTCCTGACCAGGTTACTGCGCCAGCGAGCGACCCGCTCAGTGCGCCAGCGCAAGCGCCAAGCCTGCTTCGTCTGTGACCGGGCGGTCACAGACGAAGCCTCGGCAGACGTAGGCCGCTTGAGCGCCGTCGACCAGAGGCCGATCTGCCAGCAGCGGTGAGGAATCCGGCTCACCTGCGACGATCACGGCGCCGCCGGGGGCGAGGCGACGGGCCGCGTCCAGCAGATCACCGTCACCCACAACAGCTACCTGGATCGGCCCGCGCAGCGATGCTTCCGCCACCGCGAGCCAATGCCCGGCCGAGCGCGGAGCACGCTCGAGCGGCAACGTTGCGCGTGCAAGTGAGTCGGATACGGCTTGGGCATAGAGGGAGGCACGCTCGGGTTCGGTGAGCGCAGCCGCCGTCAACAGCGCCTCCGTGACAGTTGACGCTCCCGACGGTGTTGCGCCGTCCATCGGATCGCGGGGTCGGGTCACCAAGCTTTCGGCAAAATCTGCTGTGTCGAACCAACTTCCGGGCTCGGCTGGGTCGGCAAAATGATCGAGAGTGAGGTCGAGCAACTGCCGGGCGGTGTCGAGCCACTCCGATTCCCCGGTTGCCTGGTACAGCGCGAGGAGTCCGGTGGCCAGGGCCGCGTAGTCCTCGAGGACCCCGGCGGGCTCACCGACAACGCCACCGAGAGATGCGCGGCGCAATCTGCCGTCAACGAGATGCAGGCCGAGAAGGGTGTGCGCGCACACCCGTGCAGCGTCAATCCATTCGGGTCGATTCAGTGCAAGCCCGGCTTCCGTCAAGGCGGTGATGCTGAGCCCGTTCCATGCGGTCACGACTTTGTCGTCTCGGCCCGGCTGCGGACGGTCTTTTCGCACTGCGCGCAGTGCGTCGGAAACCTTCTGCCAGCGCGACCAATCGTCGGGATCGCTGAGCAACTGCAACACCGATGCACCATCTTCGAAGGTTCCGTCGTCGGTGACGCGGAACAACTCTGCCGCCCACCGTCCGTCGTCCTCGCCGAGCGCATCGATCAGCTGGCTGGGCGTCCACACATAGGTCGATCCTTCGACGCCGTTGGTGTCCGCGTCCAGAGCCGAAGCGAAGCAGCCGTTTTCGGTTCGCAGATCGCCGAGAATAAATCCTGCGGTTTCCTCAGTGATGCGGGCTGCCAACTCGGAACCCGTCCGACGTGCCCAGTGCGCGTAGAACCGGAGCAGCAACGCATTGTCGTAGAGCATCTTCTCGAAATGCGGAACCACCCACTCCGCGTCGACGGAGTAACGGGAGAAACCGCCGCCCAACTGGTCGTAGATGCCACCGCGCGCCATGGCTTCACCAGTGCGCTGCAGTCCACCGAGAATATTGTTCGAACCGGTCCGCTCGAACTGCCGCAGCAGTCCTTCGAGCAACGCGGACGGCGGAAACTTCGGGGCGCCGCCGAAACCGCCGCGGGGCAGGTCCTCATCCGCCAATACTGCTTGGCCCGCTGCGTCGAGGAGCGCGGCATCGATCGGCGCACCGCTGTACGGGATTCCACCCGACGCGCGCGCCAACTCCGTCACGATCGACGACGCAGCATCGTCGACCTCGCCGCGACGGTTGGCAAATGTCTCGGCAATCGCTTCGAGAAGCTGTATGAACGAAGGCATTCCACCACGCGGCGCCGGCGGGTAGTACGTGCCGCAGTAGAACGGCGAACCGTCAGGAGTCAGGAAACACGTCATCGGCCAGCCACCCTGACCGGTCATCGCGACCGTGGCATTCATGTAGACGGCGTCGATGTCAGGCCGCTCTTCGCGGTCCACCTTCACACAGACGAAGTTGTCGTTCATGACCGCCGCAATGTCGCCGTTCTCGAACGATTCGTGGGCCATCACGTGGCACCAGTGGCACGCCGAGTATCCGATCGACAACAGAATCGGCACGTTACGTTCGTGTGCCCACTCCATGGCCTCCGGCCCCCACTGCTGCCAGTGGACCGGATTGTCGGCGTGCTGACGAAGGTAGGGACTGGTGGACCCACCCAGATTGTTCTTCATCCGTGGGTCCATGTGCCCTACCTCGCTCGCGTCAGGAATCGTGCTTGGGAGTCTTCTCGGCTGATGCGTCGCCGGCATCCGTTTCCGGCGTGGCGATCGCACCACGATCCGTTCCTTCATCCAACTGCTGATCGGCTTCCGGGTGTTCGGGTTCGAAAGTTTCCGGCAACTTCTTGAGCTGACGGTTCATCGACACGACCAACAGGATCACACCGATGAACAATGCCAAGACGACAACCAGTCCGACCGGCGACGACTTGCCGAACTCAGGGCCCGAGGGGTTACTCGGGCTCTGTGCAAGCAATTGTGTTGTGCCGATTACCAACTCGGCGGATAGTGCATTCACTTTCAGACGTCCTCTTCAAGACCTGCGAACAGGTCGGTTTCCGGGATGGACGTAGAAACCCGCGTCTTCGCGAGTTCGAATTCTTCTGTGGGCCAGATCTTCTGCTGAATATCGAGCGGCACCGCAAAGAACGAACCATTGGGGTCGATCTGCGTCGCATGCGCACGCAAAGCGTCGTCGCGCTGGGGGAAGTAATCGCCGCAGGCGATCTGGGTGGTGACCCGGACCATCATGTCACCGCGCTCGGTCTTCCACTTCTTGAGCCAATCCGCCATGGGGAACGGCTCGCCGCGGCGCTCGTACTCCTCCTGGAAGAGTTCGAGACGCTTACGGATGAAGCCGTGCGAGTAATAGACCTTCTTGATCTCCCACGGTTCGCCGTCCTCGGGATGATACTCCGGGTCGGCAGCCGCTTCGTACGCAGCCATCGACACCTCGTGGCACCGAATGTGGTCGGGGTGCGGGTATCCACCGTTCTCGTCGTACGTCGTGATGACGTGCGGACGGAATTCGCGGAACACCTTGACGAGTGCGCGCGTCGATTCCTCGAGCGGCACCAGCGCAAAGCAGCCCTCCGGAAGCGGCGGCAACGGATCACCCTCGGGCAGGCCCGAGTCGACGAAGCCCAGCCAGCGGTGCTTGACGCCCAGAATCCGCGCAGCTTCCGCCATTTCTTCCTGGCGCACCTCGCTGATGCGGTCGCGGACGCCGGGGACATCCATGGCCGGGTTGAGAATGTCGCCACGTTCACCCCCGGTGAGCGTCAGGACCATCACTTCATGGCCTTCGGCTGCATAACGGGCGGTGGTGGCCGCACCCTTGCTCGACTCGTCGTCGGGATGGGCATGGACGGCCATGAGCCGGAATCCGCTCACGTGTTCGTTCACCTCAACTTCACCTGTAGCCGTTACCGGCGTCTGCTCCGAACTCTTGCCGTCAAACCTACCGGCAGCGCCAGTGGGCGCGTCCTCTATAGTTCCACCCGAGAGTTCCTGATGCAGCCATGACCCCAGTCCGCGGTTGCGTAGAACACGAACTCGAGTCTTCGAGAGCAGAGTGATGAGTAATACGCTTCCCCAAGATCGGTACCCGAGCGCGACTCGCACGGGCGGTTCCAAGAAGTGGATCGTGTGGGCTCTGACCGCCCTCGTCATCGTTGTGGGCACCGGTATCGCCTACGTCGGATACACCAAATTCTCGGTGAAAGAGATCACGACCGAGACGATCTCGTACGACATCGCCGACGACTCGACCATGAAGATCCGGTTCACCGTCACGCGTGACGATCCGAGCCAGGAAGCTGTGTGCATCGTTCGCGCCCGCTCCAAGGGCGGATCCGAAACCGGTCGACGCGAGGTTTACGTTCCGGCTACGACGTACCAGACCTTGGAGTTCAACACCGAGATCAAAACGTCCCTCCCACCAGGCATGGCCGACGTCTTCGGATGCAGCCTCGACGTCCCGGAGTATCTGACCAAAAACTGACTGCGCCTACTACCCGCCCTGCCCGACGTTTGAGTTCCGACAGGGCGGGTAGTCCTGCGTGATAGAATTGCTTGGTACACGGTTCCGGGTGGAACCGTGTATTGCTGCATTGACGGCCAGGTTGGCGTCGAGCGCAGCGCTGACGGCAAGATCACGCCTAGCCCAGGCGCGTTCGAGCCGTTGTTTATTGCTGTTGCAGTGAGTTCAGTGCTGTTGCGGTGAGTTCATTGCTGTCGCAGTGATCTGTCGAGGGAGCCCCCGGCTCCGACTACTAGGGAGTGATCGAGATGACCGAGACCCAGGTGACCTGGCTTACGCAGGAATCACATGACAGGCTCAAGAAGGAACTCGACCAGCTCATCGCGTACCGCCCCATCATCGCCGCCGAGATCAACGAGCGTCGCGAAGAGGGCGATCTGAAGGAGAACGGCGGCTACCACGCTGCACGCGAAGATCAGGGGCAGCAGGAAGCTCGTATCCGCCAGCTTCAGGATCTGCTCAACAGCGCAAAGGTCGGCGAAGCACCCACTCAGTCCGGTGTTGCACTCCCGGGTTCGGTAGTGAAGGTGTACTACGACGGCGACGAGAGCGACACCGAGACCTTCCTGATCGCAACCCGCGAAGAGGGCGCGCGTGACGCCAAGCTCGAGGTGTACTCCCCCAACTCTCCGCTGGGTAGCGCACTTCTCGAGGCCAAGGAAGGCGAGACTCGCGAGTACAACCTGCCTAACGGCGGCACCATGAAGGTCACCCTCGTTAGCGCGGAGCCGTACCACAGCTGATCGGTTACACACGAAACAAACGTCGCCCGGACATACTCGTCCGGGCGACGTTTTTTCTTGCCTAGATCACTCGTCGCGCCTTCATACCGGCGAAGATCGGACCGACTTTCACTACGTCACCGAAGGTCGGCGCGTGCAGCATCTGCCCGTTTCCGACGTAGATCGCGACGTGTCCGGGGCCGCCTGCCTGCCAGTTTCCGAACAGCAGATCACCTGGTTGCGCTTGATCGAGGGGAATCTCGACGCCAACACCCCATTGGGTTTCCGACGTGCGTGGCAAAGTGATCCCGGTTGCGGCGTGGATGGCGTACGACGTCAGTCCCGAGCAGTCGAACCCGCCCATCGACGGACCGTTGATGTTTCCTCCGCCCCACACGTACGGCAGTCCGAGGAATTTCAGTCCGGCTTGGACTACACCGCCTACCGCGGCCGCAAGATTGTTGTAATTGAACGGCGCAAGCATCAGGGCAAAGGAATCCTGCAAGGACGTGACCTGCGCGACGAAGGGTGCCGCAGTCTGATCCTGCGGAACGCCGTGCGCTGCCCGCACTGCCTCGGGCCCGACGTCGTAGGCTGCCAGCGCCAGTTCGACGGTATCGCCCTGGACCTCCCCTGATTGCTGCCACGACTGGGCCTGCTTCACCAGTTCACACAGTCGGTAGCCGGACGTCATCACGGGGTCTGCGACACCGAAGATGTCCATCTTGCCGTCGCCGTCGCCGTCCTTGCCGTACGCCGTCCACGCTGCTGTGGTGAATCGGCCAGGTCCGCGCCCACCCTCGTCCGACACTTCTGCGCCGGGGCCGTATTGAAAGCCGCTACGAGTCGAATACAGCGACGCCACCACAGCCGGCGTGATCTCCGAGCAGATTGCGCCCGCTTTCTTGACCCACGGCGCGAATACCGCGACCGCGCCAACCGGTGCCAGAGCAGCACCGGGGAAATTGGACGGCACCGAGGGCACAAGCCCTTCCGGATTCTCTTGTGCTCGCACCGGCCCGCCCCAGGCCGCGAGTGAGATTTCCGCGGCGGGAGCTGCATTCGCCTCTGCGGGCGTCCCCAGTGTTGCTCCTATCACCCCCAGTGCAGTACCGATCGACACAGTGATCGCCAGGACACTCACTGCCATCAAAAACCTCCGGTAACTGATCGATCCACGAGCCGGCCGAACCTGTCGGTGGCACCGCCTAGGGTTTCGAACATGCATTCGATATCTCCGGTGGCACACCAACCTGTAACCAATGTCTCATTTATCACGTCAGACGTTACCCAAATGACCACATACCCCAAGGCTTTTCTCAGGTTCGGCGGGCAGGCTGTGGACATGAGCGACGATCGGACACGGCCCACTCGGGCTCGCACCTCGGCATACCGACCCGTTCACCTCGCGCTTGCTGCGACGGCTGTTGCGGGCGCCATCGCAAGTGGTGGCTTATCCCTCGTTTCCAACCCCACCGACAGTTCCACCACGACGGCCATCTCCACCGACACCACCTCGAAGCATGCGGCCGCATCACGGCTGGTCGTAGCCAGCGGGTTCGGAGTTCCGGACGCCGTCTCGAACGGTTCGTGAACGCACCACGCGCCGCAACCGAATGGCTCACCTGGGGCGTCCAGGCACGCGTAGTCGTCACCGATCCCGGTGCCCTCGCCTCCGCAGCCAGTCTCGTGCGGGGTTATCTGAGCGCTGCCGACGCGGCCACCAATCGCGATCGCGCAGACTCCGAGATCCGCACATTCGGATCCGGCCCGGCTCTCGAGGTCGACGGCGCCCCCATAACGCCGATGTTTGCGCATTTCCTCACGGACGCACTCGCGATCGCGCGCCTCACCGACGGCAAACTCACCCCAACGGGGGGCTCGCGAGATCCACACTCCTGGTGGAAGATCCGCGTCGAGAGCAACCGGGTGTTCAGCCCGGCCGACGTTGTCCTCGATCTATCCGCCACTGCGCGCGCCAGTTCGGCTGACCATTGCGCCGCAACCACAGCCCAACTTCTCGGCTGCGGGGTTCTCGTTGCCTTGGGCGGAGACATAGCCGTGGCCGGACCGTCGCCGGAAGGCGGCTGGCAGATTCAGGTTCAAGATCTCCCGGGTGACCCCACGTGTCAGGTTGCCGTTCCTTCGGGGTGCGGCATCGCGACGGCCAGCACCGTCAAGCCGCTTGCCCGGGAATCGACGGCAACATCGATGTGGCGCACGGTATCGGTGATAGCCGAATCCTGTGCGGAGGCAGCAGCACTGAGCCGGGTAGCCGTAGGAATGAGCGGCTCCGCCATCGATTGGCTGCACAAGCTGGATCGCCCGGCCCGCCTGGTCGACCAGGAGTTCCGGGTCACCACCCTGGCGGGGTGGCCGGACGACTGACACTGTGCGCCTTTGTCAACCGCCCGCGGTTGACAAAGGCGCACAGCACAGAGTTACGCCAGCGCCTGCTCGATATCGCCGACCAGGTCGGAGGCATCTTCGATACCAACCGACAGACGGACCAGGTCGTCGGGAACTTCGAGCGCCGAACCGGCCGTCGACGCGTGGGTCATAGCGCCCGGGAACTCGATGAGCGATTCGACGCCGCCGAGAGATTCTGCGAGCGTGAAGATTTCGGTACGTGAGCACAAGTCGAGAGCAGCAGCCTTGCCACCCTTGAGCCGCACGGAGATCATGCCGCCGAATCGCCGCATCTGCTTGGCCGCAACCTTGTGCGACGGATGCGAGGCGAGACCCGGGTAGATGACGCTCGCGACGGCGGGGTGCCCGTCGAGCAGTTCGACAACCTTTTCGGCGTTGTCGCTGTGACGCTCCATCCGCAATGCCAATGTCTTGATGCCGCGCAGCGTGAGGAAGGCGTCGAACGGACCGGGAACGCCGCCGGAACCGTTCTGCAGGAACGCGAAAGCGTGGTCGAGCTCTTCGTCGTCGCAGACCAGTGCGCCACCGACCACATCGGAGTGTCCACCGATGTACTTGGTAGTGGAATGCAGAGCGATGTCGGCGCCCAACTGCAGGGGCTGCTGCAAGTAGGGCGAGGCAAAGGTGTTGTCCACCACGATCTTTGCATTGCCCTCGTGCGCAACCTCGGCCAGGAGTTCGATGTCACCGATGTTGAGCAGTGGGTTCGTGGGTGTTTCCACCCACACCAGCTTGGTGTTGGGTCGCATCGCTGCGCGTACCGCGTCGACGTCCGAGACCGGAGCCGGGGTGTACTCGATGCCCCACTGCGTGAAGACCTTGTCGATGAGTCGGAAGGTTCCGCCGTAAGCGTCGTCTGGGATGACGAGGTGGTCACCCGGGCGCAGAACGGATCGGAGGAGGCAGTCAGTGGCAGCCATGCCCGAGCTGAAAGCCCGACCGTAGCTACCTGATTCGAGTGCCGCCAGGTTCGCTTCGAGCGGTCGACGAGTGGGATTGCCCGTGCGCGCGTACTCGAATCCACTGCGCATCCCACCCACACCGTCTTGCGCGAAGGTGGAACTCGCGTAGATCGGAACGTTGACGGCACCGGTCAGCGGATCGGGCTCGTAGCCCGCGTGTACCGCTTTCGTGGAGAAACCCTGCCAGCTGATGTTGTCGGCCTTGCTGCGTTGCTCGCTCATGCCCACCAGACTAGTAGCCACCTCGCCGATGCAGGGCGGCTGTGTCAGTTCTCGACCAACTCCACGACTCTGATTGCCGCATCCAACGCGGCGGTCTCGGCGAGGTCGGGGCTGTACATCACCATGGTCATGTGTTCGGGAGAGAGAACAGTGATCGTCAGACCACCTTTGGCAACCGCACCCAAACTTCTCAGTCGCGGGTCCTGCAGGTCGTATCCACTTTTTGCCATCGTCTCGCGCGTACTCTGCGAGTTGGTCATCGTAAAGGACGTGATGGCGATGGACCTGCCGCCGTCCATCCAGATGCACCCGTTCGGCATGTCGTTGGGGGCGCCGTACGGTTCGACGATGTCACGGACTGCCGGCATGAGGGTCGAGCATTTCACCGAGCCTGAGAAGGCCGGAGCGAGCGATGCCGTCGGCCTAACCGTCGTCGGCGCCGTTTCGGCGGTAGTCGACTTCCCAGACGGGGCGCTAGTCGACACCGCTACCTTTGCCCCCGATGCTGCTTGCGGAGTGCCGGCAACCGTCGAACTACAGGCCGTTGTCACCAGTACTGCCGCAAGAACACCGATATATCCGACGAGTTTGTCCCCCATGGGCGCTGACCCTACCTTCCGGGGGACAAACTCGGATGTCTCAGGATCCGGCGCTGAGGAATCCCAAAAGGTCGTGGCGGGTGATGACACCGACGGGCTTACCGTCGTCTACGACCATGAGGGCGTCAGTATCGCCGAGTGCCTTGGTCGCGGCCGAGACCGGCTCGCCCGATCCGATGAGCGGGAACGGCGCACTCATGTGCTTTTCGACCGAATCGGCAAGTTGCGCACGGCCTTCGAAGACTGCGCTGAGCAGATCACGTTCGGTGACACTGCCGGCCACCTCACCTGCCATGACGGGCGGTTCGGCACCAACCACCGGCATCTGTGACACACCGTATTCACGCAGGATCTCGATGGCGTCACGCAAGGTTTCCGACGGGTGCGTGTGCACGAGATCGGGCAGTTCGCCCGACTTTCCGCGCAGCACGTCGCCCACGGTGGGGACGTTTGCCTTGCCGTCGAGCGGAGTCCGCAGGAAACCGTACGACGCCATCCACTGATCGTTGAAGATCTTGGACAGGTAGCCGCGGCCACCGTCGGGAAGGAGTACGACAACAAGTGCGTCGGGGCCTTCGCGCTTGGCGACCTCGAGTGCCGCGACGACAGCCATGCCGCACGATCCACCGACCAGCAGGCCTTCTTCACGGGCCAGACGACGCGTCATCTCGAAGGAGTCCGCATCCGACACGGCGATGATCTCGTCCGGAATGGACGGATCGTAAGCCGTGGGCCAGAAATCTTCGCCGACACCTTCGACCAGGTACGGACGACCCGTGCCGCCGGAGTAGA
The DNA here is from genome assembly GCF_003023755.1 of Rhodococcus sp. AD45-ID. NCBI lineage: Bacteria > Bacillati > Actinomycetota > Actinomycetes > Mycobacteriales > Nocardiaceae > Rhodococcus > Rhodococcus sp. AD45-ID. The sequence goes on along the minus strand of NZ_PYHL01000003.1, from coordinate 989,007 downwards.
CGGAACCTTCGGGGTCGACGCCGACAACCTTGACCTTGCCGCCCGACACCTCCTTGAGGTAGCGGCCGGTGCCGGTGATGGTTCCACCGGTGCCGACGCCGGCGACGAAGTGCGTGATCTTGCCGTCGGTGTCTGCCCAGATCTCGGGGCCGGTGGTCTCGTAGTGGCTTGCCGGTCCGCCCGGGTTGGAGTACTGGTTGGGCTTCCAGGCACCCGGGATCTCACGGGTGAGCCGATCGGAGACGCTGTAGTAACTGTTGGGGTGCTCGGGTGCGACGGCTGTGGGGCAGACGACTACCTCGGCTCCGTAAGCACGCAGAACGTTTCGCTTGTCTTCGCTGACCTTGTCGGGGCAGACGAACACGCACTTGTATCCGCGTTTCTGAGCGACGAGCGCCAAACCGATTCCGGTGTTGCCTGACGTCGGTTCGACGATGGTGCCGCCCGGCTTCAATTCTCCGGAGGCCTCCGCCGCGTCGATCATCTTGACGGCGATACGGTCCTTGGAGCTACCGCCCGGGTTGAGGTATTCGACCTTGGCTGCCACAGTGCCGTAGTTCTCGCCCGTGACGGACGTGAGTTTGACGAGTGGGGTGTTGCCGATGAGGTCTACGACGTGTTCCGCGATGCGCATCGCTCCATGTTCCCAGATCCGGCGAATCGCTGCGCGTAGACGTCGGGCGAAGGTGCGGCGATCCGGCTAGATTGACCACTGTGAGTCGGACCGGAGTGAAAGCGTCGGTGGCCACAGTGGTGGCCGGGTCGAGCGCCGGCACGGCGACGTGGTTGGCGTACCAGTACCTGATGTCGCAGGCCGGTGCCGCACGCGGCTTGATCGGACGCAATGTCTCCAAACCACCCGAAGCGGACGGTGTGTATTCGCCGGGCATCGACGCACCGGAGCGGTGGTGGCGCGGCGTTCCGTTCGACCTCCATCTGATGATTTTCGGCGATTCGTCAGCCGCTGGTGTTGGCGCCGTGACGGCGGACGAGGTACCGGGGGTGCGGATCGCAAAACTCCTCTCGGAGGAGACCGGGAAGCGAATCCGCCTGAGTACCAAGGCTATCGGCGGCGCCACGTCGCGCGGTTTGAGTGGCCAGGTCGACGCCATGTTCATTGCCGGGGCGGCGCCGGACGCGGCGGTGATCCTGATCGGCGCAAACGACGTGACTGCCAAGAACGCTATTCGAGCATCGGCCAGGCGTCTCGGTGACGCAGTACGGCGCTTGCGTGAGAGCGGCGCCGTCGTCGTGGTCGGCACGTGTCCCGATCTGGGGGTGGTCACCGCGATCCCACAACCGCTGCGAACCGTCGTACGCGAGTGGGGACATCGTTTGGCGGCAGCGCAGGCGTCGGCGACAAGAGCTGCGGGTGGGCATCCTGTTCCGCTGGCCGATCTGCTCGCAAAAGAATTCCTCGCTTCGCCTGACACGATGTTCTCGGCTGATCGGTTCCACCCGTCGGCGGCCGGCTACGAGCTCGCGGCCCGCCAGATCGTGCCGGTGCTCGCTGCGGCGTTAGGCGAATGGACTGGCGGACCACTCCCCGATCTCCCCCAGATCTCGGACGCCGCACAGGCACAGACGATGGCTGCCCGCGTATCCACTGCTCTGCACCGCGTTGGGTGGATCGGCCACCCGAAACCCGCAGTACAGGAGCTTGGCGACGACTGAGTGAGACTCCGTGCCCCTGTTTTCGGGTCGGCAACGTAAATTGGCAGTCGAAGCTGCATTCATCTTGCCCTGCTCGTCGCGCAGTCGTCTGCGCCGACCACGCAGTACACAAAAGGAGTTTTCATGCCCGAGGCAGTAATCGTCTCAGCAGTACGGTCGCCCATCGGCCGCGCAATGAAGGGTTCACTCAAGGACATCCGCCCCGATGACCTCGCCACCCAGATGGTTGCAGCCGCGCTGGCGAAGATCCCCGAGCTCGACCCCACCGAGATCGACGACCTCATCATGGGTTGCGGTCAGCCTGCCGGACAGTCGGGCTTCAACATCGCCCGCGTCGTCGCAGTTCAGCTGGGCTACGACTTCCTCCCCGGCGTGACGGTCAACCGTTACTGCTCCTCGTCGCTGCAGACCACCCGTATGGCACTGCACGCCATCCGCGCAGGCGAGGGTGACGTCTTCATCTCCGCCGGCGTCGAGTCCGTCTCCAGCTTTGTCACGGGCAACGCAGACGGCCTGCCGAACACCAAGAACCCGCTCTTCGACGCAGCGCAGGCGCGTAGCGCCAAGCTCGCCGAAGGTGGAGTCGCCTGGACCGATCCTCGCGAAGAGGGCCTGCTCCCCGACGTCTACCTGGGCATGGGCCAGACGGCAGAGAACGTTGCCTCCGCTACCGGCATCAGCCGCGAAGATCAGGACCGCTTCGCTGTTCGCAGCCAGAACCGCGCAGAGGAAGCCATCAACCGTGGCTTCTTCGAGCGTGAGATCACCCCGGTCACCCTCGCCGACGGCACCGTCGTCTCCAAGGATGACGGCCCGCGCGCCGGCACCACCTACGAAGGCATCAGCGGCCTCAAGCCCGTCTTCCGTCCCGACGGCACCGTCACCGCAGGCAACGCCTGCCCGCTCAACGACGGCGCTGCCGCTCTGGTGATCATGTCCGACACCAAGGCCAAGGCGCTGGGCCTGACGCCCCTCGCCCGCATCGTCTCCACCGGCGTCTCGGGTCTGTCCCCCGAGATCATGGGCCTCGGCCCGATCCAGGCCGTCAAGAACGCTCTGAAGTTCGCGGGCAAGTCGATTTCCGACATCGACCTGTTCGAGATCAACGAGGCATTTGCGGTCCAGGTCATCGGATCTGCTCGTGAGCTCGGCATCGACGAGGACAAGCTCAACATCTCCGGCGGTGCACTCGCACTCGGCCACCCCTTCGGTATGACCGGTGCACGTATCACCAACACCCTGATCAACAACCTGCGCGAGCAGGACAAGACCTTCGGCGTCGAGACCATGTGTGTCGGCGGCGGACAGGGCATGGCAATGGTGATCGAGCGCCTCAGCTGATCTACTGAGCACGTCGAAAACGGCCGCCCGGCTTCTGCCGGGCGGCCGTTTTCAGGTAGTCGTGAATTTCTGAGCAAAACTTCCCAACTCGCGGATCAGCTCGCGCGCGGCATCGTCTTCGCGTTGGACCGCCGCTCGGGCTTCCTCTGACCATCCTTGGCGCAGTAGCTTTTTCGCGGCCAGGACTGCGGGCCCGACATTGCCGGCGATCTGCGACGCAGCCTCCATCGCTCGGGGATGTAGCTGATCAGCCGGAACTGCCGCGACCGCAATGCCGATCTCGGCTGCTTCTACTCCACTGAGCCACCTAGCCGTCAACAGAAGTTCGGACGCGCGTTGCGCGCCGATCACCTTGGGCAGCATCCAACTACTTGCCGCTTCGGGCACTGTTCCGAGTGATGTGAACGGAGCACGCAACCGAGCGTCGTCGGCAACGTAGACGACGTCGCAGAAGAGCAGCATCGTCAGACCGATGCCGACAGCGGCGCCGTGCACGGCAGCGACGAGCGGCTTCGGGAACTCCACCAGCGCCACGATCAAAGGAGCAAATGCGTGTCCGAAATCAGCGGTGTCCGCCCCAGGTGCGGAGAGCGCGCGCAGGTCCACTCCGCTCGAAAATGCCTTGCCCGCACCCTCGATCACCACCACCGCGACTCTTGAATCTGCGGCCGCGTCGTCGAGCGCTTTGGTCAGAGCCCGGAAGCCTGCGGCATCAAAAGCGTTGAGTCGCTCCGGTTTGTTGAACGTCACTGTCCGTACAGATCCGTTGTCCGAGACGAGTACAGGTGTCGACATGGATATACGCACGCCCTTCAGGTAGAGGAACCAAGCAACTGCTAGGTATCCCAAGCACCGTAACCCGGTCGCACCGACAAAAGAAGTTGTCAGGAGTCGTAGGACAGAGATTCCGAAAGGCCACGGTTCGCATCGATCTGGCCCGAAATGACGACGAGATTCTGCTCGACTCCGCTTATTGCGTCAGTGCCGGCGACGAATCGCAGCGGCAATGTCTCCGAGTCGGAAAGAGTAACGAGAGCTCGGGCGAGCTTCTTGGGGTCGCCTCCCTGCTGTCCGTTCATGATCTTCCACGCCTCGATCGTCTGAGCAGTACGTTCCGCGTAGTCCTCGATCTCGAGCTCCGGCCAGATCGTGGACGAGCCTTCGACCAACAGTTCCGTCCGGAAGAACCCGGGCTCCACAGCCATCGTGCTGATGCCGTACGGCTCGAGATCGAAGCGCAGAGACTCCATCCACCCTTCCAGAGCGAACTTCGATGCGGCGTAGGCGGCACAGAACTCCTGACCGATCAGACCGGCAGTGGACGTGATGGTGATGACCTGACCTCTGCGCTGGCGCCGCATGACGGGGAGGACAGCACGAGTCACGTTGAGCGGGCCGAAAAAATTGGTTTCCATCTGCGCCCGGAACTGTTCAGGACTGATGTTCTCGAAGTAACCGGCGTAGAAGTTTCCGGCGTTGTTGACCAACACGTCGATTCGACCGAATCGTTCGACTGCAGTCGCAGCTGCCGCCTGCGCCGCTTCGGTTGAGGTGATATCGAGAGCAACGGCGAGTAGCTCCTCATGTGCACCGATAGCCTTCTCGACCCGGTCCGCGTTTCGTCCCGTCGCGACGACCGAATGTCCGGCGGCGAGCGCGGCTTGGGCGATGTCGACACCCATTCCTCGACCAGCGCCGGTAATGAACCACACCTTCTTTTCAGACATGACACACAGTCAAACTCGGTTTGTCCGAAGGAGGGAGACCCTGTCTATACGGTTAATGCCAGTGCCTCCCTGGACTCGTCTACGGGGGACGGGAGCGGGAATGGAGGAGCACGACGTGAATGAAGAGACTCACAATCCGACGGTGCCGATCGGTTTCGACATCGCTTGGTCTGTGTTCATGCTGTTGTGGATCGTTCTCACGGTGACTGCGGTGGTGTCCATCGTGAGGTCCGATGCCGATCCGGTCGCAAAAATCGGATGGTCTGCCCTCTCCGTCATCCTGCCGATCGTCGGGCCTGCGGCGTGGTTCTTCGCGAGCAGGCGTCGACAGAACGCACTATGACAAAAGAAATGGCCCCCGCATCGCGGAGGCCATTCTTGTTACTGCGAGTTGTCAGTCGCGACTGAAGTAGCTCAGCAGGCGCAGGATCTCGACGTACAGCCAGACCAAGGTGACGGTGAGGCCGAGGGCGACGCCCCACGCTGCCTTCTCCGGAGCCTGAGCGCGGATCAGCTGATCAGCGGCATCGAAGTCGAGCAGGAAGCTGAAGGCTGCGAGACCGATGCAGACCAGGCTGAAGATAATGGCGATTGGTCCACCGTCACGCAGGCCGAGTCCGCCGTCGATAAAGAAGCTGGCGACGAGGTTACCCAGAGCCAGAACCACGACGCCGATCAAGGCACCGATGATCATGCGGGTCAGTCGCGGCGTCACACGAATGGCGCCGGTCTTGTAGACCACAAGCATGCCGAAGAACACGCCGAACGTGCCGAGAACTGCCTGTGAGATCAGCACCGAGGCCGACACACCGCCAGCCGCTTCGATCGGGGCAGTGAACATGAATGACAGAGCCCCCAGGAAGAGGCCCTCGAACGCGGCATAAGCCAGCACGATGGCCGGGTTGTCCATCTTGCGACCGAAAGTCGCAACGAGAACCAGGACAAGTCCGACCAGACCGCCGACGATCACAAACGGCGATGCGAGACTCGGGTCGTTGTTCACGAGGAAGTACGAGACCAGCGCGGTCAACGCAAGCACACCGAGCGTCATGCCCGTCTTGGTGACAACATCGTCGATTGTCATAGCCCGCGAGGTGGGGCCGGTCTGGTACGGCTCGGCCGGAGCGTACTGCGGCTGGCCGAACTGCTGGGTGACCTGCGAGGCGCCCGCCGTCGCAGATCCGAACGAGGCGTATCCGTTGCCCTCTTGCTTGGGCAGATTGCGGAACACCGGGTTGCTGGTGGTGCGCACCGTGATCATCCCTTCATCGTGGTGACCTGCGACGGGTGCGTCGCGGGTTCGCCGAACGGATCCGAGTTTCCGACCGGTCCGTGTACTCACTAAAAGTAAAGCACTCGTAATTTACAACGTCGGAGCGTTCGCCGTAGTTCCCGGCAGGTTTCCGGTGGGTCAACAGTTCCCGATACTAGGACGCTTTGATCGATCGCATGACGATGAACTTCGCGTTCTTCGCCATCGCTTGACTCTCACCGACTGCTGCTTTCAACGGTTCCCGGTATCCCAGGTGGGCGTTGTGCACGGTCCATAGCTGCCCGCCCGGACGCAGTACCCGACCTGCTGCCTCGAACAGCTTGAGTGCACCACCGGTATGAACGGCGGCACCGACGTGGAACGGCGGGTTCAGGAGGACCAGGTCGACACTGGCGTCGGGCAGAGTGCTCATGGCGTCGTCCCGCAGGCCGCGAACTCGATCTCCGACGCCGTTGGCCGACGCCGTGGCGATCGCCGACGCCACCGCCGCCGACGACTGGTCCGTGGCAACGACCTGCGCGTCTGCGAACTTCAGCGCGATCGCTGTCGCCAGAATGCCACTGCCACAGCCCAGGTCTACGACGTCGCGGGGCGTGATGTCGATCTTGCCTAGATTTTCGAGCAACAACCGGGTTCCGATGTCGAGGCTCGCACCGGCAAACACCGCTCCGTGTGCAACCACGTCGAGACCGAATTCGTCGAGCCACTCGGTCATCGGGAACGTGACGGCGACGTCGGCCTTCGGCTCAGCAGCCCGCAGAACCCGGGACTTCTGCCGGCCTCGCGACGCGCTTACCGCCGAAAAGGACTCTGCGAGAACCTTGTTCATGGCCGGGGTGATGTGCTTGTCGCGCCCGCCTGCGAAGACGCGTACCTCCGGATCGGCATGGAGCGCGATCAGCTGGCTGATCTCCCCCAGCTCGGCGAGGCTGCGCGGCAACTGCATGAGGACAACGCGAGCGCCGCGCAGCAACTCTTCGCAGAGTCCGTGCGACGTATAGCGCTCGGTGAATCCGAGTTCGCGGGCATTGTTCGCCAACGCCAGTTCGCCGGTGAGCGGGTCCTGGTAGACACGCACCTCGGACCGGCCGTGCTCGAGAACCGCTCCGGCCGTCAACGCTCCGTAGTGATCGCCGACAACAACTACCGATCCCGACGGCGCCGCCGCAAGTGCGTCAGCTGCCTCGTCGAGGATCAGCCGATCAGCCGCATCGACAGCAAATAGATTGGGTGCCTCGATGTCGGGAAAGCGGCGGAGTCGATCGAACATTTCGGGGGTGTCGGACATGCGGACCAGTCTCTCAGGTCCGCCTGCCCAACACTCAATCCCGCTCCGAGCAGGTGATCAGTTCGACATCCACTGCACGACGTTGTCGACGTCCTCGCGGGATGTGCGGAACCCGTTCACGGGGTGTTCCGTGTCCGCGTATCCGAAGGAGATCGCGCACACGACCTTGCGGGTGTCGTCGATGCCGAAGTGCTCGTGGATGAACTTGGAGCAACCGGCAAGCGCTGCCTGCGGGATCGTCGCGACGCCAAGGCTTTGAGCAGCGAGGAGAAAGCTGTTGACGTAAAGCCCACAGTCGACGGCCCCGTAGGTCCCCAAAGCCTCGTCCGTGGTGATGATTGCGACGTGCGGAGCGCCGAAGAGCTCGAAGTTCTTCATGGTCTGAGCTCCGGACCCGGCGCGGTCACCGTGTTCGATTCCGACGCTCGAGTACAGTGCCATCGCGCAATCGAACCGGCGCGACTTGTAGACACCTTGATACTCGCGCGGGAACTCGAAATCGGATTCCTGCGGATTGGCCATGACATAAGCGCCTAGACCGGCCCGAAACTTTTCGGTGCCCTCGCCTTCGGTGATTGCCACCTGCCACGGTTGGGTGTTGCACCACGACGGTGTCTTCTGCGCGAGCCGCAGGATCTCGTTGATGACATCACGAGGAACCTGACGATCCTCATAGGCCCGGCAACTGATTCGGGAGTCGAGGAGCGATTCGAGGCTCGACAGGGTGGCGGTGTTCTCGGTCATGTATGCGTCTCCTCGGTCTTGACCAGCGTGTCTTTCTAGCGTTCGTTAGACCCTAACCGGTTGCGGTTTTGAAGGCCGACGCCAGTTCCCCGAAGACAGCCATTGCCTCGTCCGGGTTCGGATCGAGAGCTCCGAGAGCCACCAATACATCGGTCGCGCCGGCGTCGACAAGTTCTTCGGCCCCGAGCATCGTTGCACGTAGATCGATCGATCCGTCCGACGCCCTGGCAATCGTCAAACGTCCACGAATGTCCAGGGTCGACGCATCCCGTCCGAGATCAGCCATCGCCTTACGGATGAGCGCTCCGCCCTCTCGAAGGTCGTCGTTGGTTGCGCCCATGATCGGAATCCACCCGTCACCCCAGGTTGCGACACGTCGCACGACGGCCTTCGACAACGAACCGGACACCCAGATCGGGATTCCAGTGGCCGGCCGAGGCGCGCAGTACACGTCGTCGAACTTCAGGCGGGGTGTGTCGATGCTTGCCGGTGCCGAAGTCCACAGTGCCCGGCAGATCGCCAATGCGTCGTCGAGAAGCGGGCCGCGCTTGCCGAAATCGATTCCCGCAGCATCGTATTCACGTTCCTGCCAACCGGTTCCGACTCCGAGATCCAAGCGTCCCCGCGAGAGAAGGTCGATGGTCGCCGCGGTCTTGGCCAGCACGGCTCCCCCGCGCAACGCCGCGATCACGATGCCAGTGCCCAGTCGAATCGTTGTGGTCTGTCCGGCAACAAAAGCCAGCACGCTCAAGGGTTCGAGCCAATTCGCGTCCGGCTCGGTGGGAAACGCCGACCATGTGTATGCGGAGTTGTCCGAACCCATCACGACGTGATCGGTGACCAGGACTCGATCGAACCCGGCTGACTCCGCGCTTTGACAGACCTGAACCAGTTTCCCGTAGGAATCCGCTGCCAACGTAGTGCCGAAGTTCGGAACGTTGAGACTCAAAGTTGTCATGGGTCAAGCCTTTCGGGGGCGGTTGGTCCAACCACCCTCTTCGGTGGGGAACCAACCGCCCGCGGCGTGGGAGCCACCGTCGACATGGATGACGGTGCCGGTGATGTACCTTGCCAGGTCTGATGCAAGAAACAGTGCCGGCCCGGCGATATCCACTGGTTGCCCCGGACCACCCAACGGTGCCCACTGCGGCCACTTGGCCCAGTCGTCGGCGGCCACGATCGACCGGTACGGCACCTGCACGGACTCGATGAGATCGGGCGCAATTGCGTTGACGCGCACGCCTGTTCTACCGATCTCGACGCCGAGGCTTCTGGTGAACTGCGTCAGCGCGGCCTTGTACGCCGAGTACACGGTGTGTCCCGGGATTGCCCGATGCGCTTCCACCGTGGTCAGATTCAGGATCGATCCGCCTGCGCCGCGTTCGATCATGCCGGGAAGCAGCGCATGTGTCAGGCGCAGAACCTGGTCGAAGTTGATATTGCCCATGTCCGACCAGAACGCCGGCGTCGTGGCTGAAAAGGTTTGCGGCGGTGCCAGAAAGTGGCCGACGTTGTTCACCAGAATGTCCGGTGCGAAGTCGATCAGCTCCTGCGGAATTTCGGCCTTGCGGACGTCGTAGGACAAACTTGCAACCGAACCACCTGCTGTGGAATCGAATTCGATGTCCGCGACAGGCTCGGTGTCGACGTCGACAACAAGCACCTGGGCGCCATGACTCGCATAGGCCCGTGCGATTGCGGCTCCGATGGCGTGCGCGCCACCCGTCACCACCGCCTTCTTGCCCACCAACATCGGCCCCGGGACAAACGCCGAATCGCTCACCACACATCACTCCGTCACTGTTCTCGCTCGGCAACTCGAGATGAGGCCGCTCCGCAATGCACCATCACACAAAGAGAAACCAAACGCGGCGCGCGTTCTCACTCAGCGGCAGAAGGCAATCTGTAATTCCGGCGAGACTCGATGAACGCGTCGACGTCTGCCGCCGGCATCGGGCGACCTTCCAGATAGCCCTGAACGACGCGGCAGCCACACTCGGTCACCACGGCTCGCTGACGATCGGTTTCGACGCCCTCGGCAACCGTTTCCAAGCCCATCGACTCGGCAATGTCGACAATGGCGCGAAATACCGCGGTTCTCGACTCCGTTGGATCCGCGTCCAGTTGGCTCACAAAAGCTCGGTCGATCTTCAATCTGTCCACCGGCAGCAAGGACAGGCTCGCGACCGAGGAGTACCCGGTGCCGAAATCGTCCATGGCAATGGCAACACCCAACTCCGCGATCCGTAGCAGGACTTCTCGATCCGAGTCGTCGATGACCAGCGACTCGGTCACCTCGATCTCCAGTCGCTCCGCAGCCAAGCCTGTTTCGCGAAGAACTTCGCGAACGGATTCGACGTACCCCACGGAACGCAACTGCACCTGAGAAACATTCACTGCAATACGCACGTGGTCGGGCCACGTCGTCGCCAGCGCGGATGCGGTGCGCAAGACCTCTGCCCCGATAGGAACGATAAGCCCTGTTTCCTCCGCGACCGAGATGAAGTCAGCCGGTGAAACCACACCCGAGACGGGGTGGTTCCACCTCAATAACGCCTCGAATCCCACGACGGCTCCAGTAGCTGCCGACACCTGCGGTTGGTAGGCAAGTTCGAACTCGCTGTTCTGCACCGCCATTCGAAGATCCAGGAGTGCCCTGGCCCTACCGGTAGCGCGCTCACGCAGAGTCGAGTCGAACCGTCGAATCTGATTCCGACCACTCACCTTCGCGTGATAAAGCGCGAGGTCCGCGACAACGACCAAATCGTCGAGGTTTGCCGCATCATTCGGAAGTGAACCGTATCCAAGACTTCCCCGAACCCGAATCGAGTTGCCGGCGAGGTCGAATGGAACATCGATCGCATCGACGATCGACTGGAACCGCTCCTTGACTTCCTGCTCGTCGTCGATCCCGCTGAAAGCCACGGCAAATTCGTCCCCACCGAGTCGAGCACAGATTTCCGTCAGGCGCAGCACGGCGTTCAGCCGCGCCGCCACATCGACCAGCACGTTATCGCCGACGCGGTGCCCCCAGCGGTCGTTGATCGACTTGAAATTGTCGAGGTCGAGCATGGCCAGCCAGACATCGTCTCCGTCGGCGATCATCTTCGACAACCGCGCCGTGAACGTGTACCGATTCTGAAGTCCGGTGAGCGAATCCACCTCGGCAAGTTCGCGAATGTACTCCCGCTGCTGATGAACGCGCGTGATGTCGGAGCCGACGCCGCGCCAACCGCCGTCGGAAAGGCTGTCACTCCTACGATGCCCGGACATCGACCACCGTCGAGGTCGACCGCCGATCCACACGTCCAATTCGATGTCACGGAATGCGTCACCGTTGTCGAGGCGCTCGACAAGTGTGTCGAGCGCAATGCGTCCGGTCGCTGTTCTGTCGGCCCCGACGCCCTTCAGAATCTCGCTCATAGCCCGTCCACTGATCTCGGCGGCCGGCAATCCCAGACTCTCCGCAAAACGATGGGACACAGCCACCGCGATACCCTTGTCGTCGGTTTCCCACAGCCAGTCCTGCGCACCGTCTTCGAGATCGTTGAGTAGCAGTTCGACAAGATCGCGCTGATCCTCCGCGTTGAGTTCTGCGCGGAGGCGACGCTCGAAAACGTTTGCCAACACCAATGTTCCGCATTGGAGCGACACGAGATAGAGACCGAGCAATCCTAGTAGTACCCAACGCTCCGAACCTGGTTCAGTCCAGAATCCCCACGCCAGACCACCGCCGACAATCACGATCCACACAGTCGTCAAACCCCGGAACATCACTACCGGAATGATCCCAACTACCACGCCTCCCAACAAAATTGCCGTCAGCGTCAGCTCTTGGGCCGCTCCGAGAATTGGAAAGAGAACAAAAGCGGCCCAAGCCAGCAACGCCGCCCATGTGACTACCTGAATCGCCACGACGACAAGATCCGTGATCTCCCGCTCGGCCTCGCGTTTTTTGAGTCTCGTGAACCAGAACACGGCGAGCGAGATATTGGATCCAAGTACCAAAGCCATCCAAGTCCACCGGAACCAACCGGTTTCGACAGGCATAAAAGCGACGACCAAGCTCAGTGAGAATGCCGCGACGAGGAATGCCATGGGCGCGACGCGCGCAGAGTAGTGCAATCGGCGGATGAGAAGTCTTCGATCTTCGTAGTACGACGCGGGGTCGCCCGTCCACGACGGGTCGATGAGATGAAACACCGTGTGGAATGCCCGCTGCCTCAACCCTCGCTTCTCACTCATGGTGCACCGACAAGATCCGCATCAGATTCTCGAGCGTCATCGCCTCACCCGCGACACGACCCTGCACCGTCCGCACTTTCATGTCGGCCGCACCCGCGAGTTGCACCTCGCTGTCGACCCCCAGCATCACCGCCTCCAAACCCAACGACTCGACCAAAGTCACAACGGCGGCAAGAATCGGCCACTGCCCCGGAACGGTTCCCGAGAACGACCGATCGACGCGGACTCGAGTAAAAGGGAGATCCGACAGCGATGCAAGGGAAGAGAATCCGGTTCCGAACTCGTCGACGGTCAACGAAACACCAAGCCCAGCCACTCCACGCATCCCAGCCTTCGCTCGATCCGAGATCGCCGATGATTCGGTGAGCTGCAACTCGATTCGACGAGCAAGAACACCCCATCTGTCGAGCGCGTCCGCAACATGGTCGACAAGCCCATCCGATTCGAGTTCGCGCCCAGAGACGCTGATTGCCAACCGGATATCACCCGGCATTTTCGACGCAGCGCTGCATGCCTTCTCGAACAGCATCGAGCCGACGGTCGACGACAGTCCGGCGTCGTCGACAACAACCATGAATTCGGTTGCCGGCACCATTCCCAGCCTCGCGTTGTTCCACGTCGCTTTGACCTCGACCGCGACTATCGAGCGCGAAGCCACGTCGAGCTGCGGCAGAAAGCGGAGCTCGATATCGTCGGGCGATACGCCATTTCCGATGTCTTCCAACAGATGTGCGCGTCTGGTCGCGGTCAGTTGCATCGAATGCTGATACTGGAGGATTGTTCCTCGCCCCGATTCTTTGGCTGCGTAGAGCGCAAGGTCCGCGGCCACCAGTAGCGCATCAGCGGTTTGTCCCCGATCGGCCGGAACGTGGAACCCTATGCTGCATCCGATATCCAACCGGTTACCGGACACCAAAACCGGTTCTCGGAGAATATCGACGTAACTCAGCAGATCCGTGTGCACGCTGTCGTGATCGTCAACCGTTCGGAACAAGATTGCGAACTCGTCACCGCCGAGACGCGCACACAGGTGTGCTGCTCCGCCTACCTCCACCAGGCGTGCTCCCACCTCTTTCAACACTTCGTCGCCTATCGAATGTCCCAGCGTGTCGTTCACCGATTTGAAGTTGTCGAGGTCGAGCATCGCAAGCGCGATCCGAGGTTTCCCTTGCTCCGAGTTACGCACGCTGCGTTCGAGTTCCAACCAGAAATTGTGTCGGTTGGGCATCCCGGTCAGCGCGTCGATCAGACCCATGCGAACGATTTCGTCGCTCTGAATCTTCACATCGGTGACGTCCGAGCCGACGCCTCGCCAGACAAAATCGTCAGGTGCCAGTCCGGGGGTAGGCCGACCGGACAGTTTCCACCACCGTATGGCGTCGCGTACCCGCACCGGAAGCATGACGTCGACAAACGCGTCCTTTGCGCTGCGAGCCTTCTCCAGTTCCAACAACGCATCACGTCCACCAGGTAGCTCATATGACCCCAGCTCGGCAAAGAGTTGCTGCCATGACACACCTCGCACCGCAGCCGGATCGATCCCGGCGTCGAACGCGAGCCTGCTGGGAATCCGCAAGAACCGACCTTTGCTATCGGTCTCCCACACAAAATCCGCGGCATTGCCTTCGAAATCGTCGAGCAGCATTTGCGCAACAGTCCGCTCTGCCGCGGCGCTGAGTTCCGCTTTGTAGCGCCCTTCGATATGCCCCGATACCACGATCGTGCCGGCGATCAGCGCGGTTCCGTATACCAGGAGACTGATCAGAAGCCGTCCGAACTCCGGGCCTGGCTGCTGCCAGAACGCGATGCCGAGAATCACCGTACTCGACAGAATCCAGATGACACCTAGAGAACGCAGCACCGCCGTAGTCAGCGCACCCGCACCGATAATCGCCGCCATCGTGCCCGTCATCACCAGGTCGCCGGCGTCGTCGAGGATCGGGTACAACACAATCGCGAGCGCTGAGTAGAGGACGCCCGCGGCGGCAAACTCGAATGCCAGGAAAATATAGGCAAGGTGCTCGGACTGCACGATCGCCCCTCGTCTGACGGCAACCCCTACATACGCGCCGACAAGGCCGACTACTCCTGCAGCAATCGGCCAGGCCCTGAGCAAAAGGCCGCCGTCCTCGGGAATGACGTACATCGACAATCCGAGTACAACCAGAAGGTGTACCGCTGCTGCCCAGGGCAACATCGTGAAGCTGACGGTGATCTGCCGGTTCCTGAGGTCACGCCGCTGCGCCGCTGTCAGTGCGCGCTGCTCGGCGAGCAGTGCCGAACGTGGTTCGAAACCCATCGAGCCCCCTCGCCCGTCGGACTCTGTGCGGACCGACCTACATGCAGCCTTGCACCAATCGGGCAATTATGCCGTAACAAGAATTAACCCATCGATACGGACGTCCAAGTGGCACTACGGTAGGAAACCACACGATTGCCCCAAAGTCAGCAAACCACGAGCGCCGTCATGGCAACATCATGTGAATCGACCGTGACGTCGGCCGGACACCGACCGTGACATCGGCCGGACACCGGCCGTGACATCGGCCGGACACCGGCTAGGTTCCGCACCGGTCGAGGAGGCTCGGTTGATGTCCACACCGTCACCAAAATCGGACATCAGGAACAATGGGATCTGATCGACCATCACAACGGACAAAATTCGCAACTGATCGCGCACCAGGTTCCACGATCGAACTCTTCGGGTTCAGAGAAGGACAACTACGATGGCAATCGACTACACCCGGCGCCCCTCGGAATCCACACCCTCCACAGGCTCGGTCAATCTGAGCAAGATCACACTGACCAAAGCCGCACCGACGGTCAATCTCGCCAAGGCCGGCGAACGCCAGGGAAACATGCGTGTGAATCTCAACTGGTCACAAGGTGCCGCGCCGAAGAAAACGGGTTTCCTGGCCAAACTCGCCGGCGCAGGATCTGGTGCCGTCGATCTCGACCTCGGCTGTCTCTACGAACTCGCAGACGGTTCCAAAGGGGTTGTCCAGGCACTGGGCAACAGCTTCGGAGCATTGAATACCGCGCCGTTCATCATGTTGGACGGCGACGATCGCAGCGGTTCGAACACCGGCGGCGAGAACATGCACGTCAATCTCGCCGACCCGAGCGTCTTCCGACGGATTCTGATCTTCGCGATGATCTACGACGGCGCACCCAACTGGGCTGCCGTCGACGGCGTTGTCACCCTGGAGCCGACCACTGGACCCCAAGTGGAAGTTCGACTGGACTCTGCGAGCAATCAGGCTCGCATCTGCGCAATCGCCTTCATCCAGAGTTCTGGACAAGGCGTGAGTGTTACCCGGGAAGTGCAGTACATCAACGGCAGTCAGTCCGACCTCGACCGCGCCTACAGTTGGGGCATGCAGTGGTCTGCGGGCCGTAAATAGGCAGCGACGAGACCAATCAGGGTCTGCCACTATTGCGCAATTTGTCCATATTTGACTGTGGAATTGGCTAGGCTCGATTTCTGTGGGGTCAGACATGAGGGGTCAACTCGACACCGATAGTGGGTCGGCCGTGCTATGTGCTTAGCCTGGTCGGCGGTGGTGCCCCGATTCCCTCGAGATCGGGGCATCACCTAGCTCCATCGCCACGTAATGCGCCGCAATTTCGCCATTTCACACGCGGTTTCGCGGCTCACCGGCATGGGTACCAGAGAGGAAGTTCTCCTCTAGCTTCTCAAGACTGAACTGGTGATCCGAATGTGGGTGAAGCGAACCGACACAGCGCTGATCGTCATCGTTGCCGTCATCCTCGGGATCATGGTGTGGATCTCGAGTTCTCACCTCGCCGCGTCGATCGGGGTCACCGTCGCCGCTGCCGCAACCTTCTGGATCGCCTGCGGATTCATCCACGGATTCCATTCCCCGAAATGACCTTCATCCCTGCCGTAAACGAATAGTCAAGTACCGCAATAATTCTGACCTGTCAGTTGAATGCCGATATATTCGAAGAAGTGGACGTGCAGTCGACATCAATGATGTGGGCCAGCTTCTTCGGGAGTTCGATCTCATCAAGACCTCTGACAGCGTAGGACTTTCCATTCGGCCTGATCGTCACGCGGGCACCGGGAATGACGCCGGCGTTGACCAGGAACCTGATGAGTTCGGGATCGGACTGCGCATGTTCGGAAATGGACCTGACGACGCCGGCCACAGGCAGTGTCGATTCCGGAATGTCGGCCAGTTTTGTTGCTGCACCCGTTGATTCAACTGTAATTCCGAAGTGCTCCAGCCCCGGGATAGGGTTTCCCCACGGCGAAGTGGTCGGACCACCGAGGAGGTCGACAATGCGCCGCTCGGCCTCCTCGCTCATGACGTGTTGCAGGCGGCTGGCTTCCCCATGCACAAGTGTCGTTGGCATGTTGACGACGTCGGTGAGCAGTCGCTCAGCAAGTCGATGTTTGCGGGTCACCTCGATCGCACGGATGCTTCCCGGATCGGTAAGTTCGATGAGGTTATCGTCGGCAATCGAGACCAGACCGGCTCGTTTCATCCGTGTCACAGTGTGAAATACCGTCGCAGCGGCTTGGTGCATTCGTTCGATCAAGCGAGATTGCCGCACCGGGACACAATCCTCGTTGAGGTCGTAGATGGTGCGCAGATACATCTCAGTGGTGTTGACGATTTCCTTCACGCGGCCAGATGCCTTTCCAAACAGAAGTCGTGCTTGCTCGAACACAGTGATGGTTCCGATACCGGACTTTGGTGGTGCCGGACCGGAGCAGGGATAGTAGAGCCGTGCGAATTCTTGTGGTGGACGACGACCGTAATGTCGCGGAAACTGTGCGCCGGATGCTGGTGACCGAAGGCTGGGTCGTGGACGTGGAACATGACGGCCGCGCTGGGCTGGAGAAGGCGACTACAGAGCATTTCGACGTCGTGATACTCGACATCATGATGCCTGCACTCAACGGGTACGAGGTGGTGCGCCAGCTGCGCCGCGACGGTGTGTGGACACCAGTATTGATGCTGACCGCCAAGGACGGAGAGTACGACCAGGCCGATGCCTTCGATTTCGGCGCTGACGACTATCTGACAAAGCCTTTCTCGTTTGTCGTGTTGATCGCGCGCTTGCGAGCTCTGGTGCGCCGCGGCGCACCGGAGCGGCCGGTGGTGCTGACTGCGGGTTCGCTGAGCGTCGATCCCACGTCTCACGTTGCCAAACGAGGAGATACCGAATTGACCTTGGCACCAAGGGAATTCGGAATGCTCGAGTTCTTGATGCGCCACAAGGGCGAAGTAGTGACCAAAACCGAAATCCTCCAGTCCGTGTGGGATATCAACTACCGAGGCGACGAGAACGTCGTGGAGGTGTACGTCAGCTACCTCCGGCGACGGATCGACACCCCGTTCGGGTGCAAGTCGATCGAAACGATTCGTGGAGTCGGCTACCGGTTGGCAGCCGACGGCGGAGGCTAGTCGCTCCACGGTACCGATCGTGGAGGCTATTCGCTCCACGGCACCGATCGTGGAGGCTATTCGCTCCACGGTGGCACCGGGAGCGTGAATCCGACTGTGGCGCCGCCGTCGGAAGCATCTGCAACAGTGACGTTTCCGTGGTGGGCCCGCACGATTTCGTCGACAATCGCCAAACCGAGACCTGAACCCCCACTGCTACGTTCGCGAACAGTGTCGAGACGGACAAAGCGTTGCAGTACTCGCGATTTATCGGCATCGGCAATCCCTGGCCCATTGTCGGACACGGTCACACTCACATGACGCCGATCGGCGTCGACGGTTATCGCGAAGTCCAGACGGTCATGAGTGTGATGGGATGCATTGTCCGCGATGTTACGCAAGGCACGAGCCAGTTTCTCGCCGTCACCTTGCACCCGCACCGCGCTGATCTTCGCGGTAATCGTATGCCGACCAAGCGCTTCGAGCCGTGCAACCTCGGCGCTGACCACCTCGTCGATGTCAACGTCGGCCAGCCGCAGCGGCACACCGCGTTCGTCGGCGCGTGCGAGGAACAACAGGTCGGAAACCATCCCTTGCAGCCGAAGTGCCTCAGGCATCATGACTGTCGCCACGGTCTCCGGGTCGATGGGCTGCTTCGTTGTCCGGGACAGATCAAGCAGACCCACCAATGTGGTCAACGGACTGTTGAGCTCGTGCGACGCGTCGTTCACGAAGCGCATCTGCTCGGCCCGGGCAGTGCCGATGCGTTCGAGCATTGCATTCATTGTGGTTGCCAGAGTGGCGATCTCGTCGCCGGTATCCGGTACAGGCACCCGCTGATCGAGGTCTCCACCGGTAATGTCGTCAACCTGTCTACGAATGTCGTCAACCGGTTTCAGGGTCCGGGCGACAAAGTAATGGGTCAAGACAGCCGTCCCGATCACGATGATCGGGATCACTACAGCGGCCAGCACAGCAACAAAGCGAAAAAGCGAGTCGAGGCGACTCTCGGCCGCCCCGACTTCCACCGTGACCACTTCACCACCTGGGGCGAGTGCACCGACAAGTGCCCCGCGATACGCGGGACCGTCCGGGGTTGTCTGCAAACCGCTTTCGCGTCGTTCCTCGCCAGGCCGCAGCCCCGAGCCGAGCGGACCAGCCGGATAACGCTCCCCGCTGAACACCACGTGCCCCGCGTCGTCCACCACCTGAATGATGTCGACGTACCGACTATCGGTCAGCAACGACTCGTCGAGGCCGGCAAGCCCCTTCGATTCGACGACCGCCGCGATCTGCCTCGCGCGGGCTGTCGTTGCCACGTCGGCTGACTGGCGCGACGACTGGTACAGGGCGTAGAGCACTGCGCCTGCCGCAACAGTCAACGTGAGAGCTACCAACAACGTCGCCAGCACCGTCAGACGGGTACGCACAGGCCTGAGCCGCCGACGAATTCGGCCGGTCCACGCAGTGAGTGATGAGTGCACGAGTAAGACAGTAGACGCGCCATGCGCTCGATCCGTAGCGCAACTCAGCGTCCCCTAAGTATTGCTGGTCCAGGATGCATTCTGTGCGACTTGCCGTAGATGCTGTCGTCACCACACGAACCGAAGGGACACCATTCATGGCTACTCGTACCGGGCACCGCCTGGCCGTCGCCGGCACCATTGCCGGCCTGTCGGCACTCGCCCTCGTCGTCAACCCGGCAATCGGCTCCGCAGCGATTACCGGCGGCGCATCCGTGCATGCCAACGCCGGCGCAGGCACCATCACGACCTCGATCACCGGCCTCAACACCACCAAGGCTTTCGTCAAATGTGAGGGCACCGTTTACCGCGCCGACGCCACCATCCTCGACTCGACCACCAAGGTCGGCTCGAGCTACCTCGTCGTGGGCGACACCATGGTCGCCGGTCAGGTACTGACCAACGCCTCCGGCATCGGCACCTCTGCAGTCTTCCCCGACGGCGAGTACCAGGTCCGCACCAAGTGCAAGGAAGACGGCGACACCGACTACCAGGATCCGATCGCATCGGTCCGCGTCACGGTCACCAGCACCACTCCGCCGGCCACCGGTTCGCTTGACCCGGCGGCCCTGCTGCAGGGCCTGCTCAACGGCGTCTTGAGCCAGTTCGGCAGCTAGAGCATCTGATTGCATACGCGGCGCGAACACCACACAGTCGAATCCGAACGAAGGAACCCGCTATGACAAGGATGCCCGAGCGTATTCGCGCCGCGTATAACGCCGAAATGTACGACGTCGGAACTACCAGCGAGGACGCGCAGAAATGGATTCACCTCGAACAGGCGCACATCCTGGCTCAGCCGTACCCCTGGCCGCATACGCGTAATCACGTTGCAATGCTCACACTGGCACTGCGGCAACGCGATTGGCGCGAAGCGCGCGGACAGCTCGTGCGGATCGTGGTTGCGGCACCCGGTTCGGTCCTGGGCCGCTACCCCTCCGGCAACACTGGGCGCACTGCTGCTGGGCTCACGACACCGATGCCGATACCGGATCAGCTGGCGAACCTTCTCACCAATTCGGCTTAACCGACCCACCACCGGATTCGGTGGCGACTCGAACTGGAATGGCGGGCGGGAACTGTGCGGACCATCGCGACTGCTCGACATCGATCCGTGCTACAGGGGCGCAGGACAGTCTTCTCGATGCCGGATACACGCACAGAACTGTCATCGACTCCGTCGCACACACTCGATGCACTGCCGCGCAGTGGGTAGCGCCTCCAGTCTGGCGTCTGCAATCGGCTCCTGGCAGACCTCACAAATTCCGTATTCACCTGACCGGAGGCGGGTTGTCGCCGCTTCCAAATCCCGCAATTCGGCTTCGGTATCGGCAATGAGAGACGCGATTTTGGCCCGCTCGAACGCGATGGTCGACCCTTCGGGATCGTGTTCATCGTCGTCGGTAGTCCAGCGGGAACCTTCGATTATGGATTCGAGTCCTTCGCGGAGTGATGCCAAGCGGTGCTCTGCCCGCCGCCGTTCCAGGCCGATGGTCGCGTGGAAATCCTGCATCATAGTATTCAACGCTGCCCAAGCACCGCGCACAATGCGTGCGATCGGCTGGTCGGAGAGCTGCGTACCCTCTGCGTACCGAAGCGAAGTCGGATGAACATCCGAGGCTTCGAATTGTGCGGTGAGCTGGTCTTTTTGGTGCCCCCAGTCGGACTTGAACCGACACTTGACGGATTTTAAGTCCGTTGCCTCTGCCAATTGGGCTATGGGGGCCTTCCCTGCTGTTGCCGGTTTCCCGACAACAACAGGGATCACACTATCGTGCGCTCTCAGGCATCGTAATCAGACCCACCGATCGTGATGCCCATCAGCACTATTGGGATGCGGGCAGCGGAATCGACATGGCAATACCGTCGAGGATGTCGTGCTCGCTGACGACCAACTCGGTAATTCCCGCTTTGTCCTCGAATGCCCGCGCGAGGATGGTGGTGACGATCGCTCCCCCGCCGATCACGTCGACGCGTCCGGGATGCATGGGCCCGAATTTCGCTCGTTCGGCGCGCGGCATCGCGGTGAGGCGCTCGCACACGTCGATCAACTGGCCGAACGAGATTCGGGACAGGTGCACCTTGTCTGCGTCGTAGTCCGGCAGATCCTGCGCGATTGCCGAGAGCGTCGTCATGGTTCCCGCGACACCCACAAAAGTCCGAGCCTTCTCGATGGGAACAACCGCAAATGCTTCCGCAAGCTTCGCGGACGCGAATTCTGTTGCATCGGAGACCTGTTCAGTGGTCGGAGGATCGGAATGCAGGCACCGCTCGGTCACCCGCACACAGCCGATATCGGTGGAATACGCAGCCTGAACACCAGCAGAGTCGCCGAGAACCAACTCGGTGGAACCGCCGCCGAGATCGACCACAACAAAGGGGCCTTCGGACGGATCAAGCTCTCCCACAGCACCACTGAACGAGAGTCGCGCTTCCTCGTCGCCGGAGATCACCTCGGCTCCCGCACCGGGAATCACGCCGCCCAGAACTTCCTGCGTCATCGCGAAGAAGTCGTCGCGGTTGGCAGCATCGCGCGTCGCAGATGTGGCAACCATCCGAACGGCGCTTGCTCCGGCTTCCGCGATCATGCCCGCGTACTCGACCAATGCGACACGGGTGCGTTCGATGGCTTCGGGAGCCAAAGTTCCTGTTGCGTCAACACCTTGACCGAGACGGACAACCCGCATTTCGCGGCGGACGTCAACCAATCGCCCGTCTGCACCGACGTCCGCGATCAGTAGGCGGATCGAATTGGTGCCGCAATCGACTGCGGCAACGCGACCCTTCACTTCTCGGGATCTACCGCGTCGTCGATGCCCGGCCAATCAGCGGGGATGGCGGTGCCGCGCAGCTTGCCCTTCCCTGCCAGAGCCACCGACTCGTCACCGAGCGGGTTGACGCCAGGCCCCTTGGCCAGTGAATGCGCCATCAGAACGTGCAGGCACTTGACGCGATCCGGCATCCCGCCACCGGCGAAGTCGGTACCGAGGGATTCGATGGCGTCGCGCTCGGCAAGATACGACTCGTAGGCGCGGCGGTACGCGGCAGCCAACTCGGGATCCTGCGTCAGGCGCTCGGTCATCTCACGCATCACACCGGCAGATTCCTGACGGCTGGCCTCTGCGGTCAGCCTGGGGTCTGTCAAGTAGTAGAGCGTCGGAAAAGGTGTGCCGTCAGGAAGTTTGGGAGCTGTCTTGACCACGCCTGGTGTGCCGTCGGGACTGCGGTATGCAATCTCGAGCACTCCGCGCGGCTCACGGCCCAACTGAGCTGCGACGGCGTCAAGATCTGCCTGCGCGACGTGAGGGGAATTTTCGGACGGATTGCTCACCCGGTGGGTACTCCTTGTTCTTCTGACTGCTCTGTCGGCATCACCGGCATCGGCGCCGGCGTTGCCTTCGTCTCGGGAACCACTGGTGGCTCCGAAATCGTTTGCCACAGATCGCGATACCACGGACCTGTCAGCGGGGCTTCTTCAACTTGCTTCTTCTCGGGTTCTTGATAGTCACCGGGAAGTTGTACCTGGAACGGCGTCTCGCCAGGCTTGACGTACCGAAGGCGTTCCCGCGCAAGCGCTTCGACATATGCGGGATCATCGAAACGCGCATTCTGCTGCCGGAGCGCGTCAACTTCCTCCTGGAGTACCCGTCGTTCGGCAGCGATCTGAGCGGCATCGGAACGCTGAGAAATGTACGTGCGCAACGGCACCGCCAACGTCAACGCGAGCATCAGAACAACCATCGCGAGAATGACAGCCCGGCTGGTCGAGAGCCCGAAGACTGTGTTGTCGGAACTGGGCAGTCTCGACCAGAACTTACGCGTCGAGGCCGACGTTGCCTTTGCCCCGGTCGACGCTGCTTCCGCCGACTCGGCTTCCGTGCCGCGTGCCCGGCGGGTGCTGCCGGGTTTGGTGCGACGAGCAGTGTCCGCGCGCCCGGAACCACGACCCCCCGGACTTCCGCCGGGGGATCGTGGTTTACCGCGTTGTGCAGACACTGCTGATACCTAAATGTGTTGCTCAGGCCTCGAATGCGAAGCGCGGGAATGCAACCTCGCCGGCGTAACGAGCGGCATCACCGAGGTTCTCCTCGATGCGCAGCAACTGGTTGTACTTGGCGACGCGCTCGCTACGAGCCGGCGCACCCGTCTTGATCTGGCCGCTGCCGACGGCAACTGCGAGGTCCGCGATGGTGGTGTCCTCGGTCTCGCCGGACCGGTGGCTCATCATCGTCTTGTAGCCGTTGCGGTGAGCGAGGTCGACTGCGTCGAGGGTCTCGGTCAGGGTGCCGATCTGGTTGACCTTGACCAGCAGTGCGTTTGCCGCGCCCTTGACGATGCCCTCTTCGAGGCGCTCGGGGTTGGTGACGAACAGGTCGTCGCCGACGAGCTGAACCTTGTTGCCGATCTGGTCGGTGAGTGCAACCCAGCCGTCCCAGTCGTCTTCGTCGAGCGGATCCTCGATGGAGACGAGCGGGTAAGCGTCGATGAGCTCGGCGTAGAACGCTGCCATCTCGGCTGCCGTGCGATTCTTGCCCTCGAACTTGTAGCCGGTGCCGTCGGTGTAGAACTCGGTGGCCGCAACGTCGAGCGCGAGCGCGACATCGGTACCCAGCTTGAGGCCGGTCTTGTTCACGGCGATCGTGATGAGGTCGAGAGCTTCCTTGGTGCCGGCAACGTCAGGCGCGAAGCCGCCTTCGTCTCCGAGGCCCGTGGACAGACCCTTTTCCTTCAGGACGGACTTGAGGGAGTGGTAAACCTCGGCACCCCAGCGCAGGGATTCCTTGAAGCTCGGTGCACCGATCGGAGCAACCATGAACTCCTGGACGTCGACGCCGGTGTCGGCGTGAGCGCCACCGTTGAGGATGTTCATCATCGGGACGGGCAGGACGTGGGCGTTGGGGCCACCGACGTAGCGGAACAGCTCGAGGCCCGAGGACTCCGCTGCGGCGCGGGCAACTGCCAGCGAAGCGCCGAGGAGTGCGTTGGCGCCGAGGCGAGACTTGTCCGGGGTGCCGTCTGCGTCGAGCAGCGCCTGGTCGACGGTGCGCTGTTCGGTGGCGTCGATGCCGATGATTGCGGGCGCGATCTCGCCGAGAACTGCCTCGACTGCCTTCTCGACACCCTTTCCGCCGTAGCGAGCGCCACCATCGCGCAACTCGACGGCTTCGTGCTCACCGGTGGATGCGCCGGAGGGCACTGCGGCCCGGGCGAAACTTCCGTCGTCGAGCAAAACCTCAACTTCAACCGTGGGGTTGCCACGGGAATCAAGGATCTCGCGAGCTCCGACCTGCTCAATACTGGCCACTGTGTGGTTCTCCTTCGATGGGCTTCGCATTGGGGCGCACTCCGCGTGCGTGGACATTGGGACACACACTGCGTGCATGGGCATTGGACCACGATCGTGCCGGGGCCCCCGTAGTGCCAGCACACAGCCTAACCGCAGCGCGCGAAGGCTTCTTTATCGACGCGCACACACCGGCCTGAACTGCGGTCATGAGCACTCATGCCGGCCGCGTTCCCACCGAGTATGCCGAAGCCCGATCACGCACGAGCGCGAGGTAGTCCCCGGAGAGGTTGTACGCCATCAGAGCCTGCTGCCACCCTGCGGCTGTGGTCAGGTCTCCCCCGCGGGCACACAGATACCGCGCCGCGGTGAGGGCGGCGTCATCGATATTGTCGGGATCGATACGACCGTCACCGTTGGCGTCGACGCCCCACTTCAACCAGGTTTCCGGGATGAACTGCATCGGTCCCATCGCGCGATCGTGGACAGAATCTCCGTCCATGGTGCCGCCGTCGGTGTCGGGAATCTCGGCTACGCCCGGCCCGCCGTCGAGTGGTATGCCGCGAATGATCGGACTGACTTGACCCACGGCGTCTACCGCTGAGCCGTCGTACGTTCCGTGACGGCTTTCGACGCTCCCGATCCCGGCGAGTGTCGTCCACCCGATCCCGCAACCGGGCAACGTCTCAGCCATCACGGCGGCGGCGTACCCGTAGGCCGTGAGCGCAGTCGTACCGATTCCGACGTCACTGCTCAGTCCGGCGGCCCAATCACCGAGTTGATCTGCGCTGCGGCCGGGTGCATTGATGTCGATCGGCGGTGTCGGCAAGCCAACGCCCGGCGGGATTCCTTCGGGAATCGCGATCTTCGGTTCATCGGATCCACACGCTGCAATACCCACTCCGGCAAGCACCGTTCCGGCAGCTATCGCGGCGACGACGCGCACGACGCGTCGGGGTCTCGAGGTCTTGGCAGTGGTTCGGTACACCCCTCCATCATCCACACGAGTCGACTGAACACCCGAATTTGATAGTAAAGAGAATCAAAAGGCCTGGTCAGGGTGTGGATAGCAGCCGCAAGGTGGAGTATCTTCATCGGAGTTAAGGCTGTCCTACTTTTGGCCGATTCCGTGAAGCTGCCGAGCTTCCTCCAGTTAAGGAGCATCCGTGCCCGTGTCGGTACTCGCAGCGTCGAGCAGTCCGTCAGTTGCCACGCAGCTATTCGGCAGTGGCCTGATCGGTCTCCGCGAAGGCCTCGAAGCCGGCATCGTTGTCATGATCCTGGCCGCGTACCTCGTCAAGGCACAGCGGCGGGACGCACTGAAGTGGGTGTGGCTCGGCGTTTTTGCCGCCGTGGCGATGGTCGCGATCATTTTCCTTGTCATCCACTACGGCACATCCACCGTCGACGGCCTTACCGCGGAAGTCATCGCCGGAATTGCGTCACTGATCGCCGTGGTGATCGTGACTGCGATGGTGTTGTGGATGCGAACCGCGGCCAAGACCATCTCCGGCGACCTCAAGGCCGGAATGGAAAAGGCCCTCGTCGCCGGACCGATCGCAATCCTGACGCTCGCATTCTTTGCTGTCGGCCGCGAAGGCGTCGAGACGGCACTGCTGATGGTCGGGTACGCCGAGAACACGGCAGGCAGTTCCTGGCCACTCATCGGATTGCTGCTCGGCATTCTCCTGGCCGCCATCCTGACCGTCGCCATGTACTTCGGGGCGCTACGTCTGAATCTCACGACGTTCTTCCGCTACACCGCGATCTTCCTCATCGTCGTGGCCGCCGGAATCCTCTCGTACGGCATCCGCGCCCTGCAGATCGGGAACGTCCTGCCAGGAGCCGAAAACATCGCCTTCAACCTCACCCCGGGCTACGACCCGTCCACGTGGTACGGCACTGTCCTGGCCGGCATCTTCAACTTCCGCCCTGACCCGACGGTTCTGCAAGCGACCGCGTGGGTCGTGTATCTCGTCGTCGTGCTGGCGCTCTTCCTGCGTCCGCAATCGTCACCGGCACCTGCCATCGCTGCATCGCCGACCACTTCGTCCGAACCGACAGAATCCTGAAAGGCACTTCCAACGATGCGCAAATCCACTCTCGTGCTCGCGACAGCCGCGGTACTCCCCTTCTCACTTGCCGCGTGCACCGAGAAGTCGACGGCAAGCGACGGCGACGTCATCGTCACTGCCACCGATGATTCGTGCGACGTCAGTGCCACCACGGGTACGACGGGCAAGTCGACGTTCCAGGTCACCAACAACGGCACGAAGGTCACCGAGTTCTACGTCTTCGCCGAGGGTGACCGCGCGATGGGCGAGGTCGAGAACATCGGGCCCGGTCTGACGCGTCAGCTCATCGTCTCACTCCCCGAGGCAGCGACGTATCAGCTTGCGTGCAAGCCCGGAATGGTCGGAACCGGTATCCGACAGGACTTTGTCGTCACCGGCGATTCGCAGGCAGCCACCGACGAGAGTGGCCAGCTCGCAGAAGCAGCAGACGGGTACCGCCGATACATCCGCAGCCAGATCGTGGCACTACAGGACACCGCCGCTCAGTTCGTCGCAGCCGTTCAGTCGGGCGACATCGAGCAGGCAAAGGCGCTGTTCCCGATCACTCGCACGTACTACGAACGCATCGAGCCCGAGGCCGAGAGCTTCGGTGAGCTCGATCCCAAGCTCGACTTGCGTGAGGCAGACCTGGAGCCCGGCCAGGTCTGGACCGGCTTCCACCGCCTCGAGAAAGATCTGTGGGTCACCGGTCTGCAGCCCGACACCAATGCCGTCGCAGATCAGCTGCTCGTCGATATCCAGTATCTGGCTGATCAGGTAAACGCCGAAGACTACTCGGTCGATCCCACCAAGATCGCCGGCGATGCACAGGGACTGCTCGACGAGATCTCGACATCCAAGATCACCGGCGAAGAAGACATCTTCTCGCACACCGACCTGTGGGACTTCCAGGCCAACGTCGACGGCTCCCAGGCTGCGATCGCCGCACTGAACCCGATTCTGCAGGAACGCAATCCCGAACTTGCCCAGCGCATCTCGGATCGATTTGCCGACCTCGACGCAGCGCTCGCGCAGTTCCGGGTCGGCGACGGATTTGTCTTCTACGACACCGTCACCGAAGCTCAGCGCCAGGAACTTTCACGTAAGATCGACGCTCTGTCCGCAGAGGTCAGCCAGGTTCAGGAAGTAGTTGCGGGGCAGTAATGACTGATACACCAGAGGGCACACCTAGCCCGGAAAATCCGACACCGCAAGGACTCTCACGGCGCAAACTGTTCGGCGCCGTGGGAGCCGGTGTTGCCCTCGCTGGTGCCGGTGCTGTTGTCGGACGGGTCACCGCTGACAACAGTTCCAGCACCGACAACTCCGACGTGGTGGCTTTTCGTGGTGACCATCAGGCCGGCATCACAACGCCCGCCCAGGATCGTATGCACTTCGTCGCGTTCGACGTGACGACGACGTCCCGCGACGAACTGATCGCTTTGTTGCAGACCTGGACCACTATGGCCGAGCGAATGACAAAGGGTGAGGAAGCAACCGAGGACGGTGCAACCGGTGACGGCCCGTATGCACCGCCGAGCGATACCGGCGAGGCACTCGACCTTGTTGCCTCACAACTGACTCTCACTATCGGTTTCGGACCGTCACTGTTCGACGACCGTTTCGGACTGGCTGACAAGAAGCCTGCTGCGCTACTGGACCTTCCGCATTTCCGGGCCGACAACCTCGATCCGGCGCGCAGTGGCGGCGACATCGCAATCCAGGCGTGCGCCAACGATCCCCAGGTCGCGGTTCATGCCATCCGCAACCTCGCGCGCGTGGCCTTCGGAACGGCGTCGGTCAAATGGTCGCAACTAGGATTCGGACGAACATCCTCGACGTCCACGACACAACAAACTCCGCGAAACCTGTTCGGGTTCAAGGACGGAACCGCCAACATCAAGGCGGAGGATCCAGCGCTACTGAGCGAACACGTCTGGGTCGACGGCGCCGACGATCAGGAATGGATGGCGGGGGGATCATTTCTGGTCGCCCGCCGCATCCGGATGCTGATCGAGCAATGGGATCGCACAGTCCTCAAGGAACAGGAAGCCGTCATCGGCAGGTCGAAGCGCAGTGGCGCTCCGCTCGGCGGAAAGGACGAGTTCGACGAACTCGATCTGGACTCGAAGGAAGGCCACGACTTCGTCATACCCGAAGACGCACATGTCCGTCTGGCGTCTTCCGAAGAACTGGGCGGAATCCAAATCCTGCGGCGCGGATACAACTTCACCGATGGTTCCGACGGGCTCGGTCACCTCGACGCCGGCTTGTTCTTTGTTGCGTACTGCCGGAACCCTGTCGAGCAGTTTGTTCCGATGCAGCAAAACCTCTCCCGGCACGACGCGCTGAACGAATACATCCAGCACGTCGGTTCTGCCGTCTTCGCCTGCCCCGGCGGGCTTTCAGGTGAAAGTTATTGGGGATCTAAACTTTTCACATAGGCGGCCGATTCGACGCCCGTCCACATCGCTATCTCCTCATGGAAGCGCCGCACCGAGTACTTGCCATACGTGTTCGACCTGACAATACTCACGCGGTCGATCTCCTGAATGCACTCTGCAATCGACTCCCACCGGTCATCGTGAAAATGCAGCCCGTCGACGCCATGCGTCACAGTCTCCGCAGCACCTCCCATGCTGTTCGTAATCAGTCGGGCGCCGGCTGCCATGGCCTCCACCGGCATGATCCCGAAGTCCTCGATAGGCGGAAACACGTACGCAAGCGCGCGCTGGTACAAAGCGAACAGCAAAGCGTCCGACGGTCGATGAATAATCCGCACCGGCACCGAGGCTTCGGAAGCCATTGAACGAAGTCGCTCCTCCTCCGGCCCCGACCCGGCAATAACAGCCGCAACGCCGGCTTTCTCTGCGGCACGGATCACCCAGTCAAGCCGCTTGTACGGAATGAATCTAGATGCACCCAAAACGAACACAGGGGGCATGCTGAAAAGTAACTGAAGTTCTTCCGGTGACAATTTCAACCTCCAGTCGTCAACAGCGACAATTCGATCGACATCAACCGGCGGATGAATAACCTTGGAACTCACACCCCAAGCGCGTTCTATTCGTTTGCTGACAAACTCACTGTTGGCCGCAAAAGACGCGCCTTCGGAGGCGCGCTTACGATCAATTCGCCGCAGCATCGGCGACGCCATCCGCGCCGAGAGTGAATTACCACGCTCGTCGAGTTCCGGATTCCACACATAACGGGCAGGCGTGTGAACATAAACGAATTTACGTAATTCCGGGGACGCTCCGGCGAATGTTGCGTGGTGAGCAAATAGATGAGAACTGATCAAAGCGAAATCGTAGTCACGATTTTCGAGACCACGCCACGTGAACGGCATCGCCGGAAGTGCCATCGCTTTCCTACCGCGTAGAGGCGTTCCAGCCAACACGCTCTCGCGGACATTTGTCGCCGGATATCGATCCGGAGCGTCGTTCCAGAGACAGTAGACATCCGCATCCGGATAGCAATTGACAAACTCGTCGAGAACCTTCTCCGCTCCCCCAGAACGTTCGATCCATTCATGGACCAGAACACCAGCCATTTCGGACTCCAGTACGCGTCAATTGTACGATTTGATACTTTGCGCCCGTAAAAGCGCGATCAAACAAACCGATGGTATGTTTACTAGCAACATACAGGCAACCTCAATCGACGGCCGCCCTCCTCACGGTGAGGTCGGCAACAGCACGTCAATATTCAAATTCGGCAGCCAACAACACGGAGTGATCACCATCGAGACTCAATTGGCCACATGGTTCGGCCCGGCGGAGGCACCACTGCTCGGATTCGTCCATGTTCCGACATCGGGTATTGCGCGCGAAGCAGTCGTGCTGTGTTCACCCATCGGCAAGGAGCACATCGATACCTACCGCGGAATGCGACTTCTGGCAGACGAACTGGCTGCCCGAGGAATAGTCGCGTTTCGCTTCGACTACGAGGGTGTCGGTGATTCGTCGGGCAATGAGGATGCACCCGACGCGATGGATCGATGGCGCAGCAGCATCGTCAGCGCAGTTGACTTCGTACGTCAGTGCGGTGCTCAATCCGTCAGCATCGTCGGTTTACGACTCGGCGCACTATTGGCCGCTTCAGCTCTCGAAGGCTGCGGGACAATCAATTCGGTGGTCCTATGGGATCCGGTTGTCAACGGACGCAGCTTCATCCGGGAGCAACGAGCGTTCTACTCCATCAGCGTCGGAGAAGACGACCCCACCGACCCGCGCGTATCGATCATGGGTGGCGCACTGGCACCAGAATGCGCCGACGGACTCACCCAGACCCAATTGAAATACCCATTCCCGGGAAACCCGCAGACCCTCCTTGCCGTCCGGTCCTCGATGAAGGGCAGCGGCGCGATCACCCGCTTGACCTCCGAACTACAGCCCGATGTGCTGACACTGGAGAATCACGAGGCATTCACTTCGCCGCCAAGCTTCTACGTCGATATCCCATACCGCCACATCGACGAGATCGCCGGATGGATCGACCGTCATGCACCGGCAACGACGCATACCGTCAGCCCCACAATCGAACTCACTGCGCGAGTAGCGGTGACGCCGACGGGTGACGACGTCTACGAGTCGCTCGAACGAGTCGGCGCGGATCAACTGTTCGCAATCCGGACCCATCCCGCAACCTCGGTCGCGCATACCTCCGTCGACGCCTCGGCTGCCTCTTTCGGAAAACCCGAGCGCGGCATGGTTTTCTTCACAACTGCGATCGAGCACCGCATCGGACCCGGCCGATCTTGGGTACACATTGCACGCGATGCCGCCGAGCACTCCGTTACCAGCTTACGGTTCGACCGACGTGGAGTCGGCGACACCGGACATATCGATGCAAACAATCCAACGTCTGTGTATTCAAGGACCGCAGACGAAGACGCGCTGACAGCTGTCGCCGCGCTCGGCGCTGCACCTGAAAACGTCATACTCGCGGGATTGTGCTCGGGTGGATGGACGGCGGCGTCGGTGGCCCTGACGCTTGGTGCTCGGTCGACAATTCTTGTGAATACCATCTTGTGGTCGACGCGCAGGAAGCGGTCACTCACCGATGCGGTACTGCCCGAATCTCCGAAGATCACTTCGGGCACCGACACCACCAAACCTCCCTTACGTGCGGTGATCAAGGCACAGCTTCAATCACGTCTTCCGTATTTCGCATGGAAGCTGCTGGGGCACAGGGGTATAACTCAAGTTCCCGAAGTCTTGCTGGACGCATTGCACAGTCGTGGCGTCCCGACGAAAGTAATTCTCTCACCTGCTGACGCCGAGTGGTTCCGTCAGCAGCGAGGAGACGAGGGCATTGCGCGAATGACTCGACGTGGGTATGCGTTCGACGCTGTCATGGCAGAGGTCGGCGATCACCCGTCGTACCATCGTGACCTTCGCAGCATCATTCGCAGAGAATCGATGTCGGTGGTGGCAAAGCAATTCGGCAGCGCCGCACTACAACCGAGCTACAGCCCTCCACCGAAGCGGTCAACCGTGTGAACCCTGTGATCATGGCGTTCGGCGTGGTGGCGGCAGCCCCGGTGGCGCTTGCCCTCTATCGTCGGCCGCAGCGTGGACTGCTCGTCCTCGCACTTTTTGCGCCCCTTCACGGGCTACTGGCGATCATCCCGAGTGGGCAATCGTTGGCAGGTTGGAAGGAAGGGCTCATTTTGCTCACGCTGCTGAGCACTTTTGTGAGTCCGAATCGTCACCGTGTCGTGCACCCGTCGATGCCGTGGTGGCCAGCCGCCCTTGCCTGGGTTGTACTCGGGTCGGCGTCTGCCCTCATCCTGTCCGGAATCGGCGGGGTGGGTTCGATCAAGATCACGTACTTTTACGCTCTGATCCCGGTAATCCTCTGGAGAGCGCCCTTCACCCGATCGGACCGAGACCATCTCGTCACGATTCTGATGGGGATGGGCATTCTCACCTCGGTGATCGGCCTGCTCCAGCAACTCGTCGGGCCGGAGTATCTGGTCGAACTCGGCTACAGCTACACCGAACAAATCAGAATTACCGGTTCTCTGCTGCGCAGTTTCAGCACGTTCACCGGACCATTCGCGTTTGCGCTGTTCGTCAGCCTCAGCCTGATTGTCGGTATTTCTGTCAGCCTTGCTGATCCGAAGCGCTTGCGGAACATCATCTTTCTCGCCTCAACTCCGATCATGATTGCCGGGATGGGCGTTTCGATCGTGCGCGCCAGCTACATCGCTTTTGCTGTGGGTCTCTTCTGCTTGGCGATCTACCGCTACCGCTCATTACTAGTCGTCTTCGCCGGCGTTGCCGTGGCAGTTCCGGTTGCGCTATTGCTCGCGCCGTCGTCGATCGTCGCTCCGTTGTTCTCGTCGTACAGCCTCTCGGAACGTGGCAATGGATGGTCGTCCACGATCAGTTCGCTCTACGTCCATCCGCTCGGACAGGGACTTGGCGCCACCGGATCTGCCGCGGCGAAAGCCGCTGAAACAGCTCACCCGATGCTGGACACGCTGACTATCAAGGCAGCCACCACGCTGGGATTGATTCCGTATCAACCCGACAACTACTACATGAAAGTTGCGGTCGAACTCGGCCCGATCGGGGTGTGGATATTTGTCCTACTCCTGATCTCGGCGACGGTCACCGCGCTCCGAAGTTCTCGGGTACTTCGGGGCCAGGACAGCGCGTTCGCCTTGGGTGTCAGTGCTTCCGTCATCGCCGCGGCCTGTGCATCGGTGTTTGCCACTTACTTCGAGATTTTCCCTCTCGACCTCTATTTCTGGTTACTGATTGGAACTGTGGGATGCGCATTGAGTCAACACCACTCAGACGAACACATGACGTCCGTTCGGAGATCACCTTCGGAGCAATGGCCCTGCGCCCCGGCGGAGGAGGCGTACAAACCTACGCTCGTGAAATCCTGAAAGAAATCGCCCTGCAGGTCGACGGGTCGGTGAAGTTGAGCGCGGCAATCCAGAGCGACGCCGTCGCCGAAATTCCGTCGTCGCTCAGCGCGATCGAGCGACCGGTCGTCGCCGGCGCCCGTAGGGCTGCCTGGGCCATGGTTCCTATTGCCGGGTCAGCTTTGTACCACAGCCTCGACGTGGATCTACCGATCAGGCAAGCGGGCGTTACGGTCTCGACGTTTCACGACATGTCGGTATTCGATGTTCCATGGGCATTCAGCAAGTTCCGGGCGGCCGGTGAACGGCAACTACTCTCACGAGCCCTACGCAAAGCGGACGTGCTCATCGCGGTGTCCGACTTCACCGCCGAACGAATCAAATCTTTCAGTGGGCGAGCGGCGGTGGTCACCCCGTTGGCCCCCGCACCGTGGGCTGTGGTTCCCACCCCGACTGCAGTCGCAGACGTCCGCGTTCGACTGAATTTGCCCGAGAAGTTCGTGCTTCAGGTCGGAACGATCGAACCTCGTAAGGACGTCGCGCTTGTTGCCGAGGCCTGCTCAGAACTTTCCATTCCATTCGTGCTCGCGGGTTCCGGCTCGCGCGGACCTTCCGCACCCCGTTCTGCGATAGGACTCGGATACGTTGCAACAGAGGATCTTCCCGCGCTGTATTCCGCGGCCACAGTCGTTGCCTACGCCTCACACTACGAAGGTTTTGGGCTACCACCACTCGAAGCCATGGCCTGCGGCAGTGCGGTAGTCGCCAGCGCCGTCGGCGGACTTCCCGATTTTGCCGGCGAAGCCGCGATACTGGTGAAGACCCATGACAAGAACTCGTGGGTCCGTGCTCTGCGCTCAGCGATCGACGATCCAGAATGCAACTTGGCTCTACGGACCGCCGCACCCCAGGTCGCATCACGACTCACCTGGGCGCGAACTGCCGAACTCACCGTCGGCGCATACCGATCCGCTGGATTGAGTGTCTGAATTGCGCTTCATGACAAAACGCCGCGAAACGGACCGCGAGTACGTATCGCAGCGAGAATTCGCAGAACTGAAAAGAGCTGCACTCGAGACGTTCGAACAGGAACGGCGCGAACGAGAAACCAAGATCTACGAACCGTCGACGCCCGAATTGACCGCGAACGCAGCCCGCCGCAGCACCGTCATCATGCTGGGGAGCAGGGTCGCTGTAGCAACAATGGGCTGGATCGGCTCCGTCCTGATCGCTCGCGCCATAAGCCCCGAGCAATTCGGACAGTTCTCGTTGATCTTCGGTCTGCTCGGATTGTTGTCCGTCATCACCGATCTCGGAGTCGGTCGAGTCGTCCTTGCGAAACTGGTCGAAAGCAATCCTTGGGAAATATCGCTGGTCACGACAGCCTTTATTTCGCTGCGCGTCGTCCTGGGACTACTGGGGTACATCCTCGCTGTTGGCTACGTCTGGTTGTTGAGTTATCCGGCGGAAGTCGTCGAAGCGACAGCCGTTGCCGGTCTCGTCGTTGTTGTCGCGACGCCGAGTCACGCACTGTCCGTTATGTATCAAAGCCGCCTCAAGATGACATACGTGGCAGTCGCCGAAGGAGCCGGGCAACTTGCTCAACTGATCGCGACCATCGCAGCGGTTCTATGGCAACCGATCCTGATCGTCTTCGTAATTCCGGCGTTGATCAACGAAGTGGTCGCCGCCGCAATCAAGATTCGAGGTGTTCGCCAAGGAATCGCCGGTCCGCTCCCGGCGTCGCGTGCTCAATTTCGTCGATGGAAGGACATGCTGGTCGAGGCAATACCGCTGAGCATCGGATTTGCTTTCATCACACTACTTTCCCGCGTCGATGTACTCATGCTCGGACAACTCGATTCTTTCGAGTCTGTCGGGTTGTACAGCATCGGATACAAGTTCGCGGATCTCCTACAGATCGTCGCGATCACCATCGTCACGCCCGTGACGACACTCCTGGTGGCGTCGTGGCCCGACAAACTCGACGCATTCCGGGAACGAAGCCGAGAAGCGTTCATTGTCCTGACTGTCCTCGGTGGCGCATCCATTGCTGCTTTCTGGCCGGCAGCGGCAGAGGTTCTCTCACTGTTGTACGGCGAGAGATTCACCGTTGCAGGCACTTCGACACGACTGCTGGTGCTTGGCGCATGTTTCTCGATGCTGACACAACTCGGCCTGATGATGCTGGTTGCCAGTGGACGGCATCGGACGTACCCATGGGTCGCTCTCGGCGGTCTGGGCGTCAATGTCGTTCTCAACTTCGTCCTGATCCCCCGGTTGTCGTTCAACGGCGCCGCACTGGCAACGGTGCTGACCGAAATCCTTCTGTTCGTTGCGATGTGGACGGTCATTTTTCGGACACTTCCAGTGCGCAAACTGTTTCCGGCAGTCCCGTTCATCGCAACGTCCCTCGTGGGCGCATTGGCCGCGATCACGGGAACCCTCGGTGTCGAACGTTTCGGCATTCCGTGGCCGATCGTCGCCATCGTCGCACCTGTCGTTGTCATCGGGATCTTCGTAGTACTCCCGATTTCCGGCGGGAAGCCCTTGTTGTCACTCATCAAACCCGGTGGAGAAACCGCATGACTCGAACGTTGATCTTCGTCAGCCATACCGGTGAAGTATCCGGAGCCGAACTCGTCATGATCCAAGTGATGACGCTTGCACGAGACCGCGGGTCCACGGTGATATTGGCCTGCCCGAACGGCCCACTACGCGAACGCGTCACCGGTATCTGTGAAGTTGTCGAACTACCGGCCCTCGGGCTCAGGGGAGAGGGCGGCGTCCGTCGAATTCTCGGTATCGCCACAGTGGCCAAGAACTGGCGGATCGCCGGACGCGTCGTTGCCGCCCGCGCGCTGGCCGAGAACGCCAAAGTTATTGTCAACTCACTGTTTGCCTTGCCCGCAATCAGGCTCGGCCGTGTGAGGGGCGGCGCGACCTGGCTCATCCACGACACTCTGTCCAACACCAAACAGAACATCGTCGTCCGGATCGCGAGGCCATCGATCCGACGCGCGGTTGCCGTGTCCGGACCAACCGCAATACCGGTACGCGCACTCGGTATTCCCACGAGTGTCGCGAGACTCGGCGTTGCGGTTCCTGCCGAAGCCGCGAAAATTCAGTCCCCCGCCGGGCGCATCGTGGGAATCATCGGATCCATCACTCCGTGGAAGGGACATACCGTTCTGCTGGACGCCGTTGCCCGAACGCCCGATGTCCATCTCGAGATCGGCGGCGTCCCGTTTCCTGGAGACGAACCGTACGCCGAAGCACTGCAACAACGGTCTAACGAGCCGGACCTGCTGGGCCGCGTGAAATTCCTCGGATATGTCGATTCACTGTCCACTCTGAGGAATTGGGACCTCGCCATCTCGGCCAGCACGTCGCCTGAAGCCAGCCCCTTGGTGGTTCTCGAAGCGATGAGCGTCGGAATTGCAGTCATCGGAACAGATCACGGTGGAACCAGCGAGTTATTGGCGGGTGGCGCCGGTTCACTCGTCCCGGTCGACGACCCGACTCGCCTGGCCGCAGAAATCACCAGGCTTCTAGGCGATGACAATGCGCGATCGGCGTTCGCTCATGCCGGACGAGAAAAGGTTGTCGACCGGTACGACATACAAAAGAATCTTCCGGCACTACTCGAGGAACTCGTCCATGACTAAATTGATTCGACTATCAGCAGCCGCGATCGTTCTCGTGGGCATGGGCATTGTCGTGCACTCTTCAGTTCCCGCGTTAGGGCAACCATGTGCGAAGGCTCCTCCAACAGACAACACCGGCATCGCACTCGGATCCGGTTACACGTCATTGGACCAATCGGAAATGCAGCAGGTTGTCGAAGACATTCGATCATCCGGCGCGCATTGGATCAGATTCGATTTCGACTGGTCGTATATCGAATCCACTCAGGGAACCTTCGACTGGTCCGGGACCGACAGACTGGTCGACACAGCGATAGATTCAGGACTCGAGGTGCTCGGCCTGATCACCTACACGCCGGAGTGGGCACGTGATCCTTCCGTCGCCGAATCCGACAGCCATACCCGCCCCGCTGACCCGAATACTTTTGCCACCTTCGCCGGCCTCGCGGCGGAACGTTACGCGGATTCTGTGTCTTCGTGGGAAATCTGGAACGAACCTAATCTGCGGGCCTTCTACAATCCGGTGCCCGATGTGACCTCGTACGCCGAACTGCTCACGGCGGCAAGTACCTCGATCAGAGAGTCCCAACCGAACGCGACAATCGTCTCCGGCGGGCTGTCACCGGCGACGGACAACGGCACCGATATCAGCCCCACGACGTTTCTCACCGACCTGTACGAGGCCGGGGCTGGACCGCAGTTCGACGTCGTCGGGATGCACCCGTACAGTTTCCCCGCGCTCCCCTCCGATTCGCTGACACAAAGCTGGAATTCGTTTTATCGAATGAGACTTATGCGCGACACCATGATCGAGAACGGCGACACGACAAAGTCGATCTGGGCAACGGAATTCGGTTCCCCGACCGGGGACGGCCCGGACGCTGTCACCGAGGCCGTCCAAGCCGAAATTCTCCAGGACGGACTGAACGAAGCTCGCGCACTGGGATTCATCGCGAAGGTATTTGTGTACAGCCTCCAGGACCGTGGTTCCGACACAAGCGATCGCGAACAAAATTTCGGGCTTCTGGACGTGAATTCCGATCCGAAGCCTGCAATGGACGTTCTGGTAGCTGCCAACAAAACCGGAGGCTGTATCTGAAATATTTCGCCATGCTAATCTGCAGTCGGCAAAAAACGGACAATACCAACCGGCGCATTTCCATCGACTTCACAAGCAGGCACAAGTACTGAAGAAAAGACCTGCCGCCTGCCAACCACTGGATGAATTCATGCAATTCTGATGCTTGTCGGATTAATCCGTGAAATACGGATAATTCGCTCTGCCAGATGCTCCGATTTCGCATTCCCGTGGAAGGAAGGTGGTCGACGTGCGTCGACTTCGATTACCACTCGTATGTGCACTGCTACTGACGATCGGATCGTTAAGCGCCTGTGCACCCAAGCCGGTAACAACAACAACGACAAGTGCCCCGCCCGCAACCTGCAGTTCTGTCGGGTTGGGTATCGCAGGCGGAGCGCCACTGAATTGGCTCTCACAAGCCGATCTGGACACCGAGTTGAGTGCCATGAAGAACGCAGGCACGACATGGCTGCGCTTCGACATCGACTGGTCTGCCGTCGAACCGACCAAGGGTCAACAGAATTGGGCAGCAACTGATCGTGTTGTCGATCGAGCGAGACTACAAGGATTGAGTCTCGTCGGCATCGTTACCTACACGCCGGCATGGGCACGTGTGGCCGGAGCAACCGACACTCATGGTTATCCCTCTGACACCGCGACATTTGCCAAGTTCGCTCAACAAGCAGCGCAACGCTATTCAACGAGGATCAGCACTTGGGAGATCTGGAACGAGCCGAACCTCACACAGTTCTTCCGCCCGAAGCCCAACGTCAACACCTACGCAGCGATACTGAAGGCTGCGTCAACCAGTATCCGGGCGGTCCAACCCGGGGCCAAGATCCTCAACGGAGGATTAGCGCCCGCGGTCGACAACGGCTCCGACATATCACCGGTCACCTATCTGAACGCCCTCTACAGCGCCGGCGCTAAATCGTACTTCGATGTGTTCTCCATCCACCCGTACAGTTGGCCTGCCTTGCCGTCCGACGCATCCACCTCGAGTTGGAATACTTTCTACCGGATTCGTTTGATGCGCGACATCATGGTGAAGAATGGCGACACGGGAAAGAAGGTCTGGGCAACAGAATTCGGCGCTCCTACCGGATCGGGATCAACTGCTGTCACTCCGCAACTACAAGCCAGCATCATCTCCGACGGATTTGCGCAGGCACAGGCACTCGGTTACATCGAACGCATATTCATCTACAGCATGCGTGATCGCGGAACCAATTCCCGAGACATCGAGCAGAATTTCGGTCTGGTGACGATCAACTACACGCCGAAACCTGCCCTGGACGCAGTCAAGAAGGCAATCGGGGGTTGCAGCGCCCCCAAGATCTGAATCCCGATATCCTCTCTGTCAATCCGGCTCCCCGTCCGTACCTTCCTGGTGCACTGAGCCCACGCGCCTCACGGACTGCTCAGCGCGAGTATCACCGTTCTTATTGGTGACCAATACAATTCGCTCGGTGGGCGCCTCGGAGTTGATGTCGTCGCCAATGGGTGCGCCATCAACTCCGTCGGAGGCACTTACCCCGTCCTGATCGGTTCGCTGAACTGCCGTTTCTGCGCGAGCGGTTCGGGCTTTCTTGCCGGCAGACGAGGGTAAGCGATTTCGTTCGATCGTCACGGTCTGCGCATCGATCAACTTCCCACGCTCACTGCGATCGGCAGATTTGATCAAATCAACTGAATGTGCTTGGCGCACAGGCGCTGGTGTTGCAAGGGATACAGCCTCCGCCGACGCCACTGGTGTCGGGCCACTTGCCGGAGTCTGCGCGTAAGGCGAGGTGTCCGGCACCGCCAATATCGTCGCAACCGATTCCTTGACCACAGGCCGTGGACTCACTGAAGGTGATGTGTCGCCTCTGCCCCGAAATCGTGACAACGTAATCAGTTCGATGAACGGTTCAGACGCGGCTGGACCGACGAGCACCAGCGAGCGTGTGACGTCAACTTCTGCCAGCGCTCTGAGAGCATCAACGATGTCTTGCTGTTCCGCCTTCCGAGCCGAGACGAGCACAATGGCGAATTCCGTCCCACTCGAATCGATCTTGCTCCACCATTCCGATTTCAAGGGGTGGACGGCTATCCGAGATTGCAGGTTTTCCGGAACGTGCCACGAGTTGGTGTCGACTCCGTCCCCCACCAGCACGAGTACGTCGTCACCCAAGCTCGCGCGCTGACTCAGTGTGAGAGCGACATTCGACGGAATATCGGCGCCCGATGTGTGCTGCACGAGCAATGATGCACCAAACTTTCTGGAGGCACGCCGAGCCCACGCATCGGTAACCCGAGAACTGAACCGTCCACGGCAAGCTACAAGAATTTCTGCCACCAGTATCAAGACAACCAGGAACACAACTGCTGCTTCTGCAAACGGTTTCGGCGCTACCGGTAGACCGGTCCCCGTCGGTGCCGACAACAGCTGCAACCGATCCGCTGTCGAGTCGGAGGCACGCAGTTGCCTGAGCTGTTCAAGCCTTGCATCAAGATCGGCCGAGGTCGTCGGATCGGCTATCGGTGTCTCGTCGTTGTCGATGCTCTCTTGACGCGCAGCCGCGAGTTGCGAGTTGAGCCGCGCAATGTCGTCAGTCAATGCTTTGGTGCGCAGAGCAAGAGTTTCGGCGTTGCGTTGAGACTGCGCATCGCTCAGTATCTCGACTACGGTGCGGGCGAGACGGTCCGCCTCCTCCTGACTGGATCCAGTCGCCTTCACCAACACCAGGGCCGGCGAGGTGCCGGGAGTAACCGCGATGTGACTCGAAACGTCAGACGCCGTCCAACCGTTGTCCATCCGACTCTGAATGCTGGCAACTACCGCGCTATCAGAGGCGAGAGCGGTGTATGGCGCGACCAGTTGTCCAAGATTTGCATCACTGACGACAACCTGGGAACCCGCTTGCACTTCCGCGACGATGTCCGATTCATAGACCGGTGACTCACTCCCCCGAACGAGATACATCGCACCACCGGCGATCAACGCAATTACTAACGCAGGCAGCATTACCCGAGAGAGATTCCGAACGTGCGCTACCAGATCAAATGTCGGTGGCACGCCCAACTCGCGACGAATCGCTGCGTCCCTGGCCCGCACATCTGACACGTCGAAACCTCCAATTCGGCCCTACAGTTCAAGATCAACAAAGGAAACCGCAAGTTTGCTGAATAACCACAAACATACCCGAAGTGCGGTAATCAGTTACCCAGCAGGCATCGAAGTTTCGACGACACCACGGCAATACTCGACAATTCCGGCGCCGACGAGGTCGCCTGGTCCGCTCAGCGACACGGTCCGAGACCTGTTTTGCCCCTACGTAATCCACAATGCCGTAAATCCGGCATATGCCCCGAGGGGTTCACATCCATCAATATCGCGCGCATCGATGCAGGTATTGTCGGGCTATCAGAAAAATGTCGAAAGCCTCGAAAATCGTAGCCATCTCGGTGTCCGCGCTCGCCCTGACAACCATCGCAGGGTGGCCACTCTACGTGTCCCCGAAGGTTGACGAACCGCAATCTGCCGACGCCGTCGTAGTACTAGGTGGCGCCCACGACGGCCGCGAAGAAGTGGGACTCGAACTCGTGCGACGCGGATACGCACCACGAATTATCTTCTCCAATCCCTACAGCGACAACGACAAGAAGATGCAATCGATCTGTAACGGATCATTCGATTTTCCGGTCGATTGCTTTGTGCCTTCCCCCTCGACAACCGAAGGGGAAGGTCTCGAAATCGAGCGGCTTGCGCGCCTGAACGGTTGGACAACCGTCATCGCTGTGACCTTTGTTCCTCATATTTCGCGCGCACGATTCATTATTTCCCAGTGCTATTCGGGGGAACTACTGATGGTCGCGAGTCGTCCTGACCTCTCCATCGGCACGTGGGCCTACAATTACGTCTACCAAACAGCGGGGTATCTCAGAAATCTGCGGGCCGGTTGCGCAGACTCCCGTTTCAGCGCAGCTCGGTAAGTTGTTGCTAGTAAGCCCCGTCACTCCGGACTACCGCTGAGACCGTGCGAGCGATGATCGAAAGATCCTGCACCACAGACCAGTTCTCCACGTACGAAGAATCGAGTCGAACCGATTCTTCCCACGACAGATCGCTCCGACCGCTGACCTGCCACAGACCGGTGATGCCTGGCTTCACGAACAGACGCCGCGACACTTCGTCGTCGTACATCTCGACTTCGCGTCGCAACGGCGGACGCGGACCGACCACACTCATCTCACCACGTATGACGTTGAAGAACTGCGGAAGCTCGTCGATACTCAACCTACGGAGAATTTTGCCGATGGGTGTGATTCGCGGATCCTCACGCATCTTGAACAACACTCCGCCGGCGCCCTCGTTGTCACCCATCAGATCGACAACCTGTTGATCGGCACCCGCTACCATCGTTCGAAACTTGTACATGGGGAACGGTTTTCCGTTCAGGCCGATCCGTTCGGCCTTGTAGAATACCGTGCCTTTCGACGTGATCTTCACAGCAAGTGCAGCGGCAACCATCACCGGTGCAACAAGCAGAAGCATCACAGCCGAGAAGGCCTTGTCGAACGTCCCTGACGCCCAACCGTTCGCGCCTTCGTATCGTGGACGCGCCACATGCATCAACGGGATTCCCGCGACCGGCCGGATCATCAAGCGGGCCATAGAGACGTCGGCTATGACTGGAGAAACAACGAGGTCGATTCCTTCAGCTTCCAAGTCCCACATCAACTTCCGAATTCCGACCTGACCGAGGTCCTCGGTTCCCGTCACGATCACGGTGTCGGCATTGCTCGCCCGCATTGCCTCGATTACTTCGAATTCATTGCCGAGCACCGGCACACGAGCGCCGTCTACGACAATGTGATCGTCGAGGGCCGTCGAGCGTCGTGGAATGCACACGCCCACAACGTCGTAGCCGGCTCCCGACTCTCGAACGAAAGATCGGGTAGTCGCAACCACGGACGCGTGACCACCGACCAGCAGGACCGAGTTGCGGCACAGACCCGCTGAGCGCTTCCCCTGAATGCGGCGGCGCCACAGGTATCGACCAAGAATCAGGGCCACCAGTCCGAGCGGCAATGCAATCATCAGGTAGCTTCGCGCGATTTCGATCCCGAGAAGGATTCCCGCGAGTGCACCCAACCCGAAAACCTGGCCAGTGGCAAGGACCACCCGCTCGTACTCGTCGCGTCCGTCGCCCAGCATCGCTTGATGCCGACTGCGTCCGCGTGCAAGCACCGTCATCCACAGCACGCCCAGAGCAATAGATGCAACCACTTTGAGGGGTGTCAGCCACTCGATCGGATTGGGCCACATGCTTCCAACCTGCGCGAGCGCGATAACGAGGGTGACGATGACCGTATCTGTGATCGCTATCCTTCGCCCGTACTCCCGCCGCCAGTCGGTCCGCAGTTCTGCATCCGCCCGCCGTGTTGTCGGCTGGATCCCCACCTCAGCATGAACGCTCATGATCATCAGTCTTTCGTGTCTACATGCGGCGGCACCGGCTACATCATGGTTCGCATTGGTGGTCGCTGATCGGTAACCAACCCTGGAGCCAAGCACGGCAACACCCCGCCGGCTGCCGTACCTGGCATCTCACAGTGCGGAAACGAACCGACGATCATTTGCCCAACATAACCGCCGTTCAGGCAGCTATTTCTTGAAAAAACAACCGTAAGTAGCTCGTTCCGTACGTAAACATACCTCAGGTTTGTTTTCTCTGCACCTGAGTGACACGAGCTACTTTTACGATTGCCAACAAATTACCGGGCAAATCATTTCAAATCGGACGGATTCGGGCGTCAGACGGATTCGGGCGTCAGAGGGATGGGTCGGCCTCGCGCGCGCGAATCGCGCCGATCAGCAAGTGAAGGGCACCGGCAAGCGCCGCATCTGCTTGCTTGCACTGCGCAACGAGTCGCTCCAACTCTTCCTCGTCGACGGCGTCACTTAGTCCTGCTTTCTCTGCCCGCGCCCGAACCTTCGCGGCAAGGAGGATCGGCGGTTGCGACGTGGCGATTCCGTCCATCGCCGAAGCCCGAGCCTTCTCGGCAGCTTTCAACTCGTCCCAGGCGCGCTCTTGCTCGGCAATATCGACCACCCCCGAACTCGTCAGGTGTGGACTTCGATGGATCAGCTTCTCGATCAATGCGGCGGCTACGTCGTCCAGCTCGAACACATTGTGCGCTTGTGCGATCCGCGAATGGAAAAGAACCTGCAGCAGAAGATCGCCAAGCTCCTCACGAAGGTCGATCTCGTCACCGCTGCGGATGGCGTCGAGCACTTCGTACGTCTCCTCCACAAGGTAGACCGACAGGCTCTCGTGGGTCTGAGTCGCTTCCCAGCCGCCACGGCTCCATAACCGATCCATGATGGAAGCAGCCTCTACAACACGATCACCCTGAACAGGCGCCGCCCGGATGACGTGCACCCCGGCTTCCGCCTGTGCGGACACCGCTGCGTCGTCGCCGGCCATCATCACGATCACTCCGGCACCCGGTGTCGACTTCGGAAGCGCCTCCCGAACCGACACCGGCACGTCGTCGTCGATCCGGATCGGTCCGGACAACAAAGAGAGTGCCTCGAGCGGAAAAACGTGCGGCCGCAGCGGATCGAGCAGAACTATCGTCGATATCTCGGTCACGACCGGGTCATGCCTCCATCACCACGGCACTCGCGGCGCGACCGTCGATCGCCAGGATGAAATCGGCAATGTATTGCAGCAATTCCACGTCGCGCAGGCGATCGGAACCCACTCCCCCGGTTCGCGGCAGTGGCAGCTGCACCAAGCC
This sequence comes from Rhodococcus sp. AD45-ID, assembly GCF_003023755.1. NCBI lineage: Bacteria > Bacillati > Actinomycetota > Actinomycetes > Mycobacteriales > Nocardiaceae > Rhodococcus > Rhodococcus sp. AD45-ID. The sequence goes on along the minus strand of NZ_PYHL01000003.1, from coordinate 944,037 downwards.
TGTCGTCGCCCGGTACTGCGCGCTCGGATAGATCCGCTTGAGCCTGATCTGCTTGGAATCGGGCAGCGACATGGGCGAGATCTTGAGTTGAGTACCGGTTACCGCCACTTCCTCGAGTTGGTACTCGCGGCACAGCAGCCGCAGCTTCGCCACCGATACGAGTCGACGCACTTCTTCCGGTATCGGGCCGTACCGGTCAACAAGTTCTTCTACGACGGCAGCGATGCCCTCGGAATCTGTTGCGGCAGCAATCTTTCGATATCCTTCGAGACGAAGCCGATCGCTGGTGACATAGTCCGGCGGAATATGTGCGTCGACGGGTAGATCGATGCGAACCTCTTTCGGGCCCTCGTCGGTCGTGATCGGGAGCCCGTCAGCGGCGGCGCGGTAGGCCTCGACCGCCTCGCCGACCAGGCGGACGTACAGGTCGAACCCGACGCCGGCAACGTGTCCGGACTGCTCGGCGCCGAGGACGTTACCGGCGCCGCGGATTTCGAGGTCCTTCATGGCAACGGCCATACCGGCGCCGAGATCGGAGTTCTGCGAAATGGTGGCAAGGCGATCGTATGCCGTTTCGGTCAACGGCTTCTCCGGCGGATACAGGAAGTATGCGTATCCGCGTTCCCGGCTGCGTCCGACGCGACCTCGCAACTGGTGGAGCTGTGAGAGGCCGAGTGAATCAGCGCGCTCGACGATCAACGTATTCGCGTTGGAGATATCGAGACCCGTCTCGATGATCGTGGTACACACCAGGACGTCGAAATCTCTCTCCCAGAATCCTTGAACCGTTTTCTCGAGAGTGTCCTCGTTCATCTGACCGTGGGCGACCACAACCCGCGCTTCTGGTACCAGTTCACGGATTCGCTTGGCAGCCTTGTCGATCGAGCTGACGCGGTTGTGAACGTAGAACACCTGACCGTCGCGCAGGAGCTCACGCCTGATGGCGGCTGCGACCTGCTTGTCTGCATAGGCCCCGACGTACGTCAGAATCGGATGACGCTCTTCCGGCGGGGTCAGAATGGTAGACATCTCGCGGATGCCGGCCATGCTCATTTCCAGCGTACGAGGGATCGGCGTTGCAGACATAGTCAGAACATCGACGTGGGTCCGCAAGGATTTGATGTGTTCCTTGTGCTCGACACCGAATCTCTGTTCCTCGTCGACGATCACCAAACCGAGGTCCTTCCACCGAACCCCGGTCTGCAGCAGGCGATGTGTGCCGATGACGATGTCGATCTCGCCCTCGGCCATGGAAGTGATGATTTCCTTGGAGTCCTTGGCATCGGTGAAGCGCGACAATCCGCGTACCTTCACCGGGAACGACGCCATCCGTTCGGTAAACGTCTGAAGGTGCTGCTGCGCCAGCAGAGTTGTCGGAACCAGGACAGCCACCTGCTTACCGTCCTGTACCGCTTTGAAGGCGGCTCGCACAGCGATCTCGGTCTTGCCGTATCCGACGTCACCGATCACGACGCGGTCCATCGGGACGGCTTTCTCCATGTCGCCCTTGACTTCACTGATCACGGTCAGCTGATCGACCGTCTCGGTGAACGCAAAGGCGTCCTCGAGTTCCTTCTGCCACGGAGTGTCGGGGCCGAATGCATGGCCGGGTGCTGCCTGACGCGCGGCATAGAGCTGCACGAGTTCGCCCGCGATTTCACGAACCGCTTTGCGCGCCTTACGTTTGGTGTTCGCCCAATCGGATCCACCGAGCTTGCTCAGCGCGGGCAGCTCACCGCCGACATAGCGGGAGAGCTGATCGAGCGATTCCATCGGCACGAACAACCGGTCCCCCGGATGGCCTCGCTTGCTCGCAGCGTATTCGATGACCAGGTACTCACGCCTGGCCCCGCCGATGGTGCGTTCCACCATCTCGACAAAGCGGCCGATACCGTGCTGGTCGTGAACGACCATGTCGCCTGCGGCAAGTGCAAGCGGATCCACTTGGTTGCGACGCTTGGCCGGCAACCGCTTACCGTCGCCCACTGCCGCAACTCGATTGCCGGTGAGGTCGGCCTCGGTGACGACAACCATTCCCGGAACGTCGCCGTCGCCGTGCAGAACCAGACCGTCGTGCAACGATCCACGCAATACCGAGACCTGACCGCGTGCCGGGACCGCACCTGGCTCAGCCATTGTGGCCGGAACCTCGGCCTCACCGAGTCGTTCGAGGACTCGTTTTGCCGTGCCGGCACCGGCAACAACCACGGCCGCGCGTCCACCCGTGGTCACGTGCGCACGGAGGCTGACGAACAGCTCGGCAAGAAGATCGTCCGACCCACGCACCTGCGGGGCGGGCTGAATCGGGAGTTCGAGTTCCTCACCGCTCCCCGATGCCAGCGGGCTGACGGTCCACCACGGACGCCCACCCGCTTCTGCGGATTCGCGCACCTGACGCAGCGACCGGTAGGCAGACGCGCCGAGCCCCGAGTCGCCGCCGGCGAGGATGGAGGTGTCGAGGGGTGCCGCGCCGCCGATAGACGCCGCAGTCCACGACGCTTCCAGGAACTCCTGCCCGGTGCGAACCAAATCCGTTGCGCGGGTGCGCACTTTCTCCGGGTCACAGAGCAGAATGTGGGTTCCGGCGGGAAGAACATCGGAAAGTAATTGCAATTCACCAGGTTTCAGCACCGGAAGCAACGCCTCCATGCCCTCCACCGGAATACCCGCCGAGATTTTGTCCAGCATCTCCACCAGCGAGGCGTCGGCCTGGTTCTCTACGGCAATCGCGGCAGCCCGATCCCGAACGTCGGGGGTCAACAACAATTCACGGCACGGCGGCGCGATGACGAGGTCGACGTCGATATCCGGTAGCGACCGCTGGTCGGCAACGGAGAAGTAGCGCAGCTCCGAAACTTCGTCGCCCCAGAACTCGATGCGAACAGGGTGATCCGCGGTGGGTGAGAAAAGGTCGAGAATGCCGCCCCGCACTGCGAACTCGCCGCGCTTGCCGACCATGTCGACGCGCGTGTACGCCATTTCCACCAGCCGGACCAGAACCGACTCGAAGTCGATCTCGGTGCCGACGCGCAGTGTGATCGGCTCGATCTCACCCAGCCCGGGGGCCATCGGCTGAACCAGAGAGCGAACGGTCGTGACCACAACCCGCAGCGGCGCACCGTACGAGGAATCGTCAGGACGAGCAAGGCGTCGGAGAACCTCGATACGCCGCCCGACGGTATCCGCGCTGGGCGAGAGCCGCTCGTGAGGCAACGTTTCCCACGACGGGAACTGTGCAACCGATCCGCCGATCATCTCGGTGAGTTCGGCCGTCAGATCGTCGGCTTCACGACCAGTTGCGGTCACCAACAGCACTGGCGTTCGCGATGCAAGCGCGGCCGCGATGAACGGCCTCGCCGGTTTCGGCGCAACGATGTCGAGGGTGGCTCTACCGATCGCCTCGGTCACCGAGGCGAAGGCCGCGTCTGCGAGCGCGGCCTCGGCAAGGCCGGCAAGCGAAGTCTGGGCAGCGGGCAAGGCAGTCAACGAATGCGCTCCTCGGCGGTGACGGCGAGCTGCGGACGAACAACCCGAGCGTCACCCACCAGCGGTGGCGTGACGCCGAGTCGATTCTATCCGCGAGCGTGCCCTACCTCCGCGGAACCCGCTTGGTCGACGGTTGCCGAGGTGGATCGGCAACCAACGGCGGGCTGACCGGGGCGCTGGAATGGGAATTGAGCGCTCGAACGCGACCGATCACCATCTTCGCCTGACCGGTGCGACGCAACCTCACCGTCCGCGCACCGCCTGGTGCGAGATGAAACCAGGAATCTTCGGGCTCGAACCCCTGCAGGTCCAGCGACACGTATTGCGCCGTACCTTCCGAGGTGACGTCGACAAACCAGTCGTCGCCGACACTGCGGGCAATGGCGGCGAGGCCGACGGTGCGTTCCAGGGGTCTGGCCGGGCTTCCCAACAGATGCACAACTTCGTCGATAACCACGCCTTCCTCGTTCTCGAGAGTGATGGTGACTGCGTCGTAGTTGCGCGGCCCGAACTTGAAGACGTGCGTGAGATCGGTGAATCGCCCCACCACCTCGTCGACCGTCAGACTCCGTTTCCCGTGGGCGTCGACCTTGACGGGCGCGACCACATCCACCGGGACCACACCAGACCTGTTGTGCGCTCGGATACGGATTTCGGCAACCACCGGGTCACCGGTCTCGTTGATCACGTCGAGCCGGAGTCCGTCCAGACCGTCGTCGGTGACAATAAGGGCCACGGGTTTCGAGTACCGCCGGAGCACGTACCACGGAGCCTTCGGTGTGCCATGCCAGTCGAGGACTCCCCACCCTGGCCCAGGTTCGAGATCCATCAAAGCCAAGGTCAACGCACCGTCACAACCGGAATCTGCTCGACGCCAGTAACCGAGTGCTGCGCCGAAGGCCTCGCAGATCGCCGCACGCCCCAAGTCGAGATAGCGTTCCGGATCGGACCAGCGAACCTCACTCGGATCCTCGCCGAACAACGTTCTGACGTAGTGATCACGAACGTCCTCGAAGTCCCAGGACGACCCGTTGTCCCGTGGCACAGCAGCCTTCCACGACGGGTGGTGGCCCGCTACGGACACAGAGCCGAACTCGTTCTCGACGGCAGTGTTCGACGGCGGAATGGAGAACGCCAGGCACTCCGTTGCGAAGCGCACCCGCGCGCTCAACACGTCGTCGAGTGGACGCCGGTACCCGCCTATTCCGAAGTAGTGGGCGATACCGGTGCCTACGTGAGTGGCCAGTGTTTCACGGTCGGGCGGTGCGGACGGAGACGAAGTGACGTACTCGAGTCCCGGTGCGAGTTCCTCGAGCATCGCAGGCAAGCGGGAATGAATGATCGAGATGTGCTGATCGACCAGACCGAGCATGGTCGGTTGCTGTTCGGTTTCACTTCCTCCGCAGAAAACTGCGAGCGCCGGGTTGCCACCGACCTGTTGCAGGAACGCACGTACCTCGGCGGCAAAGAGTGCAAAGAACTCGTCGGTGTCTGGCGGATCGAGCGTCGCGAGCATCGCGTCCTGCCAGACGAGAATGCCCAACCTCGAGCATTCGTTCCAGAAGTGATCACTCTCGTAGACCATGGTTCCGGGAATACGCAGCATGTTCACGCCGGACGCTGCACAACGCTCGAGCACCGACGTTGTTTGCGCCTCGCCGCGGAAGGAGACGGGATCGGTGGGCACCCACACCGATCCCCGGCAATACACGTCGACCCCATTGACCGATACTCGAAATCCACCGCCGGTTCGATCTATCTCGAGACTACGAAAACCGATGTGCCCCAGGTGGAGCACATCTCTGCCAACGTCGATCGACACAGAGTATCGATGCGGCCGACCGTGCGTGTGCGGCCACCAGAGATCCACATCAGGAATTTCGACGACGCCGGATACGACGGCAAGTCCACCGTCTCGCGATGTCACTGTGAGGGAACCACGAACGTTTCCGACGGTCACCGGCACTGCCGTGACAGTGCGGGGCAGACCCGTGAGACGCGCCGAGATCTCGACGGCCCCGGACGTTCCATCGACGGTAGCGTGAAGAGTCCGGGAAACGACGCTTGCCTTGCCGACGTCCAACAATCGAATACCCCGCCACGGCCCCACCGGCACCGGCACACCGGCGAATACGGGTGCACTCCCCAGCAGTGTTGTACGTATCCATCGCAGGCCCTGCTCACGCACCAACGACGAACGCCATCGGCCACGAGGCCGACGCGTACTCAGAACTGTTGCCAGAGAATGAAAGTGGATCGAGAGTGTGAATTCACGACTCTTGGCCGCCTCACGGGTTACGACTACCTCACCGGGAACGAACATGGACTCAGAAGACAAGACGACAGTGTCATCGACCCAGACGTCCGCGCCCGCCGTCAGCCCCTGGAGGTGGAGCAGCCACGACCCCTCACCGGCCGTGGCAACCCTCGTGACGAACCACCAATCACTGGCGTCGGCAGCCACCCGGCGAGCCGCAGCGGAGCCGTCGGCTTCGCGGACCGCCCCGGCCACCGTGCCCGGCACCGTAGCCGGTAGCCATCCCGTCTTTCCCGACAGCTGCGCGGGATTCACGATTTCGCCGGGTTGCGTTGCGATACAGCGCCACTGCGCTTGCTCGAGAAGATCTGTAGCGTATTTCCGCGGCATCACACCAACCTGAGATGTCGCTGGGAATCAACTCCGACAATGGAGGTGATGATGTCCATGGACTGTGTCCAGGACACCGCCATCTCGTCGAGTTGATCACGGGGATCCACGACGCGCCCCCTCGCCGCACGCGCCATCTGAAATTGCACACTCTTGGCGCCCGCAGCGACACTGCGGAACCCCGCCGCCGCCTGCGCTGTACCGGAAAACCCTGACGCATCGAGAAATTCGCTGACATCACCGGCAAGTTCAGCGCTGGCGCCGCACTGCCTCAGCAACCCGAACGACCACAGATGGAATGCCTCCATGCCGGCTGTGCGGATCCACTCCGAATCCTCGACGACCCTGCGCCCCAGCTCGCGTACCGGATTTCCCGGAGGCCGAACTGCCGCGTTCCGACGAGCTACTTCTGCGATGTTTCCCGCGTTCATCTCGTGAACGGGCGAAAGACGGACCTGCTCGACGTAAGGAACGAAAGGCGGGATGCTCGAACGATCGAGATCGAACACCCCGGAAAAATCGTCGCCCCGAAGCACATAATATCCACTGTTGTGGAAGTACTCGAGTTCTCCCGCTACTCGATCGATCCGGTTGGGGACAATTGTTGTCTTGGTATGCGTCTCATGGTAACTCGTACCCAATGTGTCCGGCAGCCAGTAACCGTCGACCTCCACCGTAGACAGCATTCCTGCCTCGAGGTTGTCCTCGACGTGTATCAGTGGCGCGCGCCAGACGTTCATCTCGGCAACGTCGATCCCGTAGAGCGCAAAGATATCCTCGGCTTTGAACTTGAGGAACGTCCACTGAGCACCGTCGAACCTTGACGCAAACGCACATGCCATGGCGGGAACCGGGTCGAGGCCGAGCGAATGCAGAACCTCGATCCAGAGATCCAGGTAACAGTTGGTCTGCGCCCACACCCGGTCCTCGTGATGCACGGCATGTGAGTTGTAGCGATCGGGGGTGATATCGAGGAGTCTGGCCATCACAAACCCATATGTCCACGGACGCCGCCTGGCCAGGCAGCAATGTCAAGACCGTGTGTTCGCAAGAGAGACAGAGCGATTCGCTCCATTCCGAAACCGACGCAGGAACTGTGCGCAACCTCCCCGTTGGCGGTAGTGATGTCGAATGTCTTGCCGAAGTGATCGAGGTGGTTGTTGGATGACACGATTGCCGTACCCTCGTCGAGATCGCCGTACAACCGAACTGTCAGCTCCGTCTTCAGGTTTTCATCGCGTTGGTTGGCCGCCAACATCCGGCCGGCCCTTCCGAAGAACGGATCGTTGGCAATGACCGGCGTGGCATCGAGGCCGAGGTCGCCCAAGACTCCCATTCCGCGTTCGATCCACTTTTTGCGGTGAGCTGCAGCGGCGTCGGCGTCGCCGATCGTCACGAACTCGTGCATGCGGAACGCCTGCATACGGGCTGGATCGATGGCCGGTTCGTGCCGAAAGCAGAATCCGTAGATATCAAGAAGCACTCCGCCTTCGGGCAACTCACCCGTGTACTGAGCGTAGGCGGGGTGGCACGCGGCCGACACCAACATCGTCTCGGTCGGTTCGAGATAGCGATCCCACGATTCACCGTTGGCGCGATCTGCGAGCAACTGTGAGTGATCACGATTGCTTCCGTTGAAAGTGTTGATGGCACCGGTCAAGTTGGGGAACGACGCGATGTAATCGGTGCGCTCGAAACTCGTGCGAGGAAACACCGGCGGAAAGCGCAGACGCGTTGCTGCGGATCCGGGACCCGCAGCAACGACCACGCGGTCGATTCCGTCGATGATGTCCTCGAACAACCCGGAACGACCGTAAAGACCTAGAACATCTGTCTCGATGAGAATTCCGGCACTCAGCAATTCACGCTGAAACTCGGCCCTGGCAAGATCGAGTTCGGAAGGGGTGGAATCGGTCTCGGCGTTCACGAAGTCGGTAGTCACATTGTTCCTTGGTATCCGATGGCCATTTGAGCGGACCCAGCCATGATGCGATCGTTGTTCACCATCACGGCAGCCCCGTGGGCATCACGGAGATGCCGCCCGAGCGAGAACTCACTGTCTTCTCGGTATCCGGAGATACCGCAGATCAACATCGTCTGACCGACAATCTCCACCACAGATCTCGATGTGGCGACCTTCAGGTTGTTCATCGACAGCGAGAACCCGACACTGTCGGTTGTCGTCGCCCCATCCAGTTCGCCGCGAGCGCAGACGGCGCGGTCGTAGCGACTGGCGGATGCATCAACCAGGTCCGCGAATTGTTGCGCAGTGGAAGCTGTTTCAGCCAGTCGCAGCGCTGCCGGCGACGAGACTCCCGGCTGCTTGCGCGCCGCGGCGCGCACGTACTTACGCGCCTTGTCGAGTGCCGCGTCAGCGATGCCGAGCCACACCGAACTCCACACGACGTGCGAGACGGGCAACATCGTGTTGGTGGAAATGTCGGCGTACGGAGTATCGATCATCATGTCCGGCGTGGACGTCGCCCGCAGGATGTACCCGAGGCTGCATGTTCCCCGCAACCCGAATGCGTTCCATTCGGCAGTCTTTTCCAGTGTGAGATCCCCGCTGCGACAGACAACAAGAACCTGATCGTTCGGCTGACTTTCCGGCGAACGTCGGGCGGTGACCAGAATCGCGTCTGCATGCTCGCCGTACGAGATCACCGGCGCGTTCTTGATCAGCAGCAGATGGCCACCGAGATCCTCTACAGCGCAGTAACTTCGGCTGACGTCGCCGCCGATTCCCAACTCCGTTGTTGCCGATGCGAGCAGCAACTGCTTTTCGACGGATTCGACCACGAACGCCCGCAGCGCCTCGGTGTTGCCGTGCTTGACCAGGGAGTAAATCTGCGTCTGATGCATCGCAAAGATCATTCCGCTGGACGCACAGCGTGATCCGATGATCCGCGCGATGGTGGCAACCTCACGCAAGGACAAGCCGTCGCCACCGAGCTCGGCAGGAACGGCGACAGAGAGCAGACGCTGCTCGCGCATCGCAGCAACCGCCTCGACGGGGAATCGAGAGTCTTCGTCCACCTCGGCCGCCCACACGGCAGCAACTTCGTCTGCGACACGGCGTGCCCGATCGAGGGCGGGCTCGACAATAACGTCGGGATGCGGAATGCTCACGCTTCACCCAGGCCGATCAACGCACTCTCGATCGCCCTGACGCTGGCAAAAGTGCTCTTCCGGAGCAACTCGTCCGGGAATTCGATATCGAACGAATCTTCCAGCGCCAGCATCACATTGACACTCGCATGGGAGGTCAAACCCAACGCGTACAGATCGGCGTCGATGTCGATTGTGCCGACGTCGACTGCAAGCCGACCATGCTCCATGAGCACTTTGCGAATTGCCTGATCACTCATCGGTGACTTAGTCCTTCTGTTTGTTGCGAACGGCCGCGATGCATGGCAATCACCATGGCGATAGCGACGTCGGCCTCATGCGAAATAGACACTTGAAAATCCTGAAGATCCTGCGCCACAGCAAGTTTTGCTGCTTCGCCGAAAAGCTCTACCCCACATCCCCCCCACAGCTCACGCGTAATCTCGATGGAATTCCACGGAATTGCTGTGTCCGCGGGCCGGAGAACCTTGACCACTGCTTCCTTCGCGGCAAAGCGCGCCGCGAGTCGCTGATCCCTGGCAGCCCCGCTGCAGATCTCCAACTCGCGTGCGGTGAACGTCCGCTCGAGGTATCGGCTCCCGAACATCTCGATACTTCGACTGACATCCACGACATTGACGACGTCGCAGCCGATCCGGGGGGTCGCATCGAATGTTGCTGACGAAACAGCCGAAACTGCCGAAGTCCCCGACGGTACAGATTCACCCATCTTCGATACCCCTTTCATCGATGGACCGGGCGACCCCCTACCCCGCCCGGTACACCGACTTCGTCTCGAACAATCGAGCTTCCCTGACCGATCGACAGGTTGCAGCAATTGTTCAGCTACTGGAAGAACATACCGCAACGTCGAGCAGGTCGGCAAGATCGGACCATCGGACATTTAGTTACGGGATAAACATACTCTGAGTTTGTTTCAAAAGCCCAATATAGGCCAATACCACTTCCGCGACACGATTAGATCCACACAAATGGGAGATACATCCCACCAACTGTCCAGGTCACCGACCCGAACGCCATTCGGACCGTCGAAACCGGATTAACTCAGTGGTCACTACTTAGACGCCGAGCAGCAAACTGGCGGAAGTATTCGACCTTCGATTCCGGAACGACGACCGGAAGAATGATGTTCCAGGACGTCTTCATCGACTCAGACAAATCGCGCATTGTTCCCGTAGCCGAAGCTATCAATCGGACACCCGTCACCATTTGCAACAAGAAGCGCGCAATGTCCGAAGAGTCGACGTCGGATTTGAGGTCACCTTCATCGGCAGCTCTGGTGGCGAGTTCCCGGAAAATATCGAGCCAGACGTCGAACGTTGCCGGACCCGATCCACGGTAGTCACCGATTTCGACCAGCAAACGGAACGTGGCACGAACAAGTACGTCGTGTGCTGCAGTATCGACTGCCACCGACGAGACACCGATCAGCGATTCCAGTGCCGGTGTCCGGCGATCCAGCCACAATTCCGACTTGGCGTCGAAACGAGCAGACCCTTCGTCGATTACCGCGCGGGCGAGCTCTTCCTTGGAACCGAAGTGGAAGTACAGCGCCCCTTTGGTCACCTGCGATTCGGCGATGATCTCGCTCAGACTGGCGTTTGCATATCCCAGACGCAGGAAAACCCCCGCTGCACCGCGCAGTACCGAATCACGAGTGGCTTCCGCCCGCTCCTGCCTCACCATCGATCCGGCCTCCAGTCACCACACATCGAACGAATCCTCACCATTACCCGTTCACAGCGTCAAAATGGAAGGCGCTTTGCAACAAAGAACACCCCACGCAAACAAACCACATTTGCCCATCGAACGATCGTGATACAGCCAACACAGCTTAGACTGCGCTCCATACTTCGGCGACAGGCACGCCTGCGTTAACCCTCTAATTGCGGATCGGCCTCGAGATTGGTGAGGCCGTTCCAACACAGATTCACGAGGTGCGCGGCCACAACTTCCTTGGACGGAGTGCGCTCGTCGAGCCACCACGTGGCTGTGGTCGACACCATCCCAACCAGTGCCTGCGCGTACATCGTTGCAAGTCCCGGGTCGAATCCGCGCCGCGAGAAGTCTCCGGCCAACAGGTATCCCACCTGACTGATGGCGTCGTTGAGGAGACTGGAATAGGTGCCGCTCGGCGCCACGACGGACGAATCACGAACCAAGATCCTGAAGCCGTCTGTGTGTTCCTCGACGTATGTGAGCAACGCCAGCGCTACTCGCTCGACTCGAACTCTCGAGCGGTTCTGCGACAACGACGACGTGATCATCTCCAACAGTCGCGACATCTCGCGATCCACGACCACGGCGTACAAGCCCTCTTTACCGCCGAAGTGCTCGTAGACGACAGGCTTCGAGACATTCGCCCGCTGCGCGATTTCCTCGACCGAAGTTGCTTCGTATCCACGTTCGGCAAAAAGTGCCCTGGCGATCTCGATCAACTGCTGACGACGCTGTGTTCCCGTCATCCGCACCCGAGCTGCCCGTTCAGGTGCGCGATCACTGCCCATCGGATTGGGAACCGTCGCCATCATTGCCTCTCTCCCCACACGGCGGACGGTTGTCACCGCACCGCTCTCAGCAAGCCTATCGGCACTGCTCGACCCGAAAACGGAGGAGCGGTTCGACCTAGACCGGGTCGGCATGCGATTATTCTTGCGCGTAATCCGCCGCAAGGTTCGGAGAGCGTGGCAATCCGCCGTGGTGTAATGGCAGCACCTCTGATTTTGGTTCAGATAGTTCAGGTTCGAGTCCTGGCGGCGGAGCCGGTAGTTGATGATCGACAAGAGGGAGCTCAAACAAGTGCAAACCGCCGTGATCGTTCTCGCAGCGGGTGCAGGCACTCGGATGAAGTCCAAGACCCCCAAGGTGCTCCACACTCTTGCCGGCCGCACCATGCTCGCGCACTCCCTCCACGCTGCCGCGTCGTTGAATCCGACGCATTTGGTGACCGTCGTCGGCCACGATCGCGAACGGGTATCCGAAGCTGTGGCATCCGTCGCCACCGACTTGGATCGCGCGATCACCATCGCCGTTCAGGACGAGCAGAAGGGCACGGGCCACGCGGTCAGTTGTGGACTCGAAGGGCTGCCTGCAGATTTCCGCGGCACGGTACTCGTGACTGCCGCCGACGTCCCGCTCCTGGACGGCACCACCATCGCGGACCTACTCGAGCGCCACATCAGCGCGCCGGCAGCCGCGGTGACAGTCCTGACATCCACGGCGTCCGACCCCACCGGGTACGGCCGGATCCTGCGCACCACCGACGGTGAAGTCAACGCGATCGTCGAAGAAAAAGAAGCGACGGACTCGCAGCGTTCGATCACCGAGGTCAATTCCGGCGTCTACGCATTCGATGTCGAGACGCTTCGCGATGCGTTGTCGTCCCTCGACTCCAACAATGCTCAGCACGAGTTCTATCTCACCGATGTGATCATGATCGCCCGTCGCGCCGGAAAGCGAGTCCGCGCTCAGCACATCGCTGATTCGGTTCTGGTCGCCGGTGCAAACGATCGCGTGCAGCTGTCGACGTTGGCACGTGAGAAGAATCGTCGAATCCTCGAGAAGTGGATGCGGGCGGGCGTCACCGTTGTCGATCCGTCAAGTACGTGGATCGATTGCGACGTCACTCTCGAGCAAGATGTGACGCTGCTTCCCGGCGTGCAGTTGGCCGGCACCACGTCAGTGGGCGAAGACGCTGTGATCGGCCCGGATACCACTCTGACCGATGTCACTGTCGGTGCAAGGGCCGTTGTCGTCCGCTCGCACGCAAGCGAGTCGACAATCGGCGACGACGCCACTGTCGGCCCCTTCGCGTACCTACGTCCGGCCACTTCCCTGGGCGCTCACGGCAAACTCGGTGCGTACGTGGAGACCAAGAACGCCGAGATCGGCGAACACTCGAAGGTTCCGCATCTTACCTACGTCGGCGACGCCACCATCGGCCATCACAGCAACATCGGAGCGTCGAGCGTCTTCGTCAATTACGACGGGGTGACCAAGCGCCGTACTGTGGTGGGGTCGCACGTGCGAACCGGCTCGGACACCATGTTCGTCGCTCCGGTTCACGTCGGGGACGGCGCGTACACCGGCGCCGGCACCGTCTTGCGATTCGACGTTCCGGCTGGGGCTCTTGCGGTCTCGGGCGGTAAGCAACGCAACATCGAGGGTTGGGTCGAGAAAAATCGACCCGGTACTCCTGCGGCCGATGCAGCAACGGCTTCGGAATCAGAGCGCACAGATCAGCAAGTACAAAAGGATGGCATGAACCAGTGACTGCGAATTGGATCGACAACCAGAAGAACTTGATGTTGTTCTCGGGTCGTGCGCATCCCGAGTTGGCTGAGCAGGTTGCGAAGGAACTCGACATCCGAGTCACCCCGCAGACTGCCCGCGATTTCGCGAACGGTGAGATCTTCGTTCGCTTCGAAGAGTCCGTGCGTGGATCGGATGCGTTTGTGCTGCAGAGCCATCCGGCGCCGCTGAACACGTGGGTGATGGAACAGCTCATCATGATCGACGCCCTCAAGCGTGGATCTGCAAAGCGCATCACCGCGGTGCTGCCGTTCTACCCGTACGCCCGCCAGGACAAGAAGCACCGCGGACGCGAGCCGATCTCCGCTCGCTTGATCGCGGACCTGCTCAAGACCGCAGGCGCCGACCGGATCATCACGGTCGACCTCCACACCGATCAGATTCAGGGTTTCTTCGACGGTCCGGTCGACCACATGCACGCTCAGGGCCAGCTCGCCGAGTACGTGCGCGACAACTACGGCACCGACAACATCTGCGTCGTCTCCCCTGATGCCGGCCGCGTCAAGGTTGCCGAGAAGTGGGCAGATGCCCTCGACGGCGCGCCGCTGGCGTTCGTGCACAAGACGCGTGATCCGCTGGTCCCGAACCAGGTCAAGTCCAACCGCGTCGTCGGTGACGTCAACGGCCTCACCTGCGTGCTGATCGACGACATGATCGACACCGGCGGCACCATCGCCGGCGCAGTCAAGGTACTCAAGGACGCCGGTGCTGTCGACGTCATCATTGCCACCACCCACGGCATCTTCTCGGATCCGGCAGCCGAGCGCCTGGCTGCCTGCGGCGCCAAGGAGGTCATCACGACCAACACGCTGCCGATCCCCGAGTCGAAGCAGTTCCCGACGCTGACGATTCTGTCGATTGCACCTCTGCTCGCACGGACCATCAAGGAAGTTTTCGAGAACGGTTCTGTGACTTCACTGTTCAACGGCAGCGCATAGTCTTTCGCGTTACCGCGGGGCGGGCGCGTATCTGTGACCAGACGGTCACGGGTACGCGCCCTTCGTGTTTCACGGGGACGCTCATCTGTTGAACCAGACCGAGAGGTCTTCACGAAACCATTTGTGCGACACACAAATACCCGAGAATCGGACAATCGGCATGATCTTGGTCACGCCTCCGGAGAGAATCCCAGGTCGACGCCGAGCTGGTGTTCACCTGCCCGCAATCTTCGCCTAATGTGGCTCGTCGTGATCGACGCGCAAACCCTGGAATCTCGTTCGGCATCCCGGCCCGAATCTCATTCACCGAATTCTTCAGCTCCGACGGTCCGGCGGTGGCGCCCAGGATCCTGTGTCTGGTGTGGTGACGACAACTCCGTAGAAATGTTCCGCAACGAACCGCGCTGCGAACGGTGCCGCGAAAACGAAGGCATCATCGACGACGCCAAGCGATTCCTCGGCATGTACGGCCTGCGTCCGCTCGGCGGAACGCTGCAGTCCGACGACGACGAAGAGCGTGAATACCGCGTCACGGCACGCGAAGCTCGCCGCGTCCTCAACGAAATCCGCATGGACGTTCTCCCCGACGCTGCCGCTGTCCGCAAGGCCATCCGCCCGCGCGCGGCCACCGTTGTTGCCGACACGTCACCGGCACGCGCTTCTCGCCCCTCCAGCACGGGCACTGCGACTCGCGTTGCCGCTCCGGTGAAGACGGACACCGTCGACATCAACACGCTGCAGACGCGCGTTCTGGGGCTTCTCGATCAGCTCGGTTCCATCGACGAGCAGATCAAGGTCGCCGAACTTGCCCAGGGTCTGCCTGCTCGTGCTCGCCTGAGCGATCTCAACAAGCAGAAGGCAACCGTGCTCCGCACACTCGCTGCTCTCGAGAAGGCGCGCATCGCCGCCTCCAACTAATTCCACCGCGTCCGTCCCTTCGACCCCGCCTCCTTCCGAGACGGGGTCGTTCTGTATGCGATGCAGGGCGGTAGCCGTGGTGGGAGGTAGCTTTACGAATCGTGAATGACATCACCATCACCTTTGTCGTGCTTGCCGTGGTTGTGGCTCTGTTTGTCATAGGCAGAATTCCGGTCGGCATCATCGCGATCGGAACCGCACTGGCGCTGGCCGCAACCGGGGTGATCTCGGTGGAACAGGCACTGGCCGGATTCGGTGATCCCACAGTCATATTCATCGCCGCACTCTTTGTCGTCAGCGAAGCGCTCGACGCCACAGGAGTCACGACGTGGGCGGGCGAGAAACTTCTGACGAAGGTAGGCGATTCACGCGTTCGGTTGGTGAGCGCAATCATGTTGCTGGTCGCCGCACTGACAGCATTGATCAGTGTGAACGGTGCGGTAGCCGCATTGATCCCGATGGTGGTCGTCCTCGCGGTCCGACTCGGCCGGTCCACATCGCAACTGCTGCTCCCGCTCGCCTTTGCCGCGCATGCCGGTTCGATGCTCACGCTCACCGGCACACCGGTCAACATCATCGTCTCCGACGCCGCCGCCGACGCCGGTGTCGGCGCATTCGGCTTCTTCGACTTCACCTTGATCGGCGCGCCACTGGTTCTCGGAACCATTGCGATCGCAGTCTTTCTCGGTCCTCGCGTGTTGCCCCACCGCGCCGGGACGTCGATGTCACCGGACCTGAGCCGGCACGCCAAAACACTCGCACAGCAATACGCCGTCGCGGGCGGTTGCGATCAATCCGACGCGCCGCTGATCACCAAGGACGACGGTGTTGTCGAGGTGATCGTTCCGCCTCGTTCGGAGATCATCGGCGACAAGGTTTTCCCCGGCATGCTTACCGACAGTGGCGATCTGGTGGTTCTGGCCGCAGCGCGAGCCGGCGAGCCCTGTGGGCCTGGCGGTATCAGGCTCGCTGCCGGCGACACACTCTTGCTGCAGGGCAGTTGGGACGACCTGGACACTCACACGTCCGTGGACCCGAACGTCCTTGTTGTCGA
Source organism: Rhodococcus sp. AD45-ID (assembly GCF_003023755.1). Lineage (NCBI taxonomy): Bacteria > Bacillati > Actinomycetota > Actinomycetes > Mycobacteriales > Nocardiaceae > Rhodococcus > Rhodococcus sp. AD45-ID. The sequence goes on along the minus strand of NZ_PYHL01000003.1, from coordinate 927,554 downwards.
CCCGCCTGCCTTGATCCGTAAGCAGGCCGCGCCGCTCGGAACCCGCGCGATCATGTCGCTGGTCGTTGTCGCCGCCATGGTGATCATGCTGACGTTCGGATTGGTCCCGTCCGCCGTCGCGGGTCTTCTTGCCGCCTGCGCGATGGTCCTGCTGCGCGTGATCAGCGTCGAACAGGCCCACCGCTCGATCTCGTGGACCACCCTCATCCTGGTCGGTGGAATGATCCCGCTTTCCACGGCAATTCAACAGACCGGCGCTGCCGAGAAACTCGCCCACGGTTTTGTCGACGTCATCGGCGGCGCCAGCCCGTACGTCGTTGTTGCCGGACTGTTCCTCGTCACCGCAACGCTCGGCCAGCTCATCAGCAACACCGCGACGGCATTGATCATCACGCCGATCGCAATTTCCGTCGCCTCCGAGCTGAACATCTCGGTGGTGCCGCTCCTGATGACCGTGACCGTCGCGGCCGCCGCGTCGTTCCTGACTCCCGTCGCAACCCCCGCCAACATGATGGTTATGGGCCCTGGCGGCTACAAGTTCGGCGACTACTGGAAGCTCGGACTCCCGATGCTCGTGTGGTTCCTCGTGGTTGCGACGGTTCTGATCCCGCTGATCTGGAACTTCTGACACCTATTACGGCTGGTAATTCGGCTACGGAGACGGCGTCACGAGCAGCACCCGGTCGTTCTCGCCGTTGTCCGTGGTGACAAGAAGAGATCCGTTGGCCGTTGGCGTGACCGAACGCAGGCGTCCGTACTGATCTTCCAACCCGTACGTCTGGGCGTCGACGCTGCGGCCGTCGTCGCTCAGTCGCACGAAGATCAGTTTCTTGCTCTTGAGTCCGCCGATGACGACGCTGCCGTCCCACGAACCCCATTGCGGGCCCGAGGCAAATGCCGCGCTCGCAGTTGCCAGGGTCGAGTTACCCGAACTCCAGACCGCTTCGATCGCGCCCGGCACGCGGGACGGATCGGTCATCGGCACCGACTCGTCGTATGTTCCGGGCAACCGGTCCGGTCGGTAGCCGTAGTTTCCGCCGGGGGTGAGTAGATTCAGCTCGTCGTCGACGCTGGTGCCCTGCTCCACCGAATAGAGCCTGCCGGTTCCGGGTTGAACGGCCAATCCCTGAACGTTCCGGTGGCCGAGTGTGTACACGGGACTCGACGGGTTGGGGTTGCCCGCCGCCGGCGTGCCGTCCGCGTTGACGTGCAAGACCTTGCCGCCCAGCGAGTTCGGATCCTGCGGAACACTGGGCGTCGCGCTGTCACCCGTGCCGATCAACAGCGTTCCGTCTTCGGATGCAAGTATTCGGCAACCTCCGTGTCGCCCCGTCGAGACCGGGAGGCCGGACACCACGGTTCCGGTTCGCGTGAGTGCAGTCCATCCGGCGTCGACCGTCCACGAGATCACTCGAATATCCGTTACTCCCCCAGCGCTGAATCCCTGGCAGGTGTACAGGGTGCGGGACTGAGCGAAGTCGCGGGCAAGCGCGATTCCCATGAGTCCGGTCTCGGACCGAGCGTAGAGATCCGAAAGGTCTGCAGTGACGGGGCCGGTCGTGTTGTCGCTGCGGCGAACGACAAAACCTCCGGACCGTTGCCCGGTGAGAACCGTTCCGTCGGGCGCCTGCACAACATCCCAGGGATGGTCCAGTCCGTCGAGGAGGGTGGTCACCACGAGTTCCGGCAACGTGTCCTCGGTGGGGACTTCCGAACTGCTGCCAACAGATTCGAGGTTCCCGGGCGGCGGAGCCGTCTGAGCGGAGCATTGTGCCAACGGGATCGTGAGCATCACGATTGTCGCTGCAATCAGGACAGCGCGCCCGGATCCGAGTGCACCCAAGTCAGGCTCGCTCCGCACACAACAACGCGAACCGTTGATCGGCGTCGGTCCACACTTTCTGTAACCGAAAGCCCGCAGCCTCCAACTCGGCAGTGATCCCGTCGACGGTGAATTTCGCGGAGATTTCCGTGCGCAATTGCTCGCCCGCAGCGAAGGTGATGTCCAGATCCAAGTCTTCGATTCGCACCGAAAGATCGCGGAGTGCTTCCAACCGCATCTCGATCCACTGGTTCTCGGCATCCCAGAGTGCGACGTGCCTGAACGCTTCCAGCGGGAAGTTCGCACCGAGTTGCTTGTTCAACACGCTGAGCACGTTGAGGTTGAACTGCGCCGTTACTCCCGCGCTGTCGTCGTATGCGGGAACCAGCACGGCCGGATCGGTCACCAACCCCACGCCGAGGATCAAGCTCTCACTCTGGCCGAGGACCTCGGCGACACCGGCGAGGAACTCTGCGCGCTCGCCCGGAATCAGATTCCCCAGCGTGCCGCCCAAAAACGCGACCGCCCGCCTGCCGCCGCTGGGAAGATGATGCAGCGAACCGGTGAAGTCGCTGACCACTCCGATGACGTCGATACCCGGAAACTCCGCGCTGATCGCCTTGGCCGCACCTTCCAACGCAGTCACCGAAACATCTTGCGGGACATAGGTATGCAGTGAATCAGACATCGCTTCCAGCAGGAGGCGCGTCTTCTCCGAGGAACCGGAACCCAACTCGATCAGCATCTTCGGTGTAGTCAACGATGCGATCTCGCCGGCGCACTCGGCCAGCAAAGCGCGTTCCGTGCGGGTGGGGTAATACTCGGGCAGCTCGGTGATCTGCTCGAAGAGTTCACTGCCTCGGGCGTCATAGAACCACACCGGCGCAAGCCACTTCGCCTGCGCGGTCAGGCCGGAGCGAGCGTCGGACCGTAGTTGCTCGACAAGGTCGTCCGGAGTCAGAAAGATCTCGAGAATCGGGGTGCTCATCGTTCTCCCATCGGGATCGGGGTGATGATCAAATGCCCGGGGCGGGCGCAGACGAGGTGCCTGTCAGGAACTTGTTCCCACTGGGGTGAATCATCGAAGGGTTCGGACGCGACCAGTGCTTGCAACTCGTCGACGAGAACGTACAACGTATGGCCCCAGGTGCTGGCCCACAGTTCGTTCCCGTCGCCGAGCAGGAAATTCAGACGCGAACCTGGCGCCACTGCTTCGACGTCGTGAATGACGGTGGTCAAGGCGGCTTCCACCGACGTGCCCGTCAACGAAGATGCGTCCTGCAAGCGATGACGCAACAGGGCCCACAGCAGTGCCGAATCTGTTGGCGCCGACATGGTCAGCAGCGCGGCAGTCGGAACCTCCTGTGCAAGAGCGGCAACCGAACTCGGCCACCCGGTGAGGACTCCGTTGTGGCTGAATGCGTAGGTAGTGTCGACAAAGGGTGCGCATGCGCCGACTTCGACGGCCATTCCCTCGGTCGCGGACCGCACCGCGGCCAGAACCGATCCGCTGCGGATATGTGAAAGCGTTTCCTCGACAGTGGGATCCGACCAGATCGGGGTGCTACTTCGATACCGCCCCAACTGCCCGGCCGTCCACCAACTTACGCCGAAGCCATCGGCGTTGATGACTCCACCCTTGCGCATCTCACGGGGCGCCCACGACTGCTTCACCAGCGAATGGGTTCCGCCCTGCAGGAGATCTCGGACAGAGCGCGGCGGTCCGAGGTAGCCGAGATGTCGGCACATGTCAGACGTGCCCGGACAGTGTTCTGGCGCAGCGAAATCCGGAGAATATCTGACGCCGGATCGGATGATCCCAATTGCGGAAGGTGCCACGGCACGCAACGCTGTCGGTTCCGAACGAACCACCGCGCAGCATCTTGTAATCACCGCCGAAGAACACCTCGGAGTACTCACGGTATGGAAACGCGTGAAACCCCGGGTACGGATGGAAACCGGAAGACGTCCATTCCCACACGTCCCCGATCAACTGCTGCACGCCGTACGCCGACGCACCGTCGGGATATGCCCCCGCATCAGCCGGAGACAGATGCCGTTGGCCGAGATTGGCGCGAGTCTCGTCCGGTGCGTCATCGCCCCACGGGAATCGGCGGGACCGCCCGGATTCGGGATCCCACCGCGCCGCTTTCTCCCATTCGGCTTCGGTGGGAAGTCGCTTGCCGGCCCAGGTTGCATAGGCTTCGGCTTCGAAGTAGCTGACATGCACCACCGGGCGGCGAGTCGCTACCGGTTTGTCGGTGCCGAAAGACCGCTGCCACCACGTTGATCCGTCGCGTTCCCAGAACAAGGGCGCAGTGAGCTTGGCATCGATGCGATGACGCCACCCGACCCGCGACCACAGTTCGGGCCGGGAATACCCGCCGTCGTCGATGAATTCGATGAACTCACCGTTGGTAACCGGGAATCGGCCGATGGCATAGGGGCCCAGATACACCTGGTGAGCGGTTCTCTCGTTGTCGAGAGCCCACGGTTCGTCATCGGTACCCATCACAAACGGCCCGGCGGGAACGACCACCTCGTCATGAAGGGGCTTGCGCCGCACAGCGGGAGCTGGTGTGGCCACGAGTGCCGCAGGGCCGGAACGTAATTGGTGTGTCGCGAGCATACTTTCGGCGTGTTGCTGTTCGTGCTGGGCGATCATGCCGAACGCAAACCCGCTGCGTTCGAGTGGTTTTCCGTCGAAGTTGCTGTCAGCCAGAACGTCCAACACCTTGCCTCGAACCGTACGTATGTATTGACGCGATTCGGCCGGGTCCAAAAGTGGAAGCTCAGGCCGCGTGGGCCGCGAGTGTTTGAACGCGTCGTACATGTCGTCGACATCGCGCCTGACCGGTTCTCGCCCGCCCACATCGCGTACCAGCCACAGTTCCTCCTGGTTGCCGATATGGGCAAGATCCCACACCAGCGGACTCATGAGCGGCGAGTGCTGGGCGATCAACTCGGTGTCGTCGACACAATCGGTGAGCAGCAGCGAACGCGCTCGTGCCCGATCCAGGACGGTCTCGACCGCCTCCTTGGTGACCTCTGCCGACATCAGGTTCCCTCGACCGGTGCCAGGCCCCGACAACACCGCTCGGCCGCACGATCGAGGAGACGAACAAACTCGGGATCAGGCGCATACGACGCTGCGAGCGACATCAGAGATGTTGCTGCCGAACGTAATTCGACGTCCACCAGCCCGTATTCCGCGGCATCACGCCAGCGGCCCGCCGTCGATGCCGCGGCATCGCTTGCTTCCTGCATCACTGCAGGCCCGGACAGCAGCGCATCGATCGCGGCTATCGGCACGCGCCACAGATCGCCGGGTTGAGCGTCGATGTACCTCACCTCCAGATGTCCTGCCGCACGGACCGGCGGAAACATCGTGGACAGGTGGTAGTCCAGATCCTCGGACGTGGGCGCACGACCTATGTCGGATTCGAGTGCCCCGTCGATCCAGTCGCCAAACGTGGCGCCCCGCGGCGCAGTCCAGTCTTCGGAACTGTTCCGGACACACATCAGCGGGACGTTCAAGGCCCACTGCGCATAATCGGCGGCATCGACGACGGGCATAGTGCGCCTGGCATCAAGTTCGAGCCACGTCCGCATCCGTTGCGACGCCCACTCACCTCGCGGAATCCCTTCCAGCTGTGGCGAACACGCAAATGCGGCGATCAGAGCCGGTCCGATGTCGCCGAGGAGTCGCCACCGCCGCGCTATAGCTTCTTGGCTGCCACCCGCATCGACGCTCACCTGCACGGCGGCGGTGTTGCACATCATAAGGGTTCCGTACGGCCCGATAGAGGCAAACTGATGTTCCATGGCGCAGTATCGGGGCAGTCGCAGCAAGCGGTGTGGTTCACGCAGCTCATCCGCCGAACCGTCGTACATCTCGATGGACTGATCGTGCAGAAGCGCACTCAACACGCGGTGGTCTTCACCCAGGTAGTCGCATACTTCGCGGGCTGACGTGCGCGGCGCCGAGGAAAGTTCGATCTGACCGCCCGGTTCGACGGTCACATAACTTCCACCCGGAAGTGGGGCGCCAGGAGATTCCGGGTCGATGCTGGTGGGCGTATGTTTACCCAGCGCGTGGGCCAGCGCTTCGAGCGACGGACGACCACCACCGGCATCCCTGGTCAGCCATTCGACCTCGGTCCCGATGAGTCGCGGCGGGCCCTGTTTGAAGCACACCCCACCGATGTATGCCTCGGCGGCGGGACGTGAGTCCAGCGTCGTTTCCAGTACTGCGGTTGCCATTCGACTTCCCCTTTGGGTATGTCTAGCGGTTCGCGGGCTCTAGCGGTTGTACCGACGATAGAGCCCGCACACACCGATTGCACCCTTTGCCGTGTTACGTGTCGCCAAATTTTTTCAGTCGTATCCACCGGTACCCACAACCCAGAAGAACAACACCTGTCCCCGCCGCAACTGCCGAAGTAGGCAGCGTGAACGCCAGGACCGCGCATCCCAGCGCTCCGACAACCTGAAGCCAGCGCGGGAACATCCGATCCGCGCCGTCTTGGGTATACGCACTGACATTTGCCACTAGGTAGTACACCAGCACCCCGAACGACGAAAACCCGATCACACCACGCAGATCGACCATCGAGACCAGTGCGATCACGATCGCTCCGACAACCAGTTCAGCGTGATGTGGCACAGAAAATTTGGGGTGAATCGCTGCGAAAGTCGGGGGCAGATCCCGTTCCCGGCCCATCGCCATCGCGGTTCTGCTCACTCCCGCGATCAGCGCCAACAGCGCACCAGCGGATGCGACGGCGGCGCCGACGACCACAATCGGTTCAGCCCACCCCCACCCGGAAAGCGCGACGGCATCCGCGAGCGGACGGGTCGACTCCGCAAGTCTCTCCTGCCCCAGAGTAACCAGAAGAACCACCGCTACCAGTGCATAGATGACTACCGCAGCTCCCAGTGCTATCAGGATTGCGCGTGGAATTGTGCGCCGAGGATCCCGGACTTCCTCCCCCAGAGTCGCGATGCGGGCGTACCCGGCAAAGGCGAAGAACAGTAACCCCGCCGATTGCAGAACCCCGTACCAGGAGCCGAAGACAACGTCAGGCATCGCACGATGAGCGCCCGGCCCCCACAGCGATACGCACAAACCCACGCCGATTGCCGTCACGGACATCGCGACGATCACTCGCGCCATCTGCGCGGTCCTGGTGACACCGCGATAGTTCACCGCGACCAGCAGCACCACTAGCGCCACGGCGACGGGCTTCCGATACGGTTCGGGTACAACGTAAGTCGCGAAGGTCAACGCCATCGCCCCGCAGCTCGCGATCTTCCCGATCACAAACGACCACCCCGCAATGAACCCCCACCACGGCCCGAGTTGCTCACGTCCGTAGACGTACGTCCCGCCCGAGGTCGGATAACGCGCGGCCAGTTGCGCCGACGACGTGGCGTTGCAGTACGCCACGAATGCCGCGATCGCCAGACCGAACATCAATCCCGTGCCGGCCGCTGCCGCTGCCGGCGCGAACACCACGAACACTCCGGCACCGATCATCGCGGCAAGGCCGATCACCACGGCGTCGAACGTCCCCAGGGTGCGGTCCATCGGTATAGCTTCGTTCACAGAGCCTTTGAACCACACCGAAGTGAACGGATGGTGCCATGTTCGACCTCACCTCGATCCGCCGCGACACCCCTGGGTGCCTCGACAAGGCGTTCCTCGACAGCGCCGGATCCTCGCTACCGCCAGAACCTGTATTGACGGCGATGATCGAGCATCTGCGTCTGGAAGCCGACGTCGGCGGCTACGTCGCCGCAGATCGCCGCAGTGAGGCCTTGGCCGCGGTTCCACACTCACTGGCCCGGGTGATCGGCGCCCAGCCTTCGGATATCGCCTTGACCGACAGCGCAACCCGCGCCTGGAACGACTTTTTTGCAGCCGTGCCCTTGAGCCCGGGCGACCGCGTCCTGATCTGCGGTGTCGAATACGCCAGCAACGCCATCGCCGCGCTGGGGCGGGCGCGGTCGACCGGCGCGAAGGTCGAGGTTATTCCGAGCGATTCCGACGGCCGGATCGACCTCGACGCGCTCGAAGCGATGCTCGACGACCGTGTCCGCGTCATCTCGATTGTCCACGCCCCCACGAACAGCGGCCTGGTCAATCCGGTCCGTGAGGTTGTCGAACTGGCCGCGCGACACGGCGCACTGGTCCTTCTCGACGCGTGCCAATCGGTCGGTCAACTGCCCATCGACGTGGCTGCCCTCGGCGTCGACGCGTTGAGCGCCACGGGTCGCAAATGGCTTCGGGGCCCACGGGGAACGGGGTTTCTGTACGTGCGTCCCGGACTGGCAACCGCGCTCGAACCTGCCGCGATGGACCTGCACGGAGCGGACTGGACCCACCCCGATTCCTATGTGCCCGCGCCGGATGCCACACGATTCGAACTGTGGGAAACCAGTGTCGCGGCTCGCCTCGGACTCGGCGCCGCGGCGGACTACCTCTTGGTGCTGGGGACGGAAACCGTTGCGCAGCAGATCGAATCGAGGGCGAACTATCTTCGGGCGGGTCTGGGCGCGCTGTCCGGTGTCACAGTCCAGGATCGTGGACCCATCCTCAGCGGCATCGTCTCGTTCACCTTGGACGCGGTTCCGGCCGCCGAAGTCCGCAGTCGACTTGCGATGCAGAGCATCACTGTGACGGTGAGCAGCCGCGGATCGACACTCCTCGACATGACAGCGCGCGGGCTCGACGCCGTCGTCAGAGCGTCCCCGCACTGTTTTGTCGACGAGAATGATCTGGACAGTTTTCTCGGCGCGGTACGGGATTTGAGCGTCTCCCGATGACCGGGATCACAGCGGGCAGGAGACGAGCGGAGCTGCAAATCTTGACTCTCACCTGATCAGTTCATTTTTTGCGAGAGGACGCCGCCCATGGCCGACGCCACAATTTCCCCGATTTCCGTTTCCGACATCTCTAGCTGGGACTTCGAAGCCGACGTGGTTGTCGCGGGCTACGGAATCGCCGGAGTCACCGCGGCAATCGAGGCTGCCCGCGCGGGCGCCGACGTGCTCGTGCTCGAGCGAACCGGCGGTTGGGGCGGTGCCGCGTCACTGGCCGGCGGCTTCATCTACCTGGGCGGCGGCACTGCGCTGCAGAAGGCATGCGGATTCGACGACACCGTCGACAACATGAAGACATTCATGAAAGCCGCACTCGGTCCGGGAACCGACGACGCCAAGATCGATGCCTACTGCGAAGGCAGCGTCGATCACTACAACTGGCTCGTCGACGCCGGCGTTCCGTTCAAGGAGTCGTTCTGGGGTCAGCCCGGCTGGGAACCGCCCTTCGACGACGGCCTCATGTACTCCGGCGGTGAGAACGCCGCGCCGTTCAACACGCTGGTCGATCCCGCGCCCCGTGGACACGTTCCGCAGATGTCCGAGAAGAAGACCGGCGAGCAGGGCGGCGGCTACATGCTGATGAAGCCGCTCGTCGAGACGGCCGAAAAGCTCGGCGTCCGAGCAGAATACGATTTGCGCGTCCAGACGCTGGTGGTCGACGGTCCCCGCGTTGTCGGCGTTGTCGCCAAGCGTTACGGCAAGGATGTCGCGATCCGCGCCAACAAGGGTGTTGTGCTGGCGATGGGCAGCTTTGCCTACAACAACGAGATGGTGCGCTCCAACGCGCCGCGTATCTTCGGCCATCCGGCCGCTTCCATCGAGGCGCACGACGGTCGCGCGATCCAGATCGGCCAGGCACTCGGCGCCGACACCGCGCATATGGACGCCACCGAGGTTGCGTTCTTCTGCGACCCGCAGTTGATGGTGCGCGGCATTCTCGTCAACGGCCGTGGTCAGCGATACATCCCCGAGGACACCTACCCGGGCCGTATCGGCCAGGCAACGCTGTTCCAGCAGGACAATCAGGCTTTCCTCATCATCGACGAAGCCGCATACGAGGAAGGCATCGCCGCCGAATCGTCCAGTGCGCAGTTGCGAGCGCAACCGACGTGGGTAGCGGAAACGGTCGAGGAACTCGAAGCCGAAATGGGGCTTCCCGTCGGCTCGCTGCAATCCACTGTCGATCTCTACAACCGCCACGCCGAGTCGAACTCCGACCCGGTGCTTGGCAAGAAGCCCGAATGGGTCAAGCCGATCGTCGGCCCGTTCGCCGCGATCGACCTGCGCGGTCGCACCGGCGGCTTCACACTCGGCGGGTTGAAGACAACCGTCGATTCCGAAGTTCTGCACGTCTCCGGCGAGCCGATCCCCGGACTGTTCGCTGCGGGCCGCTGCACGTCCGGTGTCTGCGCGGGCGGCTATGCCAGCGGAACCAGCCTCGGCGACGGCAGCTTCTTCGGGCGTCGCGCCGGAATCAGCGCGGCCCGCTCCTGATGCAGCAGTGAACTGAACACAGCGGGAACTACCGGAACTCGTGCGGCGATTCGCGGCGACGCGCGAGTTCCGGTACTGTATGGAACGTTGTCTCGGCGAGGGTGAATCGCAGCTGCTCCACTAACTGCAGGTTTTCCGTGATCGACGCGGCTACGGCTCAGCTCGAGCGTTTCGCTCCTGGCCGTGTGCGCGCCTGTCCACTTTCCGAAGGCAGAATCTGTCGCCGACAGAACCACACGTCAGTAAACCGAGCACGAACCCCGTGAGTTGTAGGAGCCGTTTCATCATGTCTGAAGAGAACAACCTCGTCGCTGTCGTCCGCACCGAATTCGGCAAGGGCGCAGCTCGCCGCGCACGCCGCGACGGCCTGGTCCCCACGGTTCTGTACGGCCACGGTGAAGACCCCAAGCACCTCAACGTCGTCGCTCGCGACTTCGCTTCCATCCTCCGCGCACACGGCACCAACGCCGTGCTGACGCTCGACATCGACGGCACGGAGCAGGTTGCACTGACCAAGTCGGTCGTCGTGCACCCCATCCGCAACTACATCGAGCACGCTGACCTCCTCGTCATCAAGAAGGGCGAGAAGGTCACGATCGACGTTCCCGTCGTCGTCACCGGTGACGCAGCTGCAGGCACCATGGTCGCGCAGGATGCCGCCACCATCTCCCTCGAGGCTGACGCGCTGCACATCCCCGAGCAGATCGAGGTTTCCGTCGAGGGCCTCGAGGCCGGCACCCAGATCCTGGCAAGCCAGCTCGAACTCCCCAAGGGCTCGACCCTGCAGGCAGATGCAGACGTGCTGATCGTCAACGTCACCGCAGCAGCTACCGAGGCTTCGGAAGAAGCAGCAGCGGCAGCGGCAGCAACCGAAGAGGCCTGATCCTCGCGTTCTCCTCGAGAACACAGCTTGTGCGCGGCGCGTCATTCCGAGTTTCGGAGTGACGCGCCGTTTGCGCGTCCACTCCCCTGTCGGTAAAGGAAATCTCCGATGAGCACAGATACAGCCCTGGTGATCGGACTCGGTAACCCCGGCCCGCAGTACGAAAAGACCCGGCACAACATCGGGTTCATGGTTGCCGGCACCCTGGCGGGCCGGATGGGCGGAAAGTTCAACGCGCACAAGAAGAGTGGGGCCGAGATCGTCGAAGGCCGCTTGGCCGGCCGACGCGTGATCCTCGGCAAGCCGCGCTCGTACATGAACCTCTCCGGTGGTGCCGTGGCCGGCCTGGCCCGGTTCTTCTCGGTTGACCCGTCGAACATCATCGTCGTTCACGACGAGCTGGATCTCGACTTCGGAACCATCCGCCTCAAGCTGGGCGGCGGCGAGGGCGGCCACAACGGCTTGCGCTCCATCTCGAGTTCACTCTCCACCAAGGACTACCTGCGTACGCGCGTCGGCATCGGCCGCCCGCCCGGCCGGATGGACCCGGCCGACTACGTACTCAAGCCGTTCTCCGCAGCCGAGCGCAAAGAACTCGATCTGGTCTGCGAAGAAGCCGCAGACGCAGTGGAGTTACTCCTCGAACTTGGACTCGAAGCAGCGCAGAATCGCCTGCACTGACCTTCACTTTCCGATCAGGGCTGCCGAGTTGGACCGTCGCAGTTTTCCCGACGACGTTTTCGGGATACTGCCGGGCCCCAGAACCGCGACGGCGCGTGGCCGCAGACCCACTTCGGAGAACACCGCCCGGATCACATCGTGCTCGATACGGGAAACTTCCTCGGGGTCCTCGAACGCGTTGGTCTCGACGGCAACTGCAAAGCTCTCTCGCTTCCGTCCGGCGTCGAGCCGAACAGCCACCGCATTTCCGGGTCGCACCCCGACCACCGTCGCGGCTGCCCGCTCGATATCGGTGGGATAGACATTGCGGCCGCCCATGATGATGACGTCCTTGACCCTCCCACACACCACGACGAGGCCCTCTTCGGTGAGGTAGCCGACGTCGCCGGTGTTGAACCAGCCGTCGGCGCCATGCGCGGATCGGCGACCTTCGGTGGTGATGTACCCGTGTGTGACGGCCTTGCCTCGAACCTCGATGATTCCGACGCCTCGAGCCGGCAGCACCTCCCCATCTCCGTCGACGACGCGGCCCTCCAAGTCCGGAACAAGTCTCCCCAGAGTCGCGAGAGCCCGCGCGTTGGGCCGGTTCGAAGGAACCGCCCGCGACATCGCATCGAGAAAATCGGGATCCACGTAGTCGACGATCGCCCCTTGACCCGGGTCTGGGATGGACACCGCCAGAGTTGTCTCGGCCATGCCGTAGGCCGGTGCGAGCGCCGTCGGGTTCAATCCGAACCGTGCCCCGGCCTTGGTGAGGGCGTCCAAGGTGTCGGGGTCGACGGGTTCTGCCCCGTTCCACATGTAGCGGACCGTGGAGAGATCCACAGCGCCGTCCTCCGCTTGCGCCAGCCGTCGAGCAAGAAGCGAGTACGCGAAATTCGGTGCGGCCGTGACCGTTCCACCGTACTTTCCCATCAGTTCCGCCCACAGGATCGGGCTGCGGAGAAAGTCCAACGGCGTGATGCTGACGACCTCGGCCCCCAATTGCATGGGAACACTGAGGAATCCGACCATTCCCATGTCGTGGAAGAGCGGGAGCCAACTCACCATGACGTCCTCGTCGATCGAGAACTTGATGCGATTGACCATCGCATACGCGTTGACGTGAAAGTTCTCGTGCGTGATCTGCACAGCTTTCGGCGAACCGGTCGAGCCTGACGTCAACTGCTGCAGAGCGATATCCGATTCCGCGGTGTCGACCGGATCGATCGCCCGACCCGTTCGCAGTTCGTCGATCGTGACCACCGTGATGCCGCTGGCTTCGAGGAGTGGTTTTGCCGCGTCGAACGGGCTCCCGACAATGACCGCCCGCGCGGCGATCATGTCGATCACCTTCTGGGTGTCCTGCGCCCACACCGCCAGATCGGTTCGCGGTGTCGGCTGGTGCAGCATGGTCACGGAAGCGCCGCGCATCCAACTCGCCTGACAGGCCGGCGCGATGTCCACCGGTTGACCGGCCAGGATTCCGACCGCGACCCCGTGATCGATCCCGGCGTCGGCCAATCCACCCGCCATCCGGCGCGCTTGCCGATGAATGTCGCTCCAGGTCTGCCGCAACGGGCTATCCGGTTCGCCCGTCACCATGCCGTGATCGCTGACAGCGGCACTCTTGTACATCTCGTCGGTGAATTTGCTCAATGCTGCTCCTCAGAACGCCTGAATACAGTGCCGAACCCGTCATGTGATCCAGCGCACACCTATCTGGATAATCAGACAAAGTTCGCCGAGTGTTACCGCAAATTCGTGGGCGAGTATCCTTTCTCTGTTGTGCGTCCGCACCCGTGCTTCATCGCGCTACGCCCACTACTCCCACTGCGAGAGGTTCTTCGTTGACTACCCCGTCCGACTCGACTGTCCCCACCGACTCGACTGTCCAGTCCGACACCGGTGCCACATCCGCTCCGGTCAGCACGAAGGGCCTCGCGGCCGAAGCTGCACGTCGTCGCACCTTTGCCGTCATCTCACACCCCGACGCCGGTAAGTCGACGCTCACCGAAGCGTTGGCCCTGCACGCAAAAAAGATCTCCGAAGCCGGCGCGGTCCACGGCAAGGCCGGACGCAAGTCGACGGTCTCGGACTGGATGGAAATGGAGAAAGCCCGCGGCATCTCCGTCAGTTCCACCGCGCTGCAGTTCAACTACCACTCGTCCGAGACCCCCGACGATCAGATCAACGTCATCAATCTCGTCGACACCCCCGGCCACTCCGACTTCTCCGAGGACACGTACCGCGTCCTGACTGCCGTCGACGCGGCTGTCATGCTCATCGACGCCGCCAAGGGCCTCGAACCGCAGACGCTCAAGCTGTTCCAGGTGTGTCGTCACCGCGGCATCCCCGTCATCACGGTCATCAACAAGTGGGACCGTCCCGGCCAGACCCCGCTCGAATTGCTGGACGAGATCAGTGAGCGCATCGGCCTCACACCTACTCCCCTGTACTGGCCCGTCGGCATCGCCGGAGACTTCCGCGGCCTGCTGCGACGCGGCGAGGACGGCGAAGCTCGCGAATACGTCCGGTTCACCCGCACCGCCGGTGGCGCAAAAATCGCTCCCGAAGAAATCATGGACGCCGACGCCGCCCTCGCCAAGGAAGGCTCCGAGTGGGAAACCGCGGCCGAGGAGAGTGAACTGCTCTCGGCTACCGGCCAGGACCACGATCAGGAAATGTTCCTTGCCGGGCAGACGTCCCCGGTGATCTTCGCGTCCGCCATGCTCAACTTCGGTGTCCGCCAGATCCTCGACACCCTGGTCGAGTTGGCGCCGCCGCCGCGTGCCCGCGACGACATCAACGGCAAGCCGCGCGAGGTCACCGATCCGTTCAGTGCAGTGATCTTCAAGGTTCAGGCCGGCATGGACACCGCGCACCGTGACCGCTTGGCGTTCATGCGCATCGTCTCGGGCGTCTTCGAGCGCGGAATGGTTGTCACGCACGCCCAAACCGGCAAGCCCTTCACGACCAAGTACGCGCAGACGGTATTCGGCCGTGAACGTTCCACCGTCGAGTCCGCGTTCCCCGGCGACGTCGTCGGCCTGGTCAACGCCACCGCACTCGCACCCGGCCACACGCTGTACACCGAAAAGAAGACCGAGTTCCCGCCGATCCCGTCCTTCGCGCCGGAACACTTCTCGATCCTGCGCGCCGAGAGCGCCGGAAAGTACAAGCAGTTCCGCCGTGCCGTCGACCAACTCGATTCCGAGGGCGTCGTGCAGATTCTCCGCAACGACATCCGTGGCGACGCGTCGCCCGTCATGGCGGCTGTCGGCCCCATGCAGTTCGAGGTCGTCGCTGCTCGGATGAAGGCGGAATTCAACGTCGAAGCCAAGATGGAACCGCTCGGCTACGCACTGGCACGACGCACCGACGCCGCATCCGAGGTCGAGCTGAACCGTCAGCGCGGCGTAGAGGTCTTCACGCGCTCGGACGGTGTCCTGCTCGCCTTGGTCAGCGACAAGTGGCGCCTGCAGTACATCCAGAAGGAACTCCCCGATCTGACGCTCGAACCACTCGTCGCCGCTGCAGACTGATGAGCCTGATCGAGGCGCTGTTCGACGCCGAACTTCACATCGGCAGCGCCACGATCTTGTGGCGGGAGATCATCGGGAACACCTTCGGCATCGGCTCGGCAATTGCCGGGGCCCGGCGTTCAGTGTGGGCATGGCCTGTCGGTATCGCCGGAAATGCCTTGCTGTTCACCGTGTTCATGGGTGCGCTGTTCCATACGCCGCAGGAACTCAATCTCTACGGCCAAGCCGGCCGCCAGTTGCTGTTCATCACCGTCAGCATCTATGGGTGGATGCAGTGGCGGCGCGGTGCACGCAGTTCCGGCGACGCAGTGTTGCCACACTGGGCGAGCGCGCGCCAACGTCTGGCCATGGTCGCTGTCATGGCAAGTGGCACAGTGATTTTCGCCTGGGTCTTCACGGTCCTCGGCTCGTACGGCGCGTGGGCAGAAGCCTGGATCTTCACCGGGTCGATCCTCGCCACCTACGGCATGGCCCGCGGCTGGACCGAGTTCTGGCTCATCTGGATCGGCGTCGACGCGGTGGGCGTTCCCTTACTCTTCCGCGCCGGCTACTACCCTTCGGCGATCCTCTATCTCGTTTACGCCTTCTTTGTCGTGTGGGGATTCCTGGCGTGGCTGAAGATTCAACGGCGCACTCCGGTACCCGCGTAGCGATCACTGCGGTACCCGCGTAACGATCACTGCGGTACCCGCGTAGCGATCACTGCGGTACCCGCGTAACGATCACTGCGGTACCCGCGTAACGATCACTGCGGTACCCGCGTAACGATCACTGCGGTACCCGCGTAACGATCACTGCCGAAGGCACGCAGGACAAAACCGACTACTGGTATGTTTATTGAAACTGTGCAAACCTATGGTCTGTTTACGGGCCTGTCCGACTACGGGCACCAGGAGCACACAGCATCAGGAGCGCACGATGGAAGACACGACTTCGCATGGAGCAAGTAACCCCACCGGGTCGACAAACGGGGCCACCAACGGTTCCGCACATCGACCCGCAAATGGATCACATGGTGGGCTCACAAACGGCTCCGCCAGTTCCACAGCAACAGCCAACCCTGCGCCAAGCAAGCCGACCGACGCCTTCAGCTTTGCACTTCCGACCGACAGCACTGCACTTCCGACTCACGACACTGCACTCCCCACCTACAGCACCGCAGCACACAGCAGCGGAGAGGACCCGTCCATGCCTGCCGCAACACCCACACCTTCCCGTGAATCGTCGCGCAACCTCGAGACTCGTAGCCGCACCGTTGTCCGACGCGACGCCATGGGTGTAGCCGCAGTTCGTGTTGCCGGACGCCTCACCCACACCGAACTTCTTGCCAACCAGGCATCGCCGTCCAGTTCGCATTCGTCGGATCCGACGATTGATCTGGACGAGCTACTGACCATGCTCGGCAGCTACCTGCTCTCGTCGGGGTTCGAGCATCCCGAGATTCACGCAAAGCTCGGCGGGCAGTCCATCGTCGTCAACCTCGTGTCGCCGGAGATCAGCGCGACGTAGCACGACCCGTCAGGGCCACAGGACCTCACGGAGATAATCGCCGTCTTCGGTGCGGCGATACTGCCACCGCTGGTGCCGACGGCCTTGGTCCGCTTGCCAGAACTCGACCGTTTCGGGAACCAGGCACCATGCACGCCAGTTCTCGCAGACATAGCCTGGATCTTTGTCGATGCGCGCCACGGCTTCTTCGACAACTCGGTTGTACTCGTCCGGGTCGGTCAGTACCTGACTTGTCCGGCTCGCTGCCGCCACGGCTCTCGCTGTGACGGAGCGCTCGACAAAGTCAGCGTCCCTGACCGGCCCGGTTTCGGTTTCCACTGATCCCCTGATTCGGATCTGACGCCCTTGCTCGCGCCAGTAGAACGCCAATGACGCATGCGGATTCGCTTGCAGCTCAATCCCCTTCATGGAAACCGAGCTGCCGGAAAACCAAAATCCAGCGTCCGTCACATCTTTGAGGATCAAGTAGCGGGTATCGGGGACACCGCTTTCGTCGACGGTGGACAGCGCGCACACGTGTGGTTCGCGAACACCGGCGGCTACGGCTTCACGCAGCCAGTTCACGAACAGGTCGTTCGGACGGTCTGGAAAGGTCGACGGTGCCTGCGGGGGTGTCCCGGTCAGCGCGGGCAGTCCTCGAATCCAGGACCGGATATCTTCGCCCGTCACCCTGCGGACACAGCCGGAATCGAGTTACCGTACGAGTTCGGCTGCAACATGGCCCACTTGTTCGACGTCAGCCGAAAGCTCGGCATGTCCGAGAGCGACATCACCGACTCCCAGGTCCGCTCGTAACTGGTATGCGAGATCCTCCACTTACCGTCGCTGCACAGGGCATACCTGTCGTGATAAAAAGCCGAACCGCGCATCAGCATGCCGTCCTCCGGCACCACGACGGTATCGGCGAGGCACCACACCCCGGTGGCTGTGTCACCGTCGACGTCGATCTCCGGTTGGCCACACTGATGCTCGGTGATGACATGGGAGCCGAGAGTGTTCTCGAGGAAAGACACAAAAGAATCACGGGAGTCGAAACTGAGTTGCTCACCGTAGATTGCGGTGGCGTCAACCGTCAGGGTGTCTGCGAATTCGACCCAGGATTTAGTATCCAACGAACGCGCATATCGGTACTTGAGCCGTTGGATGTGCACAATCGCTTCGAGATCCATGATCCTCGCCTCTCGTGGAGCAACCACCCGAATCAATCTGAACCATAACCCGCAACGGAATGAATCGGGCATTACCTTCTAAGTTAGTAGATAAGTCACCGGACCACACGCCTTTCGAGGCCGTCGAGCATGATCGTGATCTTGTCGTAAAGCCAAGCCTTCCCGCGACACGTCGATTCGCCGCCAACTCTCTCCAAGCCGATGTATCGGATGCATTCCTACCGTCCTGGCGCGCCTGCAGCGCCAAACGCCCACACCATCAGGCGCACAATACGATCCGTACAACCTTTCCGACTGCCGCCATCCTGTTTCGATGGCGTTGATTCTTTCGCGCACTTACCACCGGGCCGCGGGTGAGACGTTGGATACCCACTTCTACGACCGATCCAACGGTCGTCGATACAACGATCTGATCAGCGTTCGCCACCTATGGCATGGCGCGATCACGAGCAGGGCGTCATTCACGGTCTCGAGGCAATAAGGCCGGAACTAGTGGCAGCGAGTCTGGTTGTCGACTGACGGATCGATCGTGGTTGTGCATATCTCGGGCGCCGGGGTCAGAAGCGTCCGGCAGCATCCGCCAGAACGTCGAGGAAGATCGCCGATGTGAGCGCGAATCCCTGGTTGTACCGCGCGTCCGTCGTGATCACATTGCCCGCTTGCACGACGGGTAACCGCTGCCACGTCGGCTGCGTCTTGATGACGTCAAGCGCTTCCTGGTTTCTGGCCTGCGCGATAATCACGTCGGCCGGCGCCAGAACATCGAGTTGCTCGAACGACACCTCGAACGAGTTCTCGGAATTGTTGTCGTCACGGAAGAGAACATCGAGTCCGGCGTCCAGTGCCACGCTGATCCGCAGATTTCGCTGGTGTACAACAAAACCCGTCGGCGTCTGGACGCCGAAGACCAGGTTCTTCCCACCGAGCTTGTCCTGCAACAACGGACGCAACTCGGCGAGCTTGCGCTCGTACTCGGCGATAGATGCCTCGGCGATGGCAACACGATCGAGTTGACGCGCCTGCGCCAGCAACGCACCCCGCCAATCAACCGGGTGTCCCGCAATCGGTTCGATATCGTCTCCGACCACCAAGAGCGGTGCAATGGACGCCAAGCGTTCGTTGCCGTACCAGTCGCTCGAGTACCCGATATGAGTCATCACGATCAGATCGGGATCGAGGCCGAGTACCGCCTCGAAGTTCGTCGAGAAATCGCCGGCAACGTTGACGAAGCTCGCGTCCTCGATAGCGCGTCCGGGAAATTGAAACCCGGCGCTTTCATTGGGGAACCAGAAATTGCCTGACCCCACGATCGGGTAGTCCATCATCATCGCGAACTCGAGATCGACCCGGCCGTCGAGAACCACCACACGCTTGGGGCTGCGCGGAACGTCGCCGCTGAACTCCGCCCACGTGTACGGAACAGTGTCCCCGACCGCCTCGGATTCCGCATCCGAGGTTCCGCAGGCGCTCAGTGCGAGTGCCGCTGCCACACCTGCTGCGCCACCGAAGAATTGACGTCGCGAGATGCGGTCGACTATCTGCGCCCACTCGAAATCGGTGACCTGCGTGTCCAGGACGAGTGTCATACCTTCACTCCTTCGATGCGTCGTTGCCGCTCCCGTCCCAGCGGGATGACCAGTGGCGTATGGGAAACCGGATCGTCGATGATGCGGCACGCCATGCCGAACACCTCCTGCACCAGTTCTTCCGTGATGATCTCGGCCGGTGGGCCTTCGGCTACAACCGCGCCGTCTTTCATGGCGATGATGTGAGTTCCGTAGCGACACGCGTGATTCAGATCGTGAAGCACTGCTACCAACGTGTGACCGTCGTTCTCGTTCAGGTCTCGGCACAGCTCCAACAATTCGATCTGATGCGCGATATCGAGGAAAGTAGTCGGCTCGTCCAGCAACACCAGTGGCGTCTGCTGCGCGAGAACCATGGCAACCCACACTCGTTGACGCTGCCCGCCTGACAGTTCGTCGACGAGTCGGGCGGACAAGTCCGTTACCTTCGTGGCCTCCATAGCAGTGATGACTGCTGCCTCATCCTCGCGCGACCACTGCCGAATCAGCTTCTGATGCGGATACCGGCCGCGCGCAACAAGATCGGCGACCTTGATGCCGTCGGGTGCGATCGACGTCTGCGGCAGTAGCCCGAGCCGACGAGCAACTTCCTTGGCTGGATACGACGTGATCGCCTTGCCGTCGAGCAGGACAGTGCCGGCGCTGGGCTTGAGCAAACGAGACAGCGCCCTCAGGAGCGTCGATTTGCCGCACGCATTCGGCCCGACGATGACGGTGAAACCGCCGTCGGGGATGTCGACGTTGAGGTTCTGCGAGATGACCCGCTTGTCGTATCCGATCGTGACGCCCTCGGCGCGCAGCCGATTTGTCTTCTGCCCGCTGGTTTCGTTCACGCTCTTCCTCATTCCTACGCCGGTCACTGCTTGCGGGGATCGCATGGGCGGGGCTCACTGCTTGCGGGCCTCACGTGCGAGGAGCCAGACGAAATAGATACCGCCGATGGACACTGTCACAACTCCGACAGGCAACTGTGTCGGGGCAAAAGCTCGCTGTGCGACCCAGTCACTGATCATCAGCAGCGCCCCACCCATTGCGGCAGAAGGCAAGAGCGTCACACCCGCACTGCCGGTCAGTCGCCGCACCAATTGTGGTGCGGCAAGGGAGACAAACCCGATGGGACCGGCCGCCGCCGTCACCATCGCAGTGAGCGCAACACCGAGAACCACCAACGACAGCCTCGTGGGTTCGGCTCGAACCCCGAGTGCCTTGGCCGCGTCGTCACCCATCTCGAGCATCTGCATCCGCCTGCCCAGCACCAAGATCAGCGGAACCAGCACAACCAGGACTACGACAACCGGCCACACCTGGGTCCATCCCAGTCCGTTCAACGAACCGGCTCCCCACACGGCGGCAGCCATCGCGTCGTCGAGTTCGGCCTTGAGAATCAACCAGGTGTTGACCGATCCCAGCATCGCGCTGATCGCGATTCCCACGATGATCAAACGGAAACCTTGCACACCGCGTTTGTACGCGAGCAGGTATACAACTGCCGCGGTGGCGATTCCGCCGACCAGCGCGCCCACCGCGATCTCGTAGTACGTTCCGCCTACCAGCAGAATGACAACAAGCGCGCCGGTGTATGCACCGGAATTGAAGCCGATGATGTCGGGGCTGCCCAACGGATTTCGGGTGAGCGACTGGAAGATCGCACCGCTCATACCCAACGCCGCACCGAGCATCAACGCCAACAACACCCGTGGCAGACGCCATTCCACGACAACCATGTGGATGCGCGCCGGTGCCTCACCGAACAACGCGCCAAGGACATCGGTGATCGGCACCTGATAGTCGCCACTGCCCAGGGCGATAACGCCGATCCCCAACCCGATGACAACAAGTACGACGCACACGGTGACGGTGCGGACGTCGACCCGAGCCGACCAGCCCTCCTTGGGTGAGCGCACCACCGTGGTGGGGCGCCCGAAATCGATACTCACAGGCCGCTCACCTTGCTTCGGCGCACCAGCAGGATCAGTACCGGAGCACCGATGAAGGCCGTGACGATGCCAACTTGAAGTTCACCGGGGCGCAGCACGATTCGTCCGACCACATCGGAGGCAAGGAGCAGGATCGGCGCGCATACCATCGTGTACGGAAGAATCCAGCGTTGATCCGGTCCGACGAACCAGCGGGCAACGTGTGGAACCATCAGTCCGACAAACCCGATGGGACCAGCAGCTGCAGTGGCCGCGCCGCACAACAGGGTCACGGCAACAACCCCGATCACACGGGTACGGGTGATGTTGGCACCGAGGGAACGCGCAAGGTCGTCACCGAGAGCGACGGCGTTGAGTTGCCGCGCGAGAGCCAGCGCCAGTACGAGCCCGATCAGGATGAACGGTGTCACAGCCAGCACGATGTCCAAGGATCGACCGCTGAGAGAACCTGCGTTCCACTGACGCATCTGGTCGAATGCCGTCGGGTTGAGCAAGGTGATTCCGGACGAGATGCCGCCGAGCACCGATCCGATTGCCACGCCGGCAAGGGTGAGCCGGATCGGAGTGGCGCCGCCTCGTCCGATCGAGCCCAATGTGTACACGATGACGGTCGCGATCACCGCGCCGATGAACGCGAACCAGATGTACGACCAGATGCTGGTCAACCCGAACACCGCGACCGCAACCACCATCGCAAATCCCGCACCG
This sequence comes from Rhodococcus sp. AD45-ID, assembly GCF_003023755.1. Lineage (NCBI taxonomy): Bacteria > Bacillati > Actinomycetota > Actinomycetes > Mycobacteriales > Nocardiaceae > Rhodococcus > Rhodococcus sp. AD45-ID. Next base: position 905,356 of record NZ_PYHL01000003.1, on the reverse strand, counting down.
GCATTGACACCCAGAATTCCAGGGTCCGCCAATGGGTTTCGAGTCATCGCCTGAATCAGTGCACCGGCTACGCCTAACGCCATGCCCACCAGCAGGCCCAGCAGTGTGCGAGGCAATCGCAGATCACGAATGATCACGTGATCGTTGGAATCGTCATAGTTGATCAACGCGTCGACGACGGTCCCGAACGGAATGGTCTTCGATCCGACAGCGATACTCACGAGCACAACACATCCGAGAACTGCCAGGCAGACAACAAGCCCCAAGGTTCGACGCGAATTCGTTTCGACAAGTCCGGCCGGTTGCTTCTGTTTCTCCGCCAGCGATTCGTCGATCAGTTCCGCAGTCTTCTCGCTCTCGTTGACTGCGATAGTCACAAGCCCGCGCTCTCGAGCGTCTTCTCGACTTCGTCACGAATTTCCTCTTCGTCACGATCGGATTGCCACGCCGCATCCAACTGCGCCCGAATCCTCTCGTCGAGCGCTTCATATTTCGCATTCCATACTTCGGCCTTGTACGTCCAGTAGCCGATCACCTTGTACTGCTCTGCCGGCAACTTCAGTTCATGTCGGAGATACTTGCGGATGTCACGCAGCATCGTGCTTTCCCCTGCCACCCAGACGTATCCGGGGTCGGTGGGCAGATTCAGTGCACGCACCGCGTCCGGTAGTTTCGACGGCGCAATGCCATTGCCACTGCCCACTAACCAGATGAATTCGACATCCGCGGCCGACTCGATCTGCTGCTTGTGCGACTCGTACACCACCTCGACTATCGCCTTGGCCGACATGCCCGCAGGCAACTCTTCGATCAGGCGGCCCAATGCCGGGAGTCCGGTTGCGTCGGCAACAAACACCTGCCAGGACGCACCGACCGGTGGCTCGTACAGACCGCGGGACTCGCCGATCGCCAGCGCGTCACCAATCGCGGCGTTCTGCGCCCAATCGCTGGCTATCCCACCGTCGTGAACCACGAAATCGACAGTCATACGGCTGGTTTCGGAATCGAACCGTCGCACCGTGTAAGGCTGGCACGGCGAAGCTTCCTCCCCTTCCGGGTATCGCCATCCGCGTGGCGCGTGCGGATCTTCTTCCGGCAGAACGAACTTACCCGTTGCGGGAACCGGGAAATGGAGGCGGAGATACTCGTCACCGACACCTGTTGATCGGAACGTGGTCAAGCCCTCCCCACCGAACACGATCCGGACCATTCCCGGGGTCACGTACTCCTTGAAGAGCACCTCGCCGAACACAAGACTCACGACAATCTCCAACATCGGTGAAACACGAAACGCACAACAACCGCACAAAGGTAAGGCAGACCTTAATTTATTGCAGAGCCGAGGCCACGTCGACAAATTCTCCGTCACAACGGGGTCAACTAGTATCGCAATTCGGCCAGTGCGCCCTATATGGCCTGTTCACGACAAGTTTTGGCATCGGCGTGACTTCATAACAAGCGCTGTCGATCCCTAGCGTGGACCGAGTGTCATCAACGCCGCTTCATCCGAGTAACGATACCGACGGTCCGCTGCTGCCTCAGGCGATCAGGCCACGTCAGGTGATCACGCGTGCCATCGCAGCCGAAGGGCGCGGGCCGAAGCTGGCCGCCGCGTCAGTAGGCTTCACCGGGCACCAGGTGGCCGAAGCTCTGGTCCCGGTCGTGATCGGTGCGGTCATCGACCGCGCTGTGGCAACCAGCGACGCTGCGGCGCTCGGCAAGTGGATTCTGGTTCTCGGCATCCTGTTCACAGGCCTGCTGCTCAGCTGGAGAATTGCCGCTCGTATCGCAGACTCGGTCGCCGAGTACGGCGCTCACCGACTTCGGATGGACATCGCCAGACGCGGCCTCGATCCACACGGCATGAATCCGCGCAGGATGCCCGGTGAGGTCTATTCGATCGCCACCTCCGACGCCGGTTCCGTGGCCGGATTCACCCACACTCTCAGCACCAAACTCGGCGCTGCCTGCGGAGTGCTGACCGCAGCAATCTCGTTACTGGTCATCTCAGTGCCGCTCGGACTTCTTGTCATCCTCAGCACTCCCCCGGTGCTAGCACTGATGCAGGTCGTGAGCCGCCCACTCGAACGTCGAGCCGAAACGGATCAGTGGCAGGGCGCGCGCGCCGGGGCACTCGCTGCCGACTTGCTGGCGGGTCTACGCATTCTTTCCGGCATCGGTGCCGGAGACGCTGCGGCGCAGCGCTATCGAGGTGCCAGCCGGACATCGCTTGATGCCACCTTGCGCGCCCAGCGTTACCAAGCGATGTACTCGGCAGCCAACGTCGCCATCGCGGGCGCTTACCTTGCCGTCATCGCATACGTCGGCGGCAGAATGGCAGCGTCCGGCAGTATTTCGATCGGCGAGTTCATTGCGGTGGTGGGGTTGGCGCAGTTCCTTCGCGGACCGCTGATCGACATCATCTATTTCGGCGCCGGACTGGCCCGTGCCCGAGCGTCCGCGAATCGTGTTGCGGCGCTTATCGGGACGAGCCGCGCCGTCGCCCCCGCAAGCGATCCGGTAGCACTGAATCATTCGGAGTCTCTGACACTTCGTGACGTTGTCCTGGCCGGTTCGGCGCCGGTCGATCTGGATGTCAAGCGCGGCGAGATCGTCGGTATCACCTGCGACAACACGGCCTGGGTCGATGCTTTCATGGACGTGCTGGCGCGCCGGACAGATCCCATCGAAGGATCAATTCATCTGGGTGACAACGCTATCCACGAACTGGATATCGACGAACTTCGCACACACATCCTTGCTGCACCGCATGACTCCGCGCTTTTCATCGGCACTGTCGGTGAGAACATCCATGCCCTGGCTCCGGTCGGCCACCGAACCGACTTCGCCATCTCCGCCGCCGCCGCAGATCAAGTGATCGATGCTCTCCCGAAGGGCCTTGCCACCGCCGTCACCGAGCAGGGCAACTCACTGTCCGGCGGCCAACGTCAACGAGTTGCGCTCGCGCGCGCGTTGGCGAGCGACGTGCCGGTACTGGTACTGCACGATCCGACCACTGCCGTCGACTCCGTCACTGAAGCGCGCATTGCCCGCGGGATATCCGAGGTTCGCAGTGCTCACGCGACAATTCTTCTCACCAGCAGCCCCGCGCTGCTCGATATCTGCGATCGGGTGATCGAACTGTGAACGACCTACTCCCCACCGCAACTCCCAAACAGGCTCGTACCGAGGCACTTCGGTTGCTGCGTCCGCACCGCCTCGCCGCGAGCGGCGCGGTGGTCACCTTGACCGCAGCCACGGCAATCGGCCTTCTCACCCCGCTGATTCTGGGCGAGATGGTAGACACCGTCACGTCTGGTGGAGCCGACATCGTCTCCAGCATCGGAACATTGACCGGGGCCTTGGTTGCCGTTGCCGTTCTGTCCTCGCTGCTGGTCGGTGCCAGCGAATATCTTCTGGCCGGGGTCGGGGAACGCGTCGTAGCGGACCTTCGCGAAGAAGTAGTCGTCCGAGTGCTCGACCTCCCCCAGAGCGATGTCGAGCGCGCCGGGCGGGGCGACCTCGTCTCCCGCATCACCGGTGACGTCCGCCTGGTAACGCAAGCCGTGTCACAGGCGTTGCCGGTGTTTGCCACCGCTGCGCTCACCATTGCGTTGACTCTTGTCGGGTTGGGCGCACTCGATTGGCGATTTGCGGTTGCTGCAGTGATTGCCGCACCGATCCAGGTACGCGCCCTGCGCTGGTACCTCACACAGTCAGCCCCCGTCTACCGACAAGAACGTGAGGCGGAAGGCGCCCGCGCACAACAGCTCCTCGACTCACTGAGTAATTCCGACACCGTCGGATCCCTACGGTTGGCGAAGCCACATCTGGAGCAGATCGAATCCCGTTCACTGACCGCGGTACAGCTCAGCCTGAAGACAACACGACTACGGACCAGGTTTTTCGGTCGTCTCAACATCGCCGAGTTCATCGGGCTCTCAGCAGTTCTGATCACGGGATTCTGGCTCGTGAAGAACGGGCATGCCACCATCGGAGCCGCCACCGCAGCGGCCCTGTTCTTCCATCGGTTGTTCGACCCCGTCGGAGCCGTTCTCAGTGTCTTCGACGAACTACAAGAGGGCACAATCGCTCTGGCTCGCCTTGTCGGCGTCACCCTGGCACCGGTACCTCCGCTTCCGGCCGATCCCCGTGAACCCGTCGACAGCTCCGCGTCGCTCGAGGACGTGACCTTCTCCTACCGCCCGGGCGACGCCCCCGTGTTGCGCGATATCGACATCACCATTCCGGCCGGTACCGTCACCGCGCTCGTGGGAGCCACCGGCGCCGGAAAGTCCACGGTGGCAAAACTTCTCGCCGGCACCTACGGGCCCACCGAGGGCTCCGTGCGAATCGGCACCGTTCCCCGAGATCAACTCTCGCGGAGCACCGCTCGGAGCGCCGTTGCGTTGGTTACCCAGGAAGTACACGTCTTTGCAGGCACGTTGGCCGAGGATCTGCGTCTGGCCGCCCCGGCAGCAACCGACGCCGACATCGCCTCCGCCCTCGATACCGTCGGCGCCTCGGACTGGGCCGGAGCACTGCCCGAAGGCATCGAGACAGTAGTCGGTGACGGCGGGCATCGCCTCACCGCGACCCAGGCGCAACAGCTTGCACTCGCACGGATCGAACTCCTGAATCCACCCCTGCTGATTCTGGACGAGGCAACGGCAGAAGCCGGCAGCGCCGGCGCCCGCATACTCGACGACGCCGCTCTCGCGCTGACCCGTGGGCGCACCTCGATCACTGTGGCCCACCGGCTCTCACAGGCTGTCGACGCCGACAACATTCTTGTCATGGATGGCGGACGCGTCGTGGAACAGGGTTCCCACGACGAGTTGGTCAACCTCGGCGGCCGGTACGCGCAACTGTGGGAGGCGTGGTCGACACCGCGGCGTTGAGAGCCTGTGGCTCTAGAATCGGACTATGGACAGGATCGACCGCGCCAGCCTGGTGATCGAGGCACCACCGACGGTCGTCTACGACGCCCTCCTCGACCGAGAGTCTCTCGAGGCTTGGTTGCCACCGGACGGTATGCGCGGGCGGATCGAGCTGTGGGATCCGCGGCCAGGTGGCGGGTTTCGAATGGTTCTCACCTATCTGGACTCCGCCGACAGCCCTGGCAAGACGTCAGCCGCGACGGATGTCGTCGATGTCGGATTCGCCGAACTTGTGCCGCCGGAACGTGTGGTGCAGCGGGCGGTGTTCGAGTCCGACGACCCGTCGTACGCGGGAACCATGACGATGACCTGGCACCTCGCTGCCGCTGTTAACGGGACCGAGGTGACCGTCACAGCCACGGATGTGCCACCCGGCATCGATCAAGCGGTACACGAGACGGGGATCGCCTCCTCGTTGGCTAACCTGGCATCGTACGTCGAAGGGCGCGGCTGATTCCGAACGGCTGTGATCCGTAGATCAGGCGCGCAGAAGCTCCTGCGGTGCATGAGAGCCACGATTCGGGTGCTTCATCATGGCGCCCGGGGTCCGGCCGGTGACCCTGCGGAAGACCGCGACAAACGCGCTCGGGGTTTCGTATCCCACGCGTCGACTGACCACGGAAACCGGAACCCCGGCTGCGAGATAGGTCAGAGCCGCTCGTACGCGCACCTGAATTCTCCACTGGGCAAAGGTCATTCCCGTTCCCTGCGTGAAGACGCGGGTCAACGTTCGGACGCTCCCGCCGGCAGTCAGTGCCCATTCGGACAGTGACCGCTGATCCGCTGGATTGGCGACCAGTGCTTGGGCGACAAACAACGCTCGCGGATCCGTCGGCATCGGAACCTCGACAGCGGCAACCTCGAGCGGTTGCAGCATGTCGAACGCCACTCGCTCGGCACGACTGCGAGCCTCGTCCGGCATGTTGCGACGATGCATGTGCAGCAGAACCTCCCGCAACAAGGCACTCACCCCGAAGAGCCCGGGCACTGTGGCGGGCGCAGCGTGCGCCTCAGGGCGGAAGTAGGTGCAGAAAAACTCGGTACCCGGACCTGCCTTGACCGAGTGCAGCACTCCGGCCGGCAACCACAGGCCCGCCGACGGAGGCACCTCCCACGTGATGCCATCGGCGACAACGGTGAGCATTCCGCCAGAGTTACCCCAGATCAGCTCATGTTCCGGGTGTCGGTGCGCCGCCCACTGACGCTGATGCGACAACTTCAATGTCACGGTGGTCATCGAATACGGATCGTCGATGACCCGAGGCCCCACGGGCACCAACATTCTCTCCGCAACAGCTGTCATGCAAACGAGTATAGGACTTTCGTTAGGCATACCTAAATAGTAATCCGAAGGTTTCTGAATGTGACCCCCTGGTTACACGTACTTATCGCAGCGCTATCGTGGCGGAACTCCCGACGTCGGGCACACACGAGAACTGGCTGAAAGAGGACACGATGGTTGACGCATCACGGATTCCCGTCATCGTCGGCGTAGGGGATCTGCGATGGAATCCGGATGACGGGCACCTCGAACCGCTCGACTTGATCTACAAAGCGACAATTGCCGCCCTCACAGACAGTGGAGAGCCCTCGTTCAGTAGCCACATCGACACGATCTACGCGATCAAGACCGTCAGTTGGGCATACGACAACCTCCCCGAGCTTCTGGCCACCAGACTTGGCGCCACCCCCGCGATCACCACCACCTCACCGATCGGTGGGCACTGGCCTGCAGCACTTCTCGATCGAATCGGCGCTGCCATTGCAGACGGCACATCCTCCGTCGCGCTGCTCGTGGGCGGTGAATCACACGCCACCACAACCGCACTGCGAAAATCGGGCGTCGCTCCCGATTCTCTCGGGTGGGCCACCGAACCCGGCGGACCTCCCGGCTTCGATCCCGCCGATCTGGGCGGCGCCGAGATGCAGCGCGCGGGATTCATCGTGCCCACCCGCGTCTACCCACTGTTCGAGAACAGTTTCAGCGCATCGATCGGCCACGACGCCCAAGCGTCCCTGGACTGGTCAGCGCAGATGTATGCCGAGTTCTCAACTATCGCCGCGAAGAACTCGGCGTCGTGGACATCGGAAGTACGTACCGCAGAAGAGATCAGCACCGTCGGGCCGGGCAACCGGATGGTGTCCGAACCCTATCCTTTGATGCTCAACGCCATGCCCTTCGTGAATCAGGCTGCTGCCGTGGTGATCTGCTCCCTGGCGAGGGCCCTCGAATTCGGCATCGACCAAGACAGGCTCGTCTATCTGTGGGGCGGAGCCGGGGCCGTTGATCCGCTGGACATATTGCACAGAAATAACTTTCACAGATCCGAAGCCTTGCAGGATACCGTGGACCGCACACTCGGCAACGCCGGAGTAAGCGCCGAAGCCCTCGATATCGTGGACGCCTACAGTTGCTTTCCGATCGTGCCGAAGCTGTTGATTCACGAACTCGGACTGCCGGGTGACACCGTCCCCAGCGTCACCGGTGGTCACTCGTTCTTCGGCGGACCGCTCAACAGTTACACCCTCCATTCCTTGACCGAGGTGACACGCCGACTCCGATCAGGCGACCAACTCGCCTTGGTTCACGGCAACGGCGGATTTCTCACTTACCAACATGCCGTACTGCTCTCCGCGTCCGCACATGAACGCGGATATGTCGGAGATCCCCAGGCCCGCACCCTCACACCCCATGCACCCGACCTGGTCACCGGCTATGTCGGAAGTGCCAAGATCATCACCGCCACAGTCGAATACAACAGAATGGGCGAACCGGAAACCGGGTTCGTCATCGCTACGACGCCGGACGGCCGACGTCTCGCCGGCCACACCGGCCCCGAGAACGCCGCCGAGTTGACTCAACTCAGCGGCACCAATCCCCCAGCGGTGGATCGTCACGTTCACATCAGCGACGAGAACGGTCGACTCACCCTGAAGTTCTAGCCGCAGTCGGATTGCCTTCGCGCCACCCTAGTCGACAACTACATCTCCAGCCAACATCGCATAGAACCGACGGATCCGCTTGACTAGAGCCACTTTTCAACGCGTTGATCGCGATCATTCTCCCAACTTTGGTCGAAAATGTGTCCGAAATATACCTTGAATCGAAAAGGTGTTCGAGTATAATTGGAGTCACGGGTGGGGAGGCCTTGATGACGACGGTAAGTGATTCAACTGCAGTGGGGGATGTTGTAGCCGGTTCGGCAGTAGGTGTGCGCGCGATGTTGTGGCGGTTACGCCCAGCCGAGGTTCGGGACGTTGCAGTCTGTGCATCGGCGGAAATTCTTCGGCTGGAAGCGATTCGGGTTGCCGCCGTTGATGAATTGGCGCTCAATCCGGACGAGCAGGTGCTCTGCTACCGCGGTGTGGGGCGATGGTTGGCAGCGAACACGATGCTGCAGAACGCGGCCGGTAACAAAATCGCCGCTCTCGGTGCCGCGCTGCGAGGGTTTCCGGACATTAATGCTCAATTCGAGGCCGGTGACCTCTCGCTCGATCATGCGGCAATAGTTGCCGCGTTCTGCGAATCACCACCAAAAGGCATGCCCGACAGGGCGTTGCCGTCCTGCATGAAGACTCTGTTGGCTGCCGCATCCGGGGTGGAAGCGACCACCATCAAACTCCGCTACGCGATTGCGGTCCTCGAGCGGATCTTCGAGTCCGACGACACCCCGCCCGGCGAGGACGATGACCTCAACGTCTTGCGGATCGCTCCGACGTTGAACGGTCGGGTCGCGATCAAGGGCGATTTCGACGCGCTCACTGGTGAAATGTTGTTGTCGGCGCTCTCGGGGTTGTCGATACCGAAACCGGCCGCGGACGGAACCCCGGATCAGCGATCAGCTGCCAAACGAACCGCCGACGCCTTCACGGAACTGATCCGCCGGTACCTCGACAACGCCGTCACCGGTGTTGACGGTGGGCAGCGTCCGCACGTGAATGTGCACATCACCGCGAAAGATCTTGCCGAGCATCGGGAATGCGCCACCATGCGCAGCGAGACAGCCTCAGGTAACGATACCGACGTCAGCGATGGCGAGTTCTACAGCAGTGCATTCGATGACGACGAGCCTGATGTCGAGGATCTTGATGTCGGATACATGCCCTGGATGGGACCACTCCGTGTGAGCCTGACGCGGATGCTTGCGTGCGACTGCATGCTCTCCACCGTCCTGATGGACGGCAACGGCGCACCGCTCGATGCGACGCCGCACAAACGCCTCGTCACGCCCGAACAACGCACGGCGCTGATCGCCCGGGACAAAGGCTGCGCCTTCCCCAACTGCGATGCCGTACCCGCTTGGTGCGACGCCCACCACATAAAACCCTGGTCAGTGGGCGGTCCGACGGTGATGGACAACCTCACCCTCCTCTGCCGTAGCCACCACCGATTGATCCACAGCACCAGCGGGTTCCGCGGCATCTGGGAAATCAAGATGGGCGACGATCACAAACCTTGGTTCATCCCACCAGCTGCGATCGACCCGAAACAACGACGCCGACGCTCCACCACCCGTCAAGGCCCAATGCACCGAGACTGAAACCGGCTCTGCCGGAACTGAATACCGTGTGAGAGCTTCGCATCACCAGCTAGCCGATGCGAAGCCCACACGCATGCGCGGGTTCAAAGATCAGCGTTCCGGATCAGTGCCTATGCACGCAAAAACCCGGCATCGCAAGAAAACTCTCGACACCGGGTTCGCGGGTAACTCACCGCCGATATGGCAGATGCCTCTAGCCGTCGAGTTCCTCGAACAACTCCATCCACTGCTCTTCAGCAGCTTCCTTGTCCGCGAGAACAGTCTTGAGTTCAGCGCCGAGGCTCTGCAACTTGTCGGGGTCAGTGGCCGCATCGGCCAGCGACGCATGCAGCTTCTTCTCCCGATCGTCCAGCTTGGCGATGGAACGCTCGAGCTTCGAAAGTTCCTTACGTGCAGCGCGATCCGCTGCCCCGTCACGAGCCTGCTTACTCTTGGTCGCGCCGCTGGCCGTTGATGCCACAGACGGGTTGTCGCCGTCGCCCATCGCTGCCCGTCGACGCAGGTAGTCCTCGATACCGAGGGGTAGGTTGGTGAGCTTGCCGTCACCGAAGAGCGCCCAGGTGGTGTCACAGATACGTTCGATCAGGTAACGGTCGTGCGAGATGACGACCATCGTCCCGGCCCAGCCGTCGAGCAGATCCTCGAGTTGCTGGAGCGTATCGATGTCGAGGTCGTTAGTGGGCTCGTCGAGGAGCAGCACGTTGGGCTCTGCCATGAGAACTCGCGTCAACTGCAAGCGTCGACGCTCACCACCGGAGAGATCCCCCACCGGTGTCCGCTGACGTGCCGGCGTGAAGCCCAGACGTTCCGCCAACTGACCGGCAGAAACTTCCTTGTCACCCAAGGTGATTCGCTCAGCCACATCCTTGACCGCGTCGAGCACCCGCATATCGGTGGGCAGATCGTCGAGTTCCTGCTTGAGCCACCCGATATGCACGGTCTGGCCCTGAATACGCCGTCCCGCAGCAGGTTCCAGCTCACCGGCGAGCGTGCGCAGCAACGTCGTCTTGCCGGATCCGTTGACTCCGACGAGGCCGACGCGCTCTCCGGGAGCAAGACGCCACGTCAGATCTTCGACCAGAACGCGGCCGTCCGGAGTCTCGAGCCGAGCGTCTTCGAGTTCGATGACAACCTTGCCGAGTCGACGCTGCGCGAACGACGCCAATGCGACGGCGTCGCGAGGTGCCGGGACATCGGCGATCAACGCTTCGGCGGCCTCGATGCGGTACTTCGGCTTGGACGTTCGGGCCGGCGCACCGCGGCGCAGCCACGCCAATTCCTTGCGCGCGAGGTTGCGTCGACGCTCCTCGGAAGCGTCGGCCTGACGGGAGCGCTCGGCGCGGGCGAATACCCAGTCGTTGTAGCCACCCTCGTAGCTTTCGACGCCGCCGCCGACAACTTCCCAGGTTCGCGTGGCGACAGTGTCGAGGAACCAACGATCGTGGGTCACGACCACCAGGGCGCTACGACGCGATACGAGGTGCTCGGCCAGCCACTGCACGCCCTCGACGTCGAGGTGGTTGGTGGGCTCGTCGAGTACGAGCAGGTCCAGATCCTGAACGAGGGCTGCGGCCAGTGCGACGCGTCGACGCTCACCACCGGAGAGTCCGTCGACCTGCGCGTCCAATGCGGAACGCTCGCCGCCGGCGCCGAGGTTGTCGATTCCGATTCCGGAGAGAACGGAGCGGATCCGGGCATTGCCTGCCCATTCATGCTGAGCGACACCCAGCGGACCCAGAACGATATCGCCGACAGTGGATCCGGGAGGCAGCACACCGCGCTGCGTCACGACCGCCATCCGCAGTCCACCGACGCGGCTGACCCGACCTGAATCAGGTTCCTCGACGCCCGCGAGGACTTCGAGCATGGTTGTCTTGCCGCCACCGTTGAGGCCGACGACGCCGATACGCTCGCCCTCCTCGACGCCCATCGACACCCCGTCGAGCAACGGCTTGACGCCGAACGACTTCGACACGTTTTCCAGATTGATCAAGTTAGCCATCAGTGCTGTCCCTTTGCCGCTTTGTCGAGTATTCGTGCTCCGGGAACGGGTCCGCTCGCCACGCGAACGGTGCGGCACACCCCCGCTCCCGCAAGTTCAGCGCTGACATCCACGGCAGACTGTGCGTCGCTGCAGAGGAAAGCGCAGGTCGGTCCTGATCCGGAGACGATGCCGGCCAGAGCGCCGGCGTCGACGCCTGCGCGCAGTGTCCGGCGCAGCGCCGGATTGAGCGACAACGCCGCCGCCTGCAGATCGTTTCCGAGTAGTGGTGCCAGTTGTCGCGGATCGCCGGTGGTGAGGGCGTGGATCAGATCGTCCGCGTCACCGAGTCGGTTTGGGGTGCCCTCGGCCCGCAGCTTGTCGAGTTCGCGGAAGACGACCGGTGTGCTCAGCCCGCCCTTGGCCAGCGCCAGCACCCAGTGAAAAGTGTTTCGAGTCAGCACGGGAACAAGCTGCTCGCCGCGCCCGGTTCCCAGCGCGGTGCCGCCATGCAGCGAGAACGGGACATCGCTACCCAGCTTCGCGGCAAAGCCGTCCAGTTCACGCCGCGAGAGATCCAATTTCCAGTACGCATTGAGCGCAACCAACGTCGCCGCTGCGTCCGCGCTGCCACCAGCCATACCGCCGGCGACGGGGATTCCCTTGTCGATGAGAATCTCGACGTCCGTCTCCACTCCGGCTTCGGCCGACAGCAGCTCTGCAGCCTTCCAGACAAGGTTGGTCCGGTCCGTGGGCACGGCGGCGGCGTCATCGCCGACAACACTGACGGACAAACCGTCGGCGGCCGACACCGTCACCGTGTCTGCCAGCGACAATGCCTGGAATACGGTGGTCAGATCGTGATAGCCGTCGTCGCGCAGGTCCCCGACAGCCAGATGCAGATTCACCTTGGACGGGGCCCGGACTACTACAGGGCGTGGAACGACGGAGAGCACAAGGTACAACAATAGGCGCTGCGAACACCTGGGCGAAAACCTACAACCGGCTGACGCCTCATTTGACGGCTCGGACACCTACTCCAAGCCCGACAACTGCGACACTCACGGCGGCGACAACCCCGGCCAGAACGCTGCCCGACGCGAAGTCCCCGGCAAATAGTGCACGCTCCGCATCCACGACATATCCCAGCGGGTTGATATTCACGAGTACCTTCATCCAACCCGGTGCATCGTCGAGCGGAAGCATGGTCCCCGAGAGAATCAGGAGCGGGAACATCAGCGTTTGCTGCACCACCCAGAACATCCAATCCTGCTCCCGCACAGCCAAAGCCAAAGCATAGGACAGGGCCCCGAGCCCGACGCCGAATACTCCGAGCAGAACAATCCCGACTGCCGCGCCGGCAGCATTCACGTCCAATCCGAGTGGTAAGGCCACGAGAATGATCAGAATCGCCTGCGCCGCAAGTGGAACCATCTCCTTGCATGCCCGACCGATCAACAACGACGAGCGTCGTAGCGGCGTCACCAACATTCTCTCGTGCGATCCCTGCTGCATTTCGATCAGGAGGTTCGAGCCTGTCATCGTCGTGCCGAAGATCGCGATCATCACCAGCACGCCGGGGATGAACCAATTCCACACGCCGTCGCCGGTGCCCGGGACGCCTTTGAGCAGCGGACCGAACAATGCGAGCAGAATCAGTGGCTGAATGAGACTGAAGACAACACTGACCGGGTCACGCAACATCGGGCGCAGTTCACGCCCCATCACTATCGCGCTGTCGCGAACGATGTTGCCGCGCACAGCGCGTGGGGTATCGAGTGTGAGTGTCATGGCAAAGTCCTACTTTCTCGAGTGCTCTAGGAAGCGACTGCGGCAGCGCTCTCGCGCAGGCTGCGTCCGGTCAGGGTGAGGAAGACGTCGTCGAGCGTCGGGCGGGTGATGTCGGCGGCCAGAGCGCGGGCACCCCGCGCATCCGCTTCGCGCAGAAGCACCGGGAGCGTCGAATCTCCCTCGCTCGCACGGATACTCACCATGAGTCCGTCGACGGCAGTCTCCCGCACCGTGACAAGTTGCTGCGCCACCGACGCCGCAACTGCGGCAGCCTCTTCGGTCTCGAACGTCAGCGACAGATGATCGCCCGCAAGGTCCGCCTTCAGCGCGGCGGCCGTGTTGTCGGCGATCACGGTCCCCTCGTCGATGACGATGACTCGCTCCGCCATCGAATCCGCTTCTTCGAGATAGTGCGTCGTCAACACGATTGTCGTGCCCATCTCGCGCCGCAACCGGAGTATGTGATCCCACAAATTGGCCCGACTCTGCGGGTCCATGCCCGTCGTGGGCTCGTCGAGAAACAGTAGCGGTGGCCGATGTACCAGGCCGAGTGCAATATCGAGCCGTCGGCGCTGACCTCCTGACAGCGTGCTGACCTTGCGAGTTCCGAGATCCGCGAGTTCCAGATCGGTGAGAAGTTCGTCAGCCCGACCCTGTGAATCCGGCTTGGACATTCCGTAACACAGTCCCTGCGTCACCAATTCGTCGCGAACCCGCTGGTTGTGGCCGGCGCCATTGCCCTGTCCGACGTATCCGAGACGCGAACGCACCTCGCTTCGCGCATCGGACACATCAAAGCCAGCGATGCGCGCACTGCCTGAGGTCGGTTCGAGCAAAGTAGTCAACATGCGCAACGTCGTCGACTTGCCGGCGCCGTTCGGCCCCAACAGGGCTACCAACTCCCCCTCCGCAACATCGAGCGTCACGCCTTTGACCGCTTCGACAAGGTTCTTACCCTGCGAGAAGTGCTTGGTGAGCGACTTCGTCTCGATCATCGGACTGCTGTGATTCATGATTGAGCCCCACATTTCTTCTCGATTTCCCGGATGCGGATAAACCTAGAATCAATTGAGGACCGTTACAGTCCTCAATCTCTGCGACACTGAATTTCATGAAGGAGACATCAGCTCGTCTACTGCGGTTGCTGTCGCTACTCCAGACCCGTCGAGACTGGTCCGGCGCCGAACTCGCAGACAAGCTTGCAATCACACCGCGCACCGTTCGCCGCGACGTCGACCGCCTACGCGACCTCGGATATCCGGTGGACGCGACGGTGGGTGTCGGTGGTGGATACCGTCTCGGCGCCGGGGCCGAGATGCCTCCCCTTCAACTCGACGACGAAGAAGTACTTGCGGTGGCATTGTCATTACAGTCCGGCGCCACCGGCTCGGTGGTCGGTATCGGCGAGGCCTCGATGCGTGCTCTTGCCAAGCTCCGCCAGATCATGCCGCCCCGGCTGCGCTATCGCTTGGAATCGCTGCAGATCGATGTGGTGCCGCGTGAACCGGCCACAAGCGCAGTGGACGCGTCCATCCTGTCCGCCATCGCATCGGTGTGCCACAACCACGAGCGACTTCGGTTCGACTACGCCACCCATGACGGCACGCAGAGCCGCCGCGAAGTGGAGCCGTACCGCCTCGTGCGGTCGGGCGTGCGGTGGTACCTGGTGGCGTGGGATCTCTCACGGGAAGACTGGCGGTCATTTCGCGTCGACCGAATGGAACCCAAAATTCCTACCGGACCACGTTTTTCGCCTCGAGAGCTACCTCAGGGCGGGGCAGCGGAATTCGTGTCCCGAGGAGTCGCCCGCGCCTTTTCGTCCACGCGCGCAACAGTTCTGCTCCATGCGCCCATCGAACAGATCGCGCCGATGGTCAGCAATCAGTGGGGATCAGTGGAATCCGACGGCGAAAATCGCTGCGTCATAGCACTTTCCGGAAATTCACTGCGCTCCGTCGCACAATGGCTGCGGGCCTTCGAGGTGGACTTCACAGTGCTGAATCCACCCGAGCTACGCGCGGAATGTCGAATAATCGCCGAGGAGCAGGCTGTGATCACCGCCCGCTATCGTAATGCCTGACAACACTTTTCATTCGGATACAACAAAACCCCAACCCAAAAAGAGTTGAGGTTTTGTCGAGTACGTCATGCGCCGGTTGCCCGGCTCACATGGACGTCTTAGACGACGGTAACGCCGGTGGCCTGCGGGCCCTTGTTGCCCTGACCGATCTCGAACGCAACACGCTGGTTCTCCTCGAGCGTGCGGAAGCCGCCGCTCTGGATCTCGGAGTAGTGAACGAAGACGTCAGCGCTGCCGTCTTCGGGAGCAATGAAGCCGAACCCCTTCTCGGAGTTGAACCACTTCACGATGCCCTCTGCCATGTAAATCTCCTCTAACACAGTGTCTACAGGCTGTCACTGCGACCGCCCGGGTCACTTACTACGACCGTTCTGAGACAAATCCGTGGAGGATGTCCAAACGCTCGCAACTTAACCATTTGCGAGCGTGGAAACACAAACACAAACACTTACGACCAACACAAGTAGATCATAGATCCTCGACTTTGTCTCGCTCGAGTGTCAGATCACAGTCCAGCCCATTGACAGGCATACCCCCTGGGGGTACCTTGAATCTCGAAGCGATACCTACACGGGGTATCCGTACAATAGAGCCAGTCAACCGAAGGGATCTCCCATGACCACCGCCGAATACACCGTTTCCGGAATGACCTGCGGACACTGCGTCGGATCCGTCAAGGAAGAGATCGGCAACATCGCCGGAGTGACCGCCGTCGACGTCGATCTGGCCAGCGGCCGCGTCAGCGTCACGAGTGACGCACCCGTATCCGCAACCGACATCGCCGCGGCAGTCGACGAAGCCGGCTACGCCGTCGTAGACAGCTGACGGCCATGCGCACATCGGCAACACTTGCCGCCTACGCCGGAGGCCTTGTCGTCGTATTCGGCGCCGCCTTCGGCGTGGGGGCGGCAGTCGGAAACCCCGTCGAGAGCCCGAGCCACGCGCCGGCGTCCAGCACATCGAACACGCCCGCACCCCATGAGGAAGGTCACCGATGAGTACCCCCACCACCGTCGGTAGCGTCGAACTCGCCATCACGGGAATGACCTGTGCGTCGTGCGCCGCTCGAATCGAGAAGAAACTCAACAAGATCGACGGCGTCAGTGCCACGGTCAACTACGCCACGGAGAAGGCCAAGGTCTCGTACCCCGACACCGTCGGGGTAGATGAACTGCTCGCCACCGTAGAAAATGCGGGCTACTCGGCAGCGCTCCCCACGCCGCCTGCCACCACCGCCGACGCAGACGTGGAGACCCCACAGGATCGTGACCTCCGCGAACTGCGAACCCGGCTGATCGTCTCGACCCTACTCTCGGTTCCCGTCATCGCGATGGCGATGATCCCCGCACTTCAGTTCACGAACTGGCAGTGGCTCTCCCTCACACTGGCGGCCCCTGTCATCGTCTGGGCGGCTCTGCCTTTCCATCGCGCCGCCTGGATCAACCTCCGGCACGGCGCAGCCACGATGGACACCCTCATCTCCATCGGCACCATTGCCGCGTTCCTGTGGTCGCTGTACGCGCTGTTCTTCGGCACAGCCGGCGAAGCCGGGATGAAACACGCGTTTTCGCTCACCGTCGACCGAATGGACGGCACCGCCAACATTTATCTCGAGGTCGCCGCAGGTGTGATCACCTTCGTGTTGGCCGGACGCTACTTCGAGCACAAGTCCAAGCGCACCTCGGGTGCGGCGCTGCGTGCACTCATGGAACTCGGCGCAAAGGACGTTGCAGTCCTGCGAGACGGTGCCGAGGTCAGAATCCCGGCCGAAGATCTTGTCACCGGCGACGTCTTCATCGTCCGCCCAGGTGAGAAGATCGCCACCGACGGAGTCATCACCGAAGGCCGCTCCGCCGTAGACCTGAGCATGCTGACCGGCGAATCGGTGCCCGAGGAGGTAGGCGTCGGCGACAGCGTTGTCGGAGCCACCGTTAACGTAGGCGGCACCCTGTCCGTCCGGGCCACCCGAGTCGGCAGCGACACGCAACTCGCCCAAATGGCAGCACTTGTCGAAGACGCACAGAACGGTAAGGCTGACGTTCAGCGTCTCGCCGATCGCATTGCAGGCATCTTTGTTCCGATTGTCATCGCGATTGCCGTTGCCACACTGGGTTACTGGCTCGGTAGCGGCAACGGAATCGAGATGGCGTTCACCGCGGCCGTCGCCGTCCTGATCATCGCCTGCCCCTGTGCGCTCGGATTGGCAACACCCACCGCGCTGTTGGTCGGCACCGGTCGAGGCGCCCAGATGGGAATCCTGATCAAGGGCCCCGAGGTGCTGGAATCGACTCGCGCAGTGGACACCATCGTCCTCGACAAGACCGGCACCGTCACCACCGGCCAGATGACTCTGCTCGACACCATCGCAGCCGACGGAACGAGTATCGATGACGTCTTGCGTTTGGCGGGCGCTCTCGAACATCGCTCCGAGCACCCGATTGCTGCGGCAATTGCCAAGGGTGCCAAGGAAACAGTGGGCGAACTTCCCGCGGTCTCCGACTTCGTGAACGTCGCCGGACGAGGCGTTCAGGGAATGGTCGACGGCCACGCTGTAGTAGCCGGCCGTGAGGCATTGCTCGAAGACTGGGCTATGACGTTGCCCGAGAACCTGCGGGCTGCAAAGACCGAAGCAGAAAAGGCGGGCCGCACCGCCATCGCAGTCGGCTGGGACGGAGCGGCGCGCGGCGTCCTCGTGATAGCCGACGCCGTCAAGGACACCAGCGCCGAGGCGATAGCGCAGTTGAAGGCACTCGGCCTCGAACCGATCCTACTGACAGGCGACAACAAGACCGTCGCCCGGACCGTCGCAGACCAGGTGGGCATCAGCACGGTATTTGCCGAGGTCATGCCAGCCGACAAGGTCGACGCCGTCAAGAAACTGCAGGCGGAGGGACGCGTCGTGGCCATGGTCGGCGACGGCGTCAACGACGCGGCGGCTTTGGCTCAGGCCGATCTCGGTCTGGCGATGGGTACCGGCACCGATGTCGCAATCGAAGCCAGCGACATCACACTGGTTCGCGGTGACCTTCGCTCGGCAGCGGATGCAATCAGGTTGTCTCGCAAGACACTGAAAACAATCAAGGGCAACCTGTTCTGGGCCTTTGCCTACAACACGGCAGCTATCCCCCTCGCGGCGGCGGGACTGCTGAACCCGATGCTGGCCGGTGCCGCGATGGCATTCAGCAGCGTGTTCGTGGTGAGCAACAGCCTGAGGCTGCGCCGGTTCAAGTAAGGGGCCTTCGGCCCCTGTGCGCCTTTTTGGTAGCGATGGCTACCAGAAAGGCGCACAGGGTTATTCGACTCCTGCCAAACGCACAAACGCCGCTGCGTCGAGCATCTCGCCACGCGTCTGCGGCTCGATTCCGGCAGCAAGGAGCCTGCGCTCCGCTTCAGCCGGCGAACCCGCCCAACCACTGAGTGCTGCTCGCAAGGTCTTGCGACGCTGAGCAAAAGCTGCGTCGATCGCGGCAAAAACACGCTTGCGGTGCTGCTCGTCCATCGGCCACGGCGGCTCGGCGTAACGGTCGATCCGTACCAGACCGGACTCCACCTTGGGCGCCGGCCAGAACACATTGCGACCCACAGCACCGGCACGGCGGACCTCACCGAAGAAATTGGCCTTGACGCTCGGGACGCCGTAGATCTTGCTTCCCGGATCAGCAGCCAGGCGATCAGCGACCTCGGCTTGCACCATCACCAGCGCGGTACGCAGGCTCGGCAGCGACGCGAACAGGTGCAGCAGCACCGGCACCGCCACGTTGTACGGAAGGTTCGCGACCAGAGCCGTCGGCTCCCCCGGGATCTGCGACGGCAACACGCGCATGGCGTCGGCCTCCACAACCGTCAGACGATCTGCCAGTTCAGGAGCGCGCTCGGACACCGTCTTGGGCAGACGAGCCGCCAGATTCGGATCGATCTCCACCGCGATGACACGGTCCACGACGTCCATCAAGGCCATGGTCAGTGAGCCGAGACCTGGTCCGACCTCGAGAACCACGTCGTCTCGTGTGACGCCGGCGGTAGTGACGATGCGTCGCACGGTGTTGGCGTCGTGAACGAAGTTCTGCCCCAACTGCTTTGTGGGGCGCACACCGAATTCCTCGGCAAGAGCGCGCACCTCGGCCGGGCCGAGCAGCGCTGCCTGCCCGCGAGGGGTGGCGATGGGTTGGTTCGATTCGGCGTCTGACACAGGTAAGAACTTAACCCAGTCCGAGACGACCCGAGCACGACGGCCATGCGCCCCAGCCCTGGGTACGCTGGGTCTGCGTGGCAATGGCGATCTGCTCCTCGCGGGTCGCGAGGTCGGCGCGGGCAGCGTACTTGAGCCCGCCCTGTCGTTCCCAGGTGTTCTGGTCGAACTGCACGCCGCCGTAGAAACCGTTGCCGGTGTTGATAGCCCAGTTGCCGGTGGCCTCACACTGAGCGAGCGCATCCCACGTGCTGCCGTTCTCGACCGGCGGCACCTCGGTGCCGGGCTTGGTACCGACGCGGACAACCTTGGGTTGCGCGGGTGTGGTGATCGTCTCGGCAACAGGCGTGCGACCGGTTTCGACACCGTTGACCAGATTGACCGCAAATGTGACGTCACGAACGCCGGGCACTCCCGGGTTCTCGACGATCGTTCGGCTCTGATTCATGGTCGGATCCTCGATGCGCTGATCCGGCGGATCGAGCGGCAAGGTCTCCACTCGGCTTTCGGTGATATTGCGCGTCACCGTGATCTCGAGGCCTTCGGTGAGCGGCGCATCTGCTGCGGGAACAACGGTGTCCGCAGCTGCGAGCGGAGTTCCGTTTGCGGTCAAGAACTCACCGACAGTGGGAGCTGCGAGCCGGACATCCGTCGTCGCATGTGCTCCGTCAGTCAGCTTTGCGACAACAGGCGTGAGGACATCGAGCGCTGCGCCGTCCAACGGAAGACGCTGCGAACGTGAAGCCGAAACATGAACATCTGCAGCAACATCGAGTTGCTTCAAGGCATCTTCGACTGTGAGAGCTGTTGTCCACACGGACTTCTGCTGACCGTCGACCGTCAAGGTGATCTCGCGGGCACGACGCAGCACGACGGTGTCGCCGTCGGACACGGACGCGTCGGATGCCGGTGCAACAGCGTCCTTGTCACCGATCGAATAGCCCGCATCTTCGAGAATGCCGTCGACGTTGCTCGCCATGGTGCTCAGGCGAATCTGCTCACCGTCGACGTCGAGAGTGATGGTCTTGTGGTTGACCACAGCCAGAATTCCCCCGGCCACCAGCGTGAGAAGCAACGCGGCGATCATCGAATACAACAGCGGTGATCGCGTCGAGTTGAGCTTCGCAAGCGGTGACATAGGTTCCTGACTTCTGGTCCGGGGTCAGTGCGCGGTTAGCGCAGACCCAATTTGCTTGTGCACGAAGGCCATGCGCCCCAGCCTTGGCCGGCGCGAACCTTCTCGCCGATCGCGATCTGCTGCTCACGGGTTGCGAGGTCGGCACGCGATGCGTACTCGCCACCGCCGAATGCCTGCCAGGTGCTCTGGGTGAATTGCAATCCGCCGTAGAAACCATTGCCGGTGTTGATCGCCCAGTTGCCGGTGGCCTCACACTGCGCAATCGCATCCCAGGTCGCCGCATTGGAAATTGCCGGTACCGCAGGTTCTTTGGTGCCGACCTTCACTACCGCGGCAACAGGTTCCTTGACCACGGTCGCAGAAAGCTCAGTACGCGCTGCCTCGACACCATTGACGGTCTTGACCTCGATGGTCGCCGTGCGCTCACCGGGAACTCCCGGATTTTCGACGACGGTCGAGTCCTTCTCGAGCGACGGATCGTCGATCTTGTTCTCCGGCGCGGGAATCGGCTGGTTCTCGACACGGGTGTCGGTGCGCGACCGGGTAATTTCGACGGTGAGCCCGTCAGTGACAGGAGTCTCGGCGGGCGGAACAACGGTATCGGCCTGCTCGAGCGGAGCATTGCGTGCGGCCAGAAGATCACCGACGGTAGCGGCGGCAAGCTTGATTTCCGTAGCGGGCGCACCGCCGTCCGCAACGTTGACAACCTTGGGGCTGATCACGTCGAGTTCCGTGCGTTCGAGTGGCAAACGATGCGAGCGTGACGCCGATACGGCAAAGTCGTCGGCCACGTCGAACTGCTTCAACGCTTCGTCCACGGTCAGCGCGGTGGTCCACACCGTCTGCTGCTTGCCGTCGACGGTCAAGTCCAGCTCGCGTGCGCGTCGCAGAACGACAGTGTCGCCGTCGGCCAGAGAGGCGTCGGAACTGGGCGCAAGTGCGTCCTTCGGATCCACCTCGTATCCGGCCTTGTCCAAAGCGCCACCGACGCTGCTCGACATGGTGGACAGCGAGATCATCTCGCCGTCGACGTCGAGCGTGATCGTCTTGTGCTGAACCACCACGAGCAGCCCACCGACAACAAGCGTCAGGAGCAGCGCCGCCACCATCGAATAGAGAAGTGGTGACTTCGTGGAGTTGATCTTGGCAAAAGGCGACACAGGAAATCCCAAGGCAGACGACGTTCGATCACAATACGGTAACGGCCACACACCGCTTCGGCAACCAAACGGTCACGAATTGCGACTTTTGTCACGGAATAAACACGGCGTGTCGCAGGTCGGTAACTTTTTACCTCAGTTAAGGGTGTACCGATTCAGCGCGGCGCGCAGTATGTTCTCGTCTGGTCATAAGCAGTCCGGCGATCCCGGGCGTGACATACGAAAGCTGGGCGAGAGTGCGAAGAAAAGTCGACAAACCCCGTAACCCGAGGTGGCCGATCCTGGCCATCCTGCTGGCGCTCATCGCAGCGCTGTTCGCTCCAGGCATCGCGTCGGCGCAGCCGGGCCGGACGTACATCATCGCCACCGACGTCACGTTCGCCCCGTTCGAATTCGAGGACGAAAACGGCAATCTCACCGGCATCGACATGGAACTGATCCGGGCCATCGCCGAGGATCAGGGATTCAACGTCGAGATCAAGCAATTGGGATTCGACGCAGCCCTGCAAGCAGTCCAGGCCGGCCAGGCAGACGGCGTCATCGCCGGCATGTCGATCACCGACGCCCGCAAGCAGGTCTTCGACTTCTCCGACCCGTACTTCGAGTCGGGCGTGCAGATGGCAGTGCTCGAATCGAACAACGACGTCAAGTCCTACGAGGACCTGAAGGGCAAACGCGTCGCCGTCAAGAACGGCACCGAAGGCGCCACGTTCGCCGAATCCATCAAGGATCAATACGGATTCACGACTGTCTACTTCGCCGACTCCGCCAGCATGTACGACGAGGTCCGCACGGGTAACTCCGTCGCCGTGTTCGACGACTACCCCGTGCTGGCCTACGGCATCACCCAGGGCAACGGACTCAAAACCGTGACCGAGAAGGAAGCCGGCGCAAGCTACGGCTTTGCCGTCAACAAGGGCCAGAACGCCGAACTGCTCGAGATGTTCAACGCCGGACTTGCGAACCTGCAGGACAGCGGCGAGTACGACGAGATCCTCTCGCAGTTCCTCGGCCAGGACGCCACCTCGTCCGACAACTCCATCATCGGGCTGATCAAGAGCACCTACCCACAACTGCTCAAAGGTCTGTGGCTGACCATCGTTCTGTCGGTCGTCTCGATCGCGATCGCTCTTGTCCTGGGTGCGATCTTCGGACTCTGCCGCGTATCGACAAACATCGTCGTCCGCGGAATCGGTACCGCCTACGTCGATATCTTCCGTGGCACACCGCTTCTGGTGCAAGCGTTCTTCATCTACTTCGGCATCCCGGCCGCTCTGCACTTCCAGATGTCGGCATTCACCGCCGGTGTCATCACGCTCTCCCTCAACGCCGGCGCCTACATGGCCGAAATCGTGCGCGGCGGAATCCTGGCCGTCGACAAGGGCCAGATGGAGGCATCACGCAGCCTCGGCATCAGCTACATGAAGACAATGCGGAAAGTCATCATGCCGCAGGCAATTCGCACGATGATCCCGTCGTACATCAACCAGTTCGTCATCACCCTCAAGGACACGTCGATCCTGTCGGTCATCGGACTGGCTGAGCTCACTCAGACCGGGCGCATCATCATCGCGCGCAACTTCCAGTCCTTCAACATGTGGCTGATCATCGGCGCCATGTACTTCATCATCATCATGGCGCTCACCAAGTTCTCGAACCGCCTCGAAAAGAGGATCAACAAGTGACCGAAACAGCCGTCAACATGAGCAAGCCAGACACCGAAATCAAGATCGAAGTCAAGGGACTGAAAAAGTCGTTCGGCGACAACGAGGTCCTCAAAGGCCTCGACGTCGACATCAAGAACGGCGAAGTGGTGTGCGTCATCGGGCCGTCCGGATCGGGCAAGTCCACCTTCCTACGCTGCCTCAACCGCCTCGAGGACATCACCGCAGGCACCGTGCGCGTCGACCAGTTCGACCTGACGGACAAGAACGTCGATATCGACAAAGTGCGCCAACACATCGGCATGGTGTTCCAGCACTTCAATCTCTTCCCCCACATGACCGTCATCGAAAACGTGATGCTCGCTCCGATCCAGACGGGCCGTTCCACCAAGGAACAGGCACGTGAGATCGCGGCGAAACTGCTAGGTCAGGTTGGTCTCGCCGAGAAGGCCGACGCCAAGCCCGCGAGTCTGTCCGGCGGTCAGAAGCAGCGTGTTGCCATCGCCCGCGCACTCGCCATGAGCCCGGACATCATGCTCTTCGACGAGGCCACCAGCGCCCTCGACCCCGAAATGGTGGGCGAGGTTCTGCAGGTGTTGCGCGATCTCGCGAAGCAGGGCATGACCATGGTCGTCGTGACCCACGAAATGGGATTCGCGCGCGAGGTATCCGATCGCGTCATCTTCATGGCCGACGGCTACATCGTCGAGGAAGGGAAGCCGGAAAACCTGTTCGGCAATCCGCAGCAGAAGCGCACCCAGGATTTCCTGGGGAAGGTTCTCTAAGGGGCTCCGCCCCTGTGCGCCTTTCTGGTAGCGCCGACTACCGGAAAGGCGCACAGGGGGCGGCCAACTCGACGACCACACCGGTCTCGATCCGGTTCTGCGGACCGACGTCGAAATCACCGAACCTCCGGAACCACCGAGGACTCGCATCGACCCGTCGATAGGTCTCACTGTCTGCGACGGGCAACCACACGCGTGGACTTCCGACTTCCTCGTACGTCGTCGTGACCACAAGGATCCCGAGGACTACGCCTGCGGTCCTAACTCCTGACGCCGGCATCCCGCCGTGAACCCAACCGTCGAACCTGCCGGTGTCGGCGCGCGGAGTCAGCGTCCACGAACACTCGTCTCCGACAACCGGATATGGCCCGCAACATTCGATTTCACCCATGTCGATGTGAACGGTGAGGATCTCGACCGAGGATTCCACCGGAGTCGGCTCGGTGTAGCTGTGCGCCCTCACGCCCTCGCAGGAACAGCCAACTCGACGACGACGGCCGTCTCCATCCATCCGCGACTACCAGTAACCAGCGACGGCATTCCCCGAAAGTGGCTCGGGACTTTCTCGACGCGAACGTGATCGATGCTCCCCGGCACCAACGCCCAATGCCCCGACCCTTGTTCGAGAAATTCGCCACGCTCGAGTCTGATCGAGAGAACGGTCCCTGCCGTGCGTTCTAAATCTGGATAGATACCGCCGTGGACCGACCCGTCGAACCACTGCCCGTCCAACCACAGCGAGTCACGCATCGGGCGCAAAGCCCACGAAGATTCTTCGCCGACAACGGGCAGCGGCGCACAGCACTCGAATTCCCACGTTTCGATGCGGACTGTGACGACGTCGTAGGGATAGATGTCGTCGGGATAGATGTAGTCATTCATCTGAATACTCCGCGCAGTAGACGGGCCGGGACACGACGGTCCCGGGCGCGGAGTTACCTGTCAGCTCAGAATAGCGCTCAGAGCTTGTAGACCCGCTCCGCTGTCGCCGTCGACGCCGCTGCCAGAGCCTCCGGATCCTCGCCGCGGATATCGGCCAATGCGCGCACGGTGTACGGGAGGCAGTACGACTCGTTGGGGGCGCCACGGAACGGATGGGGCGTCAGGAACGGCGCATCCGTTTCGACGATCAGCTGATCCGACGGCACCAATAGCGCAGCCTCACGGAGAGCCTTCGCATTCTTGAAACTCACGGTTCCCGAAAAACTGAGCACGTACCCGGCGTCGATGCATGCCCGCGCCATCTCCGAATCCGAGGAGAAGCAGTGGAACACCACTGTCTCCGGCGCGCCTTCCTCGTTCAGCACGCGCAGCAAGTCCTGGTCGGCTTCGCGGTTGTGAATCATCAGCGTCTTGCCCAACCGCTTCGCCAGATCGATGTGCCACCGGAAACCGTCGACCTGCTCCTCGATGGTGGCGCACCCATCGAGCTTGCCGGGCCAGTAAAGGTCGAGGCCCGTCTCCCCCACAGCGACGACCCGCGGATCCGACGCCAACCGCTCGATCTCGGCGCGAGTATCGGCGTCGAGAACGTTCGCCCTGGTCGGGTGGATTGCGACGGCGGCGTACACGCGGGAATCCCAGTTCGCAGCGTCGACGGCAAAGCGGGCGGCGTCGAGGTCGTCGGCCACCGTCACGACCCGCCCGACGCCGACGGCCTCGGCTCGGTCGACTATTTCGGCCACGCTCGCAGCGTCATGCGCGCCACACGCGTCGAGGTGCGTATGGGCGTCGATCAGAGGCGACAAGGGCTCAGGGGCATCGGGGGCGGGACGGTCTTTGCTCACGCCCGATAGAGTAAGCCCACCATGACTGTGCCTGCCTCACCCTCCCAGACCCCGCGCCCGGACTCCGCCGCCCCGGAAGGCGCGGAACGATCGCCGTTCTACATCACGACAGCGATCGCGTATCCCAACGGTGCTCCGCACATCGGCCACGCGTACGAGTACATCTCTTCGGACGCGCTCGCCCGCTTCAAGCGGTTGGACGGACATGAAGTGTTCTTCATGACCGGTACCGACGAGCACGGTCTGAAGATGCAGCAGACTGCGATCAAGGAAGGTATCGACGTTCGGGAACTCGCGGCTCGGAACTCCGACGTGTTCCAGAACCTCGACAAGGTCCTGAACATCTCGTACGACCGGTTCATTCGCACCACGGACGCTGATCACCAGGTCGCCAGCAAGGCGATCTGGGAGAAGATGGCCGCATCCGGCGACATCTACCTCGACACGTACTCGGGTTGGTACTCGGTTCGGGACGAGGCCTTCTACACCGAAGCCGAGACCACGCTTCTGGAGGACGGCACCCGCCAGTCCACCGAGACCGGCACCCCGGTGGAGTGGACCGAGGAGTCCAACTACACGTTCCGCCTCTCGGCGTACGAGGAGCGGTTACTCGCGCTGTACGAAGAGCACCCCGAGTTCATCGCCCCCACGACACGCCGAAACGAGATCGTCAGCTTCGTCAAGAGCGGCCTCAAGGACATCTCGATCTCGCGCACCACGTTCGACTGGGGCGTCAAGGTTCCGGGCGACCCGGACCACGTCATGTACGTCTGGGTAGACGCCCTCACCAACTACCTGACGGGCGTCGGATACCCGAACGCCGACTCGGAGGAGTTCAAGAAGTTCTGGCCCGCAAGCCTGCACATCATCGGCAAGGACATCACGCGGTTCCACACCGTCTACTGGCCGGCGTTCCTCATGTCCGCGGGCATCGAGCTGCCGGAGCGGGTCTTCGTTCACGGCTTCTTGTACAACAAGGGCGAGAAGATGTCGAAGTCGGTCGGCAACGTCGTCGACCCCATCGCCATGGTCGATCAGTACGGTCTCGACGCAGTCCGCTTCTTCCTGCTCCGTGAGATCTCGTACGGCCAGGACGGCAGTTACAGCCACGAGGCGATCGTGACACGCATGAACGCTGATCTCTCGAACGAACTCGGCAATCTCGCGCAGCGCTCGCTGACGATGGTCGCGAAGAACTGCGACGCCCAGGTACCCACCCCCGGTGAGTTCACCGAGGACGACCTGGCGATGCTGGCGTCGGCGGACGCCTTGCTCACCAAGTGCCGCAGCGAGTTCGACGTGCAAGCTCTGCACCTCGCGCTGGAAGCCATCTGGGGCGTGCTCGGCGAGACCAACCGGTACTTCTCCAAGCAGGAACCGTGGGTCCTGCGCAAGACCGATCCGGCGCGTATGGCAACCGTCCTCTACGTGACGATCGAAGTGGTCCGTATCGTCGGCATTCTCGTTCAGCCGGTCATGCCCGACGCGGCGTCGCGGATCCTCGATCTGCTTGGCCAGAGCGAAGAGAGCCGTCAATTCACCGACATCGCGGTACGCATCGACGCGAACCGTAAACTGCCTGCTCCGGCACCTGTTTTCCCTCGTTTCGTCGACGAGTGACGTAGCCGTGTGACGCCTTTCGTGGGGTCCGCCGCATCTGGCCTGAGCCAGTTGTGTCGGACCCCACGTGCACACTGCGTCCATGACACCCGATAGAACATACTTTCGAGCCGCTGCCTCCTCGCAGACGCTGCCATGGAACGGAACCCGCGTGTCCTCTCACGAAGTCAGTCCTCAATCTGTCGCAGCTGCCGAGGCCTTGATCACCGAACTTGCCGGCGTCTACGAACGAGGGTGGCAACCTGCCGATCTTGTTCACCTTGCCCGTCGCAGCAAAGATCCCTCGAACGCCGATCTTGTTGCCACCGCCGTCCTACTCGACGCCGCCCGAACCAGGGCCGCCGACCGCGCACCCCTCGAATGGGTTGGGCAACTTGCGTCTATTCGGGAGCAGTTCCCCAATGCCGATCGCATCGCGTCACGAATCACTCTGGACGAGGACGTTTTTCGATCCCTCGCGGCCGGACTCCTGTTCGAAGATCCCTATTTCCTCGTCTCCCAAATTGCCGAGGTAGCGCTGCACTGGACGCGACTCGCGCCGTGGAATCTGTTGCTCGCGCCGCCGTCTACCTGGCCGCCGCAGCGCACCGACACCAGTTACGCGGGCACTGGCGCTGAAGTTGACGCCAAGGTACTCAAGCGAATTCGTGGATTACTCGCCAAAGCCGAGGCCACCAACTTCGCCGAAGAAGCCGAATCATTCACCGAGAAGGCGCAGGAGTTGATGACGCGGTACGCCATCGATGCGGCACTTCTGCACAATCGCACCGGCATCACCGATACCGCCGTCAACGGGCGTCGCATCCACCTCGACAACCCCTACGTGAAAGAGAAAGTCCATCTCCTCACTGCAATCGGTGATTCCAACCGCGTGCGCGCCGTGTGGTTCAGCGAGGTGTCCATCGCGACCGTCATCGGCACGCCCGTCGATCTCCAGCAGGTCGACATGCTCTTCACGTCGCTACTCGTGCAGGCAACCCGCGCAATGCAATTCGCCGACACCAGCAATCGCGGCGGCTCCAGAACCACGTCGTTCCGCAAGGGCTTCCTCACCGGGTTTGCCAATCGAATCGGTCAACGTCTCCGCGACGCCGGCACCAAAGCCACCGCAGAAGCCGCCGACGCCGCGTCGATGGATGTGGCCGATCTCCTGCCGATTCTCGCTACCACGTCGGCTGCCGTCGACACCGAATTCGATCGGTTGTTCCCGCGAACCCGCAAGGCTCGGGGAAGGTCCGTCGACGCCGAAGGGTGGCACGCCGGCCAAGCGGCTGCCGACGACGCCAACCTCCGGCCGGGAGCACCGGCAGTGCGCCGTTAGCCCAGCGCTAGTCCTTACGAGCAGCCAGCACCGTTTCGTACAGTTCGCGCTTCGACACACCGGGGGTGGCGACGAGGGCGCACGCGTCTTTCAGACGTGCTCCGCCCTCGACCAGGCGTTCCACTTCCTCGACCAGATCGGCCGGATCGGAGGCCACCAGAACAGCACCTTCGAGCACTACTGTGATTTCGCCGCGCACACCTTCGGCAGCCCACGCGGCGAGTTCGCCGAGAGTTCCGCGCTTCACCTCTTCGTAGGTCTTGGTCAACTCGCGGCAAACGGCAGCGCGCCGGTCCGGGCCGAGCACCTCGACGGCGTCGGCCAGGCAATCGGCCAGGCGATGCGGCGCCTCGAAGAACACACACGCGCGCTGCTCGGTGAGCAGTCCCGCGAACCAGGTCTTGCGTTGTCCACCCTTGCGCGGCGGGAAACCGTCGAAGCAGAAGCGCTCGACGGGCAGCCCTGACAGCGCGAGGGCAGTAGTCACTGCGGACGGGCCAGGCAGGCAGGTGACCTTCAAGTTCTCAGCCACACATGCAGCAACAAGGCGGTATCCGGGATCACTGACCGACGGCATACCGGCGTCGGTCACCAGGAGGACGGTTTTGCCGCCGGCAACGTCGGCGACCAGCGCGGGAAGTCGCGCAATCTCCACCTGATCGTAGAAACTGACCACCTTTCCGGTGATCGTGACATCAAGTGCCGAGGCCAGCGACTTGGTGCGTCGGGTGTCCTCGGCCGCCACGACGTCGGCGGTTGCGAGAGCGTCGCGCAGGCGCGGAGACGCGTCACCGACGTCTCCCATGGGTGTTGCGGCGAGTACCAAGCGACCAGTCATACCTGACAGCCTACGATTGCCGAGTGACTGTGCAGACGGACGAGCGGCCAACGCCCGCCAGTGGCGATCGGGTAGTGCGTAGTCCAGCGCCGCTCGTACCCGCCCCGGACTTCGGCCCCACGGACCGGTTGCGTGGCTGGATCGTCACCGCCGTCATCACCACGATCGCCGCAATCACCCGGTTCACGATGCTCGCCTATCCCACGGACGCCGGCACTCCCGTATTCGACGAGAAGCACTATGCGCCGCAAGGCTGGCAGGTGCTGACAGGCGGCGGGATCGAAGACAACCCCGGTTACGGATTGGTGGTGCACCCGCCGATCGGCAAGCAGATGATCGCAATCGGTGAAGCGATCTTCGGTTACAACGGCTGGGGTTGGCGGTTCTCGTCGGCATTGGTCGGAACCTTGATGGTGCTGCTGATCATTCGGATCGTTCGACGGATGACACGTTCGACGCTCATCGGCGCGATTGCCGGCATTCTGCTGATCGTCGACGGAGTCACGTTCGTCTCGTCCCGCCTGGGCATGCTCGACATTTTTCTCGCATTCTTTGTTCTCGCCGCGCTTGGCTGCCTGATCGTCGACCGTGACCAGGTTCGGCAACGGATGGCCACCGCTTACGCCGAGGGTCGGATCGGCGATTCCGAATGGGGTCCACGGCTCGGATTCCGGTGGTGGCGATTCGGCGCCGGCATCCTGCTCGGATTGGCCTGCGGCACCAAATGGTCCGGGATGTACTTCATCTTGTTCTTCGGACTCCTCAGCGTCGCGTTCGACCTGTCCGCACGCCGCGCCTACCGTGTGCAGCGGCCATGGTTCGGCACCGCGATCCGCGACATCGGCCCCGCTCTGTACGCGTTGGTCGTCATCCCGATCGGCGTCTACCTGGCCAGCTACTGGGCCTGGTTTGCGAGCGAGACGGGCGTCGATCGCCATGCCGTCGGCAACGAGATCGGCGAGGGCGGAACGTGGAGTTTCATACCGTCGGCGCTGCGTTCCCTCTGGTACTACAGCGGCAACGTGCTCACCTTCCACTCGAGCCTGACGAACTCCGCGGGCAACCACCACCCGTGGGAATCGAAACCCTGGACGTGGCCCATGGGTCTTCGTCCGATGCTCTACTACTACGCCGACGGCGAGCAGGTGACGGGCTGTGGGGCGGCCACCTGCGTCAAGGCGATCATGCTGATCGGCACGCCGGCGATGTGGTGGCTGGCGCTGCCCATGTTGGCGTGGGCGATCTGGAAGACGTTCGTTCGGCGTGACTGGCGCTATGCCGTTGTTCTCACCGGATACGCCGCCGCCTACCTCCCCTGGTTCGCCACGATGGACCGTCAGATGTACTTCTTCTACGGCGTTGCGCTCGCACCGTTCATGGTCATGGGATTTGCGCTGACACTCGGTGACGTACTTGGCAAGGCAACGGATTCCGTCGAGCGACGCACCACGGGATTGCTCGCGGTCAGCCTGTACATCGGGCTGGTTGTCGCGAACTTCGTCTACCTGTGGCCCATCTTGACCGCGATGCCGATCACTCCGGAATCGTGGCAGAACCATCTGTGGTTGCCGAGCTGGAAATAGCTCAGGTATCGCGCCGAGCGCGAGTGCCTCGTCGGACCCGTCGGGTTTGGAGAAGCGCTCGTTTCTGTTCTCGGGCAGCGACGATGATCGGGTCGTGTGACAGATCTCGGTAGAGCGAGAAGCACAGGCCGATCATCACGACGACAAATGGCGCGGCCGCGATGATCGTCATCGTCTGCAAGCCCTCGAGCGCTTCGGAACCGCCGGTCCACAGCAATAGCGCCGCGGCGCCACCGGTCAACACACCCCAGAACACCACGACCCACCGACTCGGCTCGAGAGTTCCCCGCTGCGAGAGAGTGCCCATCACCATCGACGCGGCGTCTGCGCCCGAGACGAAGAACACCGCTACGAGCAGCATGACCAGGACGGTCGTGACGCCCGCGAGCGGGAGATTGTCGAGCATCCCGAACAACTGAG
Source organism: Rhodococcus sp. AD45-ID (assembly GCF_003023755.1). Classification (NCBI taxonomy): domain Bacteria; kingdom Bacillati; phylum Actinomycetota; class Actinomycetes; order Mycobacteriales; family Nocardiaceae; genus Rhodococcus; species Rhodococcus sp. AD45-ID. The sequence goes on along the minus strand of NZ_PYHL01000003.1, from coordinate 873,518 downwards.
CTTCCTCGGAACCCCGGCTCGCGAGATCGATTCCGTCTCGCTCCTCACCGATCCCGGCACCGCCGAAGATCGAGAACCACAACAGACTCACCGTCGTCGGCACGACAATGACACCCACGATGAACTGACGGATAGTGCGCCCACGACTGATGCGCGCCAAGAACATTCCCACGAACGGTGTCCAGGACACCCACCAGGCCCAGTAGAAGATGGTCCAGGACGACAGCCACTCTCCTGTCTCGGGATTCGACGACGCTCCGGTCCTAGCCGACATCTGGGCGAGGTCCGACGCGTAGGCGCCGATGGTGGTGGGCAGAAGGTTGAGGATCAGTACTGTCGGGCCGAGTACGAACACGAAGAGCGCCAAGATCAACGCGAGCACCATGTTGATGTTCGACAACCACTGAATTCCCTTGGAAACGCCCGAGACTGCCGATGCGACAAAGGCCAGGGTCAACACCGCGACAATGGAAACGAGGAGGAAGACACTCACTTCTTGCATCCACCCGACCACCTGGAAACCCGAGCCGATTTGCAGGGCGCCGAGTCCCAGTGATGCGGCCGTGCCGAAGAGAGTCGCGAAGATGGCAAGAATATCGATGATCTTGCCGATCGGACCTTCAGCCCGACGCCCGAGCAGTGGGATGAAAGCCGAGCTGAAAAGCTGCTTGCGTCCACGCCGATACGATCCGTACGCAATGGCAAGGCCCACAACGGCATACATCGCCCAGGGATGAAGCCCCCAGTGGAACATGGTGGTTGCCATAGCGGTTCCGATACCGCCGTCGGTGCCAGGTGGTGGATTGACGTAGTGCGCCAATGGTTCGGCGACACCGAAGAACATCAGGCCGATTCCCATTCCGGCGCTGAACATCATCGCAATCCAACTGACGGTCCGGAACTCCGGTTTCTCACCATCCTTGCCGAGTGGAATGTCTCCGAACCGACTGACGGCGAGGTAGATGGAGAACAGCACAAAAGCCGACGCCGCGAGAACGAAGAGCCAGCCGATGTTGACGACGAGCCAGTCGAGAATGCTCCCCGTCACCGAGTTCAGATTGTCGGGGGCAACGAGGCCCCACACGAGAATTGCCAAAACCGCCACTGCCGTTACGGAAAAAACCACGTAATCGGTTCGCACACCTACTCGTGTGAACCCATTCGTCGGTCGGTCCTCGTTGGCACCGGAATTCTGCTCGGAAGGATCAGATTTCGTCACCATAGGACAATACGTTGGTCACTCGCGCGAACAAAAGCAATAGCGAAGGCGGGCCCGACACCTGCCGGACCCGCCCCGAAATACTCCTTACGCTGCGGTTTTCAACCAACCGTTGCCTTTGCCAATCAATCCGTCCACGCTGATGCGACCGGCTCCGATCGTGGCGATCAGCAGCGAGCCGACACCGAGCGCAAGTACCAGTTCGTAGCCACCCGCGTCGACAAAAATGCCGTTGCCCGAGTGGACGATGAAGAAGGCGCCCACCATGTCGAGGAACAGCAGCACACCGACAAGCGGAGTCAGCACGCCGGCAATGAGCAGGATTCCGCCGCCGAGTTCGATCGTGGCTGCAAGAATCGCCGACACCTTGGGCAGGGGCGCGCCCATCATTTCGAATGACGCCTGCGTTCCGGCGATCTTGTACGTGAAGAACTTCTGCCAACCGTGGGCGATGAAGATGATGCCAAGGCCGATGCGAGCGATGAGGAGTCCGAGGTCACGGACGATCGACGAATTCATGGTGCAAGCCTGACAGCTTTAAGTTGAAGCGTCAACTTAAGGCTGCATCACGCGCCTCTCAATGCGGCCTCGACCATAGTCAGTATCTCGTCATCCGAATATCCGAGCGCACGCACATCTTTCACGAAAGCCGTCGCCGCCTGCTCCGCCTGCGCTCGTACCGGATCACTTCCCGACGCAATGAAGGTGCCCTGCTTCCCGCGGGTCTCGATCACCCCCTGCTCGCCGAGCACCCGATACGCTTTTGCGACGGTATTCGCCGCCAAACCCAGGTCCGTTGCCAGCGCCCGAACCGTGGGAATCTTGGCCCCCGCTATCAGCCCCCCGGTCTGTACCTGTTCGATAATCTGTTGGCGTAGTTGGTCGTACGGCGCCACGGAAGAACCGTGGTCGATCACGATACCGGTCATCACAAGGCATCAACCGCGTCGCGAACAAGATCGGAGCCGGACGTCAGAACCAACGTCTTGCCGACACTCGCGGGCGCATCGATCAACGCCTCGATCACCGCCGCTACATCAGCCCTACTGACCGATCCACGCGCAACCGGAGGCTCGGCCAGAGTTACCTCACCGATCGGATCGTCATCGGTGAGAAGCCCCGGACGAATGATCGTCCACTTTAAGCCCGTGCGAGAACGCAGATCGTCCTCGGCGGCCGTCTTGGCTTCGAGGTACGCGGCAAAAACCTCGTCGGTCCCCTCCGCAACCGGTTCGCCGGCGCCCATCGCACTGATCTGGATGAAACGACGAACACCCGCTTTTTCCGCCGCGTCGGCAAGCCGTACCGCTGCCGCCCGATCGACTGTGTCCTTACGCGCAATTCCACTCCCCGGACCGGCTCCCGCCGCAAAAACTGCAACATCGCACCCGGCCAGCACCTTCGCGAGTTCGTCGACGGTAGCCGTTTCCAGGTCGATCACTACAGGAAATGCGCCCAACGTTCGGACCGCACCCTCGTGATCCGGATTGCGGATCAGCGCAACCGGCCGATCACCATGTCCGGCCAGCAAGAATATGAGGTGCTGCGCGATCTTGCCGTGACCTCCGGCAATCGCCACTCGCCGTTCGTCGACACTTCGATGTTCCGTCATCATCCACTCCTCGTACGTCGGTACTTCAGTCCAGCGCACCGGAAGGGGCCGTTTGTTCCCACTTCCCGACCGGGCAGCTGATCACGCCAGGCACAATGACGACCATGGCCTCTGCAACGATCTTCCACAATCAACGGTGCAACACCTCACGAACTGTTCTCGCCCGGCTACGTGAACACGACATCGAACCGACCGTCGTCATGTACCTCGATACACCGCCTACCCGTTCGGAACTGGAAAAACTCCTCTCCGACGCCGGCCTCACTCCCAGCCAGGCAGTTCGTAAGCGTGAATCGCAGTACAAGGAACTCGGGCTCGCCGACGCATCCGAGTCCAAGATCCTCGACGCCATGATCGAACACCCGATTCTCATCGAACGCCCCTTTGTCGTCACTGACAAGGGCACTGTCCTCGCCCGCCCGGCAGACAAGGTCGAAGAAATCCTCTAGGCATCACAACGGATCGCGGGCGATCGGACAGGACATGCACCGGGGGCCACCCCGGCCGGATCCCAGTTCCGACCCCGCGATCCGAAGCACCTCGATACCCGACGCCTCCAGCCGCGCATTGGTCTCGACATTGCGCTCGTATGCGACCACCACACCGGGTTCAATTGCCAGAGTGTTGTTTCCGTCGTCCCACTGCTCACGTTCGGCAGTCACCGTGTCCAATCCGGTGTCGATGACCCGCAGCTTCCCGATCCCCATCGCGTCGGCGGCAGCCTCGAGGAACGGGTCAGCACCTCGTATGCTGACGCCGTCATCCTCACGCCGAATAGTGAAGGCCGACAATGTGTTCTGAATCGCCGGATACATGACTACGGCGTCGGCCTCCACCATCGTGCACACCGTATCGAGATGCATCGACGCGCGGCGCTGCTCGATCGGCACCACCAACACCGTATGCGCCAAATCGTCGTCGAACACACTGCGCGCCAATGCTTCCGCCCCCGCCGGCGACGTCCGCTCACCCACACCGACGGCAATCACGCCCGGAGCGAGTAGCAGCACATCACCACCTTCGACCGGAGCGGTATGCGATTCGTACGCCCGCCGCACCCCCCGAAACCGAGGATGATGCGCATACACCAGATCGGTGATCGACGACTCCCGCGCCCGCGCAGACAACGCCAAGGACGTAATCACCACCCGCGGCCCGATCCAGAACGACGAATCACGCGTGAACAGCAGATTGGGCAGCGGATCGATCACAAAATCCCCGCCGTGGTGCATCCGCCGCACCAGCGACGTCGACGACGCGTCGATCGGGAGTTCGTCGAAAGTCATACCGGCGGTGAGGATGGACGACAACTCCGCCGGCGGCACACTGCGTAGGTACGACGACAGATGCTGCCCCAGCGAGTGCCCGATCTTCCGTGTGTCCACCGCAGCCGAGATTCCTTGAATCCGGGCCGCACCACTGACCGTCAAGGCTTCGGCGAGCAGGTCCGCAAGCAACAGAACCTCGACACCGTGCTCACGCAGCACCGACGCGAACTGATCGTGCTCGTCCTGCGCCCGATCAACCCACGGCAAACCGTCGAAAAGCAGTTGATCGTTGTTTCGCGGGGTGAGCCGCTTCAATTCGTCGCCGGGACGATGCAAGATGACCGAACGCAACCTACCTACCTCGGAGTCGACACCGAGCGAGACGGATCCAGAACCGTTCATGGATAAACAGTATTCCCGTCGGTGCGTAATCTGATGGCCGACACCAGTGAGAGGAACCACCATGACGGCACCACAGCGACCCGAGAACGAACACCGAGGGGTCGAGTTGTTGCGTGGACGCTGGGCCGGCACCGGTAGCGGACACTTTCCGACGATCGACGATTTCGAGTACTCCGAGGAAATCGTCTTCGCTCCGACCCCCAAACCGTTCCTGACGTACAGCTCACGCACACGTGGCTTGCCCGACGGCCGCCCACTTCACATGGAATCTGGATACCTGCGCCCGGTCCCCGGAAACAAGCTCGAATTGCTGATCACCCAGCCGACCGGTTTTGTGGAGATCCACCGCGGCAGCATCGACGCCGAGGGCACTCTTGCCTTCACACTGTTGACACTTGCGGCGTCACCGGATTCCAAGCCCGTCACCGATGTGCGACGCGTAGTGCGGGTTCACGAAGACACACTGACGTACGACATCTGGATGGCACACGATCAGACACCGCTCACTCATCATCTGCATGCCGAGCTCCAGCGCGTCGACGATTAACGCTCTTTCACGGATTGAGTAGGAACGCTTCGACGGCGTCGTGATCGCGGCGCAACAGATCCTGTGCCATATTCTTCAACAGCCTTTCGATCTGGCCGCCTAGAACCGGAATCTTCACCTCTGCCCAGCCGTCGACGTTCAGCACGGAGCGAGCGTCGCCTGCTTCGGCCAATTCCAGGTCGACCTCGATACGAATAGGCAATCCGTGCGCTCTCCCGGTCACTGATCCGACCGCCCGGCCGTCGGATAGCGGACCCCACCGATCGGCTCGCTCGACACCGAGGCGGTCCGGAACCAGCTTTGCAACCAACCCCGGCAGTGCCGACGATTCGATCTCGTCGGTTAGCGACACCGCTATCGCTCCGCCTCCGTCTTCGATAACCGCCTTGGAATACAGGTCGCCAAGTCTGATCATCCAATACCGAGTATCTGTCAATGCCGCATGAACCTTCTCGGACGGAAAGTTGAATTCGATACCAAATCGAAAACTCTTTGACATTTGGTGACCTTGGTCCCTATGCGAGTTGGCACTGGTTCTGAAAGGCAGCTAATTACGAGCGCGGTAACAGCTTGGCGAACTGGTCATTCGCTTTCTGCATAACAAATTCATAGGGCGGAGAGAACTTACGAGCCCACCAATAACCGAACCTGATGTCATTGGATGTATAGACCAGATATCGATTCTTCTCGATACCGGAGACAATGCACTCCGCCACTTTCTCCGGCGAAACCGCACGCTTCTCGAAGCGATGCACCAATGACTTGACTCGCGGGTCGTCCCGATCGATACCCGCAATGTCGACGGTGCCCACCAATGGAGTCTTCACCCCACCCGGAACAACGAGGCTCACACCGATGCCGTGACGCTTCAGATCGAACCGAAGTACCTCCGAAACGCCTCGTAGCCCGAACTTGCTGGCGCTGTATGCCGCATGCCAGGGCAGAGCCAGCAGGCCGGCGGCCGACGAGACATTGACCAGATGACCGCCCTTTCCGGCGCGGATCATCGGCGGAATGAACGTCTCCATGACATGAATGGGACCCATGAGATTGACGTCCACCATTGATCGCCAGTGACGATGCTCGAGGTTCTCGATTGTTCCCCAGGCCGATATGCCTGCAATGTTCATCACGACATCCATCGATCCGAACTGCTCGGCCACTTCTGCGCCGAATTTGGAAACGGCGTCGTAATCGGAAACATCGAATGCCTCCGCCACACTGACGGTACCGCCGGCCGAGGACACCATTTCGACGGTCTCATCAAGACCGGAACCGTTGATATCCGTGAGAAACAACTCTGCCCCGCCAGCGCCCGCCGCAATCGCTGTAGCTCGACCGATACCGCTACCCGCACCCGTGATCAGGCACTTCTTTCCATCGAGCGACCTTATCGACATGGCTTTACACTCCCCCGCGGTAGCACTGTGGACATGCAGGGAAGTGTACGCACGCAGCATCTACCGGCAGGGGTTATGTCCGCTTCATTCCAAGCCGAAGTTCTCGGCCCAGCTGCGCTACAGGCGTTGCGCCATCTGATCCTGGTAGTCACGCATGGTGCGCTCGATTTCGTCTGCCGCGTCGCGGTCTCCACGCTTGCGCGCATCGAGGGCACGATCCTGGAGCGCGCGAATCGCCCGGCGTAACTCTTCGTCACTCATGATGTGTTTCATGTCACAATCTTGCGCCAACTATCAGGCCATGGCTAGTGGCGAACGTCGTTACGACGAGCCACAGACACCCCGTATCCGACAAACTTCGTGCCACATTTGAGCAAATCGGGGCAAAGGTCCCGACAATACGCACTCCAGAGGTGAACTGGAGTCGACCGAGGCCTGAACTGCGATTATTCACACAGTAAGAACCACCAAAACCGGGTTAACGTATAGCTACTGCAGGCAAAACGGGTAAACGGTTCGTTATGGTGACAATATGCAGCACTGCGGTAGGTCTCTACTGCCCACATAATTGGTCCTATTGCGATATCGAGCGGCCCGAAATTACCCGCGAACTCGACGGAAGCATCCCTCGAGTTCCCATAAATACCGAACTCAACCCTGCACCCAAAGCCCACCGAATGGACTACAGCGAGCTACCAATCGGTTATCCGCGTGATATCGTGGGATTCGCTGAACGAACAATCGCTGATAGAGAGGATTACGGGGCGGTTCACAATGGCTGACTTTGCAGAACGACTGAACAAACTGTTCGACAGTGTCCATCCTCCCGGGCGCAAGCCCCACACCAACGCCGAGGTCGCCTCCGCGTTGATCGAGGACGGCCACCAGATCTCCAAGCCGTACATCTCACAGCTCCGCTCGGGACAACGCACCAACCCGTCGGACGAGACTGTCGCTGCTTTTGCGCGCTTCTTCAAGGTGAAGCCCGACTACTTCTTCAACGACATCTACGCCGCGAAGATCGATCACGACCTCGAACTGCTCGCACAGCTCCAGGGTTACGGTCTGCGTCGACTGTCGAGCCGAGCGTTCGATCTGTCGGAAGAGTCGCAGAACCTTCTCACGACTATGGCCGAAAAGCTCCGTGCAAGCGAAGGACTACCCGAAGTCCCACCAGACGCGTCACGTTGACGCGAGGCTAGGGCTGTCCCTAGACGACACTGAGCAGGTCGATCGACACCTATCGGCCTGCTTTTGTCGTATTCGGCTGGGCTTCGAACTTTTCGTAGTCCCTAGCCAGAACCAAGACCCATCTCCTGGCGGACATACCGTCAGGAGGCGCAATCCAACGGGTATCGAGAACATCTGATTCCAGTGGATTCACAATCCACTCCGTCAATATCTCGGAATGCGTGGCGAGCGACCTCGGCGGCTCCCTTCCACCGACGTCGAACAACCCGGCACCTGCCTGGATGTACATGGCGTCCATGATCTGCGCGATCATGTCCGACGCCTTGAGCACTGTTGTGGTTGCCGCACTGTCGACATCCACAACCTCCGGGAATCGCTTCACCAGCAGACCGTGTATGCCCCCTAAACGCTTCAGGTCCAAGCGCGCTCGCACCCATGTCTCGGTCAACATCCATGTGATGCCCAGCGCGATCAGCAAGCCCGCCACCGACACGAATTGCACGCCGGCGCCGGACCAGATACCCGACTCGAGTGCGTTCGCCCCACGCACCGACTCGACCAGCATGACCACGACAACAATCAGCAGAATCATCGAACCCACGACGATGAGTCCGATTCCGCGGCCCAACGGCGCCCACGCAACGTGCCGCAGTCCGGTCGAGATAACCAACGCCAGCGCGACAACCACAAAGAGCAAAGCCGGCATCGGATAACCGACGCCCACGGAAATCGACACAAGCAAGCCGACCGTATACAACACGATCGCCACGACGCGCATCGCAGAACGCGTCATCACAGGCCACGCAGACACCGCGCCAACCGCGCTTGCTGCCGACAAGAACACCCACAACACGACAACAACCATCGCTGAAAAGTGCTGATCAGGCGCAATTCTGTCCACGATGTCCCACACCCCGGGGACAAGCACCGTAGCCATCAACGCAACACCGAATCCGGCGATAACCATGGCCGTACGCAGCGGCGTGGCAACTCGCGCCACCACGCGCCCAAGCCTTGCACCTGCTGCGATCCACACCACCAAGGCAATTGCCCAAGCGATCATCCGATCGCCTCGTCGTACCGCAGCACCGACAACGGCGTCCCACGACCGCTCATCGTCTTCAACCTCATCAACAGCATCGACGCAAAGGTCTCCGCTTCCCACTCTGCAAGGTCATCCATCGGCACCGGCTCGTTGCGGCGCAGCGATCGCTGGCTGAGCATGTACGCGATCAGATCATCGCTGGCTTCCAACGTCGCCTCCGCGATCTCCGCCCCTTCATGCCGAAACACGATGTGCCCCAACTCATGTGCAAGAGTTCGCTCGACATTGGGTAAGCCCGGTGCCAGAACGATAACGTCATGATCGTCGAACGCGCGCCGTTGACCGCACACACCCGTCGCCAACGGAGTCTGCAGATCGATCTCGATCGGCCGCTCACGCTCGAGCGCCACAGCCTCCACCACCGTCAACAAATTCACCGCCTCCGACGACGCAGCAGCATCACACACCGCGTCCACCGCAGCAAGAACTCGACGATGCGAACGCCTGTTTGTCGGCACTGTCCTACACACCTCTTCCTGATCGGGGTGCCAGGAACTCAGCCCGCGCCGCTGCCAATCGAGCCTTCTGCATCGAAGCGCCCCTGAACGTCAATGCGCCTGCACCCGCCGCAACCAACGTCATTCCCGCGAGGCCACCTACCACCGCAGCAGCATTCTGAATTGGTGGCAATCCTGAGGTGAAGACCACCGGGAAAGCTTGCGGGTCGTCACTTTGTGCCGAAGCCGAGGAATTCGGGCCATCCGTTTGCACCGCAGCAGCGATCGGTGCCGGTGCAGCCAAGATTTGAGGTGCTGCCGGTGTGGCGGCGCCGCCTACGCCGCCGGACGGCCCGGACGCCGGCGACCCAGTTTCGGCGGACGGGCCCTGCGGATATTCCGGTCCGGCCGGAGCCGCCGCCACCGAAGTTTCGCTGGACTCTTCTGAACTTGTAGTTGCCTCAGCACTTGTCGACACCTCAGTCGAATTGCTCGGCTCCCCGGGTTCCGTCGAGTCTGTCGTCGTCACGACCGGATCGGTAGTCGTGGTCGTCACTTCCGGATCAGTAGTCGTCGTTACGACCGGATCGGTAGTCGTGGTCGTCACTTCCGGATCAGTAGTCGTCGTCACTTCCGGATCAGTGGTCGTGGTCGTCACTTCCGGATCCGTCGTCGTGGTCGTCACTTCCGGATCCGTGGTCGTGGTCGTCACTTCCGGATCAGTAGTCGTCGTTACGACCGGATCAGTAGTCGTGGTCGGGACCTCTGGTTCAGTCGGGTCCGTCGTCGTCACTTCCGGATCAGTGGTCGTCGTCACAACGGGATCGGTCGTTGTGGTTACGACTGGACTCGTCGTCGTGCAGTGGTGGTGGCAACCACCGCATCCGTTGCCCCAACCATTGCCGTTGCCGTTGTTGCCGCACCCGTTGCCGCACCCGTTGCCGTTATTGCCGCAGCCGTTATTGCCGTTGCCGTTATTGCCGTTGCCGTTATTGCCGTGTTTACCCAAGGCATCAGCACTGGGAATGTCGGTGACGGTGGTGTCAGCGCTGTCATCGCTGTTTTCACCTGCACCGGGTTGAGCCGAAACGACAGTCGGAAATACAGAAATAGCGAGGAACCCCACACCCGTCAGGCACAAGACAGCTACAAGTGCCATGACTAGCCGTCGTGGCTGGCTCATCAAATTCCTCCCGACAAAAACGTTCTAGCTGCATGCACAGGCGCAGCGACACAGTGAGATTATCGTCGCGACGTCATGGTCGTTACATGTCCAGAAAATAACTGGCCCACCAAGGATCATGCCTCAACCGGTTCGAAACCGGGTTCGGTGGGCCCCAGCGGCTGTATGAAACTGCACACACCCGCACATTCTTCGCGAGTCGAGGCGATTTGTCGACCGACCGGTCTGTAACAAAACAGGTCCCTCAGCGCTAGCTGAAGGACCTGATCGGTAACTGATTACTGGGTGGAGCTGATTACGTGGTGGAGCTGATTACGTGGTGGAGCTGAGGGGAATCGAACCCCTGACCTCTTCGATGCGAACGAAGCGCGCTACCAACTGCGCCACAGCCCCTTGCCACCGCCCGAAAGCGTGTGCTCGGCAACTCTAGCAGGACCGAAGTCCGAGCCTCGAGTTACCCGCCTCCGAAACGATGAACGTTTTACTGACCCGATGCGCGTCGCATTTCCGACTGCATCGGCACTTCCTCGTAGTGATCGAGGTGGTCGAACGCCGGGTCTCCGTCGTCAACTTCCAGGACTACTGCGCCCGGTCGGCGCAGACGAGAAGGAATCAGGCGCAATTCCTCGTCTGTGTGTGATTCGACGCCCAGACGTGAACGGTTGAGCCGTTCAGTGCGACGGCGGCGAATTTCCTGCTCGATGCGCACTTGCCGGCGCAGATATGCCAAGTAGCCGACGAGACCGGCAAACGACAAGGCACAGAGCCACCACACCAGGGGCGAGACGATCAGCGCGAGTGCACCGGCCATGATCGAGACGAAGGCAAGTCCGAGAAGGGTGCGCTGGCGAAACGTGTAGCGCGCTTCTCGGGCGACGGCATCGGCTTCGGGATCGAATCCACCGCGGCCGCGTCGGACAGGCACGAACTCCCTGACCGGGGCACGGCCACCGCTGTAGTCGCTGTCTTCTGCGTGAGTGTCCATCTGGTCCTCCGCGTCGTAGCTGCTGCGCACTGGTTCTGGTTGCCAGTTCGGATCGCTTCGATGTCCGGCTGCCGGTCCGCGTCGCACAGGATTGCTGTCGCCGCGGTGAAGTACGCGAGTCGCAAGAGCCGCTTCGCTGGTCTGACGGATCCGGGGGCGCTTGTTCACGAGCATGGGCACGAGCACGAACAACCAGACGGCCACGAGCCCGATCCACACGAATGAACTAGGCATGCCGCGACCTCCTCCCGATCACCTACCAGCACCTATGCCAGCCGTTGATGAATCAAGGTTAACGGCCGACCGGCTCGCATCGTTGCCGACGCGCCGAACCCCACCTTACTCATGTGTCACACGCGTACCGAACCGAACTGACCGATCCGCCGGAATTTGTCGGAGGAAAAGTTGAACTCGCAATGACCCGGCCTAGCAATTTTGATGACAATTCGGTCGGTAACTACCTTTTAACTAGGGACTTCATACCCAAGACGCACGACCGGAGCGCACAAGCCGATCCACAACTGTGGTGGGAATCTCTTCAATCGTCATCCCCACAAGCACATGATCGCGCCACTGCCCGTCGACGTCGAGGTACCGGCGTAGGAGTCCCTCTTCACGGAAGCCGACGTTGTGGAGCACGGCGCGCGAGGACGAATTCTCCGGACGAACAGTTGCCTCGACACGATGCAATCCCACCTGCGAGAAGGCATGGTCCAACGTGAGCGCCACCGCAGCTGTCGCCACACCACCACCCGTGACATCCGACGCAACCCAATAACCCACCCAAGCGGAACGCAACGCGCCGCGAACGATGTTGCCGATGGTGATCTGCCCGCAGTAATTGCCGTCCAGCTCGATCACCCACGGAAGTATCCGGCCTTTGCGCGCCTCGGATCGAAGACTTCCGCACAACGACGGCCACACGGTGATGTGATGCCGGGCATCCCACGGCGATTCACCGGTCGGTTCCCACGGCTCGAGATGCTCTCTATCCCGAATGCGCAATCTGCTCCACGCGGACGCGTCGCGCAACCGAATCGGCCGGACGGTGACCACACCGGCAGCCACACGAATCGGGCCCAGCTTCTCGGGCCATCCGGGATGGACTGACATCACACCTCATTCGGTTGGAAAGTCGAAGCGGCGCACCGGAAGTGAGCCAGCCGTGACTCAGCCACGTTGGGCGAGAAATGCGACGTCGACTTCTTCACCGATCTGCACTTCGGTGACATCCCGGTCGACGAGTACCAGGCAATTTGCTTCGGCCAACGTCGCCAACAGGTGGGACGACGCGCCCGCGGCGCCACCGAGAGCCTGGACCAGGTACTCCCCCGTTGCCTCGTCGCGCATCAACTGCCCACGAAGGAATCCTTTACGGTCCGCGATCGACGTAATCGTTCCCACCGTTCGGGCCTTCACGATGCGACGCATCGGCTGGCGACGACCGAGCGCGATCCGGATGAGCGGCCTGACCATGACCTCGAACACCACGAGCGCACTGACCGGATTCGATGGGAGCAGGAAGGTCGGTACCTCGTCACGCCCGAGCTGACCGAACCCTTGAACTGATCCCGGATGCATCGCGACCCGCTCGACCTCGAGCGTTCCCAGTTCGGACAGCGCATCGCGGACCTCGTCGGACGCTCCACCGCCGACAGCTCCCGCGATGACCACGATCTCGGATCGGATCAATTGCCCCTCGACAACCTCACGCAACCGGCGAGCATCCGATCCGGAAATGCCAACCCGGTTGACGTCGGCTCCGGCGTCACGAGCAGCCGCAGCCAGAGCATACGAATTCACGTCGTAAACCTGGCCGGGTCCCGGAGTTCGGTCGATGTCGACCAGCTCGCCCCCGACGCTGATGACCGATAGCCGTGGACGCGGATGCACCAGAACTTTGTCACGGCCCACTGCCGCGAGAAGTCCGACCTGGGCAGCGCCGATGATGGTTCCCGCCCGAACAGCGACATCGCCCGGTTGCACGTCGTCACCCGCGCGTCGTACGTAGTCTCCTGAGCGCACCGGCGCAAAGACTCGCACGCGGGCGCGGCCACCGTCGGTCTGCTCCAGCGGGAGAACCGCATCGGCCAACGTGGGCAGCGGCGCGCCGGTGTCGACGCGCACAGCTTGCCGTGGCTGTAGCCGGATCGGCTGACGCGAACCGGCCGTGACCTCACCGACGACAGGCAGGCTCAAGTCGATCGGCTCGCCGTCCTCGCCACGCAGATCCGTGCCGGCACCCGCAACATCGACGCTACGGACTGCGTATCCGTCGATGGCAGCCTGATCGAACCCTGGCAGCGGCCGCTCGGTGACCACTTCCTCGGCACAGAGCAACCCCTGTGCCTCCGAAATGGCGACACGAACCGGCCGGGGCGCAACTGCAGCGGCTGTGACCCTGGTCTGCTGCTCCTCAACCGACCGCATATGGACTGCGTCCTCCTACTTTGTCGCGAAACTCGTGTTACCCGCAGCCCATGATGCCTTGCCACACGATTGGCCGGTCATCTCGATCCTGCGTCAACTGCTGTGCGGAGATGTCCGAACTATCCCTATCGTTCGAGACGAGCAACCAACCACTCTCGCAACGACGGGCCGTAGTCATCCATGTCCAGTGCGAAGTCAACCGCAGCGCGGAGGTAACCGCCGGGATTTCCGAGGTCGTGTCGAGTACCGCGATGAACGACGACATGCACGGGATGGCCTTCGGAGATGAGAAGCGCGATGGCGTCGGTCAGCTGCAATTCACCACCGGTTCCGGGCTTGATGCGTCGCAGTGCGTCGAAAATGGCGCGATCGAGCAGGTATCGACCAGCGGCAGCAAACGTGGACGGCGCATCCTCCATAGCCGGCTTCTCGACCATCCCGATGACCTTGAGCACGTCGGGGTTGGTGGCGTCCGGCACGATTTCGACGTCGAAGACGCCGTATGCGCTGACTTTGTCCTTGGGAACTTCGATGGCGCACAAAACCGAACCGCCGCGCTTGGCGCGTACCTTGGCCATGGTTTCGAGCACACCTCTAGGCAACACGAGATCGTCGGGCAGAAGAACCGCGATCGCATCCTCGTCGTCGTCGAGGACAGCCTCGGCGCAACCGACCGCGTGCCCCAAACCGAGTGGCTGATCCTGGATCACGGAGTCGACTTCGAGGAGTCCGGGTGCCTTACGCACCTTGGCCAGTAGAGCGAGCTTTCCACTCGCTTCCAGCTTGCTTTCGAGGACAAGATCCTCGACAAAATGCGCGACAACCCCGTCTTTGCCGGGCGAGGTCACGATGACCAGGCGCTCAGCGCCGGAATCGGCGGCCTCCCCGGCAACCAGTTCGATACCCGGTGTGTCGACGACCGGCAGCAATTCCTTGGGAACGGTCTTGGTGGCCGGCAGGAAGCGAGTACCCAATCCGGCAGCAGGAACCACGGCCGTACGAAAGGCCTTCTTGTTGCTAGCGACCACGTCTGTCATGCCAACACCCTAACGGCAGCTTGTTACCCGATGGTCAGCACGATGCATATCGTGAAGTGGTGGAACCTCGAGAAAAAGAGCAATGGCGACAAACAGTGCTGGCCGAGCGGCGTGCGATATCGGAGCAAACTCGGAGCACCGAATCGTCGGCACTCACGGCGCACTCGCTTGATCTGACAATCCCGGGGACGACTGTCTGCGCCTACGTTCCGACCAGGACCGAACCTGGAACCACTGACCTGCTGGACGCGCTGGCAGCCGTCGTAGATCGCGTTCTCCTGCCGATCACCGGCGCACCCGGCCCGCTGTCCTGGGTCGAGTACACGGGTGTCGACGCACTTCGCCCCGCTGCGTACGGGCTACGGGAACCCGTCGGACCGGTACTACCACCGGAAACGATCGCGCTCGCCCACACTGTCTTCGTCCCGGCCCTCGCCGTGGATCGGCGAGGCACTCGGCTGGGACGCGGCGCCGGGTACTACGACCGCACGCTGGGATTGGCGTCGCCGACTGCCAGGCTCGTCGCGGTAGTTCGCGACTCGGAGCTCGTCGAACAGCTCCCCGCAGATCCGCACGACATTCCGATGGGCTGGGCGCTGACCCCGACTGCGGGTTGGACCCGACTGGACCGATGAGGCGGCCGCCACCATTTCTCGCGCAGTGGGAATAGACACGTAATTAGCGCTGTTGGCACTGTCACTTGTAGAGTGCTAAGGGCTGCGGTGTCAGAACTGGCTCGACAGCACTCGCCAGCCCTGATGAAGCACTTAGATCACAATGCGGAGGAAGCCCGGTGCCTACCTACTCATACGCATGTACGGAATGTGACAACCGTTTCGACATCGTCCAGTCGTTCAGCGAAGATTCGCTGACGGTCTGCCCAGCCTGCTCCGGCAAGCTCCGCAAGCTGTTCAACTCGGTGGGCATCGTGTTTAAGGGCAGCGGTTTCTACCGCACCGACAGCCGAGGTGGCTCCAGCACGGCCAGCGAACCCGCCAAGAGCGATTCCGCTCCGGCCGCAAAGTCCGAGTCGTCGACCAAGTCCGAGTCGTCCTCTTCGTCGACCAGCACTCCGGCTCCGGCAAAGGCTGCAGCCAGCTAGTTCGAGCACGACTTTCTCCACAACCGCGAGGTTGTCCACAGGCAGATAACGGTAGGGCCGAAAAGCACGCTTTCGGCCCTACCGTTCGTCTATGCCACCACCATCACCGTCCGGGCTGTTCCGCGCACGATCTCGGAGTCACGGCCGATCCAGACCGCAGAATTTCGGTGAAGTCGACCTCACGCCCAGCGTCGTCGACCGCCTGGTTGCGATTGCAAAGCCCAACCGCGCACGAGGCTCGGCAGTTCGAAAAATCGCCGCACTCACTCTTGCCGTGCTCGGGATTGCGCTGCTGTTTCGCGGCGATCCGGACTCCGATACCGTCCAGGTTGTCACCGCGGCCCGCGATGTCGCTCCCGGACAACTTGTCACCGACGACGATCTCGGAATCAGCGAGTTCTCTGCCGATCACCTTCCCGACGGGACGCTTACCGATTTCGCCGACGTTGTGGGCAGCACCGTCGCCGGGCCCGTTCGCCGCGGAGAAATCGTCACAGACGTCCGAGTTCTCGGGTCGCGTCTGGCCCGTGAGTCCACGGGAACCGACGACGCGCGAATTGTCCCGGTCCGACTCGCGGATGCCGCAGTTTCTGACATTGTCCGTAGCGGAGACATTGTCGATGTACTCACAGTTGAGGCCGACACTCCGAACGAGCAGACAAACGACAACAACCCCACGATTCTTGCGTCGGGCGCCGTTGTTGTCATGGTCACCGCTGCGGAAAGTACACGTAACCAGCAAGAACAGGTGATCATGCTGGCATTGCCCACCGAGGCGGCTACTCGCGTCGCGGCCGCATCACTGGTCAACGCCATCACCGTGACGTTCAAGTAAGCAAACACATTGATGCTTGCTCCTTTAGGATTTTTGCATTCGGCTCTCTCCAGAGAACCGACACGTTCATCTCACACACAATTCGGGGGACACCGAAATGCTCAAGGGATTCAAAGACTTCCTGCTCCGCGGAAACGTGCTCGACCTGGCCGTTGCAGTGGTCGTGGGCGCAGCGTTCACCGCGATCGTCACGGCCTTCACGTCGAACATCATCAACCCACTCATCGCCGCCATTGGTGGATCCGACGAATTGGGCTGGGGAAAGGAGATCATTGCCGGCAATCCCGAAACCTTCGTCAACATCGGTGCCGTGGTCACCGCGATCATCAACTTCGTCATCATCGCGGCAGTTGTCTACTTCGTGCTGATCGTTCCCGCGAACGCGGCCAAGAAGAAGTTCGTCACCGAACCCGAGGACAAGGAAGCCAGCGAAACCGATCTGCTCATCCAGATCCGCGACATCCTCGCTTCCGGTGTAACCGACCCCGACTCCGGCGCCCACGCCAAGAGCTTCGACTAGCGTCCACCTGACAGATCAGGCCCGCCCCGGACATTCCGGGACGGGCCTGATCTGTCTGATGCGTCAACCGCCGTGATGCGGCGGAACCTGGCTGCGTAACCACTCGTCATCCGACGAACGGGAGGATCCTTGCGGATCACGCTCGTCGGACGTCGTCTCCGGGAACACATCCCCGAAAATGCGCGCCAAAGCCTCTTTGTCGACAGGCTTCTTTTCTGCGCTCTGTTCGTCGGACAACTTCTACTCAGCCCTCGAGGCTGGACAGTTCGGCGATCACATGGCCCGCCAAAGCCGTCAACGTTGCCATGCCGTCACGGATCGCGGGGCGCGTCGACGCCAGGTTGGCGACGACGGTGCTGCCCGAGACACCGACCAAGCCGCGGGACAAGCCCGCTTCGAGCGATCCTGCGGACAACCCGGACGCCCGCAGCGCCTCGGCGATTCCCGGGATCTCCCGATCGAGCACCTCAGCCGTCACGTCCGGTGTCACGTCGCGCGGTGACACTCCGGTACCGCCGACCGAGATCACCAAGTCGACACCACCGATCACCGCGGTATTGAGAGCGTTCCGGATTTCCACCTCGTCGGCGGCAACTGCAACCGTCGCGTCGACGTGAAAACCTGCTTCGTTCAGCAGTTCCGTAACCAACGGACCGATGGAGTCGGTGGTATCACCGTGAGCGGTGCGATCGTCGACGATGACAACCAGGGCGCGGCCGGCCGATGTGGCTTCGAGTTCCATGACTCCTACCGTAGTGCCGCGCCCCGAATCAGTTGCGGTCCGGCCGAAGATCGGGGTGATCGTCGGCCGGTCGCCAACTGTCACCGCCCACCTTGCGCCGGGGCGGTTCCCAGCGTGACGTCGACGGTCTTCTGCTGGCCACCGTCGGTGTACGTGATCGACACGGTGTCGCCGGGAGCATGCGACCGAACTGCCGCGATGAGCGAATCACCGTCTGCGACAACACGATCGTCGACCTTCGTGATGACGGCACCCTTCGGGATTCCGGCCTTGGCTGCCGGACCGTCAGCGGTGACGTCCATAACCGTCGCACCATCCGCGTTGTCCTGCGAGGGCACCGTCACACCGATCATGGCCTGAGTGGCCTTGCCGGTTTCGATCAACTCGTTGGCAACACGCCTGGCCTGATCGATCGGGATGGCAAAGCCGAGTCCGATCGACCCACCCTGCGTGCCCGACGAGGCTCCCAGTGACGCGATGGCCGTGTTGATACCGATCAACTGTCCGTCCATGTTGACCAGTGCGCCACCCGAGTTACCCGGGTTGATGGCCGCGTCGGTCTGCAGGGCATCGATAACCGTGTTCTGGTTGCCCGACTCGCCGCTGGTGGACACCGGTCGATTGAGCGCCGAGATGATGCCCTCGGTGACCGTTCCGGCCAGCCCCAACGGTGAACCGACTGCAACAACCTGCTGACCGACCACTACCTCGGCCGAATTGCCCAGGTCGATCGGCGTCAGATCATTGCGACCCTCGACCTTGATGACGGCGATATCTGAAACCGGATCGGCACCGACCAGGGTTGCCGATGCCTTGCTTCCGTCGGAGAACGACACACTCAACTGCGCACCGGAGGCGCCGGCAACGTGATTGTTGGTCAGGATGAGACCGTCGGAGGACAGAATCACGCCGGATCCTTCCCCACCGGAACCCTGAGCTGTGGCCACCTCGATCTGGACCACACTGGGCACGACCTTCTGAGCCACGGCCTGCACCGAACCGGCCGGTGCGTTGGACGTGTTGGTTGCTGTCGGCTTGGCAGCGTTGAGCGAATTGGTGACGGTTCCGCTGCCACCGTTGTTGTCCGCCACAATCGCGCCGACCGCACCGCCGACACCGCCGCTGACGAGCACCAGTGCAAGCGCGCCGGCTACCAGTGCCATGCGCTTCGACTTCGGCTTGGCCGGTTCGGGATCAGCGTTGGGTCCGCGCAGCGCAGCGGGGATCGGTCCGCCGGGTCCGCCGGGTCCGGCAGCGCCACCTGGTCCGGCGGGGCCGGCCGGGCTCGCTGCACTCTGATAGGGCGACTGCTGCTGGTGAGCAGCCTCATGTGCGCCGTAGTGCTGCCCGAACGACTGCGTGGGCTGCTGCCCGTAGCCCGGCGCCTGATGCTGCTGGGTCGGGTAAGGCTGCTGCTGCGTCGGGTAAGCCTGTGTGGGGTTCTGCTGGGCAGGATTATGCTGGGCAGGATTCTGCTGGGTCGGGTAAGCCTGCGTCGGCTGGGGCTCGTTGCTTGGCTGCTCGGGCCGGTCAGGCCCAGTGTTACGGTCCTCGGTCATCGGCTCGCTTTCGTCTCGGTGACCACCGTATTGGTTGGTCACAACTCTGTTGACTACAAGACTGCCTTGCGCTGCTGAGAAGCCGCTGAGACTCACCTGTCACTTTGCCCAGAGTTTGCACCGATAATTCTGTGCACCCTGCTCACTTTTCGAAAAGCACTCTCGCTGAACACATTACCCACGGTGTCCAGTTATTCGGCGATCGGACCCGGCTCCCCGGGAAGCACGATCCGAACCAGTGCCCCACCACGATCGGATTCCTCGATCGCAATGGTGCCACCGTGCTTGATCACCACCTGGCGCACTATCGCAAGTCCCAGACCGGATCCCGGCATGGAACGCGCAGCGGTGGACCGGTAGAAACGATCGAACACCAACTCCCGATCTTCCTCCGGAATGCCCGGTCCCGCATCACTGACGGTCAATTCCAACAGTCCTTGACCGACTGGGCGCATCTCGACGCGCACCTGCTCGCCCTTGGGACTCCATTTCGCAGCGTTGTCGAGGACGTTGAGTACGGCACGCGAGAGTCCCGCTTGATCGCCGTAGACGAACCACGGCGTTGTCACGGCCTCGAATTCAATTTCGTTGCGGCGTCGACGCGCACGTTCGAGTGATCGTTCGACGACGTCACTGACATCAACGCGCTCGTACACCGTTTCGGGTGCGTCTTCTCGCGCGAGATCGACGAGGTCACCGACAAGAGTCGACAGCTCTTCGATCTGTGCCACGACGTCGGCTCGCAGTTCCGCCATGTCCTCGTCCGGAATTTGTGGTGCCCCTGGCCGGCTCGACGCGATCAGCAGCTCCATATTGGTGCGGAGCGACGTCAGCGGTGTGCGCAGTTCGTGACCGGCGTCGGCGACGAGGCGACTCTGTCGTTCCCGGGATTCGGCAAGTGCCCGGAGCATGGTGTTGAAGCTCTCGGTGAGGCGCGCCAGTTCGTCGCTGCCGGATACGGGGATCTGCGTCAGATCGTCGGTGCGGGCAACGCGTTCGGTGGCATCCGTCAACCGGGCGATAGGTCGTAAACCTGTGCGCCCCACCGTCGTACCGGCTACCGCGGCAAGTATGACGCCGCAGCCACCGACGACAAACAGCACCCAGGCAAGTCGATCGAGCACTGCGACGGTCGGCTCCAACCGCTGCGCGATCACCAACGTGCTTCCGTCGTGGGTTCGTTGCGCCAGCACGCGCTGGCCTTCGACGGTCCGCAGTGACGACTCTGCGGTGCCCCGCGCGACGGCGAGTTCGGGTTCGCCGATCGGCACGTCGGAACCGGGCGGCTGATACGTATCGAGGTTCGAAAAGACGAGGGCCACACTGATATCGGTGGTGTACAGGGTGGCACCGGTGATGTACCGGGGATCGAAACGCACGATGTTGCTGTCAATGAGAACCGATGCGCGAGTGCGTAACTGGTGATCAACGTCGGCGTACAGCGCACGTGAGACCACCGCATAGGCAGCGATGGCCATGACGGCGACGGCTACCGCAACGACGGACGCGGCCAGCAATGTGACTCGCCATCGCAGCGACACCGATCGGGTCAACGGCATGGGCGGGCGCATCCCGGCCGCCGAGCCGTTCGATGTGGGAGAGGTCTTCGGCTCCGCGTTCTTGCCGAAGGGTGCAGCGATCACGGTGGTGTCTCCCGCAGGACGTAGCCGACACCGCGCACGGTGTGAATCAGCCTCGGTTCGCCGTCGGCCTCGGTTTTACGACGAAGGTAGCCGACGTAAACCTCGAGAGCGTTGCCGGAGGTCGGGAAATCATATCCCCACACCTCCTCGAGAATGCGTCCACGGGTGAGGACGCGACGCGGGTTGGCCATCAGCATTTCGAGAAGCGAGAACTCGGTTCGGGTGAGACTGATGGATCGCTCGCCTCGCCGAACCTCACGGGTCACCGGGTCGAGGGTGAGATCCTCGAAGGTCATCATCTCGGAGTCTGCGTCAGGATCCGGTGCGGTTCGCCGGAGGAGCGCGCGCAATCGGGCAAGCAGCTCTTCCAGTGCAAAAGGCTTGGGAAGGTAGTCGTCGGCACCCGCGTCGAGACCGGCGACGCGTTCGCTGACGGAATCGCGGGCGGTGAGCACCAGGATCGGGAGATCGTCGCCGGCGCTGCGCAGCCGGCGGCACACTTCGAGTCCGTCGAGGCGCGGCATCATGACGTCGAGAACCACGGCGTCCGGCCGGTTCGCGAGGATCTTCTCGAGCGCGTCGAGTCCGTCCACCGCCAGTTCTACCGTGTAGCCGTTGAAGCTGAGCGAGCGCCGGAGCGACTCGCGAACCGCCCGGTCGTCGTCGACCACCAAAATACGCATACCGACAGTTTGGACTGAAGTGCTGAGATAGGGCTGAGAGGGTCCCGTTCGGGAGGTTCGGCGTGTCGCGGTCAGTCTTCAGTGCGGCGTGGTCCCGGCAGGCTCCAATGACGCCACAGCGCAAGCAATCTGAAGACGGCGGCAAACGCGGTGCCGACCACAAGCGCCCCGTTCGTGGACAACCCCCACGCCGAGACTGTGACCACCAACGCAGCGCCGAGGAGCGCCGGGACGGCATAGAGGTCCTTGTGGAGCAGCAAGGGCACCTCGTTGACGAGGACGTCTCGGATCACGCCGCCGCCGATCGCCGCGGTGGCACCGATCAGCGTGGCAGCCAGTCCGCTGGCGTTGTTCTCGAGGGCGATGACGGTTCCGGTGCTGGCAAACAGGCCCATGCCCAGTGCGTCGAGCGCCAGGATTTCACGGCGCAGTCGGTTGAGCGGCTCGTGCAGGTAGAACACCGCAAGGGACGTGAGCGCGGCCGTTCCGAAGTACGGCCAGCTACTCAGCGAACTGGGTGGGTGGACGCCGAGTAGGACGTCGCGGACGATACCGCCGCCGATGCCGGTGAATACGCCCACCGAGCACACCCCGAAGATGTCGAGACGCTTGGTGACGCCCACCAGAGCACCGGAAGCGGCAAACGCCACGATGCCCACCAGTTCGAGGATCGACAGCAGCACCGGCCAAGGATCGCACGGTCAGAGCCGCTGAGGGTCGATCACCCCGAGTCGAACTGCTTTGACCAACCGTCGGGGAACCTTGTGGGTGTGACCGAAGGCGGTGACCTCGACCAGATCGGGCGGCGTCGCTTTCCACTGGGACCGTCGACTACGTGTGTTGGAGCGGGACATCTTCCGCTTGGGAACAGCCATCAGCGCGCCGTGCGCTTTCCGTAGCGACGCTCGAACTTCTCGACGCGGCCAGCGGTATCCATGACGCGTTGCGCTCCCGTCCAGAACGGGTGCGAGTCGCTCGTGACGTCGACAACCAGCAGCGGGTAGGTGTTGCCGTCTTCCCATTGGATGGTTCGGTCACTCGTCACGGTGGAACGGGTGAGGAAGCTCTTGCCGGTGCCGGCGTCCTGGAACACCACGGGGTGGTAGTCGGGGTGCAGTTGCTTTTTCATTCGTTTGCCTCTCGGATCGATTCGGTTTCTGCGTAGGGTGATTGGGATTCGTCGCATGGGTCCTCGTGGAACTCGCCGAACGGGTCGTCCCAGTCGGACCACGATTTTTCGTCGGCCAGTTCCTCGTCGGTGACCAGCGCATGTTGCAGCGTTCGGTCGATCTCGAGGGGGTTGGCGTCGCACACCAGCACCACCATCGAGGTGTCGCGGTCGCCGAAACGGTAGTCCCATTTCAATGCGGCCAGTGCGCGTCGCTCGACCGGCACGCCCTCCAGTTCCTCGGGAGTCATGGCCGCCAGCCACGTGTCTGCGCTCGCAACCCGTAGGCCGCCGCCTGCGGATTCCAGCCAGAGCGCCTCCCCGGGTTGCGTCGCGACCCACACTCGCCCGCGCGAGCACACGACGCCGTCAAGCAGGACGTCGATCGCGTCATGTAGACGTCCGGGATGGAACGGGCGATTGGCGGTGAACTCCACGAGCATCACGCCGCTGTCTTCCTCAAGCGGTGGCTGGAAACGCAGCAGCGGTGAGTGAGCGTCGGCAAGTTCACCGCGCCTGGCATCCTCGGGAACCGAAAGGAGCACCTTCTCGATGTCGTCGCCTGCATCGACGACGGGAGCCCGGGGCGCAAGCCGAGCCAGGACAGCCCGCAGACGCGTGTGTTGCCAACTGTCGATATCCGCCATCCCCTGCACGACAAGTGCGTCGGCGAACTCGACCTGGCCGACAACAACCTGAGCCAGTGTTCGATCGTCGTCGAGGGCTTCGTCACTGAGGGCGTCCGAAAGCCAGCTTTCGGCGTCGATGCACGTCACAACGGCGTCGACGCGGACATCTCGCTCGGCCGGACCGTCCAGTTGGCCGACGACTCCGGCCACCACGACGTGCTCGATCGCCCAGCACAGCGCTTCGGGTTCGAGTTGCGGGTCCAGCAGCACGACGATGCGCGCAACCGAACTGCGAGCGTGTAACCGACGCAGCAGCGGTAGCAAATCCTGGCTGAGCGTGCAGGACACGCAGCCGTGCGCGAGTTCGAGGATGGTCTCCCGTTCCGAGACCGTGTTGCGGGCCACTGTCGTCCCGGTCACTGTCGTGATTGTCCGTCGCACAACTCCCTCGCGGACGTGACTCAGGTCGTGATGCACCAGCACTGTTCCGGCCCGCAGTAGTGCGCGCGCGGTCGGTGTGGTGGTTTCGCTCATGCCGGCAACCAGGACCAGCGGAGTCCTGCCGTCCAGGATCGTGTTCACAGCGCGCCCTTTCTGGGAATGATTGTCATTACCGAGACTGGACGCTACATTGATCTCACTCCATTGTCGAAAACGATTGTCATCTGCAATTAGAAAGGAACACCCATGTCGTCTCGCTGCCAAGTGACCGGACGTGTGCCGGGATTCGGAAAATCCGTCTCGCACTCCCACAAGCGTTCGAATCGCCGCTGGAATCCGAACATCCAGCGCAAGACGTATGTATTGCCGAGCGAAGGGCGTCGCGTCACCCTCACTCTGTCCACGAAGGGCATCAAGACGATCGACCGCGACGGCATCGAATCCGTCGTCGCCCGAATCCGCGCACGCGGCGAGAAGATCTGAGCTGATGGCCCGCAACGAGATCCGGCCGATCGTGAAACTGAAGTCCACCGCAGGCACCGGCTACACCTACGTGACCCGCAAGAACCGTCGCAACGACCCCGATCGACTCGTGCTGAAGAAGTACGACCCGGTGCTCCGAAAGCATGTCGATTTCCGAGAAGAGAAATAGCCGTGGCCAAGAAGTCGAAGATCGCCAAGAACAACCAACGACGGGTCATCGTCGAGCGATACCGCGAGCAGCGGTCCGCCCTGAAGGAGACGATTCGCTCCCCGAAAAGCTCCCCCGAGGAACGCGCACAGGCCCAAGCGACCCTGCAACGTCTACCACGCGACGCGAGTCCGGTACGATTGCGCAATCGAGACGCTGCGGATGGACGTCCGCGCGGCCACCTGCGGAAGTTCGGGCTATCCCGGATTCGCGTGCGAGAAATGGCGCACCGTGGGGAACTGCCTGGCGTACACAAGTCGAGCTGGTAAGGAAGTCGGATGGCAGTCAAGCGTTCACCGTCGAAGAAGCCACGCCCCGTAGAGGGACGTAAGCCCAAGAAGAACCCGTTGTTCGCAGCGAAGATCACGCATGTCGATTACAAGGACATCAACTTGCTTCGCACGTTCATCTCGGACCGCGGCAAGATCCGTAGCCGCCGCGTCACGGGCCTGACCCCGCAGCAGCAGCGTCAGGTCGCCGTTGCAGTGAAGAACGCACGCGAAATGGCGTTGCTTCCCTTCACCGCCGCACGGTAGTCACACGTAGAAGACCGGAAAGGCCGCGCAGTCACTCGACTGCGCGGCCTTTTTGTTGCCCGGACTAAGATTCCTGAAGTTATTCGGTCCAGCTGAGAGGTGCCCGCAGCGTGTCGGGAGTTATTGCGGGTTTCACCGTTATTTTTGTTGTCATCGCGGTCGGCTTTCTCCTCGGTCGCCTCGGCACGTTGGGCAGCCAAGGCCAATTTGTTCTCGGCCGCCTCGTCTTCTTCGTCGCAACCCCCGCGCTGCTGTTCACGACCCTCGCGTCGTCCGATCTGTCGGTGATCTTCTCGCCTACGTTGGCGGTCGCGTCGGCCACTGCCTTTGCCGTCGGCGCCTTGTACGTGGTGATCGCAAAACTCTGGCTCGGTCGACCGCTTCCCGAACTGACCATCGGCGCGCTGTCCGCGTCGTACGTGAACTCGGCGAACCTCGGTATCCCGATCGCAGTGTTCGTCCTCGGTGACGCAACGTTCGTGGCGCCACTTCTGCTGTTCCAGATTGTCGTGTACTCCCCCATCGCGTTGACGATCCTCGATCTCACGGCATTGCGGGGCGAAGCCGAAAAACTGTCACTGATCGACACTGTCACCGCTCCGTTCAAGAACCCGATCGTGCTCGCAGGTGCGGCGGGCTTGATCGTCGCGTTGATCGGCTGGGTGCCGCCGAGACCGCTGATGCAGCCGTTCGAATTGATCGGGGCAACCTCGGTACCCGGCGCCTTGCTTGCGTTCGGCCTGTCCTTGTACGGCGTGCGTGTGCTCGAGAAGGGCTCGAGTCCCCGCCGGGACGTGGCGCTGGCTTCGACGCTCAAGATCGTCGTCCAACCGGTGCTCGCCTATCTGATGGCGCATTACCTGCTCGGCATCGACGGTCATCAATTGTTTGCGATCGTCGTCGTGTCCACCTTGCCGACGGCCCAGAACGTTTTCATCTACGCGAGCCGTTACCGTCGCGGAATGGTGTTGGCCCGAGACAGCGCATTTGTCACCACTTTGGCATCAATTCCGGCAATCGCGCTGGTCACGGCGCTACTCGCATGACCAGGGTTACGGTGGATGCATGCGCGTAATCACCCTCGCCGTTCTGGCCGCCCTGGCATTGGCGGGATGTGCCATCGGCACGAGTACCAATGCCGGCGTCGGGACCCCGAAAGTGCTTGCAGCGCAGGGTGCTGTTCCCGCCGATTGGGCACGAGAATCGCCTGTCCCCACGGAGGTCGACGACACCGATATCGGCACGATGTTCGAGGATCGGCCGGACATCGTCGGCGCCGGGGAGACCATGTTCGAGTCGTGGTCGGAAGTGGACGAGAATACCGTTGCCGTTCATTTCGTGACCGGAACGCCGGAATGTTACGGCGCGTATACAACTCTCGACGAGACGGACGACGCGGTGGTCATCACGCTCCACACCGGTTCTCTGCCCGAAGCTGCGGACAGGATGTGCGTTCTTGTGGCCGTGTTCGGATCCCTCGATGTGCATTTGAGTAGACCGCTCGGCGATCGCGTCGTGGTCAACGGATAGTCGCACGCCTTTTCGTCACAACTTCTGCGGGTTAACACTCCGTTTTGTCAGGTGTGGCGTGGGTCTCTTCGCGGCAGACTGTGAGCAGTCACCCGTTCACTGTTCACGCGTCGGCTTCTATTCGACTCGAGCGGTGCTCAACTACGAAGGAGCTCGCAAGTGCCTACTCTTCAGAGAGATGTCGCAATCGTCGGCGCCGGCCCCTCCGGCCTGGCAGCCGCAACCGCGCTGCGCAAAGCCGGCTTGTCCGTCGCTGTTCTCGAGGCACGCGACCGCGTCGGCGGCCGCACCTGGACCGACACCGTCGACGGCGCGGTCCTGGAAATCGGCGGCCAGTGGGTCTCCCCCGACCAGACCGCGCTGATCGAGCTTCTCGACGAACTCGGCCTCACTACGTTCGACCGATACCGCGAGGGCGAATCCGTCTACATCTCCACCGCAGGCGAACGCACCCGCTACACCGGCGACTCCTTCCCCACGAACGACACCACCAAAAAAGAGATGGACCGCCTCATCGACGAGATGGACGATCTCGCCGCACAGATCGGCGCGGAGGAGCCGTGGGCTCATCCACTTGCCCGTGACCTCGACACCGTCTCGTTCAAGCAGTGGCTGATCAATCAGTCCGACGACGCCGAAGCTCGCGACAACATCGGACTTTTCATTGCAGGTGGCATGCTCACCAAGCCTGCCCACGCGTTCTCCGCGCTGCAGGCCGTTCTCATGGCCGCCTCCGCCGGTTCGTTCTCGAACCTGGTGGACGAGGACTTCATTCTCGACAAGCGTGTGGTCGGCGGAATGCAGCAGGTATCCATCCGCATGGCCGCCGCCCTGGGCGACGATGTCTTCCTCAACGCTCCCGTGCGTACCGTGCAGTGGACCGAAGACGGTGCAGTTGTGTTGGCGGACGGTGACGTTCGCGTCGAGGCAAAAAAGGTCATCCTGGCTGTCCCGCCCAATCTCTACTCTCGGATCTCCTACGATCCCCCGCTGCCGCGCCGTCAGCACCAGATGCACCAGCACCAGTCCCTTGGTCTGGTCATCAAGGTGCACGCCGTGTACGAGACGCCCTTCTGGCGTGAAGACGGCTTGTCCGGCACCGGTTTCGGCGCGTCCGAGGTCGTTCAGGAGGTGTACGACAACACCAACCACGAGGACACTCGAGGCACCCTGGTCGCCTTCGTCTCCGACGAGAAGGCGGACGCGATGTTCGAGCTTTCCGCCGAAGAGCGTAAGGCCACGATTCTCGGGTCGATCGCTCGCTTCCTCGGCCCGAAGGCAGAAGAGCCGGTCGTGTACTACGAATCCGACTGGGGTTCGGAGGAATGGACCCGAGGCGCGTACGCCGCGAGCTTCGATCTCGGTGGTCTGCACCGGTACGGCGCCGATTCACGGACACCGGTCGGCCCGATTCACTTCTCCTGCTCCGACATTGCGGCCGAAGGCTACCAGCACGTGGACGGCGCTGTGCGGATGGGACAACGGACGGCGGCCGACATCGCCTCCCGAGTCAAGGGATAACCCGATCGCAGTCGTGACCGCTCGTTTCAGCGGTCACGACTGCCGGGCAATGATCGCGAGTAGCAACTCCGCTCGCACCCGTGCCACGTCCAGACTGCAGTCGATCAGCGTCTCCACCTTGGCAATTCGGCTGCGCAGAGTATGCCGATGAACGCCCATG
This sequence comes from Rhodococcus sp. AD45-ID, assembly GCF_003023755.1. Classification (NCBI taxonomy): domain Bacteria; kingdom Bacillati; phylum Actinomycetota; class Actinomycetes; order Mycobacteriales; family Nocardiaceae; genus Rhodococcus; species Rhodococcus sp. AD45-ID. The sequence continues at coordinate 844,942 of NZ_PYHL01000003.1, read as the reverse complement.
GCGATAGCCGCTGCTTCCCAATGCCCGTTGGCCTCGAGGAAAGCCCGCAACGACGCCAGCAGTTCGGTGCCGTTGTCGCGGTCGTAGCGATCGAGCGGGGCGATCATCGTTTCCGCCAACGTGTTCAGCACTTCTCGGGTTGAACTGAACGCGAGTAGCACGCTCCCTGTGAGAGCTGCGAATTCCAAAGGCTCCCCACCGGTTTCCGCCGCCGACGCGCAGAGCTGTGATTGCTCGACCGTGGCCGCTAGTGCCAGAACCTCACGTTTGCCACTCAGTCCCACCCGCAACGAACGGCGGTCACCGGTCGACACATCTCGCAGCAGCGCTCGAACGAAGTCGACGTCGTCGGTTCCACGCAGAACAACCGTGACCCGGGCATCGTGGATACGTGAGAAGAGTTGCCGGCCGGCCTTGTTCAGGAACGACGCAATTTCTCCCGCGACGCGCGTCGCAATGTCGGGCGTGTCGGCCAGCACCGTGAGACCACGGATCATGCCGTCCCCGTCTGCCGCCGCCCGAATCTGCTGCCACGCCGGCGCGGGATCGCGATCCTCGGTCAACAGCAGGCCAAGCGCGTGCGAGTTCAGTTGATTCTGCGTTGCCTGCAACCTAGCCGGCTTCTCGAAGTCCAACGCCAGCAACGAGTTTGCGTGACCGAGTAGGATCTGGTCGACGTAGCTCAGCGACGACGCGCTGATCACCGCCAGGTATCCGTGAAGTGTTCGGCCGACGGATATCCGTTGCGCCGCGATGGACGCCCCCGAACTCGCGAGGGTGACGCTGCTGGACGCGCCGCCGCCCAGAGTCCCCCGCAGTTCCTCGATCACGTCGTCGGCCGGCAGTTCGGGGTAACTCTCGAGCACCCGACCGGCCACGTCGAGCAACAGGACGGTCGCCGACGTCGCGATGGCGAGTTCACGCACCGTCGAGGCGGTTCCACCGGCGATAACGGCGCGCGTCATCTTCGGCTGTGCCCGCGATGCCCGCAGAACCGCTTCGTATTCCTGTTCGGCCAACCGGCTCATCACTCGTTTCACCACAGCGGCAAAGGGAGTCGGCAACGGCACCTCGATCAACGGCAGGCCGATTTCGTCAGCGACGGTAACAAGGTCGGCCGGCACCTCGGGGTACGAGAGCCCGGTGCCGAATCCGACCGCGGCCACGCCGGCCGCGTCGAGCATGCGGAGATACCGCCCACGTTTCTGCGCAGTCGACGGCAATCTGATGCCGGTCGTGAGGATGAATTCACCTCCGGTCAGCCAACGGAACGGGTCAAGCAGTTCCGTGGCGTGCGCAAACGTGATTTCTCGACCGACGCCTTCTGCCCCGCCTTTGAGTTCCAAAGCAAGGTCTTCCTGCGCCAACATCCACCGCACGGGGATCGTCATGCGCTGGACTGTACAACTCGGCGCGTCGATCCCAAAAGATTTCGACTTTTTGGCAGCTGTCGAAATCTGTGAGTCAGCGCACACTTGCTGACACAGCCCCACACAGTGCGGGTTCGTGGCGCTTCGTCTGGACTGCGAACTCGTTCGACCGCGAGAGGAACCGGTACCGATGTCGATCGTCGTACTCGAGAACTACATCAACGGTGAATTTGTCGCCTCGTCCGCGACGGAAACGCTCGACCTGATCAGCCCGGTGGATGAAAGCATCGTCGGGCGTGCTCCGATCTCGACCAAAGCCGATGTGGACGCCGCCGTTGAAGCCGCACAACGCGCATTCGAGACGTGGGGCAAGACAACGCCGAGTGTCCGTCAGGCCGCGCTTCTCAAACTCGCCGACGCGATCGAAGCGCACAGCGACGAAATCGTCGCCGCCGAGAGCGCAAATACCGGCCAGGCTCACCAGATGATCGCCGACGAGGAAGTCAAGGTCGGGGCCGATCAGATGCGTTTCTTCGCCGGCGCTGCCCGCCTCCTCGAAGGTAAGGCCGCCGGGGAATACATGGAGGGTTTCACCTCCTACGTCCGTCGTGAGCCCATCGGCGTCGTCGGTCAGGTCACGCCGTGGAACTACCCGTTCATGATGGCGCTGTGGAAGATCGGGCCCGCACTCGCTGCCGGCAACACGATCGTCCTCAAGCCGAGCGACACCACACCGGGCAGCACGCTGGTACTGGCCAAGCTGTCCAAGGGAATCCTGCCGGACGGCGTGTTCAACGTCGTGCTCGGCAACGGCAGTACCGGCGCGACGTTGGTGGAGAATCCGGCCCTCGGTCTTGTCTCCATCACCGGTTCGGTACGTGCAGGCATCGCGGTCGCCGTATCCGCAGCGCAGCAACTCAAGCGCGCCCACCTCGAACTGGGCGGCAAGGCACCGGCCATCGTGTTCGACGACGTCGACATCGAAAAGACCGCAACCGGCATCGCCGAGGCCGCGTTCTTCAACGGCGGCCAGGACTGCACCGCAGCCACCCGCGTGATCGTCCACGAATCCATTCACGATCAGCTTGTCGACGCACTGGTGCGTAACGCCGAAAAGCTGCGCCCCGGCGCGCCTTCCGACCCTGATGCGTTCTACGGTCCGCTCAACAACATCAACCACTTCAACACCGTGAGCGACAAGATCGCGAACCTGCCGGCGTCGGCCACGATCGTGACCGGTGGAAAGCGTTCAGGCGAAACCGGATTCTTCTTCGAGCCGACGATCATCACCGGTGTCGCGCAGTCCGACGACATCGTGCAGGAAGAAACCTTCGGTCCCATCCTCACGGTCCAGAGCTTCTCCGACGAAGAGGAGGCGATCGCCCTCGCCAACGACGTTCGGTTCGGCCTTGCCTCGAGCATCTGGACCAAGGATCACGGTGTCACCCAACGGCTCTCCGCGGCCCTCGACTTCGGAGCGGTGTGGATCAACTGCCACATCCCGCTCGTCGCCGAGATGCCGCACGGCGGCTTCAAGTACTCCGGCTACGGCAAGGATCTCTCCGCCTACGGAGTCGAGGATTACACCCGCCTCAAGCACGTCATGAGTTCGCACGACTGAGTCGCCGCCCCTTCCTGCTGTGCGCCTTTGTTAACCGCCCGCGGTTAACAAAGGCGCACAGCAGATTCCTCCAATCCGGAAAAGAGCCACCATGCGCCTTATCGTCGGATACCTCGCCACACCCAGCGGTAAAGACGGGCTGGTCCTCGGGACGCAGCTCGCGCGCAGTCTCGGCGCGCAACTCGACATCTGCATGGTGCTCCCTCCGGACCGAACCCTCCCGGCCAAGATTCCCTCGGAACCCGGCTACGACGACATCCTCGCCGCCCGCGCGCACGAGTGGCTTGCCGAGGCTCGAGCGTCGGTGCCCGAGGACATCCCGGTCGAAGTACATCTGAGCTTCCACGAGTCGTTTGCTCAGGGACTACTCGACGAAGTGGACCGACTGGGCGCGCTGGCGATTGTGGTGGGTGCGTCCGGCGACGGTCTGCTCGGCCGCCACTCGATAGGTTCGGTGTCCACCGAACTGTTGCACTCGGCCCACGTCCCGGTTGCACTGGCACCGCGCGGAACCCGACACTCGTCGGCGTCGGCGATCCGCGAGATCACGTGTGCACTCGGTACCCGTGTCGGCGCCGATATCGTCTTGAACACGGCTGTGCGCACCAGCGAACAAATGCACGTTCCGCTGCGCCTGGTCTCACTGGTGGCGTTGGACCCGCAGAACGATCTCCGCGATCACCGCGACACTGCCGAGTCGGCGAGAGAGCGCGCGCGAAGTCACGCTCAGGACACACTCGACGTCGCAAGGGCTGCGCTCCCCGAGGATGTTCCGATCGAGGTCATCATCGCCGACGGTTCCACTGTGGAATCGGCAGTGCGTCAACTCGACTGGCAGGACGGCGATCTCGTGATGGTCGGTTCCAGTCGCCTCGCGCAGCCGCGCAAACTTTTTCTGGGCTCCACCGCCGCCAAGATGCTGCGCGTGTTGCCCGTTCCCATGGTCGTAGTGCCCAAGCACGAATTCACCCAGCCGGAGGCACTGTCATGACGAGCAACGAAACTTCGCAGCCACCTGCAGGCAACGAACTGAGTTCCAAAGGTCTCGCCACCGGCAAGATCGGGATGATCTCCGGCGCAGTTCTCGGAATCTCTTCCGTGGCACCGGGTTACACCCTGACCGCCAGTATCGGATTGATCGTCGCCGCCGTCGGCCTCAAGATGCCCGCCATCTTCATCGCCGGCTTCATTCCGATGTTCCTCACCGCGTACGCATATCGCGAACTGAACTCCGATACTCCAGACTGCGGGGCGTCATTCACGTGGTCCACCAAGGCATTCGGCCCGTACGTCGGCTGGATGTGCGGTTGGGGCATGGTGATCGCCACCATCATCGTGCTCTCGAATCTCGCCGCCATTGCCGTCGACTTCTTCTATCTGTTCATCGCGCGGGTGGTCGACAATCCGTCGATCGCGGATCTACCGGGTAACAAACTTGTCAACGTCGGCACGACGCTGGTGTTCATCGCCCTGGCCACCTGGATAGCGAGTCGAGGAATCACCACGAGCGAGCGTGTGCAGTTCGCACTCGTCGGCTTCCAGATGGTGCTGCTCGTCGTCTTTGCCGTCGTCGCGCTCGTTCACGTCGGTGCCGGAGACGCCCCGGCCGGATTGTCGTTCGACCTCAGCTGGTTCAACCCGTTCAGCGGACTCGCCATCGGCGCTTTTGTCATCGGACTGACCGGATCGATCTTCGCCTTCTGGGGCTGGGACACGTGCCTGACGTTGGGTGAGGAGTCGAAGAACCCCAAGAAGACCCCGGGCCGCGCCGGACTACTGTGTGTTGCAACCATTCTCCTGACCTATCTGCTGGTTGCCGTTGCCGCGATGATGTACGCCGGTGTCGGCGAGGAAGGCCTCGGACTCGGTAATCCCGAGAATTCGGAGAACGTCTTCGGCGCATTGGCAGACCCCGTGCTGGGCGACTGGGGCGGAATGCTCCTCTTCCTTGCCGTCTTCGTATCCTCGGTCGCCAGCCTCCAGACCACGTTCCTCCCGGCCGCACGAACCATGCTCGCGATGGGAGCCTACGGAGCCTTTCCCAAGAAGCTTGCCGAGGTATCCCCGCGGTTCCTGGTGCCGTCTTACGCGACCGTGGTTGCCGGCGTTGTGACGGCGGTGTTCTACACCGTTGTCACGTTCCTCTCCGAAAGCGCTCTCCTCGACACGATCGCTGCGCTGGGCATCATGATCTGCTGGTACTACGGCATCACGGCATTTGCGTGTGTCTGGTACTTCCGCCGGACGGTGTTCGACAGCATGCGCAACTTCGTCTTCCGACTGGCGTTCCCGCTACTGGGTGGCCTGATGCTGCTCGCGGTGTTCGTCATCTCGATCCAAGAGAGCATGGATCCCGAGAATGCGAGTGGCGCTTCGATCGGCGGAATCGGCCTGGTGTTCTTCCTGGGCTTCGGAATCCTGATCCTCGGCGCCGTACTGATGATGGTGATGCGCGTGCGCAACCCGGAGTTCTTCGAGGGCAAGACCCTCAACCGCGACACGGTCGCGTTGCGCGACGAAAGCGATCTCAGCTCGACTTAGGAGACTGGGCAACCAACCCAGCCATCAGCACGCGCAAACCGAATTCGAAGGCGGCATCGGCACGTTCGGGATTTTTCCCGGACGTTGCCAATGCCGCCTTCATCGCGTCGTTCACTTCCGGCCCGGCGGCCCATTGGACCTCCGGCGCTGCCAGATCGAGCGCGGAACCGAGAACAAAACTGTCTACCGTCGTGATCGCGTGGAGCGTCGCCGACGGATCGAACCCACCGTCCGAAAATGCCTGCGCCAGTGCGTTGTACAGACCGAAGGCAACACCGGCTTGCACCGTCTGGGCAGTGAAGAGCGGGATCAAGCGAGGATGCTCGGCATAGCTGCGCCGATATTCGGACGCCAACGCCGCTACGGTGTCGGTCCACGAACCGTCAACCGATCGGAGGTCGATGCCCGCCATCAATTGAGCTCTCATCAGTTCGACGATCTCGGCCCGCCCGGACACATGGTTGTACAACGAGGACGGTCGCACCTTCAGTCTTCCCGCGAGTCCCGGCATGGTGAAGTCGCCGGTTTCGTCCACCGATTCGATTGCCGCCTCGGTGATGATTTCGGGCGAGAGCAGTCGTTGCGATGGCCGCGGCATATGTCCTCCTGTAGTGATCCACACCGTTCGGTGCGCCGCAAAAAACAATTCCTCGAAAGTCCTTGATCAATCAGCGCTCACCCACCATACTTAACGAATCACATTCGTTTTACGTTGAACGTCGAACATCCGAGTACTGAGGAAACCCCATGCTGACGATCACCGCCCTCACTCCGCCCGAGTCGCCGGCCGCGACAGCGCAGTCCACGTCTGCCCCACTGCGCGTCGGCCTCGTCCAACATCGCTGGCACGAGGACCGCAGCGACCTCCATACCGAACTGAGCGAAGGCATCGCGGCCGCAGCGAAGCTGGGCGCTTGCGTGGTCTTCCTCCCGGAGCTGACGCTCAGCCGCTACCCGGCCTCCACCCCCGCCGCCGACAATCCCGGACGCCAAGCGGAAGACCTGCTCACCGGACCCACGCTCGCCTTCGCAGCCAAGGCTGCCGCCGAGAACCAAGTACTCGTTCATGCGTCGCTGTACGAGCGCAGCGAGGCCGAGGACGGACTGGGCTTCAACACCGCGATCCTCGTCTCGCCCGCCGGTGAACTTCTCGGGAGAACCCGCAAGCTCCACATTCCGGTGACCGCCGGGTACTACGAGGACACGTACTTCCGAGGAGGCCCGGCGCAGGACGCGTACCCCGTTCACGAGGCACTCGGCGCCAAGTTCGGACTCCCGACGTGCTGGGACGAGTGGTTCCCCGAGGTCGCGCGCGCTTACTCACTCGCCGGTGCACAGGTCCTGGTGTACCCCACGGCGATCGGCTCGGAGCCCGATCACCCGAACTTCGACACCCAACCGCTGTGGCAGCAGGTGATCGTCGGAAACGGTATCGCGAACGGCACCTTCATGGTTGTCCCCAACCGCCACGGCAGCGAAGGTCTCATCACCTTCTACGGTTCGTCCTTCATCTCGGACCCGTACGGACGCATCCTCGTTCAGGCTCCCCGTGACGAATCCGCTGTGCTGGTAGCCGATCTCGATCTTCAGCAGCGCGAGGACTGGCTTGCACTGTTCCCGTTCCTGGCCACTCGCCGACCCGACACCTACGCGGCCCTGACCGCACCGGTGAACACCGCGGGAGCCAACTGATGACCTGGCGTATGCCCGCGGAAAGTGAACCGCACGAACGTACCTGGATGGCCTACCCCAGCGCCGGATACTCCCTTGGGGACACTGCGGAGCAGCAGCACGAAGCGCGGTCGACGTGGGCTGCAGTTGCCCACGCCATCGCAGAATTCGAGCCGGTCACCGTCGTCGTCGACCCGGCGGAGGTCGAAGAAGCACGAAAGTACCTGTCCGAGAAGATCGATATCGTCGTAGCGCCGCTCAACGACGCCTGGATGCGCGACATCGGGCCGACGTTCGTCTTGTCCGACGAGGGCCGCCTCGGCGGAGTCGACTGGGTGTTCAACGGCTGGGGCGCACAGGATTGGGCGCAGTGGGACAAGGACTCGAAAATCGGCGCGTTTGTCGTCGAACAATCCGGTGCCCAGTTGATCGACTCACCACTCGTCAACGAGGGCGGCGGCATTGCGGTCGACGGCCTCGGCACCGTGTTGGTCACCGAAACCGTCCAACTCGATCCGGGACGCAATCCCGATCTGACAAAGGCGGACATCGAGGCCGAACTCGCCCGCACCATCGGCGCCAAGCACGTGATCTGGCTGCCGCGCGGCTTGACTCGCGATCAGGAGACCTACGGAACCCGCGGACACGTCGACATCGTCGCTGCCATCTCGTCCCCCGGAGTGGTACTGGTCCACGACCAGCGCAACCCCATGCACCCCGACTACGCCGTCAGCAAGACCATCATCGAGTTGTTCGAACGCTCGACCGATGTCGGCGGACGGCCGTGGAAGGTCATCCGTGTTCCCGCTCCCGAGATCCTGCGCGACGACGAGGGATTCGTCGACTACAGCTACATCAACCACCTCGTGGTCAACCGCGGAGTGATCGCCTGCAGCTTCGACGATCCCGCCGACGCGGAAGCGGTCGAGATTCTTGCAGCCGCCTATCCAGGACGCACCGTCGTCACCGTCGACGCGAGGCCTCTGTTCGAACGCGGCGGCGGCATCCATTGCATCACCCAACATCAGCCGGCCGAGCAAAACTAGTGACGGCCCCGCATGTAGTCGCTGACCACGGCTGCGCCGAGGCCGTCGACATCAGGAGCTATGACGCGTCCGCCCACCCGGTGCGCCATTCGGTCGACCACCCTGGCCAGACCGGGATCCTCACCGAGCCGGAAGAACGTGACCTTGGCGCCTAGCCTGGCCACCGCGTCGAGTGCACGAACCGTAAGTCCCAGGGTTCGCGCACTCGGCGGGTAGTCGAACCGTGCTTCTCCGTCCGCTTCGAGATGAGCCGTCGGCTCACCGTCGGTGACGATCAGCACCACCGGCTGCGCGTTGGAATGGCGTCGAAGGTGCCTGGCCGCCAACAAGAGTGCATGGTGGAGGTTGGTTCCCTGATCCCACGCGCCGTCCAGTCCCGCCAACTCCGACGGGTTCAACACATGCGCGTGGCGTCCGAAGGCGATGAGTTGCAGTTCGTCACTGCGGAAACGGGTGCTCACCAGATGATTGAGCGCCAGCGCGGTGCGCTTCATCGGTACCCACCGATCTTCCATCACCATGGAGAACGACGTGTCCACCAACAATGCGACGGCAGCCTGACTGCGCTGCTCCGTTTCGGCAACTTCGACGTCGACGACGCTCAGCCGCACCGGCATTCGGCCCGGGTCACGCAGCACAGCGTTGGTGATCGTTCTCGTGACGTCCCAGGGTTCTGTGTCCCCGAATTCCCATTCCCGGCTCGCCCCGGTGGGTTCACCCATCGAGCCGGCCCGACGCGTATCTCGTTGTCCGTTTCTGGATGACAACTGACCGGCAACGTCGCGCAGTGCCGTCTGTCCGAGTTGGCGCATCGCCTTGGGCGACAAGCGCCATTGGCCGTCGGGTGCCCGATCGAAGAAACCCTGTTCCTGCAAGGCCTTTTCGAGGTCGGCCAGGGTGCGAGCGTCAGCTGCGGCTTCGTCACCGAGTTGCCTCGCGAGCAGTTCGGGGTCGATGTCGTCGAGCCCTGCGCCCGCATACTGTTGCGAGAGTTGATCGGCCAACGATTCCAGCTCGGCGATATCGGACAGTGCGCCAGTCCCCTCACCCAAGCCCATTCCGTTGTCCCCGCGGAACTGCTGCGAACCTTCCCAGTCCTCCCCCGGCCGGGCGGCCTGCAGATGCTGATCCAACTTGCCGAGTTCGTCGATCAGGCTCGGATCACCGAAAGCCTGCTGCGCCAAAGCATCCAACTCGTCACGTTGCTCTTGAGACAGCGAGTTTCGTAGGCGCTGCGCGGCAGCGGCGCGTTGCGCGAGGGAGTCGAGAAGTTCCTCGACATTGCTGGGGTTGTCGGGAAAATACTCTCCGTATTTGTCCATGAACTCCGTGAACTGCTCCGGAGTGTCAACCCCACGTGCATGAGCGTCGAGCAGTTGATTCAGATCGGCCAGCATCTGGCGAATCTGCTCACGATCCTCGTCGGTAGCGCCCTCGAGTGCCTGCTTCATTCCCGAAAAACGCTGATCGAGAACCTCGCGTCCGAGAAGATCACGAATCTTCTCGTAGTCGGCTCTCGCCTGCTCGCTGCGCCAGTTGTAATCGGCCAGTTCCTGAACCGCCTGAGCCGTCGACGGCGGCAACTCCTCGATGCGCATTTCGTTGAACCTGGCATCGTCGTCGAGAGCGCGCGCCAACTCCTTGCGCTCTTCGAGCACCGCCTTGTCCAGCAATTTCCGGGCCTCGTCGAGAGTTCCGCCGAGGTTGTTGCGGCGCAGCAGTTCACGTCGACGCCGATTGGCCTGGGCGGCAAGGTCGTCGAGCCCACGCATGTCCCGGTTGCCGCGCCGCAGAAGCTCGCGCAGCGCGTGGCGAGGCGACGTCCCGGACAGCACGTCGTCACCGATCGCCGCCAACGCATCGCGCAGGTCCACCGGCGGTGCCAGCGGATCGGGGCCGCCGTCGTATGGTCCATAGCGCGGATTGTGAATCATCGCCCGCTCCTTACGAGTACACCGAGCGGCCGCCCGGGCCTTGATCTTTGGAGATCCGGCGCGCGAGGTAGAGCCCTTCGAGCGCCAACTCGGCACCAGCGGCACGCTCACCGTCGGATTGGGCACCAAGACGTTCGGCGATCTCGTCCAGAACCTCGATCTCGGGCAGTTCTTCGAGAAGCGCCTTGGCCGTGACGGATTCACCCGTGACGACGGTATTGCCCATCTCCACGGCGGCAACCAACATTCCCAGGTCGATTCCACCGAGGCGCACCCGAACGGTGTCTGCCGTCGCTCGACGCAACAGGTGCTCGAGCACTTCCAGTTCGCGGCCCTCTTCGCCGGATTCGAACTCCACCTTGCCGCGCAGAACTTCCACGACCGAGTCCAGATCTACCGGTCTCGCAACAGCATCCGCCTCACCGAGGACCGCGGCGCGTCGTACTGCTGCGGCACTGACCGTCTCGGCACCGGCCACGGCAAACCGTGCCGACACACCCGAACGCTGGTCGACAGACGTGGATTCACGGAGCAGTCGGGTGAAGCGGGCAAGGATCTCGAGCAGGTAGTCGGGAACCTCCGCTGCGAGATGCGCTTCCTGCTCGATCACAGCGATTTCGTCCATCAACTCGACCGGATAGTGGGTACGGATCTCAGCACCGAAACGGTCTTTGAGCGGGGTGATGATGCGCCCGCGGTTGGTGTAGTCCTCGGGGTTGGCGCTCGCCACCAACAGTACGTCGAGCGGGAGCCGCAACGTGTATCCACGAACCTGGATGTCCCGCTCTTCCATCACGTTGAGAAGCGACACCTGGATGCGCTCGGCGAGGTCCGGAAGTTCGTTGATCGCCACAATTCCGCGGTGCGCTCGGGGAACGAGGCCGAAGTGAATGGTCTCTGGGTCACCGAGGCTGCGCCCCTCCGCGACCTTGACCGGATCGACGTCACCGATCAGGTCCGCGACCGAGGTATCAGGGGTCGCAAGTTTCTCGGAGTACCGCTCGCTGCGGTGACGCCACACCACCGGCAGATCGTCGCCCAGTTCCTCGGCTCGACGAATCGAAGCCGGCGTGATCGGCTCGTAGGGATGCTCCCCCAGCTCCGATCCTTCGATGACGGGCGTCCATTCGTCGAGCAGCAAGCTGAGCGTTCGAAGCACTCTTGTCTTGCCCTGCCCACGTTCGCCGAGTAGGACGACGTCGTGGCCGGCGATCAGGGCCCGCTCGAGTTGCGGAGCGACAGTGTCCTCGAACCCGACTATGCCGGGCCAAGGATCGCGGCCGTCCCGCAACGCGGCGAGAAGGTTCTCCCGAATTTCTTCTTTGACACTTCGTTGCACGTGTCCGGCGGCGCGTAGCTCACCGAGGGTCTTGGCGACAGTCACCACACCAAGTTACGAGCATTTGCGCGATTGCGCCGCGCGCCGAGAAAGATTCGAGGTCAGCCCTGCACCTGAGACTGGTCCATCCAGATGATTTCCCAGATGTGGCCGTCGGGATCCTGGAAGCTGCGGGAGTACATGAATCCGTGGTCCTGAGTGGCATTTCCAGCGCTGCCACCTGTTGCCAGAGCCTTGTCGACGATGGTGTCCACTGCCTCGCGAGTCTCCGCCGACAGACCCAACAGCGCTTCCGTCGACGTAGACGTGTCGGCAATTTCCTTCGACGTGAAGGTCTTGAAAAATGGCTCTGCCAGCAACATCACGACAATTTCGTCGCTGATGACGATCGACGACGCGTTGTCGTCGGAGAACTGTGGGTTCTTGGCGTACCCGAGCCCCTCGTAGAAGGCTGTGGCCTTGCCCAGGTCCTTGACGGGCAGGTTGAGGAAGAACATGGTCGGCATGAAAGTTCCTTTCCGATGGTTTGGTGTGTGCCTTTATACCCGTACGCGATGAAATCCAGACCTAAACTCCACCCATGGATACCTGGGTCTTACCCGCCATGCTCGGCCTCGGCCTTGCCGCAGCTTCGGGGATGCGAACGTTCCTGCCGCTGCTGATGCTGAGCGCTGCCGTCCATTTCGAGCTGTTCGGGATCACTGTCGGCGAGTCGATGCAGTGGATCGGATCGACCGGCGCTCTGGTGGCGCTGGCGATCGCCGCGGTCGTCGAATTGGGTGCCGACCTCATTCCCTTTGTCGACAACGCGCTATCCGTAGTCGGCAATGTCACCGGTCCCATCGCCGGGGTGATCGCGGCCTGGGCCGCGTTCAGTCATCTTGATCCTGCGGTGGCGGGGATAGCCGCCATCATCGTCGGGGCACCAACGGCACTGACCTTCAGCTCCGCGCAGACCGGCGCGCGAGCGGTCAGTACGGCAACCACCGGTGGGCTCGCCAACCCTGTGCTCTCGGTCGTCGAGGACGTGCTGACGTTCTTCACGTCGTTGATTGCGATGATCCTTCCGCTCCTGATCATTCCGCTGCTTGCCGCCCTCTTGTGGTTCAGTTGGCGGGGCCTGCGCCGCCTCCGCGGTGCGCGTACCGCCTGAACATCCGAACCTGGTAGACAGGTCGTCATGTCCGACACCGAGATCACGTTTCAATCCGGCGACGTCACCCTCTTCGGGAGCCTGCGCCTCGCCACGACTCCAGACGTACAAGCACCTGCCGCGCTCATCCTGGCGGGTAGCGGTCCCACCGATCGCAACGGCGACAGCGCACTCCTCGAAGGCGATATCGGTACGCTTCGGTTCATCGCGGATCTCCTTGAAGAACAGGGTATTTCGAGTCTGCGTTACGACAAGATCGGCAGCGGCGAAACCGGCTTGGGACCGTACGAGGTCGACGACATCGCAGATCTCGGTTTCAACACGTACGTCGACGCGGCCTCTTCCGGTCTCGACTTCCTGACAGCGCAACCCGGCGTCGACGCCGAGCGACTGATCATCATCGGTCACAGCGACGGCGCGGTGGTGGCTCTTGCCGTGGCCACCGGTCACGGCGGTTCCCGCGTCCATGCACTCGCTCTGGTCGAACCGCTGAGCATCAGGCTCCTCGACCTTCTGACCAACCAGATTCACGGGCAACTCGACGCGGTTGTCGGGGCCGGGCAGTTGCCGGTCGAATTGGCTGACGAGCTTCGAGTGGCGCTCGCCGGCGCAGTCGAATCGTTGCGCAGTGACGGCACGGTTCCCGACGATCTTCCCGAACCTCTCCGCAATGCCGGACTGGTGTACGCAAATGCCAAGGCTCTCGCCGAGGAAGATGCACTGGACCCGGTTGCACTGGTGGCGTCGCTTCCAGCCGGCATGCCGGTCCTCACCAGTTGCTCGGCCAAGGACATCCAGATCGTTCCGGCCGAGGTCGCGGCACTCGACGAGGCTCTCGCTCATACCGCGCTCACCTCGGTACGGATGAAGAACGCGAGTTTCGTACTCAAGGATCTCGGTGACGAGCACTCGACGGGCCCCGATTACGTCGCACCCCTGCCGTACTCGAGCGAGTTTGCCGAGCCGTTTGCTGCCTGGGTTCGCTCACTCCGCTGAGCCGCCACCCCGGGCTGCATACAGACCGGACGGCCTTGTTTTTCGATATGAAAGTCCCCTTGCGAATCATCGCGAGGGGACTTTCATTTTTGGTACTGGACCTGCACAAAGAGCAGCTGCGCGACGCAGAACGCCGGGACAAAAGTCACACGGAGTTTACGTTTGTGTTGGTTTTTATTGGTGCAATCCCTGGCAGCGTCCTGTACGGTCATCCATTAACCAGCTACGCCGAACGAGAAAGGCACGGATCAGATGACGCTTCACCCGAACTTTGCATCCGCGCTTTCGTGGCGCAGTTGCACCGCCCCCGTACAGATTTTTTCCGCCGGCACATCGGCAGATCGTATGGCCGGTAAGGCGATGAATCACAAGCACATCAGCCATAAGCGCGGTGTCCCCCGAGAATGATCCACCGATTGATCGGATCCGTTTTCGGGCACCCAGGGCAAAAGCCTCGGGTGCCTTTTCTTTTACCTTTCACATGCAGGAGAACAACATGAAACTTCGAGTCAACCAACTGTCCACCGCGCCCCCGTATGCCGATCTGCCCTCCGACCTGAGCGGTTACGCCGTCACACTGGACCTCTCGCACTCCGACGCGGCCCACGAAGCGACTCTTGGCGATTTGATCAGCGAGATCCGCGCCCGCGGCGCTTCCCGCGTCGTGATCACCGGAACTCCGCGTGAACTCCAGGGAACACACACCCACGCTGCCTGACCCGATACACAAACCTCGAGAAGCAAGAGACGAAAGAAAACGGGCCCCGACATTCACGTCGAGGCCCGCTTCACACGAAGTTGATCAGTGCGCGAAGTGGCGCGCACCTGTCAGGTAGAGAGTGACGCCGGCTTCCTTGGCAGCCTCGATCACCTCGTTGTCACGAACGGAACCGCCGGGCTGAACAACAGCCTTGACGCCTGCGGTCAAGAGAACCTGGAGTCCGTCGGGGAACGGGAAGAACGCGTCGGACGCGGCCACCGAACCGACAACACGATCGCCGGCGCGCTGGACCGCAAGATGCGCAGCATCCACACGGTTGACCTGGCCCATGCCGACGCCAACCGAGGCGCCGCCCTTAGCCAGCAGGATTGCGTTGGACTTCACGGAGCGGCTTGCGCGCCAAGCGAATTCCAGATCCTTGAGCGTTTCCGCATCTGCCGCTTCGCCGTTGGCGAGAGTCCAGTTAGCCGGGTTGTCACCATCGGCGTCGAGGACGTCACGCTGCTGCAGCAAGGTGCCACCGGAGATGGGGCGAAGCTCGATGCCGGTAGCGGTCGGTGCGGCAGCTTTGAGAACACGAATGTTCTTCTTACGCTGCAGAACCTCGACTGCTCCGTCTGCATAGGACGGCGCGATGACAACCTCGGTGAAGATGTCGGCGATCTGCTCGGCCAGTTCGACGGTGACCTCACGGTTGGCTGCGATGACGCCACCAAAAGCACTGACCGGGTCGCACGCATGCGCCTTGCGGTGGGCCTCGGCGATATCGGCGCCGACCGCAATGCCACAAGGGTTGGCGTGCTTGATGATTGCGACTGCCGGATCGGCGAAGTCGTAGGCTGCGCGCCAGGCGGCGTCGGAGTCCGTGTAGTTGTTGTACGACATTTCCTTGCCGTGCACCTGCTCGGCCTGAGCCAAACCTGCCGGAGCAGCCGGGTTTTCGTACAGAGCGGCATCCTGATGCGGGTTCTCGCCGTAACGCAGAACGGCGCTGCGGTTCCAGGTGGCACCGACCCAGGCTGGGAACTGCGAGCCGTCTTCGTCTGCAGCAATGGTGCTGGTCATCCAGCTCGCGACAGCCACGTCGTACGACGCGGTGTGCTGAAACGCCTGCGCGGCAAGGACAGTGCGCTCACGCAGCGTGAATCCGCCGCCGGCAACGGCCGTCAGAACGTCGGCGTAACGGGCCGGATCGACCACAACAGCAACCGACGGGTGGTTCTTCGCAGCCGCGCGCACCATCGACGGACCGCCGATGTCGATCTGCTCGACGCACTCGTCCGGCGTCGCGCCCGAAGCAACCGTCGCCGTGAACGGGTACAGGTTGACTACAACGAGTTCGAAAGTCGCGATGCCGAGTTCCTCGAGCTGAGCGAGGTGATCCGGCTTGCGGGTGTCGGCCAGAACGCCGGCGTGGACGCGCGGATGCAGCGTCTTCACTCGACCTTCGAGGCATTCGGGGAATCCGGTCAGAGCCTCCACCGGGGTCACGGGGATGCCGGCGTCGGCGATCTTCGACGCGGTCGAGCCGGTCGACACCAACTCGACACCGGCCTCGTGCAGACCCGTTGCCAGCTCGATCAGACCGCTCTTGTCGTAAACACTGACAAGAGCGCGGCGCACAGCCTTGCGTTCACTCACTGGGGATCACGGCCTTTCGTCCATCGGAAACTACTCCGTGTGTAGCGACAGCGGCGATAACGTCCGCCAACAACCGCCGCTCTACAACTTTGATGCGCTCGTGCAAAGACGACTCGGTGTCGCCCGGAAGCACTGCCACAGGTTCTTGGGCCAGAATCGGCCCGGTGTCCACGCCGTCGTCGACCAGATGCACCGTCGATCCGGTGACCTTGACGCCGTACGCCATCGCGTCGGGAACCGCGTGCGCGCCGGGGAAGGCGGGCAGCAACGCGGGGTGGGTGTTGATGATCCGTCCACCGAATTTCGCCAGGAAACTGGGTCCGAGGATCTTCATGAAGCCGGCGCTCACCACCAGATCCGGCTTGTGCTGCGCAACAGCGGAGGTCAGTGCCATGTCCCAGGCGGCGCGGTCGGCAAAATCCTTGATCGATACCTTGAACGCGGGAATCTCCGCGGCTCCGGCATGTTCGGTGGCAGCGCAGTCACGATCGACACCGACGGCAACGATCTGCGCGGGGTAGTTTTCGGTGTACGACGCTTCGATGAGCGACTTCAGGAGGGTTCCCGCTCCGGACGCGAGAACCACGACGCGAGTAGGCGTCGTCTGCTGCAGGTCGTGGGCCGAGGCAGTCAGCGCTCTACTCCTGAGATCTAGAAGATGGTGTGGCCGGATAATCGGCCAGACGACAGCTTAGTCGCTGGGGTCTTTCACCGGTGAGGGCAGGTCGGTCGCAGACTCTTCGGCAGAATCCTCGACGACGGTTACAGCGTCGACCTCGACCTCTGCAGCCTGGCTTTCTTCAGCCGCGAGTTCCGGCGCCTCGATCTCCGCAGACTCCGCAGACACCGCAGACTCGGCAGGCTCCTCGGTCTCCTCGGTCTCCTCGGTCTCCTCGGTCTCCGACTCTTGCACCGAACCAGTTTCGTCCACCGATTCATCCGTAGAATCCGAGTCCGAGTCCGTGTCCGTGTCCGAGTCCGTGTCGTCGCCTTCGGACTCAGCTGTTTCAGCCTGCTGGGCCGGCGGTGCCGTCACCGTGGGCTCCGGTGCAGGAACCGCCCGATGCTGCAACCACGTCGTGATCAGTGCACTGATCGATCCGAACAGCGCCAACCAGCCGAAGGTCAAGAACCCGACGGCCCACCAGGTCACCTCGACGGCACCGAAGTACCCCAGCTCCCCTCCGCTGGCGAGGGCGAGGAGCGCGATCACTGTTCCGCTCATGAACGCGGCGGCAACGGCGGTGAGGATTCCGTCCTGCCCGCCGACGCGGCGTGCGCAGTCTCGTCCCAGATAAATCCCGATCACGACCGGAACAACGAGGAGTACTGGCCAGAACCCTCCGCCCGTGCCGGCCGGGACGGCTCCGAGAACCGGAAGCGGTGGAAGGTCGCCGCCTATGTTGCCGAACACACTGGTGGACACCTCACCGATATCGGCGCTTGCGCCCGTCATGACGGCGACCGCACCGACAACAAGGTTGGGCAGGTACAGCAGCGACAGCACGGTCAGACCCAGCACGCCGACAAAACCGCCGCCACGGGCAAGAAGATCCCCGACGGTGGACCAGGAGATGAGCAGCGCACACAGAACGGCAATAGATCCCGCTGCCAGCAGCGCTGTTGTCGTCCAGGCACCGGGGCGAACGGCGGCGGATGCCCACCGCGGAAGCTCAAGTTCGATGATCTGCCAGTGCGCGACAACAACGCCGACCGTCGCGGCTACCAGGTGAATTCCGGCGACCCAACCGAACGCGCTCAACGCATTGGGACTCGACAGCGGGATTGCAGCGGACGCGTCGGCAACAACGACCAGGCAGATCGCGGTCACCGTGAGAGGCCCCGCCACGGCTGCGCCCACCAGTCGCGCTACTGCTATCCGCGTATCGGCGAGTGTTGCCGCCGACGCACATCGCCGCGCCACCACCCACATCATGAGTGCGGTCGGGAGCAACGGCAGCACACCGAGTTGAACGTCGTCGATGACAACGGGAACTTGATGAATAGCCAGCCACGTCGTTGCGATGGCGCCGAATGTTCCGGTCAGATCACTACTCGCCGATACCAGCGTCACGACTACGACGGCCGAGATCAGCAGGATCGCCATTCCCGATGACCGGAAGGCCACGGTGAGCAGTGTTCTGGTCTGGTCTGCTTCCGGCGTGGGTGTGCGCAGCGACGTGCGGCCTCGTGTTTGCTGACCGGCGGAAGGGCGTGGTCGTGTTCGATCAGTCAAAGAATTCATCCCCTCGAGGATTTCACCCGACATCGCGGCGCGCACTCAGGCGCGCCGCCCGGGACGAATCCGAAAACCCCTTACTGCTGACGCTCGTCGGGGTTCCGAGAATCGAAAGCTCGAGTCTCGGCCGCTGGGTCTGTGCTCTCGCCGGTTTCGGGGGCTGCGGGAGCTTCGAAGCCGGTGGGCTGGGCTGGGGTGGGCTGGTACGGCCCCGCTTGGTGCTGGGCAGGGGCGGGCTGGGTAGACGGGTACCCGGCCGGAGGCTGCTGCCCGGAGGGGTACTGGGGCGTCGGCTGCGCGTACCCGCCGTACTGCTGGGCTTGTTGGCCCGACGTGTCGGTAGTTTCTGCGGGTGTCGCGCCGTAGCCGCTCGCGTATCCCTGCTGCTGCGAACCGGGCTGCGGCGTTTGACCGTACTGCTGTCCGTAGGGCTGGCTCTGGGCCCCGTACTGCTGCGCCTGGCCCTGCTGCGGCTGCCCCGGCTGGCCTTGCTGGTACATCTGCTGCTGCGGCTGGCCGTACTGCTGGTAGCCCTGACCGAAGGCCTGGGGAGCTACCGGCCTGGGCGCGGGGGCCTTGAGGATTCCGATGTCGAAGAGGAACGCGGCCACTGCGACGACGGTCTGCACAAAGCCGAGGACGAGGACGACGATCAATCCCCATCCGAAGCCGATGTCGAGGTAATCCGTCGAACCGAGGCTGAACGCGGTGAACACCAACGAGACATATCCGACCAGGGACAACGCGGCAAATATCCCTGCGTAGCGTTGCTGCGGCAGCAATGACACCGCAGCCAGAACACCGCCGGCAAAAAGGAATCCGAGTCCGTAGACACTGGTTTCGAAGAAGCTGGACGTGGTGCTCACGTCGGAACCGACACCGGAACTCGTGATCGAGGTGAAGGGAGCGAACCCGAGCAGAAAGTTGACGATTCCCAACGCGGCTACCGCGATGGTCAAGAAGAAACCGATCTTGGCCCCACCGCCTGCGTTCGGGGGCGTCGGCGATCCGTACGAGGATCCTCCGAAATTTGACCCTTGCGGTGTGAACGTCATGGCTTCCCCTCGTGGACGGACGGTTGTCGATTCCAGCCTATGTGCCTTGTCTTCTCACGCCAACACCGACAGGAGACAATGGGCAGATGCCCTTCACTCTTGCTCCCGGCGCGGATCACACTGTCGAGACGGAAGTGAAGCACTCGCGGTTCATCGCCTCCCTCCGCAGAATCGACGACACCGAGGGCGCAAAACAGTTCCTGGCCGAACAGAAATCACTGTATCCGGATGCGCGCCATCATTGTTCGGCATTCGTGGTGGGCTACGACGCATCGTCGCGGTCCGAACGCGCCGACGACGACGGTGAGCCCGGCGGCACAGCCGGGATTCCGATGTTGCAGGTACTCAAGGCGCGTGACCTCGTGGACGTAATCGTGGTCGTGACACGATATTTCGGAGGCATCAAACTGGGCGCAGGCGGTTTGGTACGCGCATATTCCGGCGCAGTGTCGGTTGCGGTGGATTCTGCCACGCTGGTCGGCCGCGAGCGACGAACGTTGCACACCTTGGCAATTCGGCATGGGGAGGCCGGACGCGTCGAGGCCGAACTGCGCGCCCGCGGAGTTGTGGTCCTTGGGACCGACTACGGATCGAAAGCTGTTCTGACACTTGCCACTCACGACCCCGAACACCTTGCGTCGACGGTGGCATCGATCACCTCAGGCGCCGGCCAACTCGAAACCGCAGGCGATACGTGGGTCGACGTCTGAGCCGCCCGGCGACAGACATGTCACAGTGACGAACAACGCCCGCAACCAGGAAAACCTGATTGCGGGCACTGTAGTTCAGACAAGCTGTGTTCAGACAAGCTGCAGTTCAACACGAAGCACTACGCTCCGCGAAACGAACTTAGAGGCTCTGAAGGATCTCGCGTGCGAGAGCAGCGGTGGCGGACGGCGTCTTGCCGACCTTCACGCCGGCAGCTTCGAGAGCTTCCTGCTTAGCCTGAGCCGTTCCCGAGGAACCGGAGACGATGGCGCCTGCGTGGCCCATTGTCTTGCCTTCGGGAGCGGTGAAGCCTGCCACGTAGCCGACAACCGGCTTGGTGACGTGAGCCTTGATGTAATCGGCTGCGCGCTCTTCTGCATCGCCACCGATTTCACCGATCATCACGATGACCTTGGTGTCGGGATCGTTCTCGAATGCCTCGATGGCATCGATGTGCGTCGTACCGATGACCGGGTCGCCGCCGATGCCGATGGCGGTGGAGAAGCCGAAGTCACGGAGTTCGTACATCATCTGGTAGGTCAGGGTGCCCGACTTGGAGACCAGGCCGATGGGGCCGGTGCCCGCAATGTTGGCGGGCGTGATGCCGACGAGAGCCTCACCCGGGGTGATGATGCCGGGGCAGTTCGGTCCGATGATGCGCGTCTTCTTGCCCTTGGACTCGTTGTACGCCCAAGCGTAAGCGGAGTCCTGGACCGGGATGCCCTCGGTGATGACCACGAGGAGCGGGATCTCCGCGTCGATGGCCTCGACGATGGCGTCCTTCGAGAAGGCCGGGGGAACAAACGCGATGGAAACGTCTGCGCCGGTCTCCTTGATTGCTTCTTCGACCGTCGCGAAGACGGGGAGCTCGACAGCGGAACCGTCAGCAGCAACGTGCGAGACCGTGGTGCCGGCCTTGCGAGCGTTGACGCCGCCGACGACCTGGGTGCCGGCCTTGAGCATCAGAGCGGTGTGCTTGGTGCCCTCGCCGCCGGTGATGCCCTGGACGATGACCTTTGAATCCTTGGTGAGGAAGATTGCCATTGTTCTGTGAGTCCCTTACTTCGCTGCGTGAGCGAGTTCGGCGGCCTTGTCGGCGGCCTCGTCCATGGTTGCGACGACCGTGACCAGCGGGTGGTTGGCCTCGGCGAGGATACGACGACCCTCTTCGACGTTGTTTCCGTCCAGGCGAACGACGAGCGGCTTGTTGGCCTCGTCGCCCAGGGTCTTCAGTGCGCCGACGATGCCGTTGGCAACTGCGTCACAAGCGGTGATGCCGCCGAAGACGTTGACGAACACGCTCTTGACCTGTGCGTCGTTCAGGATGACATCCAGGCCGGCAGCCATGACTGCAGCGGAAGCTCCGCCGCCGATGTCGAGGAAGTTGGCGGGCTTGACGCCACCGTGGTTCTCGCCTGCGTATGCGACGACGTCCAGGGTGGACATGACCAGGCCTGCGCCGTTGCCGATGATTCCGACCTCACCGTCGAGCTTGACGTAGTTGAGGTCGTTTTCCTTGGCCTTGAGCTCGAGGGGATCGGTTGCGTCGCGATCCTCGAATGCCTCGTGGCCGGGCTGACGGAACGCTGCGTTCTCGTCGAGGGTGACCTTGCCGTCGAGGGCGAGGATCTGATCGTCAGGCGTGCGAACGAGGGGGTTGACCTCGACGAGGAGTGCGTCCTCGTTGATGAAGACCTCCCACAGCTTCTGGATCGTGACGGCCGCTGCGTCGAGCACCTCAGCGGGCAGCTTTCCTGCCTCGGCGATGCTGCGCGCGAACGCGAGGTCGACGCCCTTGACTGCGTCGACGGGGATCTTCGCGAGAGCGTCGGGGTTCTCCTCGGCGGTGACCTCGATCTCGACGCCACCCTCTACCGAGCACATGGCCAGGTAGGTGCGGTTGGTGCGGTCGAGCAGGAAGGAGATGTAGTACTCCTCGGCAATGTCACTTGCCTCTGCGACCAGCAGCTTCTTGACAACATGGCCCTTGATGTCCAGGCCGAGGATTGCTTCTGCGTTTGCCACTGCGGCATCCACGTCGGGCGAGTACTTCACGCCACCGGCCTTGCCGCGGCCACCGACCTTGACCTGCGCCTTGATCATTACGGGCTTGCCGATTTCTTCGGCAATCTCGCGTGCTCCTGCGACCGTGTCCGTAACACGCCCAGCCGAAGTCGGCACTCCGTGCTTGGCGAAGAGTTCCTTCGCCTGGTATTCGAAGAGATCCATCTGCTCACCGTCTCGTCTGCGTTGACACCCGCTCGAGGGGTAGGAGCGGGTCTGTTCTGGACTTTAACCAGTTGCTGCGTTCGGTTTGCGCCCGCATACATGCTATGTGGCCCATGTCACGCGACATCGCCAGGTGCGGCAGGCGTCACCGATCGGCAACGCAACTTCGCACCATTTGTCAAGCGCGGGTCTCACCGCCGCTCGGCATGCATCGACAGCGTTGTTCGCGCACTGAAGAAAGCAGCAACGACTAGCAAGAGTAGGCCCGTCGCCGCTGCGATCGCACCCGCCCCCACTGTTGCGTCCGGTATGCGTGAAGACGTCAGTGGTCCCGCGGCGAGATATATCGACACCGAGACCGCCGATCCGACGAGGAGCGCAACAGCACGCGGTGGCCGGGAACGGGTGGCGACGACGGACGCGAGCAGGACAGACACTCCGACGAGGAGTTGACCCCAGGTGTCGATCCCCCACGCGTCACTGCCCCATGGCCATTGCGTGATCGACGCCGCGGTGTGATTTGCGCCGCGATAGAGCGGCAGAGCGGTGCCGACGAGTGCAAGTACGCCGCCGAGTCCGGCAAGGAGACGGACCACGGAGTTCGCCTCGATCTCCACGGATGTGTCGATTTCCTCGCGTTCCGCTGTTCCGGCGAACCACAACGCCAGGCCGGCCGCGGCCGCGAGCGCGCAGGCGACGCCCATCACGTACACCCCGGCCCCAAGGTCGACACCCGAAACATCTGTTGCGATGACAGCTGGTTGCACGACAGCCGCAATGCCCATGACGACGGTGGTCCACAGCGTTCCCACGGCCGGCCGAATGGCAACGGCGCGGCCAGGAATCCACAGCCCGAGCGACGCAATGAAGAGAACGATCGCCGCGACGAAGACGATGCGGGTCGCGAGTATCGACGGTTCGGCGAGTCCACCGGGCAAGGACAGAATGGGCAACGACGCGCCAAGTGCGGCCGACACAGCGGCGCCAATTCCGAGCGCCCCGGCGATGCGGTGCATCTTCGTGACGTGAGCCTGCGCTTCGCGGGCCTGCTCGATCATCGCGGCTCGGCGCGCTTTCTTGGAGCCGCCGGACGGCGCCTGATTTTCGGATTTCACCGGCCGCGCTTCTTCTGCCGCTGCAGCCTCGCGCCGCGCCGACAGAATCGGTATCACCGCACCCACTCCCACGATGACCACCGCCGCGATAGCACCCACGATCGATCCAGCGCCGACACCGATCCGGTCACCGGACGCCAGACCGGCAACAACCCGAGTGCCACTGACACCCAGCGCGCCGACGCCGGCGCCGACAACACCGCCTGCGCCCACCCACGGCGAAATCGACGTCAGAGCCGATGCCGTGACGATCAAGACGGCCACGGCAACCAACGCGGTTCCGACAGCACTGGCAGCGGGACTGTCCACGAGGGAGCGGGCGAGAAAGATCGGATCCTGCGAATCGAAGGCGGGCGCGAACAGCGACAGCACGTAAGCGCCTGCAGCAAGAATCAATACGGACGTCGGCCAGGCACCGATGCGTCCGCCTACGGATCTGCCGTCGTACTCGGCAGCATGTGCGCTGCCGTATCCGTCACGCTCGGACTCACGATGAATCACCACGAGCCCCAGAATTCCGGCAACAACCAACAGTGCGTGCCCGAGGAGTGCAACGTACGACCCGACACCGGCGGTGATCACTCCGGCGGAAATCGGACGGAAAAGTTCCAAGCGGTTTGCGTCGATCGCGTCGACGAACAACTGCAGATCGAGGATCGCGACCCCGAAGGACAGCGCGCCTGCACCGGCCAAGAGCGCGCCCGAGAGAGCGGGGTGACGACCCGCCACCACAATCGCAGCGGCCGGGATCACGAGCGCGCACAGCGCGGCAAATATCGAGGCGGTCACGATCGAACCGGACGCGCCGAGTCCACTCCCCACGTCGACAATCGGCGCAGCCGACACCGCGACCGCGCCGAGCAGCCCCAGAACTAGGGCCAGGGCGAGCGGCGGTGGGAATGGACGAGCGGTGCGAACATCGCCGGGCGCGTGGACCGACGAGCTTCGGAGTGTTGACGACACCTGCTCGACGGTAGCGCCTGCGCAGGTCGGTGATCTGGTTGTGACACACCCCGATATCAATCGAGATACTTGGTCCGATTTGTCCGAAGCGACATATTGCCTGGTCAGGATGTGAGCCACGTCACAAACTACGACTCGTTTGCTGTATAGGTTGCACGTGTCGCAACCATTTCGTTACCGTTACTCCAGCTAAGTCACAGGCTGATCACGAACCCCAAGGAGCGAACAGGCATATGCGACACAGCCAGTTCACGCCCAGCAGGTTCACAGAATCAGAACCGGACGAGGTCACGCCCTCTTATCCAACGCACTCGGCCCGGCGTTACACCGAGACCAAAAGTTCTGAGATTTCTTCCCTTATGTTCACTCGCTCCGCATCCTCCACGTCGTCAGATTCCGACTCGGTAGACGCCTACCCGGCAGACTTCGAGACCGTCGAGTCCGACGTGAACAGCATCTCGACCTTCACGCCACCGGCATCTGCAGATGTCTCCTCCCCGGCTCGTCGCACCGGCGCTCACCGCATCCCCACCCCGCCCTCCGCACTCAAAGGCCGCGCCGCAGTTCTTGCAGTCGCAGCCGGCGCGGTAGTCGCAGCGGGACAGGCAGTAGTCGACAACGGCTCGGGCAATGCAGTCGGGCACTCGGACGTCGCACTTGCCGACCAGTCCTCCACCATCGGAACCACCGCACAGCCACAGGCAGCCCAGTTCGCGCCCACCGCCGCAGCGTCCTCCACCACGGCAGCCGACGCACCCCAGGTGCTCAACGTCGCCGCCCCGACCGACCTGTCGCAGTTCAGTAACCTCCTCGCCAAGGGACAGCGTTTCAGCGAAGAGCGCGCAGCCCGCGAAGCCGCTGCCCGACGCCCCCTGTTCGTCCTCCCCGCTGTCGGAACTTTCACCTCGAACTTCGGTAGCCGCTGGGGCACCCTGCATGCCGGTGTCGATATCGCAGCACCCATCGGAACGCCCATCGTCGCAGTCGCCGACGGCACCGTCATCGACTCCGGCCCGGCTTCCGGGTTCGGTATGTGGGTTCGCCTGCAGCACGCCGACGGCACCATCACCGTGTACGGACACATCGACACCTCGGTAGTGACCGTCGGCCAGCAGGTCATGGCCGGCGATCAGATCGCCACCGTCGGCAACCGCGGCTTCTCCACCGGCCCGCACCTGCACTTCGAGGTTCATCTCGCCGGCGAGAACAAGATCGATCCCCTCCCCTGGCTCGCCTCGCGCGGTATCAGCCTGGGTATCGAGCAGGACTGAGCTCACCACAACCGAAACTTTCGGCCCGCACCTTTTCTCTGGTGCGGGCCGAAAGTCTTTCCAGAGCTTCTTGCCCCTACAGCTTCACCATCGGAACACCGCCGATGAGCATCAGACGCACCTTGCCTGCGCTGCCGAAGTCGATGGTGACTGTTGCGGTCGGGCCAGTGCCCTTGGTCTCGAGGACTGTGCCCAGTCCGTACTTGTCGTGACTGACCCGATCGCCGACGGCAAGAACCAGGTTGTTGTTCCGTCCTCGCGCAGCACCGAAACTTGGTGCGGGAGAGTCGTTTCGAGAGGTGTTGCCGTACCCGCGGCCACCTTGGCCACCCTGATTGCCGTAGCCACCGCCATAACCCTGACCGCCGGCATAGCCCTGACCGCCCCCGTAACCGGGTCGACCGCTTCCGAACCCGCCGCCGGTGCCCGGGTCTTCGCGGCGCCAGTTGATCAGATCCTCGGGAATTTCGCTGATGAACCGTGATGCGGGGTTCTGAATCGGCTGACCCCACGCGGAGCGCATGATCGCACGTGTCAAATACAACCGTTGCCGCGCGCGGGTGATCCCGACGTAGGCGAGGCGTCGTTCCTCGGAGAGCTCTGCCGGATCGCCGAGGGCCCGCATGTGCGGGAATTGACCGTCTTCCCAACCGGTTACGAAGACGACGGGGAATTCGAGGCCCTTGGCGGTGTGCAGTGTCATCATGGTGACAACACCTTCGTCTGAGTCGGGCAGCTGATCTGCGTCGGCCACCAACGACACTCGTTCGAGGAACGCTGCCAGCGAACCTGGATCGGGTTCACCTTCGCGCATCGCTGCGGTTTCTTCGTCGTCCGGGTCGATCAGTCCGGCAGCATTTCGAGCATCAGAACTGAATTCTCTTGCCACACTGACAAGTTCGTTGAGGTTGTCAAGCCTGGCGCCGTCCTGAGGATCACTGCTGGCAGCCAGTTCGCCGCGGTAGCCGCTACGTTCGAGCACGGCCTCGGCCATTTCACCGATATCGCCGAGCTCGGAAGACTCACTGCCGTCGGAAGATTCGGCCGGCAATAAAGTGCGCAGCCCGTCCATCATGTCGAGGAAGGCAACGATCGCCTTCTGCGAACGCGTATTGAGCAGTGCAACCTTGCCTTCCGCCGCATCCCGCAACGCGGCAGCAAAGCTGATGTTGCGATGCTCCGAATGCACTGCGACACAGGCCTCTGCGCGGTCGCCGATTCCGCGGCGCGGTGTGTTGAGGATTCGACGCAAGCTCACCGTGTCGTCCTCGTTGGCGAGTACCCGCAGGTAAGCGACGATGTCGCGAACCTCTTTGCGCTCGTAGAACCTGACGCCGCCCACGATCTTGTACGGCACACCGAGGCGGATGAAGATTTCCTCGAGCGCACGCGACGAGTTGTTGGTGCGGTAGAACACTGCGACGTCCGAGAATTTTGCGTCACCGTTCTCGACCAGCCGGTCGATCTCGGAGGCGACAAAGGATGCTTCGTCGTGCTCGTTGTCCGCAACGTATCCGACGATCAATTCGCCTTCACCGGAATCGGTCCACAACCGCTTCTCGCGTCGCCCCGTGTTCTTGGAGATGACGGCGTTGGCAGCCGAGAGGATGTTCTGCGTCGAACGGTAGTTCTGCTCGAGCAGAATCGTGCGGGCGTCCGGGTAATCGCGTTCGAACTCCACGATGTTGCGGATGGTGGCACCGCGGAACGCGTAGATGGACTGATCGGCGTCGCCCACAACACACAGTTCAGCCGGCGCCACCGCATGGTCGGATTCGCCTGCGCCGCCGACCAATTCACGCACCAGCATGTACTGCGCATGGTTGGTGTCCTGGTATTCGTCGACGAGGACGTGACGGAAGCGCCGACGGTAGTACTCCGTGATCTGCGGGAAGTTCTGAAGCAGAGCCACAGTCTCGCCGATGAGATCGTCGAAATCGAGCGCGTTGGCCGAGCGCAGGCGCTGCTGATAAATCCCGTACACCTTCGCAACCAGGCGGGGCAGTTCCGCGGGATCCTTGTCCGCGGCCGCGACTGCTTCCTCTGGGTCGATCAACTCGTTCTTGAGGTTCGAGATGTGCGTCGCAAGCAATCTGGCCGTGAAACGCTTGGTGTCGAGCTCGAGATCCTTGGAGATCATCGTCAGGAGCCGGCGCGAATCATCCGAGTCGTAGATGGAGAAGTTGGAGTTGAGCCCAGGAAGCAACGCCGCCTGAGCGCGCAGAATGCGAACACAACTCGAGTGGAACGTCGACACCCACATACTGTTGGCCCGCGGCCCGACCAATGCCGCGACGCGCTCACGCATCTCGGCTGCAGCCTTGTTAGTGAACGTGATGGCAAGGATCTGCCCCGGAGTGGCACCGCGCTCGGCCAACAGATATGCGATGCGGCGCGTCAGCACTGCGGTTTTGCCCGAGCCTGCGCCGGCAACGATCAGCAGCGGTGAACCGGCATGGACCACGGCTTCGCGCTGCTGCGGGTTGAGACCCTCGAGAAGCTCGTCGGAACCTCGGCCACCCGGCTGGGCAGAATGACCGTGCTGGGCAGAATGACCGTGCTGGGGCCCATCGTGATCGTGCTCGAAGAGACCGCCCTGCGCGTAAAGACTGCCCTGCCCGTCAAGACCGTCTCGCCCGTCAAGACTGCCCTGCTCACCGACTGCTGGATACATGTTCATCGTCTGTCCACGCTACCGGCGTCCACCGACAAGAGTGTGAGTGCGGTGGCGGCACTTGGAACTGGGATGCCGAACATGGCAAACTGGACGCTATGTTGAGCCTGTGCAACACCGCAACCACCTGCGATTGCCGCAGTGTCGGTGCGCGGTGGCACTACTTTACGAGCGCCGGACCGCGGTGCTCGTGAAGTCTTCGAACAGCTCACCTGCCTCTGGTCCGACTCGGATCCGGGGCATTTTTCGTCAGGGCGCTGGATCGGTAACGACCCGAGCTGAGAACACGATCCACGCAGTAGAAAGAGGAGACGAATACATATGAGCACGCAGGCAACGGCACCCGAGGGAAACTCCACTCCGACCGACGTCGACGTTCCGCGCAGCGAAGCTGAGATCAACGAACTTCGTAAGGAGATCGATCGTCTCGACGCCGAGATCCTGGCAGCAATCAAGCGCCGCTCCGAGGTCTCACAGATCATCGGTCGTACCCGGATGGCATCAGGGGGGCCGCGCCTGGTTCACAGTCGTGAGATGAAGGTGCTCGAGCGTTTCAACGAGCTGGGCCAGGAAGGTCACACGCTCGCAATGCTGCTCCTGCGTCTCGGCCGCGGACGCCTGGGACACTAAGCCCCGCAGCTCGCACCGCCCTGCTCGCAGACCGGCTGATCGGAGCAGGCCAGGGTGCCGCCGAGACTCATCCAGAAGTTTCCAGACCGGGCCGTTAAAGTCGATGACTGTGAGCATTGACATCACCGGAACATCAGCCTGGCAGAAACTGCGCGCTCATCACGCCGATTTCCACGCCGTTCACCTTCGGGAACTCTTCGACGAGGATCCGGCTCGCGGAACCGAGTTGACGGTGGACGCCGGTGATCTCCACATCGACTACAGCAAGCACCGTGTCAGTCGTGAGACTCTCGACCTGCTGATCGCGCTGGCTCGAGAGGCCGGCGTCGAGGAGCGTCGCGACGCAATGTTCGCGGGTGATCACATCAACACCTCCGAGGATCGGGCGGTGCTACACACCGCACTGCGCCTCCCTGCTGATGCATCCCTCACTGTCGACGGCCAGGACGTCGTCGCCGATGTTCACGAGGTTCTGACGTCGATGGGCGCCTTTGCCGATCGTGTTCGCAGCGGCGAGTGGACCGGATTCACGGGAAAGCGCATCCGCACCATCGTCAACATCGGTATCGGCGGATCGGATCTCGGGCCGGTCATGGTGTACCGAGCACTGCGGCATTACGCCGACGCGGGCATCAGCCTCCGATTTGTCTCCAACATCGATCCCGTGGATCTGGTGGGGCAGCTGGCCGACCTGGATGCCGAGACCACCTTGTTCATCGTGGCATCAAAGACGTTCTCCACACTCGAGACCCTGACCAACGCAACGGCGGCAAAGCGCTGGCTGTTCGCCGGTCTGGGTAACGAAGACGTCGCCGCCGTCGCCAAGCATTTTGTCGCGGTGTCCACCGACGCCGAGCGAGTCTCCGCGTTCGGGATCGACACCGTAAACATGTTCGGATTCTGGGATTGGGTGGGTGGCCGCTACTCGGTCGACTCCGCCATCGGCCTCTCCGTCATGTGTGCGGTCGGCCCCGTTCGCTTTGCCGAGTTCCTCGACGGCTTCCACCAGATCGACACGCATTTCCGCACCCGACCGCTGGAGGAGAATGCGCCGGCGATTCTCGGCTTGATCGGCCTCTGGTACTCCAACTTCTTCGGTGCACAGTCCCGCGCCGTGTTGCCGTATTCCAATGACCTGTTGCGCTTTCCGGCCTACCTGCAGCAGCTGACCATGGAGTCGAACGGCAAATCCGTCCGCTCCGACGGCACCCCGGTGACAACCTCGACAGGCGAGATATTCTGGGGCGAACCAGGAACCAACGGCCAGCACGCCTTCTACCAACTACTCCATCAGGGCACCTGGTTGGTGCCTGCCGATTTCATCGGTTTTGCCGAGTCCACCGACGATCTGCCCACGGCTGACGGCACAGGTTCGATGCACGACCTCCTGATGAGTAACTTCTTTGCGCAGACCAAGGTGTTGGCGTTCGGCAAGAGCGCTGAGGAGATTGCGGCAGAGGGAACACCCCCGGAGTTGGTGCCGCACAAGGTGATGCCGGGTAACCGACCCACCAGCACCATCCTGGCCAAGGAGCTCACACCGTCGGTGGTCGGGCAGTTGATCGCACTCTACGAGCATCAGGTTTTTGTCGAAGGTGCTGTGTGGGGGCTCAATCCGTTCGATCAGTGGGGGGTCGAACTCGGCAAGACCCAAGCTTTGGAACTGGGGCCTGCACTCTCGTCGGCCGAGGCTCCGAGCGATCTCGGCGATTCCTCGACCGACGCCCTGGTGAACTGGTACCGGAAGCAGCGCGGCCGGGCCTGAGCAACTGGCTCGAACGCTCAGGCGGCGTCCGGACCGAACCAATTCTCGGTGGTGTACACACGCCCGGACTGATCCACCAATCGAGCTCGAAGTTCTTGCTGCTCAACCCATTTGATGGCGCTTATCCCCCGCACGAGCGCCGCACGGCTGGCGGCGTACGCCCACACTGCGTCGTCGGCAATCACCGACACCTGCGCCCATTCTGTTGACGGACGATCCTGGTGCGGTTGCCATGAAGGCGGTTCGGCGGCGTGCGCAGTGGCAATCGCCGTCCCGTTGGCCAGTTCGACGTCCTCGCCGCCCGGAACGGGAATCTGCCAACCACCGGCCGGAGCGTGCCCCGCAGTGGCAAGTACGTCGCCGATCCGCACCGCAACACCACATTGCAGCTCTGCCGCAACAGTTTGCGCGGCTCGATCGACGGTGTCCGCCTTTGCCACTCCCGTGATGTCGAACGAAGCTCCCCACGGCGCGTACACGACGTCGCCGTCGAGTTGCACGTCCTCGAATGTAGGGGTCGGGTGGACCGGCGGAATCGAGTCGTCCTCCGAGAAGTTGTCGGCAAGCGGGTTCACCTCACCGGCCGTCATACGGGCCGCCCACAGCGCCGAACGCAACAGTGACGACATTCGCCGGGTCACTTTCACCGGCGTCCCCTGAGCCAGATTGACGGCATGAATTTCGGCGTCGCCGCGCCCGAGATCGCACAGCGCTTCGGTGTCCTCGATGGCGGCAGCGATCAGCGCGTGTGCTGTGGGCAGTGCAGCACCCTCCGTGACATCCACTTCGATAGCGGAATCCCACATAGCCCACTTCTCGACACTGACCATGTCAGCCTGCCCTTCGTACCACGCGGCGTAACAACCAGTATGCGCCGAATCGCGGGTACGCCGCCAGAAACCGCAGGTCCTCTACGTGCCACGCCTACACTGCTGGGGTGGGAGTTCGCTTGAGTGTCGTCGACGAGATGTTTCTGTGGACCCACCGAGGTCTCGGCTTGCCGATCCTGATGCAGGGCGTATGGCGCACCGACAGCATCGTCGATCCGAGTGAGCTCGAGCAGTTGTGTGTACGGGTGGCGTCCGGGCCGCTCGGCCGACGCGTGCGCAGGCCGCGAATTCCGGGCGCCCGGCCCGAATTCATCGCCGACCCGCGTCATTACCCTCTCAGTTTTCGTTCGGAGCCCATCGCCGCCGACTCGGTGATCGAGTGGGCCGACGCTGCGGCCCTCCTCTCGGTTGACCCGGAACGAGGTCCGGGGTGGCGCATCGCCGCGACCTACGATTCAGACGGCGGAACCGTCGTCTCCGTGACGTGTTCCCATGTCCTTGCCGACGCCCGCGGATTGATCGGCGCCCTCAGCGACGCGATGCAGCGGAAACCGTCACCGCCGATCGATCGCACCGGCCACTCGGATATCACCGACGCGCGCTCGACCGTTGGCCGCGTTCTGCGCGGAACCACCCGTGCGGTGGGCGGATTGATCGTCAGTCCGGCGCGCAGAGCCGAACTCCGCGGCTTCACCGCACCGGCCGCCGCCACTCGGCGCTTCCAACGACACTCGGTAACGTCCGCGGTTCTGGAAATCGACCGGGACCAATGGGATGACGTCGCAACGTCTTCCGGAGGTACCGCCAACAGCTTGTTCCTGGCATGTGTCGGCGAGCTAGCGCGAGCCGAGAACAAAACCGCCGCAGTCACGCTCAGCGTTCCGATGAACGTGCGTACCACTGACCAGGGAGACAATTCCGTCGACAATTCGGTCGCGATGGTCGCGATCCCGTTGACCCCCTCCACCACTCTCGCGCAGATTCGCACATTGTGCCGTGACGCGTTCGAGGCTCCTCCGATGTCGAGTCCGGCAGGCTTCCCGGCCGAACTCCTGCAGGTCGTCCCGGACCGAGTCGCTCATCGACTTGCCGACGGACCTGGTCAGCGAGATGCCTTGTGCTCCAATATCGGTACGGTCGACATCGACCAGTTCGAGGGGCACCGGACTACGGGGCTTGCCCTCCGCGCGGTGCATCCTGGAGCGAGCGCCGCTCAACTGGACAACACATCAACTCGAGTCTCCGGATACCTCAGTCGCAACCACGCCACGTACACCTTGTCGCTGGTGAGCTTCGTATCGGCCGACAATCAGGCACTGCGCACGCTGGCCTGCAACACGCTCGAAAAATTCGGCATCTTCGCTCGCCCCTGGTAGCGCTCATTTCCCTCCAAGCGAACTCGCCAGTCGAGGCCTTGGCAGAGCCGAAAGGTATGCTCGCACAAGAGACTGGCCGGTAACTTAGCCAAATCAGCTGCATAAGAGCGTAAATCAGTACAAACCGCCCGGAAGGTACTGATTTAATATTCTGATAACGAACGGTCAGTTCGCGTCGCAAATCACACTGTCCACAAACGCTTTCAGAGCCGGAAAACCCAAATATCCCCAGGTAAAAGCACTCTCATTTCTAAACATCCAATTTTGAGTCGTCTACTATGTGACATCTGCTTCGCATAACTATGCAATCGCAGAAATATGCAGCACATTGTGGCGCACACGTCACAAGCGAAGGGAGGAACCGTGGAAATGGGAGGAACCGTGGCAGATTCGTTCCGAGAACGATTGAACGCCCTGTACCCCGTAACACCTCCCCGATTGACCAATGCGCAAGTTGTAGACGCACTTTCCCAACGTGGCTGCCGAATTTCCACACCGTATCTCTCGCAGCTGCGCAGTGGCGTTCGAACCAACCCGTCTGAGCAGGTAGTGCTGGCACTCGCCGACTTCTTCGGAGTCGACGCCGAGTACTTCTTTGCACCTACCCCTCGCCATGATCCGGAACTGATCCCCGATGAGGACCGTTCGGTTGCGGAAGAATTCTATGACAACGAATTACGTTCCCTCACACGTAAAGCCGTAGATCTGTCCCCCGAGTCACAGAGCCTGCTTTCCTCGATTGCCGAGAAGCTCAGGTCCTCCGAAGGCCTGCCATCCGTCCCGCCGGACTGCATTACCTACACTGCGCCACAGCCACGCGCCTGATCACCATTCGACGCGGCAGCGCTGCATCTATACCGAAAGTTGTTGCAGTACAACTGCAACTGGCATCCCCGTGAATGCCGCGACCAACGTCGAACATCCGGTGACAGTATGCGGGAAGATCTACGTTTCCCGTGGCCCCTTCGCGGGTATCCCCCACTGCCAGTAGCGCCCACCTTCGAATGGAGCGATCATGCGCAGACAGTGGTTGTTCGCGATTGTGGCCAGTGCCGCACTTGCCGCGTCCGGCTGTTCGTACGACGCCACCGACTCCGGCACCGATGCGGACAACGTCACCGTGATGCCGACATCGTTGTCGCCGCCGGCCGCAGCCGACGCGGTGCTACTGAAGACTGCCGACTCTCCACTGGGAACAATTGCCGTCGACGGCGAAGGTATGACCGTCTACATCTACGACCCGGACGAGGAGCACCCGACCGGGGATTCGTGCGACGAGAGCTGCCTCCGGCATTGGCCTGCCGTCACGTCTGTCACCGATTCTCCGGTGACCGAGGGGATCAACGCGGCGCTCGGTACCGTACCGGGACCTGACGGTTCGTTCCAGGTGACGGTCAACGGCAAGCCGGTCTACCGATACTTGGACGATGAAGTGCCCGGCGACATGTTGGGGCAGGCCGTCGGTAGTCTGTGGTTCATGATCGACGAATTCGGGAATCCCGTCTTCACCACGGAGTAGTCGGATCCCGCGACAGTTCGCTCAGTTGTACGGTTGCCGTGCGGTTTCCGGGTCGCCGAATGTGATTGCGCGTTCCCGGCGCGTTTTCGACGCAAGGGTGACGCCCCAGTTCAGTGCCGTGCTGACGCGGTTGCGGAAACCCGCGAGGAACGCGATGTGAATGACTCCCCAGGACACCCAGCCGATGAAGCCCGACATCCGGATCGGTCCGGCCTGCAGGAGTGCGTGGCGACGCGAAATGTAGGCGGCAGTACCGAGATCGCGGTACTTGAAGGGCTTTCCGTTCGGTCGACCGTTTTCGACGCGGGCAGCGATCTGCGCCCCCGCGTAGCGTCCACCCTGCATAGCCACTTCGGCGACACCGGGCAACTTGTCCCGGGACATGATGTCGCCGACGACCCAGATGTTCGGGTGGCCTGGCACGGTCAGGTCGGCCTCGACGTCGATGCGGCCGCCGCCGACCTGCTTGACGCCGAGCGCCGTGGCGAGCGCTTCGACAAACGGCACGGCTTCGACACCGGCGGTCCACAGAATGGTGCGGGTCTCGTAGCGCTGCTTCGCTTTTGTCTTCTTGTCGGTGGTCTCGATCTCGGTTTCACCGACGTCGGTGACATGCACGCCGAGATGCGTTTCGACGCCGATCTTCGCGAGAGTGCGTGCGGCAGCTGCGGACAGCGATCTGTTGAACGACGGCAACACTCGATCGTCACCGTGGAAGAGGAGCACTCGCGCCTCGTCCGGGTCGATGGACCTGAATTCGTTGGTGAGCGCGTGCATCGCCAATTCGCGTATCTGCCCCGCGATCTCGACCCCGGTCGGTCCGCCGCCGGCAACGGCGAACGTCAACCACGGACGCCGTTCCTCGGCAGTGGGGAGAGATTCGGCCATTTCGAACGCGGCAATGAGACTGCGGCGGATGGCCAGCGCGTCGTCCAGCGTTTTCATTCCGGGCGCCCATTTGATGAAGTCGTCCTGGCCGTGGTACGACTGCCGCATGCCGGCCGCCACGATCAGATAGTCGTACGGTAGGTCGAATGTCGAACCGTCGAATCTGCTTGCGGTCAGCAGCCGAGCTTCGGCATCGAGGGATTTTGCTTCGCCCAGCACTACATTCGTATTCTTCTGGTCTTCCAGAAGGTGCCGAAGTGGGCTGGCGATCTGGCCTTCGGAGAGGAGCCCGGTTGCACACTGGTAGAGCAACGGCTGAAACACGTGACTGGTTCCGCGATCGATCAGAACTACTTCGACGTCGGCTTTCTTCAACTTCTTGGCTGCGTAGAGGCCGCCGAATCCGCCGCCGACAATGACAACGCGCGGCTTGCCGTTCGACTTGTGGATACTCATCAGACGAACCTCGCCGTCACCGAGTTGGGCAGAAACCGCAGTGCAGCATCGATTCCCTGCCATTTCAGTCCGGGAAGCGCCGCTCGTGTCACTTCCTTTTCGATGGCCGCAACCATCGCATCGACGCCCTCGTCGAGCTCAGCCATCAAGGAAGAATCGTCGCCGGCACTCGCCGACATGTCCGTCTTGATGAAACCTGGCAGCAGGGTGGTTACTCGAATTGGCGTGCGCGCCAATTCGATACTGAGAGCCTCACCGAGCGCGGCCACCCCGGCTTTGCTCGCTGAATATGCGGCTTTGGTGCCGGGAAGTCCACGATCTGCACTGATCGAGGACACCAGTACAAGGTGTCCGGCGTTCTGCGTGCGGAAGATCTCGAGCGCGGCCTCGCACTGTGACAGTGCGCCTACGAAGTTCGTCTGCGCTGTCGCAAGATTCGCGTATGCCTTGCCGGTACCGATCTTGGCGCCCTTACCCAGACCGGCATTGACGATCACCCGATCGAGCCCACCGAGTTGGTCGCGAAGTTCGCCGAACACTCGGACAACGGAATCATGTTCTGTGACATCGAGCCCTGCCACCGCAACTGTGATCCTTGGATGCTCGGCGAGCAATTGCTTCCGGAGAGCGTCGAGCCGCTCGGTTCTCCTGGCGCATAGAGCCAGATCGCGTCCCTGCGCTGCGAACCTTCGTGCCATTTCTTCGCCGAGACCCGAACTTGCGCCGGTGATCAGAATCTTCTGCCGCGTCATGGCTGTCACTGTAACCACCACTGCGTCGATACACCGGACTGTCAGTCGACAAACCGGTTACCCTGCACATCACCACCCGATCGGCATACCGTAGAGCGATGACCGAAGAATTCGATGTCATAGTCATCGGCGGCGGACCGGCGGGCGAGAACGCCGCGGCCTACGCAATAGCCGGAAGCACCCGCACCGCTGCCATCGTGGAGCACCAACTTGTCGGTGGTGAATGCTCGTACTGGGCGTGTATGCCGAGTAAGGCGCTGCTGAGGCCAGGGCAGGTGCTCGACGACGCGGGCGCGTTGCCAGGTGTATCCGCCGCGCCGCCGGACATCGACGCGATCTTGGCCAGACGTGACTCCTTCACCCACAACCACGACGATTCCTCGCAGGTCGAGTGGGCCGAGTCCGCCGGTATCGACGTGATCAAAGGCCACGGCGTTCTGGACGGCGAGCGGACCGTTGTTGTCGACGGCACCCGCACGCTCTTCGCCCGCCAGGCCGTCGTACTTGCCACCGGAACCACCGCGTCGGTCCCGGACACACCCGGACTGCGGGCTGCGCTCCCTTGGACGTCACGCGACGCCACCAATCTCCACGAAGTTCCGCGGCGTGTTGCCGTCATCGGCGGCGGCGTCGTCGCATCGGAGTGCGCAACGTGGTTGTTGTCATTCGGCGCCGAGGTGACGTTGCTGGTACGCGGCAACGCAGTGCTGAAATCTGCCGAACCGTTTGCCGGAGACATGGTTGCGCGTCATCTCACCGCACGGGGAGCCGACGTGCGTTTCGGGACTACCGTCCATTCCGTATCGCGCCCCGATGCCCGGGATACGGGCGAGGGGAACATTCACGGTGGGCCAGTCGCCATCGACACCTCATCCGGTGTGATCGAGGTAGACGAACTGATTGTTGCCGCAGGCCGTGCGCCGACGTCGGCGCAGTTGGGGTTGTCGTCCGTCGGTTTGACCGATGGTGCGTACGTTCCGACGGACGATCACCTGTGTGCACAGGGCGAATGGCTTTATGCCGTCGGCGATATCAACGGCCGGTCACCGCTGACCCATATGGGTAAGTACCAGGCCCGAGTGTGCGGCGATGTGATCGCCGCACGAGCAGCGGGACGCGCGCTGGTCGACCCACGGTTCATCGCCTCCGCTGACAGCGGCCGTGTTCCACAGGTGGTATTCACCTCGCCCGAAGCAGCGTGGGTGGGGCGCACCGAAAAGCAGGCCAGGGCAGACGGTATCGACGTCGAGGTCGTGGAGATCGACATTGCCGTCGCGGGATCCTCGCTGCTCCGTGACAATTACGAAGGCCGCGCGAAACTGGTGATCGACCGTGGTGCCGACGTAATCGTCGGGGCAACCTTCGTCGGTCCGGATGTCTCGGAATTGCTCCACGCAGCAACAATTGCCGTCGTCGGTGCGGTCCCGCTCGACACGTTATGGCATGCGGTGCCGTCGTATCCGACGGTCAGCGAAGTATGGCTCAGGTTGTTGGAGGCACGGCGGTAATCGGGGGCAGAAGTTACGTATAGTCGCGACTATGGCGGCAGACGCACCGACGAATCCAGGTCTACTCGTACGCACAGCTGACGGAACATTGCGCGGCACGCGGGTGGGCAAACTCCGTGCGTGGCGAGGCATTCCTTACGCGCGTCCCCCGGTCGGAGCTTTGCGGCTGCAAGCGCCACGACCAGTGCGGCCTTGGCGAGGTGAGCGGAACGCGTCGGCATTCGGCGATGCGTCGGTCCAGAACAAGAAGGGCTTGGCGCTGGCTCCCGGGAAGTATCAGCCCAGCAGCGAAGACTGCCTCACACTCAATGTTCTTGCCCCCGAATACCCCAGCCGCGAGCCCCTTCCGGTAATGGTGTTCATCCACGGGGGCGCCAATACCATTGGCACCTCGGCGACGGGCATCTATTCCGGGCGCTCGCTCGTCACCCGCGGCAACATCGTGTACGTATCGATCAATTACCGACTGGGCGCTCTGGGTTTCTTGGATTTCACCGAATTCTCCACTCCTCGGCATCATTTCGACGCCAACCTCGGGCTTCGTGATCAAGTGGCCGCATTGCAATGGGTGCAGCGGAACATTGCAGCATTCGGCGGCGACCCCGATCGAGTGACGGTCTTCGGCGAATCGGCCGGCGGCACTGCCGTCACCACTCTGCTGGCGACGCCGGCGGCCAAAGGATTGTTCGCGGCCGCCATAGCGGAGAGCCCAGCACCGGATCTTGTTGCCAACCAGTCACTCTCACGCGAATGGGGTCGACGGTTCATCGACATTCTGGGCTCCGACGCCACCCCGGACCAGGCTCTGCGTCTTACGTCGGCTCGTGAATTGGGCCGCGCCGGAGCCCGCCTGGGAGCCGAAGCTCTTGCTGCTACACCAGGGCTCCATCCGTTCGGGCCCAGTGTCGACGGAGATTTTCTTCCCCACCCGCCGGTGGAGGCGTGCAGTCGCGGCCTGGCACATCGGGTTCCGCTGATCATCGGCACCAACAAGCGTGAGGGCACGCTCTTCCCGAAGTTCCTCGACGGGCTCCCGACAACACCCGCGCGAATCGAGAGGATGTTCGCCCTCACCGATCCCGCAGCCGGAAATCGAATCCTTGCAACATATCCGGGATACCCGAGCACTGACACTGCAATCGACATCGGCGGCGACGTGACTTTCTGGCATCCGTCGGTGGAGTTGGCGCAGGCACACGCGCAGTACGCACCCACGTACGCCTACCGCTTCGACTTTGCGCCACCACTGATGCGATGGGTCGGTCTCGACGCCACTCACGGTTTCGAAATGTTTGCGGTATTCGGTATCGGTGACAGCGCCGTCGGCCGTGGCCTCACAGTTCCTGGTGGCAGGCGAGGCCTCAGCGCCGTCACCGAGGCGATGCAGGGACATTGGCTGCACTTCGCACAGCATGCGGAACCTCGAAGTGACTGGCCGAGTTACGCCGCGCAGCGTCACACGATGATCTTCGACGCGATCTCTCGCGTGGACACCGATCCGCGCGCCGAGCAACGACGCGCCTGGTCCGGATATGCGGGCTACCGCAACTACGCACCGAATCAGGTTTCTTCGTGACCGACAACCTTGACGTAGTACTCGATTCGGGAAAGATCCGGGGCCGCTACCTCGAGACCCGCACTGGTCGACTCCGCACCTGGCGCGGCATTCCCTACGCTGCTCCGCCGATCGGGTCGGCGCGGTTTCTCGCACCGCAACCAGTTGCCGCGTGGGCGGGAACCCGCTCGGCCACCGAGTTCGATTCACCGGCACCACAGCGTAAGAGCACCGAAAACGAGTCGTGTCTGTTCGTGAATGTTCTTGCGCCCGAGTCGGCCCGTGTTACCCCACGTCCCGTGATGGTGTTCATTCACGGCGGCGCGTACAACGGCGGAAATCCGTCAACGCCGATGTACTGGGGAACGTCGTTGGTGGAACGTGGCGATGTCATCTACGTCTCCGTCCAGTACCGCCTCGGCGCGCTCGGCTACCTCGATTTCAGTGAATTCTCCACTGCGGAGCACTCATTCGACTCGAATATCGGGCTACGTGACCAAATTGCGGCACTCGAATGGGTCCAGCGAAACGCCGCGGCGTTCGGCGGTGACCCTGACAACGTCACAATCTTCGGTGAATCCTCCGGCGCAAATGCCGTCACCACTGTGATGACAACACCGTCTACGCGAGGGTTGTTTGCCCGCGCCATCGCTCAAAGCCCGCCGGCAGCTTCGGCATACGGAAAAGAACGCGCGCACGGGTGGGCACGCGAATTCCTCGACATTGCCGGAGCCCCGACCAAGACACCCGCGGCCTGGCTACGAAATG
Organism: Rhodococcus sp. AD45-ID; assembly: GCF_003023755.1. Classification (NCBI taxonomy): domain Bacteria; kingdom Bacillati; phylum Actinomycetota; class Actinomycetes; order Mycobacteriales; family Nocardiaceae; genus Rhodococcus; species Rhodococcus sp. AD45-ID. The sequence goes on along the minus strand of NZ_PYHL01000003.1, from coordinate 804,608 downwards.
TACCGGTTCGCCGGCTCGTCGAGGTCGGCGACGAACTTGTGCGTCGCGGCGCTGACGAGGAACCTGGTACCCGTGCTTTCGCGCCTGTTGTGGGCGACGACGTCCTCCCCGAACATCCGCTGGACGTCTTTGCCGCCGGAAAATCTCATCCCGTTCCACTGATGCTCGGGTCAAATCTCCACGAGGGCAGAATCTTTCCACGTTTCCTCAACATTCTTCCCACCGATCCCGCCCGCATCGAGAAAATGTTCTCGCACGTTTCGGCCGACGTGAAGGCCCGCGCACTCGCCGCCTATCCGACGTATCCGCACCGCTACGCCGCCGCAGACATCGGCGGCGACATCACATTCTGGGAACCGATGGTCCTGTGCGCACAAGGACATTGCGACGTGGCCCCCACGTACAGCTACCGCTACGATTTTGCGCCGCGCATCCTCACCCTGGTCGGACTGGGCGCCACCCACGCCACAGAACTGTTTGCCGTGTTCGGGCGATCGGACGCCCTCACCGGTGCGCTGACCGCGATCGGTGGGCGTCGGTCCCTGGCGACGGTCACCGAAGCGATGCAAGAACATTGGATCAACTTCGCGAGAACCGGTAGCCCGGGTACCGAGTGGCCCGTGTACACGAGCGCCCAGCGGAGAACCATGATTTTCGACCGCATCAGCCGAGTGGAGAGCGATCCACTCGGCGACCGTCGACGAGCCTGGATCGGATACGAGCACCGACGCTGACAACAGGGCAAGATGTACACACACCAAGAACGAAGGGGTTCCCCATGTCCGAGCGTTCACGCACCATCGCCGTCACCGGCGCCACTGGCCATATCGGCGGGGAGGTCGCTCGCATCCTCACCGAGTCCGGTATGCCGCTGAGGCTGATCGCGCGTTCGATCAGCCGACTCCCCCAGTTACCCGGTACGGAGAGCGCTGAGGCCACCTTCTCCGATCACGATCGCGCCGCCGCGGCCCTGCACGGCATCGACATCTTGTTCATGGTCTCGGCAGCAGAGAGTGCCGACCGTCTCGATCAGCACCGCACCTTCATCGACGCTGCCGTCTCCGCAGGCGTGCGCCACATCGTCTACACCTCGTACCTCGGCGCAGCACCGGACGCCACCTTCACGTTGGCCCGCGATCACTGGGCCACTGAGCAACATATCCGTTCCACCGCAATGTCTTTCACCTTTCTTCGCGACAGCGCTTACCTCGACTTCCTTCCCGCTATGGCCGGCGCTGACGGTGTCATCCGGGGCCCGGCCGGCAATGGCGCGGTCGGCGCGGTTGCTCGATCGGACATCGCCCGCGTCGCCGCGTCGGTACTGACCGATCCCGACGCGCATGTCGGCCGAACCTACGACCTCACCGGTCGGGAAGCGCTCACCCTCGCCGAGGTGGCAGCGATCATCACCGACGTCACCGGGCGTGAGACGGTTTACCACGAAGAAACCGTCGAGGAGGCCTATGCATCCCGCGCGTCGTACAACGCACCGGACTGGGAAGTTGACGCCTGGGTGTCCACCTACACCGCCATCGCAAACGGAGAACTCGCTGTCATCAGCACTGCGGTGGAAGACATCACCGGACGCCCCCCGTTGACGCTGCGCGAACTCCTCACCAGTGATCTCGGCAATGATCTCAACACTGACGAAACCGGTACCGACGCCTGATGCCACCCCGCAAGCGAACTGCAACAACACGTAAGCCAGCCACCCGAAAGACAGCTACACGAAAGACGCCCACACGAAAGACAGCCATAACTCCGGACGTTCCCACCGCAGGCCCGGGTGAACGTGTCTGGCTCCTCGACGTCCCGTTCCGGACTGCGGCGCCGGGCGCACAGTTCGTGAAGAAATGGAAGAGCTATGCCTGGGTGGGCAGCGAACTTCCTACCGAACTACTGCCGTTCAAAGCACTCCCCTTCTCCTACCAGCAGTGGGTCGAGGACGACATCAATGGCGGCGCCGGAGAACGTCCGACGTCGGCCCCTAAAATACCGAGACCTGTTCAGGTTTCGGGGGCCGCTGCGGTAGTCGACGCCGCCCGCGCCGGCCGACGCGGTTTCTTGTTGGCCGACAACGCAGGTCTGGGCAAGACACTCATTGCGATCATGGCGGCCAAGACAATTGCCGAAGAACGTGGCGAGTCCAGCATCCTGGTCCTCGTCGACCGACCCGCTCAGATCACCATCCCGCATTGGCGGTACTCCATCGCTTCCGTCGGCGACGGCGGATTCCGTTGGCTGATCATGTCTCCCGATCAACTGAAGAAGCTCATTGCCCGCAACGGCCGCCCCAAGTACACATTCGGGGTTGTCATTGCCGACGAAGCCCAGCTGTACAGCAACGACACTCAGCGCACAGCGGCGTTCGAGAAGGTTGCCCGCTTCCCCAACAGTCACGATCAGTCGCCATTTGTCCTGTCGGTGACCGCAACGCCTGGTCACACTCCTGCCGATCAGCGTTATCTCGCACCACTTTTCGCGCAGCTACACGACGAGCCGTCGGAGTACTGGTCGGACTTAGGCGCCAGGCTACTCGAATCCGGCCTCCCACTGGATAAGTCGTACGGCAAGTGGACGTGGAGCGCCGAAGCCAAGGAATCACCGACTCTACAGGCGAGCGCTCTGGAAACCGTCCGAGGATGGTTGTCGAACAGTAAGCCTCCGTTGATGATTCATCGCCGAACTCCGTGGGGGCCGGTCCCACTCGACGGTATGCCTATCGACCTCACGCCCTCTCAACGCGCGCAGTACGAGACGGAGTGGGCCGAGTACGCGTACGAAATGGGATTGGCACGTAAAAGCCGCAACATTGCTCGCGGCCGCGCGCTGGTTCTGCGATACCGGCAGAAGGCCGGCATGATCCGCGCCGAATCCACCGCTCAGTGGGCGCAGGCTCAGGTCAAGGCAGGAAAGCAGGTGCTGGTGGCCGTCGAATTCGTGTCAACAGCGGGCGATCCGCTGGTCGAGATGATCGAAGACTCGGGGATTTCCGTTGCCAAGATTTTTGGCGCGGTCACCGACAAGGAGCACCAACGCCTTCGCTTCCAACGCGGCGAGGCGCCCGTTGTCGTTTTCAACGTCACGACGTCCATCTCACTGCATGCCAACGAGGCATTGCCGGACGGCACTCACGCGTCACCGCTGCCTCGCACCGGGATCTTCCATCAACCCCGGTACTCCGGTATTGCCGCCGAGCAGACTTTTGGTCGATCACACCGCGACTACCAAACGTGCCCGTGGCTCATCCCTTTTGGCGTCGGCACCAAGGAAGAGGATGTTGCAACAACGATGTTGCGTAATCTTCAGTCGGTAACCGGTTTGAAGGGTGGAGACCAGTCGGGCCTTCGCAGTCTCGCCGAACTCCTCGGCGTTGAATGGCTCGAGCCTGATGTCCTTACTGCCGAGCGCTAGACGCACTCGGTGCCGTTGATGCAACCCTTGATGTCCGCCCCGTCCGCGGGGCACCATCGAGACATGACCAAATACCTCATCTCCTTCCCGAGCGAAGCGCTGGTGCTCACCGACGAGGAGTTCCCGATCGTCTCCGCCGAATCCCACGCTGTGATCGAGGAGGCGAAGGCTGCCGGCGTCTACGTATTCGGCGGCGGAATCGACGGGGAAGTCGATCCCGTGCTGGTATCCGCCGACGGGTCGGTGAGCACCGAGATCTATCCGGGCAGCGAACTCACGGGCGGGTTCACCGTGCTGGAGCTGCCGACGCGCGAGGACGCGGTCGAGTGGGCGAGGAAAATCGCAGTGGCCTGCCGTTGCTCGCAGGAGCTCCGCGAGTTCGGGTACGACCCGGCCAGCTAGAGCCTCCGGCCCTGTGCGCCTTTCTGGTAGTGGGCGCTACCGGAAAGGCGCACAGGGTCATCCAACCGCCGGTCGACCATCCACACCGCTACCGTGGCGACGGAGAATGCCAGGCCGGCGACGCACACGCCGGACCATCCGTACCCGTTCCAGACAACAGATCCCACGGCCGACCCGACGGCAGCGCCGACGAAGTAAGTCGTCATGTAGACGGAATTGACGCGCGACCGCGCCTCCGGGACGAGTGCGTAGATGATGTTCTGGTTGCTGACATGCACTCCTTGCAGCGCAAGATCGGCGAGCAGGAAGGCGATCAGGAACCACACGAGGTGGGTGCCACCCACGGCAAAAGGCAACCAGCACAACAGAAGGACGGCCAGGGCGCCACCGGTGGCAAGTTGGGCCTTGCCACGATCAGCCAACCGCCCGGCGACAGTGGCCATCGACGCTCCCGCCACGCCGAGTAATCCCACCAGGCCGATCTGCGTGTCGTTGTACCCGAATTCGCCGGCCAGGAGAAATGCCATGGTGGTGAAGACCGTGCTGACCGCAGCAAAGGCGAGCCCGCCCATGGCGGCGCGAGTACGCAACCGCGGCAGGGTTTTTGCCAGGCTCCCGAGCGAACGCAGGGTCGCGAGGTAGCTGACCTTCGGCCGTGGGCCGGCGTCCGTGGGCAGGGATCGCCACAGGGCAACAGCCATGATCACCATCAACACCGCCGCCACCTTGTACACCGTCGACCATCCGCCCAGTCCGGAAAGCAGTCCGGCAACGCTGCGTGCCAACAGAATTCCGATCAGCAGGCCACTCATGATCGTGCCGACCACCTGGCCGGACCGCTGCGGTTCGGCGAGCGATGCGGCAAACGGAATGAGAACCTGCGCGGCAACCGAAAAGACACCGGCAACAGCGATTCCCACGGCCAGGGTGGCGAAGTTCGGAGCAAATCCACTGATCGCTTGACCGAGTGCTGCCAGAAGCATCAGACCAACCGTCAGCTTGCGTCGGTCGACCATGTCACCTACCGGCACCAGAAGCACCAAACCGAGCGCGTACGACACCTGGGCGATAGTCACCGTGGCAGCCGCCGTTGACGGCGACACATTCAAATGTTCCGCGATGGAATCGAGAAGCGGCTGGTTGAAGTAGTTGCCACCCGCGCACAGACCCGTTGCTGCCGCCATGAGCAGCACTATCGGTAGTCCAAGCCGTGGACGCGTGTCGTGAGAAATCATTGCTCAAGCATGAACCGCCATCCGATTGCAGTCCAATAGATAGATCTGCAGAATCAATCCTCAAAACAGATAGATTGGTGTCATGGAACTTCGGCACATCCGCTACGCACTCGCTGTTGCGGAGGACAGGCACTTCAGTCGAGCGGCACTTCGACTCCACGTGTCACAGTCGGCGTTGAGCACTCAGATACGGGATCTCGAACGCGAGCTCGGTGTCGAACTCTTCCAAAGAAACAGCCGCAATGTCGGGCTGACCGAGTCGGGCGAAGTGTTCGTCTCCCGAGCCCGAGACGTACTCGGTGCCGTGTCGCGACTGGTCAGCGACGTTTCGGGAAGCAACGTCGAGCAGGTTCGACTCACTGTCGGCGTCATTTCCTCAGCGGGCCGCGTCGACGTCGGACAGGCACTGGCAGCTCTGACGCAGCGCCACCCCGGCATCGATGTGACGGTGCGCCCCTACGGCAGCGAGGTAGTGATCGACGGCGTTCGATCGGGGGCTATCGACGTAGGAATTGTCGGCTTGGCGCCTGGGCGACTACCCAAGACGTTCTCGGCCACCCCGTTGTGGAGCGAGTCGACTGCCGCGTTTGTGCCGGACGGTCACCCTTTCAGCACACTGCCGTCCATCCGACTCGACGATCTGCGAGACGTCCCGCTCGTGGACTTCGCGTCGGGCAGCGAGGCCCGGGTCCAAACCGATCAGGCATTTGCGGAATCGCGGGTTCCACGGGGACGCACGTACGAAGCGAATTCCGTCGACCTCATCTGTTCCCTGACAGTCAACGGCCTGGGCGTCGGCTTGCTGCCGGAGTCGATGAGCGCCCCGCATCCCGAATTGGTCTGTGTGCCGATCGCCGATGCTCCGCACCGGGTGGTCCATGCCATTACCGACCCGGCCCACTCATCGTCACTGGCCCGGGAGTTCGTCACACTCCTCTCCGATCAGTTCACTACTTGAGCAGTCGCGACATTCGCCTGTCTGCCAATGGTTTTCCGCCGGTCTGGCAGGTTGCGCAGTACTGGAAGGAACGCTCGGCAAAAGACACTTCGCGCACCACATCACCACACACGGGGCAGGGCAAACCGGTGCGGGCGTGGACCCGCATTCCCGATCGCTTCTCACCCTTCAGCCGTGCCGCGTCCTGCCCAACCGATCGCTCGACGGCATCGGCCAGCACGGTTCGCATGGCGTCGTACAGCGTTGTTATCTGTTCTGCGGTAAGACGAGAAGACGTCGCGAACGGGGAAAGCCGTGCCGTGTGCAGGATTTCGTCGGAGTAGGCATTCCCGACGCCGGCGAGGAGAGACTGGTCGACTATCGCATTCTTGATCCGGGCGGAGGTACCACCAAGTATCTCGGCAAATTCCGCTTCGGTGACGGCCATGGCGTCGGGTCCAAGACGAGCGATCCCCGGCACCTCCAGCGGGTCCGCCACTATCCACACTGCCAGGCGTTTTTTCGTGCCGGCTTCGGTGAGATCGCAAGCAGGAGTGAGCCCCTCCGGCGTGAAGAAATGAACTCGAAGCGCCAACGGACCTTTGCCAGGTTTTGGTGGCGTCAACGACGGATTGTCCTGCCAACGCATCCATCCCGCACGCGACAGATGGGTGATGAGCCAGAGCCCATCGCAGTCCAGCCCAAGATGTTTACCGAATCTGGCTGCGCCCGTCACGTCTCGGCCCTGCAATGCAGCAATCGGCGGATCGAAGGTCTTGAGCACGCTCAATGCGGCAATGTCGATGCGGCCGACTACAGCGCCCACTGCGTGTTCGCGGAGAAATCCCGCCAGCGCTTCTACCTCGGGCAGTTCAGGCATGGCATCACCCTAGCGCCGAACACCGACAAACTCACTGCAGATTTCGCAGTACGACGACGGCGTGTTCCTGTCGTGCTTTTGCTGTGTACATGGCTTGATCCGCGCTTCGGAGGAGTGTTCCGTAGACGGCAATCGCACGATCCGGGGATCCGAACGGACCGGCCGCTGCGACAATTCCGACGCTCAACTCGACAACAGGATGCTCGGGACCGGTGACGGTTATGTTTCGCAGGGACTCTGCGAGACTGTCGATTTCCTGATCGTCGCACCGATCCACGAGGACGAACTCGTCACCGCCAATGCGCGCGATCAACGCAGACGGACCGGCGGACTGTGTCAGTCTCGCGGCAACCTTCTCGATCACAACATCACCGACGTCGTGCCCGTACTCGTCGTTGATCGTCTTGAATCGATTGATATCCACCGCTGCGACAACCAAATTGGTGGAACTCTCGAATGGCCGATGCAACATCAATCCGACCTCGTCGGCCAACCCTCGTCTGTTCAAGAGTCCGCTCAGCGGGTCATGTTGCGCTTTCAAGGCATCGGTTCCGAGAATCGAGAACACGAACTGACACGCAAACGGGATCGCGTAGATGGCCGCGCCGACCAACAGGACCATGGCGATCAACGACGGAACATCGGTGTACTTTTCGATATAGGCGATGCGCGCGACAACTCCGATAACCACGACGGACGCCCACAACAGATGCAGAGTCTGCATGCGCGCGTTGTGGAAGAAGGCGATGTATCCGCCGATCACGGAGAACATCACACTGTGCGCCAATGCTGCTAGCGGATTCGAGTACAGCACCAGCGCTGCGGCAATCCCAATTTCCGAATAAATCACGAACACGTAGGACCAGGATCGCTCCAACCTGCCTCTGGTCGCGAGAATCGCGGCCATCAGCGCCGTCAGGACGATGATCACGAGGTTGGCGGTGCGCTCCCCGTGAGTAGTGGGACCCGCAGGACTGAATCTGGTCAAGAACATCACGACGATTACCAGAAGCAACGAGCTGACAACCAATGTTCTCGATGCGCCGGTCAGCCCTTTGTCTGCGAGATAACGTGTGAAGGACTCGAATTGGTCAGGGCGTCGATACCAGTCGACGAGCAGAGGCGCGACTCGGTGCAACGCGGCAGACGAAAACGGCCGTTCGGTAGCTTTGCTACCCGAATGTCCGTCATCGACCGCTGCACCCACCCGAACAGGATAAGCCTGCACGACCTTCCGCTATCCGACAATCATCACAATTGCGTGTGGGTGACGATGACCCGGTCACCCCCGGACGCCTTTGCCTGATACATCGCAGCGTCAGCGAGTCGGAACAATCCCGCGAGTTCCACTTCCGAGACATAGCTGGACGTCGAAGTCGACGGAATTGCGATTCCGATGCTGGTCGTGACCACCGGAACGTTGTCGGGCAACCGCATGTGCCGACGCAGATTCTCCTCGAGTTCGAGTTCGGCGCGCTTGCCGATCATGTCGACCAACACGAACTCGTCACCGCCGAATCTCGAGAACAGAGCGTGATTACTTCCACATCGACGTAGCCTCACCGCGAACTCGCGAAGGACAATATCGCCCTGTTCGTGTCCGTACGAATCGTTGACAGTCTTGAAATTGTCGACATCGACGATCACCACGACACAAGACAATCCGCGGGAGTTCGCTTCGGTGACCCCCCATTCTTCGACCGACCGCTGTAGTCCGCGCCGGTTCAGCAGGCCGGTCAGCGGATCCACATCCGAACTCTCGGCGTCCGAACCCAGGATCGACAGCACGAACTGGCAGGCAAATGGAATGACCACGATGCTCGTGGCGACAACCAACGACAACGCGATCGCCAACGCCGGATCCTCGTAAACGGCCACCTGACGAGCGACAAGCACCAGAACCACACCGGACAGAACCATGTGCGCGGCCTGTAGTCGCGCATTGTGAAAATACGCGATATAGCCGCCCACCAAAACGAAGACGATGCATTGGATCAAACCGATAAACGGATCGCGGTTCAGAAATACACCGATCACTACGCCGAGCTCCGCGTACGCGACAAACAGGTACGACCACTTACGGGTCAGTGCCGGCAGCAGACTGAACAGCACAATCATCGCGACGGTCCCGGCGATGATCCCCGCGTTGATGACACTCGTGACTTGGTTGTGGACGCCCGCTTCGCTGAAACGCAGCAACAACATGGCAACCGCCACCGACACACACGACGCGATCACGATCAGGCGCACCGCCACCTCCAGCCCCTTGGACGCGAGGTATCGGGTGAAACTGTCGAACTGATCCGGCCGTCGAAACCACTGCACCAGAAGAGCGATTGCCGACCGCAGTGCTGACTGATCGCGTTCGCGCGGGGCAGGCAGGATCTCATGCGACCGATCCGCCCCGAACGATGTCATGGGCAAATCATAGGGTGCCGGTCCGCCGACAGTTGCACTTCACCTGGGTAAATACTTACCGCCTGCAGCGCGGCGGTCTAGCGACGAACGAGATACGTATCCATGATCCAGCCGTGCTTCTCACGCAATTCCGCCCGCACACGCACGATGTCGTCTTCTACCTCACGCAGGTTCCCGGCAATCAACACTTCGTCCGGTGTGCCCAGGTACGCGCCCCACCAGATTTCCACGTCATCCCCGGCAACCTCGGTAAACGTGCAGTGCGCGTCAAGCATCACGACGGCGTTGTCGATGCCGTCCGGCAATCCTTCGGCGAGCTTGCGCCCAGTGGTGATGTGTATCGATTCGCCGATGCGGTTGAGCACGATGCGGTGCTGCGCCGCCAAAGACTGCACACTCGTGACACCGGGAATTACCGTGTAGTCGAATGTGACGTTGCCGCGCGCGAGCACTCGTTCGACGATGCGCAAGGTGCTGTCGTAGAGCGACGGGTCACCCCACACCAAAATCGCGCCGACTCCGGCTTCGGCCGCAAACTCTTCCTCGAAGATCGACGCTCGACGGTCATGCCAGTCGTCGACAACACCTTCGTAGTCCGAAGGTGTCCGATCTCTCGGGGGATCGGTAATCTCGACGACGCGGTATTCACCGGTCACATGTTCTTCGAGAATCCCGGTTCTCAAGTCGACGAGATCCTGCTTCTCACTCCCCTTACCGATCACAAAGAACGTATCGGCCCTGTTCATGGCCTTGACAGCTTGGATCGTCACTTGGTCGGGGTCACCGGCGCCGACGCCGATCACGAGGAGTTCACGCATTGAACGAGGCTATCGTGCGTGCCCTAGACTGTGTCCCGTGACTGTCTCCACCGCATATGAAGACCTGTTGAAACTCGTGATGGAGACCGGCACCCCCAAAGCCGATCGCACCGGCACCGGCACTCGCAGCATCTTCGGTCACCAGATGCGATTCGATCTTGCCGACGGTTTCCCCCTGGTCACCACCAAGAAGGTGCACCTCAAGTCGATTGTCAACGAACTGTTGTGGTTCTTGCGCGGCGACTCCAACGTGGCGTGGCTACATGAACACGGCGTCTCCATCTGGGACGAGTGGGCCGACGAGAACGGTGAACTGGGCCCGGTCTACGGCGTCCAGTGGCGCAGTTGGCCCACCCCGTCGGGTGAGCACATCGACCAGATCACGCAAACTCTCGAAACCTTGCGATCCAACCCTGATTCGCGTCGGATCATCGTCTCCGCGTGGAACGTCGCCGACATTCCGCAGATGGCGCTCGCACCGTGCCACGCGTTTTTCCAGTTCTACGTCGCCGACGGCAAACTCTCGTGCCAGTTGTATCAGCGCAGTGCCGACATGTTCCTGGGTGTTCCCTTCAACATCGCCAGTTACGCCCTGCTCACACACATGATGGCGCAGCAGGCCGGTCTCGACGTCGGCGAATTCATCTGGACCGGCGGCGACTGCCATATCTACGACAACCACGTCGATCAGGTCACCGAACAACTCAGCCGGACCCCGCTCGACCTTCCGATTCTGAAACTGAACAAGCGCGATTCCATCTTCGATTACACCTTCGAGGATGTCGAAATAGTCGGTTACCAGCACCATCCTGCTATCAAGGCTCCGGTCGCGGTCTGATCATGAATGATCGCGCAGTCACCCTCATCTGGGCTCAGGCGAACAATGGTGTCATCGGTGCAGGCAACACGATTCCGTGGCGACTGCCGGAGGACATGGCCTACTTCAAGCGAGTCACCATGGGGCATCCGGTGATCATGGGCCGGTTGACCTGGGATTCCATTCCACCCAAGTTCCGGCCGTTCAGTGGGCGCCGCAATATCGTTGTCACCCGCGATTCGGAGTGGGCAGCGGACGGAGCCGAAGCCGCACACAGCCTCGACGAGGCGTTGGCATTGCCTGACGGCGACCTCTTTGTTGTCGGCGGAGGGCAAATATATTCGGCTGCACTGCCATTCGCGACGCGTCTCTTGGTGACCGAGATCGATCTCGATATCACCGGCGAAGCCGTTGCTCCCGAGATCGGCCCCGATTGGAACCTCACGTCCGACGAGCCCTGGCACACGTCGGAGAAGACCGGGTTGCGCTTCCGCTGGCTCGAATACACTCGCTGACCACTTCCGCCAATAACGAGGCACCTCACCAGCCTGTCGGTCATACTCGAGACACCGAGATGATCGCGCTACCCGAGAGGTCTTCGATGGACAAGAAGTCACTGACAGCCCTCGCCCGTCAACAATTGAAACTGGCTGCGTCGGCAACCAGCGGTCGTAGTTCACAAACCGTCTATGGTGGCCACCAACGCAGCCTGCGACAGACCGTGATCGCGCTGAGCGCCGGCAAGAGCCTCGCTGAACACGACAGTCCCGGCGAAGCAACGCTGTTGGTCCTGAGTGGGAAACTCAATCTCGTGTGCGGTAGCGACGAATGGAAAGGGTCGACTGGCGATTTCCTCACCATTCCGGCCCACCGGCACAGTGTCGAAGCGCTCGAGGACGTTGCTTTTCTGCTGACAGTCGCTATGAAGGGCTGACAGACGGTTGACCCCGGTAGCGTGTTCTCCGTGAACGAAACGGTGATCGAAGTGTCCATCGCAGCAGCGCCGTCCGTGCTGTGGCCGGCGCTGCGCGACCCTTCGCTCATTCGGCGCTGGTTCGGGTGGGACTACGACGGACTCGACGACGAAATCACCCAGATCTACGGCACCGCGGTCGCAGACCCTGACGCACACACCCTCGAACTGGGTAACGGTGATCGCTTCGCCTTGATCGACCAGGGCGGCAGAACCATTGTCCGGATGACGCGTCCGCCGCAGGTGCCCGACGACGAATGGTACGAGGACATCACGGAGGGCTGGACCACATTTCTGCACTTCTTGAAGTTCGGCGTCGAACATCACGGATTGGCCGAGCGCAGAACGATTTACCTCGACGGCCCACTGATTCCGGGTGAATCCGCAGCCTCGATCCTCGGAGCCTCGTCCCTTCCTGTGGAAGCCGGCGGGCGTTACACCGCCACGCTTGCTCCCGGCGACTACGCCGACGGCATTGTCGACTTCGTCAGCTCGCTGCAAACAGGAGTGACAATCGAAGACCTTGGTCCCGGACTGTTGGTCGTCGCGGCAAAGCCGACGGTTCCGTACCGCGCCCAGCAGGAACTCCAGATCATTCTGGCCACTTACGATCTCAGCGCGGACGAGTTCGACGAGATCGAACATCACTGGAAGCAGTGGTGGGACGGCCGATCTCGCCAAGAGTGACCACACTGGGAGCGATATGCTTCGAGCATGATCGACTCTTCGGGCAACCCGACACGCAATTTCGCCGAAGTACTCGAGCGTCTGGCCGACTCCAAGGCTGACATCCCGACGCTCCACCGACTTCTCGAAGCAGTGCTTGTTGTCGGTTCCGGGCTTGATCTCGATCTCACGCTGCAGCGCATCATTATTGCGGCAACCACTGTATTGGATTGCAACTACGGGGCATTGGGCGTGCGGGCACCGGGCGGTGGGCTGGCCGAATTCGTGTACGAGGGCATCGACGAGCCGCTGCGGCAGACGATGGGACACTTCCCAGAAGGCCACGGCGTACTCGGCGTCCTCATGAACGATCCCAAGACTCTGCGTGTTCCGCATCTGGGCGCCCACCCCGCATCTGTCGGATTTCCCGCCAATCATCCGCCGATGGACAGCTTCCTGGGCGCGCCGATCATGATGCGCGGTGAGGTTTTCGGCAGCATCTATCTCACCGAGAAACGTGGTGCGGCAGAGTTCACCGAGGAGGACGAGGTCATCCTCGAAGCGCTTGCCATCGCCGCCGGTATCGCAGCCGAGAACGTCAGGTTGTTCGAGCAGTCTCGGACCCGTGAAAGATGGCTCACCGCAATGTCTGCCATCCGGTCACGATTGCTGGCGGGCGATTCGCTCGACGACAGTCTGCAACTGCTCGCCACCCGTGTGCGCGAGTTGACCGGCATCGACGATGTCATCGTGCTGATCTGCGAGAACGGCTACGCGCAGGTACACACCGCGGTCAGCGCCCGGCCGACGTCGCGGGGAGTCCGAGTCCCGGCGAGCCTCTATCCATTCGACGTCATACGGCAGACTCGACGGTTGCACGTATTCACCGAATTGGGCTCTCTGCTCGACTTGGTCCCGACAGCGGGTAGCGCGGTGCTGGCACCGATGACGGTTGCATCCGGCGTGGTGGGCGCACTCCTCCTCACGTCGGATTCCGCCAGCACTCACTGGGATTCGGACGAACTCACCCGGATCGAGTCGATGGCCGAATTAGGCTCTGTAGCTATCGAATTCGACGAGAAACAGCGTGGACAGCGTCTCCTGTCGGTCCTGGCAGATCGTGACCGCATTGCCCGTGACCTGCATGACAACGTCATTCAGCGTCTGTTTGCCAGCGGCATGAGCCTGCAGAGCACCTTGCCCGATTCCGATCTTCCCGACTCAGCGCGTGCCATCGTCACCCGGTCGCTGGAGCAGTTGGACCAAACCGTCCGCGAAATCCGCACCACCATCTTCGATCTCCAGACACCCGCGACCGCGGACTCGACCAGCCTGCGCCGACGCCTCCTCGACGTAATCGGTGACGCCACAGCACAATCAGCAGTCACCCCGAGCGTTCAGTTCTCGGGAGCGATCGACACACTCGTGAAAGCCGGCATCCACCCCCATGCCGAAGCCGTGCTCCGTGAAGGTTTGAGCAACGTTCTGCGACATGCCCAGGCAGACACGATCACCATCTCCGTGACCGCCGACCTCGAATTTGCCATCACCATCGACGACGACGGCAAAGGTATCCCCGTCGGCGTCCACAAGAGCGGCTTGCACAATCTCGAGCGCCGCGCTGAACATTGTGGTGGCACATGCACAATCGGCAACCGCAGCCCGAACGGCACCCGCCTGGTGTGGCGGGTACCGCTGAGGCGGCGGAAGCCCTGAACTACTTGTTGCGCAGCTCGGTTGCCAGCACGGCAGCCTGAGTCCTGCGCTGCATACCCAGCTTCGAGAGCAAACGGGTCACGTAGTTCTTGACCGTCTTCTCGGCGAGGAACAGCCTCGCGCCGATCTCTCGATTGGTCAGGCCCTCACCGATGAGGTCGAATACCGCGCGTTCCTGATCGGAGAGTTCCGCCAGCGGATCTGCGGTGCGTTCGCTGCGGATTCGCGCCATCAACGCTTCGGTGGCGCGGCTGTCGAGCAGCGATCCACCCAAGCCGACGGTGCGTACCGCCGCAACAAGATCCGTGCCCAGAATCTGCTTCAGCACAAAGCCGGACGCGCCCGCCATGATGGCGTCGAGCAGCGCTTCGTCGTCCGCATACGACGTCAACATCAGGCACCGCAGGTTCGGCAGCATCGAGCGAAGGTCGCGACACAATTCAACGCCGTTGCCGTCGGCCAGTCGCACGTCCAGAACCGCGACATCGACATTGCTCTTGGGGATAACGGCCATCGCCTCCCCTACCGACGACGCTTCCCCGACCACCTCGAAATCCTCGACGCCGCCGAGCAGATCGAACAGTCCGCGTCGGACGATCTCGTGATCGTCGACCAGGAACACGCGCGTAGTCATCTAAGCCTCTTTCAAGAATCTATTGCCGATCGAAACAACTGTGGTGTCAGTTGACGAGTGTCAGTTCCAGCCGTGTCAGTTCTTGCTGTGGCGCACGATCAACACGGGGCAATCTGCGGTGTGCAGAAGTGCGCGACTGGTCGAGCCCAGAAGCATTCCGGTGAAGCCACCACGTCCGCGGCTACCGACCACCACCAACTGCGCAGTCTCGGCATACTCGCTCAAAACCCGCACCGGGCGATCGCGCGCTACTACACGCTCGACCACAACGTCTGGGTATCGCTCGGTGAATCCGGCCAACTGCTCTGCCAGAACTACTTCTTCGCCGGTCTGGATGCTGCTCCACAACGGGTCGTCCGGAGTGGCGCCCAGTGAAGGCTGCACACTCACGTCGCTCCACACGTTGACGGCGATCAGCGTGGCGCCGCGCGCCGACGCCTGCTCGAATGCGTGCTCGATGGCCTCGATGCTGTTTTCGGAGCCGTCGACACCGACAACAACCGGTCCCTGAGTGGGCGGCTGACCGTCCAGTGTCCGCCCGCGCACGACTGCCACGGGCGATTCACCGTGCGAGACAATCGATACCGTCACCGAACCGACGACAAGTCCGGTGAATTCGCCGTGCCCACGCGGACCTACGGCAACCATGTATGCGCGTTTGGACAATTCGATCAATGAATCGGAGACACTGCCGTCGAGTTGTTCGGTGACTACTTCGAGATCACCGTCGACACTCTGGTGGGCCAGGATCTTGGCGCTGTCGAGTCTGGCACGAGCAGTGCGTCGCAGTTCGTCCTTGAAACTCTCGGCCAGATACGGCTCGGAATAATAGAAGGCCGGAATGTGCACCACCGTTGCAATATGCAGCGGACGCCCCAACACAGCGGCGGTGCGTGCGGCCCACACAACGGCCGACGACGCCGCCTCGGAACCGTCCACAGCTACGACAACTGGTTGGATTGCACTCATTTTCGTCCCTTCAGGATCGACTACAGAACTCTATCTGCCTCCACACTATTGCTCCCACACTATTGCCCAAGTGCGATAAATACGTTTTATCCGCTACGACAGGTCCCGAATCGGACATCTGCTGTGCGCCTTTATTAACCGCGGGGGTCAATAAAGGCGCACAGCGGTTAATCACAAATGTTCCGGAACTTCTCGATCAGGCCGACACGTCCGGCGCGATCAGCCGCCAACGGGGTGACGTTGAGGGTGGTGACGCCGGATTCTGCAAATGCGGCGACACGTTCACGGACGTAGCTTTCGGGACCGATGAGCGAGACTGCACGGACGAGGTCGTCCGGCACTGCTGCCGCGGCTTCTTCTTTCTTGCCTGCAAGGTAGAGATCTTGGATCTTCTCGGCGGCTTCGGCGTAGCCGTAGCGGACGGCAAGATCGTTGTAGAAGTTCTTTCCCTTGGCTCCCATGCCGCCGATGTAGAGGGCGATGCTGGGACGCACCCAGTCGAGCATGTGGTCGACGTCGTCGCCGATGGCCAGCGCCGGGGAGGCATATACCTGCAGTTCACCGAGGCTGGGGTCGCGCTTCGCCTTGCCCTTGGCGAGGGGCTCGCCCCACACGCTTGCCGCTTTCTCAGGGTGGTAGAAAATCGGCTCCCACCCTTCCGCGATCTCGGCGGTGAGTTCGACGTTCTTCGGGCCGAGGGAAGCGATGAGGATCGGGATGCGCTCGCGAACGGGATGGTTGATGAGCTTGAGCGGCTTGCCCAGGCCGGTGCCCTTCTCGGCGGGCAGCGGCACCTGGTAGTACTTGCCCTGGTACTCGACCTTTTCCCGACGCCATACCTGGCGGCAGATTTCGACGACCTCGCGAGTACGGCCGAGAGGGGCGTCGTACTTGACGCCGTGGAAACCTTCGATCACCTGTGGGCCGGACGCGCCAAGGCCCATGACAAATCGTCCGTTGGAGACGAAGTCGAGGCCGGCGGCAGTCATCGCGGTAAGCGACGGCGTGCGGGTGTAGATCTGGAAGATGCCGGAGGCAAGTTCGATGGTTGTCGTCTTCGCGGCCAGGTATCCGAGTTGGCTGACCGCGTCGAACGAGTAGGCCTCCGGGACAAACGCAATGTCCAGACCGGCCTTTTCGAGGTCACCGACTTCTTCGACAGTCTCGGCGAATCCGCCGCTGTAGTTCAAACCCATTCCGATGCGCACGTTCTAACCCCAATCCTCACGATTGCCATGTGTGCGCCAGGCACACCTCCCCCTGAACACTACGGAACATGAGGCCGTATTCATGTGACTGCCCCGTTCATATTCGGTGACCGAAATGAACGGGGCAGGTTCTCACAGGCGCATCGAGAAATCAGGAATCTTCGGGACGAACCACCATCACCGGGCACTGCGCGGAAGCGATCAGTGTGTTGCTTGTGGATCCAAGGAGCATTCCGCGGAATCCGCCGCGGCCTCGGCTACCGACGACGACAAGCTGCGCCCGAGCCGACCACTCGAGCAGGCGGCCACGCGGGTTGTCGAGGTAGATCTCACGGCGAACCACGACGTCCGGGTACTTCTCGGACCATCCGGCAAGATTCTCGCTCAATACCGCATGCTCTTCTTCCTCGAGCGATGCCGGTGCCAGCGCGGCAGCGCGGGGATCTTCGAACGCTGCTGTTCCGAGGTCACTCCAGACGTGGACGGCTACCAGTTCTGCGCCGCGGAACGCCGCTTCCTCGAATGCCGCACCCACAGCCTGCGCGCTCAGCGCACTGCCGTCTACGCCCACGACGACGGGACCATCGGACGGTACGACGCCGTCACGTTCGCGCACAACGATGACGGGGCACTTACCGTGGCTCGCGACACCGACTGCGGTGTTGCCGAGTACCGCGGTGGCAGCCTTTCCGGACGACGATGCTCCCACGACGACCAGACGGGCTTTCGCGGAGCTCTCCAGAAGCCACTGCGTCGGGCTACCGATGGCCATCTCGGTGTGGACGGTGACCGTCGGGGCGACCTCGGCGGCAAACTTCTCGGCGTCGCCGAGTACGGCTTTTCCGGCCTCTTCCACCCACTCGTACACGCCACCCGCGTCGATGTACGGGCCGCCGAATCCGTACGGCGCAAAGTCGAGCGCGTGAATGATATCGAGACGCAATTCTCGCTGCGCGGCAATTTTCGCAGCTTCCCGGAGCGCGGTCGACGCGGTGTCCGATCCGTCGATTCCGACGACGACATTGTTGTGTTCGCGTGAACTCATGTGCCCACCTTCCGTAAGAAGTAATCGAGCCACTTCCACTCTAACCATCGCAATTACGACATGGTTTCCGGGTCGAATCCATCCCTGTTTCGATGACCAAGGTCCCCGAAACTGTTGATGGGGAGTTGAATTAGCGAGCCCGAATCAGTCCCACAAGTGAACTGGATTACCACTGCGCATGTTTTCGATATATGCCCGCATCATCTCGGCAAGAGCGGCAGTTCGATCGAGTCCTGCGGCCTCACCGGCGACGACGCGTCCCCGCTGCCACGCCGCACCGGTTTGTCGGTTGAGACACCGGCCTTCGATGACGCCGAGGTACTTCTCACGCGCTGCACTCGACAACCCGAAGTCGGCCAAGCCTTCGTCCGCGAGGGGAAGTAGCCGTCGCAGGATCAATTCGTCCGCACCGACCCAGCCCAGGCCCGGCCAGTACAGCATTGCGTCCAGCCCGTGCTTGGCGCCGATGTGCAGGTTCTCTTCTGCGGCATGGAAAGACATCTGCGACCACAGGGGGCGATCCGCGTTGACGAGCGCCCGCACTGTTCCGTAGTAGAACGCGGCGTTTGCCATGATGTCGAGTACGGTGGGCCCGGCCGGCAGCACTCGATTCTCGATCCGCAAGTGCGGCTTGCCATCCGAGCAGTCGTACACCGGACGATTCCAGCGGTAGACGGTTCCGTTGTGCATCTGGAGTTCTTTCAACTCCGGAATTCCGCCTGCCGCAAGAACCTCCAGGGGATCCGCATCGGAGACGTCTGGTAGCAGCGCCGGGAAGTATCGCGAATTCTCCTCGAAGAGATCGAGAACCGAATGTATCCAGCGTTCCCCGAACCAGACGCGTGGTCGCACTCCCTGATTCTTGAGTTCGAGTGTTCTGGTGTCCGTGGCCTGTTCGAATATCGGTATCCGAGATTCATGCCACAGCGCCTTGCCTGCCAGGAATGGCGAGTTGGCGGCCAGCGCCACCTGCGGCCCGGCCAGGCACTGTGCCGCGTTCCAGTGCGGCGCAAACTCTTCGGGAGAAACCCGAAGGTGCAACTGCATCGACGTGCAGGCCGCCTCGGGAACCACCGAATTGGTATCGGCGCGTAGCACTTCCACTGGCCCACCGGAAAGTGCGACACCCTCTACGTCGAGTTCGATGTCTTCACCACGCGCTGCGAAGATCTGCTCGTTGAGTAATTCGTAGCGCGGATTCGCGGTAATCCACTCGCGGTCGAGGTGCTCGAGCTGGAGCGTCGGCAGCATCCCGATCATCACCATCTCGGCGTCGTGCTCATGGATGCGAGCGTCCGCGATCGCGAGTGAACTGCGCAGTTTTTCTTCGAGCTCGAATGTGTTGTCGCCGGTCAGTGGGCCAGGTTCGACATTCATCTCGACGTTGAACTGCCCGAGTTCTGTTTGAAACACCGCATCGTCGTCGATGGCGTCGAGCACTGCAAGGTTGGACATCGCCGGCAGCATGTCGCCGGCTACGAGGTTGAACTCGATCTCCATTCCCAGCAGCGGGTCGGGTTTCTCGACTGCGTCCCGGAAGTCGCCGCGATCGAGCATCTGCTTCATGGCGTCGACGCACAATCGCACCTTCTTGCGGAACACCCGCCGGTCGGCCCTCGTGAACATTCGTGCTTGAACTTCTGCGCCCATATCCGATCCCCCTCCTTCGCGATCAACCACCGAAGGTCGTCTTCCGCAAGGCTAACCGGCCGACTCCCGACCACAACCCGAACCGAGCATGAAAAGACTGCAGGGCACCGGATTTAACTCCGATGCCCTGCCGGTCCGCAAAAGATTTTCCCTACGAGTTGTCCACCCAGGTCACTGCCACGCCGCGCGCCTTCAGCCAGATGGCCGGATCAACCTTGGCGCCGTTTTCCGCAACCTCGAAGTGCAGGTGCGGGCCGGTGGACTGGCCGCGGTTACCGACGGTAGCGATCTGCTGGCCGGCGGCTACGCGCTGGCCCACTGCAACCTGGTAGTCGTTGACGTGTCCGTATGTGGTGACTGCGCCGTCGTCGTGCTGGATGCGCACCCAGAGACCGAAGCCCGAGGCCGGACCGGCGTCGATGACCTGACCGGATGCTGCCGCGAGAACCGGAGTTCCGATCGGGGCGGCGATGTCCAGACCGCCGTGGTGTGCGCCCCAACGGTTACCGAACGTGGAGGTGAGCGTTCCGGAAACAGGCTGAACGGTGCCGCTGTTCGACGAAACCGGGTTGAACGAGCCGGTGAACTGCTGCACCTGTGCGTTCACCTGTGCCACGAGGTCGGGAAGTTCGGGAACCTCGATGCCCGCCGCCGGCGGGAGCCCAAGATTCGACAGCTCGGCTGGGATCTCGATGCCCTCGGGAAGCAATCCCTGCGGAATCTCGAATCCGGCGATGTTCTGGGTGGCCGGGGCTGCCGCTGCGGTGCCTGCACCCATCTGACCTGCGCCAACGAGCAGTGCGCCCGTGGCTGCAGCTACAACACCAGCCTTGACGCCTGCGCCCGGGCCAGCCGACGGAACGCGGTGACGTCCACTCGCTGCGTCTGGATCGATCTCGAATGCAGCAATGGAATTGTCCGTGCGGTGGTGGTCTCCCACAGTTTTTACCCTGTCAGTCGTCGGCTTGCAGCAGTCCTCGAACGAAGCCCGCTCCTCTGTCTTGCCGACGAATGTAACAGTTTGATCAAGGAAACCGCCACCGTTACACGTTCTTGACCAAACTATTTTTCGTCCGTCTGTCGACTCGCATCCAGTTCTGCCCGGAATGCCTCGTACCGCGCGCGGTGCGCGGGCCGGCGACGAATAATCGCCCACGCGATTCCGAGTGCGACAAACCAGATCGGGGTGACGAGCAGCGCCTGCAGCGTGTCGTCCTTGGTGGTCAGCGCCCACAAGATGAACACGAAGAAAGCCAGCACAACCCAGCACATCACGATGCCGCCTGGCATCTTGAACTTCGACGCCTCGTGCAGGTGCGGGCGACGCTTCCGGTACACCAAGTAGCTCGCCAGGATGATCGTCCACACGAACATGAAGAGCAGCGCGGAGATTGTGGTCACAACGGTGAATGCCTCGATCACCGAGTCACCGGAGAACAGCAGGATCAACGACGCGAGCAGGAAGATGCACGAGAACATCAGGGCATTCGCGGGGACCTTGCGCGAGTTCAGCTTGCCGAGGGCCTTCGGTGCGTCGCCCTCCTGAGCCAGGCCGAACACCATGCGTGAGGTCGAGTAGATGCCCGAGTTCGCCGACGATGCCGCCGACGTCAGCACCACGAAGTTGATGACCGACGCGGCGATACCCAAGCCGGCGAGCGTGAACATCGCGACGAATGGACTCTTGTCCGCTTGGATCTCACGCCACGGCGTCACACAGATGATGACGGTCAGTGCGACCACGTAGAACAGCAGCACACGAATCGGGATGGAGTTGATGGCCTTCGGGAGGTTCTTCTCCGGATCCTTGGCCTCGGCCGCCGTCGTACCCACCAGTTCGATACCCACAAACGCAAACACTGCGATCTGGAAGCCCGCGACAAACCCCATGAAGCCGGTCGGGAACATGCCGCCGTCGTTCCAGAGATTGTCGACGCCGGAGGTGGCGCCGTTGGGCGCGGTGAACCCGGAGACGACCATCACGATGCCGACGATGATCAAGCTGACGATGGCGATGATCTTGATCAGCGCGAACCAGAACTCGGTTTCACCGAACGCCTTCACCGTCGGCAGATTGAGAAGGAGCAGTGCAGCGATGGTCAGCAGCGCCGGAATCCACGCGGCCAACCCAGGCCACCAGTACTTGAAGTAGCCCGAGATCGCGATCACGTCCGCGATGCCAGTGACGATCCAGCAGAACCAATACGTCCAGCCGGTGAAGAATCCCGCCCACGGCCCCAGGAGATCAGCAGCGAAGTCGGAGAACGACTTGTACGACATATTGGAGAGCAGCAACTCCCCCATCGCCCGCATGACGAAGAAGAGCATGAAGCCGATGATCATGTACACGAAGATCACCGACGGCCCGGCCAGCGAGATCGTCTTGCCCGAACCCATGAACAGGCCGGTGCCGATGGCGCCGCCGATCGCGATCAGCTGGATGTGACGATTGGACAGCTGACGCGACAAGTGGGGGTCGTCACCCGCCGATTTGCTTCGGTCAACGTGGTTCACGTGGTCGGACACGGAGAATCCCCCTGGTCATTCGGCGCGGGCCGAGAGCGACGAACACTGCCCTTCGACACGAACTTCGGAAAATGTGCCCTCCCAAAGTACGCGCGCCCCGCCGCATAATGCGCATCGGAAACCCTGCGCCGATAACCTTGGTCGGTGAACACTGACAGCACCGACTCCCGAAACGGGCATATCGCCGCAACATTGTTCGACTTCTCGGGGACGCTCTTCCGGCTCGAGGAAGATTCCGACTGGGCCGAACATTTTGTCGATCACGCCGGCGAGCCGATGGACGTGCACGCTCAAACCGAGCTGATGCGCCGGATGACCGCTCCGGTCGGGCGAACCGTCGAGATGGACGAAGCGGGACTGTACGCGTGGGAGAACCGTGACCGGGATCCGAAGCTGCACCGTCAGGCTTACCTCGACGTGTTGAGCAAGTCCGGTATGCCAGATCTCGGTCGCGCCGAAGCGCTGTACGGGTTGCTCGTGGACCCGGATCGATGGACTCCGTACCCGGATACCGGCGAGGTACTGAAGTCACTGTCGGAGAAGGGCATTCGCACCGCAGTCTTGAGCAACATCGCCTTCGACATCCGCCCGGCGTTTGTCGACCGCGGCTGGGACGTGTGGGTCGACGAGTTCGTGTTGTCCTTCGAGGTGGGTGCGGTCAAGCCCGAACCTGCCATATTCGAGCACGCACTTGCGCAACTCGACGTGGACGCAGCCCAGACCTTGATGATCGGAGACAGTGATGTCGCCGACGGTGCCGCACGCGATATCGGGTGCCAGTTCGCTCTCGTCGATCCACTGCCGACGTCCGAACGTCCGCACGCGCTACTCGACGCGGTGCGGAAGTTCGGGCTGATCTGAGCGATCAGCAGTCGAACTGGGCGAGAGCGTGGATCTGTTCCCGCGTCGACGGATACAGCGTCAACCACGTTTGATACAAATCCTCGTACATCGCCCGGTTGGCTGCGTTCGGCACTACTTCGTGCGACAGAGTCGTCCAATCGGTATCCGGCGCAACAAGTCCGGTCCCGATCGCAGCCAACAGAGCGTCGCCGTAGCTGGCGCCGATGGTCTGAGTCGGAACCAACTGCGTGTGTCCGGTGATGTCGCTGATCGCCTGTGTCCAGACGCGACTCTTGACGCCACCTCCCACCGCGATCGTGCGCCGGACGGGTTCATCTGTGTCACCGAACATTTCGAGTATCTGGCGGATTCCGAAGGCAATACCTTCATAGGTGGCCCGAAACAGATGCCCCCGGCCGTGTCGCAATGACAGTCCGGCAACGACGCCTCTGGCTTTGGGGTCGAACACGGGAGTACGTTCGCCGGCGAAGTACGGCAGGATCAACAGCCCTTCGGCGCCGGCGGGCACGGCCGCGGCCTCGGCGAGCAACTGCTCGAATGGTGCATCGCCGGTGAGCTTGTGAAGCCACTCGATCAGACTTCCGGCAGTGGATGTTCCGGCAGCAAGTGCCAAGGTGTCCTTCTGAACGCCCGCGGTTGTCCACAGTGCCGGATTGCTCTGAAACTTCTCGAGTATCTGAACCAGGAACATCGTTGATCCGTACATCAACATGAGATCACCGGGATGACGGGCGCCCACACTGAATCCCTCGGAGAATGCGTCGACCGTTCCCGCGACAACGGGCGTCCCGACGGGCAGTCCGGTCTGCTCGGACGCGTCAGCATGTACCAATCCGACAACATCGCTCGGCCACACCAATCGAGGGCACTCGAGATGGCCGAGAACACGATCCAGCCAATCGGATTTCCAGCTGAAGTCTCGGACCGAATAGAGCGGATCACACTGACTGGCCGTGTGATGATCCTGGATATACTCACCGGTCAGCTTTGCGGCGATGTACGAATTCGACCCGTACCACCGAGTCGCCGCGGCAAAAATCTCCGGTTCATGGATGCGCACCCACTCGATCTTCGGCCCGACGGCCTGACTCGAGAGAAGTTTGCCACCACAATCGAGTATTGCCTTTTCGCCGAATAATTCGGTCAGCGAGGCCACTTCTGCGGATGCTCGACTGTCGATTCCATACAGAATGGCCGGACGAAGGGGTCGAAGTTCCCTGTCGCACAACACAAGTGCCGGGCCGACACCGCTGACACAGACACCTGCAACGTTGGCAGATCTGGGAACTTGTGCCACAAGACGTTTGGAGATCGAACACACTTCGGACCACCACATCTTCTCGGCGTCCACCTCGGCCCACCCGGGCCTGGGCATCGAGATCTGATGGTCGATCTGCTCGGTTGCCAGGACCACGCCGTCCGGGGTGACCAAAACCCCTTTGCTGCTGGCCGTTCCCATGTCCATGCCTACCAACAAGTCCACGAAAGAACCCTAGCTGAGTTGGCCTCTACACACCCTCGGTGAGTTCGCGCAGCGATGCGTAACGTTCCCGAACCTGCGGCGCCGGTGCAGCCTCGAAGCGCATCTCCTCCGGTTTTGTCCATACCGGTGGACGCTCGCCGCCGAGCAGCGTCCAGGCAGCTTGCCTGCATGCGCCTTCCGCAACATATTCACCAGGATCGGGTATCACAACCGGGACTCCGAGAATTGCCGGCGCAATCTCACAGAGAGCGCGAGACTTCGCTCCGCCTCCTACGAGGAGAACGCGCTTCACCTCGACGCCTTGACGAACCAAATCGTCGACGCCGTCGGCCAAGCCGCACAGGAGCCCTTCGACTGCGGCGCGCGCGAAATGCGCCGGCGTCGAATTCTGGAGCCGAAACCCGTGCACAGCCCCGGTCGCGTCGGGACGGTTGGGGGTTCGTTCACCCTCGAAGTACGGAATCATCACCAGGCCGTCACTCCCGAGCAGGGCGGACAATGCCAAACGAGACAGTTCGTCGTGATCGACGCCGAGAATGGACGCGGTCGCGTCGAGAATCCGGGCGCCGTTGAGTGTGCACACAAGCGGCAGGTGCAGTCCGGTGGCGTCGGCAAAACCGGCAACATTGCCACTCGAATCGTGCGTCGGCGCGGCCGAAACACCAGACACGACACCGGACGTTCCGATCGAGATGACAACGTCACCGGGAATCGCCCCCAAACCCAGTGCGGCTGCGGCATTGTCACCAGTTCCGGGTCCGATGACCGCGCCGGATCGAGTGATACCGATCTTCTCGTTCGGCGCCGCAACCCGGGGAACCTGTGGTGTTCGATCTCGGAAAGCCAGCGACAGCAGGTCCATCCGGTACTCGCGCGTCGCGGCCGCGAAGTACCCCGTTCCGCTCGCGTCACCAGCGTCGGTGGCAAGCGCGTCGAGCGAGACGGCGCCGCCCAATTTCCAAGACAGCCAATCGTGTGGAAGACACACTGCTGCAGTACGATCCGCATTGCCGGGTTCGTGATCCGCCAGCCAGCGCAGCTTGCTCGCGGTGATTGCGGCTACCGGCACAACGCCCACGGCGTCGGCCCACGCCTGTGGACCGCCCAGCTCGTCGACAAGTTCGCTCGCAGCCTGCGCGGAACGAGTGTCGTTCCACAGCAACGCCGGTCGCACTACATCGCCGTCGCCGTCCAGACACACCATGCCGTGTTGCTGCGCGCCCACAGACACCGCGGCGACGTCGTTCAGTCCACCCGCAGCAGCAATCGCACTGTCCATGGCCTCCAACCACCGCGCCGGGTCGATCTCGGTGCCTGCAGGATGCGTCGCGCGTCCCTCCCGGACCAATTCACCCGAATCGGCATCACGGACAATGACCTTGCACGACTGAGTCGAGGAATCGATACCGGCTACGAGCGTCACAGCGCGTCCTCTCTGAAGGACCTTCAGCTCGCGACTGCGACCGCGGGCATTCGGTTGCTGCGCTTACGCAGCGATCGCACATATTCTGCGCGTTCGGTCTCCGTCATTCCACCCCAGATGCCGTAAGGCTCGTGAACAGCCAGCGCATGTTCGCGGCACTGCTGAAGAACCGGGCAGCTGGAGCAGATCTTCTTTGCGTTGAGTTCGCGGTTCTCGCGGGCATGCCCACGCTCACCGTCGGGGTGGAAGTACACGGCCGAGTCGTGCCCGCGGCACGCTCCTTGCATCTGCCAGTCCCACACTTCAGTTGTCGGATTCGGCATCGGAAGGTGCTTGTGCATGATGGCGACCTCAATTCTTGATTCTGTGGACTTGATTCAGCGATGAAGAAGAATGTGGGTGGCCTACTGGCCGATCAACTCGACGTCTCGCTGACGCAACCGGTGCGCACACACCGTGGCGAGTTCGCTCGCCGCAGGGGGATCCAGTGCGGCGTTGCCGTTGTCGAGGATGTTCTTCAATCTCCGGAAGTACTCGTGGGGCTCCAGACCGAAGGTGACAAAGATGTCCTCGTCCGGTCCGCCGTCGAACTTCTGCCATTTACGCGCGAAGTCGACAATCTCGTTCTGCGTGTCGGTGCGACTCATCGGGTTCTCCCCTAGGTTCGTGCGCCCTCTGACCTCGTACTGCGACCCACCCGAGAACGCGGTGCCCAGTGAGTCAAGACACAGCCTATGCCCACTTCTGCTTTTTCACAATACCTACTTACGTCTTCAAAAGACTAAAGTAATAAATCTTTTGCATCCTGAAGTAACGCTGAGAGAATGCTTGAATAGAAGGTATGACCCGACCGCCCATCACTCCCGCCACAGCCGGCGAGGTGTTCTCGCTGATCCGCGCAGGTTCCGCGACCACACGAAGCGAAATCGGGAAACTCACGGGACTTTCCCGGACCGCGGTGTCTGCCCGGGTAAGCGCGCTGCAGTCGATCGGCCTGATCGCGGACGACGACGAAGGCCCATCGACAGGTGGCCGTCCGCCTGCCACCTTGACGTTCGACAAGTCCGCTGGATTGGTGCTGGTTGTCGCGATCGGCCGCTCGCGTGCGCAATTGGCCGTCACAGACCTGTCCGGCGCCATCCTCACCGCGGAAGACATCGACAAATCGGTGGGCGTCGGGCCCGACGAACTGATGCCTGAGATCGCCGACCATCTGACGTCATTGCTGGCCCGAATCGGCCGCCCGCCTTCCGAAGTCATCGGAGTCGGGCTCAGCATCCCCGGGACGGTCGACGTCGCAGCCGGAGCCAGTCTCGATTCACCGATGATGTCGGGCTGGGACGGTGTTGCCCTTGCTCCCTACCTTGCATCGGTCACAGACGCGCCGTTGTTCGCCGACAACGACGCCAACGTCATGGCACTCGCGGAACTCAGCGAAAGGCGTGAAAGCGCACCGAATCTACTCATGATCAAAGCCTCAACCGGCCTTGGCGCAGGCATCGTTCTCGGCGGTGTACTGCAACGGGGTTCACTCGGCGCCGCCGGCGAGATCGGGCACACCAAAACCGCTGCCGCCAAGGACATCCAATGCCGCTGCGGTGACGTGGGTTGCGTCGAAACCGTCGCCAGCGGTTGGGCTCTCGTACATGCACTCGAAGCCCAGGGCCGGGACGTCGGCCACGTCCGCGACGTCGTTCGGCTGGCCCTCGACGGCGACGGCGAAGCACGCCGGTTGATCCGTACCAGCGGCCGCCTCATCGGCGACGTGATCTCCGGCGCCGTCAATCTCCTCAACCCGGAAGTGCTTGTCATCGGCGGCGACATGGCCGAAGCCGACGAACTCTTCCTAGCCGGACTTCGAGAATCGGTCTACGGCAACGCAACTGCACTCGCCACACGCTCACTGCACATCGTGTCCGTCAGCCACGGAGCACAATCGGGAATCCTCGGCTGCGCAGTCCTGGTACTCGACAATCTCCTCAGTCCGCGGGAAATCGACCTGAGGATTGCCGACGCCGCCCGCTGAGGTTCAGCGCCGCCCGAGCAGGTCCAATACTTCAGGCACCTGTCGGCTTCGCACGGTATGGGTTGTGCCGCTACACTGACTACCGCAGCTACGACGCCCAAGGCCCCGCGCCAACCGGTCAAGTAGCGGCACCAGCCCAACCGGCAAGCGAAAACCGCAGTACAACAGGGTTTTCATGCTTTACGGATGAGCTCCCCGCCCTCGTAGCTCAGGGGATAGAGCATTCCTCTCCTAAAGGAAGGGTCGCAGGTTCGAATCCTGCCGAGGGCACATTTATGCCCTTTCATCCAGGTCATAACATGTGCGCGACCTGCAACTCCGCCTAACCCGAGATCTCAACGAGTTGAAACGACGCGAACTGATCATTCGCGATGGATCGAAATTCCGGGCAAACTACGGGATCATTCGAGCGTTCCTCCCTGCGGTCGCCAGAGTGGACGAGTAGTTCGGACTGCACGACAAAAAGCCCCATCCCGCGCCAGAGAGATGGGGCTTTTCGGTCGTGGCAGCCTTACCGGCGCGGCATAACGAGCAATTCTGGGCGGATCAACAAGGGGCGAATCTGGCGTGACCTGCCGAGCGGGTCAGCCCGCGTCAAATCAATCTGCGCTCTAACATTGGGCAGTGGATATACACAAGCACGAGGGTCAGCCTCGCATCTCCGGGCGTCAACTCTCGTACGTCGCCTTCGCAGTGATCGTCATCGCGTACCTGGCAATTATTCAGTTCGGCGGCCGCCTCATCGCGGGTTGGAGCAACGAGGACGACACACTAACCACCCGTGGAGTCATCTTCACGATGGTGATCCCCTTGGGACTCGCCCTCATCTTTACCTACGGCGTCATCGCAGCTCTGGGTTGGTGGCGTCCAGTGCTCAAGGATGACCGACCGGTGAACCGCTGGGTGTGGGTCGTTCCTGCCATCCTGCTCGTCGCGATCCTCGTGGGCATCGACTACAGCGCACTCGCAGAGAAAGGCTGGCTGTTTGTCCTTGTCCTACTAATTGCCACGCAATTCGTCGGCTGGGGCGAAGAAGGAATGTTCCGCGGCATCGGAGTGACCATGCTGCGCAACCACGGACTCCGCGAAGGCCAGGTAGCCCTGTGGTCCAGTCTCATCTTCGGCGCCGTCCACCTCTCCAACGTCTTCGGACACGGCGCTTCCGCTGTCCCACAAGCAATCATTGTCAGCCTCGCTGGATACTTCTTCTACCTCACACGCCGAGTTTCGGGCAGTAACGCCCTGAACTCCGTACTCCACGGACTTTTCGACTTTGCTCTCATCAGCGGCAGCATCATCCTGTTGGACCAAACGTCGTACGTGGGCGCCTTCGCGCCAATCCTGGCCTACCCCATCATCGCCATTGTCCTACTCGTCAAACGGCACAAGATCGAACCTTCACAACCCACCGACAATCAGACGATCGCATCCAGCACCTAGACAGATCCTTCCCTGACGCGGCGCACCGGATCCATACCGATTCGCTCCAGCGCGAGTTGTCCGTCTCCCTCGCCGCCTAAACTGCCTGCATTCAATTTTGAACCCGCGACAGGAAGGGTCGCAGGTTCGAATCCTGCCGAGGGCACCAGGTGGGATTCTCGTTTCACCCAATCCAGGCCGCATGTCATGCTGAAACCATGACGCCCTCAGCCGCCATGAGCACTCCCCCGAAGAACATGTCTTTGATCCCGGGCGGAACCTTCTGGATGGGTTCCGAGGACTTCTACCCGGAAGAACGCCCCGTTCACCAGGTGAGCGTCGACAGCTTCTGGATGGATACGACGGCCGTCACCGTGGCCGAGTTCCGACGATTCGTCAAAGCAACAGGACATGTCACGACTGCGGAGAGCGCGCCCGATCCTGCCGACTACCCCGATGCCGACCCGGCACTGCTGGTGCCTGGTTCTCTGGTCTTCCACTCACCGCCAGGACCGGTCTCCTTGGACGACTACACCCAGTGGTGGACCTTCACACCCGGCGCGGATTGGCGGCACCCGGAAGGCCCGAGCAGCAATGTCGGTGGTCGCGAGAAACATCCCGTGACACACGTGTCGTACTTCGACGCGCAGGCCTTCGCCCAGTGGGCCGGCAAGGAACTCCCCACCGAAGCGGAGTGGGAGTACGCGGCGCGCGGTGGGCTCGACCGCAAGGCTTACGTGTGGGGCGACGAGGACTCTCCTGGCGGAAAGCCCGGTGGCAACGTGTGGCAAGGCCAGTTCCCGTGGGAGAACCTGCTCGAAGACGGCTACGAACGCACCGCTCCCGTTGGAAAATTCCGCCCAAACGGCTACGGCCTCCTCGATATGGCCGGCAACGTCTGGGAATGGACAGCGGATCACTACACGTCCGACCACGCCCACAGCACCAAGAATCTGGCACCGGCGACCTCGTGCTGTATCCCTCGCAATCCGCGCGCCGAGCTTGCAACGGAAACCGCTGCGGGAGAATCCTATCCGCTGCGAGTTATCAAAGGTGGGTCACATCTGTGTGCACCCAACTACTGCCTGCGCTACCGGCCGGCCGCGCGGCAGAGCGAGTCCGAAGAGTCCTCGACCTGCCACGTCGGCTTCCGGTGCGTCGTGCGAATTCCGCAGGAGTAGATCAGAAGGGTGCGTCGCCGAGAATCGCGACGCGCTCCATGATCCGTCGATGCGGGAAGTAGTCACTGGCCGCGTAGTGCTGCGTTGCCCGGTTATCCCAGAACGCAATGGAATTGGCTGCCCACTTGAAACGGCACTGGAAATCCGGAACCTTGACCTGCGCGAACAGCAGGTTGAGCAGGTCGTTGCCTTCCTGCGGATCCATGTCCGGAATATGCGTGGTGAAGAGGCTGTTCACAAACAGCGTTTTGCGGCCCGTCTCGGGGTGCTTGCGCACCATCGGATGCAGGACCGGCGGGTACTGCTCCTTCATCTTCTCGAGCTTTTCGGGCGACATGCTGCGGCCGAAGGACGGAACGAAGTCGTGGACCGCCTCGCGTCCGTCGATCAGCTCCTTGACCTCGTCAGGAAGGCAATCGAACGCGTTGCCCATGTCGGCCCACAGGGTGTCGCCACCGGCCGGCGGAACATCGATCGCACGCAGGACAGAGCCTAGCGGCGGTGTCTTCGTCCAGGTCACGTCGACGTGCCAGATGTTTTCGGTGCCTGGGCTGTCCTCGCCGCGTTCGAATCGAACCACGGCCGGAACTTCACCCTGTGGGAGCAGTGGGTGAACTTCGAGTTCGCCCCAATTGCTGGCAAAGTCACGGTGATTGAGACTCGAGATGTTCTGGTCGCGGAAGAACACAACCTTCCATTCGAGCAATGCACGACGAACGTCGTCGATCTGCTCGGCCGACGGATCACGCAGATCGATGTTGCTGATCTCAGCGCCGATGAACGGTGTGACCGGGGTGAGAGTGAAACGCTCGTACGGCATCGACTCGACACCTTCGGGATTACGACGCATCCCGCGAGGACCGAATTCGATTGTGTGATTGCCGATTTGAACTGTACGAGACGACGTGAGTGCAGCCATGGAAATAGCTCCGTTTCGATTTACGTGTTGACTCGCGCATCAGTGGACTGCGCGATCTTGCTTCGGGTTCGTGTGTGCTCACTCTGCGGAGCCAGCAGTGCCGCCACCATGAGGTCGACCAGATGGTCGACAGTTGTGTCGAAATCCGCCTTCACCACGGGATTTCCCTCTTCACGCCGCTGCTCGAAAACAGCAAGCGCGGCGACGGTCATGTTGGACATCAGGTCGATCCGCTCGACAGCGACACGACGCGAGAGGTGGTTCAGTGCCCGTGTCAGCCGCGAGACAACTTCGTTGTTCGCCTCGCTGACCTCACGGAACTCGACACTTTGTGTATCGACCGAGGGCGAGACCCTGGCGATGAACCGCGCATAGTTCGATCCGTCGGCAGTGGCAAGGAAATCTGCAAGAGGGTAAATGAACGCCTCGACCAAAGCTCGAACCGTATCCGTACGCCCACTCGAGTCGATGTCGTCGAGGTACGTCAGACGCGCAATGTTGATCTGGCCCATCCGATACCGGAACACGGCCAGCACCAAGCCGTCCCGACCACCGAAGTGATACTGAACCGCAGAGTTGTTGCGTTGCCCCGCTGCTGCCGCGACATCGCGCATCGACACCTCGTGAATGCCACGTTCGGCAAACATGCGTTCTGCGACGGCGATCATTGCACTCTTGGCATCTGACGAGCTGGGCATGAGATGGAGCATATAAGTCAGTGCCTTAAAACTGCAACCCCAATTGCCGTCCGCCTTTATTAACCGCCGGGGGTTAACAAAGGCGTACAGCGGGGATCGAATCCCACTCAACGAGAACTTGCCATTGAATGCGACATCGGGAGTTACGCTGCAGATTAAGTCATCTACTTAATTCTCGGCCTCGATACAGCCAGGAGCCCGCTTGTGAATCGTCATTCCATCCCGATCATCCCCGAGACGCCGAACGTCGCCGCATCCGTCGACTACCGAGACCAGAAGGTGCCATTCACCCGGCCAGAGCCGATTCGCCCGCCGGTCGGGGCACCCAACGTTCTGCTCGTCATGATCGACGATGTCGGATTCGGCGCCCCCTCAGCTTTTGGTGGCCCGTGCCGTACCCCAACGGCTGAACGCCTGGCAGACACCGGCGTCAAGTACAGCCGATTCCACACGGCCGCACTGTGTTCACCAACCCGAGCTGCCACTCTGACAGGCCGCAATCATCACAGCGTCGGCATGGGTGTCATCTCCGAGATGGCAAACGCCGCACCCGGATACAACGGAACCCGGCCGGCCTCGGCGGCCACCGTTGCTCGCATTTTGCAGGGAAATGGTTACGCTACGGGCGCTTTCGGCAAGATGCACCAGACTCCGACCTGGGAGACCACAGCGGCGGGGCCGTTCGATCGTTGGCCGGTACGCGAAGGGTTCGACAAATTCTACGGCTTTCTGGGCGCCGAGTCCGACCAGTTCACACCGGTTCTCTACGAGGACTTCACGATGGTGGACCTGCCCAAGACACCGCAGGAGGGCTATCACCTCTCCGAGGATCTGGTCGATCACGCAATCGAGTGGGTCGAGGGCGTCAACACCATGGACCCGGACAAGCCGTGGTTCTGCTACCTCCCATTCGGCGCGTGCCATGCGCCCCTTCAGGTTCCGGACAGTTACCTGAACAAGTACGTCGGCGAATTCGATCACGGATGGGATCGCCAGCGAGAGATCACTCTCGAAAAGCAGAAGGAACTGGGCGTCGTCGGGCCAGATACCGTCCTGGCTCCGTGGGCACCGGGCGTTCCACACTGGGATGAGCTCGACGATGACCAGAAGAAGGTCTCGGCCCGGCTCATGGAGTTGTACGCCGCGTTCCTCGAGCACACCGACGACGAGGTCGGGCGACTGGTGGATCGCCTGCAGGACATGGGCGTTCTGGACAACACCCTCGTCCTCTACATGATGGGTGACAACGGAGCCTCGGCCGAAGGCGGCATGGAGGGTTCGTTCAACTACCTCGCCGGGCTCAACGGCTACAAGACCGCGACCGCAGACGTGCTCGCCCGGTACGACGAACTGGGTACCGAAACCAGCTATCCGCACTACCCGGCTGCCTGGGCACTAGCGCTCGACACCCCGTACCAGTGGGCCAAGCAGGTTGCCTCTCACTACGGTGGAACCCGCAACGGCTTGATCGCGCACTGGCCCAAGGGAATCGAGAATCCCGGAATCCGTGAACAGTGGCACCATTGCGTCGACATCACCCCGACGATCCTCGAAGCTGCCGGCATCCCGGCCCCGACAAGCGTCGACGGTGTAACGCAGAAACCGATGGAAGGTGTAGCGATGAACTACACCTTCGATGATCCAGCGGCCGACGAGCGGCACACCACACAGTATTTCGAGATCTTCGGAAACCGCGGCATCTACGATCACGGTTGGACCGCAGTCACCGCGCACCGTGCCCCGTGGCTGATGGCAACGCACGGACTGGAACTGACGTCGCTGAGCGACGACAAGTGGGAGTTGTACGACACGACGGTCGATTGGTCGCAGGCCCGTGACCTCGCGGACGAACATCCCGAGATCCTCGCGCGACTCAAGGAAAAGTTCCTGGTCGAGGCCGCCAAGTACCAGGTGCTGCCTCTCGACGACCGTACCGTCGGACGGCATTCGACACCGGAATCACGTCCGCCGCATCCCATGATGGGCCGCAAATCGCTGACGCTGTACCCGCACATGAACGGGCTGGTCGAGAAGGCAGCACCCAACTTCTTCAACCGCTCGTACGCATTGACCGCCAACCTGGGCAGCGTCGCCGACGGCATGCTGGTCAGCCTCGGTGGCCGGTTCGGCGGATTCGCTCTGTACATCATCGATTCCGTCCCCGTGTACTGCTACAACTTCAGCGGTGGTGGCCGTACCTTCGTGCGCGCCGAGAAGCCCCTGTCCCCCGACGTCAAGGAAGTTTCGGTCAATTTCGACTACGACGGCGGTGGTATCGGCAAAGGCGGTCTCGCGACGGTGCGCGTCGACGGCGAGGTTGTCGCGGAGGGCAGGGTCGACAAGACCACCCGGGCGATCTTCAGCATGAACGAGCAGCTGGATATCGGAATCAACCGTGGCAGCCCGGTTTCCGAGGAATTCGCGGAGAAGGGCACGTTCCGCTACGGCGGCAAACTCAACAGCGTGACCATCGACTTGCTTCCGACGCGTGATGTTGTGTCCGCGCAGGAGCGCGAGAAGATTTCGCTGGCCGTGCACTAGGCCGCAGGGCAATTGTGCAGCCGCAGGGGTAACTACCTCTGCGGCTGCACAATCGGCGCGCGGCTATCCGAACAGGATCTCCCTGGCCTGCTTGCGCGCACTGTTGAACTCCCACCACGAATCTTCGGATCCGCGCAGTTCCTGTTTCAGGTACCACAGCGAATCACTGCGCTGCGGCTCCGGCAGTCGATCAAGTGCAGGAACGGCATCGACCGAAAGCGTGCTCAGATAGTTCACGTCGATGCTCTTCCCCTGCTCGAAGCGCTCGACGTTCTTCTCCGCGATGTACGCATCAGGGTTGAAGAACGCAAAGCCCAGCAAGCCCACAGTGGCCATGGCGAGTACAGCCGTCGGCAGCCACGCGCCCGACATCCGCACTCCCGCGATGATCAGCAAGACAAAGACCAGCCCGAGCAGCAGTTCGACGGCAAAGACACTCACTCGCAACCTCGTGAATCCGTACTGGTTCTCGTACAACCACATTCGATGAACGGCCGACGCCACAATGACAAGGCTGAACGTGCACAGCGCGCCAAGCAGCCCCCGGGCCAGTGCCCTCGATCGGCGATCATCGCGATCTACACGCCGAACCGCAACCGCGATCACCAACAACGTCAGCACCGTCACCATCATCAGCTGCCAGAATCCTTGACGCGCATAGTCAGCATACGTCAGACCGTCCGTGACCTGGACGTGTTTGTCGCCGCCGAACAGCGTCTTGAGTTGCACCGCAACAAATCCCAAGAACAGCACGTTCAGCATCGCGAGCGGCACCACCCACTCCCACAGTGGCAGCGGCGACGCCGGCATGGGAGCAAGCGCGTCGACGTCAGGCGTTCGGCGCCGTAGATACACAGCCGTGAGCGTCCCGAAAGCCACCAATACCCCGATCAACAGGTGAGCGATTGTTTCATCGACCCGAATCGAGGGAGCGGCGCCGTCGAAGAACTTCGCGAATTCCGGATCCGCACTGGCAAAAAGAGATCCGAAGATCAGGAGCATTGCGACGCTGACGGCACCTACGGCCACCACACGAACGGCCGGCACTCGCAGCGCTGCGCCGGGTCTCGCGTTTCTCCGCCGGGCAAAGCGCATCACCCGTAGTGGAGCGCGCCACGGCATGATCGTTCCCAACGCGATGCCTGTCCACGTCCGGCCACCGATCAACACCCAGGTGAACACAACCCACGCTGCCACCAGGCACACAAAGACAAGCCATCCCGCACCGCGGACCGCAGCCACACCGAACAGCGCAAGTGCGCCGGCGCAGGCTCCCCATTGAATCGGAGTCAACCGTGGCGGTGTGAGGAGCCCGACAACTACCGTGACACCGACAAACACGATCGCGTAGGCAACCCCGATGGTGTCGACATCGAGGATCAGAGCGGCAAGAACACCCACCACTGCCGATCCGATCAGCATCGGACGCGTAGGAATGGACGTCCGATCTCGACGCCATACGCGTGGCACCAGCGGGGTCGGCGCACTGGGTTTTGGTGCAACAGCAACCGGAGCAGTCATTATCAGACCTACTTTCAGGATCGGCAAATCAGGCGCGGACCCCGTTTGGGGCGCGGCCGTCGATAATCGGTTAATTCAGTTCTGCGGCAGTACCACTCGAATACAGCACCCAGAGTGCGCATCAACAACGGCAATGGTGCCGCCATGTAATTCGACGGCCCACTTCGCGATGGCAAGCCCAAGGCCGGTGCCACCGTCCGTGGAACCCCCTCGGATGAATCGGTCGAAGACCTCGGAGCGTGCAGCCGGCTCGATCCCCGGGCCGTCGTCATGGACATCGATCACGACGGCGTGCGCAGTATCTCTGCGCACGCGAATCACTGCGTGTACGTCGTTGCCGCCGTGGCGAACTGCGTTGTCCAGCAGGTTGGTCACGACCTGATGCAGGCGATCCGGATCGGCCGAGATGCTCAGCGAAGCAGGGCTCACATCGATGACGACGCCTCCCCTACGCTGCGACATCAATTCGTCCAGGAACGGCTTCATCTCGAACATCTTGGGATTCAACGGCATTGCACCACCCTCGAGTTTCGAGAGATCAAGCAGATCGTCCACCAGAGCACCGAGACGTTCTGTTTGAGCGAGAGCCGAACGCATCGTCTCCGGATTCGGATCCTGCACACCGTCGACAATGTTCTCGAGCATCGCCTGCAAAGCGGTGATCGGCGTGCGTAACTCATGCGACACGTTGCCGATCAGCTCGCGGCGATACCTGTCGTCGGCACCCAAATCCTCGGCCATTCGATTGAATGCCGTTGCAAGTTCGCCCACTTCGTCGCGCGATGTCGCCCGCACTCGACGGGAATAGTCGCCACGCGCCATAGCCTTGGCCGCTGCCGTCATCTCGCGAAGTGGTGACGTCATTCCGTGTGCGAGCACCTGCGTAACACCCAGGGCGACAAACAATGCCGTCAACAGCGCGAATCGAAACGGTTGTTGCGATGTCAGCCAGAAACCACCGGAAGCGAACAACAATGCGGCGACAACCAACAACCCGACCTTCACCTTGAAGGACCGCATCGGGTCGAGCGGTCGTGGCCACCGCGCAAATAGCCGGTCGACGACGCTCATCGCGGCACGTCCCACGCGTAGCCGACGCCATGAACGGTTCGGATCACCGAGGACCCCAGTTTGCGTCGTAGCGCCTTGACGTGAGAGTCGACGGTGCGACTACCCGCCCCCTCGCCCCATCCCCAGATCTCCTCGAGCAGCGACTCGCGGGGAATCGCGGCTCTTGGTCGCTCTGCCAGATACACGATCAAATCGAATTCGGTCCGAGTCAGGTGTATTTCTTGCGCGTCGCGGCGCACCCGACGCTCGGTCAGGTCAATCACGACGTCACCGAACTCCAAGAGATCGGATAGCGGCTGCGAGGGACGACCAGCGCGCCGGAGCAGCGCCTGTACCCGCGCAACCAGCACCCGCATGCTGAACGGCTTGCTGAGGTAGTCATCAGCACCGACACCCAAACCGATCACCATGTCGGTTTCGTCGGCGCGCGCCGTGAGCATCAGCACGGGCACAGCTCGTACGGCCTGGATTCGACGACACACTTCGAGGCCGTCGAATCCAGGCATCATCACGTCGAGAACCACCAGGTCCGGATTGATCTCGGCGCACCGCGCGACAGCACTGGGTCCGTCGAATGCCATCTCCACGTCGAATCCCTCGGCGCGCAGACGCGCGGCAATCGATTCGCAGATGCTGACTTCGTCGTCGACCACGAGCACTTTTCGCTGACTCATGGAACTGACTGTATTAGCCCGACGTGGATGAACCTGGGAGGACTTGTGAAGGTTTTGTGC
The DNA here is from genome assembly GCF_003023755.1 of Rhodococcus sp. AD45-ID. Classification (NCBI taxonomy): domain Bacteria; kingdom Bacillati; phylum Actinomycetota; class Actinomycetes; order Mycobacteriales; family Nocardiaceae; genus Rhodococcus; species Rhodococcus sp. AD45-ID. The sequence continues at coordinate 766,420 of NZ_PYHL01000003.1, read as the reverse complement.
AGATTAGAACCGTCGAATGTTGTTGATCGGGAGATCAGCCAAGGGGGTCAGACCCGTGGGAACTCCGACGCCGTACGCGTTGAAGACCATTCCGAAGCCCGCGTAGATTCCGACGTGCGTTGCGCCGGGATAGAACGTGATGACGTCGCCGGGAACTAGTGCCCACCGCGGAACCGCTTGTCCCACACGGGCTTGCTCTTGGCTGGTCCGCGGTAGATTCACGCCGGCCTGCCGGAACGCCCATTGCACCAGCCCGGAGCAATCCCACGAGTTCGGTCCGACGCCACCCCATTGGTATGGCTTTCCGGTTTGGGTGGTGGCCGCCGCCAAAGCGATCAAACCTGCGGGACTGGGGATCGGAAGGGCCGCAGATCCGCTGCTGATACTGCCCATACTGCCCAGTGACCCGGTACTGCCGGTACTACCGGCGCTTCCCGGTTCCGCGAGAGCGGGCGCTGCAGTCAGGACCAGAACGCTTCCGGTCAGCAGGGCTGCAACCGTTCCCCTGCGCAGTGTCGACTTCCTCATGCAACCGTCCTTCGTTGAGGTACTGCGGTGCGGCCATCGCACCGAAATAGCGTTGAACTGGTCGGATCTGAAATGAGCATGTGGCCTTCGGATGCTAACGATCATCTCGGGCAATTCGGACAAGAATCGGCAACCCTATGCAGAATGAGGCCCTTTGTCCCCGCCCAGTCCCAGACAGCCCAGTCCTTGGCGCCCGAGAAAGATCAGGGGAAAGATCCGGGATTTCCTGGATTCCCGAGAGCCGAAAGATCCTTAGATTCGACTCATGCGCTCACACGTCTTGGCCACCATTGCCGTAGTTGCGACCTCGATGGCACTTGTCGGATGCGCGACGCTCCAACGAACCGTCGAGGTTCAATCGGATCTGGATTCGCTCACGAAATCGGGCGCAGTCGGCTCGATTGCCACGCTCGACGACAACTCGACCACTACGGTTCTGACCAGCGGTGTCCCTCACCAGACGAATGGCGATTCGATCGGCCCTCGCTACCGAGTCCGGATCGCCGGCGTGACAAAAACATTCACCGCAGCACTCGTGCTGCAACTGGTTGCGCAGGACAAGGTAGGCCTCGATGCACCGGTCCAGCGCTACCTCCCAGGACTTGTGCCGGGCGACACCATCACCGTCCGTCACCTACTGCAACATCGCAGCGGGTTAGCCGAGTTCGCCGGCGAACCCAACGCCGACGAATGGGTGGCTGCGAGCGAAAATCGCACGCTCACGCCAGCCGACGCTGTGGCCATCGCTTTGAGCAAGCCCGCGCAGTTCGAGCCCGGATCAGCTTTTCGCTACACCAACACCAACTACATAGTTCTCGGGATGCTCGTAGAAGCTGTGACCGGCCGAAGCTACGCGGACGAGCTGCGCACTCGGATTCTGGAACCACTGGAACTCGAGGACACCTATCTCCCACCACCGGGTGAACGAGACATCCGAGGTGAGCACATGACCGGATATGCCGATCTACCCGGCGGGCGCACCGATGTCTCCCGGATCGAACCGTCCATCCCCTGGTCAGCAGGTGCCCTGGTGTCTACCGGCAAGGATCTCAACACCTTCTGGCGGGCCTTGTTGAGCGGCAGAATCGTGCCGGAGAACGAACTCACCGAGATGACCACCCCACACGCCGGTGCCACCGAAGCCGAAGGCCTGGGCTACGGCTTGGGAGTCGGATCCACCGAACTGCCCTGCGGGGTTACCTACATCGGACACAGCGGTGGAATCTACGGCTACTACACACTGTCCGGTGCAACGGAAGATCGCGCATACACCGTGACGCTGACCTCGACGCCGAAGGAACAACCGGACATAGTGGCCATGCTCTCTCACGCGCTGTGCCCCTGAACAGCTGCCGGCCGGTCGTTGGGCGCGCCCGATACCGCCGGAATCTGCCGACAGGCGTCTGGGATAGGATGAATTTCAGTTCCGTGCCTGGTATGGGCGTTGAACCGTCTTTATCCTTGCCATGCTGTGCTGCATGGCTACGTCGAACAGATAGGCCGACCATTCCACTCACTGTGAAGTACGCGGAAATTTACAACGATGCGCTGATCGCGCTGGCAGCAGCCACGCAGCGACCGGCGAACATCGTGCATCTGGACGACGCGTACGCCATTCGGGTAGATCTCGAGTACAACCGCTACGTCGTTGCCACAAACACTCCTCACGGTTTGTCGAACGAACCCGGTATCAGTGGAACCTGGTTGGTTCGCTTCTTCCAGGCCGATATCGACGGCGCGCCGGATGAATTGCTCACCGAAGCAACAAACCAGTGGCTCATCGACGCCTTCGATTCCGCCCTCGCGTCCCTCGAAGCCGGCGGAAACAAGATCGTTGCCGATGCAGACTTCGGGGATATCAGCCGCACTGAAGCGACTGACGTCGATAACAACCGCACTGAAGCGACCGACGCCGACTCACGCGGCGATCAGGCCTGACCGTCAGCAGATTCACTCAACTGAGCGATCCTCGCCGCAAGAGTTGAATTTTCGGCCTCGAGCGAGAGAATCAATCTCACTCCGACCAAATTGACGCCGTCGTCGATCAACGCGGTGATGCGACGCAATGTCTCCAGATCTGATTCGCTGTACCGGCGAGTTCCACCACCCGTGCGTGTGGGGGTCAGGAGTCCTCGTCGCTCGTACAGTCTCAACGTCTGTGGCCCGACTCCGGATAACTCCGACATCACCGAGATGCCGTAAACGCCACGCCGTGAGCGCGTGTGTGGCTCTAATGTCACTGCAAGCCTCCTCGACCCAATCGGCGATTCCACGACTTTAGCACTTCCAGGCAACGAATCTGTTCGCGGGAGCATAGATTTCATATCGGCGATCGAGGCCGAAGATTTTTTCAAATTCAGGACTTTCGGCATTTCGCCTGTACAGGGCGGCCATTTCATCACCTGACTGATTCAGACTGGAGTCGATCCGCTCGTTCTGGGGTTGCTAATTATCTGCGTCGGCTGGTATAGATTTTAGTACGTCCTGACGAGAACATGCGTATCAAATTGCAGACAGATTTGGGTGTTGAGAGGCGCAGAACACGGCGCTGACGAGAAGCGGATCGCCCGATTCTCACTACTTACACCCCTAGACCGCAGGAGCAAGATGACGACGATCGACATCCCGTCCGCACCGAGCGGCGAGATCAACTCCGGTAGCTCGACCTTGGCCACGCCGGAACTCAAACTGCGAATCGCCATGATGTTCGGGGATCCGATAACAGAGGACCTGGCCGGAAGCATCAACTGAATCGACAGACACGATCCGAAAGTATTTGTGCCGCAGCAGCACACACCAGTGCACACAGCTCGACACTCTGACGAGAGGAAGATACATGTCTACATTCACGATCCCGGGACTGAGCACCGACGACGGCGCGCGCGTAGCCGCAGTTCTGCAGGAACGCCTGAGCGCGTACAACGATCTACACTTGACCCTCAAGCACATTCACTGGAATGTCGTAGGCCCTAATTTCATCGGCGTACACGAAATGATCGACCCCCAAGTCGATTTGGTGCGTGGTTACGCAGATGACGTCGCCGAACGCATCGCAGCACTCGGCAACTCCCCGAAGGGAACCGCCGGCGCCATCGAAGCCGACCGTTCGTGGGACGACTATTCAGTCGGACGTGACGACGCTCGCGCACACCTCGCGGCGTTGGACCTCGTCTACACCGGCATCATCACCGATTCCCGGGCCGCTATCGACTCGGTCGGAAAGATCGATCCCATCACCGAAGACATGCTGATCGGTCAAACAGCGCAGCTGGAGAAGTTCCAATGGTTCGTCCGAGCTCATCTGGAGAACTCAGGCGGAAACCTTGTGCACGAGGGAAGTTCGACGGAACTCGACGCCGCCGACAAGGCCCGTAAAGCCTGAACCGTGACAAAACGCGAACTTCGGATATTCCAACTGCAGCAACGACTGTTGGCCGGATCGATAGTAGTGGGAACACTGCTCGGGGCTGTAGCTATCACTTCCCTCTGACCTCAGTTTTTTTAAAGGTCCAAGATGACCTCAATCGTGGAATCCCCAATCTCGGAATCCCACTGTCACTTGGAATCCACTTGTCACAAGGAGACTCACTGTGCTCGGACTCGGCATCATCGGTTGGATCATCATCGGCGGACTCGCCGGCTGGATCGGCAGCAAGATCATGAAAACCGATGCCTCCATGGGAATCGTGCTGAACATCGTCGTCGGCATTATCGGCGGTCTGATCGGCGGATTCCTTCTCAAATTGTTCGGTGTCGACGTCAACGGTGGTGGCCTGATATTCAGCTTCTTCACGTGTGTACTCGGCGCGGTGATCTTGCTCTTCCTGGTCAAGGCCGTCACCGGCCGACGGTGAATTTCCCAGATCCAGAACGACTCGAATCAATCTCTACCCGAAAGGATCACGATAACCATGGCTGATTTCATCGACAAGGCAAAGCACAAGGCCGAGGAACTCATCGGCGAGGCAAAGGAGAAGGTCGGACACAAGACCGACAACGACGATCTTGCCGCCGAGGGCGCCAAGGATCAGGTCTCAGGCAAGACCAAACAGGTCGGTGACGATATCTCGGATGCTGCAAGCGATATCAAGAACAAGTTCACCAACTGAGCGGATGCACTGGTGCCGCCGCCAGTGAACAGATAGCGGAAGTCCGTAAATCACGGCAACTTCCTACGCATCGGAGATGAGGATTCACCATGATTGTTCTCGGCATTATCTTGGCACTGGTCGGCTACTTCACGTCAATCAGCATTCTGACTACGGTCGGCATCATTTTGGTGGTCGTCGGCGCAGTCTTGTCGCTCCTCGGCGCTACGGGTCGCGCGGTGGGCGGCCGGAAAGTCTGGTATTGATCCACCCCGTTAACCTGCCCGGTGGCGCGTTTGCCGATCACTCCCGATCGGCAAACGCCCCGCCGGGCGTTTGCCGTAAAACCGGGTTCAGCCACTCAGGAACGTCGAACTTTTCTCTTTTTGTGGGTACCGTCGCAGAAGGGAGGTATCGCTGTGCCACCGCAACGACACAGCGCCACCGTTGCACGTTCACGGCTGATCGGGTTGCCGTCGGCGTCGACCAGCGTCGCCGGACCTCGAACCAGTAGTGGCCCGTCTGGGCATACAGTGATCGTGACAGCGGAATCGTCGCCCCCAGGATCGGAATCGGAGTTCATATGTCCTCCACACGGATTGATCTAACACCATCGCAAGCACTGGCAACCGGCACTCGCATGCCGATCCCCTCCGCGCGAGGACAGGTCAGCGAACTGCTGATTGCACTGTTGTCTGGATCCGACGCTAACCCTGCTGCCTTCACCGCCGCCGCTCGGAGTGCGGCCGGAGAGCACGATGGTACATCGATCGTGTTCGACGACGACGCACAACTGTCGCTGACGCTGCTGTACGAACTACACCTTCAGGGACTCGCCGGAGTGTCTGACGAATGGGAATGGAACCTCGATCTTCTCGCAGGACGGGCCGCGCTGGAGTCGTCGTTCGAGGCAGCAGTCCGTTCGATCGTCGCATCCCGAAATCTTGAAGCCCAACCTCTCGACGCCGCGGACGTCGTCTCACAATTGTGGGCGATGACCGCGCCGTCGACCGGGCCGAGCATGTCCAAGTTCATGGCGACAGACGCCAGTGCCGAACAGTTCGAAGAGGTACTCATCCACCGTTCGCTCAACCAGCTACGAGAATCCGATGTTCACACATTGGGAATTCCGCGTCTGGCCGGAGCCCCGAAAGCCGCGCTGGTGGAAGTCCAAGCCGACGAGTACGGCGGCGGGCGATTGGAGAGGATGCACTCCACCCTCTTTGCCAACACCATGCGCGAACTCGGACTGTCGGATCAGTACGCACACTATCTCGACGCCGTTCCGGCAGTGACCCTTGCGAGCCTCAATGTGCTCTCGCTCTTCGGATTTCATCGTCGGCTGCTCGGGGCGTTGATCGGCCATCTGTGCGCAGTGGAAACCACGTCGTCGCTTCCCAGCAAGAACTACAGCACCGGGCTGCGTCGCCTAGGTTTCAGCTCGCGGGCAACACTGTTCTACGACGAGCATGTAGAAGCCGACTCCGTTCACGAACAGATCGCAGTCCGCGATCTCGCCGGCAAGCTAGCGGAGCAAGACCCCACCATGGGGAGCGACATTCTGTTCGGCGCCGCTTCATGTTTGGCGTTCGACGACCTGCTGGCCGAACACATCACCGGTTGCTGGGACCGGGGTGAGACTTCACTGCGCAGTTCACCCCGGTAAGCGGCCCGGCAACCTCAGAATTTGAACGCTTACATGATATTATCTGTTTCCACGGATGCAGATTAGCTTTTTCTGGTGCGATCGGTAGGTCGCTCCCTCGACTTCCCGTCGAGATGAACCCAGGAGGCATGATGACCGGCAAACAAGAAAACTCAGGCGACGTTTCACCTGATGATGTCGAAACCGTCACAACCGATTCAGGTTCCGAAAATGCGGACAGCGACGTCCAATCCGATCCGTCAGGCGACCAACCCTGGTCCGGCGAAGGCGGCGCAACAACACACGGACCAGCGACCGATCCGCACAACGGGTAGAGCGCAACACAGATATACACACCGAAATGCCTTCGGGGTTGACTTCCGAGAACGGAGAACACAGTGGCTGAAACAAACGGCGACCTACCCGTCGACGACGCACATACCAATCGATCTCACGTAGGCGAAGGGATCGCCGACGGACGGAACTACCCCGGGTACCTTCTCATCGGGCTTGCGCTCGCCACGCTCGGATTAACCTTGGTGGCACTAGGTTACGGTTTTCAGGGATGGGCATTGATCGCCGGCGCAGTGTGCGCTGTGTCCCTCGTGCTGGGCGTAGCCGCCGTCCTTCTCGAGCGACGACGCGTCAAGCGCCTCGAAGGCCATAACCTCACGGATCAGGAAGGTCATTGATCGGCAAACGCCCCAACGGGACTCGAGGAGCACCCGGCAACTCTGACGACAACGGCACAAGCGCATTCGACACACTGGTCGGCAAACTCGACTACCCGATGTTTGTCGTCACCACCGGCGAGGGCAACCAGCGGTCCGGATGTCTGGTCGGTTTTGCATCTCAGGTCAGTATCGCTCCTCCGCGTTTTCTCGTTGGACTGTCGAACAAGAATCACACGTTCCACACAGCATTGACGACGGAATTTCTTGCTGTCCACGTCATCCCGAGGGATCACATCGAATTGGCAACGTTGTTCGGGGGATCCACCGGCGACGATATCGACAAGTTCGCGCGTTGCGCCTGGCATCCTGGCCCCCATGAACTCCCGATACTCGATGAGTCCTCCGCATGGTTCAGCGGACGCATTATCGACCGCATCCCTCTCGGAGACCACGTAGGTTTCCTACTGGATCCCGAATCAGGCTCTGCACCTGGCGATCTCGGTACGGTTGTCACCTACACCGACGTCCGCGACCTCGAGCCCGGACACGAATAGCGTTTCCCCCTACGTATCCCGCCGCACGTCCGTCGGCGACTTGTCCTCCCGCATCCCCCGCCAACTGGGGTGCCGCAGGCGACCACTCGCGGTCCAATCCATGAACCGCACTTCACCGACCAGTTCAGGGCGGATCCATACCGCTCCCTTGCGATCCTCCGTCGGAACATCATCTTCGAACGGGCTTTCCTTCTGCTGCAAGGGTTCCAGTACCGCCAGCAATGTTTCCAGGTCGCGGTCGGTGAAGCCGGTCCCCACCCGGCCGACGTAACTCAACCCGTCTTCGCCCGGAATTCCCATGAGAAGTGCGCCTATCCCCCGGGCCCGATTGCCTTGACCCGTGCGCCACCCGCCGATCACTACCTCCTGCGTACGCCAGTTCTTGACCTTGATCCAACTCGACCCCCTCCGTCCCGGAAGGTAGACCGAGGCACGACGCTTTGCGACGATCCCCTCCCAGCCGGATTCGCGGCTCCCCTCCAGTGCTTCCGCCGCAGTTCCGTCGATCTCTGGCGGCACGGTAAGATCACCGACCTTCGTGGCCAACGCATTCAGCACAGTCCGACGATCGGTGTACGACTTGCGCAGCAGGGAAACTCCGTCGAGATACAGGAGATCGAAAGCCAGAAACTCGGGTTCGCCGCCGCGCTGCAAAGCACCGAAATCGGTGACACCTTCCGCGTTGTACGACACCACTTCACCGTCGAGAACCACCTCGTGGCCGTCGAGAACCGAAGCAAGTCCAGCCAGCGCGGGATAGTCGCCGGTCTTGTCGTTACCGGCTCGGCTGCGGAGCGACAGTGTGCCCGAATGAAATTCGAGAATCACCCGTATCCCATCCCATTTACCCTCGAATGCCCACTCGTCCTCATCCAGACCCTCGAGCGATCCGGGCGTCGCGAGCATCGGTTCGATCCCTTTCGGAAACTCGATTCCGAAGCTGGATTTCTGATCCTTCATCAGATGCATCAGCCACTGGTCACCTTTGGTCCGAATCAGCGCGAATCTGCCCTGCACTCGGTTCCCGTCCAACCGCACGATCACCTCGTCGTCGCGCCACTTCTCCGTCTCGTACGTGCCGGAATCCCAGATCGTCATCGATCCGCCGCCGTACTCGCCCTTGGGGATCGTGCCGGAGAAGGTGGCGTACTCGAGCGGATGGTCCTCGGTGTGGACAGCCAACCGGTTCTCCCCCGCGGTGGTGGGTACCCCTTTCGGAACTGCCCACGACACCAGCACACCGTCACGTTCGAGCCGAACGTCGTAGTGCAGGCGTCGCGCGTGATGTTCCTGAATCACAAAGGAATTGCCGAGCGCGCCGGGGGAAATCGAATCCGGTACCGGCTCCGGCGTCCGGTCTGCCGCACGCTTGTTTCGATATCGTGTCAACGAATCCTGCTGCACCACGGGAGGATCGAGAGCAGCCAACAAGTCACCGCCGGAATCAACGCGTTCGAGCACCTCGTCGAACAGCAAGTGACGCAACTTCGGGTCGTCGAGTTCGTCCCAACTGCGCGGCGCGGCAACATAAGGCTGGGCACGCCCGCGCATCGAGTACGGAGCGATTGTGGTTTTGGCCGCGTTGTTCTGACTCCAGTCGACAAATATCTTGCCGGCTCGAACATTTCGAGCCATTGTCGCTGTCACCAGATCCGGATGGATCTTCTCGAGTCCCACCGCGATCTGCTTGGCGACGGTCGACGCACCACTGCCGTCCAGCGGCCGATCGAGCGGCACATAGAGATGAATACCCTTGCTTCCGCTGGTAACGGGATACGCTGTCCATCCCAGCGTCCCCACAAGATCCCGGATGGAACGGGCCACCTCGGCGCATTCGGCCAGCCCGACACCATCACCCGGGTCGAGATCGAACACCAATCGGGTTGCGGGCCCGCGCTCGGAACCGTCGAATCGCCATTGCGGAACATGTAATTCGAGGGCTGCTTGCTGACCGAGCCAGGCAAGCGAAGCAACTGAATCGAAAATGGGATACGTGACCACTCGGTCGGAATGCTGTAATGACGCGCGGGTCAGCCAATCCGGCGCCGACGATGCAAGGTTCTTCTCGAAAAATGATTGACCGTCCACCCCGTTCGGCCAACGTTTCCTCGTTCCCGGCCTACCGACGACATGGGGAATCATGACTGCGGAAATTCGAGTGTAGTAGTCGATGACGTCGGCTTTGGTGGTTCCACTCTCGGGATAGAGCACCTTCCCGAGATTGGTCACGGGCACGGTTATGCCATCGAGTGTGATCTGGCCCCGATCAGTCGTCGCCATCTCTTCATTGTGCTGCAGCGCCCGTGATCCGGCAGTAGAAATCGCTGCGATCGGAACCCTGTCCTCGCGCAACCCTCACCGGCCACACTGAGGCTCGAGCCGAAAGGACAACCACGATGACAACGCAGCACATGTCGGAACTGTGTGTGGACAACAACTGGCGCATGCTCGCAACCTGCAAGTCCGTTGATCCAGCGGTTTTCTATTCACCCGGCGAGGAACGCGGGCGCAATCGGCTTGCGCGCGAACAAACGGCCAAGCAGGTGTGCTTCCGCTGCCCGGTGATCGACGACTGCCTGAACTTTGCACTGGAGACCGGTGAACCACACGGCGTCTGGGGAGGAACGACACCAACGGAACGCCTCGTTCTCCGTCGCTCAGCAGCCTGAAAATTGGCCGGGTACAAGACCCCGATCACATCGATACCGGACATACAGGCAAGATGGCAACGTGCCTATGCCACGACGTTGCGTTGCCGTAACTGCAATCTTCGCCTCCGCGATCCTCTTGAGTTCATGCTCCACTCAGCCTGAGAGCGCCGCTGCAGTCCCGGAAACCACCACCAGCATTCCCGAGGCCTTCACCAAGCTTCCGTCCACTGCAGCCGTGACGGAATGCGGCCCGGGCAGTGGCACGACCACCAACGACGGCACACTCACCATCGCCACCGGTTCGCCGTCGTACGAGCCCTGGTTTCACAACGGCGATCCGTCGAACGGGCAAGGATTCGAGGGTGCAGTGGCCCGCGCTGTGACCGAGAAACTTGGTTACAACCCCGATCAGGTCACGTTCACGAGCGTCGCATTCAACGACGCGCTGAAGCCTGGCAGCAAAGACTTCGACTTCGCGCTCGACCAGTTCACGATTTCCGGAGATCGCCGCGAGTCCGTCGATTTCAGCTCGCCGTACTACGCGGTGGCGCAGTCGGTCATTGCCTTGCAGAACAACGGCGCTGCACAGGCCACGGATCTGAATTCACTGACGCAGTACCGACTTGGCGCACAGGCCGGGTCGACCAGCCTGCTTGCCATCACCGAGACCATCAGTCCGTCAACCCCGCCGCGCAGTTACGCCAACACCGACGAAGCCAAGGCCGCATTGGCGGCCGGCGAGATCGACGCCCTGGTTGTCGACATTCCCACCGGATTCCACATCACGGAGACCGAACTGCCACAGTCCGTGATCGTCGGACAGTTTCCGCGGCCGAACGCCGTCACCGAGTTCTTCGGTGCCGTCCTCGAGAAGAACAGTCCACTTACCGCGTGTGTGTCGGCCGCAGTCGACTCACTGTATGCCGACGGAACCCTCGAAGCTCTTGCCACCGAATGGATCACCGATACTGCGGACGCAAAGATCCTCGACTAGATCCGATCAGTTGCCACGGCCGCTGATCGCGCCGACAAACACCTTGGGAATATCGGCGGGCATGGGTGCGAAGTGACTGTTTCCGCCGGTGACTGCTGAAATCTGTTTCAATACTTCGGTATCGGCATCGCCGGTGACGCCGATGGTGATGATCGGTACCGGACGGGCGGCATCGCGCTCGCGTGCAAGAGTGTCGAGCAACTCCTCCCGCGAAATACCGGACGGATCGTCGTTGGCCCCGTCGGTCAGGAGAATGACCGAGTTGATCGACGACGGGTCATACGTGCTCTGGATCTGACGAAATGCCGCCAGAACACTGTCGTACAACCCAGTTCCGCCACCGACAAGTGACGGTAGCTCGTCGACGTGAGACAGAAGTTTGGTCCGATGATCGGTGTCGCCCTCGGGCGCATCCATGCGCGCAACAGGCTCGAGTTCGCGGTAATCGGTGCCGTCGCCGAGGTCGATCGAGAAGGCCCACAGACCCAATTGCGCATTGGCGGGGAACATTCGGATCGCGATGTCGCCGGCCTGCGCCGTAGCGGCCATTCGGGTCACGCCGCCCTCCATGTAGTCCATCGAGCCGGAGACGTCGACAACCGCCAATGCGCGGGAGGGCCGGGACAGAATCTCGTAGCGCGCCAGCGCTGTGGCCACCACAGACGGATCGCTCGGAACCAACGGCGTGATAATCCCGACGCCGCCGCTCGGCAACGGTTCGTTGCCCGCTGCACGAAAACCCAGACCGGACAAGGCTGTGCGGCCGCTAGCAGACGTGAGTGCGTCGGCGAGAACCTGCGCGGCCGGCAGTGCAGTCGATTCTCCGGTCAGCGCCATCGGGTAATTCATGAACACCGTGCCGGACGTCGGCACTGCGGCGGTCAACCGAGCGTCGGGATGAGCGGCCATGTACGCGATGAACGTCTGTTCGGTGGTGACCGCGGTTCCGCTGTCCGCGGCAACCTTTTCTATGCGGATGGTCGAACCGGCTTCCTTCACATTCCCGAGTTGAGCTTGTGCCACGGGAACCAATGCGGCCGAGATGGACGCGGTATCGCCGCCGCGCGCCTGAGTTTCGGCAAACGCGGCAACGATGGGTGCGCTGGACACAGCGCTGGAAAGCGGATCACCGATATGCAGTCCTGGAACTGCCAGGACGTCGAGCCAGCTTGCCGGACTGGTAGTTTCACCGGATTTCGACACCGTGACCACCGGTGTGGACGCTACCGACTCACTGACCTTCGAGACGGAACGACCAGCCGCCCCGGCCTTGTCGAGCCATTCTGACGAATCGGGTATCCAGATCGCCGGGCCGGAACCGCCGAGCGCAAGATCCCCGTAGGTTCGAGCCGAGTCCTGGGACACCACGGTGAACGATGCGCAACCGAGCTTTTCCGGATCAATCGTCGCCACTACCGCCTCGACGCCGGTGGCAATGGACGGATCAACTGCTACCACCAGATTGTCGGTCTGTGTGCACTCCGATGTCGCGGCGGTAGGCGTGACCGTCGGAGCATCCTCCCCCAGATTGCTGAAGGTGACGGCAAACGCCGCGGAACCTGCGACGGCAACCACCGACAGCACTCCAACCAGTACTTTCACCGATCGTGGCATAGACGCTGTTGGTACCCCGGACGAGCCGTGACGACCAGACATATGCGGAATCCTCTCCGGCGGAGCACCAGGTTCATAACAAACCTATGCCCGGTTTATCCCGCCGAAAAGAATCCTAACTCATGTTTGCCGCAAAGTAACTACTTGCAAAGTTTCAAGCGTAGATTCGAACGAACTGCGCCAACGACTGCTCGATATCCCCTTTGAGAGCCCGAGCAACGCCGGAACCGATGGGTCCGAAAAGCGGGGCGCCACCGAGTTCGACGGTCAACGCCAACTCCGAACCCGTCCCCTTGGCCTTGACGTCGAGTTCGAGCCCCAGCTTGACCCCACCCTTGCCGTCACCCTTGAGCGATAGCGCCGAGGGCACGTCGTACTTCTTGATGGTCCAGCGCACACGATTACGCAGGCCTTTCACCGTGACAACTGAGCTGATCTCGGTTCCCACCCCCAACTGTTCGGGAAGTTCCCCTCGCCAACCGTCGTGGACGACAAGCCAATTCTCGTAGCCACTGAGATCTGATGCCTTGTCCCACACTTCCTGCGGCGGAAGGGGGACGTCGATCTTCACTGTGAGTTTTGCCATGGTGGGACAATAGCGCTGTGCGCCTTTCTGGTTACCGGAGGTACCAGAAAGGCGCACAGGGGCTGCGCCCCTAGTGATCGACTGCCTTCTCGACGCCGACGCCAGTGAGGGAACGAACTTCCATCTCGGCCTGCTTGGCCGGATCCTCGGGCTTGTTGCGCCCGATGTAGGTACCGATGATGCCGAGGGCAAATGCCAGCGGGATCGAGACGATGCCGGGGTTGGAGAGCGGGAACCACGCGAAGTCCGAGTTCGGGAGCATCGACGACGGCTTGCCCGAGATGGCCGGGGAGAACACGATCAGCGTCAAGCAGCTGATCAGACCGCCGTAGATGCTGAACAGCGCACCCGTGGTGTTGAACTTCTTCCAGAAGAGCGAGTACAGCAGGGTCGGCAGGTTCGCCGAGGCCGCAACAGCAAAGGCGAGAGCCACCAGGAAGGCGATGTTCTGGCCCATGGCGCCGATACCGAGAACGATGGAGATGACACCGATCACGACAACGGTGATGCGTGAAACCCGAACCTGCTGTTCTTCGGTTGCGTTGCCGCGCTTGATGACACTGGCGTAGATGTCGTGAGCAAACGACGCAGATGCCGTGATCGCGAGACCGGCGACCACCGCGAGGATGGTGGCAAAAGCCACGGCCGAGATGATGCCGAGGAAGATCGTGCCGCCGAGCTCGAAGGCCAGCAGCGGTGCCGCAGAGTTCTCCTTGCCGGGAGCAGCCAGGATCACGTCGGGTCCGACCATCTTGGCTGCGCCGTAGCCGAGCACCAGCGTGAACAGGTAGAAGGCGCCGATCAGTGCGATCGCCCAAGTGACGGAACGGCGAGCTTCCTTGGCGGTGGGGACGGTGTAGAAGCGCATCAGCACGTGCGGCAGGCCTGCAGTGCCGAGCACCAAAGCGATTCCGAGAGAAATGAAGTCGAGCTGCGTCATCCCGGTCAGCCCGTACTTTGCGCCCGGCGCAAGAATGTCGCGACCGGCAACAGCTTCGTTGGAGGAGTTACTGACCACGTTCTGCGCATCCGCGAGGAGCTGGGAGAAGTTACCCCGGACCGCGAAGAGCACGAGCACGAACATGATTCCGGCGCCGGCAACCAGTAGAACGGCCTTGACCATCTGCACGTAGGTGGTGCCCTTCATACCGCCGACCAAGACGTAGACGATCATCAGCACGCCGACGATCGCGACCACGACTGCCTGACCGGTCTTACCTTCGATGTTGAGCAACAGCGCGACAAGTCCACCGGCACCGGCCATCTGGGCCAACAGGTAGAAGAGCGAGACAGCAAGTGTGGAGATCGCCGCGGCCATACGCACCGGGCGCTGCTTGAGGCGGAAGCTCAATACGTCAGCCATCGTGAATCTGCCGGTGTTGCGCAGCAATTCGGCGACCAGAAGCAAGGCCACGAGCCACGCGACGAGGAAGCCGATAGAGTAGAGGAAGCCGTCGTAACCGTAAACGGCGATGGCCCCGGCGATCCCGAGGAAGGAGGCAGCCGAAAGGTAGTCACCGGCGATGGCAAAACCGTTCTGCGGACCGGTGAACTGCCCGCCACCGGTGTAGAAGTCGGATGCCTTCTTCGTGGTGCGGCTGGCGCGAATGACGAGTGTCATCGTGCCGACGACAAACGCGAGGAAGATCGCGATGTTGAAGACGGGGTTTCCCACATCCGTCCCGGACGCGGCGAGTGTGGTGATCACGATACGGGGCCTTCCAGCTCGTCACGGATAGCAGCAGAACGCGGATCGAGTTCGCGGCCGGCGAACTTCACGTACCAGGCAGTGATCGCGAACGTCGTCACGAACTGTCCGAGGCCGAGAATGATGCCGAGGTTGATGTTGCCGATGACCTTGGTCGCCATGAAGTCGTGGGCGTAGGTCGCCAGAAGGACGTACACCGCATACCAGAGCAGAAAGAATGCAGTGATGGGGAAAACGAACTTGCGCAGGCGCGTCCGGAGTTCCTGGAACTCGGGACTTGCTTGCATGTCTATGAATGCCTGGGCATCCGGGGTCCGCCGCTCTTGCGGCGACCCCTCACTGACTTCTGCTGTGGACACTGCCGGCTCCTCGCCTCGCGTGTGAAGTGAACTACGTCCAGACGTTAGTGAGATCGGAGTCACATAAAATGGCTGTGGTGGCGCTCACACGGTGAGCTGTCGAGTCGTGCGCTGAACGGTCGCCCAAGCGCGACCAGCGGCACGCCGAAATCAGGGCTGGCGCAGCTCGTCCTCGCGGTCGGAACCCATGTCCAGACGCTCGGGAGCATGCATACGAGTGAAGATCCGCGCTATCTCCGCAGGTATCTGCTTGCTCGATGCCTTACTGACAACAACCATCGTGGCGAACGCGAGCGGCACGCTGACGGCGGCCGGAAACGCGAAGATCGCAGCGGGCCACCCGCTCAACACCGTTTCCGACAATCCGCCGAGGATCGCGACCGTTGCTGCCGTCCCGGCTACAAAGCCGCCCACCACCATGCCTGCGCCGGCGCCGACCGCGGTCAATCCGCGCCACCAGACGCCGAGCAGGAGCAACGGGCAGAGCGTCGACGCGGCAACGGCAAATACCAACCCGACGGTGATCGAGAGATCGACCGACACCACGGCAAGTGACATGGCCAATGGAATCGCACCGGCCAGAAGGGCGGCGATCCGGAAATCGCGTATCCGCCCTCGTAGGACGTCGGTGCTGATCACACCGGCGATGCTCACGAGCAGACCAGACGACGTGGAGAGGAACGCGGCAATCGCGCCCGACGCCACCAGTGCTGCCAACAACTGCCCGCCCCACCCCGAGAACACCGAACCTGGCAACAGCAGCACTGCAGCGTCGGAGGTTCCGGTGATCAGCAACTGCGGAACGTACAACCGAGCGAACACTCCGAGCAGGACCGGAAAAAAGTAGAAGACGCCAACAAGACCAACGACGGCCAGCGATGTCAGTCGCGCCGTCCGCCCGTCCGGATTGGTGTAGAACCGCACCAGTACGTGCGGCAATCCGAGCGTCCCGAGAAAGGTCGCGAGCATCAGCGAATACACCTGATACGTCGGGTGCGGACCGCCGAATCCCCAACCGGGCGTGATCCAATCCGAATTGTGCGCCGGCGCCCCGGCTACCACCGGAACGGCTGCACCGGCTTCCAGAACCATCGACATTCCCTCGCCGAGGGTGTGCTCACCCGGCTCGAGGACAACACTGCCCGTGGCCGAGCGACCATCCACCGTTCCTCCCTGCACTGTCACCGGTTCGGCCACCTGCACCACAACATCGGTGGTGATGTCCACGGTGGTCTGCTCGCTGACCGTCGGCGGCGCCGGAGCACCTACGTCATGTTCGTCAGCAAAGAAGTAGAAGGCCAGTGCCACAGCCGGAATCGCCACCGCAGACAGTTTGAGCCAGTATTGGAATGCCTGAACGAACGTGATCGATCGCATGCCGCCACCGACGACGTTGGCGATGACGATCACCCCGACCACAACCCCACCGATCCAACTCGGCACGCCGAGAAGGATATTGAGGGTCAGACCGGCCCCTTGGAACTGCGGAATCAGATAGAGAATGCACACCATCGCAACCACGAGCATTGCCAGTTTACGTAAACGCGGTGAACCCAAACGGAATTCAGCGAAGTCCGGAACGGTGTACGCACCCGATCTACGGAGTGGTGCTGCTACGAAAAGCAGTAGCGCCAGATAGCCCGCAGTGAACCCGATCGGGTACCACAACGCGTCCGCCCCGTACTTGGCCACCAGACCGGCAACACCGAGAAAGGACGCAGCAGAAAGGTATTCACCTGAGATCGCCGTGGCATTCCACTGCGGCCCCACCGTGCGGGAGGCAACCAGAAAGTCGGACGTGGTGCGAGAAAGCCGCACTCCGTAGATTCCGATCGCAACCGTCGCCACTGCTGCCGCCACGATGCCCAACACCGTCAACACCGGAATCGATTGCCCACCCACAGCGCCCGCGCTCAGTCGTCCACGAGATTGGTGAAGTCCTGCTCGTTGCGTTCAGCCCGACGCACGAACACCCACCCGGTGATCAGCAGCAAGGGCAACACGGCGCCGCCCATCACCAACCACGGAAGCCTGATCCCCCACACCGAGTAATCCGACAGCGCCGGAAAAAGCATGGTCGACAGCGGTATCGCGCACAATGATCCGGCTACGACCACAGCCAGCCGGATCGCCAGGCCCAACTGAGCACGAACCAGACCCCGGATCATGGCGTCGCCGACCTCGGTCTGTTCCTGCACCTCTACCCGGGTACGCACGATGCGGGCGCCGTGACGCTGCGCCAGCACCACCCGCTGACGCGCAGGCGGATCGGTGTGCCCACTCACCGCGCCAACCAACTCTGCTTGGGGGTGCGCACCAACCGATCCTTCAACTCGCGGGTATGCCGACGGCTCACCGGCAACTCCACCGGCGGCTTACCGCTGTGTGGGCGAAGAGTCACCACCAAACCACTCCCGACGGTGCGAATTCCGGTCACCAAGGCAAGGGACACCAGGTACGAACGGTGAACCCTCAGGAAACCCGCATCGGCCCATCGGGATTCGAGGGTGGAAATCGGGATCCGCACCAGATGCGACTTACCCGCCGTATGCAACCGCGCGTAGTCTCCGTCGGCTTCGACCCATTCCACCGCCGAGCGCTGCACCAGCGTCGTGACGCCGCCGAGTTCCACCGGAATCACTTCGTCGCTGGGTGCGGCATCGGCTTGTGCGCCCGCCTGATTACGCCCCGCGCGACCCACGATTCGGCTCACCGCCTGCGCCAGCCGCTCTTCGCGCAGCGGCTTGAGAAGGTAGTCGACCGCACCGAGATCGAAGGCGGCCACTGCCCGATCGTCGTGTGCGGTCACAAACACAACCGGCGGCGGTGTCGCAAAATTGGAAAGAATCCCGGCCAGTTCCAAACCG
This sequence comes from Rhodococcus sp. AD45-ID, assembly GCF_003023755.1. Classification (NCBI taxonomy): domain Bacteria; kingdom Bacillati; phylum Actinomycetota; class Actinomycetes; order Mycobacteriales; family Nocardiaceae; genus Rhodococcus; species Rhodococcus sp. AD45-ID. The sequence goes on along the minus strand of NZ_PYHL01000003.1, from coordinate 748,152 downwards.
TCCAGTCCTGGCATGTTGATGTCGAGAAAAACGCCGTCGATGCCACCGTCACGAAGGATCCGCAGCGCCGTCGTTGCATCCGACGCGGTGTGGACGTGCGCCACCGATTCTTGCGCGCGCAGCAGGAAAGCCAGCTCGTCGAGCGCCGGTTTCTCGTCGTCGACGGCAAGCACGGTCAGTTGGGCACCTATGTCAGTCTCATTCACAGCACACCCATATTCCCACGGTTACCCGCACTGAACCCACAAAGCCGCCGATCACACCCGAATGCCCTGCTTGAACTTGGGCACGCGCATGCTGACCTTGGTTCCGGCTCCCGGCGCGGTCTCCACCACCAGGCCGTAATCGTTGCCGAACGCCGCACGCAGGCGATCGTCGACGTTGGCCAGACCCACGTGCGCGGCCTCCCGGGCGCTGGGGCGGCCGGCCCCGGATTCGATGGCGTCGAGGGAACCGAACCGCAGCATGTCCGGGTCCATACCGACGCCGTCGTCCTCGACGCTGATGACGCAGTCCGGGCCTTCGTCTGCCGCCACGATGCTGATGGTGCCGCCCTCCGGTTTGCCGGAGATACCGTGCCGGACGGCATTCTCCACCAGTGGTTGCAGCGCCAGGAACGGCAGGACCACGTTGAGCACTTCGGGCGCCACCTGCAGGCGCACGTCGAGCGCATCACCGAACCTGGCCCGCTCGAGAGTCAGGTAGCGATCGATATTGCGCAGTTCGTCGGCAAGCAGGGTGAACTCGCCCGCCGAGCGGAACGAGTAGCGCGTGAAATCGGCGAACTCGAGGATCAGCTCACGCGCCCGCGCCGGATCGGTACGAACGAACGACGCCACGGTATTGAGTGCGTTGTAGATGAAATGGGGGCTGATCTGCGCGCGCAGTGCCCGCACTTCCGCTCGGTCGAGACGCGCCCGCGACGCATCGAGATCCGCAAGTTCGATTTGGCTGCACGCGTAGCGCGCGACCTCCGTGATCGCGCCGAGCATGCCGGGCCATGGGTCCTCCGTCGTCACGATCCCCAATACCCCGACAACGCCGCTGTCCTCGATGAGAAGCGGCTGGGCGATCAAGGCACGCACCGCGTGATCGTCACTGCCCCGCACCAGGTCCGAATGGGTCACGAGTACTCGGCGCTCACCTTCGATCGCCCGCAGTGCCGCATCGTGGAATTGTTCGGCCATCGATTCGTGCGGCCCGTTCCACGCCAGCACAACTCCCGCCGCGTCGGTGATGCCCAAACCTCGAGCGCCGGTCAATTCACGCAAGTGGGGTGCCGCTTCGGCAGCCGATTCACTGTCGAGTCCGCGCCGAAGTGGCCGCGCGGCAAGGGAAGCCGTATGCAGCGCCGTGTGCACCGCTCGTTCGGTGGGTGAGGTGACCTCGCGTCTGGTCCGCATCCAGACCGCCGCCAGAGCCGCGCTGAGAAGGGCAACCACGCAGGCAAACAGGACCGCGACCGTCGGACTCATCTAGGCCCCGCAGGTAGTGGGCGCAGGTACGCCGCTGAAACGATCCTGAATCCATTGAACGGCCCCGGGAACGGCCCGGCCGTCAGCATGCCCCTCCCCCGGCCGCGACACGAACTCGATCACGTCGCCGTCCGAACAAGCCCGGGCCACCGCTGTCTCGGTCCACTCGGGGAGAATCAGGTTGTCGTTTGCCCCGACCACCACATACATCGGGCCGCTCGCTTGCCCACGCGGCAGGGCGATGTCGCTCAGCCAGCCGTGAATTCGATCGGCATCGGCGTCAGTAGCCGGGCGCGTATCGGCCGGCGTCACCTTCCCCACCAACGACAACTTCTCGGGCGCCCTGGCCGTGAGGCACGACGACAGCAGTTCGTAATTCTCCGCAAACGCTCCGTGTACGTAGTCGTCACGCTCGAGATCCGGATGGGACAGCGACAGACCCTCGAGAACGTACGGCAGCAACAATTGTTGGGGCAGTGACAGATTCACATCCGCCCCACTGGTGATGATCGGCGAGATGTCGGCCGCGGGCGAAAGATTTGCCGCACCGACAAATTCGAGCCCGTCCCCGTATTCGCCTGCCTTCTCCGCAGCTGCCCACGACGCCTGACCACCTTGCGAGAGTCCCAACGTGGCCCACCTGTCCGACGTGTCCGGCACGATGTTGCGTGCCGCGCGCACCGCGTCGATCACGTTGTAGGCGGCGGTATCCGGTTGCAGGTACGGGTGCGGATCAGGAGTCCCGAGCCCCTCGAAATCCGAGACGGCAACAACGTAACCCGCGTTCAGCAGCGGCTCCACCAACCCCATCGCCCCGAGGAGCGTCGGCGACGTTGACGGTGCACAATCGTCCGAGATTCCCGTCGTGCCGTGGCCGACCGAGACAATGGGCCAGCCGCCTTCGGGCGGAGTTCCCGGTGGGATGAATACCGTTCCCGACACCTGTGTTTCGCGACCGTCGACGCCGGATGTGGAGCCGTACAGAATCTTCCGGGCGCTCGCTCCGGCGGCAGCGGTTGTCGCAAACGGTTGGTCCTCGAAGACAACGCCGCGTGCTGCGCTCACCGGGGCGGGCAGAGCCTGCGCGACAGATGTGGTGGACTGCGTCTGCGTTCCCGCTGTCTCCTCGGTTTCTGCAGATCCACAGGCCGAACTCACCACAAGGGCACTCGCCGCGAGCGTCCCCCAGATCACGTGCCGCAGTCGTGCACTCATGCTGTGCCATCCCCTCCGGCCGCCGCGCGAGCGCGGCGGCGCCGTACCCGTTCCTCAGCTGCAGCCTCTTCGAGATCAAGACTCTCCAACACGGTACGCAATACCTCGTCGTCGAGATCGCCGTCGTCCCTCGCGGCAATCAACGCCATGCGCTGTGTACGCAACGACTGATGCCGAAACTTGTCGAACAATGCACCCGCATTCCACATTGCCGTATCGCGATCGTTGTTCTCGTCCGTCTCCTGCACTTGGAGTCTGGCCTGCATCGAGCGTCGCACGCGTTCGATGATTGCCTGAAGTTCGGCGCCGGCGACGCCTGGCGGTGGACTGGCCACCACGTCGGCCAGCGCTTTCTCACCGGCTTGACGAGAGATGGTGCGCGCCAACTCCATTTGCTCCTGCGTGCGCAACTGTTCGTAGGGATCGGCAACGTCCAGTCTGCGGATCAGGAACGGCAGTGTGGAACCTTGCAGGAGCAGCGTTCCCACCGCAACGATGAAGGCGATCGCCTGGATGACACCGCGGCCGGGAAACGGTTCACCGGAGGAGAGTGCAAACGGAATACCGCCGGCCGCGGCAAGTGTGACCACGCCGCGCATCCCGGCCCAGGACACGACTACGTTCTGTTTCCACGTCAACTGTTTCTGACGCTGCCCACGGCGCAACGTTATTCCGAATCGCACCCGGGAGTAGCTCAGGAACAACCACAGCGGCCGGATCACGATGACCACCGCCAACACCGCGAGCCCGTACAGGATTACGTTGACCGCCGGAAGACCGTCGTTGACGACATCGTCGATCACGAAGCTCAACTGCAGGCCCATATAGGCGAAGACGAACATCTCGAGTAGCGTGTCGAGGCTCGACCAGACGGACCGTTCCTGCAGCCTCGTCATGATCGAGGCATCCGTCGAATAGTGCCCGATCACCAAGCCCGCGACCACAACCGCGAGAACACCCGACGCATGGAGTTCTTCCGCGGCTAGATACGCGGCAAACGGAAGTACCAGGCCCAAACCCGTTTCGAGCGGCGAATCGTACATCCGAGCGCGCACGAATTTCACGATGAATGCAAGAACCAGGCCGATTGCTACTCCGCCGACCACTTCGTAGGCGAAGAACAACAACGGCGAATCCGTGGCGATCCGAGTACCTGTCACCGCGGCGACGGCGACGGTGAACAACGTCAACGCAGTAGCGTCGTTGACCAGACCCTCACCGGTGAGAATTGCGATGACGCGCTTGGGCAATCCGAGTTTCTGTCCCACTGCCACGGCGCTGACCGCGTCGGTGGGTGCGATCACCGCGCCGAGCACCAGTGCCGCACCGATCGTGAATTCCGGAACCAGCCATTCGGCGAAGAAGGCGACCACGAAGGCCGTCACGAGGACCATCCCGACACCCAGACGCAAGATCGCCGCGAGGTTGCGTTTGAACGTCGCCACCGAGAATTTCAGCGCAGCCGAATAGAGCAACGGCGGAAGTACTACACCCAGAATGACGTGTGGATCGAGTTCGGGCCGAGGCATTCCCGGGATGAACGACGCGACCGAACCCACAGCTACCAGAACCAGAGGCGCCTGAAGATTTCGGCGGTTCGCCAGCCCTGTCACTGCGATGGCGGCGATGACGACCAGCAGAATCCAGGTGAAGTTCACCCGTTCATTGTGCCCGCCCAGACTGACAAGTCACCCAGCGGACGCACAGGAGCCCACAACCTCGTCGAGGTGTGGGCTCCTGATTGCTGGCGGGCTACTCCTTTTCGGGAACAGCCTTCTTGGCAGCCTCGGCTGCCTTGTCGATCTGATCGCCGTACTTTCCGCCGGTCTTGTTATCGGCGATGTCGGCGACCTTGTCGATTGCGTCGTGAACCTTGTCGGAGTTCTCCGAGGCAAGTTCCTGGCCCTTCTCGACCAGACCCTTGACGTTGTCCAAGAAACCCATTTTGTGTCCTCTCCCGGTGCTCATGCACATCCTGCTGCGGAAAGTAGAACCTCCGCACACACATAGATTCTCACAGGTCGAACGATGTGGCGCCATCAAGGTGGGGGGCTGGAAACTACTTCTGCGCCTCCGCGTGATGGTGTTCCCCGGGCAGATCGTCCGGCGTGGTGAACAGCTTTCGCTTCTCACCGTGCAACCGGGCACTGACCCACCAGGACACCTCCACCAATACGACGCCTACCGCACCGAGAGTGATCGCGAGTGTAGTTGCTGCCACATTGCTCGGATCCAACTTGAAGAACTCACGGGTGAACGGCAACGCGAACAAGATCAGGTAGCCGGCGACTGAACCACCGATCAGCACCAACTTCCACCACACGTACGGTCGCGCAACGACGGCCAGTACCCACAGCGCGATCATGATCAACGTGATCAGAGCAGTGGTGCCTTCCTGCTCAGGTGTCAGATCGTGATTACGGTGCGCGAGCACGTACGCGATGAAGGTGGTGACGCCGATGATGATTCCCGACGGCAAAGCCAGTCGCATCACGCGTGGCACGAAGCCGGAACGGGCCCGTTCGTTGTTCGGTGCCAGCGAAAGAATGAACGCGGGGATACCGATCGTGAACCAGGCCGCGATGGTGACGTGGCGCGGCAGGAACGGGTACGACAGCGGTTCGAAGTCGAGCATCTTCGACAGCACACCGGTGATTCCGATCAGGAAAGCGAGAACCACCGAGTACACGGTCTTGGTCAGGAACAGGTTGGAGACACGTTCGATATTGCCGATCACTCGACGGCCTTCGGCCACCACGTACGGCAACGTCGCGAACTTGTTGTCCAACAGCACGATCTGAGCGACAGCGCGCGTCGCGGGACTGCCGGATCCCATCGAGACTCCGATGTCGGCGTCCTTGAGGGCCAGGACGTCGTTGACCCCGTCGCCGGTCATCGCGACGGTGTGGCCGCGAGACTGCAAGGCCGCAACCATCTCTCGCTTCTGATCCGGGCGAACGCGTCCGAAGGTGGTTGCGCCGTCAAGTACGTCGGCCAGTTTCTCCTGATCGCTCGGAAGCTCACGCGCATCGATCGGTCGATCGCCGCCTTCGAGTCCGAGCGAACCTGCCACTGCACCGACGGACACGGCATTGTCACCGGAGATGACCTTGACGGCTACCCGTTGACTTGCGAAGTACTCCAACGTTTCCTGCGCGTCCGGGCGAACTTTCTGCTCCAGGACAACCAAGGCTTCCGGTGTCACGACGCCCGGAGCGTCGCTGTCGTCGACCGGCAGGTTGCTGCTGCCCAACATGAGAACACGAAGTCCGCTTGAACCGACTTCTTCTGCCAGACGCGCCATCTCCGACGACGGATCGAGCAGCACGTCCGGAGCACCGAGCACCCAGTTGCCGTGGACGCCGTACGACTGCCCGCTCCACTTCTTCGCAGACGAGAACGGTGCCACCGATGTAGCTTCACCCCAGCCTGCGTCGTCGGTCAGGGACTCACGGATCGCCAGAACACTGGCGTTCGGCCGAGGGTCGGACGCAGCCATCGCGGCGAGCGCGGCCTTGATCACCGACTCGTCGGCAGACCCGTCGGCGAGTTTCAACTCCGATAGCCGCATACCGTTCTCGGTCAGGGTTCCCGTCTTGTCCGCACACACGACGTCGACGCGAGCGAGCCCCTCGATCGCGGGCAATTCCTGAACGAGGCACTGCCGCTTGCCCAATCGAATGACGCCGACGGCAAAAGCGATGGACGTCATGAGCACCAGGCCCTCGGGGACCATCGGAACGAGGGCCGCGACCATGCCGTTCAGAGCCGGACCGAGGGACTCACCGCTCGAGAACAGCTGGTTGTAGATGATCAGCGCACCAGCCGGGATCATCAGGTACGTGATGAATTTCAGAATGCGGTCGATGCCGCTGCGCAGTTCCGAATGAACGAGCGTGAACTTGCTGGCCTCTTCCGCGAGCTTCGCGGCATACGCGTCGCCCCCGACCTTGGTGGCGCGATACGCGCCGCTGCCCGCGGCGACAAAACTGCCCGAGAGTATCGACTCACCGACGATCTTGTGTACCGGATCGGCTTCGCCGGTGAGCAACGACTCGTCCACTTCGAGCGCCGACGACGACACCACTTCGCCGTCGACGACAATCTGATCGCCCGAACCCAATTCGATAATGTCATCGAGCACAACATCTTTGGGGGCCAACGCAACAGCAATACCGTCACGCCGGACCATGGGCTTCGCTTGACTGACGATCGCCAAGGCGTCCAGCGTTTTCTTGGCGCGGATCTCCTGAATGATGCCGATACCGCTGTTCGCGATGATCAACAGTCCGAACATTCCGTCGATCACGGAGCCGGTTGCCAGAACAATCACCAGCAGCACCAGCAGGATCGCGTTGATCCTCGTGAACACATTGCCACGAACGATGTCCTTGACCGAACGAGACGCCCGATCGGGTACGTCGTTGGTCTGCCCCGACGCGATCCGCGACGCAACTTGATCTGCGGTCAGGCCCCGGACAACGTCGACGGCATCCCCGTCACCGTCCGTCGCGATCGAGGTCGCCGTGCCTTCTGAACCGATGTGCTCGTGAGCCATGGTCAAAGATTACGCACTCGCCGAGACAAAACCGGGTCCGACTCCGATCGCCGCCTCGAGTCGATCGGTTACCCCAGGGGAATCCACCATTTTGTCGGCGGTTGCGCGGACAGCGCATCGATCCGTCCACCCGGCATCGGCACCGCCACCGTCGTGCCGACATCGGCGGCAGCTTCGGTCAACCGGATGATCGGCTCGGACCACGAGTGGAACGCCAGATTGAACGTAGCCCAGTGAATCGGAACAAACACCCCGCGCGTGGGGTCGCCGCAGTTGAGATCCGCGTGGGTCTGAACCGCTTCTTCCGGGTTCATGTGGATATCCGGCCACCGCACGTCGTACGCGCCGACAGGAAGGAGGGTCAGGTCGAAAGGCCCGTACGTGGTGCCGAGTTCCACGAACCGCGGTGTGTATCCGCTGTCCCCTCCGAAGAACACCCGATGCTTCGGCCCGGCAAACACCCACGATGCCCACTGGGTCGCGTTGCGGACAAGACCTCGCCCGGAAAAGTGTCGAGCTTCGGTGCAGGTAAGCACCAGGTCACCGATAGTCGTCGACTCGTCCCAGTCCAATTCGACGATGCGGTTCTCCGGCACCTTCCAATGCCGCAGATGCGCGCCGATCCCGATCGGCACCACAAAGGGCGCCGTCTGGGTGCGGGTCAAAGTCTTGACCGTCTCCATGTCGAGGTGGTCGTAATGATCGTGGGAGATGACAATCGCATCCACGCTCGGGAGGTCCGCCAACGCCACCGGAGCGGCATGCATACGCGCGGGACCGACTGTGACAGAAGGTGATACACGCTCACTCCACACGGGATCGGCTAGCACCCGGTAGCCATCGACCTCGACGAGGACACTCGAATGCCCGTACCAGGTGACAGCTGCTCCCCCGGCTTGAGCCGGTGCGAGCGGCGTCGCCAACGGGATGGGCGCGCGAGGCCGACCCGTCGAACCGCGGGTGAGCAACGACTTTGCCATCCCGGCATCGGTGCCCGGCACGAGCACGCTGCTGGGGTCCGAATTGTGGAACTGACGATTCCGATATCGAGGTGACATCGCCGCATAGGGTTGCACCGCATTGCGCGACGCCCCGATCTGCGTCGGGATTCCCCATGCGGCGCGGGCTATCCATCCTGCTGCCGCGGTGATCGCGGCAGCACCGAGAAGCGTCGTCGTCTTCATTGGGCCCAGACTAGCGACTATTTGCCTTCGGAGCGGGACGCGACTATTTGCCCTTGAAGACCGGTGGGCGGTTTTCGATGCGGGCGGCGCGGGCTTCCTGCACGTCGTCACTGAGCCACGCGGCGTGCAGTGCGTCGAGTTGCTCGGGCGACTGTTCTTCCATCGTTCCGTCGTCGTTGAGGACCATCTTCATATGACGCAAGGACAGTGGTGCGAGGTTGGCGATGCGGTGCGCCCATTCCTGGGCGTCGTCGAGGGTGCCGATCTTGTTGGCAAGTCCGCGGTTGAATGCTTCTTCGGCGCCGATCTGCTCGATGCCGAGGAGAACGGTGCGAGCGGGGCCACCGCCGACGAGTGACGCCAACCGTCGCATCGTCCATTTGTCGACAGACACACCCAGCGTCGCCGCTGGAATGCCGAACCGCGCGGCTGGGGCGACAACGCGCAGGTCGGAGGCAATGGCCAGCTGCGTGCCTGCACCGATCGCCGGACCGTTGACCGCGGCGATCACCGGGATCGGCGCCGTGTCGATCGAGCGGAGCATCTCGAAAAGTCGGTCGGTGAAGCCTTCCATGTACACGTCACCGGACAGGTCGGCACCGGCGCAGAATGCGGACCCCTGTCCGGTGATCACGATGACGTGAGCGCGATCGGCGACGGCGGCATTCACTGCGTCCTTGATCGCGATGCAGAGTTCCGCACTGAGCGCGTTGCGACGCTCGTGACGCTGCAATTCGATGGTCACGACATTGCCGTCACGGGAAGTCCCGATCATGTCCGCTCACTTTCTTTTCTGGAAGGCTCGTGCGCAAGGGTTGATCCGAATGCAGTTTGCCGACCACGTAGTTCTCTCACCGCAGAGTTCTGCGCATCAGGAGGTTAGATTACCGATGAGTACGAACGATAGTGACGAGGGACGCAGCGAGAGCGTCGATGTCGACATCGTGGTGATCGGCGCCGGCCAGGCCGGATTGTCCGCGGCGTACTACCTCCGCAAGTTCTCTGTTCTACCCGAATCGGGATTTGTCGTGCTCGATCACGCAGCCGGTCCCGGCGGTGCCTGGCAGTTTCGGTGGCCGAGCCTGACCTTGAGCACCGTCAACGGAGTTCACGATCTCCCGGGTATGTCGTTCGCGGAAACAACGGGAACCGACGCCGAGCAGGTACCGGCGTCGGTTGCGGTACCCCATTACTTCGAGTTGTACGAGAAGCAATTCGAACTGCCCGTCCACCGACCCGTCCATACGCGAGTGGTGTGTCCGAGGCAGGAACGTCTACGGATCGAGACCGACCACGGCGTCTACGCGGCCCGCGGGCTGATCAATGCGACCGGAACCTGGGAGCGCCCGTTCATTCCTTACTACCGTGGTGCCGCGTCGTTCCGTGGGCGCCAATTACACACCAAGGACTACTACTCGGCCAACGAGTTCGCGGGCAAACATGTTGTTGTTGTCGGTGGTGGCATCTCCGCGGTGCAATTGCTCGACGAGATTTCACAGGTAACGACCACCACGTGGGTGACGCGTCGCGAACCGGAGTTCCGCGACGAACCGTTTTCCCCGGAGATCGGTCGGGATGCCGTCGCCATGGTCGAGGACCGAGTACGACGCGGTTTGCCGCCAGGGTCGGTCGTGTCGGTCACCGGCCTTCCGGTGACGCCTGCCATTCGTGCGGCACGCGAACGTGGTGTGATGACGCGACGACCGATGTTCTCGGAGATCCTTCCGGACGGGGTGCGATGGGCCGACGGCACAACCGTGTATGCCGATGTCATCTTGTGGTGCACTGGGTTTCGGAGTTCGCTCGACCACCTGGCGCCGCTTCGACTGCGTGGGACCGGCGGCGGAATCGAGATGAGCGGTCGCCTCGCAACTCAGGTGGCTTCCGATCCTCGTGTGCATCTGGTTGGCTACGGGCCCTCCTCGTCGACGATCGGCGCGAACCGCGCCGGCCAGGCAGCTGCAGCCGAGTTGACGTCCTTTCTCGAACTTCGCTGATCCAGCTTCCATTTGGCTACGTTTGCCCGATTCGTCCTTTAGCTGATCAGACAGGACATTTTCGGCCCAAGGTCCGGAATCCGGCATACGCCTAGCCTGTCACGGATCGGTCTGTTACCGTTCAGCTAACCTTTCTTCGATTGCGTGCGCTCGAAGGAGTGCGCGCAGTGACCCATCCGGGGGACTGGGCGAGGGGGCAAATATGAAGGGGAAGCGGTCCGCATGAAACACGATGCACACACAGCAACCTCCTGGTGGTCGATCGGCGAGTGGCGCCTCGGTTGGAAGGTCGTCGCGGTCCTTGCCGTTCCGATGCTCATCGCCGTCGTACTCGGCGCCTTCCGGATCCAGGCCGAACTGGCCGAGGCCTCCAGGCTCAGTTCCTCATCCGAACGAGTGCTCGCAGTACCCGCAGCCCTCCACCTCGAGGAAGCTCTGTACGACCTCGCAGTCGCATCCTCTTCCGGCACTGAAACAACGACTGCCACAACGGCAGTGAACGATTCGATGCAGGAACTTGTCACCGCCGGCCGCTCGTTCCAGGCCGACGACGTGCTCAACGACAAAGTCACCCGAGCTTTGGAGGACAGCACATCCATCGTCGACGAAGTGGCAGCGGGCGCAGTTGCACCGGCACGGCTCGTCACACTCGTCAATGAAGTGTCCAGCAACATCTCGAGCGCATTCACCGACGTCATCAATACATCCCAGCGCCCCATTCTGCGTCAGCGCGGCGGCGAGTTCTCGTCCCTGTGGGAAGCACGTCGGGCATTGTCCGATCAGCGCGTTCTGTTCGGCTCCGGCCGCCTCGATCAACAAACACGCACCGCGCTTGCCACCACCGCCGGCGTGGAGCTAGCGGCACTCGACAAGGTGCTACCACCAGACGAATCGGACAGCTCACCGACCGCAGTGGCCGTCAACGCGCTGCGTTCGTCCGCACAGAGCCGCATCGCCGAAATCGGCGCCACCTCGTCGTCGTCCCCGCTCAGCAGTCAGGTCGATATCGGACTGCAAACCAGTAGCGACCAGTACGACGAGGTCACCGACGCAGCCGTCGAACAGTTCGGCACCAGCGTGACCGCCGAATCCAACACTGCCCGAACTGCAGCGCTGCGCGACACTGCCCTGGTTCTCGCCGCTGTCCTCGCCGCACTCGTGGTCGCGTTGATCATCAGTCGCTCGTTGGTCGATCCCATCCGACGTCTCCGGTTCGCGGCACTGCAAGCATCACGACGCGGACTGCCCGAGGCCATCGAACGAATCCGCTCCGGCGAAAAGATCAGCGACCTCGAAATCCCCCGTGTACCCGTCCACACTCACGAGGAAATCGGACAGCTTGCCCGCGCAGTCGACGACATGCACGGGCAGGCCATCAGCCTGGCAGGCGAACAGGCAACCCTGCGACGCCAGGTCAACGACATGTTCGAAACGCTGTCACGGCGCAACAAGTCCCTCGTCGAACAGCAACTCGGCCTGATCGAGCAACTCGAGCAGGACGAAGACGACCCGAAGCGCCTCGAAAACCTATTCCGCCTCGACCACATCGCGGCCCGAATGCGACGCAACGGCGAGAACCTTCTCATCCTGTCCGGCACCGAAAGTCGACGCGGTCGAACCGCGCCGATCCAGCTTGCCGACGCTCTGCGCGGCTCCGTCTCCGGAGTCGAGGACTACCTTCGCGTCGGGCTCGGTCAGATTCCGTCCGCCGTCATCAGCGGGCAAGCCAGCGCAGACGTCGTACACATTGTCGCCGAACTCCTCGACAACGCGCTGCGATACTCACCGCCCGAGTCGACCGTGACCATCAACGCGGCCCGCACCAACGACGGTTCCATGCTCGTGGAGGTCGCCGACCTGGGACTGGGAATGTCCACCGCGGATCTTGTCGACGCCAACGGGCGCCTGGCGTCGGGCGGCGAGATGACGCCGGACACTGCCCGGCACATGGGACTGTTCGTCATCAGCCGGATCAGTATGCGACACAACATTTCCGTTCGACTGCGGCCCACCGGCAATGCACCCGACCGCGCCGGCATCACCGCCTCGATCCTCCTGCCAGCGGCACTGCTCGAAGCGCATCCGTCTGACACAGTGACTGCACCGTTCACTAGTCCGGCCCACCAGGGTGCTCCGGCCAGGAATGCTGCCCCCGTCCAGACTCCGCCGCTATCGGCTCAGCCCGTGCGCGCTCCCGAACCCACAGTGGCCGAGACATATTCGATGGGCGCGCAAGCACCCACCACGTCCGCTGCGGGACTTCCGCAGCGTCAGCCTGGTAACACCGTAAGGGCCGTCCTGCCGACGCCCGTCGGCGGCGCTCCCACAACTGTGACCGCGCAACTCGGCGCCAGCGCCCCTGTCGAGTCGATCGGGCTGCCGCGTCGCACACCAGGTGCCAGCGGGGCAGCCGGAATCGGCGATCCCGTCACGGCGGCGCCGACGCCCGAACCGAGTGCATCACCTGCCGAGCATTTCGTCGCTCCGGCGGAAACTGTTGCCCCGGAGCCAATCACCGAACCGGCACCGAGGCACCGACTCAACTCCACCGCCCCGACCAACACCGCGGCGTTCTTCTCCTCTCGTGCGCGCGACGGTTTCCCACCACGTACGGGCGCACGCGCAACGGAACCTTCCGATGCGCCCGTCTCCGCTCCCCCGGCAGCATCACCGATCTACGCCCGCATGGTGTCCGAGTGGCTGGTCGACCCGACAGCGGGGACAGCTTCTGCCACAGGTGAAGTCGCCTGGACAACAGAAGCCGACCAGGGGTGGCTTGCGGCCCGGGCGTCGTTCGAATTGCCTGTCACCAGAATCGCCGACTCCGGTCTACCCATCCGTGATCGTGGTGCGAGGTTGGTTCCCGGCACTGTCGGCGGCACCAATGCACCATTGCGCTCGGGCACTCACCGCCAGAGCACGGATCCGGAGAACGTCAGACGCGGGTGGAGCGACTACCAGTCCGGCGTCAGTCGCGGACGGCGTCGTAGCACCGAGAATACTGTCGGGTCGACCACGCCCAGTGGTGCGAATGTGCGCAACGATGAAGGAGAACAGTGAATTCAGCCGGAGCCCAAGAGACTCCTCGCTCACTCGACTGGTTGGTTTCGGGTTTCGCCCGCGACGTACCGGGAGTGAGCCACGCGATCATCGTCTCGGCCGACGGACTGTTGAGTGCTGCGAGCACCCACCTTCCGCTCGATCGAGCTGACCAATTGGCCGCTGTGACTTCGGGACTCGCCAGCCTCTCCGCCGGTGCGTCACGGTTGTTCGACGGCGGAGCGGTACTGCAATCAGTTGTCGAGATGGAGAACGGTTATCTACTGCTGATGGGCGTCGGCAGCGGCGCCTACCTGGCCGCGCTGGCCGTTGCGGGATGCGATATCGGTCAGATCGGGTACGAAATGGCAACTCTGGTCGACCGAGTCGGCCCGACGATGGACATTGCCGCTCGTTCGGGTCGGGATTCTTGATACTCATGTCCAATCACCCCGAACGCGTTGACCCCGAACCGAGTCTGGTTCGTCCATACGCGCTCACCGAAGGTCGGACTCAGCCGTCCATCGACCTCCCCATCGAAGCGATTGTCGCGACGATGGAGGATGCCGTCGCTGGGCGCCTTGCACCTGAAGACATTCGCACCTCGATCGTCTCCCTCTGCGAGCAGCGGATCTCCATCGCGGAAATCGGTGCACACCTTGGTGTTCCGATCGGGGTGGCCCGAGTCCTGGTGGCGGATCTGATCGTCGCCGGGGCATTGGAAGTACAAGCCACTCTGCGAAGCGATGCGACTGCGGTCGAGCGCCGCGAATTGATCGAAAGGACCCTCAGTGGACTTCGGGCACTCTGACGCATCATCTCGCGTCACCTCGACGAAAATCGTGATCGCCGGCGGCTTCGGTGTCGGAAAGACCACCCTTGTCGGGACGGTCTCCGAGATCGTGCCGCTGCGCACCGAAGCATTGGTGACAGACGCCAGTGACGGCATCGACCACCTCGGCGCGACACCGAACAAAGACACCACAACAGTTGCAATGGATTTCGGCCGCATTACGCTGGCCGACGATTTGGTCCTGTACCTGTTCGGCACACCGGGTCAACGACGGTTCTGGTTCATGTGGGACGACCTCATCACCGGCGCCATCGGAGCGGTCATCCTCGTCGACACACGTCGCCTCGAAGACAGCTTTGCCGCTGTCGACTTCTTCGAAGCACGCGGATTGCCGTTCATCGTGGCAGTCAACCGTTTTGACGGAGCTCCGATCCACGCCGCGAGTGATCTTCGTCAGGCTCTCGCGCTGCCCAACCGCGTCCCGATGATCGAAATCGACGCGCGTAACCGGGAATCTGCGAAGCAGGCCTTGATCACGATCACCGAGTACGCGCTCGAACGTATCGCGGCCGCAGCACTGTACTGACACCTCTGACAACAACAAACCTAAGGAACTGGCATGTCGGATGAAATGCACCATTTCTCGATGGGAATCTGGCTGCTCGGACTGGCGTTCGCCGTTGCAGTCTCGGGATCGGTCATCGGATTGGCATGCACCCGACACGGCGCGGCGGCCACCCACCCGGCAGCTCGCTTGCGCTGGTTGTTCATGGGCGCACTGTCCATCGGCGGTGTCGGTATCTGGTTGATGCACTTCATCGCAATGCTCGGGTTTGCCGTGCCCGGCAGTCCCATTCGCTACAGTCTGACCTGGACGATCATTTCGGCGCTGATGTCCGTGACCGCAGTATTTGTCGGCTTGTTGATCGTCGGCACAGAATTCCGCTGGTCTCGGCTCCTGGCCGCCGGCTTCCTCGTCGGCATCGCGGTCAACATCATGCACTACACGGGTATGCGGGCCTTGCGATTTCAGGGTGAGATCAACTACAACATGTACTTCGTCGCACTGTCACTGGTGATCGCCGTTGTGGCCGGCACCGCCGCGTTGTGGTTCACGATGGTGATGGAATCCACCGTCATGCGATTGATCGCCGGTGTGATCATGGGTGTCGCCGTGGTCGGCATGCACTACACCGGTATGGCAGCGGTGCAGGTTGTCCACGACACGTCCGCCCCCGCACCCGTCGGGCTCGAGGTGTTCGCGTTCCTCTTCCCCGTCTTTGTCATCGGACTTCTTGCGATGGCAGTGCCGATCGTCGCCGTCCTGACGGTGCCTGATCGCGAGATCGCCCGCATGGATTCCGCTGCAGACGATCTGGCATTCGAGGCACGCGAATTCGCAACTAGGGACTGAAGTTCGTACGGCCCCGACTAACTGTGGCCGTACAGCTTGTCGTATGCGGCCTTCTCGGCGTCGTGACGAGTGACCTTTTTCGGGTTTTCCAGATCCGCGGGCAGGCCGTGGCGTTCGAGTCGACGAGACCTGTTCTGCGCCATGTAGGAAACGGAATAGAACAACGCCAGCAATACTCCGAGAAGCACCATGGACGCTCGCAGCGCCCACGGACCCGGGAACAGCATGAAAACCGCAAAAACCGGCAGGAACGGCACCATGCTGCGGACGAGGTGACGTGGCACCGCCCAATCGCCGATCAGATCGTTGCGCACCCATTCCTGCATGGAATCCGGCAACTTGCGACCGAACGAATAGCCAAGCCACTGAAGAGGATTCGGTGACGTGCGCTGTTTTCCTGCGGGCACGGTAGACATATCCTTGCCTTTCATTGGTCTAGTGCTCCAGCACGCAACGCGGCTTCATTGACACGCGTGAGCACCGTGTGAAGTTCTTCGAGTTCAGCTAGTCCCACACCAAGCTTCTCCACCACTGCCGGCGGAATCTTCTCCGCCTCGCTCCGCAAAGCTGCACCAGCTTCGGTGAGATCGACGTCGAGTTGGCGCTCGTCAGCCCGGCTCCGCGTTCGCGTGATCAGCCCGGACGCCTCGAGACGCTTGAGCAGCGGTGACAGCGTCGGCGAATCGAGTTGCAATGCTTGCCCGATTTCCTTGACCGCCATCGGGGCCTTCCCCCACAACGCCAGCATCACGAGATACTGGGGATGCGTGAGGCCCATCGGCTCGAGCAACGGACGGTATACGGACAGCACGGCCCGGTTCGCAACGGCGAGCGCAAAACACACCTGGCGGTCGAGTGCCAGCGGATCGGTGAGCGACTCCTGCGTGGTCATGAGTACACCGTAACAGATTAGTTAGTGCGATAACTAATACTGCACTAACTAATATCGACTGCCATAACCCGGAATAGTCGTCGAGGCCGCCACGTTGAACAGACCTGTGACTCTTTCCCCCACTTCGAACGCCCCCGAGGCCTCCGCGTTGCGCGGCCTCTTCCAGCCCTTCGAGGTGAAATCACTCTCGTTGCGTAACCGCTTTGCCATGGCCCCGATGACCCGCGCGTTCTCGCCCGACGGAATTCCCGGAGCCGACGTAGCCGAGTATTACCGTCGTCGGGCAGCCGGTGGTGTCGGCCTGATCATCACCGAAGGCACGTACATCCCAGACCCCGCCGCCGGCCCGCATACCCGAGTTCCGCGCATCTACGGCGACTCGAGCCTGGACGGCTGGCGCTCGGTTGTCGACGCCGTCCACGCCGAGGGCGGATCCATCATTCCGCAACTCTGGCATCTGGGTGTCGAGCGCGGCGAGAACTCCCGCCTCAATCCCGAGGCCGAGACCGTCAGCCCGTCCGGTTTGGCGCTCGACGGCACGCGCTTGGGACGAGAATTCACCACGTCTGATCTCGAAACACTGAAGCAGGCCTGGGTAGATGCCGCCCTCAACGCACAGAGCACCGGATTCGACGGCCTGGAACTACACGGCGCGCACGGCTACCTACTGGACGAATTCCTTTGGGCTGGAACAAATGTCCGCACAGATACATATGGCGGATCGCTCGAAGCCAGAACTCGCTTCCCGGCTGAGGTTGTCGCTGCCATCCGAGAGGCTGTCGGAAACGAGTTCGCGATCGTCTACCGTTTCTCGCAGTGGAAGTCCGGTCAGTACGACGCTCGGATCGCCCAGAGTCCGGCGGAACTGGGGCGCATCCTCGCTCCGCTGGTCGATGCGGGAGTCGATGTGTTGCACCCGTCGACGAGGCGACACTGGGAGCCGGCGTTCGCCGAACTGGGCGGTGACGACAGCAAACTTGGACTCGCCGGCTGGACGAAGAAGCTGACCGGCCTGCCGACCATCACAGTCGGATCCATCGGGCTCGATTCTGTGTTCACCACGGCCTTCACCGCCGACGCGGCATCCGATGTCACCGGACTGGAGCGTCTCGAAGCTCAGTACGAGGACGGCGAATTCGACATGGTCGCCATCGGGCGCGCACTTCTCGCCGACCCCGAGTGGGTGGAGAAACTCCGCACCGGACGCACCGAAGAACACATCGCTTTCACCGCAGAGCACCGCACACATCTGAACTGATCCGACACGGCAACGGCACTCCCACTCGATAGTGGGAGTGCCGTTGCCTTATTGCAGGTATTCGTTGATCTAGCTCCCGAACACCGCCGGGTTCGGACCGATTCGACCGGCCGGATCATCAAGTGATCCAATGGCATTGATCTCGTCCGGCGTCAATGCAAATCCGAAGACGTCGAAGTTCTCCTTGATACGCGACGGTGTCACCGACTTGGGGATCACGACGTTGCCGATCTGCAGATGCCAACGAATGACAACCTGAGCGGCGGTCACGCCATGGGCGTCGGCGATCGCGGTGATAACGGGATCCGTGAGCAGAGTGCCTTGCCCCAGCGGACTCCACGCCTCGGTGGCAATTCCCTTGCCGGTATGGAAGGCGCGAAGTTCGGACTGGTTGAACTTGGGGTGTAATTCGATCTGGTTGAGGACCGGCACCTCACCCGTCTCCCCGATCACCCGTTCGAGGTTGTCGACGGTGAAGTTCGAAACACCGATCGACCGCACCCGACCATCGGCCTTGAGCTTCTGGAATGCCTTGAACGTGTCGACGTAAAGGTCCTGCGACGGCACCGGCCAGTGGATCAGGTAGAGGTCGAGGTAATCGAGGCCGAGTCGCTCGAGGCTCGCGTCGAATGCCGCCAGCGTCGACTCGTATCCCTGATCGTCATTCCACAGTTTGGTAGTGATGTAGAGGTCTTCGCGGTTGATACCGGACTCGGCAATCGCCTGCCCGACACCGGCCTCGTTTCCGTAGATCTTGGCGGTGTCGATACTTCGATAACCAGCCTGCAAGGCGGTTGATACGGCGTCTCGAGTTTGGTCGTCCGGCACTTGGAAGACACCGAATCCCAAAGCGGGCATGGCCTTGCCGTCGGCCAACACAATGCTCGGAACAGTGGTCACGTCTTGTGGTTCGGTCATACCCAGTCAACGCGGCAAACCGGTGGAGTGTTCCCGCGCGTGCCCCCTTGTCCTGCCCGAAAACCCCGTCTACCTTGGAAGACACGCCTTGAAATCTCCTCGAGGGAAAGGGACGGCGATGAATCTTCCCTACCATCTCGCCTACAAAGTGGGAGTGACTCCGTGGGAGCACACCCGGCGAGGTTTTGACACCCAACTGTCCACTCTACTCGACTTTATCCCCGTCCCCGACAACGGGCGCGCCCTCGACATCGGATGCGGAACCGGAAAGCACTCCATCGACATGGCAAAGCGTGGCTGGCAGGTCACCGGAGTCGACAACGAGCAGGAAGCTCTGGACAAAGCACGGATCCGGGCCCGCGAGGCCCACTCGAACATTCGGTTCCTGCATGAGGACGCAACCGATCTGCACATCGCAGTCGACCCGGGTCACATGCTGGTCCTGGACATCGGATGCTTCCACGGCCTGAACGATCACGAGCGCGGTGAATACGCGGAGTCCGTCAATGCCGTCACGGCACCGGAAGCGTCGTTGATCATGTTCGCCTTCAGTCCAGGCCATCGATGGCCGATGCCGCATGGCGTGTCGAAGGACGACGTCGCCCGAGCTTTCGACGGCTGGACCATGGTGTCGAGTGATCCGGCCGATATGGCCGATGCGCCGTTGCCTGCCCGTGCGGCCCATCCGTGCTGGTATCACCTGGTGCGACGCTGACGCTGTGCGCAGCACAGGGGATACTTCACCTGTGACTGCAACACTGCGCATCAGCGGACTCTCAGCTTCCCGGGGAGAACGCACCCTGTTCTCCGATCTCGATCTCACCGTCGCCCCCGGCGACGTCATCGGACTTGTCGGCGCCAACGGCGCGGGCAAGTCGACGCTCCTGACAGCGCTGGCCGGAACCGGAACCGCTGTTGTGGAGGGGTCGATCACCCTCAGCCCACCCGACGCCGCTGTTGGCTACCTGGCGCAGGAACCCGACCGCATCGCAGGTGAGACCGTTCTCGAATTCTTGGGCCGACGCACCGGAGTCACGCACGCCGAAGACGTCATGAATGCCGCTGCGGAAACCCTCGCGGATTCCGCGGAAGACCTGTACTCGCCGGCGCTCGAGCGCTGGCTCACACTCGGCGGCGCAGACCTGGTGGAACGCGCGGAGAAAGTTGTCGACGAACTGGGCCTCGGAGTTCCCCTCGATGCACACATGACGGCACTGTCCGGTGGTCAGGCGGCTCGCGCCGGCCTCGCGTCGCTGCTGCTTTCTCGCTACGACATCCTGCTGCTCGACGAGCCCACCAACGATCTCGATCTGCGTGGCCTCGAGCAACTCGAACGCTTTGTCGCAGAAACGCGAGCGGCCCTTGTTGTGGTGAGCCACGACCGCGAGTTCCTTTCGCGCACCGTCACCGGAATCGTGGAACTTGATCTGGCACAACAGAATATCGCCGTCTACGACGGCGGGTACGAGTCGTACCTTGCTGAGCGTGAGATTGCTCGCCAGCACGCCCGCGAGGCGTTCGAAGAATATGCGGGCACCAGGTCCGAACTCGAAGATCGCGCCCAGATGCAGCGCAACTGGATGGAACACGGCGTACGCAATGCGCGCCGTAAGGCCAAGGACAACGACAAGATCGGCCGCGGATTGCGTACCGAGTCGACGGAAAAGCAAGCGGCCAAAGCCCGTCAGACTCAGCGCCGCATCGAGCGCCTCGACGTGGTGGAGGAGCCTCGCAAGGAATGGGAGTTGCGCATGGAAATCGCGGCCGCTCCCCGATCCGGATCTGTGGTCGCAACCACCAACGGCGCCAAGGTAACCCGCGGCCAGTTCACCTTCGGACCCGTCACGACGCAAATCGATTGGGGTGACCGCATTCTCATCACCGGCGCCAACGGCGCCGGTAAGACCACCCTATTGAATGTCCTGCTCGGCAAACTCACTCCGGACGAGGGAATCGCTTCCCTCGGATCCGGTGTCGCTATCGGCGAAATCGATCAGGCCAGAGGGCTGTTCGAGGGTGATCAGCCGGTGGTCGAGGCTTTCGGTGCCCAGGTTCCGGAGTGGCCCGACGCCGACGTCCGTACTCTCCTCGCCAAATTCGGTCTACGCGGGCATCACGTGCTGCGGTCGGCAGCGTCCCTCTCCCCCGGCGAAAGAACCAGGGCGGCACTGGCTTTGCTCCAGGCCCGCGGGGTCAACCTGCTCGTGCTCGACGAGCCCACCAACCACCTCGACCTGCCGGCGATCGAGCAGCTCGAGCAGGCAATGGAATCCTTCGAGGGCACGTTGCTTCTTGTCACTCACGATCGCCGGATGCTCAGTTCCACTCGCAGCACCCGGAAGTGGCGTATGGACGACGGGCAACTTTTCGAGGAGTAGCAGTCCCGCGCTTGCGCAGACAACATGCGTGTGCAACTATTTATCCGGCGCACGCAATAGTTGCATGCGCGGCATAGGTCGCTGCGGCCTAGAAGGCCGTCGCTGCACCTCGAGTCTCGAAAGGCACCCACGATGTTGTCGATACCCGACCGCACACTGACCCACGGAACCACCGGCGAACCGATCACCATTCCGCAACTCGGATACGGCGTGTTCCAAGTTCCGGACGAGCAGACCGAGGATGTCACCGCTACCGCCCTCGACCTGGGATATCGCCACATCGACACCGCGTCGATCTACGGAAACGAAGCCGGCGTCGGCCGCGCAATCGCGGCCTCGGACATCCCCCGACACGAACTGTTTGTCACCACCAAATTGTGGAACGACGATCAGGGCCGCGACCGCACATTGGCAGCGTTCGACACCAGTTTGAGCAAGCTCGGCCTGGACTACGTCGACCTGTACCTGATCCACTGGCCGGCGCCGGGCAAAGGCCTGATCGCGCAGACCTGGGCGGCGTTCGAGGAGATCCTCGCCTCCGGACGTACCCGAGCAATCGGCGTCTCCAACTTCCTCCCCGAGCACCTCGATCTACTGGCAGAGCACAGTTCGATCACACCCGCCGTCAACCAGATCGAGCTGCACCCCAGGCTGGCACAGCACGCATCGAGGAAATACGCACAAGACCGCGGTATCGAGATCGAGGCGTGGAGCCCGCTCGGCCAGGGCACCATCCTCGATGATCCGACGATCGTCGACATCGCTGCGGCACTGGACAAATCGCCGGCGCAGGTCATTTTGCGCTGGCACATCGAACAGGGTCACACCGTACTGTCGAAGACAGTGACACCGCAGCGCATGCGCGACAACGCCGATATCTTCGACTTTGCTCTGAGCGCCGATCAGTCGGCAGCAATCGACGCGCTGAACACAAACACTCGTGTCGGTCCAGATCCGCTCGAATTGAACTGAGCCGAAAAAGAAATCACGATTCTTCGCGCGGTGCCAATGTGAGCAGGACCGTATCGACCGCCTGCTCCGCAAGGTGCACGTCCAGGGGCAAGTGCCGGAACAGCGCCCGATAATAGACTGGTGCTGCGAGTGCGTCGAGCACAAAACCCAGGTCGAAGTCCCCACGAATCTCGCCCCGGACGCGCGCCGATTCCAGCACTGCCGCAGTGGAATTGCGTCGCGACTCGAAAAAGGACTCACGGAAAGTGCTGGCCAGTTCCGGGTCTGCCGCCAGGTCCGCAACCAGCGCTGGAAGCACGGAGCCGACAACGGTGTCCCGCAGTCCCACAACCACAGTCGTGATGCCGGCGATCAGATCGGCGCGAAGATCGCCGGTATCCGGCGTCGGATGGATACCGATCTGTCCGACAACAACATCGACTATCAGATGCCGCTTGGACGGCCATCGCCGGTAAATCGCAGGCCTGTGAATACCAGCTCTCGATGCGACTGATCCGATCGACAGCTCGGCATAACCCTTCTCTGCCAACAACTCCAAAGCTGCGGCAATGACAGCGTCGTCGATACGGTCGTCACGCGTGCGCACCATTTAGAGCACCGGCCGCGGCATGAGGACCAGGCGCCATCCGTCGGGATCCTCGAAGGTCATGCCGCCGTTCTCGATCCAGTACGGGTTCTCGGACTCGACCGGTTCATGCCCGGCCTCACCCAACCGCTGCACCACCTCGTACATCGCAGACTCTCCGGTGAAGTACAGAACCAGCAGATTGTCGCGGGTCGGCGCCGGACATGGGCTGCCATCCTCGTGGGTAGTGAATTCGAGGTGATAACTCGCATCCGGCAGCCCGAGCATGATGCCGTCGTATCCCGCATGCCCGGCAAATCGATACAACTCGGCAAAGCCCACACAATCGCGATAGAAGGCAATTACCTCGGCAAGCCGATCGGTGGGGCGCGCAATGCGCAGTTGAACAACGGGAAGTTCTGCGGGCCAGGACGTCATATTCTAAACGGTACAGTACGTACCGTAACACCCTCTACAGGCGATCGTTCTCCGGGAACGGCGCGTTGGGCATGAACCGCGGACGAGCAAAGAGCACCGACAAGTTGGTCGGCTGAGACTCCACCGGACGATCTGATCGATAGAGCAACGCCCGCTGCGGCACACTCACCCATTCACAAACGAAGATGTCGCCGATGCGCAGTACCGGAACGTGGGAACCGTCCTCGAGGCGAACCGTCACGTCGGCCTGCGCATCGGATTGCCCGTACACCACCCACCACGATTCACCCTCGACGTCGCCGGGCGTGTGCTGCCCGATGCCGACGACGGCACCTTTTTCCATCGGCGCGTGCCAGACCTCGTCCCGGCCTTGCGACCCCACGCTGTAGCTGCCGTCCTCGAGCACCTGAATCACAACGTGGGACTTCTCGAGCACCAATTCATCCGTAGCCATATCGCAAACCCTAATCCGATCGGCACATGCCGGCATGACTTCGGGATGCAGAATCCTTGACAAAACGTTGGGTTTTTACAACACTTTGATGCATGAGCCCAGTCCGGCGGGGAGCCTCGCTCCCCATCTTCAATCGCATCGGTGTACTTCGTGCCGAGCGAAAGATGACTCGGGCGCAGCTGGCACACCTTGTCGATGTAAATCCCCAGACCGTCGGCGCGCTCGAGCGCGGCGACCACTACCCCAGCCTGGATCTCGCGTTCCGCATCTGCGACGTGTTCGACCTCCCGGTGGAAGCGGTGTTCTCCCGCGCGGAGTTCGGCCCCCTGTCCACCGAGGTCTACCGACCGGGCCGGATCACCGAAGGGAGCGAAAAGACCAGTGTCCCAAACGAATCTGATTGAACTAAATCTGATCGACCGCTACCAGGCGCGCCGCACCAGACAGTTCCTGCAGCAAGAGGAAACTTTCCGGCATTGGTTGCCGAAGTGGCGCACCCGTCGGCGCCGACGGGTGCTCGTGACCGCGCTCGGCGTCGTATTCACCGCGATGATCGTCTTGGCAGTCGCTTTTCTTTTCAACACCACGGTGGCTCCCCTGCTCTGGGTGCCGCTTACATTCATATTTCTGCCCCTGTGGACATCTGTGCAAGTGGTCTCAGGGCGTCAGGGCGACGCGCCACGTGATGCGCTGGACGAATGGGAGATCCAGCAGCGCAACAGTGCCCGCTCGATCGCGCTGACCGTAACCCAAACGTTGGTCTTCATTGTCGCGATATTCCTGATTTTCACCTCGACAGTGGGGTGGAATGTAGAGAGACTGGCGTACTCGGGAGGTGGGATGGCAATCACCGCGATGCTGATCGGCGCATGTACACCGGCGATGATCATTGCCTGGACGCAACCCGATCCGGAACCTGGCGACACAGACTGACCGCAGTAGAACATTTCGACCGATGGGAAGGAACCATGCCAGCCACCCTCACGATCGACGGCATTTCGAAACGCTACGGCGACGTCGTTGCGCTCGACAACCTCAGCTTCGAGGTGCATCCAGGGGAGATCTTCGGGTTTGTCGGCAGTAACGGCGCCGGAAAGACGACGACCATGCGCATCGCCCTCGGTGTGCTTGCGGCCGACTCCGGGGAGGTCCGGCTCGGCGGCAAACCTGTCGACCTCGATGTCCGCCGAACCATCGGGTACATGCCGGAAGAACGTGGACTGTATCCGAAAATGAAGGTGGGCACCCAATTGTCCTACCTCGCAGAATTACACGGCCTGTCCAAGGCTGACGCACGGGCGGCAACAGAGCGCTGGACGGAACGCTTGGACATCGCCGGTCGAGTCAAGGACACCGTCGACTCGTTGTCGCTGGGCAATCAGCAACGTGTGCAACTCGCCGCCGCACTGGTTCACGATCCCGCGGTACTGGTGCTGGACGAACCCTTTTCGGGTTTGGACCCGGTAGCTGTCGACGTCATGAGTGAAGTCCTGGTCGAAAAGGCGCGCACGGGCGTGCCCGTCATATTCTCCAGCCACCAACTCGAACTGGTGGAGCGCCTGTGTGATCGTGTGGGCATCATCAGCCGGGGCAGTATGCGCGAGATCGGAACAGTGAACGAGTTGCGCGGTAAGGGAAATGCCCAGCTCGAAGTGCATGCGCCCGACGCTCCCGCCGGCTGGGCCGATCACCTCATCGGCGTCTCGGCAATCAGCCACGGCGGTGGACGGACGCTCCTGAGCGTCGATGCCACCGCTGACGATCAGCAGATCCTGCACGCTGCTCTGAAAACGGGCCCGGTTCACGAATTCACCCGTCGACGCCCGTCCTTGACCGATCTGTTCCGCGAGGTGGTTGCAGCGTGAGTACACAGTTGAGTGGGGCCCGCGCTGTGGGGTTGGTCGCGCGGCGCGAATTCACCACGCAGATAGCCAAAAAGAGTTTCCTGATCAGCAACATCATCATTCTGATCGCGATTGTCGGTGGCATCATCGGCATCTCACTGTTCTCCGGCGGTGACGACAGCAAGTCCACGATCGGTGTGGTGGGCGATCAGTCGCTCTCGCAGACTCTTGTCACCACCGGCGACGCGATCGGAACTCCGGTAGAGGTGAAGGAGTACAGCGACGAGCAAGCAGCCCGCACCGACGTGAAGGACGGAAACCTCGACCTCGCAGTCGTACCGCGCGACGGCGGTAGCGTCACCGTCGTCACGAACAAGGAAATCGACACCAACCTGCGAGTGGTTGTCGAGAGTTCCGTTGCCCAGCAAGCGCAATCGACCGCGCTGACCGAGGCGGGAGTCGATCCGGCGCAGCTTGCCAACGCCACGGCAGCCGCCACGGTCACCGTCGATACTCTCGATCCGCCAGACCCCGAGCAGGGTCAGCGCATCGCGCTGTCCGTTGCAGCGGTGGCGCTGCTGTACATGCAGATCATGTTGTTCGGCACCTACGTGGCAATGGGTGTCGTGGAGGAAAAGTCGAGTCGTGTTGTCGAACTGCTACTTTCGACGCTTCGGCCGTTGCAGTTGCTGTGGGGCAAGGTACTCGGAATCGGTGCGGTGGGACTACTCCAGCTGGCCGCGTACGCGATAGCCGGAGTTGGCACGGGCCTGGCAACCGGGCTTCTGACTGTGACCGGAACCGCGATCGGCGTGCTGATCGGCACCATCGGCTGGTTCATTCTCGGGTTCGCATTCTTTGCCGTTCTCTATGCCGCCGCGGGTTCCATGGTGTCACGGCAGGAAGACGTCAATGCCACAGCCGCACCACTGGTGATACTCATCGTGGCGATGTTCGGTATCGCGTTCTCCACCGTCGGAAATCCGGACGGAACTCTGAGCAACGTTCTCAGTTGGATTCCGCCGTTCTCCGCCATCCTCATGCCGCTACGGATCGCTGCGGGTGTGGCAACGCCATTCCAGATCGTGGGCACCATCGTGCTGATGGTGACTGTGACCGTCATCTTCTCGATGATCGCGGCAAAGATCTACCAGCGCTCCATCCTTCGCATCGGCAAGGTCGTCTCGTGGAAGGAAGCCTTCGGCCGCTGATCCGGTTTCACACTCACGCACTTCGCCCCGTAGGTTCGTCCGCAGCGAAGGTGCTTACCTGATACGGAGGGTGTTGTGCGAATCTCGGCCGAGGAATTACTGGCGCAGGTACTCGATCCAGGGAGCTTCGCCTCCTGGGACGTGGCGCCGCTCGACGTCCATCCCGGCCCGGAGTACGCCGCAGACCTTGCCAAAGCTCGGGAAAAGAGCGGTGCCGACGAGTCGGTAACTACCGGCGTCGGCACCGTTCGTGGGCGTCGGGTCGCGGTAATCGCCTGCGATTTCAGCTTTCTCGCGGGCTCGATCGGTGTCGCCGCAGCGGAACGAATCACGGCGGCCGTCGAACGTGCCACGGCAGAACAACTTCCGCTCCTGGCCTCCCCCACGTCCGGCGGAACCAGGATGCAGGAGGGCACCGTTGCCTTCGTGCAGATGGTCAAGATCGCTGCGGCTGTTGCACTCCACAAGGGGGCACATCTGCCGTATCTGGTTTACCTGCGCAACCCCACCACCGGTGGCGTATTTGCCTCTTGGGGATCGCTTGGTCACATCACCATTGCCGAACCCGGCGCACTGGTGGGCTTTCTCGGACCACGTGTCTACGAGTCGCTGTACGGCGAAAAGTTCCCCGAGGGCATTCAAACGTCGGAAAACTTGTACCGCAACGGCGTCATCGACGGTGTGGTGCCCGTCGAACGTCTTCGCCTGCTGGTCAATCGAGCACTGTGTGTTCTCAGCGATCCCCCGGCGCCGTCAGCACCCGAATCCGCAGATGTTCCCGAGATCCCCGACGTTCCGGCCTGGCAGTCGGTGATGCTGTCCCGCCGCGCAGACCGTCCGGGTATCCGGCAACTACTGCGCCATGCTGCCACCGAACAGGTACCGCTCAGTGGCACGGGCCAAGGTGAGACCGACAAGACGATCCTGCTCTCGCTCGCCAGGTTCCGAGGTTACCCCTGCATCCTGCTCGGGCAGGATCGCAGTGGGCAGTCAACCCAGAACACCATGGGGCCTGCGGCGCTGCGTGAGGCGAGACGCGGCATGAAACTGGCGGAAGAACTACAACTTCCCTTGGTTCTCGTGATCGACACGCTCGGAGCATCGCTGTCCAAGGAGGCTGAAGAACGCGGACTGGCTCCCGAAATCGCCCGCTGCATAGCAGATCTCGTGATGCTGAAGACGCCCACGGTTTCGGTGCTTCTCGGTCAGGGCACTGGCGGCGGCGCATTGGCGCTTCTGCCGGCCGATCGGGTGTTGGCCGCACAGAACGGTTGGCTCGCCCCACTGCCACCCGAAGGCGCCAGTGCGATCGTGCATCGCGACATCACCCACGCTCCGCAGATGGCCGCGGCCCAGGGAATTCGATCGTCGGACCTTCTACGTGACGGCATCGTCGACGCCATCATCCCCGAACGGCCCGATGCGGCAGACGAACCCGTCGAGTTCTCCAAACGCGTCGGGGCGGCAATCTCGCACGAACTCGCCCTGCTGGCAACTGAATCCACCGTCGACAGAACCTCTGCGCGGATCTCTCGCTATCGTAATTTGGGGGTACCCCGGTGAATCCGAAGGCGACCGATCCGAGCGTACTGACGCACAGCTACGACCGCGCCGCGCTGGCGCGCTTCGAAGTGTTCCTCTTCGCCTCGATTGCCACGGTGCTCATCACCCGTGCCTACCTCGCTGCCATGGGATATCCCCAGATTGGCGGCGGTGCACTGCATATCGCGCATGTTCTGTGGGGCGGACTACTGATGGCGGTCGCGATCGTCATGACAGCCATCACGGAAGGCAGTCGAATCCGCGACCGCGCATCGCTGATCGGCGGCATCGGATTCGGGTTGTTCATCGACGAGATCGGCAAGTTCGTCACGTCCGACGTCAACTACTTCTACCAACCCGCCATTGCCATCATGTACGTCGTCTTTGTTCTGTTCTACCTGGTAGCGCGTGAAGTGGTGATCCGGCGCGGCATGAACGACCGCCATCGACTGTCCATCGGCGCGCGAGCGCTGTCGGATCTTGCTCTCGGACAACTGGATACCGTTCATTACAACCATGCACTGCGCGTTCTCGACGGAGTCCGCGACCCCACGCTTGCCGACTTGGCCGGTTCGATCAGGGCTGGTCTGCACTCACACACCCCCACCGGCGACGGTATCGAATCGCGGATCACACAGTGGCGCAACTCGGTCTCGGCCCGCCTCGACGCCTTTGTCGGTCATCGAATAGTCCGTCGCGTCGTGCTGGCAATCTTTGTCCTGGACGCACTCAGCGCAGTGATCAGCGTCGTCGTCGCGTTTGTGACCGACGAAGAGATCATCGCGCAGGACATCTCCGATCTTGTGGTTCTGCTGTCGAGTATTACCGCCGGAATCCTGGTCATTCTCGGTGTGTGGTTCCTGTTCCGCGGACGCTACCTACGCGCGTTGCGACTGCTGCGGGCTTCCATCGTCGTCAACCTTCTCGTGACGCAGGTGTTCCTGTTTGCCCAAGATCAGTTCGGCGCCCTCACCGGATTTGTTCTCTCACTGTTCCTGCTCGCCGTACTCCGCGTCACGATTCGACGCGAGGAGGCAGAACTCGCGCCGGCTCCTGACCCCGCGCTCGAAACCCGCCACTGACCGACAAATCGAGCCCGTCCAGCGCAAAGGAACCTTCCCGGCCATCCTCAGCCCCAATCTGTCCCCTACCTGGCCTAAGGTGTTTCCCGTCACAGATGTCCGAAGTTGAGGAAAGGACCCACATCGATGAGCGAGAGCCAGCCGGCGTCCCACACCACCTATGCCGACGCGTACCGCGAGAGCATGGACCAGCCGGAAAAGTTCTGGCTCGACGCTGCGCAGGCAGTCGACTGGGATGTGGCTCCCACTTCAGCTCTCGACGACTCCACGGCGCCCGTCTACCGCTGGTTTCCGGGCGCATCGCTGAACACGAGCTTCAACGCTCTCGATCGCCACGTCCGTGACGGCCGCGGCGATCAGACCGCACTGATCTTCGACTCCGCGATGGTCCCCACCAAGGCCACGTACACGTACTCGGAACTGCTCGAGCAGGTGTCACTGTTTGCCGGTGTGCTTCGCGACCAAGGTGTTGTGGCGGGCGATCGCGTAATCATCTACATGCCGATGATCCCCGAAGCAGCAATTGCGATGCTGGCCTGTGCGCGGATCGGCGCAGTGCACTCGGTGGTGTTCGGCGGTTTTGCCGCGAAGGAACTCGCAACTCGTATCGACGACGCCGGCCCGGTTGTCCTGGTGACCGCGTCTGGTGGCCTCGAGCCGGGCCGCACCATCGAATATCTGCCGATGGTGGAGAAGGCTCTGCAGCTTTCCGCGACACCGGCGCACACCGTCATCGTGAAAAATCGTGAGCAGATTCCGGGTTCGGCGGCCGATTACAAGTCCAGTGGCGCAGCGTGGTTCGACTGGGACGAGCTGATCTCCGACACGACGCCGGCTGCTCCGGTCTCTGTCGCCGCTACCGATCCGCTCTACATCCTCTACACCTCGGGCACCACGGGTAAGCCCAAGGGCGTTGTGCGCGACAACGGCGGACACGCTGTTGCCTTGACCTGGACGATGAAGAATCTCTACAACATCTCCCCTGGCCAGGTGTGGTGGACCGCGTCCGACGTCGGCTGGGTGGTCGGCCACTCGTACATCGTCTACGGCCCGCTTCTCGCGGGAGCCACGACGGTCATGTACGAGGGCAAGCCCGTCGGAACGCCGGATGCCGGCGCGTTCTGGCGCATCATTTCCGAGTACAAGGTCTCGGCGCTGTTCACCGCGCCGACAGCAATCCGCGCTGTCCGCAAAGCCGATCCCGACGCGAAAGAGATTGCCAAGTACGACATCTCGTCGCTCGATACCCTGTTCGCCGCCGGTGAGCGCCTCGACCCCGACACGTACGAATGGGCGACCCGCGTTCTCGACCGTCCGGTCATCGATCACTGGTGGCAGACCGAAACCGGGTGGGCGATCTGCGCAAACCTTCGTGGCCTCGAACCCATGGCGATCAAGGCCGGTTCCCCCACCGTCGCGTGCCCCGGCTATCGCGTCGAAATCGTCGACGGCAAGGGCGAACTCGTCGAGGCGGGCACCGAGGGCAACATCGTGATCGGTCTCCCCCTGCCTCCCGGCACACTCGCCGGACTGTGGCGCGACGACGATCGCTACGTCAAGTCCTATCTCTCCACCTTCGACGGTTACTACCTCACCGGCGATTCCGGCTACATCGACGAGGACAACTACGTATTTGTCCTCGGCCGCAGTGACGACGTGATCAACGTTGCGGGCCATCGCCTCTCGACCGGCAGCATGGAAGCTGTTGTCGCAGGCCATCCCGCAGTCGCGGAATGCGCCGTCATCGGCATCCACGACGAACTCAAGGGACAGCGTCCCAGCGGCTACGTCGTACTCAAGTCCGGCGTCGACATCGATCCAGAGACGCTGCGCAAAGAACTGGTCGCCCGGGTCCGCGATCAGATCGGTGCCGTCGCCACGTTCCGCGACGTAACGGTGGTGGGCGCCCTACCGAAGACTCGTTCCGGCAAGATTCTACGCAAGACCATGCGCCAGATCGCCGACAACGAGGAGTACACAGTGCCATCCACCATCGAGGACGCGACCGTCCTCGAAGATCTGACGAAACTCCTTCGCGGATAACAAATTTTCCGGTTCCCCTGCCCGGCACCGCCAGAACCCGCAAGATGAACATGTTCTAGGTTTCAGGTAGTCACACGGGCAGGGGAATCAACATGGGCACATTGGACGGACAGGTCGCATTCATCACCGGAGCGGCCCGCGGTCAGGGCCGCGCACACGCCGTGCGCCTCGCGTCCGAGGGCGCAGACATCATCGCGGTGGATCTGTGCTCACCGGTCGCGACAGCCGGATACGACATGGCTACCGAGGCGGACCTGGCTCAGACCGTCAAATTGGTAGAGGCGCAGGGCCGACGCATCTCCGCCTCCGTCGCCGATACCCGTGATCATGACGCGCTCAAAGCAGCGGTCGATGCCGGTGTCGAGAAGTTCGGCCGACTCGACATCGTCATCGCCAATGCCGGTATTGCCGCATCAGCGAAGTTGTCGTGGGATCTGAGCCCGGAAGAATTCCGTGAATTGATGGACATCAACGTCACCGGCGTCTGGTTGACCACAAAGGTCGCAATCCCCCACATCATGAGTGGCAACCGAGGCGGATCAATTGTGCTGATCAGTTCCATGGCGGGCCTGCGGGGCGTGCCGGGCATCGCCCACTACTCGGCGTCCAAACATGCCGTCCGCGGATTGGCGAAGTCATTGGCCAACGAGCTCGGCTGGGCCGACATCCGGGTCAATTCAGTGCACCCGGGCAACGTGCGCACCACGATGATCGACAACGAACCCATGGTTCGAGCATTCCGGCCGGATCTGGAAAACCCGGTTCTCGAGGACACCGCGCCCATCATGTCGAAGCTGAATCTCCTGCCGCATCCGTGGGTGGATCCCGAGGTGATCGCCGACGCGGTGTTCTATCTGGTGGGACCTGCCGGACGCGGAATCACCGGTATCGCGTTGCCCATCGACCTGGGCACGTCGGAAAAGTTCGCCGGCGGGTAGGCGGCTAGGCGGCTAGGCGGCTAGGCACACAAAATTGCCCCTGCCGGATGGGTCTCGAGCACCATCCGGCAGGGGCAATTCTCGGCTTGATCAAGCCTTCGTAGCAACAGAACAAGTAGTCGGCAACCTCATAGGCGCTCCTCGTCTGAAGTAGGAAACTCTTGTGTGGGATGCGCAACAAACCCAAGACCAGGATAGAAGCATTCTCGGAAAAGTGCGCGCCAATCGGCGGTATTTTTTCAGATTCGGACAAACGCGGCAAGCCTCTCACCACCTATTATCGAACCGGATCGGATCTTTTACCCATCCCGACCGTCCCATCCTTACAGCAGGTGGATCACCAACAAGATCACTGCGATAGCCGGGAACAGCATCTGAACGACCGCGGCGCGCGCTTTGTCCGGCGAAGACAGGATCAGGACAAGACCCGCCGCAACCATCGACCCGGTTCCCGCGAGAACAAGCGCGATTCCCACTGACGCCGAACCTGTTGCTGCGACGACGATGCCGATCACCGAGACGATCGCCAGGAAAAGGTTGTAGAAGCCCTGGTTGAACGCCAGCGGCTTTGTTGTCAGCGCTTCTTCCTCCGACTTCACACCGAATGTGGCGCGGGTCTTCGGCGCCGTCCAGAGGATCGATTCGAGGACAAAAATGTAGACGTGCACAACTGCGGCCAGTGCCGCGAAGATGTAGCCGGCGACGTTCATCGGTGGACTCCTGAGTTTCGGTGAATTCTGTATCGTTCGGTCCAATATATACTGGACCGAACGATACAGAAAGGGGTGGCTTTTGATGGCCCGGTCACAGGAGTTCGATACCACCAGCGCGATTGCCGCAGCGTTGGATGTGTTCTGGGCTCGCGGATACGAAGGAACGTCGCTCACCGACCTCGAAACGGCAACCGGCTTGAGTCGGTCGAGCCTCTACAACTCGTTCGGCAACAAGCACGGCGTATTCGACGCGGCGGTGCAGATGTATCTCGAACATGTCATCCGCCCGCGTCTGCGCGGCTTGACCGACAATCCGACGCCCGACGCCGTTGACAGCTACCTCATCTCCCTGCGCGGCGCCATCACAACCATGACACCTGATTCACCCAGACGCGGGTGCCTGCTACTCAACGCAGCAGCGGGAATCGGCGCGCACGACGATGCAGTCGCGGCTGTGATTCGTAGCTACCGGCAAGAACTCTCCGACGCGATCGGCAGTGGGTTACACGCCTCATTCCCGAGCGCTACGGCCGCCACCCTCGAGGACCGAACCCGAATTCTTCTGTCCTGCACCGTAAGCGCGCTCGTACTGGCGCGGGTTGATACAGCCCAGGCGACAGCAACACTGGAATCTGCACGCCGCTTGCTTCTCGGTTGGGGTTAGCAGATTCTTCGAAAATCACTCACGCGCGTCACTCCGTAGCGACCCGCGCCTCGAGGGCAAGCGCCTGGTCTACCAATTCCGCAACTCGTTGCGGCGAGACCGGTTCGAGGTCGAACAGAATTCGGTAGATGATCGGCGCCACTACATGATCTACCACCGAATCGCCATCCACTGCAACAGCTTCCGGCCAACGCGCGAGTATCACATCGATCTGCGTACGACAGAAGAAGGCGCACTTGAATTTCTTGGTGCCATCTGGTGCGTGCGTTTGATCGTCGCTCATGAGCACATCTCGCAGCGACGCACGACCGACCGGCGCGGACATCTCCTCGAGGTACTCCTGCGCCCAGACTGTCAGATCCCCTCGGAGCGAACCCGTTTCACGCGGATCGGCATCGGGGCGCAGCCTCTCGATCGAAACGTCCGCAAAGACTTCGTTGATGTCGCCCCACCGTCGATAGATGGTCGACGGGGTCACGCCCGCGTCAGTCGCGATCATCGGCACCGTGATCTCGGTTCGATCGCGCTGTTCCAACAACTTGCGCGCCGACGCGTGCACAGCCTGTTGGATGCGCGCGCTGCGGCCACCGGGGCGCGGACCTGCGGACGGACTCATGAATCCAATCCTAACGCAAAGATGTTGCATTAGGACATCGCCCAGCGTAGCGTCCCAAACGCAAAGTATTTGCGTTTATGTCTTCACCACCCGCACGGGAGCGCCACGACAATGACAACGACCGTTTCATCACCGACCGAGAGCACCTCACGCCTGCGCCTCGGTCGAGGAGCAGCTTTCACACTCATCGCCGTCATCATCGCCACGTTCCTGGGCGCATCCGCGACCCCGACGCCCCTGTACGAGCACTACCAACAGATGTGGGGATTCTCCTCGCTCGCGTCGACGCTCGTCTTCGGCATCTACGCCCTCGCACTACTCGCCACACTCCTGACCGCCGGGTCCTTGTCGGATCACATCGGCCGACGTCCGGTCCTGCTCGGAGCGCTCGCTCTCGAGGCAGTCTCGCTCGTGTTGTTCGCCTCGGCCGACGGCTTGGCGATCCTGCTGATCGCCCGCGTCGTACAGGGTGTTGCCACCGGCGCAGCAATCAGCGCTTTGGGTTCTGCGTTGATCGACCTCGAACGCACTCCCGGCCGCGGGTCCATCATCAACAGCGTCGCCCCGACGGTGGGCCTTGCCGTCGGCGCGGTGGGTTCGAGTCTCATCAGCGAGCACCTCCCTCGGCCCACCAGCACTGTCTACCTGGTTCTCCTCGTACTGGTCGTTCTCGAAATCCTCGGAGTGTGGGCCGCGCCGGAAACCTCGGGTGGACGGCCTGGAGCCTGGGAGTCACTACGCCCCACCCTTGCCGTTCCCCGCCAAGCACGCACGATGATCGCGTTGACCGCACCGTGCCTGATCGCGGTCTGGGCGTTGGGCGGGTTCTACCTCTCACTCGGACCGGCGTTGGCGCGCAACGCACTCGACGTTCACAGCTCTCTCATCGGCGCCATCATGGTCGCAACGCTGACGGGATTCGGAGCGGCCGCAGTGCTCACCTTCCGCACACTCGGTGGCCGGACTGTGATGCTGATCGGAACCACAGCACTGGTGCTCGGGGTGGCCGTCACACTCGTCGGCGCTGAAACATCCTCTGCGGTACTGATTCTGGCCGGTACGGCCGTTGCGGGCATCGGCTTCGGAGCGGGGTTCCAGGGAACCATCCTCACTGTCATGCCGCTCGCCGAGAACCACGAACGCGCGGGTCTGTTGTCCACCGTGTACGTCATCGCATACCTGGCCAACAGCCTTCCGGCATTGCTGGCCGGCTATCTGGTCGGCAAGGTGGGCTTGGTGGATACGACGCGCGGCTATGGGGCACTTGTCATGATTCTCGCGGCCGCCGCGCTGGTCGGACTGTTGATGACCGGAGAACGCAAAGTCTCGAAGCCATCCATTCACGAGTAGATTTTCTCCCTGCTGGTTCTTTCGGCAGCGATCGATCGACGGTTTCACTCCACCTTGATCTCGCCGTAACGCCGCAGGGCTTCTTCACGTTCGAGCGCGTGGTCGACAATCGGATCCGGATAGTCCACCGGCCGCATGGCTTTCAACGAGTGAACTGCCTTGCCAGGCACATCCCGGAGTTCAGGCACCCACCGACGGACATAGCTCCCGTCTGGGTCGAATTTCTCGCCCTGGGTAATCGGGTTGAATACCCGGAAGAACGGTGACGCGTCGGTTCCCGACCCCGCTGTCCACTGCCACCCGTGCTGGTTGGACGCCAAGTCACCGTCCACCAGATGCGACATGAAGAATCGCGCGCCACGCCACCACGGAATGTGCAGGTCCTTCACCAGGAAGGACGCGACGATCATTCGCACCCGATTGTGCATCCAGTTCTCGGCCGCGAGTTGCCGCATGCCCGCATCGACGATCGGGAAACCTGTCTTGCCCTCACACCAGGCGGTGAAGACGGCGTCTGTGTCGGCTCCACCGTCGTGACGTAAGCGGTCGAACTTGTTGTCGTAGTTCTTCCGTGCACTGTCGGGGCGTTGAAACAGGATGTCTGCGTAGAAGTCTCGCCAGGCCAGCTGGCGACGATAAGCCTGAGCGCCGTCGCCGAGTCGCTTGGAAAGATCTGCCAACATGGTTCGCGGATGGATCGTGCCGTACTTGAGCGGAATCGACATCCGGCTGGTGGTGTCGAGATCGGGCCGATTGCGTTCGTCGTCGTACCGGTCAAGATCGTTCTCGCAGTATTCTTTCCACTGCTCGAGCGCACCGGCCTCACCGACGAAATCACTGACGGAGCCGGATGGCACGGGAATCTTCACCCGGCGCGGGCCACCGTCCTTGCCGCTCGGATCGAACCAACGAACGGTCTGCGTATCGGTCGACGCGGGGCCCCGCCAACCGTGTTCCATCCACTGACGGAAGTACGGCGTGAACACCTTGTACGGATCACCGTCGGCCTTGGTGACGCGTCCGGGCGCTACGGCGTACGGAGAACCGGTCGCGATCAACTCCACCTGCTCCGCCACTGCAGCGTCGCGCCGTCGGCCGTACGGTCCGTAGTCGGCACTGATGTGAACTTCTTCGGCGCCAACGGATTCCGCTACACGGGGCACCACGTCCGCCGGATCACCTCGAACAACCATCAATCGTCCGTCGAGTTGCTGATCGAGCGCCGTCAAGTTGGCGAACAGTTGATCCTGGCGGGGTGACCCTGCCGGTCCGAGCAGTTTCTCGTCGAGAACGAACAGCCCCAACACCTCACCGCCGGCATCCGACGCCGCACTCAGGGTAGGAAGGTCACCTACCCGCAGATCGCGTCGAAACCAGACCACAGAGTTGCTCACCCCGTCGAGCCTACCGATCAGATCCCAGAACGCACCCCATCGCCCGAGCAGCAAGTTGCCCAGCTTTCTCGGGTGTCGGTTCGGAGGCGACCCCGAGCAATCGCCGACGGTGTTCCTCACCGAGCAGCAAGGTGTACAGCTGATCCGCGCACAGCGCAGCCTCCTCACCGTGCTGATCCAGCAATATCTTTTCCAGGAAGGCAATCGACTTGGCTGGGCCGGATTCGTAGAAAGCTGCCGCCAGGTCAGGGAACTGCAATGCCTCACCAATCATCATGCGGTGCAGTGCAATCGAATTTTCGCTGTGCAAGGCGACGACGATATCCACTGCTGCTGAGAGAAGGTCGGACTGGCCACTGCCTGCATTCTCGACGTACGAGTGCTGACGTGCGACGGCAGCTGCAAACACCGCAGACTTGTCGCCGAAGTAGCTGTACACGGTGCGCTTGGCGACGCCGGCCGCCGTGGCAATCGCATCGATGGTCGTTCGCGCAAAGCCGACTTCCCGAAACGAGTCGACCGCGACGTCGAGGATTTCGTTACGCCGGTCAGCGCGCTCGGCGTCACTGGTTCTCCCTCGTCGGCGAGGTTGCTCCATCAAGTCCCCCATTACGGTGCCACGCAATTAATGCTACGTTGACGTTTCATTAACTAGAACCTTACAGGAGCACCCCATGACCGGACAACGACTCGTCCACGTCGCAATCGCAGACGATTGGGAAGCGTGCAAGCGCTTCGGTGAATATGAGGTCTCCACTCGCGGAATCAGTTACGACGAGGCGGGATTCATCCGCGCAACCACCCCGGACGCACTCGCTTCGGTGCTCGATCTGGTGTTCGGCGACCTGACCCTGCCGCTGATCGTCGCCGTCATCGAC
Organism: Rhodococcus sp. AD45-ID; assembly: GCF_003023755.1. Lineage (NCBI taxonomy): Bacteria > Bacillati > Actinomycetota > Actinomycetes > Mycobacteriales > Nocardiaceae > Rhodococcus > Rhodococcus sp. AD45-ID. Next base: position 710,327 of record NZ_PYHL01000003.1, on the reverse strand, counting down.
GAGGACGCTCTGACCTCCGCGGGCATCGACGTCGAACGGGAGGCCGGAAAGCCTCGAATTCTCCGACCTCTACCGATGGACGAGGACACCGTGGTCGCCGAACTCGCCGTGGAACGCGTTGACGGGGCCTGGCCGATTCCCGACCTGACCCCGTACGCAACCCACGCCCGCTAGACCAGCACAGCCTCTGGTTCGGCTACCGGCATCGACGACTTCTTCCGGCCGGCGGCAACGCACAGCGCAATCCCCGCAGCAATCCAGCACAACAGCACCAGTAGTGGTGTGCCTGCTCCATTGCCGTCGAAGAAGGCCATCGAGCGGACTGATGCCCCTGCGGCGCCCGGCGGGAGCAGTTGCCCCAACGCACCCCAACCCGCAGGCAACCACGCCGCCGTTGTCGCCATCCCCGAGAGCGGATTGCCGACGAACATCATCGTGACGGCGCCTAACGCGAACCCCTTCATCCCGAGCAGCGATTCGAGCCCCAGAATGGGGAGCGAAATAGCCGAAATACCCACGGTGAGCGTTAGGGCGGTGAGCAGGTAGTTTCCGTCAAGGCTATTGGTGCCGAACTGCAGAATGGCAGTCAGTGCAAAACCAGCGACAACCGCGACGCCGACGGCGCCCAGCACTCGCTTGACGATACTGCGCGGAAACAGTTGCACGAGAACAACAGCAGGCATGATTCCTCCGAACACCAGCGGCAGGGCCAATGCCGTGAGCCCAGCACCAGTCGGATCGTCCGCCGTCAGCGGCACAACGTCTTCGACGGGCACCTGTGCCCCCGAAGCCTCCGAGAGGCCGTTGGCCACCCCGGTCAGGGTTTGAGCGATCGGCGTACCGCCGGCGGTCGCGATCAGCACGTGAGGGCCGGTCGCGTCGACGGCGATTCCGCCGACCACGTCTCGATTGCGAATCGCGTCGCGAAGGGAGTCGACATCGGCGAAGTTCTGGGTGTCGAAGGCACCCGGCTTGGTCGCCTCGAGCGAGGCGCTGATCTGCGTGGTTGCCTGGACTGGACCGGTGATGCCCAACTTCAGTTCGTGCGGGCCACTGTTTACCGAGGGCAGCACGAAAGCGAGCAGCATCAGCCCGATCACGGCGGACAAGCCCAACACCACGGCCACCAGCTTCTTGCGATCCCGTGCTTCAGCTTCGACGTTCATGATCACCTTCCCTAAGTGGAAGTTTTTTCTCCACTATTTGTGGAAGATATTCCTCCGGTTATGATGAACTGTCAATACCGGAGGTGAATGTGCGAGCCGATGCACGCGAACGCAGGAACGCAATAGTCGACGCCGCACGAGCGGTGTTCACCGAGCGTGGGCACGACGCCCCCCTCGACGCGGTCGCAGAACTAGCGAAAGTGGGGATAGCCACGCTCTATCGCAATTTTCCGACGCGCGAGGACCTGGTGACCGCGGTCGCCGTCGCGACGCTGACCGACGTCCGAGAGGCTGCGGACATCGCCCTCACAGCGATGCCAACCGATCCGACAAACGCGTGGCACACGTTGGTGGATCGGCTCGTGGAACTGCGCCTGGGTGCGCTCATTCCTGCCCTGGTGGAACATAGTTTCACCGAGTTGGCCCCCGAAGTTCTGGCAGTGCGCGAGGTGACGAAAGCGAAGATGACCGCGACAATCGGCGCCGCTCAGAGCGCCGGACTGGTCCGCGCCGATCTTCAACCCCTCGAATTTGTCATGGCCCTGGCCAAACTGACCCGCCCACAAATCGAACTGTCCGACGAGGCCATGCCGAACCTGGTCCCGAGGTTGGTCGCGGTGTTCATGGCCGGTCTACGACCGGACGGCACCGATTTACCGGTCTGATCCCCAAATCTGACAATCCCGCGGGCACAATAGGGCGGTGACCGACACTCCGCTCATCCTCGTGGTCGACGACGACGCCGACGTCCGCTCTTCCCTCGAACGCGGATTGAGGCTTACGGGATTCACCGTCCTGACGGCGGTCGACGGCGCCGACGCCCTCCGTGTGATCGCGAACAAGCATCCTGACGCGGTGGTTCTCGACATCAACATGCCGGTACTCGACGGCACCGGAGTCGTCACCGCGCTACGCGCTGCAGGCAACGAAATCCCCATCTGTGTGCTGAGTGCCCGAAATTCTGTCGACGACAGGATTGCCGGACTCGAATCCGGAGCCGACGACTACATGGTCAAACCCTTTGTCCTCGCCGAACTGATCGCTCGGATCCGGGCAATGCTGAGGCGGAGCAATGCCCCGGCCAGTGACCGCGGCGAAGGCGCCAACACCTTGCGCGTCGGCAATCTCGACATCGACCTGTCCGGACGACGCGTTCGCGTCGACGGCAGTGAGGTCCCGTTGACCAAACGCGAATTCGAGTTGCTCGAAGTGCTCGCACACAATTCCGGCATCGTTCTCACCCGCGAACGCCTCCTCGAACTTGTGTGGGGGTACGACTTCGTCGCGGACACCAACGTCGTTGACGTGTTCATCGGATATCTTCGCCGCAAGTTCGAGTCGGGCGGCTCGCCGCGACTGCTGCACACCGTGCGCGGTGTCGGTTTTGTCCTGCGGGAAAATCCGTGAAGCCTCGGCAATACTCACTCCGAATCCGAGTAGCTGCCGCTGCCGCGTTGGGGGCCACGTTCATCGTCCTCGCACTCGGGGCTGTCGTGGCGTTGGCCATCGCACGAAACAACCTGGCACAGTTGGACCGTCGCCTCGAAACCGCGTCGACGGTACTCGTGGCCAACGCTGCGACGGCCGGCCCGTTCCTCGGAGCGTTCGGGGACGCCGGCGCGTTCTCGGTGACGATCCGCACCGCCACCGACGGAACGGTCATGTCGAGCACACCCACCCGGTTGCCGGAACTGCCGCCGGGTTCGGAAACCGTCGAAGTCGACGGAACCAAGTACCGCGCATACACCTCGAAAGCCGAAGGCATCAACGCTCTTGTCTCACTGGCAGTTCCGTATGCAGAAGCTCGCGACATCACGGTCGAACAGCAACGTCAGGTTGCCTTCTTCGGACTGGGCGCCGTGGCCGCTGCCGCCGCCCTTGGGTGGTTGTTCGGCGGCCCCGCTGTGCGTCCGCTGGTGGAATTGACCCGCCGGATCGCCCGACGCGACCCGGACCTCGCGACGCAGGTTTCCGGCATCCGAGAGGCGGACGAGCTTGCGGCAGCAGCAGAGTCGATGCTCAAGGACGTCGCCAGCGCACAAGCTGCCACGACGTCGGCGTTGGCAACTGCCCGCGACTTTGCCTCCGCTGCCGCACACGAGCTACGCACTCCGCTGACAGCAATGCGCACAGATATCGAAGTGCTGTCCACCCTTGATCTGAACCAGTCTCAGAGACAAGAGATTCTGGTTGATCTCGCCCGCGCTCAAGGCCGGGTGGAATCGACCCTGCGAGACCTCGAGCGACTTGCGAAGGGCGAACTGTCCACGTCCGAGGACTTCAAGGACACCGATCTGATCGAAGTGTGCGATATCGCCGCCGAGGAGGCGATGCGCCTGTATCCGGATCTGCGCGTGAGCGTCGACGCCGCCGATTCGCCTGTGCCGTATCGCATTCACGCACTCCCAGGTGGAATTCGTCTGATTCTCGACAATGCCATCACCAATGCCGTGCGGCACGGCCGTGCCACCGAAGTGCGTATCACGCTGAGTTATCGGGCCGCCGCACCCGCCGAGTTCACCATCACCGTCGACGACAACGGGGCAGGTATCCCGGTAGACGAGCGCGAAGCAGTGTTCGGGCGATTCACCCGCGGGTCCACTGCGAGTCAGACCGGTTCCGGGTTGGGGCTTGCACTGGTAGCGCAGCAAGCCTCCATACACGGCGGCAGCACATGGTTCCACGACAGCCCGTTGGGCGGTGCACGACTGCTGATCGAACTCAAGGATCTGTCAACGCACCACTGAATCGAAGGCAGGAACAATGTCCGAACCGTATGTCGCGCAGCCCGATCGCTACAACACCATGCCCTACCGTCGTACCGGCAAGAGCGGGTTGAAGCTTCCCGCCATTTCACTGGGCCTGTGGCACAACTTCGGCGACGACGTCCCCATCGACCGCCAACGGGCCGTGCTACGACGCGCATTCGACCTCGGCATCACCCACTTCGATCTGGCCAACAACTACGGCCCGCCGTACGGCAGTGCCGAAACCAATTTCGGACGGATCTTGCGGGAGGACTTTGCATCCCATCGCGACGAGTTGATTATCTCGTCGAAAGCCGGGTGGGACATGTGGCCGGGCCCTTACGGTTTCGGCGGTTCACGCAAGTACCTGCTGGCTTCACTCGACCAGTCGCTGAGCCGCCTCGGTATCGACTACGTCGACATCTTCTACAGTCACCGCCCCGACGCGGAGACCCCGATCGAGGAGACTGCCGGAGCTCTCATCAGCGCCGTCCAGCAGGGCAAGGCGTTGTATGCGGGGATCAGTTCGTACTCCCCCGAGCGCACCGGCGCGATCGCCGCACTACTCGAAGCAGCCGGTGTTCCGCTGTTGATCCACCAGCCGAGTTACTCGATGCTGAACCGCTGGATCGAACAGGATCTACTCGCCACTGTCGACGAACTCGGCGTCGGCGTGATTGCGTTCTCCCCCTTGGCCCAGGGAATGCTCACCGACCGCTACCTCGACGGCGTCCCCGAGAATTCACGTGCGGCACAAGGCAAATCACTCGACCCGTCGTGGCTCACCGACGATGCTCTGACCCACATCCGGGCCCTCGACGCCATCGCCAGTGGTCGTGGCCAGTCATTGGCGCAACTCGCGCTCAGCTGGGCGCTCCGCGATTCGCGCGTCACCTCGGTGCTGATCGGAGCATCCAGTGTGCCGCAGCTCGAAGCCAACGTCGGAGCACTCGACAATCTCGAGTTCAGCGCCGACGAACTCGCCTCCATCGATCGACACGCGCGTGAGAGCGGCATCAATCTGTGGGCGGAGGCCAGTTCGATCTGAACAGGCGGACCTAGGCCAGGGTCGGCAACTCGACGTTGACGTGCTCGCCCTCTTCGAAGACGGCTGACGCCGGTCCGACGATCAGGGGATCCGGGATTCCCACAACCCGGTGATCCTTGTTGGGGTATTCGAAGGAGGCGAGCACGTGACGCATCGCCTCGAGCCGAGCGCGTTTCTTGTCGTTGCTCTTGATCACCGTCCACGGAGCGTCGCCGGTGTCCGTGTAGAAGAACATCGCCTCCTTGGCCTGGGTGTAGTCGTCCCACTTGTCCAGGGAGGCAAGGTCGGTCGGTGATAGCTTCCACTGACGCACCGGGTCGGTTCGACGGGCGGCGAACCGCGCCAACTGCTCCTCACGGCTCACCGAGAACCACAGCTTGTGCAGGTGAATCCCGGAGTTGACGAGCATCCGCTCGAAGTCCGGTGCTTCCCGCATGAATTCGAGATACTGCGTCGGCGTGCAGTACCCCATCACACGTTCGACGCCGGCGCGGTTGTACCACGACCTGTCCATCATCACGATTTCGCCGCCACTCGGAAGATGCGCGACGTACCGCTGGAAATACCACTGTGTGCGCTCGATATCGGTCGGCTTCTCCAGGGCAACGACGCGCGCGCCACGCGGATTGAGATGTTCTGTGAACCGCTTGATGGAACCACCCTTGCCCGCCGCGTCTCGCCCTTCGAAGATGATCAGAATCTTCTGACCGGTCTCCTTGGCCCACAACTGCAGCTTGAGCAATTCGATCTGGAGGCGGCGCTTCTTACGCTCGTACTCCCGCCGCGACATCTTCTTCTCGTACGGGTACCCCTGTTTCCAGGCATCCGCGTATTCGGCAGGCTCCAGCCCACCGAGTTTGTCCGTCAGGTTCGCAATCTCGTCGATCTCGTGCGCGTAGTCCTCGGTCACGGAGATTCTGGCGCCTTTGACGGACAAGTCTGGAACCCGACCGTCGACACCGTTCGACTCAGGACTCATAAGTGGTGCGCTCCTTACCGTCGAGCATCCGGAATGTGAATTTTACGCTCTGATGTCCGGCCACGTACGATCTCTGCTGCATTTACCGCGAACGCGCGGCAACACGTGCTTGCTCGCGGATGGACAACACGTCGCTGCCTTGCGGCGCACTGACGCCGGCACGGTACTTTGAGTCGAGGTAACCACAACGGCTGCCGATACCTGCATGAGAAGAGTTCTGAGGATATGCGTGTTGACGGACGGGACATCCCGGTAACGGGAAGTCTGCTGCCGCCGCTGCAACGCAGAACCAGCGACATCATGCGCGTCGTATTTGCTGCGGTAGTCCTTGGCGGTGTGATCGCCGGTTCGCTGATCACCCGTAGTCAGTGGGACGCCCTCGAGACCTCCGTGTCCAACATCGTCGGTGTTCTCTCGCCCAGCCTGTCCGACACGGTGTACCTGCTGTACGGCCTCTCTATCCTGGCTCTGCCGTTCGCGATTCTCATCGAACTGATCGTCGGCAGACGCTGGAAACTGTTTGCCGGGTATGCCGCGGCGGCGATGTGCGCGCTGGTGGCGCTGTCATTCACCGGAACCGGGCTCTCCGCCCCGAAATGGCACCTCGACGTGCCCGACCGCCTCGACGCCACCTTCCTGTCCCAGTTCCTCGACGATCCCCGCTGGATCGCGATGCTGGCCGCCGTTCTGACCGTGTCCGGACCGTGGCTGGCAAAGAAGTGGCGACGTGTCTGGTGGACCTTGCTTCTGCTGTTCGCGCCGATCCACCTCGTCGTCAGTGCGATCGTGCCCGCCCGGTCGATGCTCGGATTGGCCGTCGGTTATCTCATCGGTGCCGTCATCGTCCTGCTGGTCGGCACACCCGCTCTCGAAGTTCCGCTCGATTCCGCAGTGCGTGTGCTGTCGAAACGCGGCTACCGGGTCACGGCGTTCCGAGTGGTCAGCCCCTCAGGTCTCGGTCCACTCGTACTGTCCGCAGCCGTCGACGAAGTCCCCGACGACGAACTCTGCGAGGATCTGACCGTCGAACTGTACGGACAGAATCAGCGCAGCAGCGGCGTGATCCGGCAGACTTTCCGCTGGATTTCCCTGCGCAATCGCGAGACTCCGCCGCGTCATGCGTCGCTCCGCCGAGCCGTCGAACATCGTGCGTTGATGGGAATCGCGTTTGCCGACATCGGACTCGCAAGCTCCAAGGCAGTGGCAACCGCACCACTCGATCGTGGCTGGGAAATGTACGCTCGCCCCACTCCCCGTGGGATCCCGCTCACCGTCGCTGCCCGGGATCAGAAAACCGAGGATCTCGACGCGGACGGTCCGTCCACCAAGCTTGTCGACACACTGTGGCAGACACTGCACACGACACACGTCCACCAGATGGCACACGGCGACCTCCGCGCATCCGAGATCCACATCGACGGCGGCGGAGTCCTGTTCGGCGGTTACGCCTACTCCGAATTCGGCGCTACCGACGTGCAGATGCAATCGGACAACGCACAGCTGCTCCTCACCACGGCAGCACTGTTCGGCGTCGAGTCGGCTGTGGACGCGGCTATCCGCACCCAGGGCGCGGAAACAATTCTTGCCGCTTCCGGACGATTGACCGCCTCAGCTATGCCGAACCGAATCCGCAAGGGAATCCCCGATTCCACCCCGCTGATGACCGAGATCCGCGACGAAGTCGGCGCCAAGAACGGCATCGAGAAAGTCGCCCCGGCACAGGTCACACGATTCAGTCGCAATCAGATCATCCAGCTGGTGCTCCTCATCGGCTTGGTCTACGTCGCTTACCCGTTCGTGGTTCAGGTGCCGACATTCCTGTCCGAACTCGAGACCGCCAACTGGTGGTGGGCACTGCTAGGACTCGGAGTCTCAGCACTGACGTATGTCGGTGCCGCCGCAGCGCTGTGGGCCTGCGCGTCGTCGATGGTCAGCTATCGACATCTGCTGATCATGCAGGTGGCCAACACGTTTGCGGCCACCACCACGCCGGCCGGTGTCGGCGGCCTGGCGCTGAGTGTGCGCTTCCTCCAGAAGGGTGGACTCGGAACCGTCCGAGCCACAGCTGCAGTTGCGTTGCAACAGACGGTTCAAGTAGTGACCCACGTGGGTCTGCTGATCTTCTTTTCCGTCGTGGCCGGCCGAGATGCCAACCTGTCGCACTTCATCCCCGGAACGACAGTGCTGTCCCTCATCGGCGGCATCGCCCTGGGAATTCTGGGCGCATTCATGTTCATCCCCAAACTGCGGCGCTGGCTCAACGAGGATCTCAAGCCACAGATCACCGAGGTTCTCGGCGAACTGAGTCAGCTGGCACGTAACCCCACACGCTTCCTCATCATCGTCGGCGGAAGTGCGGCAACAACTCTCGGCGCAGCATTGGCACTGTGGGCCAGCGTCGAAGCGTTCGGCGGCGGAACAACGTTCATCACCGTCACGATCGTGACCATGATCGGCGGAACGCTTGCATCTGCCGCCCCGACACCCGGCGGCGTCGGCGCCGTCGAGGCCGCCCTCATCGGCGGCCTGACGGCATTCGGACTCCCCGCGAGCATTGCGGTCCCGTCGGTCCTCCTCTACCGCGTGCTGACCTGCTGGCTGCCCGTCTTCTGCGGTTGGCCCATCTTGCGATGGCTACAGAAGAAAGACATGGTCTGAAAGAAGCCGCTACGTGCGAACAACGTGGGCTTGCAAGGCTTTTCCGTCCTCGTCTATCCAGCCCTTACTCCTGGCGTAGTCGATCATCTCCGCTACGCCTGCCGCAGCGTTCTCGATTCGCTTCGTGAGAATGAAAGCGCTTGCACCGCGCGCATAACCGAAATCCCGGGCGCGCAGCACCTCGTCGAGTTCACGCTCGGTCATGTCCGACGGCACCTCGACATGGAAGTCCCGTAGGTTCCCGGCATCCTCGACGCTGACCCGGCCTTCCTCGACCCTGATGTACACGTCAGGCCTTGTCTGCGACCTCTTGGGCGTACTTCTTCGTCATATGATCCACCGCGTCGAGTTGTGCCTTGGCATGTCCCTCCCGGACGGCCCGTGCATGCTGCGCTGCATCCAACGTAGCCTGCGCCTGCCCCTGGAAATGGGGAAAGACCTCCTGCGCGAACAACTCTGCCGAACGACGCGTGTCCTGCGGATTCGCCCAGTCATGTCCCATCTGCAGCATGCATCCGAATCCACCGGACTGATCCCACAGTCGTTGCACTTGACGCCGAGCCTGCTCCGGCGTGCCGATAACGCCGATTCCCGCCTCGTTGACGAAGTCGATCATCTCGTTCAAACGAGACCCCGAGACCGCCATCTGAGGGAAGGCCGCGACGTGCTGGAAGTAGTCGAACCACTCCTCGATTCCGTACTCCACCTGCTTGCGCGCTTCCGCCTCGGTTTCCGCGATGTGGAACGGCCCCGCCAGAGACCACCTGCGACGGTCCACCGTGGTGCCGTTGGCTTCTGCGCGCTCCTCCATCACGTTCCAATGATGTGCCAGCGCATCGAAACCGTCGGCGGACAGGGTCGCACCGATGGACAGCAAACCCAGACCATGTGTGCCGGCCAGGCGTGGCCCGGTCGGGGAAGCGACTGCGGCAACGGTTATTTCGATACCGTTCTCCGAATACGGGGCGAGTTGCAGCTTCGCGTCGAACAACTCGTGAGTGCGGGTCTTTGCCGATACCGTCTCGCCGCGGAGCAGCCGAACGACGATGTCGAGATTCTCCTGCAACAACTCTCGCGTGTCTGTCGGATTGAGTCCGATCATCGCCGAGTCGGTGGGCAACGATCCGGGCCCGACGCCGAAGATCGTGCGACCGTGAGTCAGATGGTCCAACTGCATGATTCGATCAGCTGCCCACAGGGGATTGTGATACGACAGCGACGTCACGCCGGTTCCGAACCGGATTCGCGGTGCCCGCTGCGATGCCGCGGCAATCATAATTTCCGGTGATGCAATGATTTCGCTTCCGGCGGAGTGATGTTCACCGAACCACGCCTCGTCGTAGCCCAACCGGTCGAGATGTTCGACCAGTTCGAGATCGCGCTGCAACGCTGCCGTCGGATTACGTCCGGGGACGTGGAACGGTGCCATGAAATACCCGAAGCGAAGCCTGCTCATGAGTTTCTCCTTGTGCCGTGGTCCAATTCTTGGCCGTGCACACAAAGGCTATCCATCGAGTGACGCCAGTCACAGTGCACGAAAGTGGATAATTTCAGGCCTGCTGGTCGGCCAATTTGTGCTGGTAGACCAACTTCACGAACTCCGCCCGATTGCGCACGTGCAGCACAGCGAGGATCCGGCTGACGTATTTCTTCACCGTGTCGGGACTCAACGACAAGATCACCGCGATCTCGTCGTTGGTATGGCCGTCGGCCAACAGTTCGGCAAGATCACGCTGCCGCCGCGTCAACTTTTCCTGCCAACTCGGACTCGACTGACCGGGCAAGGTCTGACACAACAGTGATAGTTGCCGACCCACTATCCCCAAACCCGCCACGTCGGTCGCGGACAGATCCTTGCCCTCCGAATCGAAAATCCCGACCAATCCGTGAACGCCATGAGCCAGTTGGAGGTGCATGACCGCTGCGCTGTGCAAACGCTTGCGATAAAGAAAATCGCTGAGGTACGTCGCCGATTCCGATGGCACATCCAATAATTGAGTGTGGGTGATGGCCGGGGATGACATCAATGTCGCCCGAGATTGCGCTGTCGCGAACACGTCATCGGGATACCACCGCGCTTGATACTCGTCGAGAATCGGAGTAATCCGACCCGTGGTCACCGGATTCGGGTCAGCGAATGCCGATGTGAATGTGGGACCGACGAGGAAGGTGGTGTTGGGGCAGCGGTAGTGATCGTGCAACGCGACCATGAGGAGGTTCTTGAGCTGATCGAGCGTTCTCGCGGCCGAACAGTAGTCGAGGATCGCAAAGACACGGTCGTAGTCCGCAGCGGACAGCGCGAGGTTACCGCTACCGTGCACGTCGACCACCTCACCCGAACTATGATCCAGATCACTCAACGGACAGCATAAGCACAACTTCGAGAAAACGGACAAGTTCGCTGCCTACCAGCACGGTTGATGCCGATAACCGATACTGAGCTTTATGTCGGAACTCGGAAATGAACCGGACTCGAAGCAGAAGGCGGTGCTCGAGCGACACGCGTCATGGATCGAATTGTTCTTCGACCTGGTCGTGGTTGCCGGTATCGGTCAGTTGGCTCACCTGCTCCACGGTTCGCCGTCGTGGTCGGATGTCGCGCTCTACGCATTGCTCTATCTCGCGTTCTGGACCGCGTGGGCGACGTTCACGATGTACGGCAACATTGCCGGCGACCGCGTCCGAATCCCGAGCATGCTGATCGCCATGTTCGGACTGGCCGTCATGATGGCGGCCGTGGCCGGCATCCACGACAACCATGCGCTGGCCTTCGCTGTCGCCTACGTGGCCGTACGTCTGCTCGCGAGTCGGGTGTGGCACAACGGCCAGATAGTCGTGGACTGGCCGATCGCCCAGATGTCTCTCGGCGTGATTCCGTGGATCGTCTCGTTCTGGTTCGAGGGCGAAACTCGGTTCTGGCTCTGGACCGCCGGTGTGACCATCGATCTGCTGATCATGTTCATCGTCTCCGGCACCGCGATCATGGCAGACGCGCAGGAAAAGCTCGACCGCATCATCAAGATCCGTGGGTTCAAGGACGATCGGATGCCCGAACTCGAAGCCCTGCACTCCGAACGGGCTCACCTTGCAGAGCGGCTAGGCCTGTACGTCATCATCGTGCTGGGCGAGGGTGTGATCCTCGTGATCTCCGCGGCCTCGAAGCTCACCTGGGACTCAACGGTGGTCAGCCTCGCCGTCGGGTCGTTTGTCCTGCTCTCGGGTATGTGGGCGCTCTCGCTTCTCTACGGTCACGCCGGCGTTCCGCACCTGCAGTCCGAGAAGTTTCCCGCTCGCATCGACATGGCCATGCACTGTTTCACCACCGGCGCAATCGCGGTTCTGGTCGCAGGACTCGGAGCGGCAACCGAACACGGTGCGGAGCATACGCCCGCGAATCTGCGGTGGCTGTTGTGCGGAAGCATCGCAGTCTATTTCGGAATCAGCACGGTGGCAGGGCTGTTTGCGCGGTCGGACCGACGGTGGCTGCTCGGCTGGGCGATCCCCTGCACCGCGATCCCCATCGTCATGGGCGTCGTCGGCACACATATGAGCGCGACATGGATCATCTGGGTGCTGGTGGCCACCGTCGCCTGGCAGAACGCCTACGAGTACGCGCAGGTACGGCGTTCGCGCCGCTCTGCTGTGCGCCTTTATTAACCCCCGCGCGGTTAATAAAGGCGCACAGCGGAAGTCACCCTACGGTGACGCCCGTGCGAACGTCCGGTGCACCCAGGCGCGCCGCATCAGCCGTCAGATCGTCGGGCTGCTCCTGAGATTCCCGCTCGGCTGCAACGCGCAACCGGTAGTGCTCGATCTCCTCGGCAATGTGCTCGGGGGTCCAACCCAACACCGGCGCAACCAGTTCGGCTACTTCCGCGGCTGCCGCGTCGCCGCGGTCCGTGACCTCGATCGATATACGAGTACGGCGGGTCAGGATGTCGTCGAGATGCTGCGCACCCTCGTGACTCGCGGCGTAGTGAATCTCCGCCTCGAGGTACTCGGGGGCAGAGTCCAACGGCCGTCCCAGTTCCGGCCTCGCTTCGATGAGTTCGAACAACTCGTCCGCAAGCGTGCCGTAGCGACCCAGCAGGTGTTCGATAGTCGAAACGTGCAGTCCGGTGCGCTCAGCGGTGAGGTGCCGGTTGTTGTACGCGGCAAAGTAACCGTCGGCGCCCCCCAACTGAATACGCTCGGTGCACGACTTCGGCACCTTCTGCTCGAGTCCGTGCACCGCGGAATCGACTGCGTCCTTGGCCATCACGCGATAGGTGGTGTACTTGCCACCGGCCACCACCGTCAAACCCCGAACCGGACTCGACACCGCGTGCTCACGGGAGAGAGTGCTGGTCGAATCCGATTCGCCGAACAGCAACGGACGCAGTCCCGCGTACACACCGACGACATCCTCGTGCGTCAGCTCGTCCTGGAGGAGCTTGTTGACATGACCGAGGATGTAGTCGATGTCGCTTCGGCTCGCTGCCGGATGCGCGAGGTCGAGGTTCCAGTCCGTGTCCGTCGTACCGATGATCCAGTGGCTTCCCCACGGGATCACGAACAGCAGGCTCTTCTCGGTCCGCGTGATGATTCCGGTTGACGAGTTGATGCGGTTGCGCGGGACGACCAGGTGAACGCCCTTGGACGCGCGGACCTGGAATTGTCCTCGCCCACCGACCATTTCCTGAATCTCGTCAGTCCACACGCCTGCTGCGTTGATGACCTGGCGAGCCCGGATCTCGAACGCGCGACCGGTTTCCAGATCCACTGCCTTCACACCGACAACCCGGTCCTCCTCGCGGAGGAAACCGACGACGCGCGTGCTGTTGACGCACAGCGCGCCGTACTCGGCTGCCGTGCGCGCCAGCATCATCGTGTGCCGGGCATCATCTACCTGTCCCTCGTAGAACTTGACCGAACCGCGGATGGCAGAACGCTTTCCGGAAGGGAACGATTCGAGGGTCTTCTTCTTTCCCACATGCTTGTGGTGTGAGGGAACCCCACGGCCTGCGCCCATCACGTCGTAAACGCCGATGCCCAGACCGACGTACGGCCGGTCGATCAGCTTCTCGAGCGGGTAGATGAACGGCACCGGCTTCGCAAGGTGCGGACACAGCGAGTTCAGTACCAGGGACCGCTCACGCAGTGCCTCGAACACGAGCGCAAAATTGAACTGCTCGAGGTAGCGCAGTCCACCGTGGAACAACTTACTGGACCGGCTCGAGGTTCCGGACGCGAAGTCACGTGCCTCCACCAAGCCCACCTTCAGTCCTCGAGTTGCGGCGTCGAGTGCGCTGCCCGCGCCGACCACGCCACCGCCGATGACCAGGACATCGAGTTCGGTTTCTTCCAACTTCTTCAGCGACTCCGCCCGCGAGGACGGACTCAATGCTTGTGCTGTGCTCATGAAAAGGGTTCCTTCACTTGAAAATAGGTAGAAATTGGGGACGCAGGATCAGTCCGCGTCGACCCAGTCCAGGGTCCGTGTGACGGCCTTCTGCCATCCTGCGTACAACCGGTCACGCTCGGCCGAATCCATCGAAGGCGTCCAACTCTTGTCCTTCGCCCAGTTGCTGCGGATATCGTCCTCGCTGTCCCAGTACCCGACTGCGAGACCGGCTGCATACGCCGCGCCCAATGCCGTGGTCTCTGCAACCACCGGACGGATCACCTCGACATCGAGCAGATCGGCCTGGAACTGCATGAGCAGTTCGTTCGCGACCATTCCGCCGTCTACCTTGAGAACCTTCAGATCGACGCCCGAGTCGAGGTTCATCGCATCGATGACCTCACGGCTCTGATACGCGGTCGCTTCGAGCACCGCACGGGCAAGGTGGCCCTTGTTCACGAACCGAGTCAGGCCGACGATGGCGCCGCGGGCATCCGCACGCCAGTGGGGAGCAAAAAGACCCGAGAATGCGGGCACGAAGTACGCTCCGCCGTTGTCGTCCACCGAACGCGCATCCACCTCGATATCTGCTGCACTGCTGATCATTCCGAGGTTGTCCCGCAACCACTGAACCAGCGAACCGGTCACGGCGATCGATCCTTCCAACGCGTAGATCGTCGGTTGGTCACCGATCTTGTAGCAGACCGTCGTCAGCAATCCGTTCTTGCTCATCACCTTTTCGGTGCCGGTGTTGAGGAGCACGAAGTTGCCGGTTCCGTAAGTGTTCTTCGCTTCGCCCGGTGAGAGGCAGGCCTGACCGAAGGTCGCTGCTTGCTGATCGCCGAGAATTCCTGCAATCGGCACTCCGGACAGCGTGCCACGCTCACGAACGAATCCGAAGATCTCGGACGAGCTACGGATCTCGGGAAGCATGGATTCGGGAATACCCATGTCGGCGCAGATCGCCGAATCCCATGCGAGAGTGTCGAGATCCATCAACAGAGTGCGCGACGCGTTGGTGGGGTCGGTGGCGTGCACTCCGCCTTCGACACCACCGGTCATGTTCCACAGCACCCAGGTGTCCATCGTGCCGAAGCACAACTCGCCTGCTTCGGCCTTCTCGCGAGCACCCTCGACATTGTCGAGTATCCACTTGACCTTCGGACCCGAGAAGTACGTTGCGAGTGGCAATCCAGTGACCGTCGTGTACTTTTTGGGTCCGTCATCGCCGGCAAGAGCCGTGCAGATCCGATCGGTACGCGTGTCCTGCCAGACGATTGCGTTGTAGACGGGTTTTCCGGTCGCGCGTTCCCACACCACCGCCGTCTCTCGCTGATTGGTGATTCCGACGGATGCGATATCGGCCGCGGTCAGGTCCGCATTGGCCAACGCGCCCGCGGTGACGTTGCGGACGTTGTCCCAGATCTCGATCGGATCGTGCTCGACCCACCCTGCCTGCGGAAAGATCTGTGTGTGCTCGTGCTGTTCGACGGCAACCACGTGCCCACTGTGATCGAAGATCATGCAACGTGTGGAGGTGGTCCCCTGGTCTATCGCGGCTACGAACTGCGCCATCGTGCTACCCCTTTGGTATCGAGAGAAAGTGCGAGAGATTTACTCAGAGATGTTGATTCGCGATCACGCCGGTATCGTCGCCGGCTCCTCGATCGCCTTCTCTGCAGACTCGTCGTCAGGCAGGAATCGTCCAACCAGCTTGTCGTAGAGGAACACTCCGATCGGAGCGCCGATCAGAGGTCCCACGATGGGCACCCAGAAATACAAGCTCCCGTACTGATCCCGCCACGCACTTCCGTAGCCGGTGAGATACGACGCCAGTCGCGGGCCGAAGTCGCGCGCCGGGTTGATGGCGTAGCCCGCGTTGGTCGCCCAGGCGAATCCGATTCCCACCACGATCAATCCGACGACAAACGGCGCGAGATTCGCGAGCGGCGGAGTTCCCCGAGAATCGGTGACTGCAACGATGAGGAACAACAGGATGGCGGTGCCGATGATCTGATCGATCAGCGCCGAGCCGAGGCTGACCGGGAGCGTTCCGTTTCCGGGCATGGTCGAGAAGATCGTCTGAGTGGCGGTCGTGTGTCCGGGATCAATTGCATTGAGCATGTCGTTGTAATTCCAGCGGACGATCAACGCGGCGACGAAGGCTCCAGCGGTCTGCGCCAGGGTGTACGGCAGTACCTTGCGCCAGGAGAATCCCCGGAAGATCGCGAAGGCGAACGTGACGGCAGGGTTCAGATGAGCACCCGTCACCCGGCCGGCGACATAGATTCCGAACATGACACCCAGGCCCCAGGCCCACGCGATGCTGTCATGCCCACCGAGCCCTCCGCCGCTCCCGCCGGACACCACCTGCGCCACAACTCCGACGCCGAACAAGATCAAGATCATCGTTCCTGCGAACTCGGCTGCCAACTCGCCGGGGAGCCCTAATCGCTTGGCTTTCTCCATCCCACCCTCACTCAATTGTGATGCATGTCATAGTTTGGATTGCTGCATCCGTAGCCTAAGGCCAGTTGCACATTCATGCATAGCCAGTGCACATACGTGCAAACCGGGCATTTCCGCACCGTAATGCGGGTAACAGATACGTTTCAGGGAATTGTCGCGCGGGAGTGCGGCGGCCAGGTGCTACTCCGATAAGATTCGGTTCAGCGCTCGTGCACGAACGTGCAGACAGGACAATGCCATGGAATCCCCGACCTCCGACTTCCCGACCTCCGACCCCGCGGACCCTCGCATCTCCGACGCCGTCCAGGCCGCGCGCCTCTACTACTTCCAAGATCAGACGATGGCCGCCATCGGCCGCGACATGGGCGTATCCAGATCCACGGTCTCGCGACTGATCACCTATGCGCGCACGTCCGGACTCGTCGAGATCAAGATCAGCACCCCACACGGCCAAGCACCCCGCATCGAGCGTGAGTTCTCGGAGCGATACGGGGTACGTGCCCACGTGGTGACAGTCCCGGAACTGGTGGGAGATCTCGAGCGCCTCGAGAAGGTCGCGACTTTTGCCGGCAGGCTACTGGCGTCGTTCTTCGACAGCGACATGGTGATGGGGATCGCCTGGGGAACCACTCTCAGTGAAGTCAGCAAGCACCTTGCCCCCAAACGCACGTACAACTCGTACGTCGTGCAACTCAACGGCGCCGCGAATACTCGCACCACCGGAATCTCGTACGCCAGCGACATCATCAGAACCATCGCCGACGCCTACGGCGCTCTCCCCCAAGGATTTCCGGTCCCCGCATTCTTCGACTACCCGGAGACCCGGGAGCAGTTGTGGCGCGAACGAAGTATCAAACGCGTACTGGACATGCAAAAGCGAATGGACCTGGCAGTCTTCAGCATCGGCGTACCGGGCGGCAACGTCCCGAGTCACGTCTACACCGCCGGATACCTCGAACCCGATGAAGCAGAAGCACTTCGACGCGACGGAGTAGTCGGCGACATCGCAACCGTGTTCTTCCGGTCAGACGGGAGCTACCGCGGAATCGAACTCAACGAGCGCGCGAGCGGCCCACGACTGGACCTTTTCGAGAAGGTCGCCAGGCGCGTGTGCATCGTCGCCGGAACAGCAAAACTGCCCGCGCTGGAGGGCGCACTACGAGGTGGGCTGATCACCGACCTGATCATCGACGACGTCAGTGCCACCGCGCTGGTGTCCTGACCGCTGCACCAGCTTCTCGATTCCGTCGAGAAGTAGGCCAAGCGAGAAACCGAAATCGAAAGCGTCATCGCCGGCTGCTTCACCCTCCGGGCTGCCGTCCTCGAAACCACCCTCCTCGATTGCGGCACTGAGGTAGGGAAAGTCCTCGCGATTGATGACACGAGCAATGAGAGCACCGTATGCGACGTCGTCGTCTGCCGATTGTGCCGACCGCGAGGCCAGGTCGGCCGAGAATCGGGCGCGGCCGATGACGAACAACGACACGTTGGTCACCACCTGAAACTTCGACGCAGCACTCAGAGCGACCCCGTCGAGGGCGCTCAGGCCCGCGTCGAGCCACGCCATGTTGTTGGGGCCGGTCGGCGGGGCAGTGATGGGTAGCTTGAGCCACCAGGATCGACTCAGCATCGTGGCGTACTCGTGGTTCGCCCACACTTCGAGCTTGGCGCGCCAGGACACTCCGTCGGGAATTACCGGCGGTGGGCCGATCACTCGATCCGAAATCAGTTCGATCAGTTCGTCTTTGCTCGCTACGTAGCGATAGAGCGACATGGTCGTGAATCCGAGGGATTTGGCCACCCGGCCCATCGACAGCGCGGTGACACCTTCAGCGTCGGCAAGCTCTATCGCGGTGTCGAGAATCTGCTCGAGACTGAGCCCTTTCTTGGGACCCCGCGTTCCAGGCTGATCCAGTCCCCAGGCCAGTTCGACCGCCCTCGGTAGCGCGCCGCCATCCATACAGCTCCCACTCTTTGCTCTTGCCCTCATCCTAGAACTGTGTACGCTATAAACACGAGTTTATGCCATACACAGTTCTCACTTGGAGGTCTCGATGTCAGGAACGATCCCCGCAATCTCGGTCCGCGGACTTCGCAAGCGCTACGGCGATCAACAGGTTCTGGGCGGACTCGACCTGTCGGTCCCGGCCGGATCGGTGTACGCGCTCCTCGGCGCGAACGGCGCCGGAAAGACAACGGCCGTAAGAATTCTCACCACCCTCATACCCTTCGACGCCGGCGAGGTCACTGTGGCCGGTCATTCGCTTCCCGGCGATCCACGGAACGTTCGCCGACGCATCAGCGTCACCGGGCAGTACGCGGCCGTCGACACACTGTTGACCGGCTCCGAGAACCTGACCCTCCTGGGCGAGCTGAATCACCTGGGCCGGAAGAACTCTCGAAGACGTGCCGACGAACTGCTCCACCAGTTCAACCTGACGGACTTCGGTGACAAGCGAGCGGGCGACTACTCGGGCGGTATGCTCAGACGACTCGACATCGCGATGAGCCTCGTTGCGAAACCGGACGTCGTTTTTCTCGACGAACCCACCACCGGCCTGGACCCGAGAAGCCGCCACGAAATGTGGTCGATAGTTCGGGGTCTCACCGCTTCAGGTGTCACGATCTTCCTCACCACCCAATACCTCGACGAGGCAGACGAATTGGCCGACACCGTCGGTGTGCTCAGTGGTGGTCGTCTGGTCGCCGAGGGAACACCGGACGAACTCAAACGTCTGGTTCCGGGCGGCCATGTCGCGCTGCAATTCGAGAACCTCGCTCAACTCGATCTCGCCGCGGCGTCACTTCCGCAGGCACATTCGAATGCCGAGATTCTGACCCTGCACATCCCTTCCGACGGGACGGTGCCGTCGATCAAAGCCATCCTCGACTCGATTGACGACCCGTCGATCACCGTCGAGAAGTTCTCCGTTCACACTCCGGATCTGGACGACGTGTTCTTCGCACTCACCGGATCGGGCCAACCCGAGATTGCGAGCGTTCGATGACCTCCACCATGACAATCGACTCCTCGGTGATGCTTCGCCGAAATCTCAAACACGTTCTCCGCAGCCCTGATTCGATGATCACCGCGATAGCCCTGCCGGTCATGCTCATGCTGCTGTTCGTCTACGTCTTCGGCGGCGCTATCAATACCGGCACCGAGTACATCGACTATGTCGTGCCAGGCATCATTCTGCTGTGTGCCGGTTTCGGTGCCTCCACCACCGCCGTCAGCGTCTCGAGCGACATGAAGGACGGGATCATCGACCGTTTCCGGACGCTGGCGATCTCTCCGTCGTCCGTCTTGACCGGGCACGTACTGGCCAGCGTCGTCCGCAACGTCCTGACGACGGCGATCGTGATCGTCGTCGCTCTGATCATGGGATTTCGGCCCACCGGCGATCCGTTGCGCTGGCTCGGCGTCGCCGCCGTGATCGTCGCCTTCGTATTCGCCATGTCGTACCTCTCGACGGCATTGGGGCTCCTGGCCCAGAACCCGGAGGCAGCAAGCGGATTCACCTTCGCCATCATGTTCCTGCCTTACGTCAGCACCGCCTTCGTGCCGGCCGAGACCATGCCGTCGTGGCTGCAGGGGTTCGCCCGTCACCAGCCGGTCACGCCGATCATCGAGACGGTGCGCGGACTCCTGATGGGCACGCCGATCGGGAACAGTGCCGTGATCGCGCTCGCGTGGTGCGTGGGCATCGCCGCCGTGGGATTTGTGTGGTCGAACTGGCTTTACCGACGAAAGACGGCGCACTGACCACACAAGAAAGCCCCACACCTGACGGTGCGGGGCTCTTGTGCTGTGCGCCTTTATTAACCGCGGGGGGTTAATAAAGGCGCACAGTAAATTACTTGGCGTCCAGCAGATCGATCACGAAGACCAAGGTCTTGCCGGAAAGCTGGTGTCCTGCACCGGCCGGGCCGTATGCCAGCTCCGGCGGAATGGTGAGCTGGCGACGTCCGCCGACCTTCATGCCCGGGATGCCGTCCTGCCAACCCTTGATCAGGCCACGAAGCGGGAACTGAATGGACTCGCCACGGCTCCAGGAAGAGTCGAACTCTTCACCGGACTCGAACTCGACACCGACGTAGTGAACGTCGACGGTGCCACCGGGAACGGCTTCGGCGCCTTCTCCGACAACCAGATCCTTGATGACCAGATCGGTCGGCGCGGGGCCTTCCTGGAACTCGATTACGGGCTTGCTACTCATGGGTCCTCCTCGTTGAGGCGAAAATTGTGGGCAGGGGCTAGCGGGTGGTTATATCCCGATAGTCACGCTCGGTGTAGCCGGTGTAAATCTGGCGCGGGCGGCCGATCTTCGTAGCCGGATCCTCGTGCATTTCACGCCAGTGCGCAATCCAGCCGGGCAGACGGCCCATGGCGAAGAGCACGGTGAACATGCGGGGCGGGAAGCCCATCGCGCGGTAGATCAGACCCGTGTAGAAGTCGACGTTCGGGTACAGCTTGCGCTCGATGAAGTAATCGTCCGTGAGGGCGGCCTCTTCGAGCTGCATGGCGATATTGAGCAGTTCATCGTCGCCGCCGAGCTTGCCGAGGATGTTGTGCGCGGTCTCGCGGACCAGCGCGGCGCGCGGGTCGTAGTTGCGGTAGACGCGGTGCCCGAAGCCCATGAGCTTCACGCCGTCTTCCTTGTTCTTGACCTTGCGGACGAACTCGGCTGCGGTGCTGCCGTTTGCCTTGATGTCGTCGAGCATCTCGAGCACGGCCTGGTTGGCGCCGCCGTGCAGCGGGCCCCACAGTGCGTTGATGCCGGCGGACACCGAGGTGAAGAGGTTCGCGTCGGAAGAGCCGACCATGCGCACGGTGGACGTGGAGCAGTTCTGCTCGTGGTCTGCGTGCAGGATGAGCAGCATGTCGAGTGCCTTGGCGATCTCGGGATCACCCTGGTACGGCTCCGCCGGGAAACCGAACGTCATGCGCATGAAGTTCTCGACCAGGTTCAGCGAGTTGTCCGGGTACAGGAACGGCTGTCCGACGGACTTCTTGTATGCGTAGGCCGCGATGGTCGGCAGCTTCGCGAGAAGACGAATGGTGGAGAGTTCCACCTGTTCCGGATCCTCGGGATCCAGGGAATCCTGGTAGTACGCGGAGAGCGCGTTGACTGCGGAGGAAAGAACCGGCATCGGGTGTGCGTTGCGCGGGAATCCGTCGAAGAACCGCTTGAGGTCTTCGTGCAGAAGAGTGTGGCGACGGATGCGGTCCGTGAAGGACTCGAGTTGTGCATCGGTCGGGAGTTCACCGTAGATCAGCAGGTAGCTGACTTCGATGAAGGTGGACTTACCTGCCAACTGCTCGATGGGGTATCCGCGGTAGCGCAGGATTCCCTTCTCGCCGTCGATGTAGGTAATTGCGGAACTGGTGGATGCGGTGTTCACAAAGCCGGGGTCGAGGGTGGTGTACCCCGTATCGGCCAGCAGCTTTCCCAGTTCGATGCCGTCATTGCCCTCGGTTGCCCTGGCAATGGACATCGTGTGCTCACCACCGGGGTAAGTAAGCGTGGGCTTTGTGTCATTGTCAGCGGGCACGAAGGATCCCTCTCAAGCTCAAACCAACGAGTAACTACATACGATCAACTAGAAACTAGTCGCACCGAACACAACGCGCCCAGGGAGGGTCGCTCCACGGGGGTTTTGCACGTCGATCAGTGTCGGACATATACCCCGAAACTGCAACAGGTTTCAGAGCGCCGAAGTACTGTGCTCCAGCTCGCATTTCACGATTCGCACATGGCCTTGATCTGGACTTTCCTTCTCGCGCAACGCCTCACAGATCCAGCCCCACCGCGCAAAATGTGCCGCCGAATCGAACGGTGTTCGGCAAATCGCGACTATCGAGACTTCGCAGCCGTTTGTTACAGCCTCCCACTATCTGGGATACGGATCACAGTACCCAGTGCTCGATCCCAAGATCACAGAGCACGATCCTCTGGATTAAATTGCACGGATCCCCCATACGCCGGACCACGTTTCGCCTGGGCCGAGAATCAACATGTCGATTCCCGAGTTGAAGGCGTCCGGCGGGCATGTCATCGGTTCGAGCGCCAAGGCCCGACCACGGTCGGGATAGCCCTTACCGTTTGCGGGATCAGCGATGAAGGCCTGAATCCACGGAAACTCGCGCGTCGTCCACAGTGCGGTCCCGGTCCCGTCCGGCGCAAGCAATTCGTGCTGTGTGCGGCCACTACCGTCGACCACGTCCAATGCACTGAACGGCGTGTCCAGCTGCACACCTTCGAGTGGGCGCGGGGTTCGGAAATCGAAATCCGTGCCCTCGACGGCCTGCGAATACGCGTTCGGCAGCATCCGCTCCGGATCGATCGGCAATCGTGTTCCCGCTGCCAGGTGCAGTGAGCACTCGTCGAGTGGGACATCACCGACGCGGATGAACGGGTGCGTGCCAAGTCCGAAGGGCGACGGAGTGGCGCCCTTGTTGGTCGCGGTGTGGGTGACCGTCAATCCTGTTTCGTCCACTGCGTAGACGATCGACAGCGCAAGCGGATACGGCCAGCCCTTGTGCAGGCCCACGTCGACCGACAGTTCGACGCGATCGAAGGTGTGATCTACGAGGCTCCAATTGCGACGACGCACAAACCCGTGACTGGCGTTGTTCAGGGCAGGTTCGGTGATCTCGAGTTGATGCTCGATACCGTCGAACATGAAGTGCCCGTCCCGAATCCGATTGGGCCATGGCGCCAGGACCAAACCGGCCGACAGCGGCGGCTTCGATCCGAGTTCCCAGGTTTCGGTGAGCGCACGTTTGCCGGACGGCCCCTCGTGATCAAGCAATCGCAAACCTGCACCGGCTGCCGCGATTTCGGCGCGATAACCCCCACCACGGATCTCGAAGCCGCCCTTGCCCGTGCTGTGCGGTTGCGTCATGGAATCAGTTTCCCCCACAAACCGCCCACATACTAGGACGTCAGACGGCGCGTCCCACCCTGTAAGCGACGAATGTCGGGAACATGATCGCCGACACGACAACGCCGATTACCACCAAAACGCCACCGCCGGCCGCCGCCACCCCCGTTCCGAACAGGAAGGCAGCAGCGCCGTGCACCACGTCGCCGATACGCGGACCACCCGCGACAACCACGATGAAGACGCCTTGGAGTCGACCACGCATGTCGTCCGTCGCGACCTGCTGGAGCATCGTGCTGCGGAACGCCGCTGAAATCATGTCGACGGCGCCACCGACCGCGAGGAACGCGACGGCCACCCAGAGCAGAAGCACGCTGGATCCGGGACTGGCGTAGTACACGGCCACACCGAAACCGACCATCGACAGTCCCCACAACGCGATGCAGATCAAGACAGCACGCCCCTGGTACTCCACCCGCGGTAGCCAGCCCGAGAACACGCCGCCCAGAACGGCTCCCGCCGACATCGCGGCGAACAACAGTCCGAGGGCAAAGCCGCCGGTGACGGGATCACCGAACGATTCGTGCGCGATTTCCGGGAACAGTGCCCGCGACATCCCGAACACCATCGCGATGATGTCGACGACAAACGAAGCGAGCAGCACCTTCTGCGTGGCCAGATAGGCAAAGCCGCCAAGGACCTCGCTCAGACCGGCCCGTCGCGACGTGCCTGTCGGCGGAATCGCCGGCAGCTTCCACACCGCCCACAGTGTGGCGAGCAGGAAGATCGAGTCGAGCAGATACAGCAGTTGCAGCCCGGCGCTCGGAATGAGCACACCGGCCAGCATCGGACCAGCGATCGCGCCGAACTGCACAACCGTCATGTTCAGCGAGTTCGCGGCAGGCAGTTGCCTACCCGGTATCAACCTCGGAATGATTGCCGCCCGTGTCGGCTGATTGACCGCAAAAAACGCTTGCTGCACGGAGAAAAGCACAAGCACGAGCCACACGTTGTTCACACCGAGCGCCGCCTGTATCCACAGCAGCACCGACGTGACGCCGAGTCCGATCGACGTGATCATCAGGAGCCGTCGCCGATCCATCACGTCGGCGAGGGCACCGCCCCACAACCCGAAAACGATCAGCGGGACGAGACCGAAGATTCCGGTCAGACCGACATAGGCCGAACTGCGCGTGATCTCGTACACCTGTTGCGGAACAGCCACAACACTGAGCTGGGCGCCGATAACGGTGACGATGCCGGCGGTCCACAGGCGGCGGTAGTCGAGATTTTCGAGCGGAGTCGTGTCCGCGAGAACCCGCCTCACGGTTGGAGACGAACTGCGGACCACTGACCGTCGACGACGGTGGTGCGGACCCGATTGTGCATACGGTTGGCGCGGCCCTGCCAGAACTCGACGGACTCCGGCCGGATCAGAATCCCGCCCCAGTGCGGCGGCACGGGAATCTCTCCGTCGATGCCGAAGCGTGCGGCCACCTCACGGAGTTGTTCGTCCAAGACGGCGCGTGATTCGACGGGCTGCGACTGATGGGACGCCCACGCTCCGAGCTGCGATCCTCGCGGACGGGTTCGCCAATACTCCTGCGTCACTTGCGGACTCACATGCTCGACTGCACCTCGAACAGTGACCTGGCGAGCCAGGGTCAGCCAGGTGAAATTGGCCGACGCATACGGATGGGCGTCGAGTTGCCTGGCCTTGTCCGAACCGTAATTGGTGAAGAAGAGGACCCCCTCCTCGGAGAGCCCCTTGCACAACACGGTCCGCGACGCGGGGTGACCGTCCTCGCCGAGAGTCGAAAGCGTCATCGCATTCGGTTCCGGCGCATCCGCCTCGACGGCATCCAACAGCCACTGACGCATCAGCGGCAACCAACCGTCGGCAACCTGACTCACGTCCAACTCGACGCGCATCCGATCGTGCACGGCCTCCGATTCACTGCCTGGTTGCGGGTACCCCACACGCATCGCAGCGAGTTCACTGTTCACCACCACCGGGTCCTGACGTTCCTTCGACACAGCCCAGAACGCTACTCCCGGGTACCAACCGGCCACCGACTACTCGGGACGCGCTAAAGTTTGCCGTGGCTAGACCCGATCCGAACCGCGAGCCGCACCAGCGACAGCAGCCGAATCGGGACCAGACGATTGCGCAGTACGAAACACGGTGCGTGCTCATCCCTGCGAGCACCTAGGCGCAGTCACGGAAGCTGAGGCAGTGCGACTGAAGACCTGGCGCACTCGAACGAGGAGAGTCCACGAGAATGGCAGCGAGCGCAGCAATACCGGACGATTTTGTGAGCGGACTCGAAGGCGTCGTAGCCTTCACCAGCGATATCGCCGAACCTGACAAGGACGGCGGCGCACTGCGTTACCGCGGCGTCGACATCGAAGACCTGGTCGGCCAGAAGGTGACCTTCGGCAACGTCTGGGCACTGCTCGTCGACGGCCGTTTCGGCCCCGGCCTGCCGCCGGCCGAGCCGTTCCCCCTCCCCATCCACACCGGTGACGTCCGTGTCGACGTCCAGGCCGGACTTGCGATGCTGGCCCCCATCTGGGGTTACGAGCCGCTCCTCGACATCGACGACGACACCGCTCGCGATCAGCTCGCCCGCGCGTCCGTCATGGCCCTGTCTTACGTCGCGCAGTCCGCTCGCGGCATCTACCAGCCGGCAGTTCCGCAGAAGCGCATCGACGAGGCCAAGACGGTCACCGAACGCTTCATGGTCCGATGGAAGGGTGAGCCCGATCCCGCGCACGTCGAGGCAATCGACGCGTACTGGGTTTCGGCAGCCGAGCACGGCATGAACGCGTCCACCTTTACGGCCCGCGTCATCGCGTCCACCGGCGCCGACGTCGCCGCTTCACTGTCCGGCGCCATCGGCGCGATGTCCGGCCCGCTGCACGGCGGCGCACCGGCCCGCGTGCTCCCGATGATCGAAGAGACCGAGAAGACCGGCGACGCCCGCGCACTGGTCAAGGGAATCCTCGACCGCAAGGAAAAGCTGATGGGCTTCGGGCACCGCGTCTACCGCGCCGAAGATCCCCGCGCCCGCGTGCTCCGCGCTACCGCGAAGCGCCTCAATGCTCCCCGCTACGAAGCTGCCGCAGCTCTCGAGCAGGCAGCGCTGGCAGAACTGCGTGAGCGTCGTCCCGATCGCGCGATCGAGACCAACGTCGAGTTCTGGGCTGCCGTCATCCTGGACTTCGCCGAGGTTCCCGCGCACATGATGCCTGCCATGTTCACGTGTGGCCGCACCGCTGGTTGGTGTGCGCACATCCTCGAGCAGAAGCGCCTCGGCAAACTGGTTCGCCCGGCAGCCATCTACACCGGCCCGGCACCGCGTACTCCCGAGTCCGTCGAGGGCTGGGATCAGATCAGCCACTCGTAAGTTTCTCCGCAGCACAATCAACCGGCCGGGTACCTCGCTACGAGGTACCCGGCCGGTTGAATTATGTCGAGTTGCTGCCTAGGACAATGAACGTCCATCCTTCACGGCCGGAATCTGCTGGAACAGAACGTTGTTCCACGTCCGTGGTCGCCATGTAGATCGGCAACGAACACGGGAGTTACCCGTGGTGCCGCCCCTCATCGGCGGCCTCTGCGACCCCCAGAATTCGCCGACTTTCTTCGCGCGGCGTCCGCTCCCCGGAGGTGTCGGGCACGTCCTTGACTAAGACCACGAGTTTCATGCCCCCATCAGATGCACACGCCGACAATGTCGCAATCAGACCAGCACTCAAGACGCCTGCAACGGCAACCTTCGTAGCGACTTTCCTGACGAAATCGAGCTCGTGGGTCACGAGCACCATCGTCACGCCGCTCTCTGCCAGCTCCGAAACCACCGACCCCACTTCGATGCGCAGCTCCGGGTCGATGGCCGAGGTGGGCTCGTCAAGGAGAAGGACTTTCGGATCGAGTGCGAGTGCGCGGGCGATCGCGACGCGCTGTTGCATGCCTCCTGAGAGTTCGGACGGCATTCGGCGCATCGCGTCCTTTAGTCCGACTCGCGTCAGCAGGTCCACTGCTCGAGCCTCTGCCTCGGCGCGGCTACGCTCGAGCCCCCGTACTTGGGCGAGCACCACGTTTTCGAGCGCATTCATATTCGGGAAGAGATTGAAGTGCTGAAACACCATCCCCAGTGACCTGCGAAGCACAATGAGCTCACGCGCGTTCAACAGCGTGCGCTCTTTGAAGAGCGTTTGGCCGGCAAGCTGAACTTCGCCCGAGGAAGGGATCTCGAGTAGGTTCATGCACCTCAGAAGGGTGCTCTTGCCGGTTTCACTCGGACCGATGAGTCCAAGAATTTCGCCCCGGCTCACCGAGAGGGTTACATCCGAGAATTTCGGCTGGTTATCAGCCGAAATGTTTAGCGTCCAAATACCGTTCCACCGTTAAGATGGATAACCTGCCCGTTGACCAGGCCCCCTGCCTCGCTGCAAAGCCAGAGGATCGCTGCACCGACATCGGCGCCACGACCGAGCCTGCCGATCGGAATCTGACGGATCATCCTCTCCAGCGCAGGGTCGTCAACATCACCGAGGCCCTCCATCATCCCCAACGCCAACGCATTCGCGGTTACTCCGCGCGAACCACACTCGACACTGAGGTGTCGAATCAACGCTTCCGAACCTGCTTTGGCGGCACCGTACGCCGAGACCCCGATGGAAAGACCTCGCGTTGATGCACCCGAGGATATCTGAATGATGCGGCCCCACTCGTTCGCGAGTTGACCAGGGAGTACCGCCTGGACGACTCGCATCATCGCAGACAGGTTGAGGTCGATCTGCCGCTGCCAATCCGCCTCCGGCATGTCGACAAATTGATTCGGGCGTGCGCCAATGTCAGGGATGCCCGCATTGTGAACAAGAATATCGACGGAGGCCCCGTCGTCGGCCAGCGCAGTTATCGCCTGCTCCACTGCGGCGGCGTCTGTCACGTCAAACACCGACGAAAATGCCGATCCTCCGCTGGCGATGATGGCATCGGCGACCGACTGAGCCCTGTCGGCGTGTAAATCGTTCACTATGACTGTTGCTCCGCAGGCTCCGAGAACACGGGCGATACCTTCTCCTACCCCTCGGCCCGAACCGGTCACCAAAGCAGTGCGCCCATCGAGTCGAAATTGCTCCACACTCAGGTCCATAATGTCCTCTCGGTCGGGTCAGCTGATTACGACATACTCGTCCCGCAACTGAACGACCAGACGCGCCATCTCGAAGAACGAGATATCGCATCAGGGACTCGCATCAACATGTGCGCCTGCACTGCGTCTGCCCAAACGGGTTAAACCCGTGGCAACGGTCCCGATGGGCCTTGACCCGTGCCCCACGTACGGGTCAACGCCCCTCTGCCCTGCTCCATCTCGCTAGTCGAGATGCACCGACTCTCCAACCACAGCCTTTGGCTTACTGATTCGAGTACGGCTCACTGCCACACACGACAAAGAGGGACCTTCATGGACGAATTCGAAGGCAAAGTTGCACTGATCGCCGGAGCCACACGAGACCAAGGACGGCCTCACGCAGTGTCTTTTGCCGAAGAGGTGCCGACATCATCATTGTCGATCGGTGCGAAAACCCTGAGACCGTCACGTACCCGATGGCAACAGTCGAGGACCTCGACTGACACCATCAACCCTGCACCAGAGAGCTGGCTGGAAATTGAGTAACTCCGCCACTGAGATAACGAACCTCTTGTACCGATACGCCGAGAACATCGACCGGGGTCGACTCGAAGAAGCCGCGGCGCTATTCCGGCACGCGACCATACGTACCCGTAGCGGCGACGCACTCGACGAGTCCGGCCTGCTGAACCTGTGGCGTACCAACATAAAGATCCATGCCGACGGTACGCCGCGCACCAAACATGTCATCACCAATCCCATCCTCGAGATCGACGACGAGGCCGGGCGTGCGACGTGCCGTTCCTATTACACTGTGCTGCAAGCAACTTCGGCACTGCCGCTGCAGGTAGTCGCCGCCGGGCGGTACCACGACGAGTTCGAGCGCACAGGCGGGATATGGCGTTTCACGTCCCGCGACTACTCGCTGCTCGATTTGGTCGGCGATTTCAGCGGCCATCTCATGACCGCACCGGCAAACCCGGAAGGGCACGAAGGTGGCTCGCTATGACACAAAACAAGGCGATCGAACCGTTCATGCAAATTGGGTATCTCGTGTCGAACCTGGACGAAGCGGTACACGCCTGGTTCGAAGAGAGCGGTGTCGGACCATGGCAGATCTATCGCAACCTCGACATGGCAGGCAACCATCGCGGTCAAGATATCGACATCGTCATCAACGCGGCCTTCGCGTACTCGGGAAGCACTCAGGTCGAGTTGATCGAGGTACTCAGCGAAGGTCCCTCGCCCTACCACAATGCCGACGGTACGAAATTTATCGGCTTGCATCATGTTGCGCGATTGACCGACGACTTGGATGCGGAGTTGGCCCAAGCCACCGAGCGTGGATTGTCCGTGGTTTTCACCGGGGCTACGTCATCCACGAGCGTGGCCTACATCGAGTCCGCGGCTATGCCGGGCACGATCATCGAGTACATCAAGAATCCGAGCATGCCGGCGATGCTGGCCGAGGGCGTGGAGTTCACTCGAAACTGGAATGGCCTCAATCTGATTCGCTGAATGTAGGAACACTTCCCCTGGACGACGGTTCTCATTTATTGGGAGCGCGATGCTCTCTGCGTGTCAACGGCATCTGAAAATTCAGATGCCGTTGACATTCCAGATCGCATAGCAAAGGAACAAGTTTTCGCCATCCGGCTTGTACTCGAGCTTTTGTTTCATGCGTGGTGGGGTCTCATTTTGCGGACCCACGAAGCGTTTCGACACTCGCCGCAGCACCTCGACCGTCCACTACGACACCGCAGCCGTCTAAACTAACCCGGCAAAGGTTCCTCGACGTTTAGGACGCACTGACCAATGGCTGACGCTACCGCCCCGATCATCCCCGCCGATCTCAAGCCCGCTGACGGACGCTTCGGCTGCGGTCCTTCCAAGGTTCGCCCCGAGCAGCTGCAGTCCCTGGTCGACGTGGGCGCTTCGGTCTTCGGCACCAGCCACCGCCAGAAGCCGGTCAAGAACGTTGTCGCCAGCGTTCGTTCCGGTCTCGCCGACCTGTTCTCCCTCCCCGAGGGATACGAGGTTGTCCTCGGCAACGGCGGAACCACCGCGTTCTGGGATGCCGCTGCATTCGGCCTCATCCGCGAGAAGTCGCTGCACCTGACCAACGGCGAGTTCAGCTCCAAGTTCGCTTCGGTCGCCAAGGCCAACCCGTTCATCGGTGACCCGATCGTCGTCTCCGCTGATCCGGGCAGCGCACCGGCACCGGTCTCCGACCCGTCTGTCGACCTCATCGGCTGGGCACACAACGAGACCTCGACCGGTGTTGCGATCCCCGTCTCCCGCCCCGCCGGTTCGGAGAACGCCCTGATCGCCATCGACGCCACCTCGGGCGCCGGCGGACTGCCCGTCAACGTCGCCGATTCGGACATCTACTACTTCGCTCCGCAGAAGTGCTTTGCTTCGGACGGTGGACTGTGGATCGCACTGATGAGCCCGGCCGCCCTCGAGCGTGTCGCAGAGATCAAGGATTCGGGACGCTGGACCCCCGACTTCCTGTCCTTGCCCATCGCCGTGGACAACAGCTCCAAGGATCAGACGTACAACACTCCGGCACTGGCAACGCTGCTGCTCTTCGCCAACCAGATCGAGTGGATGAACAGCAACGGAGGCCTCGACTGGGCCACCGCACGCACCGCCGACTCGTCCTCACGCCTGTACAACTGGGCCGAGGCCAGCGAGTTCGCAACGCCGTTCGTCGCTGATCCGGCACACCGCTCGCAGGTTGTCGGCACCATCGACTTCAACGACGACGTCGACGCAGCCGAGGTTGCAAAGATCCTGCGCGCCAACGGAATTGTCGACACCGAGCCGTACCGCAAGCTCGGCCGCAACCAGTTGCGCGTCGGCATGTTCCCGGCCATCGACCCCGAAGATGTCACCGCTCTCACCAAGAGCATCGACTGGGTCGTCTCGCAGCTCGGCTGAGCCACGCCTGTAGTTCTCGTATCACGCCGCCGGCCTCGACTCCATCCGCGAGTCGAGGTCGGCGGCGTGATTGCGTCGATATCCGTACGCGACCGGTCTGCCGGGAGTGTCCTGCCGGGCTGGTCATCACAAATGAATTACAGTTGACTGCGGCGCAAAGTCGCGAGCCGGCGCGATAAGGGAGGTCAATGTGCGAGAGCTTCGAGTGATCGGACTTGAACCCGATGGATCGCATGTGGTGTGCGCCGACGCCGAAACCGGCCAAAAATTTCGACTCCCTGCCGACGACAAACTGCGCGCAGCGTGCCGGGGTGATGTAGCTCGACTCGGCCAGATCGAGATCGAAAACGAAAGCCAGCTCCGCCCCCGCGAAATCCAGGCCCGTATCCGATCCGGCGCTTCCGTCCAGCAGGTCGCCAAGGAAGCCGGCATCCCGGTCAGCAAGGTCGAGCGCTACGCATACCCCGTCCTTCTCGAACGCTCCCGAGCAGCAGAAATGGCGCAGGGTGGGCACCCGATCCGTGACAACGGACCCACCGTGCCGACGCTCGCGGAAATCGTGACTCACGCATTTCGTGCCCGCGGCCACACCATCGACGACGCCACGTGGGATGCCTGGCGCGACGAGGACAATCACTGGGTGGCTCAGCTGCAATGGCAGGCCGGGCGCAGCACCAACGCCGCACATTGGCGCTATCAGCCGGACGCGCACGGTGGAACCATCGTCGCGCTCGACGACACTGCATTCGACTTGATCGATCCGGATTTCGGCCGCCCATTGCGCGGTCTGGCACCGGTGGTCTTCGAGCGTCCCGAACTGTCACGGATCGATAACAACTTCGAACCGGACGAAGAAGTCAACCCTGAAGCCGAGACTCACGACGCTGTCACGGTTGTCACCGAAATACCCCCCGTCGCGGAAATCCCGGCTCGGGTAGACACTCCGGTTCGCGTGGAGACTCCGGCTCGCATGGAGGCTCCGACGGTCGAGGCAGAGGTCGAAGCCGAGCCCGAGCCGCAGATAGAAGAAGAAACCCCGGAACCTGCCGAAGACGTCACGCCCAAGGCAGCGCCGCAACAATCGTCGACCAAGGACAAGCGCGGAAAGCCCGCCCTTCCGTCATGGGACGACGTTCTCCTCGGTGTGCGTAGCAGCGGCCGCTGACGCTCCCGCCCGGAGCGGACCGGAGGCAAGATTACCGGCCGATTCGTCGTATTCTTCTAAGCAGCGAGGGTTCAGGAGAGAGGGCGATCGGTGGCTGCACGTGTATCAACAATTTGGTTTGTCGACAACAATGACGTTCGCGCTGAACTGAGTTTGTACCCGCAGCCCGACCAGGCCGCGGCACTCGCGATCGCGCAGCGACTACACCCCGGCAAAGAGTTCGAGTCTCTCGGCCCACACCCGCTGTCGATCGCTGCGACCGTACAACCCGGCTATCTCTTCATCGGCACCTACGAGAACATCAGCGTCGTCGCCAGCGCAGAGTTGAGCGCGTGCCTTCCGTCGGAACTTCCTGAGTCCTGGCTACTTTCGCCGCACGCGCCGCTCACCTTCCTGGTCAGCTCGTCACCCGACCGCGCGCAAGGGTCCTTTGCCATCTGGGAAAACGGCCAGCTGCGACGCTCGTTCAGCGCACTCCCGATCGACATCGTCGAGAACATCGGCATCCCACAGACTTGGGAGTTGCCCTACTGGTCGGGCAAGCACCCCTTGCGTTATCCCCCAGGCATTTTGCCCGATCCGCAAGCACTGCCGTTCCACCCCCAGCAGTTCGCCGAGGCCGCCAACGCGGAGTGGCTGGGATTCCGATACACGGGTGCGCCGCACGAGGGCGATCTCGACAAGACTCAAATCCTGTTGTGGGGATTCAAGATTCACCAGAAGTCGGAAGCCCCGAAGGCGACGGTGCCGACAACCGAGCAGCCTGAGCAGGCTGAGCAGGCGCAGCAGGCAAAGCCCAAGCCTCCAGCACCAGAGCCAGTTGAGATCCCACAATCAGCTCCGACACCCGTTCCGCCGGCAAAACCGGTTGCTGTTGCGCCCGAACCAGATCCACCGATAACAGAACCGAAGGCAAGGGAACCGAAGCCCCCGACACCCGTCGCAGCTGAGCCCCCTCAACCTGATTTCACCGACGCGCCGGAAGTCCCCCGGGCTCAAATTCCTGAGGCTCCAACTGCTGAGGCTCCAACTCCCGAGCCGAAGAAGCGAAGCCGACTGGCCCGATACTTCGGCTTCCACTGAGATTCAGGCGATCGCGGCTATCCACCCCAACGGAATACCCGCTACCGCACCGTAAACCACCCATCGCCAGATGGGGACGGCCCGCCACCGCCACACGGTGGGAGCCAGGCCCGCCACTGCGATGACGTTGACCGCAACGGCAAGAAACACGTTGACGTGTGCCAGGCCCTGGCTGAACGCGCCTACCGCGGCAGTGGACAGCATTGCGGCAAAAATCGATACCGCGACACCGGTAAACCAGGGAGTTCCGGTCGGCATTACTGCCGGGTCCTGACTCGTTCATAGAAGGCCATTGCGGCGGCGGTGGCGACGTTGAGTGAATCCGTACCCGGCGCCATGGGGATTTTGGCGCGAATATCCGTCGCACGCATGGCATGTTCGGTCAGGCCAGGACCTTCGGCGCCGAGCAACAGGGCTACCTTGTCTCCGGTCATCGCTTCGGCCAGCGTCACGGCCTCCGGATTGGGCGTTAGCGAGATGAGCTGAAAACCGTTGCTGCGCAGCTCTTCCAGGTCGTACGGCCACTTCTCGACATGGGCAAACGGAACTCGCAGTACGTGCCCCATGGACACTCGGACCGAGCGGCGGTACAGCGGATCGGCACAGCCCTTTCCGAAAAGTACGGCGTCGACTCCGAGCCCCGCGGCGTTGCGAAACATCGAGCCGAGGTTTTCGTGATCGTTGACGCCTTCGAGAATGGCAATTGTTCGGGCGTCCTGCAGGATGTCCGAGACAGCCAGCGGCGTCGGCCTGGCAGCCGCGGCAAGCACTCCACGGTTGAGATGGAATCCGACCACTTCTGCCATCACCTCCGCGCTGGTTCGATAGAAGGGAACATCAACACCGTCGAGGTCCTCGGCAAGTTCCTGCAGTCGGCGATCGACTCCGAGGAGACTGATCGGCTCGAAACGCGAGGTCAGCAGTCGCTGGGTGACAAATACCCCCTCCGCGATGACCAAACCCTTTCCTTCGGGGAGGTCGGGTCGGCGATCGGAGGAGTTGAGATCGCGAAAGTCATCCAACCGGGAATCGGCTGGATCTGAGATATCGATGACGTGAACCACGGCTTCTATGGTGCCGTATCGGATGCCGTCCTCAGTCACTGCTCCCGGCTGCGGTGATCAGCGAATCGAAATGGGCGTCGAGCACTTCGGTGATTGCGGCCGGGTTCACCCTCTCCGGATTGTTGACACCGTGCGCGGCAAGCCCGTCGACCAGCGCGTGCAGGCGCATTGCTTCGCTGTCGATGGAACTGCCGGACCGAAGAAAACCTGAATCACTCAACGCCTCGACGAACTGACGGAAGTGCCCGAACAGGGTTCGATCCGTCCGCTCCCGGACCACCGCCAAGTCCGGTTCTGTTCGCGATGCCGCGGCGAATGCCTCCCAGACCTGCATCTCTTCGCGGCGGTCGGCGTCGAGGGGAACAAATTGTTCGGCAAATTGCCGTATCGCCCGCCTGATGTCGGGATCGAACTCGATGCCTGCGATTCGATTCTCGACGCGGACGGAAACCAATTCCATGGCAAAGAGCAAGAGCTCGGATTGAGTCGCGAAGAAGTGGCGCAGGGAGCCCGTGGACATGCCCGCCTCGTCGGCGACGGTACGGACACTGGCGGCGGCCATTCCGTCGCGTCTGATCACACGCCAGACAGCTTCCGCGATCTGTTCACGGCGCTCTTCGGAACTGGGTCGTTTCACCACTTCACAAAATTAACACAGCTGTGCTAGTTTCCAATTACTAACACAGTCGTACTAGAAACGAGTTCCCATGATCGTCACACTCATCGTTGCCTGCGAGATCATGTTCTGGGTTTTCATCGCCGCAGGATTGACTGCTCGCTACCTGTTCCGGAAACCCGGCGTCGGCGCTGGCCTCTTGATCTGCGCTCCCCTGGTCGACGTCGTACTTCTGGTCGCCACAGCCCTCGATCTGCGCGGCGGCGGGCAGGCAAACGCCAGCCACGGACTGGCGGCCGCCTACATCGGTGTATCCATTGCGTTCGGGCACAGCCTCATCTCGTGGGCCGACGCGCGATTCGCCTACCGATTTGCCGGTGGACCGAAGCCCGTCGCGCCTCCGAAATACGGGACGCCGCGAGCGATCCGAGAGTGGCGTGAATTCGGGAAAGCAGCATTGGCCTGGGCCATCTCGTGCGCCCTGCTCACCGCCGCGATCGTCCTTGTCGGCGACGCCTCTCGCACCGACGCACTGAGCAGTTGGGTCCGCACACTCACCGTGGTTCTCGCAGTGTGGGGCGCAATCGCCCTCAGCTACACCGTTTTTCCGAAGAGAGAAAAGCTCACGGTGCGCGGTTAGCTTCCACCGCTTGCTCGGTCGCATCACAGACGACGGCAGGACGCAGGTCGAACACCGGCAGGCGTCCGCCGTCGTCGGGCATTTTCAATCGCAGTTTGAGGCCTTCGCTGCGTAGGAGATATATCCCGGCCAGGGAGGCGGACACCAGCGAGATCGCGCCACCGATGATCAACGGTGCCCGCGGATCCACGGCGTCGGCCAACCAACCCAGCATCGGACTGCCAAGTGGGGTGCCACCGAGGAAGCTGAGCATGTAGATACCCATCACCCGCCCCCGCATCTCCGACGGCACCGACATCTGCAGGATGTTCATCGCCGACGTCGTGAAGGTCAGCGTCAGTGCGCCGGTGGGAATCAGCATCAACGCCACCAGGGGGTACGTGGGCATCAACCCGACAGCGATTTCGAAGAGACCGAACGCCGCTGCCGCGCTGAGGAACGTTCGCAGGCGCGGAGCGTCCTTGCGTCTGGCGGCATACGCGGCGCCGGCCAAGGTACCCACAGCGAGTGTGGTGGAGAGCAATCCGTAGGCGTCGGCGCCGCGATCGAACGTAGTGCGCGCCATCACCGCGAGGCTGATCGGAAAGTTCAGGCCGAACGTCGAGACCATGAAAACCGACACCATGATGACCCGCAGGTCCTTACGGCCCCACACATATCGGAATCCGTCACGCACCTGTCCCTTGGCGCGCGGCGTCGGTTCCGACGGGATCAATTCCTTCGCATTCATCAGTGCTAATGCGACAAGCACACCACCGAAGGTGGCGACGTTGAGCAGGAAGACCCAACCCGTACCGATCAGATTGATCAGCACCCCGGAAATGGCCGGACCGATAATGCGTGCTGTGTTGAAAGTCATGGAGTTCAACGCAATTGCGTTGGACAGATGCTCTTTGCCCACCATTTCGATGGTGAACGACTGGCGCACCGGCGCATCCACCGCCGATACACAGCCAAGGGCAAACGCGATCAGATACACGTGCCACAGAGCAACGAACCCGCCGACGTCCAGGACGCCCATCACCAGGGCGCACAACGCGCTCGCCCACTGTGTGAAGATGAGAATGCGCCGCTTGTCGTACCGATCGGCAAGGACACCGCCCCACACGGACAAGAACAGCGTCGGCCCGAACTGCAATGCCATGACGATGCCGACTGCCAGTGCATTACCGTCGGACAGCGTCAGAACCAGCCAGTCCTGAGCGATGCGTTGCATCCACGTTCCGACCAGGGACACGATCTGCCCGGACGCCCAGAGACGGTAGTTTCGGTTGCGGAGTGCGGCAAACATGCCGGATTCGGGGTCACGGGGCACTACCCCATCTTGCTCCTGCGATCATTCGCGTGAGCAACTACCTCACCGCGACACCATGGAAAGCGGTTATTCGGAGGCGCTGACGATCTTTGTGATGATCTCGACAGCACCGCGAAGTGTTGCCAGATCTTCGGCGCTCAAGTCGGAAAGTCGCTCGTTCATCCAAGCCTCACGCGCGTGGGTCTCGTCAGCGAGTAGCGCATTACCTGCGTCGGACAAGCTCACGATGATCTGACGACCGTCCGTGGGATGGGGTGAACGCTGCACCAACCCCAGTTCTGCGAGGGACGCCACCACCCTGGTCATCGACGGCGGCTGCACCTTCTCACGCGCCGCGAGTGCACCTGGGGTCATTGGTCCCTCTTGCGAGAGTGTCGCCACAGCCGAGAGCTGTGTCAGGGATACCTGCGCGTCGGCCCGTCGTCCTCGCAGATGCCTGCTCAGACGCACAACCGCCAATGACAGATCACTGGCGAGCGCTCGAGTTTCGGTGGTCACGCGAGAACAATACGTCAACAACTGGCCGGTAGCCGGGTTATCGGTTACCAGCCAGTTGCAGGTTTACGTCAGTGCGTCGGTAATCGGCCCGACAGTGAAGTACGCGACGAACAGTGCCGCAACGATCCACAGCAACGGGTGGATCTTCTTGGCACCGCCGGTAGCAGCGTGCAGAACCACCCAGGAGATGAATCCGACGCCGATGCCGTTGGCGATCGAGTAGGTGAACGGCATCACGATCATCGTCAGGAACGCGGGAAGCGCAACCGAGAACTGCGTGAAGTCGATGTCTCGGACCTGACCGATCATCAGTGCGCCGACGATGACGAGGGCCGGCGCTGCGGCTTCGATCGGCACCACCGAATACAGCGGTGTCAGGAACATCGCGACCAGGAACAGTAGACCCGTCACAACATTTGCCAGGCCGGTCCGAGCGCCTTCCGCGATACCGGACGCCGACTCCACGAACACCGTGTTCGACGACGCAGACGCGCCACCACCGACGATGGCACCGGCGCCTTCCACGACGAGCGCCTTACCCACATTGGGGAGGTTGCCGTCCTTGTCCGTCAATCCGGCTTCCTTGCCGAGTCCCGTCATCGTGCCCATGGCGTCGAAGAAGTTCGCGAGAACGAGTGTGAACACGAGCAGGCTGGCTGCCAGAACACCGATTCGGGTGAACGCGCCGAAGAGACTGAAGTCCCCGACCAGGCTCAGGTCGGGCATGCCACCGAACATGTCGGGGATCGCGGGAACGCTGAGGTTCCAGCCCTTGGGGTTGGTTCCGAGCGACGGTCCGACCTCTGCAACCGCTTCGATGATCGCAGCCAGGATGGTCGTGGCGATGATGCCGATGAGCAGGCCACCACGAACCTTGCGCACCACGAGCACACCCATGATGAGAACACCGAAGATGAAGACCGCAGTCGGCCACGACGCGATGGAACCGTTGATACCGAGCCCGACGGGGACCGTCGTACCTGCGGCGTCGGGGATCCGACGGACGAATCCGGCGTCGACCAGACCGATGAACGCGATGAACATGCCGATACCGGCGGCAATGGCCGATTTGAGTGCATTGGGAATCGCGTTGAACACGGCGGTCCGGAAACCGGTGAGCGCCAACACGACGATGATGATGCCGTCGATGACCACCAGGCCCATGGCTTCCGGCCACGTGACCTGCGGGGCGATCGTGACGGCGAGCAGGCTGTTGATACCGAGGCCGGCCGCGATCGCAAACGGATAGTTCGCGATGATGCCGAACGCGATGCTCATCAGACCGGCAACCAGGGCGGTGACCGCAGCCACCTGGTTGACCGGCAGAATGTTTCCGATGACGTCGGTCTTTGCGACGGCGTCATCCGCCGAGAAGCTACCGAGGATCAGCGGGTTGAGAACCACGATGTACGCCATCGCGACAAACGAGACAACACCGCCGCGAACCTCCGTGGAGATCGTTGATCCGCGTTCACTGATCTTGAAATACGTATCGAGAATTTTCCCGGGTGCCGCCATCTTTTTCCCATCGCTGTCATAGGTCGCCGGTGTTCTTGCGCCGCCGTGTGCCGGCGTACGAAGGCCGGTCGCATAAGGGAGAGTAGGGCACAGGGGTACGGGTAGCGTTAATTTTGTGAACGAGACGCCCAACACAACAACCGTTATCGACCGTTTGTCCGCACCGGCGCCGGCTCTCGTCGTCGGCACGCTGGCATGGGTGATCGTGACAGCCGTGGTCCTCCTCAGCGGTGATCGCTGGTCGGGAGCACTGCCCATCTGTTACGCCGGGATCGGCGTCGGATTCCTCGGCTACAGCCTCTTCTGGCTCCAACGCCGCGCTGCCCGCCGAGGCCGTCGAGGTGCCCAACAGGGCGCCGGACTGCTCTGAGAAGCGATCAGACCGGCTGTGGTTCGCGGCGGCGCTGTCGCGAGCGAGAGGTTCCCAGGATCCACACACCCGCCCAGATGACACCGAACGCCCACCCTGCCAGGACGTCCGTCATCCAGTGCGCCGCGAGGTAGACGCGGGAAAACCCGACAGCGACGGTGTACAGCGCGAGCGAAACAAGCATCGTGACTCGAACGAGCGACGGCAACGTCAGCCGAACGATCACAGCAGCCACCACCGTCGCAAGAATTGCCGTCATCATGGCGTGCCCGGACGGGAAAGAGTACGAGTCGATCTCGATCAGGCGCTCCGGAACCGGTGGACGGGTTCGCGTGAAAATACGCTTCAACCCACTCATCACCAGCAGTCCGGTCAGCATGGAGCCCGCCACGAGGAGAGCGTCGATGCGCCGACCGCGCATCAACAAGGTGATCGTCAGGACCGTCGAGATGATCCAGGCGGCCAAGGTTCCACCGCTGTCGGTGATGACATCCACCACATCCACAAGCCACGGCGTCCGTTGGTCGACTGCAGAATCAAGTACCCACTGATCGAACGACACTGTTCCCCCCTCATATCCCCTGCGCAGCTGCCCACACACGCATCACGTGATGGATACCGTCACCGTCCACCCACCACGGCACACTCACCGTGGCCTCCACGGCGCCGGTCAACCGGACGGAGAGTTCGTGATGAATCACTACCTCGCCGCCGGGTACTTCCCGTCCGAGCGCCGCAAACATCAGGACCGCGTGCGGCTGCGCCGCCCATGAGCTTCGCACGCCCGTGCTCACGACCTGACCGCCTACGACAGACGATGCCGTCGCGACATCGAGCAAATCCGCCAATGCTTCCGCCGTCTCGAAGCTACCCAGAACAATTCGTTGTGTCGGCAATGCCGGACCGAGCCACGGCCGATCGAGAACCAATGCATCACCGGGGTCGACAAGTTCACCGGACAGCCCACGAACGAAGCTCGGCAAGCTCAACTCGTCCAGATCGAGGACGCGCCGCCGCGAAGCGTCGGCCAGCAAGTGGTGGGTTCGGGCGATGACGGCCGGTGCGGGCATACGCAGTGGATCCGCGAGCCGATCGAGCAACAGCTGAGCCAGTTCCGGATCGTCGACGGTATCGGACGCCAATACGGAGCTCAGATACTCGCTGCCAGGATGGTCGGCGACATCGAGGAGATCCTCGAACGTTCGATCGTGTGGTGCGCGCAGCAAACCCAGTATCTCGCCGCCCAATTCGGCGTGCGAGCGCAGCCACCACGCCGTGTATCCGCGACGGTCCTCGAGCAGGGTTCTCGTTGCCGGTGACTCCAGCAGCAGGGTCAGCGCATCTGCCCATCGGTTCTCGTCGACCAGGTCGAGGTCACGGACCGCCTCGATGTACTCGGGGTCCTCCCCCAACGTGTCCCACCACTGACTCTCGGAATCGAGATCGTGATCGGGTCCGGACGGCAACTCCTCACGCACGACGGTGAAACCCCAGCCGACTCCGACGACGCGCAGGGCCTGCTCCCCCACCTGTTCGACAAAGCTCGGCTGCACCGTGCCAAAAGGTGAGTCGTCGACCAGGACAGTCGCCAGTGGTGCGCCGGGCAGGAGCAACTGGTCCGCGGAGCACAGCTCTCCGTCCGAATCCGGTAGCAGCACTTCGCCGATCCATGACGGCGCGGCGCCGGGCGCGACATGCGCGGCCAGCGAAAGAACAGTCGACGCCAATTCCGTTGCTACGGAATCATCTTGGTCGGCAGCATCCTCGATCAGCGCGCGCAACGCCGGGTCGGACAACAGATCCGTCGCCGTCGCGCTCGTTGCGCCCAAACGCGAGAGCAGGGGGTGCGATGCCTGCGGGTGCACAAGCCGGGTCCAGGGCACCGGCGGCACCGAATCGCCGAGTTCGGTACCGAGAACCACCGTTCGCGGACCGGTGACAATTCGTCCGTCCGACAGCGGAACCGGTAGCGTACCAAGCTCTTCCACCGCCAGAGCATCGACGACCAACGGCTCGAGCGCCGCATACAGCCGGTACCACCACGACGGCTCCTGATCGAGTCCGCTGAGCAGTTCCGCGATGCGCGCCAACCCGATCCGATGTGTCGACACCGCCGCCAAAGCCCGCTCATGGCGAGGTCCGGAAAGTTCGGGAACAACCAATCCGCCGATGACGTCGGTGAGCAATTCCGCCAAATCGTCGGTGAGACCAGGAACTACCGATGCCCGCTGCGGCGCCCGGTCAGGTTCCCCCACAACCGGAAGCCAGGCATTTTCCTGAAGTTCCTTCAGAAGCGCTTCCCGCAGAAGGGAATCCACTTCACTTCGCGCAAAAGCCGGAACGGGCACAAGCGATGTGCGCTGATCGGCAGGCAACGCACCGACAAAATCCGCGTAGCCCCCAGCCAGCGCGGCAATCGACGCGCCGGGCAATATCCGTCGCCGATCCGGTTGCATCGCGATGTCCGCGACTACAAGCGCCGGGACAGACAATTCTTCGTCGGATCGCGTCGGCGCCCGCAGTACGTCTTCGGTGACCGGTGCGACTACTCCGTTTTTCACCGGAACTATCCAGCGGGCCTTGGCGCTCTGGTATTGCCACCACACCGCAGTGCCGATCGAGATTTCGGTCAGCCCGGAGTCCAGTAGACGCTCGGTACGCTCAAAGCTTTTGTCGCCCAGCCGAATAGACGTCAAACCCGGTAGCTCGAGGAGCAGATCCACGGCTTCACGTGCCATCCGAGACAACAGGGCGCCGCCGTCGACGTCGTCGCGGAGCGTGAGCACTACCTCCGAATCGGCACCGGCGCGTGGCGACGCCTCCGACGGCCACACCAGACGCAGGGCCGGCACTCCCGACTCCGGAACCTTCAGACCGGCCTTCTCGATCTCGCTTCGAGTTTCCTTGGCGGAGAATCGAATCGAACCCGAAGTCGACCGCAGCTCGAGCTCGTCACTGACCGAACGAACGGCGGAAAATCCGACGCCGTAGCGCCCGACAACACCATCGGTGGAATCGATCTTGCCCGAAGCACGAAGAGCAGTCAGTGCATGAACACCGTCCTCGTCGAGCGGTCGACCGGTATTGGCAACAGTCAGCACCGAACCGTCGAGATCAACCCACAAGGAACCAGGCGCCCCGGCCCGCAGCGCCGCGTCGGCAGCGTTCTGTGCCAGTTCTGTGAGCAACCTGTCGCGGTAACCCGCTGCAGCCAAATCCGATTCGGTGGCCGCGTCCTCGCGCAGACGCGTCGGCGATTCCGCCCACGCGCGCAGCGTGGCGTCGCGGAGCGCGCCGGTCCCGAACGGATCCCCTACTCGGTGGATACCGAACCCGAATCTTCGGTGCCCGCGGCAGACGTGCTCGACATCTCGACGGCTCCGTCGTCGTAGGCGTCGAAAGCCGGAGAGCCGGCGCCGAGCGGAAGGCTGGTGTCGGAATGCGCGCCGCAGCCGTAACTCGCGTGGACGACGCGGCCGTCAGCGGACAGTTCGTTGCCAC
The DNA here is from genome assembly GCF_003023755.1 of Rhodococcus sp. AD45-ID. Taxonomy (NCBI): domain Bacteria; kingdom Bacillati; phylum Actinomycetota; class Actinomycetes; order Mycobacteriales; family Nocardiaceae; genus Rhodococcus; species Rhodococcus sp. AD45-ID. Next base: position 667,132 of record NZ_PYHL01000003.1, on the reverse strand, counting down.
ACACGCCGAACGCGGCGTGCAACGAACCTGCCAGCGGAAGATAGAAGCCGCACAGCCCACAGGTCGACGGCGCTGCCTTCGCCATGTCGGAGTCTGGTCCGAACTCTCCCTCGGACCATCGCGTAGCCGCGTCGAGCCGGCCCTCGAGGCTCATGACCTTCTTGCGTCCTAAACCCAGTTCCAAGGCGACGTCGTCGACCTCCGGGTCGCCGTTCGCGACGTAGCCGGGAACCAGTCGCGGATCCTGCGCCGGCGGAGCCAGCAGGTCGCCTGGCGACAGGTCTCCGGGACGAATCCGCTGATCCCATGGAAGCCACTCGGGCGCAACCAGTGCGTCCGGTCCGGGCAGCAACGCCAGCTCGCTGATGGTGGCGCGAGTATCGTCTGGACCTGCGGCAACAACAACAGCCCACTGCCACCCGCGGTAGCCGGGAAGGTCTGCTGCAAAACGATGGGTAGCGGCGAATTCATCCTCCGACGTCACGCCGAGGTATGCACCGACTCCGCCTTCGCGCAGCTCTACTACAGCTGCTCGGGCAAGATCGACGGCATCGGCCAGTACGGGGCGCGGCACTGCACGCTCAGGAGAAGTAGCAACACTCACTCCTCCAGTTTGCCGCACCACCACAAGTACGCAACGCACAGGGCTGCGATGCTGGACGGATGAGTAGGTCACGCGCCGGTTTCATCAGCATCGCCTCAGCGCTCGCAGTGATCACATCGGGTGTTGCGGGGTGCTCGACAACGGATGAGGAAACGCCCGATTCCGGGGCCGACAACTTTCCTCGACAGCTCTCCGCCGAGGTGATCGAGGTCCACGACCACGACGGCGGGGCCTTCACCCAGGGGCTCGAGATCGACGGAGACAGACTGTACGAAAGCACCGGGCGCGTCGGGGAATCGTGGGTGCGCTCGACGCAGTTCGACGGCACCCCGGTCTCCGGACCCGATATTGCCCGCGCCGAGTTGCCGCCTCCACTCTTCGGTGAGGGCATCACCGTGATCGGTGACGACCTGTGGCAATTGACGTGGAAGAACGGCGTCGCGATTGTCCGCGACAAGGACACTCTCACCGAGCGCGGCCGATTTCCGCTCACCACCGAGGGCTGGGGGATCTGTGCATTCGAGAATCAGTTGGTCACCAGCGACGGCACGTCGACGCTGATGTTCCGCGATCCGGACACATTTGCGGTCACCGATTCGGTGGAGGTCACTCGCGGCGGTCAGCCGGTCGCAGATCTGAACGAACTGGAATGCGCCGACGACGGAACCATCTACGCAAACGTCTGGCAGACCGACACAATCGTTGCGATCGATCCAGCTGACGGGCACGTGAGCGGCGTGATCGATGCATCACCGCTGCGCAGCCGCCTTGATACCAACGGATCCGCCAACCCGGTCGACGTCCTCAACGGAATCGCCCAGATACCCGGAACCGACCGTTTTCTCCTGACCGGAAAGTATTGGCCACAGATCTTCGAAGTTCGATTTGTCGAGTGATTTCCAACTTTCCCCTCGACTCGTCAGGGGTGTGCGTGGTCGCAGATCACGGACTAGGACAGAATTGAGTGGTGACCGGACCGCGCGAACCCTACGACCCCGATACCCGGCGAATTCCCGACGAATCCGCAGGGCAGACTTTGCATCCCGGTTACGACAATTACCCACCGGCGACGCGGCCGTCGGCGCGTCGTGCGCCGTTACCTCCGCTTCACCCGATCCCCGGCTCCCGTGACGACGCAGGCGATGGCGACGAGGCCAGAAATTCGGGCTCGAAGAGCAGTTCCGACGCGCCCAAAGCCCCGCCGATGCCCCGCAAGCTCACGGTCACGCGAGTGGCCGCGATGCGCAGCCGGGAACTGACGAACAAGGGCATCGCTACGTTCCAGCGCGCCGCAAAAGCCGACGGCGCGGACAAGTCCGGCCTTACCGCGTTGACGTACGCGGTGATGACCAACAACGCGACCGACGCGGCACTCGCGGTGGCCTTGGCAAATACCCTGTTCTTTTCCGCTGCCACTGGCGAGGACAAAACGAAGGTCGCGCTCTATCTCCTGATCACCATCGCTCCGTTTGCGGTTATCGCTCCCCTCATCGGACCGATGCTCGACCGATTGCAGCGGGGCCGCCGAATCGCACTGGCGGCGTCGTTCGGACTTCGTACCGTGCTGGCGCTGATCCTCGTGTTCAACTTCGACAGTTGGATTCTGTATCCGGCTGCCCTCGGCATGATGGTGCTCAGTAAATCGTTCTCGGTACTCAAGAGTGCGGTGACTCCACGTGTACTGCCACCGGAAATAGACCTGGTCAGGGTCAATTCGCGGCTCACCGTGTTCGGGTTGATCGGTGGAACCATCGGTGCGGGCGCTGTGGCCGGCGCACTCGCACTCGCCTTCAAATCGCCTGGTGCCCTCTGGTTCGCCGTGGTCGTGACGGTGTTCGGCGCCTACCTGAGCATGCGCATTCCGTCGTGGGTCGAGGTGACCGAAGGCGAAGTTCCCGCCACCATCACCTATCACCCGGACGAACAACACACAGCAGGCGGCGGACGCGCTTCGGGCATCAAGAGCGCAAAAGTGCGTCAGCCGCTCGGACGCGCGGTCATCATCGGGCTGTGGGGCAACGGCACCATTCGCGTTCTCACCGGCTTCCTCACGTTGTACATAGCGTTTGTCGCCAAATCCAAAACGGACCACGAGCCGTTGCAGCAAGCAATGATGCTCGGCCTGGTCGGCGCTGCCGCAGGGCTGGGCAACTTCGGTGGCAATGCTGCCGGTGCGCGACTCAAACTGGGGCGACCGGCCCTCGTCGTCCTTCGGTGCACCGCGTCGGTGTGGATCATCGCCGTCATCGCGGCTTTGACCGACAACTTGCTGACGGCCGCGCTCGCGACACTGATCGCATCCGCGGCGAGCGCGTTGGCCAAGGTCTCCCTGGACGCGTCGCTGCAGCACGATCTGCCCGAGGAATCTATTGCGTCCGGTTTCGGTAGATCCGAAACCGTCCTCCAGCTCAGTTGGGTGCTGGGCGGGGCGTTGGGCGTTCTGCTGCCTACTGAATACTGGATCGGGTTCACTGTTGTCTCGGTGTTCTTGACGATCGGTCTGCTGCAGACGTTCCTGAGTTACCGAGGCAGCTCACTTCTGCCCGGGCTCGGTGGCAAGCGGCCTGATCTGGCCGAGCAAGAAGTGACCGAAGTGATCTACACCGGCAAATCCGATCGAGGACAAGGAAGTACTCCGCAGTGATCATGCGCGCAAGAACAAAGAAGATCGTGGCAGCGGTCAGTGTCCTGATGGTGGTGGCGCTGGTTGCCTACGTCTCGGTTCTGGTCGTGATCATCAAGAACATCAACGACGAGCCCGATGGGCTCCCGCAGATCACCGCGTACGCGCACGGTCGCACCATCGAGACTCAGCCTGCCGGGTTCTGCACGATCGACCTGTCACAGTGCGCGCAGATCGGCGATGTGTACGAACTCGACGTGCCCGAGGGATACCCGTTGCAGTTGTCGTTGTCGAAGGAAGTCTCGGACGCCGAGTGGGCGATGCTGGCAGTCTACGAAGACGCCGACGGCAATCAGACCGGTGAGCCTCGCTTCTTCGGAGCCGGTGAATCGTTGGCAGTCACCGTCGAAGCCGAACCCGAGAAGCAACTGGTGGGAGTGGAGATCCACCTTGCTGTCGGCGAAGGTAGCGAGCAGGGGCTACTGATCTGGTCGATCAAGACAGCCTGACCGCTGACATACAAAATGCCCTGCACATCCCGAGAGGAGTGCAGGGCATTTTCTTGTCTCGTACTGATCAGCTGTCGAGCTCACGCGCCACGGCGCGGACAACCTCGGAGATCCGCTGCGCGGTCTTGCGGTCGGGGTACTTGCCGTTGCGCAGGTCAGGCTGAACCTTGGCCTCGAGCAGCGTGATCATGTCTTCGACCATGCCGTGCAGTTCGTCCGGTGTGTGCTTGCGGACAACCGGCTCACGTCGCTGCGCCGATGCGCCGCGCAGCGACGGGGCAGGCTCGAGCACCTTCAGGCTCAGCGCCTGCGGACCGCGTCGACCGGCAGCCATACCGAATTCGACTTTCTGGCCTGCTTTCAGACCCTCCACACCTTCGGGAAGGGCAGACGCACGTACATAGACATCCTCCCCCTCCTCCTGCGACAGAAAGCCGAAACCCTTTTCGACGTCGTACCACTTCACCTTGCCGGTTGGCACCGCGTTCACCCGCTCATCACTCGTCTGGGACTGGCGTCCCACTACTTTCGGAAGGCTCGCGTACGAGCCTCGATGGTCCTGCTCGCATCACCCCGGACGAAGTAAACGACTCCGGTCGAAGAATGCAAAAGAACGCGCCCCGAACTTGCTTGACGGGACGCGCAGTCGCCTCACAGTCTACCTGTGACGAACCGGTCTCGGCACCCACGTTTGCTGGGCACTACCCTTGTAGATGTGGACACTCAACCGAACCCGAGCACTTCCGGCACCGGAAACGGCTTGTTTCGAGTCGCGATGGGGTTGTTTTTCATCGGACTCCTCGCACTCGTCGCCATCTTCGCGATCAACATCTTCAGCGACACACCGCCGGGGTTGGCGCTGTACTTGATCTCCTTGGCGTGTCCGGTCGGTTTTCTGCTGGCCATCGTCTACACCTTGAGGGCGGGTCGTCGCGCCCGCTGATCTCCCGTCACCCCAACCGAAAGGTCACCGACCATGAGACTTCTCCTGAACGTAATCTGGCTGGTCTTCGGTGGATTCTGGTTGGCCTTGGGTTACTTCGCGGCAGGCATCATCTGCTGCATTCTGATCATCACGATCCCCTTCGGTATCGCCGCATTCCGAATCGGCATCTATGCCCTCTGGCCGTTCGGTAAGACCGTCGTCGACAAGCCGACTGCTGGTGTCGGTTCAATGGTCGGCAACGTCATCTGGGTGATCATCGCCGGTATCTGGCTGGCGATCGGCCACATTGTCACGGCGGTGGCAATGGCAATCACGATCATCGGCATCCCCTTGGCCGTCGCGAACCTGAAGATGATTCCGATCTCACTGATGCCTTTGGGCAAGGAGATCGTCGACGTCAATCGCGTGAACTACGCATAGCTTCCAATCCCCCACCGATAACGGTGTGACCTTCATCACATTACGGGTGGATAACGGAATAGCCACAAGAGAACCTTCGCTGCGGAATCCTTCACTACCTGGGAAGAGTCCCCTGCGCTTTCGCGGCGGGTTTGTATCCCATTCGGCGCGCCGCGTTATCAAATGGTGACATGAGCGGTGAGAGCCGTTACCGTGAATTCCGGCCGGGAAACTCCGGCCACCTCCGGCCCGCCGCGCCAAACCTTGTCCCGCGGGTACCGGAACTTCCCACTTTCGAGCATTCCAGGGACAAGGACGGGGGACCCAAAGTCCTCTGTGAGAGCAGAAATGTTCTCCACCTGACACCGGTTCGACAAGCAACACATTCGAACCTTGGGGTGAAGCCAGACCCTTTCCAGCCAGGAAAGGCGAGGCCGGGCAACCTCTCAGCCCGAACCCGACAGCTGACCTCGCAGGCGCGTGTGGAGAGGAAATTCACGATCATGAGCGGACGCCATCGCAAGCCCACCACCGCAGGCCGCACTGTCGCCAAGGTCGCCGTCACCGGCGCCATCATGGGTGTAGCAGGAATCGCAGCCACAGGTACCGCCAGCGCTGCCCCCGATTCCGACTGGGATCGCCTCGCACAGTGCGAAGCGGGCGGCAACTGGGCCATCAACACCGGCAACGGCTACCAGGGCGGATTGCAGTTCTCCCCCAGCACGTGGAACGCACACGGCGGCGGCGAGTACGCAGCCACCGCAAACAACGCCACTCGCGAGCAGCAGATCGTTGTTGCCGAGCGCGTCCTGGCCAACCAGGGATGGGGCGCTTGGCCGTCCTGCTCCTCGAGCCTCGGCCTGAGCAGCGGCGCAACGCAGCGTTCCGCTCCGGCCACGACGCCGGCCGCACCCGCCGCACCGGCACAGCAGGTCGCTCAGACCGTCGCACATCCGGTCTCCGACGCAATCGATCAGGCCATTGCATTCGCCGAGGCCAACGGCATCGTCGTCGATCCCCAGATCCTTGCAGCAGCAGACACCGCGAAGTCTTTCCTGAAGTAGGACTGCGAACTGCGCGTTCCGCTCGAACGCACCCAGCTACGAAGAAGGCCCGCACCGATTCGGTGCGGGCCTTCTTCGCGTAGTGGATCTAGCGATTGATGACGGTGTACGGATGGATGTAAGGAAGTGACTCCACCGGTAACGGGAAGGTGGTGTCCTCGCCGAACGGTGAAAGTCCACCGGAGCGGGTCGATGACAATTCGGTCACTGCGTGATCTCCGTCTGCAGTTTCCGGCCATCCTGGATCTACATAGTGCTGCTTCGAATTGTTGGCCACGAAGCCATTTTGACAGGACTCCGTTACGCCGTACATACCAGGTCTCTAATCTGATACCTGATGACCGAAATACGTGGCACCCAGGCGGGCACTTCCGGAGCCGACAGTTTGACCGAATGGCTGTCGGCGCGCACTGACGCCGAGCTGACGGAACTACTGCGTTTGCGGCCGGATCTCGCTGTGCCGCCGCCGAGCACGATGGTGGTGCTCAGTGGACGCGCACAGCAACGCGCGTCGGTCGGTAGAGCAGCCGACGAGCTGGACACACTGGACTTCGGACTTCTCGAACTGCTGGCGCTCGCCGGCGCCGAGGAAACCCCCATGACGCGCGCGGAATTGAACGACGCGCTCGCTGCCCGCGCCCTCACCGGTAAGGGCAAGGTCACCAAGAAGGCAGTCGATGCCTCGCTTGCGAAGATGCGGGCCTATGCGCTCATCTGGGGCACGGATCCGATCAGCATCGTCCCCGCTGCCATCGACACCATCCCTTGGCGACTGGGCCGCGCCCTCGAGCCCGCCGAGTCCATGTCGGAAGCCGAGATCACCGCGGCGCTCAATTCGCTCGGCGAACGTGAACGCGGTCTGCTCGAGACGCTGGCCAACTCGAGCCCCATCGGCCGAACCCGCGACGCGGCTCCGGAAACGCCAGCAGATCGTCCTGTGCAGAAACTCTTGGCGGCCGGCCTGCTCCGGTGGTTGGACGAGCAGACGGTGGAGTTGCCGGCGACGGTACGTCAGGTTATCCGCGGCGAACCAGTCTTCGATCCGACAACGCTCACCGCGCCGGTGATCACCGGCGACAAACTCAAACCTGCCGACGTCAATGCGGCGGCCGCGGGCGAAGCCCTCGAGTTGGTTCGCCAGAGCGAAAACGTGATCGCCGTTCTCGGGGCCGCACCTGCCCCGGCGTTGCGCGCCGGTGGACTCGGAGTGCGTGAACTACGACGTATCGCGAAGGCCGCGGACCTCGACGAGAGTCGGCTCAATCTTGTGGTCGAACTCCTCGCCGCCGCCGGATTGATTGCCAGCGGCACCCCCGACCCCGCCCCGGCGTCCGACACCGCGGATGACTACTGGACCCCGACGATAACGGTCGACGGTTGGCTCAACGCGACCACGGCCCGCAAATGGGAGGTCTTGGCGTCGGCGTGGATCGATGTCCCCCGAGTCCCCTGGATGATCGGAATGCGCGATCCGTCCGACAAGCCGATCGCCGCGCTGGCGGAGGAGGGCCGCGCACCGTCTGCACCGAGAGACCGGGCGTCGATTCTCGGACTCTTGGCCGAACTCGACAGTGGGCAGAGCGCCTCGCCCGCCGAGGTGAGCCGTTCACTTGCGTGGCGTCATCCCCGACGGAGCGGCCGGCTTCGGACATTTGCAGTCGAAAACACACTTGCGGAGGCGTCGGCTCTCGGATTGGTGGCGCGGGGCGCACTGAGTTCACCTGGGCGGGCGATGCTGCACGGCGGCGACGCCGAAGCCGAAATGGCGGCGGCGCTGCCGAAGCCGATCGACTACATCCTGGTTCAGGCCGACCTGACGTTGGTCGCACCCGGCCCGCTGGTACCTGACCTGCTCGAGCAGGTGACCTTGGTAGCCGATATCGAATCGGCCGGTGCGGCGTCGATGTACCGCATAAGCGAGAGCAGTATCCGCCGAGCACTTGATGCCGGATTGACGGCGACGGAACTGCAGACGATGTTCAGCACGAAGTCCAAAACTCCGGTACCACAATCGCTTTCGTACCTCATCGACGACGTTGCACGCCGGCACGGCCGGTTGCGGGCGGGCGTGGCCGCGTCGTTCATCCGATGCGAGGATGCATCCCTCTTGGCCGAGGTTCTCGCTTCCCCCGTCGCGGAGCCCTTGGCCTTGCGCGCCCTCGCCCCCACGGTGGCGGTGTCCCAGGCACCGCTGCGGGAAGTTCTGGCCGAACTTCGCGCTGCCGGCTTTGCGCCCGCAGGCGAGGATTCGTCGGGTGCCCTCGTCGATCTGCGCCCGCGCGGGGCTCGAATCCCGAACCGTCGCTTGCGGCACGCCACCCGAACGCCGTCGAGTCCGTCGCCGGAACAGCTCGACGCACTGGTGCGAACGATGCGAGCCGGCGACCGCGCTGCCACACCCGGCCGGGGCGGGGTTCGCGCCGACGGATCGCGGGAAAGCAATGCCGCCGCCATCGCGCTGCTCTCGTCCGCGGCCCGCGAGGGAAAGAGCGTCAACATCGGCTACGTCGACGCTCAGGGGGTGGCCACGCATCGCATCGTCGATCCGGTCAGTGTGGGCGGCGGGCAGTTGGACGCATTCGATCCGGCGAGTGGCGCAGTGCGCCGATTCACCTTGCACCGCATCACCTCCGTCAGCCCTGTCGACTCCGGAAAAAAGTGATCGGAAAAAGGCAACTGGCTTTTTTCTGTAAATGAAGTATGGTCGAGGTCAGTTTGTGATTGCCACTTCGAAAAATGAGGAGCGACAATGGCTGACAAGGCACCGGGCAAGAATATGAAAAAGCCCGCCCAGTCGATCAAGGAACGCCGCGCAGAAAAGCGCGAAAAAGCTGCGGATTCTTCGGAATTGATCCGCAAGAGAAAGCGGAGCTGACGGAAAATACTTTCGTTCTTCTCTCGAGAAACCTTCATCATGCAAGCCGAGACCGATGCGCTCGACTACCTTCACGAGACGTTCGACCAGTTCAGGTCCAGTAGCAGAGGCACAGATCCACGGTCCCGCGGATATGTTGCCGGGATGACACTGGCCGCGGTCTGCGTCCTCGACGAACACGCTCGTCGACCCGGAATTTTATTATCGGGTCGTTCGTAAAACAAAGGACCCACCGTGAAAAGAACAATCCATGCGCTTGATCGCATTCAAACCCGACTTGAATCAGAACTGGATTCAACTCCCGGTGACAGCGAAAAGAATATCGGCTATCGCTCCGGAATTTCCGAAGCGATAACTCATGTCATGGAAATGCGAAAGTCTGCGGTGGCGCAGAAATAGAAAGTTTCCGCGTCTCCGAAATACGGGGTCAGGAATAGCCGTCAACTGTGCCACGTTGACGTAGGGGTGCCCAAGTGTGGGCACCCCTGTTTGCGTTGTGTATTGCCCGTCACTTGGCGTATTCACCGCGATAGCAGGACAATGGCAGGGTTGCCGCGACACTGCTGCATTCGCTACACGGCTGCACCATCGCATTCGCTACACCAGGAGGACTTCGTGACCGACGGACCGTTGATCGTCCAATCCGACAAAACGCTGCTGTTGGAGGTCGATCACGAGCGCGCCGGCGATGCCAGACAGGCAATCGCACCCTTTGCAGAGCTCGAACGGGCCCCCGAACACGTCCACACGTATCGCATCACGCCCCTGGCCTTGTGGAATGCCCGTGCCGCCGGACACGACGCCGAGCAGGTAGTCGACGCACTGGTCTCGTTCTCGCGGTTCGCCGTCCCGCAGCCCCTACTGGTCGACATCGTCGACACCATGGCCAGGTACGGACGCTTGCAGTTGGTCAAGAGCCCGGTCCACGGCCTCATCCTGGTCAGCCTCGACCGCGCAGTGCTCACCGAGGTGATGCGGCACAAGAAGATCTCACCGATGCTCGGCGAGAAGGTCGACGACGACACCGTGATCGTGCACCCGAGTGAGCGCGGTCGCCTCAAGCAGATGCTGCTCAAGATCGGCTGGCCGGCCGAGGATCTCGCCGGTTACGTGGACGGCGAAGCGCACCCGATCGATCTCGCTTTCGAAGAGGGCCACTGGGAACTGCGTGACTACCAGCAGATGGCGGCGGATTCTTTCTGGGCCGGCGGCTCGGGCGTCGTCGTGCTGCCGTGTGGTGCCGGTAAGACGATGGTAGGCGCGGCGGCCATGGCAAAGGCCAAGGCCACCACACTCATCCTCGTCACCAATACCGTTGCCGGTCGTCAGTGGAAGCGTGAGCTCATCGCCCGCACGTCGTTGACCGAGGAAGAAATCGGCGAATATTCCGGTGAGCGCAAGGAAATTCGACCCGTCACGATCGCGACGTATCAGGTGATCACGCGTCGTACCAAGGGTGAGTACAAGCACCTCGAACTATTCGACTCCCGCGACTGGGGCTTGGTGATCTACGACGAGGTTCATCTGTTGCCCGCGCCGGTCTTCCGTATGACTGCCGATCTTCAGTCGCGTCGACGCCTCGGCCTCACCGCAACACTGGTTCGTGAGGACGGCCGCGAGGGCGACGTCTTCTCGCTCATCGGACCCAAGCGTTACGACGCTCCGTGGAAGGACATCGAGGCGCAGGGTTGGATCGCGCCGGCCGATTGCGTCGAGGTGCGAGTGACGATGACGGACGCCGAACGCATGTCCTACGCGGTGGCGGAACCGGAGGAGCGCTACAAACTATGCTCGACGGCGCACACCAAAATTGCTGTCGTGAAGTCGATTCTGGCCAAACATCCGAATTCGCCGACCTTGGTGATCGGTGCGTATCTCGATCAGCTCGACGAACTCGGTGAAGCCCTGAACGCTCCGGTGATCAAGGGATCGACCAAGAACAAGGAACGCGAGATCCTGTTCGATCAGTTCCGCAACGGCGAGATCCAGACGCTGGTGGTGAGCAAGGTAGCCAACTTCTCAATCGACCTTCCGGAAGCCTCTGTTGCCGTTCAGGTTTCGGGAACCTTCGGATCGAGGCAGGAAGAAGCTCAGCGACTCGGGCGCCTCCTGCGACCCAAGCACGACGGCGGTCAGGCGCACTTCTATTCGGTGGTTTCCCGCGACACGCTCGATGCCGAGTACGCGGCACACCGTCAGCGGTTCCTCGCAGAACAGGGGTACGCGTATCGAATCACCGACGCGGACGACCTGTTGGGCCCAGCCATCGGTTGAACACATTTCTATAACAAGTTTCACTAATTAGCTGGACGGACGTCCATATCGCGATAGCGTGCTCCCTGTCACACTTGTGCCTATCGGGGAGTCGCGCATGTTGCGCTCGGTTACACGTTCACGCGGTCGTCTCGGCGCCGCAGTTGCGCTTCTGACAGCGTCGCTGCTGTCGGCAATCGGAGTGGTTGCCACCACCGGCGTCAGTTCGGCGACTCCGGTCGCCCCAGGTACAACGGTGTATCAGCTTGCGAACGGCTGCTACGCACTACAGGGTGCCGGCGGTGCGTTCGTGAACCGGGACGGCAGCGGCTACCGCAGCGGCGGAACAACCGTCGACGACGCCGAATCATTCAGGCTCCATGCGGCGCAACTCGGCCGGTTCATGTTCTACGGCACCGACGGATCGATGCTTGCCCATGACGGCGCCGGCGGCGTCGTGGCAACGCCAATCGCGACCCCGTCGACGGACTGGACAGTGATGTCGAGCGGCGAGAAGTTTGTTCTCACCGCCACCACAAACGGTCGAACACTGGTCAGCCACGATTCCACCCTGTCGCTGGACGAACCCGGCGGCGCACCGGATGCCGCCTCGTTTGCCCTGATCCCCCGCACCGGATGCGCCGATTTCCCGGAAGCCGAAGTGAACGCTACTGGTACGCCGTCGGAGATAGGCCCGGGCGGCGAGGTCACCGGATTCATCGATACGCATGTCCATATGAATGCGTCCGAGTTCATGGGAGGAAATCTGCACTGCGGTAAGCCTTTTGATCCCCAAGGCGTCACTGCCGCGCTGGTCGACTGCCCGGACCATCAACCCAACGGCATGCCGGCGCTACTCGAAAACGTTCTCTCCTTCGGCGATCCATTCGCAACCCACAACACCGCCGGGTGGCCCACTTTCCCCGATTGGCCGGCTCACGATTCCCTGACTCACGAGCAGACCTACTACACGTGGGTGGAACGCGCGTGGCGCGGCGGTTTGCGCATCTTCACCAACCTTCTTGTTGCCAATCGTGTTCTGTGCGAGCTGTATCCGACCAAACGCAATCCGTGCGACGAAATGGAGACGATCCGGATCCAGGCCAAGCAGACTCGTGAGATCCAGGATTACGTCGACGCACAGTACGGCGGCCCCGGCCGTGGCTGGTTCCGGATCGTAAGCTCACCGGCCGAAGCCCGGCAGGTGGCGGCCGACGGAAAACTGGCCGTCACGCTGGGTATCGAGGTGTCGGAACCCTTCGGGTGCACACTGCGAAACGATGTGCCGCAGTGCACGACCGAAGATATCGATCGCGGTCTGGACGAACTCTACGATCTGGGTGTCCGGCAAATGATCGTCACGCACAAGTTCGACAATGCCTTAGGTGGCACGCGTTTCGACGGCGGCATCACCGGGGTGGCCGTCAACATCGGTAACTACCTGGGTACCGGTGAGTTCTGGCAGTCCGAACCGTGCACCGGCGTCGCCGAGGACAACGAGCTGCCCACCAAGGTCGACGGTGCCCAGAATCTCCTCGCCGTACTCCCACCCGGCGTGACGCTTCCGGTGTATCCGGCCGGTGCGCAATGTAATTCACGTGGATTGAGTGCTCTCGGTGAGCACACCATCCGCGGGTTGATGGAGCGAGGCATGATCATCGACATCGACCACATGAGCGTCAAGGCAGCGGACGCAACACTCGGTATCCTCGAAACCGCCCAGTACTCCGGCGTTGTGTCGAGCCACAGTTGGAGCGACGAAAGCTTCTACCGGCGGATCTATGCACTCGGTGGTTTTGTTGCGCTGTACGCGGGCACACTCGATGCTTCCGACGGTAAGCACGGCGAGACCGGATTCATCGACCAGTGGCGCGAAGCCAGGGAGATGCGAAGCGAAAACTACTACTTCGGATTCGGCTACGGCGCCGACACCAACGGATTCGGTCCCCAGGCCGCGCCGCGCAGTGATGCCGACGCCAAACCTTTGCAGTACCCGTACACCGCCTTCGACGGCACAGTCATGGACAAGCAGCGCGCCGGTGACCGCGTCTTCGACATCAACGTCGACGGTGTGGCTCAGTACGGAATGATCCCCGATTGGATTGCGGACATGCGTATTGCCGCAGGGCCGGATGGAGATCAGATTATCGACGACATGAGCCGCGGCGCGGAGGCCTACCTGCAGATGTGGGAGCGCGCGCGGAAGTAGCTACCCTGGTGGAGTGGCTCCTGGAGTTTTCAGGAGCCCTCGACCGAGTACACCCGCCCGCCACCTGCGAAGGAACACACCAGTGGCTGATTTCCAGTTCACCGTCGACAAGGCTCACGCGAAGTCCGTCAACGACACGTTGGCCGATGTCCGTCGTCTGCAGGTTTCTGCCGTGATCTTCGCCCTCATCCTCGCTGCGCTTGCCGCCTGGCTCATCAGCATGGGTGCGGTGTGGTCCACCATCGCCGGCGCTGTTCTCGCTGTCGGTGCGATCAGCTCGCTGGGTGTGGCCGTATGGGCGCCGCGCAAGGTGGGAAGCATCGAAAAGTTGTACAGCGAAAACCCGTTGGTCCCCACGATCGTCTCCGAGATTCACCCTCGCGCCGCGACACTGACCGCGCTGATCGACGTCGCGAAGCCGTCGACGCAAGGACCGCGATACGCGTTGGTCAGCCGAAACGTCCGACTCAACCCTCATTGGAAGGTCGGCGATCGTGTTCCGTCGGTCGCCCTGCGGTCGGACCGCTCCACGCGCAGCAAGGACGACGTCTGGCAGATGGTCAACCCGATGCCCATCGAATGGGGCACCAAGGACGCCCGAGTCCTGGCTCGCGCCACCGCAGCGATCAGTGCAAGTGAGTGGAACTTCCTTCAGAGTCGACTCGCTGACTCGAAGGAAGTTCGCACCCACCCGGAACGCCGCGTCATGATCGAGCCGGCTGACCTGCCCGACAACCTGCGCTAGCGACTGCCGCTGAAGAAACTTCTCTAGCGCAGTGCCGGCAATACCTCACGTTCGAACAACTCGATGCCCGAGGTGTCGTACGCAGCTTCGGGGAAGTAGAAGATCCCGTATTCAAGCCCCTGTGCCTTGAGCGCTGACAGGTTTTCGATGATCTGTTCCGGAGTTCCGACTGCGGGCATACCGCGGAACGCGTCCAGCGACGCTTCGGCAGCAGCTTCGCCCACCAAAGGCGTCAGCCGGTCTTTGACTACCCGAAGCCGCTCGGCCACTTCGGCTTCCGTCGATCCGATGGCAACGTTGTAGTTTGCGGAGCGGACGATGGCGTCGAAGTCGGTGCCCACCGTATCGCAGTGCTTCTTCAAGATCTCGGACTTGCGCTCGAATCCTTCGGGTGTGCCGTCGAAGTTGGTGTACTGCGCGTATTTTGCCGCAATCTTCAGGGTGACCTTCTCGCCGCCGCCCGCGATCCACAACGGGATTCCCTTGTCCTGAAGTGGAAGTGGTCGACAGATAGCGCCGTCGACCTGGTAGTACTTGCCATCCAGCGTCGCGCTGCCGGTCGACCACGACTGTCGCATGATCTGGATTCCCTCGTCGAGACGGCCGAGTCGCTCACCGGCAGAAGGGAAACCGTAACCGTAGGCGCGCCATTCCTGCTCGTACCAGCCGGCGCCGATACCCATTTCGACACGACCTCCACTGATCAGGTCGGTGGTGGCCGCAATTTTTGCGAGATAGGCCGGGTTGCGGTAGCTGATGGCGGTACACATCTGGCCCAACCGGATACTCGACGTCGACGCGGCAAGGGCCGACATGAGGGTCCATGCCTCGTGCGTTGCTTCCTCCGTCGGCGCAGGAACCGTATGAAAGTGGTCGTACACCCACGCCGACTCCCACGGTCCCGCTTCCGCCCGCAACGTGAAGTCACGCATCACCTCCCACTGCTGTGCAGGGTCGATGCCAACCAGGTCCAGGCGCCAGCCTTGAGGAACAAAGAGTCCGAATCGCATCATGCGAGCCTACCCAGACCGTCCGCGATCCGCCTGCGCCGCCACGGACGGCGAATAGCACGGAATATATCGATGCATCACCGCTGCGCCGGCAAAGGACGTCGCTCCCAGAACCGCAAAGGCCCAACCGAGTGGAACTGCAGCAGCAAGCACACCAATCGCAAGAGGTCCACCGAACATCCCCGTGTCATGGGTCAGGCGCCAGGCTGCGAGAAACTCGGCCCGCTCGTCCGGTGGAGCGATATCCGCACCCAACGTCATGATGACTCCGTTGCCCAACCCGTTGCCAATGCCCATGACAACGGCAACCGCGGTCAATCCCAATGCTCCTGTCGACAGCGGCAGCAGAAGATACGACACTCCGATCACAGTGAGCGACGGGACCGCCACCAATCTTCTGCCGTAGCGGTCCATGATGTGTCCGGCCGGATACGAGCACAGGAGATCCACTGCCGCGCCCACACCGAAGATCACACTGACCTGGGCAGCGTCCAACCCGAGATGCAATGCCCACAGTGGAAGTACCGCTTCCCTCGACGCCCGAGCGGCGCCCATCAGGACAGATCCGATGCCCAGTGTCGACAGCGGTGCGCGATGTCGACCGAGAATGTCGGTCAACGTGACGAGTCGGTGTGCGCCGCCGCTCGCGTCGACCGTGCGCGGTGGATCGGAAACGCGTGCCATCAGAGCCCCGGCGAGTACAACACCGACCAACTGAACCAGGAATCCGCCGCGGGTGCCCATCATCAGAATCACCCCGGCGCCGATCAGTGGTCCGAGAAAGAATCCCAGACGCCACATCGCCGCGAACGACGACATCGCCCGGGCTCGCAAGCTCAGCGGAACCGTCTCAGCGAGGTAACTCTGCCGAGCCAGGCCCCACACCGCATTTGCCAGTCCGGTCAGCAGGGCTCCGATTCCCAGTACCCAGGGAGTCGCGGCGAACAGGCAGATCACCACTCCTGTTGCACCGAGAGCACTTCCGCCGATGATGGACCGACGCTCGCCGAAACGCGAGACTATCCGGCCGGCCGGTAGATCACCGAGAACAGCGCCCAATCCGCCGAGCGCAACGATCAGTCCCGCAACGGTGATCGACGCCCCGAGGTCCCGGGCGGTCACAGCCATGATCGGCGCCGCCGCGCCCTGGCCGATTCCGAAAATCGCAGCCGGGACAAAAACCGTTGTCACCAACGGCTTCAGCGCGCCTACTCCTGGCTGCGCTCGGGGAACTGTTTCCGTCACGCGCTCACTTCTACGGCCACCGTAGCCCGCGAGCGCTTACCGACCGACTCTGCAAGCCCGTAGTGGCCACGCAACGTGGATTCGGTGTACTCCGTACGGAAAAGCCCCCGGGACTGCAGAATCGGCACAACCCGATCGACAAATATCTCGAGCCCACCCGGCAGGTACGGCGGCATGATATTGAAACCGTCGGCTGCACCTTTGTCGAACCATTCGGTCAGCTCGTCGGCAACCTGCTCCGCCGTCCCGGCAAAGGTGCGGTGTCCCCGCCCACCGCCAAGTTTGCCGATCAGCTCACGGACCGTGAGCTTTTCGGTCTCAGCCAAGTCCTTGACCAATTGGTATCGGCTCTTGTTGCCCTGGATGTGATCAAGATCGGGCAACGGCGGAAGAGGTGCGTCGAGCGAGTGTTCCGTGAGGTCGACGCCCACCATGTTCGAGAGTTGACGCAACGAGTACTCCGGCGAGATCAGATCGGTGAACGACTGCTCGAGCGCTTTTGCTTCGTCTTCCGTGTCTGCGATGAAGGGAACGATTCCCGGCAGCACTTTGAGGTCGTCCGGGTTGCGGCCGTACCTGATCAATCGGGATTTGAGGTCGGAGTAGAAGTCTTGGCCCTGTTCGAGTGTTCGCTGCGCAGTGAAGACGGCTTCGGCATATCGCGCCGCGAAATCTTTACCACTTTCGGAGGATCCAGCTTGCACCAGTAGTGGCCGGCCCTGCGGCGATCGCGGCGAATTGAGCGGCCCGGCCACCGAGAATCGTGGACCGTCGTGGTCGATGCGGTGTACTCGGTCCGGGTCGGCAAACACGCCGGTCTCCTCGTCCAGGAGGATTGCGCCCTCTTCCCAGCTGTCCCAGAGGTCAAGCGTCACATCGACAAACTCTTCGGCCCGCTCGTAACGGTCACTGTGCGCCGGCACTGCACCCAGTCCGAAGTTTGCGGCTTCATCGGCGCCGGCCGACGTCACGATGTTCCACCCGCCGCGGCCACCGCTGATGTGATCGAGCGAAGCGAACTTCCGCGCGAGAGTGTACGGATCGCCGTAACTGGTCGAAGCCGTGGCGATCAGGCCAACCTTGTCTGTCGCTGCCGCTATCGCCGACAGCAAGGTGACCGGCTCGAAAATCGCCTGGGTATTGTGCTTGACGCGCGGACCGACGGCCAAACCGTCGGCAAAGAACACCGAGTCGAGCTTCCCGCGTTCCGCGATGCGGCCCAGATTCTGGAAATGCTTGACATCCAACAAGTTAGCCGCATCAGTATTCGGATGACGCCACGCTGCTTCGTGGTGGCCGACGCCCATGAGAAATGCGTTCAGGTGAAACTGTCGTTCGGACATGATAAAAGAACGTTCCTTCCGATGAGTGAGTATCAGGTGGCGGGACGCCAGCGTGAGAGCCGGCGTTCGATCAGCACCAGGACACCGTTGAGACTAAGACCGAGCAAAGAGATTGCGATGATGCCCGCATACATGTTGGGAATCTGGAAATTCAACTGGGATGCAGTAATCAGATATCCGAGACCAGCTTTGGCTCCGACCATCTCGGCTGCAATCAGCACGAGGATCGACGACGCGGCCGACATCCGAATCCCGGTGAAGATCGTAGGTACCGCGGCCGGGAGGACAACCTTCTGAAACAGCCTGATCGGAGAAAATCCGAGTGATACAGCGGATTTGACGAGCAAAGGATCAACGCTGCGCACTCCGGAGATCGTATTGAGCAGGATCGGGAAGGTGCAGGCATAGATCACCAGCGCGATCTTCGACTCTTCACCGATTCCGAGTATCAGCACGAATACGGGCAGTAGCGCCAAAGCCGCTGTGTTGCGGAACAGTTCGAGGATCGGATTGAGGAAATCCGAGACGGGGCGGTACCACGCAATCGCGATGCCCAACGGAACCGCGATCACTACTGCCACAAAAAATCCGGTCAAGGCACGAGACAAGCTTGCGGTGACGTGTTCTTGCAGTTGGCCGTTGCCGACCAGAGTGAAGAACGCCGACACCACTTCACTGAACGGTGGGAGGAAAACCTTGTCCACCAACCCGAAGCGTGGTGCCAATTCCCAGATTCCGAGTAGCACAGCGATGGCGATCGACGGCTTTGCGATGCGCCATGCCGTCGATCGCACGTAACGTGCTGCGGCGCCGACCTGATCGGCCGACTTTCGGGTCACAGAGCCGACCCGCCGCTCTGATGTCGGTTCCGGCGCGGTAACCAATTCCGGGATTGCCAGTGCGCTAGACATTCGCGGTCTCCTTCGTCGGATCGAGCTCATCGGTCCGCGCACGTTCCACTTCACCGTGCAGAAGGGTCCAGATCTGGTGCCGGTAATCGCGGAATTGCTCACCGGAGCGCACATCCGCGGCGGTCCGATCGATGTCGATATCGACGATCGTCTTCACCCGTCCAGGCCGGGACGTCAAGACGGCCACGCGTTGTCCGAGATAGATGGCCTCGTCGATACCGTGAGTGATGAACAGAATCGTCTTGCCTGTCGCTTTCCAGATCCGGAGCAACTCGCCCTGCAACGATTCCCTCGTCTGTGCGTCCAATGCCGCAAACGGCTCGTCCATCAGCAACACTTCCGGGTCGAAGGCAAGGCTGCGAGCGATGGCGACCCGCTGCTTCATACCGCCGGACAGCTCGTGGGGGTACCGATCGGCGAATCCCTCCAAGCCGACCAACTCGAGGTAATGATCGGCAAGTTCGCGTCGTGTGCTCTTCTTGACGCCCTTGGCCTCCAATCCGAACTCGATGTTGTGACGAGCAGTGCGCCACGGCAGCAGAGCATACTGTTGGAAGACAATTCCGCGATCCAGCCCCGGACCGGCGATCTGCTTGCCGTCCAAAAGGATTCGGCCTGATGTCGGAGAACTGAGCCCGCCGAGCAGATCGAGCAGAGTGGACTTGCCGCAGCCGCTGGGGCCGACGAGGACCAGAAACTCGCCCGGTGCCACGTCGATGTTGATGCCCTCGACCGCCGTGAATTTTTCACTCGTCCCGCGAATGTCGAATTCCTTGGTGACGTCCTCTAGCCGAAGTTTCGGTTGAGTGCTCATTTTCCGACCTCCAATGCCTGTCCGTCAGCGCCACTTTCGGGTGTGTACGTCCCGTTGGCGTACGGGTTGAATGTGTTGGTATAGATGTCCGCCGGAGTCAGTTTCCCTTCCTCCAATTCACCGTTGCGGGTCAACCAGTCGATCCAGGTACTGATCTCGACGTCCTCAATCACTCCACCGGGTCCGGCGACTCCCGGGCTCTTCCAGTAGCTGATCAGCTTCGTGTCTTCGTTGCGTCCCCGAGAGTTGATGATCGAGGTAAATTTGGCGACTACTTCATCGCGCGAGTGCGTCTGCGTCCAACGAATGGCGCGTGCTGTTCCCTGCACGAAGTCAGCGACTGCATCTTTGTTCTGCGCGATGTAGTCGTCGCGGAATACCAACGTGCCGTAGGTGAACGATCCGAACAGCGATTCGTCCGTGAAAAGCTCACGCAGACCTCCACGTTCGAGAGCCGAATCTCGGAAGACCGATCCGAGGGTTGCGACGTCGATCTGACCCTGGCGTAGTGCCTGTTCCGTGTTGACCGGCGGAACAACGATCAGTTCCACCTGGTTGATCTCGTCCGGCGTAAGACCTTCCCGCGCAAGCCATTCACGGACGACAAACTCGTGGTGCGCCCCGAGGGTGTTCATTCCGACCTTCTTGCCGATCAGGTCCTTTGCCGATGTGATCGGACTACCGTCAAGTACGTAGTACCCATTGAAACTCTGCTTGTCCGAGCCGTAGTAACCGATGACCGAAGTGATCGGAGATCCGGCAGCAGCCAACTTCACGATGGCTCCGTTGAAGGCTCCGCCGAAGTCGGTCTGACCGGTGGCTGCATTCTGGATACTCTGCGGACCACTGGTGGTGTCGCCGATCCAGTCGAGTTGCACGTCGTTGAAATACCCGAGGTCGGCGGCAAGTTCCGGGAACAATACCTGACCTGCACTCCCCTCGTAGCGAAGGACGGTCTTACCGTCAGCGGTCTTGACCACTTCGTCGGAGGAACCTGAGCATGCGACGGCGAGGCCGGCTAGAGAGACAAGTGCGAGGGCCGCGGCGACAGAGCGCGCGAAACGGGGGCGAATCATGAAGGTGCTTCCTGTAGAAGATGATTTGTGCCGTGATCGGCTACATCGGCCCTCGGCTATACCGAAACGTCATGTCCTGCAGAGAGCGCTCGACGGGTGAAGTTCACGCAGCGTCGTACGATGTGCTCTGCGGAGGCAGATGCGGGTGGTTGTCGGTTCAGCGACAACAGCGACAGGACGAGAACACGTGGGACTCCAAACGTGGAAGGCAGTACCTTGGCTGGTAATACCGTCGAAGGCAGTACCTTTGTAGGCAGTGCCGACACCATATGTCGGCGCCCCCTACGTGGGTCAACGATTTATTCACACCGGATTTTAATGTGTGAAGACCACCGAAACGGGACATGTAGTCCGCTGTTCGGTCAGCTCGATCGGCACTGCAAGTAGCTATCGGGCTGCATCATTCTCAAACACTGAATCCACCGAGCATTCCGACAGCCGCAAGTGTTGCCAGGGCGGCAACAAAGATTACCGAGTAAAATACTCG
The DNA here is from genome assembly GCF_003023755.1 of Rhodococcus sp. AD45-ID. NCBI lineage: Bacteria > Bacillati > Actinomycetota > Actinomycetes > Mycobacteriales > Nocardiaceae > Rhodococcus > Rhodococcus sp. AD45-ID. The sequence continues at coordinate 646,019 of NZ_PYHL01000003.1, read as the reverse complement.
GCCGTCGAGGATAAGTGCTGGTTCGCCTAGTTCGTACCTACGTTCCGCTGAATCATCGTCAAAGTCTGAATCATCGTCAAAGTCTTCGGTGTTCGAGGATTCTTCGCTCACGGTTTCCACCCGAAAATGCCGAGATCGTTCTAGATCGCTTCGCCGATGGCCGCAACGAACAAAAGTGAAGTTGCCGCCGTAGTAACGATTGCAAAGCCTTGCCGGACAGCGTGGTTGGCTGGAGATGTCTCTGCACTTGTCATGATGTCTCCTTCTGCGCAACATCGTCGTGCGATCAGTATCGGAAGTATCCGGTCTTCTGGCATCACCCCGAAAGGATGAGCGCTCATCTATTCCGGGTGATGACAGCAAACAACCTCCGGTGCAATTCTTTTCCGGACACCATCGCGATTCGTTCGGAGGAGACCATGACGCAAGAACTCGAATCGGCCGAAGGTGCGCCAGTCCCATCACAGTGGTTGTTGCCGCGCGGCCTCATCGTGTTGCTCGGGCTGACCGGACTGGTTGTCACTGTCGCAGGTACAAAAGCATTCTCCAGTATCCTCGGGCCGGTCTTTCTGGCCCTGATGCTGACCGTCGCCGTTCATCCCGTACCTGATTGGCTGCAGCGGAAGGGATTACCCCGATGGCTTGCGACCCTTACTGCTCTGGTTGCGGTGTACACCATTCTCAACACTCTGGTCTTCTTTCTCATCTATTCCGTCGCGAGATTGGGGACACTGCTCCCTGCCTACGAGGAGCAGTTCGATCAACTTCTCACGGACGCCAAAAGCCGGCTCGGCAATCTGGGGATCGGGTCGGATCAGATTCACAACATGCTGTCCTCGGTAGATTCGGGAACTATCACCCGTGTGCTGACAGGGCTTTTGGAAGATACGCTCGGACTGCTGTCGAATCTTGTGTTCCTTGTCGTGTTGCTACTGTTCATGGCGATCGACGGCAGCGGTTACTCGCAGCGGATGCAGGTGCTCGTGAGATCGCGCCCGGACATCGCCGGAGCGTTCATGTCGTTCTCGTCGGGAACACGAAAATATCTTGTCGTATCAACAGTTTTCGGCGCTATTGTCGCCGTACTCGATACTGGGCTTCTGTGGGCGCTCGGGATACCACTCCCCATCCTGTGGGGCGTGCTCTCCTTCATCACGAACTACATCCCGAACATCGGATTTGTCCTCGGCCTCGTCCCACCCGCGCTACTTGCCCTCCTCGACGGCGGTGTCGGTCCGATGCTGACGGTCATCGTTCTCTACAGTGTGGTGAACGTGATCATCCAATCGGTGATCCAACCCAAATTCGTCGGCGACGCAGTCGGACTCTCGGTCACGTTGACATTCCTGTCGCTGGTCTTCTGGTCATGGGTCCTCGGCCCACTGGGCGCAATTCTCGCAATCCCGTTGACATTGATGGCCAAAGCGTTCCTGGTCGACATCGACCCCTCGACCCGCTGGGCCGACGTTCTGCTGAACGAATCTGACCCCACCAGTACAACAGTCGCATCGGAAACCGAGCCAGGTACTGGAGTGTGCCGCTGCGATCCTGATTCCTCACTGGGCACCGGATCATCCGTGCCGGGTGATGTGTTCGGGAGAGTCGAAATCGAGGATGGATCGGTATCGAAACGCAGGACACCGCTCACCGGAACCCCATCTCTACCGTCAACTTCGGGGAAAATCTCGGCAGGTAAAGGAGTAAATGAATGAGTGCAACCTTGACGGTGTGGAAGTTCCCGACGCCCTCGGGCGCGGATACCGCGATCACCACACTCGAAGACCTTCAGAGACAGGAACTCATCAAGATTCGCGACGCAGCGCTTGTGTCGTGGCCCGAAGGGGCAAATAAGCCCAAGACTCGCCAGCTCAACAACGTCACCGGTGCCGGCGCACTCGGAGGCGCATTCTGGGGACTGCTATTCGGGTTGCTCTTCTTCATCCCGCTACTCGGAGCTGCGCTCGGGGCCGGGATCGGCGCGCTCGCCGGTTCTTTGACAGATGTGGGAATCGACGACGAATTCATAGCCGGTGTCCGCAAGAACGTCACCCCCGGAACTTCGGCACTGTTCGTACTGACTTCAGACGCCATCATCGACCGGGTACATGAGGCATTCGACGGTCAGTCCGGTGAACTGGTGTCGACGAACCTCAGCCACGAGCAGGAACAGCAGCTACGGAACGTGTTCGCCGAGTAGTGCTAACAGTGGATTCGGTCAGCTCGATCGGCACGCCGCGTAGCGTCGTTCCCAATTCTCGAGGTGCGAGCGCGACACCGTGGTGCCGAACGACAACCGGTGCAGCACATCGGATCCAAGGTGATGCAACTCGGTGTGCGCTGCCCACTTCAGTGTCGCCCAGTCCGGTTCGTTGTGCGCTGCATCGATTCCTGCCATGGCGGCGCCGCGAAGTTCGAACTCCAGATCGCGACACAATTCTGCACTCGGCGCACGCTGTGCCACCCGAATGTCGGTGAGCAGCACGCCGAGCAGTCGCGCCATGCGCCCGTCGACCCACTCCAAAGTTCGGCGATGAGCACGGCGGCCCACAGTCCACAGCACGATCAGTGCGACCACAACGCCGACTGCTGTTTCGATCATTCGACTCAGGACCAGATGCTGCACGGTGCCGTGTGCGCCACCGGCGGCACCCAGAAGGATCGCCATCGGCGTGATGAAGATGACGGCGACTCCGTAATTGCGCACCAGGAACAGCTCGATTCCCAACTGCAGCACAGCAAGTACCGCCACCATGGCAAGGCCGGTCGGGCTCCACAGATACACCCCGCCGAGCACCAGTAACCCGAGAACGGTCCCGCCGATCCGGTGAATCCCCCGATAGGTTCCCAGAATTCGATCCGGCCCCTGGTGGAGAACCATCGCGGCTGCGATCACTGCCCAATCCGGTCGGTCAATTCCGAGAAGAACCGTCAGGCTTCCCGCTGCGATGCAGGCCAGAAGTAGCCGGATTGCAGTGATCGTCGCTCGACTGGACGGATTGCAGGCCCGCAGAAATCTGTACCGGATCGTCGGGTCGGGCAAAGGCGGATACACACCTACCTCGTCGATGTCGAAAGCTGCGTCCGCCATCAACTCCGGGTCGTGATCGTCGGCCAGTGCTCGCGCCATCCGCATCTGCGCGCGCTCCAGCTCACGAGTGAGCGGATGATCGGTACCGACAATCTTTCCGCGGTACAGGCATTGCCATGCATCCTGAAGTCGCAGCGCGGCAGCGTGACGGTTCGCTTGATCTGTCGCCGCCACGTATTCGTCGACGGCCGACACGGCCGCGTCGACGGCAGCGTGTTCCACCGCTCTCGGCGCCCACAGTATCCCCGTCATGGATACGAGTAGTGCGCTCGCTCCGCCTACGGCCGTCCACAGAGCAACCTCTGTCGGCGGTTGTCCCGGGTTGGCGATCACCGAACTGATCTCTGTCGTCAACAAGAGGAAGAACGCTCCTGGTGGCCCCAATCGCAACGCGTCAACGGTGAACGCACAGGTCGACACCACGACTGCCATGACCAGAATGACGAGTATCAGGAGAGCCTCGGGGGCGCCTTCGGAAATAGCCCGGTGGATCGGTTCGCCCACCGATGCGCCGATGAAGGAGAGAACCGTCAAGGCCAACGCGGCAATGCCGACGACTTTCCACCGGCTCCGGTATGGCCGGCCTTCACCGTAAATCGAGGCGAAGGCTCCCAGCCCGACGAGAAGTGACGCAGAGCCGTATCCGAGAAGCGTCGCGACTGTCGCCGGAATCGCGAGGGCGAGCGCCACCCGAACGGCTCCTGGAAATCGGTTTCCCACCGGCGGCAATCCGAACAACACACTCCGCGCAGGCCGTGGTGCGGGAACAACGGCAGGCTCCCCTGGTGGTGCGTCTTCGGGGTTCACTACCCATCCTTCGAGCCGAATAACATGTGAGACGTTACTGAGCGTAGATCAGCGTCTCTGTCGCTTTGACAACGAAGGTCACCGTCGCGCCCGGAACGAGATCGAGCTCGGCCGCCGCTGCTGTCGTGATGTCGGCCGAAAGTCCCGGCTGTCCCTCGTCGTCCTCGGCGCGTACCCGAACCGTCGAGCCTCGATTCTCGATCTCGGCAACAGTGACGTCGAACGCGTTGCGAGGGCTTCCGTGCGGCGGATGGAGATACACCGACACAGCACTGGGTTCGAACATCGAAACTGCTGGGCTACCAACTGGCACAGCCACTTCGGCAAGGCCGGCGATGGCGGTACCACCAGGAGTTCGGATCGCGCAGTCCTCGATCATGACGCCACTACGCAGATTGATTCCGGCAATCCTGGCGGCAAACGTACTACGAGGACGCGTCAGAACCGTCCGGACATCTCCACGTTCGACGACGCGTCCACCATCCATAACCACGACGCTATCCGCGAGCGCCAAGGCATCAAGCGCATCATGAGTCACCAGAACGGCTGTGCGGTTACCGGTTCGCAGCACTCGTCGCAGCAAGGAACGCAGCGCCGGGGCCGACGATACGTCGAGTGCTGACATCGGTTCGTCGAGGAGCAGTAGTTCAGGCTCAGCCGCCAGTGCTCGCGCCACTGCAACACGTTGTGCCTGTCCCCCGGACAGCTGCGACGGTTTCCGATCCGCCAACTCGCCGGCGTCGACGGCGCCGAGCCAGTGGCGGGCCGCCTGCGCGGATTCACGACGAGACCGCCCGGCACTGCGCGGTGCAAACGCGACGTTGTCCATGGCACTGAGATGAGGAAAGAGCAGTGCGTCCTGAGCGAGCAGGACCGTCCCACGTTTATGCGGAGACACGCAGACTCCGGCAGCGGTATCGGTCAGCACCCGTCCATTGAGTTCGATTCGCCCACGATTCGGATGATGCAGTCCCGCAACAGCAGCCAGCACCGTCGATTTTCCGGCGCCGTTCGGACCGAGTATCGCTGTCACCTCACCGGCGGCAACGTCGAACGAGGCGATCACGTCGCGTTCGGGGATTTCGACATCCACGTGCAAGCCGCTCACAGTGATCCTGCCGATCCGCGCCCACGGACGGCGACGACGATGACCACGGCAACAACAACCAGAACCAGCGAAAGTGCCACGGCAGCATCGGGATCGCTCTCACGTTGCAGGTAGATCTCCAGCGGCAAGGTGCGGGTGACTCCTTGTAGGCTGCCGGCAAAGGTCAGCGTCGCACCGAACTCCCCCAACGCGCGCGCAAAGGCGAGTACGGCTCCCGAAACCAGGCCGGGAATCACCAGAGGCAGAGTGACGCGTCGTAGCACCGTGGTCGGCCTGGCTCCGAGCGTTGATGCCACGGCCTCGTAACGAGTGCCTGCCGTCCGCAGTGCCCCTTCGAGACTGACCACCAGAAACGGCAGTGCGACAAACGTTTGTGCCAGAACAACGGCGGTCGTGGAGAATGCGATCTGAATTCCGAGCACTTCCAACTGCTCCCCGATCAGCCCTTTACGGCCGAACGTGTAGAGCAGCGCGATTCCGCCCACGACCGGAGGCAGGACCAGCGGCAGCAAGATCAGTGACCGCAGTACCGACAGTCCACGGAAACTGCTGCGCGCCAGCACCACAGCCATCGGTACCCCGAAGAGAATGCAGAGCACTGTGCTCATCGCCGCGGTCTTCAGACTCAGCTTCAAAGCCGCTATCGACGACTCCGAGGTCACGAGTTGCCAGAACTGCGACCATTGCACCGTCTGCAGCATCGCGAGCAACGGAACTATCACGAAGGCCCCGCCGATCACGGCAGGGAGATAAATCCATACCGGCAGCCCGAGCGGAGCACGGACTGCCGGTCTGATTCGCATCACGGAGCGGCAAATCCTGCATTCGTCAGCACAGCCAGACCCTTCGGGCCACTCACGAGATCAACGAACTTGGTGGCGGTGGCAAGGTTCTTCGAATCCTTCAGTGCTGCAACCTGGTACAGGTTGACAACGGAAGCGGCCTCAGGGAAGGCGATGGTCTCGACCTTGTCGCCCGCCGACTTCGCGTCTGTTACGTACACGATGCCGGCATCTGCCTGACTTGAGGTGACTTTGTTCAGCACGTCGGTTACCGAGGACTCCTCACTGACCGGCTTCAGGCTTTCACCGCTCGCTTCTTCGACCTTCTTTGTGGCAGCCCCGCAGGGAACCTGGGGAGCACAGATCACCAATTGTGTTCCCTCCTTGGCCAAATCGGCGAACGAGGTGATTCCCTTCGGGTTACCTGGCGGCACCACGATCGTGAGAGTATTGCTCGCAAAGTCGGAGGGCGTACCTGCAACAACTCCAGCGTCGGTGGCCTTCTTCACGTTTGCCGCATCAGCCGACGCAAACACGTCCGCGGGAGCGCCCTGGATAATCTGCGCAACCAGATCCGACGAACCAGCGAAACTGAAAGTAACTGTAGTTCCGGGGTTTTCGGACTCGAATTCCTTGCCGAGTTCGGTAAATGTGTTCTTCAGCGATGCCGCCGCAAAAACGGTGATGTCGCCGGTCACGGTTGCCGAAGTACTGGCAGCCGCCGTCGACGTCGAGGGTGACGAGCTGTCCGAGCTACTGCAACCGCTCACCAGAGCAAGCGAGAGAACACCTGAGGCAACTATTCCGAGCGCTTTTTTCACTGATTTCCTCACTGCGTTTTCAACGTTGACGGGGTTTCCACGATCACGGTTGTGGCTTTGACTACGGCAACCGCGATGCTGCCGACTTCCAATCCCAATTCACGAACGGCGTCGGTGCTCATCAGCGAGACCACGGTGAACGGACCGCACTGCATTTCAACCTGCGCCATCACCGTGTCGGTGACAACCTTTGTCACGAGGCCGGCAAACCGGTTGCGGGCCGACGTCCCGGTACTCAGCGGGTCTACGGGAGCGGGAGCCGCGTTGGATCGCGCAAACGCAGCCAGTTCGGCGCCGTCGATCACCTTGCGACCCGACTCGTCTGTTGCCGCGCTCAGCTGCCCGCTGTCGATCCACCGACGCACGGTGTCGTCACTGACACCCAGTAGCCCGGCCGCTTCGCGTATTCGTATGTTGGGCACCTGATGATCGTAGGGCTCGCAGCAGCCCTAAACAAGACAAAATGTCCGCAAGTGCGTTAAAAATAGATCAATTCATCCGCTCTTGCGGAGTTCTACTCCTGAGACCACGGAACTCGGCAGGAGTCGGTACCGAATCCCTGTTCCGTGATTCCCAACGCTGAATACATTCGCGAGCGCATGTTCTCCAGCCCGATCTGATAGGTCAGCTCCACCACGCCTGCCCTACCGAACCGACGCTCGAGGTCGGCAACCTGTTCGTCTGTCACTCCGTGCTCACCGTGTGGGTCGCCTGTCATCGCGTCCGCGTACGCGATGGCTGCTCGCTCATCCTCGCTGTAGAGCGGCGAGTCTCGATAATGCTCAATCGCTTTCAAACGCTCGACGTCAAGGCCGTCCAGACGCGCGAGCATCGTGCCGAAGTCGACGCACCACGAACAGCCCACGGCAGAGGCGACTCGGTAGACCGCCAACTCCCGGACACTCACCGGCAGAACTTTGGACGCTTTCTGCACTGCCATTTCATGCCCGGCGGCCGCCAGAAACAGCTTCTTGTGGTTCGCGAGCACGGCAAACGGTTCAGGGACCTCGTCGAACTGCCGGGCGGCGAACTTGTACGCCACTTTGATCAGTGGTCCGCCGTCACCGGGCGCCACTGCGGGTATGCGGGGCATGACAACCTCCGTAAGTCTGCGGCACCACAATCGGTGCCACTTACAGAGTGGAACGAACGCGGGGTTCTAAACGTGCTGAACCGAGCCTTGACAGCAATGTGAAGATGCATCTGCCGCCGACTAAGCTGCAAAGATGCCTTCGACGCCCCGCAATCGCACCGTTTCGCGCCTGCAGCCTTTTGCGTCCACGATCTTCGCGGAGATGACGGCACTGGCAACTCTTCACAACGCCGTCAATCTCGGCCAAGGATTTCCCGACACCGACGGACCCGCCGCGATGCTCGACGTCGCGCGCCAAGCCATCGCCGACGGAGTCAACCAGTATCCGCCGGGCCCGGGTATGCCAGTTCTACGCCAGGCCGTTGCCGCCGACCGGATAGCACGGTACGGCTTGGAATTCGATCCTGATTCCGAAGTACTGGTGACCGTCGGAGCCACCGAAGCGATCAGCGCTGCAATTCTGGGTTTGGTCGAACCCGGTGAGGAAGTAGTACTTATCGAGCCGTACTACGACTCGTACGCGGCTTCCGTCGCTCTGGCCGGCGCGATCCGTCGTACCGTCCCGTTGGTCGCGTCGGGTGACAAATTTGTTGTCGACATCGATGCAGTCAAGGCAGCGATTACCCCCAAGACGAAGATGCTGGTGGTCAACAGTCCACACAACCCCACCGGGACGGTGTTCACCGATGACGAATTGCGCGCACTTGCAGAAATTGCGTGCGAACGCGACCTGATCGTGCTGAGCGACGAAGTCTACGAGCACTTGGTGTTCGACGGCCTCACGCATACACCGATGGCGTCGCTGCCCGGAATGCGTGAACGCACCGTCACAGTGTCCAGCGCCGCAAAAACTTTCAATGTCACCGGCTGGAAGACCGGCTGGGCGATCGGCCCGCGCGAGCTCATCGACGGCGTGCGCGCGGCCAAACAGTTCATGTCCTTCGTTGCCGGCGCGCCGTTCCAGCCGGCTGTTGCGTACGCCCTGACCAATGAGCAAGCGTGGGTCGCGGATCTGCGATCGAGTCTGCAGTCCAAGCGAGATGTGCTTGCCGACGCGTTGACCGACGCGGGACTCCACGTGCATTCGGGCGGTGGCACCTACTTTCTGCTTGCGGACATCCGGCCACTGGGCGAATCCGACGCGGGAGATTTCTGCCGCGCGTTGCCGGAACGCATCGGAGTCGCAGCCGTCCCCGTCGACGTATTCGCCGACAACCGTGACAGCTGGAAGCACTTGGTGCGGTTTGCATTCTGCAAACAGGACCACGTACTTGCCGAAGCAGCGAGACGCCTCCATCTGCTCCGGGGAGCCGCTCACCCATGAATGCTCGCACCATCCCCACTGCATTTATTCAGCGTTATCTCATGTTCTCGCCGGACAACAATGTGGACTTGTCGGGTGCCTTGCGGGCAGCGGGAATCGATCTCACCACGCTCGCGGACCCACGTGCCCGGCTCACCCCCACACAGGTGACTACCTTCATCCAAACCACCTGGCAGATCACGAACGACGAATTGTTCGGTCTCGGGCGCGCCCCTGTCCCCCGCGGCACCTTTCGGCTGATCTGCCTGACGTTGATTCACTGCCCCGACCTCGGTAGCGCTTTCGCTCGGATGGCAGATGTGATCCGTGCACTGCCGAGTTTGGCCCCATTGACGATTGAAGCGGGCGAGGAGAGCACACGCATCAGTTTCTCGGGTCACCCGCGGGAAGGAATCTCCGAACCCGATATCGCGGCACGCGTGACAACGGACTTCATGCTGATCCTCCTACACCGATTTGCCGCGTGGTTGATCGGCAAGCGGGTCCGGCTTCGGGCCGTCGAGTTCCCGTACTCGGCGCCGGATGCGCGGTTGGCCCAAGACTACGACTACATCTTCGGCGTCCCGGTTACGTTCGATGCGCCCTGCGCCGCTTTGGATTTCGACAATTCTGCGATGCGAGCGCCGATCATCCAGACCGAGGAATCCCTCGAGGAGTACTTGCGCGCGTCGCCTATCCAGCTGATGTCCGAGCGCGATTACGACAGCACCGCGTCAGCCCAGGTACGCCGAGTTGTGGAGTTAGGCGTGAAGGGGCGCACCTCGACAGCGGAAGAGATTGCCGAAATGCTCTCGATCAGCGTGCCGCACTTGCGACGGTTGCTTCGCCGCGAGGGCACGTCACTGAATCAGCTACGCGAAGAGGTGCTCCGCGACGTCGCGATCGCCGGCCTTGGCCGGGGCGAGTCGGTAGACGTCCTGTCGGCTCGCCTCGGGTTCTCCGAGCCCAGCGCGTTCCGCCGCGCGTTCAAACGCTGGACCGGAGATACTCCCAGCTCGTACCGCTAACTGACACAGAATTCGTTGCCCTCCGGGTCGGACATCGTGATCCACACGCTCGGGCCTTGCTGACCTCGGTGAAGTATCGTCGCGCCGACCGCCTCGAGATGAGCGGCTACGTCCTCACGGTTGTCTCCCACTCTGATATCCAGGTGAAGTCGGTTTTTCACCGTTTTCTTCTCGGGTACCAGCTGAAACAGAACTCGCGGACGCTCCGGATGTTCCGGGTCGCTGATGGCTGCACCTTCCCTCCAGACGAGCACGCCTTCAAAAGTGGTTGTGTCGGATTCTTGCGCGTGCCCAGCTGCGACGAGACCTCTGATGAAATCCTCATCGCTCGGCTCGACAGCCCAGCCGAGTGCGGCCGCCCACCATTTTGCCTGTTCATGTGGTTGCGCGGAGTCCACGGTGACTTGAAATTCGTATCCCATGTTCCGACGTTAACGCCACCTACCGACAAAAATCTCAGTCCACACTCTTGATGGTTTTCATCGTGATGAGCGAGGTCACCCGTGACACAGCGGGGAGGCCACTGAGTTTGGTGGCCATGAATTGTTCGTATGTCGCGAGATCCTTCACCGCGACGCGAATGAAGTAATCGGGGATCCCGAAGAGCCGTCGACATTCGATCACTTCGTCGAAAGCCGCGACGCGTGATTCGAAGTCCTCGATGGTCGCCTGGTCGTTGACGCCGATCTCGGCGGTCACGATCACCTGAAATCCGCGGTCGAGCGCCTCGGGGCTGACGATTGCCCGGTAACCGGTGATGACTCCGTCGGCCTCGAGTTTCTTGACCCGGCGCAGGCACGGCGACGGCGTCAGCCCCACCAGATCAGCCAATTCGGTGTTGGTCAGACTGGAGTCCTGACGGAGGTGGAATAAAATTGCGTCATCCATGGCATCCATGCGGATATTATTGCGCAAAGTCTGAATTCCGCGCATTCTGGGCAATCGTCAACCGCGGACTTTGTACTACATTTCTGTGGTGATCGAATCTTCAACATCAGCGGATGCAACTGCCGTCGATGCCGCGCGCCAGAGCCCGGCGTGGCGACGCGCCTTTGCATTGTCATTGCCGGTCGGCATCGGACTCCTGCCACTCGGCATCGCCCTCGGGGTGCTTGTTGTGCAGCAAGGCCTGAACCCTTGGTGGGCACTGGTTTTCACTTCGTTGATCTATGCCGGATCGCTCGAGTTCATTGCCGTCGGCATGGTCGCCGCGATGACTCCCCTGCCTTACGTCGCACTCACCGCGTTGCTGGTCAACTTTCGGCACGTCTTTTATGCGCTGAGCTTCCCACTGAACAAGGTGCAGAATCCGTTTGCACGCTTCTACAGCATGTTCGCTCTCACCGACGAGGCGTATGCCATGTCGGTGACAACCGATCCCAAAGCCCTCTCCGGCCGGGTCATCGTCTTCTCGCAACTGTTCCTGCACGGCTACTGGGTTGGCGGAGCAATTCTCGGAGCTACTGCGGGACAATGGATTCCCGATTCGATCGTCGGAATGGACTTTGCGCTCACAGCCCTGTTCGTCGTCCTGTCGATCGAATCGATGCGAGCTCAAAGCGGCTACACCGTCCCAGCGGCAGCGGTCACCTGCGCACTGGTGGCCCGCCTCATCGCACCCGAACATGTCCTACCGATCGCCATGGGCGGGTTTGTCACCTTCCTGATCATCCGATACTTCGCCACCTCCCGAAAAGCAGCAGTAGATGCCTGACACCACGTACATCTTCAGCGCCGTTGCCATCATGGCCGTCGTCACTTTTGCGTTGCGCGCCATACCCTTTGCCGTCCTGAAGCCACTGCGCTCGTCGGCCCTCGTCGCGTACCTCGGCATCTACATGCCGGCGGGAGTGATGCTGATCCTGGTGATGTACTCACTGAAGAACGTCTCCGTCACCGGGCCCTCACACGGATTACCCGAACTGATCGCCGTCTCGGCCACCGCCGCAATCCATCTGTGGCGAAAGAACGCAGTGCTGAGCATCGTCGTCGGGACCGCGATGTATGTCGCATTGATGAACACGATCTTCGCCTGACTTTCCCATCAGGCAGCAAAGCACCTTTACTCCCTGATGGGCAATCTGTAACAAGAACGCCCTTATCTGAACAGTTGAACACTTATACGATTTATCTATGACATTTTTCCGTGTCAGGCCCGCCGACCCTCCACACGAAATCGGTGACGTTCGATGACGACGGATACACACTCGACCGGAAACAAACTCGTCGCAGCGTGGACGAGCCTGGACCGCTCCCAGCGACGCAGCATCATCGGAATGACGGCCACGGTCGTCACGCTCAACGTCGTCGGCTGGGCAGTGCTGCTCGGCCTGGTCGTTCCCGGGCACTACACCGTCGAGGGCAGCGCGTTCGGCGTCGGACTGGGCGTCACCGCCTACACGCTCGGAATGCGACATGCCTTCGACGCCGACCACATCGCCGCCATCGACAACACAACACGCAAGCTTGTTGCCGATGGCAAAAAGCCCATGTCCGTGGGGTTTTGGTTCTCACTCGGCCATTCGACCATCGTATTTGTCATGGTTGCACTGCTCGCGCTGGGCGTACGACGGCTAGCGTCCACCCTCTCTGACGAGAATTCCGACCTGGGGAAATGGGCCGGATTGTTCGGAACCACTGTCTCGGGCACATTCCTGATCCTGATCGGCCTCCTGAACCTTGTGTCCCTCATCGGAATTCACCGGGTCTATACAAAATACAAGGCCGGAACGTTCGACGAAGAACAACTCGAGAAGGAACTCGACAGCCGCGGCGCGTTGAACAAGATTCTGGGGCCGGTCATGAAAACGGTCCGCAAGCCATGGCACATGTATCCAGTCGGATTACTGTTCGGCCTGGGGTTCGACACCGTAACCGAGGTCGGCTTGCTCGTCATCGCCGGCGGCGCAGCTGTGACGGGATTACCATGGTATTCGATTCTCGTTCTGCCGATTCTGTTCTGCGCCGGGATGTGCCTCTTCGACTCCATCGACGGTTCGTTCATGAATTTTGCCTACGGTTGGGCGTTTGCGCAGCCGGTCCGAAAGATCTACTACAACATGGTGATTACCGGCTTGTCTGTTGCCGTCGCCCTCATCATCGGAGTGCAGGAGATCATCTCGATCTTCACCGAGAAGCTCGAGATTCACACCGGAATCCTGGGCACGATCGGCAGCCTGGACTGGGGCGCGATGGGCTTCATCATCGTGGGGCTGTTTGCGATCACCTGGCTTGTTGCGATTGCCGTATGGAAGCTGGGACGCGTCGAAGAGCGGTGGCAGGCGCAATCTGCCGCGGCGGCGGGGCAAGAAGCGACGTAGGCGTGTTTCGCGAGCAGCCTTCCGGGGTATTGACCGATTGCGGCGGAGATTTCGGAGCGAGGGGTCAGCCGCAACAGGCCTGCCGCCCGGCTGTCACTCGCCGGGAGGTGGGCCGCCTAATTTGATGGCCACACGTCATTCGAGAATTCGAACATATGTTCTAGCTTTGGGTGTAGTCTGATCTTCATGTCCAGCGCCATGCAACCGTCACTGTTCGACAATGTCGACCTGGGTGTTTCCTTGGCTGACCTCGACAACACCCTGCAACGACGGACACTCACCGCGGGCGCGTGGGTCGACCACAGGCCGGCTTGGCTCACTGGATCGGAGGCCGTGTTCGATACCCTCGAACGATCGGTGCCCTGGCGTGCCGAACGGCGGCAGATGTACGACCGCGTGGTCGACGTTCCGCGACTGGTGTGTTTCTACAACGAGAACGAGCCACTACCGGATCCCCTGCTCACCGAGGCGAAGGACGCTCTGAGCAGCCACTATCGCAGCGAACTGGGCGAACCGTTCACCACGTCCGGCCTGTGCTTCTACCGCGACGGCAGCGACAGCGTCGCGTGGCACGGCGACGACACCGGGCGAAGCCGCACCGAGGACACGATGGTAGCCATCCTGTCGCTCGGTGCTGCCCGCCCGCTACTTCTTCGTCCCCGCGGCGGCGGTGAGTCCATCCGCTTCAACCTCGGGCACGGCGACCTGCTGGTCATGGGAGGTTCGTGCCAACGGACGTGGGAGCACGCTGTACCCAAGAGCGCTCGCGCCCTCGGCCCGCGGATCAGCGTGCAGTTCCGCACTCGCGGAGTCCGCTGAACCGTCAGACGAGCAGTTTTGCTCCGGTGGCGGCAACAACGTCGTCGACGCTCACTCCCGGCGCCGTTTCGACCAGGCGAAGACCGTCGGCGGTCACGTCGATGACCGCCATGTCGGTGATGATCCGCTGCACACAACCCTTGCCCGTGAGTGGAAGGGAGCATTCTTCGACAATCTTGTGCTCACCCTTCTTCGACACGTGCTCCATCATCACGATGACGCGCTTGGCGCCGTGGACCAGGTCCATCGCGCCGCCCATTCCCTTGACCATGTGACCGGGAATCATCCAGTTCGCGAGATCACCGGTGGCGCTGACCTGCATGGCCCCGAGGACAGCAACGTCCACCTGGCCACCGCGAATCATGCCGAACGACGCGGACGAGTCGAAGAACGACGCGCCTGGCAGCACCGTGATGGTTTCCTTACCGGCATTGATCAGTTCGGGATCGAGTTCATCCTCGGTCGGATACGGCCCGACACCCAAAACGCCGTTCTCCGAATGCAATACAACGGTGATGTCGGTGGGCAGATAGTTCGGAACCAGCGTCGGCATGCCGATGCCGAGGTTCACGTACTGGCCGTCTTCGAGTTCGCGAGCGACCCGCGCAGCCATCTCTTCACGGGTGAGTTTGGTGGGAGCTTGGCCCGCCTCGTTTGTCAGTGTCATGCTCGTACCGTCCGATTCTCGATGCCGACCGTCACGGGGCCGACGTGGACAACTCGCTGGACATGGATGCCTGGTGTGTGGATCTCGGCGGGGTCGAGTTCGCCGGGTTCCACGAGGTGTTCCACCTGAGCGATGGTGATCCGACCGGATGTTGCCGCGGCCGGGTTGAAGTTCTGAGTGCTTGCTCGGTAGACGAGATTGCCGTGCCGGTCACCTTTCCAGGCGTGAACCAGGGCGTAGTCGGCGACGATACCTCGTTCCATCACATAGGTGACGCCGTCGAAGTCACGAGTTTCCTTGGGCGGGCTAGCAACTGCGATGCCGCCGCTTCCGTCGTAGCGGAGCGGCAAGCCGCCGTCGGCGACCTGGGTGCCGACACCAGCGGGCGTGAAGAACGCGGGGATACCTGCGCCACCGGCGCGCATGCGCTCAGCGAGGGTGCCCTGCGGAGTGAGCTCCACTTCCAGTTCACCGGCGAGATACTGGCGAGCGAACTCCTTGTTGGAGCCCACGTACGAGCTGACGGTCCGGCGAATCCGCCCCTTCTCGAGGAGCACCCCGAGGCCGAATCCATCAGTGCCGCAGTTGTTACTCACGGTCTCGAGTGACGTTGCGCCTTGCTCGAGCAGAGCGTTGATGAGGATCTCGGGCACTCCGACGAGCCCGAATCCTCCGACAGCGATCGTGACGCCGTCCGGCACGTCCGCGACGGCCTCGGCTGCAGTGGGAATGACTTTGTCCATCATGTCGATCACAGTAGCGCGCGCCGTACGTATTGTGAACCCCTGTGCGGATCACGAACATTTCTCGCCCCCGGCATTGCCTGGGTCACAACAACGAACTAGTCTGTTCGCAGAGCGCATCACCTGTACACATTGCGAACACGTAATCGAACGACGAGGTTCCCCATGCTGCATTTACCGCCGAGGTACCAGCGGCCGACCGGCGTCAACGCCCCGGCTGATTTCGCGGACTACAAGACCACCTCCCTCCGCCACCCCAAGCAACCGCTGAAGCTGCTCCCGCAGCGCCTCACGGAATTGACCGGGCCGGTTTTCGGTGAGGACCGCGTCAGCGCTGGTGAAAACGATCTGACCATCGCCAACGGAGGCGAAGCACAAGGGCAGCGCATCGTGGTTCACGGCCGTGTCCTCGACGGTGACGGCAAGCCAGTCCCCCACACCCTTCTGGAGGTGTGGCAGGCCAACGCCGGCGGACGCTACCGCCACACGGGTGACAACTGGCCGGCTCCACTCGATCCGTTCTTCAACGGTCTCGGCCGTTGTGTGACGGACGCCGACGGCCACTATTCGTTCACCACCATCAAGCCAGGCGCCTACCCGTGGATGAACCACGACAACGCGTGGCGCCCGGCCCACATTCACTTCTCGCTCTTCGGTACGGCATTCACGCAGCGCCTGGTGACGCAGATGTACTTCCCCGACGACCCGTTGTTCTTCCAGGACCCGATCTACAACGCCGTACCTGAAGAAGCGCGTCATCGCATGGTCAGCGTCTTCGACTACACCGCCACAGCACCCAACTGGGCTCTCGGGTTCCGCTTCGACATCGTCCTGCGCGGACGTAACGCTTCCGTATTCGAGAACGAGGAAGACCACGATGACTGACAAAACTGCGAAGCCTGCACCAGCCACATTCCCCGTCGCTTCGCTCGCCCCGACATACCCTGTCGTCCCCGGCGATTTCACCACGGCACCTTTCGGAGTCACGCCGTCGCAGACTGTCGGCCCGTACTGGCATATCGGCCTCCCCTGGACGGACGGACCCGACGCGGCCCCTTCCGACGCTCCTGGCCGAATCACGCTCGCCATCACAGTGATCGACGGCAACCGCACACCAGTGGCTGACGCGATGATCGAGACGTGGCAGGCAGATACGCTCGGGCGCTTCAACCATCCCGACGATCCCCGCGGCGCAGTCGAGCTCACCCCGGCAGGCTTCCGTGGGTTCGCCCGCAGCGCAGCCGATCCCACCGGAACTGCCCTGGTCCACACCGTCAAGCCCGGCGCGCTGCCCACCGAAACCGAGGTTGACGAAGCTCCCCACGTCAACGTCTCGATTTTTGCCCGCGGCATGCTCGATCGCCTGGTCACTCGGTTGTACTTCCCGGAAGACGCAGACGCGCACGCGACCGATCCGGTGCTGAGTTCGCTGACCGAAACCGAACGCGCCAAGTTGGTTGCAACAAAGGTCGACGGTGGGTACTCCTGGACGGTCTATGTTCAGGACGACAACGCCGACGGCGTCGAGACGCCCTTCTTCGAGCTGTAAAGAGGAGTACACATGTCCACTCGCGGCGCACTGTTCGATCCGGTGTTCGGTGCCACCCTGGTATCCGAGCATCTGTCAGACCAGGCGTGGGTGACCGCGTTGCTCGACGTGGAAGCCGCACTGAGCTGTGCGGCGGCCACGATCGGGTTGGCCGACGGTAACCAGTGCGCCGCTGTGGCGGCTGCTGCCGCAGAGCTGTCCAAACCCGGTGGGCTCGACATCGTCGCACTGGGTCGCGCCTCTGCCTCGGGTGGTAATCCGGTGATCCCGCTCGTGAAGATTCTGCGTGAACGTGTTGCTCAGGACGGTATACCTGGCAATGTTGTTCACCCGGGCGCCACCAGCCAGGACATCATGGATTCCGCACTCATGCTGCTGACGCGCCGCGCAGGCTCTGTTGTACTCGCAGATCTGACCTGGGCTGCCGACTCTGCAGCTCACCTCGCCCGACTCCATCGCTCGACGCCGATGGTGGCGAGAACCCTGGGGCAACAAGCACTTCCGACCACCTTCGGGCTACTGGCAACAAGCTGGTTCACCGCACTCGACGCCGCTGCCAATCGACTCGAGACCGTGCTGTCGACATTGCCCGTTCAATTCGGCGGTGCCGCAGGCACACTCGCCGCGTCGTATCCGAACGGTCTCGCACTCGCCGACGCTTTTGCCGACGAACTCGGCTTGGCTCGGCAGCTTGTTCCGTGGCATACCGATCGCGTGACCATCGCCGAACTGGCAACCACCCTCGGCATCGTCGCTGGGGCCGTGTCCAAGCCGGCTACAGACATCACAGTCATGGCATCGACGGAGCTTTCCGAAGTTGCCGAGAAAACTCCAGGCGGCTCATCCGCCATGCCGCACAAGCAGAATCCGGTTGCCGCCGTTACCGCCCGTGCGGCGGCGCGGCGTGTTCCCGCACTCGTCGCCACAGCGCTGTCCAACATGGATCACGAGTTCGCGCGGGCGGCCGGTCCGTGGCATGCGGAGTGGGAAACCGTCACAGATCTCCTGCGTCTGACCGGCGGAGCGGCACATCAACTGTCCGTCAGTCTTGCCGGCTTGCAGGTGCATACCGATTCGATGGCACGCAACCTCGACATCACCGGTGGTTTGATTCTTGCCGAACGGGTCACGAAGGCACTCTCGGCGCATACCGATCGTGCTCGTGACATCGTCACCGCCGCAGCCGCTTCCGGCACGCGTTTGGACCGCGACCCGGCAATCACGGAACACCTGACCGCTGCCGAACTTACCGAACTTCTTGATCCAGCACAGTATCTGGGCCACGCCACCGACCTGGTCGACCGAGCCCTCGCCGCACGCCCCACAGGAGGACCCCGATGAGCGTCGCGCTCAACTTTCACCAGACCGGCAATCCCGACGCTCCCGCAGTTGTGTTCCTCGGCTCGCTCGGATCCGATCTCTCCATGTGGGCGCCGCAGATCCATGCGCTGTCGAACCGCTACCGCGTCATCGCCGTCGATCATCGTGGTCACGGTAAGTCCCCGGTACCCGCCGGCCCGTACACCGTCGCGGACCTTGCCGGAGATGTCATCGCACTGATCGATTCGCTCGAACTCGAGTCGGTTCACCTGGTCGGACTCTCCCTCGGCGGTGCAGTCAGCCAGTGGATCGCCGCGCACCATCCCACTCGCGTCGACACCTTGACATTGCTGTGCACGTCCTCGCAGTTTGCCCCGGCCCAGCCGTGGATCGATCGAGCGCAGACCGTCCGCACCGACGGCATCGCGTCCATTGCCGCAGCTGTTGTCGGCCGCTGGTTCACACCCGGACTTGCCGAAAGCGATCCGGAACTTGTCGCGCGGCATGTGGCGATGGTCGAGGCAACACCCGACGAGGGATACGCTGCCTGCTGCGAAGCACTCTCCGTCTGGGACGGCCGCGGCGACCTCGCCCGAATCGTGGCTCCGACCCTCCTCATCGCGGGTGAGCAGGATCCGTCGACTCCCCCGGCCACCCTGGCAGCGATTGCCGACGGTATTGCCGACTCCGTGATGCACGTCGTCGATCCCGGAGCGCACCTCGCCAATGTCGAGCAGGCCGGACGCGTCACCAAACTCCTTGCGGCGCATATTTCCTCGCATACACCCGCGGTTGCTCAACGCAGCGCCGCGGTCGCGGCCGGGATGACCGTCCGGCGCCAGGTTCTCGGTGACGCCCACGTCGATCGGTCCATCGCCGGCACCACCGAGTTCACCGCGCCGTTCCAGGATTTCATCACTCGCACCGCCTGGGGCGACGTTTGGTCGCGTCCCGGACTCGATCACCACACACGCAGGCTGCTGACTCTCGCGATACTCACCGCAGTCGGCAACGAGCACGAACTAGACATGCATATCCGCGCCGCACTGCGCAGCGGAATGGATCCGGATCAACTCGTGGAAGTATTTCTCCATACCGCGGTCTATGCGGGTGTGCCGAACAGCAATCAGGCTTTTGCGCTGGGTAAGCAGGCACTCGCGGACCTCACGCCGAAGCCCGAGGAGAACACGACACCATGAGCGAAACCAACAGCGACCAGTCGCCGGGGCCGTCACCCGACTACGTGCAGTCGCTGGCCCGCGGACTGTCCGTCATCAAGGCGTTTGATGGCGAGCACCCCCGGCGCACGCTCAGTGAAGTCGCCCGGACCACCGATCTCACGCGTGCCACAGCGCGTCGGTTTCTGCTCACTCTGGTGGAGCTCCAATACGTACGTACGGATGGTTCGGTGTTCTGGCTGACTCCACGCGTTCTCGAACTCGGGTACAGCTACCTGTCCAGCCTGTCGCTGCCCGAGCTCGCGGGACCGCATCTGGAGGCGCTGTCCGCCAAGGTCCGGGAATCCACCTCGGTCTCCATCCTCGACGGCGACGACGTCGTGTACGTCGCCCGCGTACCGGTCAGCCGCATCATGACGGTTTCCATCACCATCGGCACTCGCTTTCCGGCGTACGCAACGTCCATGGGGCGAGTGCTGCTCGCCGGTCTGCCAGACGATGCACTCGAGCAGTACCTGTCCCGAGTCTCGTTCACACGTCTCACGGGCAAGACCATCTCGACTCCCGAAGAACTGCGGGCCGAACTCGACAAGATTCGCGCCGACGGTTTCTCAGTGGTCGATCAGGAGCTCGAAGAGGGGTTGCGATCGCTCGCAGCACCGATTCGCGATGCCAACGGCGCCGTGGTTGCCGCGGTGAATATTTCCACCCAGGCTGCCCGCTACAGCACCGAAGCGGTTCTCGCTGAACTTGTTCCGGCTGCGATAGCCACCGCCGACGCGATCTCCGCCGATCTCGGCCGTACTCAATCCTCGAACAATCACTCGGCTGCTACGCGCTGATCGAGCCCACTCCAAGGAAGAACTCATGCCTGACGTTGTCATCTGTGAACCGCTCCGCACACCGGTAGGCCGCTTCGGCGGTGTCTTCCGCGACACCGCACCGGAAGACCTCGCTTCCACCTTGATCACCGAACTCGTCTCGCGCACCGGAATTTCCGGTTCCGATGTGGACGACGTGATCTTGGGGCAGGCGTCCCCGAGCGGTGAGGCTCCGGCCATCGGCCGCATTGCTGCGCTCAATGCCGGACTCGGCATCGATGTCCCCGGTATGCAGGTGGATCGGCGCTGCGGATCCGGTTTGCAGGCGATCATCGCGGCAGTCATGCAGGTTCAGTCCGGCGGCAGCGATCTGGTTCTCGCCGGCGGCGCCGAGTCTATGAGTGCGGCCGAGTTCTACGCCACCGGAATGCGTTGGGGCGTCAAGGGTGAAGCCGTGGCGCTCAGTGATCGTCTGGCCCGCGCCCGTGTCACTGCCGGCGGCCGCGATTTCCCGGTTCCCGGAGGCATGATCGAAACCGCAGAGAACTTGCGGGCAGAGTTCTCCATCAGTCGCAAGGATCAGGACGCATTAGCCGTGCAGTCTCATCAGCGCGCAGTCGCCGCCCAGAAGAATGGCATCTTCGCCCAGGAAATCGTTCCGGTCTCCGTACCCCAGCGCAAGGGCGACGCGCTCCTCGTCGACACCGACGAGCATCCGCGCGCCGACACCTCGATGGAATCCCTTGCCCGCCTTCGCCCCATGCGCGGCAAGATCGACCCTGACTCCACCGTCACGGCCGGCAACGCGAGCGGTCAGAACGACGGCGCGGCACTCGCCATCGTCACCACCGCCGAGAAGGCACGCTCACTCGGTCTGCGTCCCCTTGCCCGCCTTGCCAGTTGGAGTGTTGCCGGTGTTCCACCCCGCACCATGGGCATCGGCCCCGTTCCGGCGTCCGAGAAGGCACTCGGCCGCCTCGGCCTCACCTTGGCAGACATGGACGTCATCGAACTCAACGAAGCCTTTGCCGCACAGGCACTTGCAGTTCTGCGCACCTGGAAACTCGAAGCCGACGACCCCCGCATCAACCCCAACGGCTCCGGCATCTCACTCGGTCACCCCGTAGGTGCGACCGGCGGACGAATCCTCGCCACGCTGCTGCGCGAAATGGATCGACGGGAAGCCCGCTACGGCCTCGAAACCATGTGCATCGGCGGCGGCCAGGGACTGGCTGCCGTGTTCGAACGCCTCAGCTGAGAATCGCGCGGCACTTATTGTTTAGCGTCGTTTTGCTGAGCGTCGTTCTCGAACCGTCCGTGCCGTCCCGCCCCGGCAGCAAAGGCCGCCGCTCCGCGCGCACCTTCGGCAGCGACAATCGGACTACCAGCAGCACCTTCCGCTCGCAGCGCTTCCGCGAGCGGAAGGTCGAATGACCGGTACGCCGACACCCGGTCCGCCAGCATACACAGCTGCGGAAACGCAGTGAGCTGCTGCGCCAGTTCTTGCGCTGCCGCCAAGGAGTCACCTACCGGAACAACACGATTCACCAGCCCGAACGAAAGTGCTTCCTGGGCGTCGACGGGCCGCCCTGTCAGGATCATGTCGAGTGCGCGGCCCTGTCCCACTATGCGTGGCAATCGAACGGTTCCGCCGTCGATCAAGGGCACTCCCCAGCGCCGACAGAAAACACCGAAGACCGAGTTTTCCTCACAGACTCGCAGATCGGCCAGCAAGGACAATTCCAGGCCACCGGCTACCGCATACCCACTGACAGCGGCGATCAGCGGTTTCGACAGCGCCAGCCGACTCGGACCCATCGGCCCCGTACCGCCGCCCTCCGGGTCGAGTTCATGCAAGCGCGACGGATCATTCACTGCCGTCAGATCTGCTCCGGCGCAGAAAGTTCCACCGGCACCCCAGAGTATTGCGACGTGCGCAGTATCATCGGCTTCGAAGTCCAGAAATGCGTCACGCAGCTGCGCGGCCATCGGCCCGTCGACGGCATTCTTTCGGTCGGGACGATTCATGACGATGGTGGTGACGCCACCCTCGCGCGCTACATAAACATCGCCGTGTGGGCGATCCGAGTCGGTCACTGTGCTTTCCTCACTATCGGCGGACAGTATCCCTATGTCCACACTGCCACTGTCCACACTGCCACTGTCCACACTGCCACGCAGGAAAATGAATCGTCAGCCGTTCGCGCGATCAAGAACCCGAGAACCAAGAAACAGATACCCGAACCCGCGCATGCGTGTGGGCTTCGCACCGGCTAGCTGGTGATGCGAAGCTCTCACACGGTATTCACTTCCGGTGGAACCGGATTCAGTCTCGGTGAACTGGTCCCTGACGGGTGGTGGAGCGTCGGCGTCGTTGTTTCGGGTCGATCGCAGCTGGTGGGATGAACCACGGTTTATGATCATCGCCCATCTTGACTTCCCAGATACCGCGAAACCCACTGGTGCTGTGGATCAACCGATGGTGATTTCGGCAGAGGAGGGTGAGATTGTCCATCACCGTCAGACCACCGACCGACCAGGGTTTTATATGGTGGGCGTCGCACCAAGCGGGTACGGCATCACAGTTGGGGAAGGCGCAGCCTTTGTCCCGGGCAATCAGTGCGGTGCGTTGTTCCGGTGTGACGAGGCGTTTGTGCGGCGTTGCATCGAGCGGTGCCCCGTTGCCGTCCATCAGGACGGTCGAGAGCATGCAGTCGCAGGCGAGCATCCGGGTCAGGCTCACACTGAGTGGTCCCATCCACGGCATGTATCCCACATCGAGATCCTCGACATCAGGCTCATCGTCATCGAAGGCACTGCCGTAGAACTCGCCATCATCCGATGCGGTATTGCTGCGCATGGTCGCGCATTCGCGATGCTCGGCAAGATCTTTCGCAGTGATGTGCACGTTCACGTGCGGACGCTGACCGCCGTCGATACCGGTCATGGCGTTGTCGAGGTAGCGGCGGATCAGTTCGGTGAAGGCGTCGGCGGTGCGTTTGGCTGCCGATCGCTGATCCGGGGTTCCGTCGGCAGCCGGTTTCGGCATCGACAAACCCGAGAGAGCCGATAACAACATTTCACCGGTCAACGCGTCGAAATCGCCCTTGATCGCGACCCGACCGTTCAACGTCGGCGAAATCCGCAAGACGTTGAGATCGTCGTCCTCACCGGGCGGGGTGTCGTCGGATTCGAATATCCGCTCCAGAACTGCAATCGCATAGCGGAGTTTGATGGTGGTCGCCTCCACGCCGGATGCCGCAGCGAGAAGAGTCTTCATACAGGACGGTAACGCCCTGTCGGGCATTCCTTTTGGTGGGGATTCGCAGAACGCGGCGATCATTGCCGCATGGTCGAGCGAAAGGTCACCGGCCTCGAATTGGGCAGTAATGTCCGGGAATGCCCGCAGTGCGGCACCGAGGGCGGCGATCTTGTTACCGGCCGCATTCTGCAACATCGTATTCGCCGCCAACCACCGACCCAAACCTCGATAACACAGCACCTGCTCATCCGGATTGAGCGCCAACGCATCTACTGCGGCAACCCGAATCGCTTCCAACCGAAGAATTTCCGCAGACACACTAACGGCAACGTCCCGAACCTCAGCCGGACGCAACCGCCACAACCTGCCCCGCACCCCCGTCGCGGAACCAGCGACAACATCCCCCACCGAAACAAAATCGTTCACCGTAGTCATCAGAGCCTCCCCACCCTTGACTCAAGTATACTCGAACACCTTTTCGATTCAAGGGATATTTCGGGCACATTCGGCCGAATATTGCTTGTAGCCAGGAGTATTGATCAAACGAGAGATGGCACCCTACTCCCCCACCGCCTATCGAGGATCCATCCGATAATGCAACGCCATGGCCCGGGCGCGCCACAGACGCAATTCGTGATCGGTTCGCAGAACACCTTCCGAGTCTTCGAACACGTGGAATCGCTCATGGATCGGAATCCTTGCCGCATAGACCTTTCCATTCTCCACGACAGTGACGTATGCCCCTATGTCCCCGAATTCTCCTTGCCCCGAGGTGAGTAGCAGGGAACCGTCGTCGCAGACTTCGGGGTGCAGGAACACCTGAACATTCCCAGACTCCAGCGGGAACGAGACATGGACACAGGGTTGAGAACTGTTCGGCAGAAACGTGATTCGGTAGTACCCACTGAAGAGATAGTCACCTGACTTTCGCAGTGTCCGCAGCCAGGCCGAACCCGCATGCCTGCCGTCGGCATCCGCTACGCGTGTAATCGAACTGTCGACACCATACGCAACTGACATCGGGTTTACGGGCAGCGCAAGTTGCTGCACGCGCCGACCGTAGAACCGCTCGACCAGCGACCCCCACGGCGCAAATCCCGGCGCCCATTGTGTCCACGCCTGCATTCGCCACGTCGAGGTTCGCTCGTAGAAATCACGGATGGACGGCGTCAACCGCGACGGATCAAAATCCGGCCCCGCCAATGCATCCATGCGTGGTAGGAGACCCTCGACCGCTGCCCCCACACCAACCGTGCCACCGATACGCAACGCTTCGGCGTGAATCCAACTGTCTTCCACCGGACCGCGCACCGCTGTCGGCGCTTGCAACCACGTATCTTCGGACAGGTCGATTTTGCGGCCGACTACACGCCAGAACACACGCGTCGCGCGATCTGCAACAGGCCACAGACGTTCACCCGCCATCGACGTCCCCCTCGCCTTGGTGCCCGGTCATCTCCACCTGGACACTAGTACGTTGCACGACCTCCGCTGGCGTCGTACACCGCACCGGTCGAGTAACTCACCGCCGTCGAGGACAACCAGCCGATCAGCTCGGCAATTTCGTCCGACTTCCCCATCCGCGACATCGGCGTCAGACTCTGCGACCGAGCGAGAATTGCGGGGTCGGTGCCCGCGTTCATCGGACTTTCGACGGCGGCCGGAGCCACGGCGTTGACCAGGACTCCGGTTGTCGCGATCTCCTTGCCCAGTGACTTTGTCAGAGCAATGACGGCAGCTTTCGACGCGGAGTACGCACTCTGGTTGGGATTACCGTCTTTTGCGGCAATGCTCGCCAGATTCACAATGCGCCCCCAACCTGATGCGGCCATGCCGGGCACAAAGGCGCGGCACATGAGGAAGGTTCCTTCCACGTTGATTCGGAATGTGCGCTGCCAGTCGGCGAGCGAGACATCGACCAGCGGCGCCGACGGACCCACGATGCCGGCACTGTTGATCAAGATGTCGACCTTGCCGATGCGCGCACGCAACTCGCCAACTGCAGCCGGATCGGTCACGTCGAGACGTTCGTCGGCTCCCTCCGCGATGTCAGCGGTAATTGTCCGAACACCGTTGTCGGACAATAGTTTCGAACATGCGGCACCAATTCCGCTGGCACCGCCGGTAATCAGCGCAACTGCACCTTCTGGATAGCTCTGCATCAGTCTCATCTCCCGGAGATCATGTGCGCTCAGCGCTTAATTTAAGATACAAATAGATATAATCTGCGTCACACTGTGTACGATTTCGAATATATGACGTCGGGCAGAGTCGTCAAAATCAACAGTCGACATCAACGAAGGACACATCGATGGAAATTCGCTGGTTGCACGCGTTTGTCGCGGTCGCGGAAGAGCTACATTTCGGCCGCGCGGCGTCACGGCTGCAAATGGCTCAGTCGCCTCTGAGCCAGATGATTCGCAAGCTCGAGAAGAACATCGGCGTGCAACTGTTCGAGCGCAGTACTCGTACCGTCGCGCTCACCTCCGGTGGGCACGCTTTTCTGCCACACGCCTATCGCGTTCTCGAGAACATGGAAACCGCCCGTCAAGCCACCCGCGCGTCCACCGGCGGCGTGTACGGCCGTGTCGCGATCGGATTCACCGGCGTGCTCAACCACCAGGCGTTGCCGCCGTTGACGCGCGCATTGCGCCAGCGGTACCCCGAGGTCGAATTGACCCTCCTGGGCCGCATCATGACCCGAGACGCCGTGACACAACTCGAGAGCGGCGCATTGGACCTGGCGTTTGTCGGGTTGCCGGTGGCGGCGGCGCCGTTGTCCACCCGCCTGATTCGCCGCGAAGCCTTTGGCGTCGTACTGCCGATCGATCACCGGTTGGCCGCCGAGAGCGAAATCGACCTACGCGAATTGGCCGACGACGGATTTGTCACCACACCCATGTCGGCCGGTTCCGCCCTGCAGGAGACGGCAATGCGGGCCTGCATGAATGCGAACTTCCGCCCGCGCGTGGTCCAGGAAATCACCGACCCCTACATGATCCTGATGCTCGTTGCGGCGGGAGTCGGCGTCGCCTTGATGCCGTCTGGCATGGCCGGCATTACCCCTCCCGGCAGCGTCTTCGTTCCCCTCACCGGCGAACCGACGTACATGAACCACGGAATCGCCTGGTCACCGCGTCACATGACCGACGCGCTCGCAGTTGCACTCGCAACCTCGGAGGAAATCCTCCCCACTCCCGAGATTGAGACGTAATTCGACATTATCTGAGACTCATTTAGTGTTGGACGCGCCATAGTCCTTCATGGCAAGGTCGTCTCAGCCGCCGAAAGGTGAGGGACGTCACCGCAGCGTGACGCATCACGACACGTGCCACCACCGTCGGCCAATCGGGACGAAAGGACTACCCATGGCGCCTCCGCCTACCCCCGCAGTTTCCACGACCGGGACCGACGAAAAGCCGAACTCCAACGCTCGGCGTGCCGCAGTGTCGGGCTTCCTCGGAAGCACCCTCGAGTACTACGACTTCTTCATCTACGGCTCCGCCGCCGCACTGGTGTTTCCCACGATCTTCTTTCCCGGCGGAGGCTCCACCGCCACGCTGCTCTCCATCAGCACCCTGGGCGTGGCCTACGTCGCCCGCCCGCTCGGCGCAGTGCTGTGGGGACACCTCGGTGACCGCTACGGTCGCAAGAACGCACTCCTCGCGTGCCTTCTGCTCATGGGAGTCGCGACCGTCGTCGTCGGCTGCCTGCCGACGTACGAGCAGATCGGCATTGCAGCGCCGATCATCCTCGTCTTACTTCGCCTCCTCCAAGGCCTGTCTGCGGGTGGAGAATCACCCGGCTCCTCGGCACTGACACTCGAACACTCACCGGATCACCGCCGTTCGTTCTTCACGTCGTTCACCATGAGCGGCATCATGTTCGGCATCGTCATCTCGAGCCTGGTATTCATCCCGGTAGCAAGCCTGCCCGACGAAGACCTTTACTCCTGGGGCTGGCGAGTTCCCTTCTGGCTCAGCATCATCGTGACCGTCGTTGCACTCTGGCTGCGACGCGCACTCGACGAGCCTGAGGTATTCGAAGAGCTCAAGGAACAGGACAACACGGCAGGAATTCCCGTCGTCGAGATGTTCCGCTCGCACTGGCGCACCGTGATTCGCATCAGCATGAGTTCGACCTTCGCGATGATCAACACCATCGTCAACGTCTTTGCCCTGGCCTACGCCGTCGAATCCGGCTTCGAACGCTCGACGATGCTCTGGGCAATTGCCACGGCCAACTTCGTTGCCGTACTTACCCAGCCGCTGTTCGGCATTCTGTCCGATCGCTACGGCCGCAAGCCCATCTTCGTCATCGGCGCAATCGGCGCCGGCCTGATGGTCTTCGTTTTCTTCCACTCGATCGGAACCCAAAGCGTTCCCATGGTTTTCGCTTCGGGAATCGTCATGATCGGCATCTTCTACGCGATGCCCAATGGCACCTACCCGGCGTACTTCCCGGAGCAGTTCCCCGCCAAGGTTCGCTACACCGGTATGGCCGTGAGCCTCATGCTCGGACTTCTCGTCGCCGGCTTCACACCGGCAATCGCCCAGGCGATTTCCGCAGGCGACAAGAGCAACTGGACACCGGTCGCGTGGATGTGCCTCGGCTTTGCGGTCGTCTCCGCCATCGCCGCGATGTGCGGTCCGGAAACCTATCGGACGCCGACCGCAGAACTCGGCGAACCGAAATCAGTCACGCTCACGAAGCAAGACCCAGAGCTCACCAGCAACAACGCTTGACCGGACCGGCCCCTCGCGCTGACTTCGCGCCGCGAGGGGCCGTCCCCACTTATGCAGGAGAAATGTCATGCCTACCGAATCCACCCGTCACCGGATCGGCCTTGTCGGCGCGGGAATCACCACCTCACTCTCGCCGGCGCTGCACTCCCACGAAGCGGCAGCACTCGGTCTCGCCGCCTACAGCTACGAACTGATCGACCTCGAGGCAAGGAACGTCTCGGTCGAGAAGACCGGCGAGTTGGTTCGCGCCGCCGTCACCGGTGGTTTCACCGGGCTGAACATCACGCACCCGTGCAAGCAAGTTGTCGTGGACGCCCTCGACGAACTGTCCGACAACGCCCGACTGCTCGGCGCCGTCAACACGGTTGTGGTCGACAACGGCCGTCTGATCGGCCACAACACCGATCACAGTGGATTCCTCACCGCACTTCAACGCGGGCTACCTGACGCCACCTTGGATCGAGTGGTCCTCGCCGGCGCCGGCGGGGCAGGTTCGGCAGTTGCCTACGCGCTGGCGGCAGCCGGTACGACGGATCTCCGCATCGCCGACGTCGACTCAGAACGCGCTGCCGATGTATGTTCACGCGTTGCCTCGGCTTTCCCTGACACGCGCACAACGGCTTTGGCGATTGGTGAGATCGCCGATAACCTGGCGACAAGCGACGGCGTCGTCAATGCGTCTCCGATCGGTATGGTCGGCCATCCCGGAACTCCGTTCGACCCCGCTGCGCTCCACTCCGGCTTGTGGGTCGCGGACATCGTCTATCGGCCGATGCGCACCGAATTACTCGACGCTGCAATCGCTCTCGGGTGCCAGGTGCTCGACGGCGGCCAGATGCTGGTGGCTCAAGCCTCTGACACCTTCACACTTCTGACGGGCATCGAAGCTGACACGGATCGGATGCGCACCCACCTGAGCGACATGATCTCCGAGATGGCCAGCGCATGAGCACAGTCGAACACTCACTCTCGCAAAATGCTCCAGGAGCACCGATGAACGCAACCCAACCATTTGCCGAACCCCTCGACATGGGCAGCGTCCGCCTTCGGAACCGATTCGTATCTGCTCCGATGGAACGCAATTACTGCGAAGTCGACGGCACCATGACGGACGAGTACATCGCATATCTCGCTCGCCGCGCCGAAGGTGGTGCGGCACTGATCTTCACCGAGGCGAGCTACGTGCGCGCCGACGGCAAAGGCCGCATCCGGCAGATGGGCGTCGACGTCGACGAACGGATTCCCGGTATCAAGAAGATGGCCGACGCGATCCACGCTCACGGCGCCCTCGTCGGAGTCGAACTCAACCACGGTGGACGTACGGCGCAAGGTTCTGTCAGCGGGTTTGTTCCTGTTGCCCCGACACCGATTCCGTGTTTGGTGGTCGGCGGCGAGATGCCAGAACAACTCGACGCCGACGACATCGAGCACATCATCGAATGTTTCGGTGAAGCCGCAGCGCGCTGCCAGCAGGCGGGCGTCGACGTCATCTCCCTGCACGGTGGCCACGGGTATCTGATCCACCAGTTCCTCTCCCCTGCTTACAATCACCGCGACGACGAGTGGGCCGACCCCACCTTGTTCGTCAACAAGGTCATCGCCTCCGTCCACGAGCATGCTCCGGGAATCACTCTGGGACTTCGATTCTCAGCCTTCGAAGGCATTGACGGCGGGCTCGACGCCGAGACAACCCGCGCGCGCATCGACGCCATCGACACTGACCGACTCGATTTCCTCGACGTCTCGGCCGGCAACTACGAAGCGGGACAGTGGATCATCCAGCCCGGTGAATGGTCCCGCGGACTCCTCGCACCGTACTCCGAGCAGTACCAGCGCGACTTCGACATCCCGGTGGGTGTAGCCGGACGCATCACGTCGCCGGAGATCGCCGCGCAGATCATCGAATCCGGCCAGGCGAACTTCGTCAGCATGGCCCGTACGTTGCACGCCGACCCGGACTTTCCGAATCGCGCTATCGACGGTGGCCGGTACCGCCCCTGCATCGCCTGCAACTACTGCATCGACAGCCTGGCCGCCGGCCCCATTCCCTGTTCCGTCAACCCGTGGGTCGGACGTGAACTGGATCAGCCCACGAAGCCGGCTGATGCCACCGTACGCGTCGCCGTCATCGGTGCCGGTCCGTCCGGAATGGCCGCTGCCCGCGACCTGGCACTTGCCGGTCATCGCGTCGACCTGTACGACGAACGCCCCAGCCTCGGTGGCGACTTCGCTCTGGCATCGAAGCTGCACGAATATCCCGAATACGGGCGGATCGTGGACTGGTACCTCGCGGAACTGGCCGAACTCGGGGTGCAGTGCCACACCTCGACCAGAGCTGACGCAGCATTGCTCGCAAACAGTGACTTCGACGCGATCGTCCTTGCTGCCGGTGGGCACGGTCCCGTGACTGACCTCCCCGGCGCGCAGACCCGAACCGTCCGTGACGTTCGCGAGTTCCTGGTTTCCGGAGATCCGGTCCCCGAGGCAATCACCATTTTCGGCGCCGACCGCGAGGCTGCTGCCGTCGCAGACGATCTGCTCCAGAAGGGCACCCAGGTCGTCATGATCGGGCCGCAGGAAACCATCGCGCACGACGTCGGCCGACGCGGCAAGATCGTGCTGCTGCCGCGCCTGGCCGCAAGTGAGAACCTCACGACCTACCTGAGCTCGATCGTCACCAAAGTCGACGCCGATCGGGTCACGATCTCGACAGGCGGTGCACTGAGCGAAGTCGACGCCCCCGGCGAGCTGCTGATCTCACAGGGTGTCGAGCCGCGCTCGGAGCTTCTGGCCGAACTACGTTCACTGGCACCACGACTCGGGGTCCATACCGTCGGCGACGCGAGCGGTGACGGCGGATCCATCCATGCCGCACTCGTGACCGCAGCCGACGTTGCCGTCGCCATCACCGCCGCCGCTGCGGCCCGTCAGGAGGTTCACGCATGAGCGCACACACAGCCGCACCGGTGGCAACTGCGTTGCCACCCATCGGACTCGGAACCTGGCCACTGGTCGGTGCCGACGCCACGAAGTCGGTACTCTCCGGAATCGAGGCCGGGTACCGCCTCATCGACACCGCCGCGATCTACGGCAACGAGGACGCCGTCGGCGTAGCGTTGGCGGAGTCTGCTCTACCGCGAGAAGAACTGTTTGTCACCACCAAACTTCGTGGAAACGAACAGGTTTCCGGTGACATCCGCGGAGCGCTCGAGCAGAGCCTGGAACGACTGGGACTGGATCAACTCGATCTGTTCCTGATCCACTGGCCGCTCCCGCGAATCGATCGTTACGTTGCGTCATTCGAGGCGATGCTGGCCTGCCGCGACGCCGGACTGGTTCGGTACGTGGGTGTGTCGAACTTCCTCGAGCACCACCTGCGCCGCGTCGTCGCCGAAACCGGCGAGGCACCGGCAGTCAACCAGATTCAGATGGACCCGTCGCTCGCGCGAATTCCGGTGCGCCGCGCCAACGACGAACTCGGAATCTTCACGCAGTCGTGGAGCCCGCTCGGCCGCGGCGATGTGCTCGACAACGCCGTGGTCGGGGAGATCGCCGGTCGAATCGGTTGCACACCAGCTCAAGTGGTCCTCGCTTGGCACGTCGCGCAGGGTGTGGTTCCGGTCGCGCGATCAGCGAACCCGACGCGTCAGGCCGAGAACCTGGCAGCACTCGACGTGACCCTCTCCGGCGAGGACATCGAAGCACTGAACAGTCTCGACCGCGGCGAGTCTGCGGCGCGGGACGTCGAAGCAGAGGAACATTTCTGATGACGTTGAAAGTCGGAATCGTCGGCTGCGGCAAGATCGCCGGCAACCATGCCCGAGCCCTGCAACAAGTCCCCGGCGTCGAGGTAATCGGCTGCTGCGATCCCGATCTCGGACGCGCCCAGGAGTTCGCGGCAGCGCACGGCATTCCCGCAGCCGTGAGTTCAGTGGAGCAACTTCTCGCCCTCGGACTCGACGCCTGCACCGTTTGCACGCCGCACCCGGTACATGA
The DNA here is from genome assembly GCF_003023755.1 of Rhodococcus sp. AD45-ID. Taxonomy (NCBI): domain Bacteria; kingdom Bacillati; phylum Actinomycetota; class Actinomycetes; order Mycobacteriales; family Nocardiaceae; genus Rhodococcus; species Rhodococcus sp. AD45-ID. Next base: position 613,569 of record NZ_PYHL01000003.1, on the reverse strand, counting down.
AGAGGTAGTCGTGGCCGCTGCCGAAGCGGGTGTACATGTGTTGTGCGAGAAGCCCATCGCGGTCGATGTTGCTGCCGCCGACCGCATGATCGAGGCCGCCGACCGCGCCGGTATCACCTTCGGCGTCCTCTTCCAACGCCGCTTCTGGCCGGCCGTGCGTCGTATCCGGGACGCCATCGACGACGGCCGGATCGGACTGCCCACGCTCGGCGAGGCGTCGGTGATCCTGCACCGCCCATCGAGTTACTACTCGGCCGACGCGTGGCGCGGACGCTGGGACACCGACGGCGGTGGCGTGCTCATGACGCAGGCCGTGCACCAGATCGACATGCTGGCCTGGTTCATGGGCGAGGCTGTCTCGGTCAGCGGCTTCATCCGCACCCACACCCACGGTGAGCACATCGAGACCGAGGACAGTGCGTCAGCTGTGATCTCCTTTGCCTCGGGCGGCACCGCCACCGTCACCGCGACTACCGGTGCCAATCACAACCTGGGCAACCGCGTCTCGGTGATCGGGCGCACCGGTGCCATCGCCAGCGTCCTCGAGTTCCCTGAAGGGCACGAGGGTGTCAACGAAATCTGGACCGTGCCGGGCGAAGTGGAGTTCCAGTCGCGGTACTCCGCCGATATCGACGCCAATCTCGATGTGGGAGCGGTCAATGCGGCACTCACTGACTTCCACACCTTGCAGGTTCAGGACTTCGCCGACGCCGTCCTGACCGGGCGCGAACCCGCCGTCACCGGACGAGACGCCCGCGCGTCACTTGCCATCATCGCCGCAATCTACGAATCGTCACGAACGGGCAAGGTTGTCGAGCTGACATCGACACCGACCCTCGCAACAACTGCCAAGGAGCAGAAATGAGTAGCAGTACCCCCCTCACCTACGACGTGGTTGTCGTGGGCTCCGGCGCAGGCGGGCTTTCCACAGCAATTGCCGCAGCACATGGCGGCGCGTCGGTACTCGTTGTCGAGAAGGCCGACACCTGCGGCGGCGCAACGGCCTGGTCAGGCGGGTGGATGTGGACCCCGCGCAACATGTTTGCCATCGCCGACGGGGTTGTCGAGGATCGTTCGGCGCCGCGGGCATATCTGGAGAACCGACTCGGCGACAACTTCGACGCCGCCAAGGTGGATGCACTCCTCGACGGTGCACCGGAGATGGTCGAGTTCTTCGAACGCAAGACTGCGCTGAAGTTTGTTCCCGGAGCCAAGATCGCCGACATTCACGGCGACACACCGGGAGCCGGCACGGGTCATCGTTCCGTCGGACCGAAACCGGTGAGCTTGCGAAAGCTCGGACCCGACGTCGCGGCGCTGCTACGTCGACAGTTGTACGAGACGTCATTCCTCGGTATGGGCATCATGGCCGGCCCCGACCTGCAGGCATTCTTGCACTCGACTCGATCGCCGAAAGCATTTGTGCACTGTGGTGTTCGCGTGACAAAGCACATGTTCGATCTCGCCACCAAGCGTCGTGGCCAGCAACTCGTCAACGGCACTGCGCTTGTCGGCATGATGCTTCGCTCAGCGCTCGATCTCGGCGTCGAGATTCGGGTGAAAACGTCGGCAACATCGCTGCAGACTGACGACGACGGTCGCGTTGTCGGCGTCCGCCTCGAAGGCCCGGATGGTGCGTACTCGGTAACTGCCACGCGCGGCGTCGTACTGGCCACCGGCGGCTTCGCCCAGGACATCGACCGCAGACGTGAAATGTTCCCCCGTACCCCCACCGGAAACGAGCACTGGTCACTCACTCCGAAGACAACCACCGGCGACGGCATCACCCTCGGCGAATCCGTGGGTGGTCGCCTAGACCGCACTCTTGCCTCCCCCGTCGCGTACTGCCCCGTCTCCATCGTTCGCTACCGCAACGGCAAGGAAGGTGTGTTCCCGCACATCCTCGACCGCGGAAAGCCCGGTGTCATCGGAGTTCTCGCGAACGGCAAGCGTTTTGTCAACGAAGCACTCGGCTACCACGACTACACCCTCGCGATGGTCGAGCAGGTTCCCGAGGGAGACGAGGTGTGCTCATGGTTGATCGCGGATCAGCAGTACGTGCGCTACCTCCCGCTGGGCATGGCCAAGCCCCTGCCGATCCCGATCCAGCCGTACCTGCGCTCGGGATACCTGACACGGGGTCACACTGTTCGCGAACTGGCGGAGAAGATCGGCGTTGATCCGACGCAGTTGGAAAAGACAATCGAGGCATTCAATGTCGGGGCCGTGGCCGGTGAAGACCCCGAGTTCGGTCGCGGCACAACGCCGTTCAACCGGGGATCCGGCGATACCGCCAACCCCTGGCCGAACCCGTCGCTCGCACCCTTACAGAAGGGTCCGTACTACGCGGTGAAGGTGGTGCCGGGCAGTTTCGGTACCTTCGCCGGGCTTGTCACCGACTCGTCGTCGCAGGTGCTCGACGACAACGACCGCCGCATCGAGGGATTGCTCGCCGTCGGCGTCGATCAGGCCAGCGTGATGGGCGGGCACTACCCGTCCGGCGGCATCAACCTCGGCCCGGCTATGACGTTCGGTTACCTGGCAGGTCGGGAACTGGCCGGAGCCAAGACAGTTGGAGCGCACGCATGACACTCTCACTCGGACTGGCAGCCCTCACAGTGCTCGATACCGCACCGATGCAGCACGTCGACTTGGCGGAAAAACACGGCTTCGACACCATCGGCATCCGCCTGATGCCCGCGGCACCAGGTACGACGGCCTACCCGCTGCACGAGGACAAGCAGTCGTTGGACGAACTGGTGCGTCGACTGGATGATTCACCCGTTGAGGTATTCGACCTCGAAATCATCCGCCTTGCAGCCGACTTCGACCCCGCCGACTATGTTCCGCTTCTCGAAGCGGGTGCACAGCTCGGAGCCAAGGCCGTTCTGGTGGGCGGCGACGACCGCGACCGCGCTCGGCTCACGGACTCCTATGCCCGCCTCGCGGAACTGTGCGCGAACTACGGCATCGTCGCCTCGCTCGAATTCATGCCGTGGACTGCGGTGCCCGATGCGCGCGCTGCCATCGAGATCGTCTCGGCGGCAGATGGTCCGGCTCGGAGCGTTCTCGTCGACGCATTGCACACCGACCGCTCGGCGACAACGCTGGAGGATCTTGCGTCCATCCCGCGCGAGTGGCTGCACTACGCCCAGATGTGCGACGGTTCGACCCCCGCTCCCACCGATGACGCAGAACTGATCCGTCACGCCCGCGAAGAGCGTCTGGTGCCCGGCACCGGCGGCATCGCCCTGGCCGACATCTGGTCGACATTGCCTGCCGGACTGCCGGTCAGCATCGAACTGCCCAACGAGCCACTGCGTCAGGCCGTCGGCACAGACGCCTGGCTGGAACGCCTGGTCACGGCCACGCGAGAAGTTTTGGCCTAGCGGCCCTGTGCGCCTTTTTGGTAGTTGGCGCTACCAGAAAGGCGCACGGGGGCATCAGCCCCTACGGCTGGCAACGGCCTGCGCCAGACGGTCCAACTGCGCTGCCGTGGTGGACCAGTCGATGCACGCGTCGGTGATGGACTGACCGTAGGTGAGTTCGTCCGCCTTGCCCAAGGTCAGGTCCTGACGACCGGCCTCGATGAAGCTCTCCAACATGACACCCGCGATTCCCTGCTCACCGCCGGCGAGACGAGCTGCGATGTCGTCGAGGACGATGACCTGACGCTCGTGATCCTTGCTGCTGTTGCCGTGGCTCGCGTCGATGACCACACGCTCGGGCAGGTTCGACTTGCGCAGGCGGGCAAGGGTATCCGCGACGGTCTCAGCGTCGTAGTTCGGTCCATCGCTGCCACCGCGCAGGATGACGTGGCAGTCGGGGTTACCAGCCGTACGGATCAAGGCAGCCTGACCGTCGAGGTCGGTGCCGGGGAACACATGGCTCGCTGCCGCAGCGCGGGTACCGTCGACGGCTACCTGCACGTCGCCTTCGGTGGAGTTCTTGATTCCGACGGGCATGGACAGTGCGCTGCACAGCTGGCGATGCACCTGGCTCGCAGCGGTCCGGGCACCGATCGCGCCGTAGCTGACCAGGTCCGCGATGTACTGCGGCATGATCGGGTCGAGGAACTCACAGCCGACGGGCAGACCGAGGCTCGACACGTCGAGCAGCAACTTGCGGCCGATACCAAGACCGGTGTTCACGTCGTAGGTGCCGTCGAGGTGGGGATCGTTGAGCAGGCCCTTCCAACCCAGCGTGGTGCGCGGCTTTTCGAAGTAGACCCGCATGACGATGTGCAGGTCGTCCCGCAGTTCTTCGGCCTTGGCAGCCAACCGGCGGGCGTAGTCCATCGCAGCTTCCGGATCGTGTACCGAGCACGGTCCGACAACAACGATCAAACGGTCGTCGTCACCGTTGAGGATGTTGATCGTGTCGGCACGGCCGGTCCGCACGGTTGCGGCCGCGACCTCGTCGGGTGCGTGCTGAGCTCGGACGGTCGCCGGCGAAACCAGCGGACTGATACTGACAGTGCGCTGATCGTCGAGGCTGTCCGATGTGGCTGTGGTGTCGATGGTGACAGTCATGGGGTTTCGGTTTCCTGTTCTCAGGCCGACCCCAGAGATGAAGTGAACTCCAGCGAGCCGGTCTGTAATCCGGCTCTTGGGTGGAGGTTGTCAGCGCGTGGTTACGCCGGCAGGCCCACCCGGGGCCGGCCTGCTAAACCAGAAATAGACGCGCTGCATGTCGGCCACGATACCTCGAGTGCTGACGAGGTCAATTCCGCCCCTGTGTTTGCGAGGAGAAACCAGCACCTCGTTATGGTTGACGTGGCCGTTCGTGCGGCCACGATCGGCGAGGGAACCTGGTGCAAGTCCAGGGCTGACGCGCAACGGTGACGAACCTTCTCGAGGGATCGAAGTCCGGATACTCGCTGATCGAGCACGGCGAATTCTCGGCTCCGCGATCGAGCCCTGAGCAAGGAGTTCCCTCTTCATGCGTTTTATGCGCTTCACATCAGCAGTTGTTGCCACCTCGGCTCTCGCGTTTGGTCTGGCCGGCTGCGGCGCCTCCGACGACTCCGTCACCGCGAGTGACGCCAGCTCGTCCAACTACCCCCTGACCATCGACAATTGTGGTCGACAAGTCACGATCGACGCACCACCGACACGTGCGGTCTCCCTCAACCAAGGCTCCACCGAGATTCTGCTGTCCCTCGGTCTCGCAGACCGGATGGTCGGCACCGCGACGTGGACCGATCCCGTTCGTGAGAACCTCGCAGCCGACAACAATCGAGTCCCGCGCCTTGCCGACAACAAACCGTCGTTCGAGGTTGTCCTCGACACGGAACCCGATTTCGTATCGGCCTCGTTTGCCTCCACGATTGCCGAGGGCGGCGTCGCGAGCCGAGATCAGTTCGCCGCGCTCGGCGTACCGACGTACCTCTCGCCCACCGACAACGGCTGCGACGGCAAGGTGTCCTCGGCGTCGAATGCGGACGGCGCTCGCACCGAACCGTTGAAGATCGAGACTGTCTACCAGGAAATCCGGGACTTGGCAGCAATTTTCGACGTGCGTGATCGAGGTGAGCAGTTTGTCACCGAACTACAGGATCGATTCGCGAAAGCGTCCGATTCCGTCGATGCGTCCGGGGTCTCACTCGCATTCTGGTTTGCCGACACCATGACTCCGTACATGGCTGGTTGCTGTGGCTCGTCCGGAATTATCACGGAATCTGTTGGCGCGGAGAACATCTTCGCCGATACGACGGACGAATGGCCCCAGGTCAGTTGGGAAACCATCCTCGATCGCAACCCAACGGCCTTGGTGCTCGCGGACCTGAGTCGGCGCAGTATCGACGGTGACGCTCTGGCCAGCAAGATCGCCTTCCTCGAATCCAACCCTGTCACCTCGCGTCTGCAAGCTGTGCAGGACAAGAAGTACATCGTTGTGAACGGCGCCGATCTCAACCCCTCGATCCGCACGATCGACGGTGTCGAGAAGACCGCTACCGCGCTGCGTGACTGGGGCTTGGCCAATTGAGCACGCGCACTGCGCGTCTCGAATCCCGGTCAACTCTGGGAGTGCTGTTCCTGATCGGTTTGGTGGTTCTCGGATTCTCGATCGCGCTGGCGATCACGATCGGCCCGGCTAATCTGTCGGTTCGCGACGTCTACGCCGTAGTGCTCGAGCATTGGGGTGTCGGATCGTCCGGCGTCAGCCGCATCAAGGACGGCATAGTCTGGGAATTGCGGCTTCCCCGAACACTCTTGGCTGCAGTGTGCGGTGCTGGGCTCGCATTGTGCGGCGTCATCATGCAGTCGCTGCTCCGTAATCCACTGGCCGATCCTTTTGTTCTCGGAATTTCGTCCGGGGCTTCGACCGGTGCGGTGATGATCGCGGTGCTCGGCATCGGCGGCGGCGTTATCTCGCTGTCCGCCGGTGCATTTGCCGGGGCCGTCGTCTCGTTCGGCCTGGTGATGCTGCTTGCTGCGGGCGCAGGCGGTGGCACGTCCCGCGTGGTCTTGGCAGGTGTTGCAGGCACACAATTGTTCTCGGCACTCACGTCGTTCATCGTCATTTCCTCCGCCGACGCCGAGCAGACCCGAGGCGTCTTGTTCTGGCTTCTCGGTTCGTTGGCCGGTGCCGGCTGGACGGACGTAGTTCTGTGTGGCGCAGTGGTAGCCGTCGGAATCCTTGTGTGTCTCGCCCAGGCACCGGCGTTGGACGCCTTCACTTTCGGCAACAACGCCGCCGCGACGCTCGGAATCCCGGTGCAGCGCGTTCGGCTGCTCCTTCTCACCATCACCGCGCTGATCACGGCCGCATTGGTCAGCGCTGCCGGGGCGATAGGTTTTGTGGGACTGGTGCTTCCGCATGCGGCCCGGTTTCTGGTCGGTTCGAGACACAGCCGTTTACTCCCTGCCACGGCGCTGATCGGTGCGATTTTCATGGTGTGGGTGGATGCCATCGCGCGTACTGCGTTTGCGCCCCAGGAGATTCCGGTCGGTGTTGTGACGGCCTTGATCGGCGTCCCCGCATTTGCGGTCATCCTGTTCCGCATGAGGAGAAGCGCATGAGCCTCGCAGCACACGACATCGTGTGGCACCGCGGAAAGAACCTGATCCTCGATCGGGTGAGCGTCGCCGCGCAACCGGGTGACACCATCGGGATCCTCGGCCCCAACGGGTCCGGGAAGTCCTCACTCATCAGCATCCTGGCTGGAGTCACGTCTCCTGACTCGGGCGATGTCACGCTGGGCGGCACCAGCATCAGCAACGTTCGCCGACGCACCGTTGCCCGGAAGATCGCGGTGGTCGATCAGCACGCCCACACCGAGGTCGACATCAGCGTGCTCGACGTCGTGAGGCTCGGCCGCATTCCACACCGCACACTGTTCGGTTCCGGCGAGGAAGCCGACGACGACGCAATAGACCAGGCACTCGCCGATACCGGCATGACGTCGATGCGACGACGCTTGTGGCACACGCTGTCCGGCGGGGAACGCCAACGCGCGCAGATCGCCCGCGCACTGGCTCAGCAACCGGACGTGCTGCTGCTCGACGAGCCGACCAACCACCTCGACATCTCACACCAACTCGACATCCTGTCACTGGTGTCGACGCTTCCGGTGACCAGTTACATTGCGCTGCATGACCTCAACGTGGCGGCGATGTTCTGCGACCGTCTTGTGGTGCTCGAACGCGGACGGGTGGTTGCGTCTGGTACACCGACCGAAGTGCTGACCGAGGAACTGGTCGAACAGGTCTACCGAGTCCGGGCAAAAGTCACGATCGACCCCGACGACGGCTATCCCTCGGTCAGTTATCGTCCGCAGCGACTTGGAGCTGAAAAGATCTCAGACCCTGTGTAACTCCGTTGATCTGTAACTCGACGGAATGAGTACCGGCGTAATACCGCCGCGTGCTGATCGGCTTGAAGGAATGCCGCTTGGCTACCTTCGCGCTGGCACCGGGCTCGAGAGAGCGCGTGGTCAGCTTGAACACCTTCGGACTGGTGAGTCCGTTGGCCTTGACGTGATGGACTATGTAGTCGATTGCCACAGTCACGGACTCACCGCCGTTGTTACTCACCGCAAAACCGAATGCGATGTCTCCGCCCAGATCGACAGCGTCGCGATCGATCACAAAGTCCGAGATCACGATATCCGTGGGTGCCGCAAAGCCCAGCAGAGCCAACGCATCGACGTCGCCGGCTTTCACCAGGCTGCGCAGTGCATGGCGAACCACTTTGGGCGTAGCCGCGTCGGGATCACCGAGCCAACGCTTGGCGATCGATACCGCCATTGCAGCGTCCGCGCGACTGAGGTCGTTGAGATGATTGGCGACAGATCTCCGCACGTATTCCGAGTCGTCGCGGTACAGCGCGTCGAGAATCGAGACCGTGGACTCCGGGTGCTCCGTCAACGCCTTCACCCGCCTACCCCAGGGCAGACGCATCCGGGTGCCCTCACTGGCGAGGCGTCGAACATGCTCGTCCTGGTGATCGGTCCATCCGAGAGCGATCTCCAGCGCTCGCGCGGGATTCGCGTCGAGAAAGGTCCGGATCGCAAATTCGCTCGTCAGACGCGAGGTCAGTTCGGCGAGTAGCGCCATACCGTCGTCGAAATCTGTATTTCGGCCACTGCGCGTGGCGATCACTGCAACAGCTTCCGTGACCGGCCAGATCATCCAGCCCGCAAAGGCCTCGTCGCGCAACGCCAGCCGGATTACCTCGGCAAAGCGCGGAAACTCCTCGGCTAGGTCGGACATCATCGCGTCTCGCACCACACGAGTGCGCTCACCGAGACTGAGGCCGTCAAAGCCGGATGAGCTCTCGCGAACAGCGGCCAATCGCGTGCGTCCCGACGCTTGTTCAAGGCACAGGGCAAGATCGGCGACTACGGAGGCTCCGAGCAGTTCATCAGCGGTGGGCATGCGCGAAGGGTACAACCGGGGTCCGACACGACCGTAGCGTCGGCGCCGGTTAGTGCTGTGCGCATCGGTCCAGTTACAGACGGTCCCGTGTCGACGTACTCGGATCAGGTCCTGAGTTCGGCAGTCAGGGTACGGCGGTCGGTCTCGTCAAGGAAGGTACCGGCGACCGATGCCAACTGGATGTCGTGAAGGTCGGCGACCGTCAATCCGGCGGCCTCGAGCATGGAGTGCTCGGAGGTGAGTGTTGTTCCGAAGTGTGCGGGCGCGTCGGTGGCCGGTGAGATGCGGAGTCCACGGCGCCACATGTCTGCTGGAGCGCCCGCGACCTCGAGACCCCAGGTCTTCAAGAGTTCGGCCGCGCGAGTGCTGACGGTGAAAGTGACACCGGCATCGAGGCATCGCTGTAGGTCGTCGTCGTTGCTCAGTATTGCGTATCCGTGGTCGATGCGGCTGCAGCCAAGCAGGTCGATGCTGTCCAGGATGCTGTCGGACCCGGCGGTTTCGCCGGCATGACTTGTGGCGCGTAGTCCTGCGCGTCGTATGCGAGCGAATGGCTCGATGAAAGTATCTGCGGGGCCCAGGGTTTCATCGTAGTCCAGGCCGACTCCGACCACGAGGTCGTTGTTGCACTCAATGATGTAATCGACCACTTGGGCGGCTTCGGCGGGTGAGCGGGAGCGGTCGATGGCCGGGATCAGGCGACAGTTGACGCCGGAGGTGGAGTGTTCGATGCCGTCGATGATGCCGGCGAGTTGGGTGCGGTAGGGCACCGCGTCGTCGAGATGGACCATGGGGCTCCAGAAGATTTCGACGTATCGGACGGCCTGCTGAGCCACCGAATGCAAGTACGTGTCGACGGCTTCGGCAAAGTCGCCTGCTGTGCGCAGGAGATGGGCGGTGGCGTCGTAGCCCTTCAGGTAGTCGTCGATGTCGGCGACGCTCTGGTAGGCACCCAGCGCCGGCGCAAGCAAGTGGTTCAGTGAGTTCCGCTGCGCAAGAAGGTAGACGAGGCTGATCGGCAGGGCGGCTTCGAGGTGACAGTGCAATTCGATCTTCGGAAGGGTGGCAACGGTGAATGTGCTACTCATGATGTACTGCCAGTGAGGCGAGCGGCCTCCCGGATCGCATGGGGATTCGGTTCCCGCCCCCGGGACCCGCGGAGCTTGGCGGTTATGTGCTCTTTGACCGTCACCGGCTCATATCGCGGTGGATTGCCGGGACCGGTGCAACCCGGCAGGCACGCGATGACCGTCTCGGGGTTGCCGTCGTGGAAGAAGGCCGCCGAGCGTCGCGGCACGAGCCGGCCGTCGACGCGTGGCGGCGCTACCCGGTGCATGGTGGAGATCCAGCGATCGTTGGTCCAGCGGGCCAGCGCATCGCCCAGGTTGACCAACAGTGCCCCGTCGGCGGGCTGTACGGGGTGCCAAACCCGCTGACTGTCAAGTATTTCCAGTCCTGGCACCTGATCTGCCCACAAGACCGTCACGATACCGTAGTCGGTGTGCGCTCCCATGCCCATCTGCTCGGACTCCAAGGTGACGTCGGGGTGGGGCAGTTGATAGTTGTTGATACGCAGTACATCCAGAGAGTGCGTGGTGAACTGCCGAAAGTAGTCGATCGGTAGATGCAGAGCCAGGGCGAAGATGTCGGCCATGGTGTGCGCCACGCGTCGGGCCTCGCCGAACCAAGCGGTAACGGCAGATTCGAAGTCGGTTGTCTCGCTGGGGAAGATGGTGGGCGCGTAGTCGACGGGATCGAGGTCCGGTGAGGCGTGGTCGGCAGGGTCGACGCCGATGTTGAACGCCTCGAAAAGATCTGCGGCGGTGATGATCCCGAGAGAGTTTGCCAACGCCTCGGCTCTCGGTGGGGTGTACCCGCGGTTGATGTGCGGCGGTGTGGAGTATTTGCGTTTGGTGGACTCCGGCAACGCGAAGAATTCGTCGGTGGCCGCGGTGAACCGATCGAGCACTTTCGGTTGGATGCCATGCCCGACCACCTGCATGAATCCGACGGTGGATGCAGCCAGATCGACCTGGCGGGCGATTGATTGCCGATCGATATCCGCCCCGCCTGTGAACGTCGAGATATCGATGATCGGGACCTGGAAGTCGGTTCCGGCGTTGCGGGCAAATGCCATGATGGATGTCGTCCTCGCGTGTTGGGTGGTCTGGGCGTTCGTCAGATGGTGATCGCGGAATACCGGGCGCGAAGGTAGTCCGCAGTCGTGACGGGCTGGTAGGCGTGCGCTCGTCCGATCGGCGGACCGAAAGACTCGATCACCGCATCGTGATTGGCTTCGAAGAAGAAGATCAACGAGATCAACTCCTCGTTGGGGTCGTGCGCGGACGGAGGCAATACCCGGTGCCTGGTCGAGCGCCACCGATCGCCCGTCCAACGAGCCATCAGATCACCGATGTTGATGGTGAAGGCATCATCGACGAACGGTGCATTCACCCAGCTGCCGTCACCGGTATCGACCTGGAGCCCGCCGTAGCCTGCTTGACGGTCGAGTATGGTGATGACCCCGAAATCGGTATGCGGCGCGATCCGGTATTGGCCGTCGATTGCAATCCCGGTCTCGGCCATCGCCGGGTATCGATTGAGGTTGAACGAATGTGGTGCGCGGTCGGTCCGAGAGGTGAACCAGTCGGGATCGAGATTCAGTGCCGAAGCGAAGACGGTCAGCAATTCTGCTGCCAGGGAACGCATCTGCTCGGTGTACGTCGCACACAGCCGCTCGAACTCCGGCACTTCGGTCGGCCAGACATTGGGCGCGAACCATTCGTTATCGACCACGGGGTCACCGGTGGAGTAGTCGTCCCAGCCGTTCGTGTAGGTCTCCTTGAGGTCGGCTGGACCCGGAGTCTCTTCGACGAAAGCGTTGGCTTCGGCACCCGAGGGGATCCACCCCCGCCCACCGACGTGGGTCCGGTATCGATGTTTGGTCGCCGGGCCGCTGGTGAAGAACGCCGATCCGGCGGCCCGAATCTGCGCGCGGAGTTCAGGATCGATTCCATGGCCCGAGATCAACAGGAATCCGGACCCTTGCAGGGCCTGGTCGACACGTTCGCTCAGCTTCGCACGCTGCAAGGAGGATCCGGTGCGCCACTGTTCGAGATCGACGAGGGGAATGGTGTTCATGCGCTGAGCCTTTCGGTGACTGTGCTCTCGTTACGGGTTGATGTGCGTGCCAGCGCCCAGTAGGTCAGCGCCCCGACCACCAGGCCGGCTGGCACACTGAGGTCGGCGCCGTCGAATGCCTTGGAGATGGGGCCGGTGAAGACCGTGGTGTTGATGCAGAGCAATGCCGCGATCATGCCGGCGACCTGGGCAGTGACGCCGGCCGGATTGAAGCCGAGAACCCGGCGATACCGGCCGCCGTCATCGGATAGTGACGCTATGTCGTACCGGCCCGAGCGCAGGAAATAGTCGACGACCATGATCGCCGCCCACGGTGCGAACCAGACGATCATGAAGAGCAGGAAGTTCCCAAGCAATGTGTTGAAGTCGCCGGAGAACGTCACGACGATCGCGACGATCGCGCAGACAACGGCATCGACGACGACGGCTTGCCAACGACTGATTCGAATACCCATCGCCTGCAGTGTCATTCCCGAGGAATAGAGGTTGATCGCATTGAGCGCGGTGAGCTGTAGCAGGACCACAAGAAGATAGGGAGTCAGGAACCACGACGGCAGAGCCGACGGTAGTCCGCTGATGGGATCGACGGCGTCTGGGACTGCAGTGGCGACGGCCGCACCCAGCAGCATCAGCAGGGTTTGCGGCAGAGCGCCTCCGATCGCGGTGCCCACCACCAGGCGAACGCGACTGGTTGACTCGGGCAGATATCGGGCATAGTCGGCGGCGTTCGGTGTCCATCCCAGACCGCTTCCTGACGCCGCCACCGCGACACCGGCGAAGAACAAGGCGGTGCCACCGGAGGCCGTGCCCGTCTGGACATCCACGGAGTCGAACACGAGCACAACCAGCACCGCGAACAGCACAGTGAACGGGATCAACAGGATTCGAATCGCCTTCATGATCACCGACAGGCCGAAGATAGGCAGAATGCTCTGCGTAACCGCCAAGCCCAAGATGACGACGACCTCGAGCGGAGTGCCCAAATCGATCCCGGCCTGACCGAGGAGAACCGACGTAGCCAGAAACATCAACACCAGATCGAGTGACTCGTAACCGATCTGCATTATCCAGTTGCAGAATGCAATCGGTCGATTTCCGTTGCGCCCGAAGGGAGCGCGGCTCGCGGCGAACGTGGTGGTGCCGGCAGCCGGCCCGGGCAGCGAACACAAACCGGTGATGATCCATGTCGCGTTACCGATCAGAACCGCTGCGACTGCTTGCCAGAGGTTCAGACCGAGTAATACGAGGAGGGCGCCGAAGACGATGCCGGTGACGTTCATCATCGCGCCGCTCCACATCAGCGCCACCGATCGCACCGAGCCATGGCGTTCACTCGCCGGCACATGGTCGATGCCTCGTTGCTCGATCGTGAATCGCGAAGATCCGGCTTCCGATGGAGACTCACTACTAACGGGTTGATCGGTGGAGTGAACGGACATCTTTAGACTCCATACTGAAGTGGAAGTGACGAAGCGATAGCTGACAACTATCAAAATGGGCCATGAGTATTTCCTGCAGCTATACTGGGTGTTACGGAGTTGTTAATGACGCAGACCACCGACGATGAGACCGAGTTGGCTGTGGCGATCGGTGCCGCGGTGCGGACTCGGCGAGAGGCCGCGGGGCTCTCGATGAGGGCACTGGCCTCTAGCGCCGGCATCAGCCAACCGTTCCTGAGCCATGTGGAGCGCGGGTTGAGCATGCCCTCGATGGTCACGATCTACCGTCTTGCCACAGTCCTTAACGTCGCCCCCGGAGAGCTCATGCCCAGCCCCTTGGGCTCACCGAGCCGAGTAGCGATCGTCCGCGCCGGAAGCGGTAGCCCCGTGCCGGTGTCGAGCAGGCCCGATGCGGCCATCGGCCACGCGTTGTTGTTCGACCGCAACACGAGTTTGGAAGTTACCGAGTACAGACTCGAACCCGAGGTTCACATCTCTGAATGGTTCCAGTCGAGCGGGCTCGCGGCGGTCTACCTGATCAGCGGAAGCCTTGAAGTGGAGGTCGAAGGCGAAGGTTCGTGGCAGCTCGAGGCGGGCGACTTCATACGGCATGACGCCGACCTTCGGCATCGCTGGTTACTCGTCGACAAAAAGCCCGCACATGCACTTCTCATCCTCAACCACGCCGTTGCGCCGGGCACTCAACAACGCTTTGGTGGTTAATTGCCGGTCCGGACACGAGAATTCGCCAAGCCACTGACCATCCAGAAGGCGAACGGCCAAACCAACACGGAGTACACCTACGGGGACGATCCGTCACCGCACAAAGCCCCGTCTGCGACCACGCAGGATCCGGGCAGTTCATCAGCTGCGGCATGAGCAAAGGGCACAGCTGGGGTCCGACAATGGTGTTTTACATCATGTGTCGAGTGCTGAAGTTCGATCCCAGACCGCGAAGAAACACCTCGGTGGGAAGAGCTCGCAGTACCAGGTCGCGAGCGAGCGTAGCGCCGACGCCGCGAGTGAGGATTGTTCGGGCGGATTGACGCGAACGCTTTTGAAGGCGATGCGTTCTCTTGGTGCGCAGATAGTCGTAGGTCGCCAAGTCATGAGCATGAGCACTGAGCGCGACAGCATCCTCGAGAGCCTGGCATGCACCCTGACCGAGATGCGGCCCCATCGCGTGCGCGGCATCACCCACGAGCACAACGCTGTCTCGAACAAAGGACGGTAGCGCTGGAAGATCTCTGATGTCGTGGCGAAGAATCCGCTCCGGCACAACTGCAGAGATGAGCTCGGGGACAGGTGACGGCCAGTGAAGAAAATCATCCAACGACGGGTCCGGGGCGCCCTTGGACAGCCGTGCTGCAGCAAAGACGTACAACCGCCCGTTCCCCAGCGGAACGATGCCGAATTCTCCTCCTGCGCCGAGGATCCCACCCACGTCAACACTGCCGAAGTCATCAACGATCCACCTCCACGCGCGAACCCCCAGCGACTGCGGCACCGGATACTCAGGGAACATCGTTCGCCGCGTCAGGCTGTCGATTCCGTCGGCGCCGACGATCAGATCGAACTCTTCGAGGCGATCACCACAACGAATCGCTCCACCCACATCGATCCCTGTGACTGCACCGCCGAGCCGTAAGGTCACCGGTTCCGGAAGCGCTGTGCGGAGAACATCGACCAGATCGCCGCGGTGCATGGCGACAAAACTGCCGTGCAGCGCACGGAATCTCTCCTCACTCGTCCGCATCAACCACCGACCCTGGCGATTGCGTATTCCGCCCACCCAACCTGGGGCGGCTCTGCTCCGGATCTCATCGCCCACTCCAAGGTGATCGAGTGCGGCAAGTGCGTTCGGCCACAACGTGATTCCGGCGCCAACCTCGGCAAGAACCGGCGTTTGCTCGAACACCGTGACCGACCAGCCCGCATTCGCAAGCGCCAGCGCCGTTGCCAAGCCTCCGATACCGCCTCCGATAATTCCCGCTGTATGCATCGTCGATCCCTTCAGATTCGATTAGCACGGTTGTCCGGATATACCTGTCAGCCAACGGATTTTCGCGCACGATATGCCGCGACATTAGCCCTGTTCCCACAGTTTCCGGTGTCGCAGTATCGCTTCGAGCGATTGCGCGACAGATCCACGAATACTGCGTCACAATCAGGAGCGGTACACCACTGCAGACGCGAGAACTCCCCAGTGCGGATCAGATCGAGCACACCCATCGCCGCTTCGGCGGCCATCCGATCGACGAGGGGCGCATCGTCCGCCGTGACGTGCAGATGCCACCCGAGATCGTCGTGCCGGGCGAGTCTCGGCTGCGCTCCCGATTCGGCCAGCAGCGTGTTCACCACCGCGACGGCGTCGTCTACTTCGGTCACTTCCCAGAACTGTCGCAGACGTGGACGTAGCGTCCGCACCGCATCGAGTTCGCTCTGCGTGCCGTCGCGTCGCCCGGTCCACTTGTCCGTATCGAGAAATCGAGTCAGTTCTTCCTGATCAGGCAGAAGTTCGCCGCCTCCTCGAGCAGTGTTCACCAACGACGCAGCGAAGACGAGCGCCGATTCCGTGTCATCAGCAAAATTCACTTTGACTCCTGAGCATTGTCAACCTAGTGTCATCATCGTAATCGCTTTTACTCCTGACGGGTGACGACGTGAACTCTCGCAACGGCTTGATCTTCGCTCTACTGTCCGCTGCGACCTTCGGCGTCTCCGGCCCCTTCGCCAAATCTCTCATCGAATCCGGTTGGTCGCCGGGAGGCGCGGTGTTCGCGCGCGTTGCCGGCGGCGCACTCGTGATGATGGTGATTGCACTGGGAACCCAGTGGCGTCGTATGCGGCAAGTGACGGCCCACACGCGAACGGTATTACTGTACGGAGTGTTCGCAATATCCGGAGTGCAGTTGTGTTTCTTCAATGCGGTGCAACATCTTTCGGTCGGCGTTGCGCTTCTTCTCGAGTACCTGGCCCCCATCATCGTCATCGGATGGGTGTGGATCACCAAGGGCGCACGGCCGAGCGTGCAGACACTTCTGGGAGCAGCGATCGCCCTGGTAGGCGCGGCCGTGGTCATCGATGTCTTCGGCTCGGCAGAGATCAGTGCCGTCGGCGTCGCTTGGGGACTGGCAGCAGCTGCCTGTCTCGCAGTGTATTTCGTAATTTCCGAACGGGCCGACGGCGATCTGCACCCTGTTGTGCTCGCAGCGTCCGGGCTGACTGTCAGCGCAGTGCTCATCGGACTACTCGGAGTGATCGGCGCACTCCCCCTTGCATTCTCGTCGTCGAACACCGTCGTGGCAGGCCATTCTGTGGGAGTGTGGCTGCCGATAGTGATTCTGGTCGTCGTCAGTACCGTCATCGCCTATCTCACCGGCATCGCCGCGATCACGTTGTTGGGACCCACAATCGGGTCGCTCGTAGCCCTCACCGAGGTCCTGTGCGCAGTGATCGCAGCCTGGATACTTGTCGGCGAATCCATCACCGTCATCCAAGGCATCGGCGGCGCAGCGATTATCGTCGGCCTGGTACTCGCCCGCCTCGGCCAGCAGCCACCGAAACCCGCGACTGCCAAACCAATGACAAATGTCATGGCCGAAGAATGACGGATCGACGAGGGCTCCCCTGCCGAAAACCGGCAGATTCGAGGTATGACCTCAGCACAGGCACTGCATCCACCCGTTGACGGACGAGCACACGACGCCATTCGATTGACCGGACTTCACAAGCGCTTCGGCGATGTGGGCGCAGTCAACGGCATCGACCTGAGTATTCGCCCCGGTGAAATAGTGGCGTTTCTCGGCCCGAACGGCGCCGGAAAAACCACCACCATCGACTTGATTCTCGGCCTGTCGAAGCCGACATCCGGTGACGTGAGCGTCTTCGGGATGGCGCCGCGCGCAGCGATAGCCCGCGGACTGGTCTCCGCGGTCATGCAGAGCGGCGGACTACTCAAAGAACTGACAGTTGCCGAGACGGTGCAACTGACGGCGAGTCTGTACGCACACCCTCGCCCCGTCGACGAAGTCCTGCGCCGCGCCGGAATCCTCGACATCGCCGGCCGACTCGTCAGCAAGTGCTCCGGCGGGCAACAGCAGCGCCTGAGATTTGCGATGGCCCTCCTGTCGGACCCGAGACTTCTCATCCTCGACGAACCGACCACCGGCATGGATGTCGAAGGGCGCCGGGACTTCTGGTCGGCCATCCGAGCCGACGCGGATCAAGGACGCACCGTTCTGTTTGCGACGCACTACCTCGAAGAAGCAGACGTCTACGCCGACCGCATCATTCTGGTCCGGCAAGGAACTATCGTGGCCGACGGAACCACCGCCGAGGTCAAAGCCATGGCGTCCGGACGAACCCTGCACGCGCGGGTTCCTGGCCTGACCGACGAACTTCTACGCGCGATACCGCACTCGGATGCCGTCGAACTGCGCGGCGAGGCACTGACGGTGCACTCAGGCAACACCGATGCTGTCGCACGGTTCCTCCTGAACAACACAGCGGCCCGCGATCTCGAAATCGTCTCGCGCGGACTCGAAGACGCCTTCATCGCACTCACGTCGAACAACTCCGAAGGACAGAAGTGATGACCACTGCAACAGAACGAACCGTCGTACCACTGGGCGGGTTCAACACGACCTTGCTGCGTTTGGAACTGCGTCGCCTGACCCGTAATCGGCGCACGATGCTCTTCACACTTGTCATGCCGGTGGTCTTCTACCTGGTCTTCGGGTTGGGGGAAAGCGACGACGCTCATGACATCGGGCATGGCAACGTCGCGGCGTACATCATGATCAGCATGGCGTTGTACGGCGCGATGCTCGCAACCACCAGCGGCGGCGCGATGGTGTCGATCGAGCGGGCATCCGGGTGGAGCAGGCAACTTCGGCTGACACCGTTGACTCCGGTCGCCTACATCGCCGTCAAATTGATCATGGCCATGCTGCTCGGTCTCGCGTCGATCCTCGTTGTCTATGTTGTCGGCTCGTTCACCTCTGCTCAGATGGACGGATCATTGTGGTTCACAACGGCATTGATCGCTTGGCTCGGATCGTCGATCTTCGCGGCCTTCGGCCTGTTCATGGGATACCTGCTGCCGAGTGAGAACGTCATGCAACTGCTCGGTCCCGGGCTCGCACTGCTGGCATTCGGCGGCGGCCTGTTTGTTCCGCTCCAGGATGGTTCGGTGTGGGCGACCATCGCTCAATTCACTCCGATGTTCGGCATCAACGCGCTGGCGCACGCGCCGCTGACCGGCAATAGCGTCCACTGGACGTGGATCGTCAATATTCTGGTGTGGTTCGCCGTCTTCGCTGCCGGAGCGATCTGGCGGTTCCAACAAGATACGGAGCGTGTGTAGTTGTCGGAGACCACTCGCCCAATCGATTCCGCCGCGATGCCGCGACGGAATCGTTTCGGCATTCTGTTTGCCGCCGTGTGGATGATTTTTCTCGGTGGTCCCCTCATCGAGGGATGGAACCTTCGCGACGAATTACGCGGCTGGGCAGGGATTCTTGCGACGCTTACCTTCGGCGCTCTCTACCTCTACACCTTTGCCCGGGTACAGCAGCGCCGTCTCACCCTCAGCGGGGAACCGACAGTTCGCCGCGCGGTACTCACGTTGGCCGGTCTGACTGCACTCGCTGCTGTGATCATCGTCAGTGTCGGGCCAACCGGTCTCGCAACTGCGCCCTACCTCGCGGTCACGGCCGTCACAATGCTTCCGACCGTGGCCGGCGGCATTCTCACCTTGGCCATTGCCGCTTCGGTGGAAATCGTCAGTGTCAGCGCCGGATGGGGAAACTATTCGGGCCTGTCACTCGGAGTGTGCGCCGCCGCGTTTGCCACGTGGGGCGTCATGTCCCTCATCAGACGCAATATTGCGATGGTCCACGAACGAGAAGAACAGGAACTGCGTGCCGTCATGGAAGAACGCGCTCGAATGGCGCGCGATCTCCATGACATCCTCGGACATTCGCTCACCGTCATCACCGTCAAAGCCGAACTGGCCAACCGATTGTTGGACGTCGACGTCGAGCGAGCTCGCAGTGAACTCGACGATCTCGAACGGCTTTCCCGAGACGCTTTGGCTGATGTGCGCTCGGCCGTGGACGGCTTTCGAACCATCTCACTTCCCGTCGAGATCGCCCGTGCCCGGGAGGCTCTCCGTGCCGCCGGCATCGAAGATCATTCCCCGAACAGTACCGAAATGGTCCCGCGACACTTGCGGGAGTTGTTTGCCTGGACAGTTCGGGAAGGTGTCACCAACGTCGTACGTCACAGCGCCGCAACACAATGCACCATCACCATCGACGAGAAGAGCGTCGAAATTGTCGACGACGGGATCTCCGGTGAGAATACGACGATCGGCAACGGGTTGACCGGACTGCGTGAACGCGCCGCAGCGGCGGGAGCCCGACTGACCATCAACAGCGCCGCGCACCAGGGCTTTTCACTGCAGGTCCATGAACAGGAGAACACGTGAGCATTCGGCTACTACTCGCCGACGACCAGGCATTGGTTCGCGGCGCCCTGGCGGCGCTCCTCGATCTCGAAACCGATCTGACCGTGGTCGCGGAAGTTGGTCGAGGCGACGAGGTTGTTGCGACAGCTATGGAACACCGCCCCGACGTTGCGCTACTGGACGTGGAGATGCCGGGGATGGACGGGATCGCTGCCACGTCGGCGTTGCTGGAAGCGCTCCCACAGACACGCGTGCTGATCGTGACAACCTTCGGGCGGCCAGGATTTCTTCGCAAGGCAATGCACGCCGGGGCCACCGGTTTTGTCGTCAAGGACACCCCGGCGCGGCAACTCGCCGACGCGGTGCGACGCGTTCATGCGGGGTTGCGCGTCGTAGATCCCACATTGGCGGCAGACAGCCTTGTCAGCGGCGAATCTCCGCTGACCGACCGCGAAACCGAAGTACTGCGCGCCGCGAAGGCCGGCGCACCCGTTGCAGCTATCGCCGCCGAGCTATTCCTGTCAGCCGGCACCGTTCGCAATCACCTGTCGTCCGCGATGGGGAAGACCGGTGGTGCAACGCGCGGAGAATCTGCCCGAATCGCCGAATCCAACGGTTGGTTATAAGAAGAGCAGGGTCCCCACATAGAGTCCCGTATCCGGCAATTCCGTCGCAATTAATGCCAATCCCTCTCCCGCCTGCAGTTCTGACCCAAATCTTCACGTATCCTGTTACCTGGTTCCACAGCAACACGTTGCGGAACCAAGTAGCGGAGTACCGACCCACCTTTGGTTACCTACCAGTTATCAGATGGTTGAGCGGACAACACAGGGGGAAGGCTCATGGCGAGATTCAGCCAACGATTGAATGCGCTGTTCGAGTCCGCCCCCAATCACGTCACCAACGCCATGGTTGTGCGCAGCATGACCGAAGACGGTTGTCGCATCTCGACTCCCTACTTGTCGCAACTCCGCACGGGTGTCCGAACCAATCCCTCACCCGAAGTTGTCTCCGCCCTCGCCCGATTCTTCGAAGTGACTCCGGACTATTTTTTCAACCCCGACCAAGAAGTGCCATTTCTTGCAAGCGGCGATTCCGACCATATTCTGCTCGCACAGCTTCACAATGATCGCCTACGCAATCTCACGTCCCGGGTCGTCGACCTTTCTCCGGCATCACAGGCCCTGCTTGTCGAAATGGCAGAAAATCTCCGATCATCGGAAAATCTTCCCCGCGTCCCTCCCGACTCCAACTCGTACTCGTGGCGCGCCTAGCCCGTCGACAGAAGGCATACAGGCACTCCTTTTCCTGCTCCGACGCTCGTGGCCCTATGCTGGGCAACGCAGCTGGTTCGCCCGGCGCGGTCATGAGGAGCCCCGAAGACCGTTCCTGGCGTCGAAGCTCCGTCAGCCCAGGCTGACGGAGCGAGAGGGAACCCGGTGAAAATCCGGGACTGTCCCGCAGCGGTAAGCAGGAACGACCGCCGTCTACATGCACTGGGCATCTTGCCTGGGAAGCGACGGCCAGTAGGTTCGATCACCACGATCGAGAGCCCGCGAGTCCGAAGACCTGCCGACTGTGTCGGGCACGCCGTGCCCGACGGTCCACCGCCTCGTGGAATGGGCGCGTAGATCTCGAGAAGTGGTCGCATGTTTGATCGCGGCCTCATGAGGTGTACCCGTCTGCCGGCAGTGGCCATCAGTGCAATGGCAATCTGGAGAAACTCCGTGACAACAACATTCACCGCGACCGTGCTGGGCTCTCCGCGCATCGGTCCTCATCGCGAACTCAAGCGGGCCATCGAAAGCTACTGGGCGGGGCGTATCGACGCCGACGCCTTGGCGCGAGTAGCTCGTGACCTCCGTCGGCAGGGCTTGGCCGACCTTCGTGACCAGGGTCTCGACTCCATCCCGGTCAACACTTTTTCCTTCTACGACCAGATGCTCGACACGGCAGTGCTTCTCGGGGCGTTGCCCGAGCGGGTCGCCTCCGTCGCCGATCCGTTGGACCGCTATTTTGCGGCCGCACGCGGCACCGACACCATCGCACCGCTCGAGATGACGAAGTGGTTCGATACCAATTACCACTATCTGGTCCCCGAGATTTCACCGTCGACGACTTTCGCGCTCGACGCCTCCAAGGTGCTCGGCGAACTGGCGGAAGCACTCGCCGACGGAATTCCCGCTCGCCCGGTTGTTATCGGACCCGTCACGTTCCTTCTCCTCTCGAAGGCTGTCGGAACCGAAGAACCTCTTCTGACGCGGACCGATGAACTGGTTCCGCTGTACGCGGACCTTCTCGGCAAGCTTGCCGAAGCCGGGGCCACGTGGGTACAGATCGACGAACCGGCGCTCGTCGGCGACCGCACCGACGAGGAGATCGAGGCCGCGCGGTCGCTCTACGAACAGCTTTCGTTGTTGTCGAACCGACCGGCAATTTTGCTGGCGTCATACTTCGGCTCGTTGGGCGATGCACTGCCCGCCCTGGCGTCCACCGCAGTCGACGGTTTTGCGATCGACCTTGTCGCAGGACATGATTCGATAGGTTCCGTCACAGACCTCGCCCGAAAATTGGTAGTCGCCGGAGTTGTCGACGGCCGTAACATCTGGCGAACGGACCTGGATTCGGCGCTGTCCACGCTTGGCGGGCTGCTCGGCAGCGTCGAGAGGCTTGCCGTCTCCACGTCGTGCTCACTCCTGCACGTTCCGTACTCACTCTCGCAGGAACCTGATCTCGACAAAGCCCTTCGCTCGTGGCTTGCATTCGGCGCCGAAAAGGTGCGGGAAGTGGCAACACTTGCGACCGCACTGACCCAGGGTCGCGAATCCGTCGAGGACGAATTCGGCCTCGCTCGCGCCGCCGCGTCGACTCGCAGGGACGACAAGCGACTCAACGACGCACGCGTGCGTGGGCGTCTTGAAGCCGTGCTGAATTCGGCGACCAACCGCGCACCGGCAGCAGAGCGCCGTAAAGCTCAGGCCGAATTGCTGTCGCTTCCTCCCCTTCCGACCACCACTATCGGTTCGTACCCGCAGACATCCAAGATTCGGGTGGCTCGTGCGGCATTGCGCAAGGGCGAGATCGACGGAGGCGAATACATCTCGCGCATGCGCGCCGAGATCGCGGATGTGGTTGCGCTCCAAGAGAAGTTGCACCTGGACGTGCTCGTGCACGGAGAACCCGAACGCAACGACATGGTCCAGTACTTCGCCGAACAGCTCGAGGGATTCTTCGCGACCGCGAACGGTTGGGTGCAGTCGTACGGAACACGCTGTGTACGTCCGCCGATCCTTTACGGCGATGTCTCCCGGCCGAAGCCGATGACAGTCGACTGGATCACCTACGCGCAGTCACTGACCGACAAACCGGTCAAGGGGATGCTCACGGGACCGGTCACGATTCTGGCGTGGTCGTTCGTGCGTGACGATCAGCCACTTGCCGACTCCGCCAATCAGGTTGCACTGGCGATTCGGGACGAAACCGTCGACCTACAGGCTGCCGGCATCGGCATCATCCAGGTAGACGAGCCCGCACTTCGTGAGCTGCTCCCGTTGCGGGCCGCCGATCAGTCGGCATACCTGGACTGGTCGGTCGGGTCGTTCCGACTGGCAACGTCGGGCGTCGCGGATTCCACGGCGATCCACACCCATCTCTGCTACTCGGAGTTCGGTGCCGTGATCGGCGCGATCGCGGGACTGGATGCCGATGTCACCTCGATCGAGGCGGCCCGCTCGCACATGGAGGTTTTGGACGACCTCAGCGCCGTCGGGTTCGACCTTGGCGTCGGCCCCGGTGTGTACGACATTCACTCTCCGCGGGTGCCGAGCGTCGACGAGATTGCCGGCTCGCTGCGTGAAGCACTCGAGGCTGTCCCGGTGGAACGGTTGTGGGTCAATCCTGACTGCGGCTTGAAGACACGAGGTCCGGTCGAGGTAGAAGCGTCGCTGCGTAACCTCGTCGAGGCGGCAAAGCTGGTGCGAGCGGAGTTGTAGGGGGCTCCGCCCCCCTGTGCGCCTTTTTGGTAGTCGGCACTACCGGAAAGGCGCACAGGCGCTTCGCGCCTTTTTAGTACATTCATATACAAACGTGCCTCTTGATCGCGCTAGAGTGACGCCATGGAAGCCGCAGCAGAAGAAACTCAGGGAACGGCCGGAGAGCTCAATTTTTGGTCGTTCATCGAGTTGGCGAACAAAAGACTGTCCGACGAGCACGGCTTTCGCCACCACCTCGCCACCGAGGTTCTCCTGACACTCAACCGCGCATCCAACGTGGTCACGTATGACCTCGAGTCGTCGATACACCGACCACGCGGCTGGTCGTGGTCATCCTTCCGCCTGATGTTCGTGACCTGGCTGGCCGGGCCGATCGAGCCGAAAGCCGCTGCCGAGCTCACTGGAATGAGTCGGGCGGCCGTGTCGAACCTGTCCAAATCACTGCTGGCCGACGGCCTGATCGATCGTCGCCCTACCGAGAACGACGGCCGTTCGGTGCAGCTCTACCTGACCGAGATGGGCAGAGACGCGATGGTCGAGGCGTTTCGCGAGCAGAACGAGCGCGAACACGCGTGGGTCAGCGTCCTCAGCGAAGCTGAGCAGCGGATTCTTGTGATGCTCCTGGACAAACTGATCAGCAATCGCAGCCAGTTCGACGTGCGCGGACGGAACTAACAACACACCCCGCACCCCCTGAAGGGTTGCACCTGTCACATCATTTTAGTTAATGTGTTTACTATCTGGTCAACGTGAGTCAGACGGAAACAGCACAGAAGGAGGCCGGACATGGCGTTCTACCGACAACTCGGCAATGTCCCCCCGAAGCGTCACACTCAGCACCGTGACGAAGCAGGAAACCTCTATTACGAGGAGTTGATGGGCGAAGAAGGATTCTCCTCCGACTCGTCACTCCTGTACCACCGCGAGATTCCGTCGGCGATCGTCGACGCCACGGTCTGGGAACTGCGTGACCAGAGCACCACGCCCAATCACCCACTCAAACCGCGGCATCTGAAGCTGCACGACCTGTTCCCGGAAAGCATCTGGGCCGAAACGGATGTGGTGACCGGACGGCGCCTGATCCTCGGCAATGCCGACGTCCGCCTGTCCTACGTCATTGCCGGCGCGGCATCGCCCCTGTACCGCAACGCAATCGGCGACGAGATGGTCTACATCGAATCCGGTGAAGCCACTGTCGAAACGGTATTCGGCGCACTCGAAGCACGCGAAGGCGACTACGTCCTCATCCCGATGTCCACGACGCATCGCTGGATCCCCAAGGGCGACAAGCCACTACGCGCCTACGCGATCGAAGCGAACAGCCACATCGTTCCGCCCAAGCGTTACCTCTCACGATTCGGCCAGTTGCTCGAGAACGCACCGTTCTGCGAGCGCGACCTACACGGACCCACGGCTCCCCTGATCGCCGAAGGTACCGATGTGGAGGTCTTGGTCAAGCACCGGACGTCGGCCGGCATCGTGGGAACCCGCATGGTCTACCCGACGCATCCCTTCGACGTGGTCGGCTGGGACGGTTGCCTGTACCCGTACACGTTCAACATCTCCGACTACGAACCCATCACCGGCCGCGTTCACCAGCCGCCGCCGGCGCATCAGGCGTTCGAGGGCAACAACTTCGTGATCTGTAACTTCGTGCCACGCAAGGTCGACTACCACCCGCTGTCGATTCCCGTGCCGTACTACCACTCCAATGTCGACTCCGACGAGATCATGTTCTATTGCGGCGGCGACTACGAAGCACGCAAGGGTTCCGGCATCGGCCAGGGTTCCATCTCGGTTCATCCCGGCGGACACGCACACGGCCCGCAGCCAGGAGCGTACGAGCGCAGCATCGGTGCAGAGTTCTTCGACGAGCTGGCCGTCATGGTCGACACGTTCCGGCCGCTCGAACTCGGCGAAGGCGCATTGGCCTGCGAAGATGACAACTACGCCTGGAGTTGGGCCGGACGGGGGCCTGCACAATGACCGTCATCTCCCCACTTCTGCGCGGTCTGTGCGACGACGCCGCCCTGTTCCCACCCGGCAATGCTCCTCTCGCCGAAGCAGTTCCATCGCATCAGTCCTACCTCGAAGCCGGCTACTCAGCATTGGTCGGCCCGTTCGTCTTCCCCGCGCCGCGATTGGACGAACTCTCCGCTCACGTTTCTACCGATCATCCTCTGGCACTGAGTCTCACGGTTCCTGCCGGCCCGGACGCCGTCGCGGCCGCAGTGGCAAAGGCCTTGGCCATCCCCGGCGTCGACGTCGTAGCGGTGGAGGTTGGAACACCTTCCGGCGTAGCGGCCGATCATGCTTTCGACGAGCTGGCGCGCATTCACGCCGCGTATCCCTACATCGACATCTTTGTCGAGGTTCCCCGCGACGATCGACGCGACAGCTACATTGCCGCGCTGGAAAAGGCCGGTTACAGCGCGAAGTTCCGCACCGGCGGCGTTCAGGCCGAGGCGTATCCCGACGAGAACGAACTCGCTGACGCCATCATTTCCGTTGTCCGCGCTGGTATTCCGTTCAAGGCCACCGCAGGGCTGCATCATGCCGTACGGAACACAGATCCCGACACGGGTTTCGAGCAGCACGGCTTCCTCAACATCCTGTCGGCAGTCGGCGCTGCGGCGACCGGCGCAGATCGGTCCGATGTAGTTGCCGCACTGGCAGAACGTGACGGAACCACTATCGCACACAGCGTGTCCGAACTCGATGACCAGGACGTGCGTCGACGCTTCCTCTCGTTCGGCACCTGCAGCATCTCGGACCCACTGACCGAACTCGAAGACCTGGGACTGATCAACCGGTCCGAGAAGACAGAAGGAACACTCGCATGACCATGACGACCATCAACATTCCCGCCGACTCGCTCTTCGGGCTCGACAATCTGCCATACGGTGTGTTCTCCCCCGCAGGCGGCGCTCCGCGTGTCGGCGTTCGAGTGGGTGACTCTGTCATCGACCTTGCAGTGGCACTGAGCGATTCCGTCTTCTCGGAACCGACGTTGAACGCGTTCATGGCACAAGGCCGCGATCGCTGGGTATCCGTGCGCAACCAGATCACCGAACTTGCAACCGGAGAAATCCCCTCCGACGCAGTCTTTTCCATCGACTCCGTCGAGATGCATCTGCCGATCACAGTGGCCGACTACGTCGACTTCTACGCGTCGGAGAATCACGCCACCAACCTCGGCCGTCTCTTCCGCCCGGATTCCGCTCCCCTGATGCCCAACTGGAAGCACCTTCCCGTGGGCTACCACGGGCGTTCGAGCACCGTCGTCGTATCCGGCACAGACATCATTCGTCCCTGTGGCCAGCGCAAGAGCCCTGACCAGGCGAACCCGGATTTCGGACCGTCGCGCCGCCTCGACATCGAGGCCGAGATGGGATTCATCGTCGGAACCCCTTCGAAGATGGGCGATTCCATCACGCCTGACGAATTTGCCGACCACGTCTTCGGCGCCGTTGTCGTGAACGACTGGTCTGCCCGCGACATTCAGGCGTGGGAATACGTCCCGCTCGGCCCCAACCTGGGCAAGAGCTTTGCCACGTCCATCTCCCCGTGGGTCGTCCCGCTTCTGGCTCTCGAAGCTGCCCGCATCGACACTCCCGTCCAGGATCCCGAACCCCTCCCCTACCTGCGCGGCGAGGAAAAGTGGGGACTCGACATCGACCTCGCTGTCGAATGGAACGGTCACGTCGTCTCCCGTCCGCCGTACGCGCAGATGTACTGGTCACCCGCGCAGATGTTGGCCCACACCACCATCAACGGAGCGGTCGCGAGTACCGGCGATCTCTTTGCGTCCGGAACCATCTCGGGCCCCGAGAAGAACCAGCGCGGCGCCTTCATCGAACTGACCTGGGGCGGAAAAGAACCCGTCGCTGTCGGCGACGAGACTCGCACCTTCCTCGAAGACGGAGATGTCATCTCCATCTCGGCCACCGCACCAGCAGCCGGCGGTTCACGCATCGGGTTCGGTGAGGTCAGCGCACGTATCCTCCCGGCCACGCAGGCAGATCGATAAGCACAACCACATAGCTCGACTCGACGCCGCACAGGTCCCCGCTATTTCGGTGGGACTCCTGTGCGGCGTCGTCGTCGTTCCGGTCGCACCGAGCTCTTCGTTCGCCCCTGGGAGATTCCAGCGGGACCCCCTGACAGCTGCCGCATCCACCTTAGGTAAGGTTCGCCTAACTCACAGGGAGTACACAGCTGGTTCCCAGGTCTCGGACGACTGCGCCTGCTGTGCCGACTCCGTTGGCCGACACCGAGAACGGATTGACGATGACGCTTCTCCAGCGCAGTAGGACTTCACTTGCCCGCACGGTTCTGGGTGAAGACAACTACCGCCGTGTGCTCCGAGTAATCAATGATCGGCGACAGAAGCCGCGCGTCGGCAAGGTGCGTTTCGGCGACCTCCGAAGGATCGAGCCGATCTGCCGTGAATACGGTTTCGAGCGTGGACGTCCGATCGATCGCTTCTACATCGAGGGCTTTCTCGACACGAACAGCCACCTGATCACCGGATCCGTGCTGGAGATCGGCGAGCGGACCTACACCGAGGCTTTCGGCGAGGGTGTCACCCGTTCGGACATGCTGCACGTCGCAGACGTGGAAGACGCAACCTACGTCGCCGATCTCACCGACGCACCGAACGTGCCGAGCAACACCTACGACTGCATCATCCTGACGCAGACGCTGCAGATGATCTTCGACACGAACGCCGCAGTGGCGACGCTCCATCGCATTCTCAAGCCCGGCGGAGTGGTGCTGTGCACCGTGCCCGGCATCAGTCAGATCGCCGACCCGGTGTGGAACTCGACCTGGTACTGGTCGTTCACGGAATTGGCCGTGAATCGACTGTTCGGCGGCCCCTTCCCCCGCGAGAGCGTCGACGTGCGGGCGTTCGGCAATGTGCTGTCGGCTACAGCGTTCCTGCACGGCATGGCCGACCGCGAGTTGAAGAGGCAGGAACTGAACGTCTTCGACCCCGAGTACCCCGTCATCGTGACGGTCGCGGCACGCAAGGGCGACGATGTCGAGGCGTGACGCCCTCGCCCGGATGCTCCGACTACGCGCCCGGAAACAACGGCGCCGCGGCGGCATCCTGATGTACCACTGCATCAGCGAGGAGACCTACGACCCCTGGGCAATCTGCATCTCCCCGAACGCATTCGACGACCAGATGGCAGTACTCGCCCAGGCGCGTGCCGCCGTCGACCTCGCGAACTTTGCGGGCAGCGATGCCTATACGCGCACCGGTTCCCAGTTGGCCGTGACATTCGACGACGGTTACGTCGACAATCTTGTCGCCGCATTGCCGGTACTCGAGCGTTACGAGATTCCGGCGACCATCTTTGTCATCGGAAACGCCGTCGGTCGCACCCGCGAATTCTGGTGGGACGGTTTGCAACGCGCCGTGCCGAGCGGTGAACCACTACCGGATCGGCTGGATTTTCCGTTCGGGAACGGCCGGCGGACCTTCACGCTGAACGAGCGCCCCGGCGACAGCGCGACGAATGCGCGCTGGCGTGCCGACAGCGGCGAGATCACAACCTCCCGTCAAGCGTTGTTTCGCGCGCTCTGGGACGCAATCGTCGTGCTGGAGCCGACCGAGCAGGACGACGCGATCGATCATGTGCTGGCCTGGGGAGGTCGAATGGCGACGACGCCAACGTCGCGAGTGGCCCTCGACGCGGAACAGTTCGCGCAACTCGCAGATCACCCGCTGATCACCCTCGGCAGTCACACGCTCGACCACGTCTCGTTGACAGACCTTCCGGCCGAGCGGCAGCGCACGCAGATCAGCGCCGGACACCGCAAGATCGAGGAGCTGTCCGGCCGTCCGATCACTCGATTCTCGTACCCGTACGGGCGTTTCGACGACACTGCCCGGGCTGCGGTCCGCGAACTCGGCATCGACGTCGCGTGCACCAGCGTGCCCATGCCAGCGATCGGCAGTGACGACCCCTGCGCCTTACCGCGGGTACAGGCCACCGAGATGGACGGCGACCAGTTCACCCGATGGCTGCGCGAAGACTACGGACTTATCCGAGGGCAACTGCTCTAGTAACACGATGCCCGGCGTCGATCGGAAGTACTTACGGCTCGATCACCACCAGCAAGTCACCACCCTCCACCTGTGCCAACGGGGCAATGGCGAGCCTGCCCACGAAACCGGCGCATGGCACGGTGATCGAGGCCTCCATCTTCATCGCCTCGATCGTGGCAACCGTGTCACCAGCCGAGACCTTCTGCCCCGGTTCGACAGTCAATGTCACCACTCCGGCAAATGGTGCGGGAACGTGTCCAGGAACGCTCCGGTCAGCCTTCTCTGCAGCCGGAACGGTGTCGGCGATGCTCCGGTCTCGCACCGAAACCGGCCTCAGTTGACCGTTGAGGATGCACATCACCGTCCGGAACCCGCGCTCGTCCGGCTCGGAGATCGCTTCGAGTCCGATGATCAGTTCCACGCCAGGTTCGAGTTTCACGCGATGTTCCTCGCCGCGGCGCAAACCGTAGAAGAACTGATTTGCGGAAAGCCTCGAGGTGTCGCCGTAATGCTCGAGGTGTTCCAGGTAGTCCCGTGTCGGACCGGGGAACAACAACCGATTCAACGTCGACCGGACTTCCCCGGATTCTCCGTCAAGCGCTTTCGTATCCTCGACGGACAGCTTCACCTCGGGCTTTGCCGGACCACGGCCTTCCAATGCCCTGGTACGGAACGGCTCCGGCCAACCTGCCGGCGGAGTACCCAATTCGCCACGCAGAAAGCCGATCACCGATTCGGGGATATCGAACTTCGCAGGATCTGCAGCAAACTCATCGGCGCTCACTCCCGCACCCACCAGGTGAAGAGCCAAGTCGCCGACCACCTTCGATGACGGCGTCACCTTGACGAGACGCCCCAGCATCCGGTCTGCCGCCGCATACTTCGACTCGACATCCTCGAAACGATCACCTAGACCCAATGCCGTTGCCTGGGTGCGTAGATTGGACAGCTGGCCACCGGGAATCTCGTGTGTGTAGACCCGGCCGGTCGGCGCCGGAACACCGGACTCGAACGGTGAGTACACCTTTCGCAATGACTCCCAGTAGGGTTCCAGGTTGCACACGGCCGCAAGATCAATTCCAGTGTCGTACTCGGAGTGAGCCGCGGCAGCCACGATCGCCGACAACGCCGGCTGACTGGTGGTTCCGGCCATCGGAGCAGAGGCGCCGTCCACCGCGTCGGCGCCGGCCTGCCACGCCGCCAGGTAAGTCGCGAGCTGTCCGCCCGGAGTGTCGTGGGTGTGGACGTGCACCGGAAGGTCGAAGTTGCTCCGCAGTGCGGAAACGAGAGTCGCGGCGGCAGGTGCCCGAAGCAATCCTGCCATGTCCTTGATCGCGAGAACGTGAGCTCCCGCTTCCACGATCTCCTCCGCGAGGCGGAGGTAGTAGTCGAGCGTGTAGAGCTTCTCCGCGGGATTCGACAGGTCACCGGTGTAACTGAGCGCCACCTCCGCGACTGTCGTGCCGGTCTCGCGGACTGCGTCGATGGCCGGTCGCATCTGATCTATGTTGTTGAGAGCGTCGAAGATTCGGAAGATATCGACGCCGGTACGGGCAGCTTCCTCCACGAACGCGGTGGTCACCTTTTCCGGATACGGCGTGTACCCGACGGTGTTACGGCCACGCAGCAACATCTGTAAGCAGATATTCGGAACTGCTTCACGCAACGCCGCGAGCCTCTCCCATGGATCTTCCTTCAAGAAGCGGAGCGCCACATCATAAGTTGCACCACCCCAAGCCTCGATGGACAACAGTTCCGGAGTCATCCGAGACACATGGCCGGCCACCGCGAGGAGACCGCTGGTACGAACCCTGGTCGCGAGAAGTGACTGATGCGCGTCACGGAATGTGGTATCCGTGACGGCCACGGCATTCTGCTGACGCAAGGCAGCAGCAAAACCGGCCGGACCCAACTCCACAAGTCGCTGCTTGGAACCGTCTTTCGGTGTCGTGGTCAGGTCGATTTTCGGGAGTTTGTCGTGCGGATAGCCCTGCGACGGCCGCTTTCCGTTCGGCTGGTTCACCGTCACGTCGGCGAGATAGGTGAGGATCTTCGTTCCCCGGTCTGCCGATACCCGCGACGTGAGAAGCCGGGGACGTTCCTCGATGAACGATGTTGTCACCTCGCCCGCACGGAAGTCCGCGTCGTCTAGAACTGCTTGCAGGAAGGGGATATTGGTGGAAACTCCACGAATGCGGAATTCGGTGACTGCGCGCCTGGCCCGCGAGATGGCTGTGGGGAGATCGCGTCCGCGGCAGGTCAGCTTCACCAACATGGAATCGAAATGAGCGCCGACTTCCGCACCGAGTGTCGTGCCGCCGTCGAGGCGGACCCCGGCACCACCCGGTGTGCGGTAAGCGGTGATGCGCCCGGTGTCCGGCCGAAAGCCGTTTGCCGGGTCCTCGGTAGTGATGCGCAATTGAAGTGCGGCGCCGCGCAGAACGATCGACTCCTGCCGAAGTCCCAGATCGGCGAGGGTCTCACCCGAAGCGATTCGGAGCTGAGCCTGAACCAGATCGACGTCCGTGACTTCTTCGGTGACAGTGTGCTCCACCTGGATTCGCGGGTTCATCTCGATGAACACGTGGTTGCCACGAGTGTCGAGCAGGAACTCGACAGTGCCGGCACACGAGTAGTTGATGGCTTTCGCAAAGGCCACGGCATCGGCACAGATCTTCTCGCGCAGTCCGGCCGGAAGGTTTGGAGCAGGCGCAATTTCCACGACCTTCTGATGGCGTCGTTGCACACTGCAGTCGCGCTCGAACAGGTGGATAACGTTGCCCTCGCCGTCAGCGAGGATCTGCACCTCGATATGGCGAGGGTCGACCACTGCCTGCTCGAGAAATACCGTAGCGTCACCAAACGCCGACTCAGCTTCTCGGGCAGCAGCTTCGATCGATTCCCGCAACTGTGAGCGTTCGGCAACGCGGCGCATCCCCCGCCCGCCGCCGCCAGCGACTGCTTTCACGAAAATCGGGAACTCCATCGACTCCGCAGCTTTCATCAGCGCGTCGATGTCGGTGGACGGTTCGGAAGACTCGAGAACCGGCAGTCCCGCTGTTCGCGCTGCTGCGATTGCGCGGGCCTTGTTTCCCGTCAACTCCAACACCTCGGCCGACGGCCCCACGAACGTAAGACCCGCCTCGGCACATGCTGCCGCGAGTTCAGGGTTCTCCGAAAGAAATCCATAACCCGGATAGACGGCGTCGGCGCCCGCCTTCTTCGCTGCTGCAACCACTTCCGACACTGACAGGTACGCACGAACAGGATGCCCCTTCTCCCCGATCTGATAGCTCTCATCGGCTTTGGACCGGTGGATCGAGTTCCGATCCTCGTACGGGAACACAGCCACCGTTCCGGCACCTAGTTCGTAGGCAGCGCGGAACGCGCGAATGGCAATTTCGCCTCGGTTGGCGACAAGCACTTTGGAGAACATGAAGAAGAAAACCTCGCTGTCGAGTGTGGTTCGGTACCGCGAAATGCGCATAGCCCGCACGGAAATGTGCGGGCCATGCGTGGAGAAGCGTCGACGAGGCCAGGAGACGGTGATGCCAGAACCGAACCTCACCGACGCAGTCTGAAGGTGTCAGGCCACGACCGTTCGCTGCGGCACGCCGGAGTACTGGCTCAGCGGCCTGATCAGGGCGTTGGACTGCCCCTGCTCGATAATGTGCGCCGTCCACCCGGTGATTCGACTCATCACGAAGATGGGAGTGAACATCTCGACGTCGAAGCCCATGAGGTAATAAGCGGGACCCGTGGGGAAGTCGAGGTTCGGCTTGATTCCGGTGGCGCTGACCATCGTCTTCTCGAGGATGTCGTACATCTGCACCCACTTCTCGCCATCGGTGACCGCAGCGACCTCGATGAGGGCGTCCTTCATGGTCGGAACCCGCGAGTCACCGTTCTTGTAGACACGGTGTCCGAAGCCCATCACCTTGTCCTTGGCGGCCAACTTGGCCGACATCCATGCCTCCGCACGATCGGGATCGTCGATCTCGAGCATGTCGTGCATGACGGCTTCGTTTGCACCGCCATGCAACGAGCCCTTGAGAGCACCGATGGCCGCCGTGACAGCGCTGTAGATGTCGGACAGCGTCGAGGTCACGACACGAGCCGCAAACGTCGAGGCGTTAAAGCTGTGCTCTGCGTACAGAATCAGGGATACTTCGAAAGCCTTGACGATTGCCTCGTCCGGTACCGCGCCGAAGCACATGTTGAGGAAGTTCTCGGCGAAACCCAGTTCGGACTGCGGCGGGGTGGGATCCTGGCCACGACGACGACGGAAGTCGGCTGCGACAATCGTCGGCAGAACTGCCGTCATTCGAAGTGCCTTCGCAAGATTCTCTGGCGCCGAATTGTCGTCCTCCGCTGGATCTTCGGCCCCGAGATAGCTGATGGCAGTGCGGACCACGTCCATCGGATGACAGTTGTCCGGCATCTTCGTCAGCAGTGACAGAAGTGACCGATCAGCGCGACGGGCCGCACGCTCACGTAGACACAGCAATTCGAGTTGCTCCGGAGTTGGCAGTTCGCCATACCAGAGCAGGTACGCAACTTCTTCGAAGCTGCAGTTGGCGGCAAGATCCTGCACCGCATAACCGCGATACGTCAACGAATTCGTCTCGGGCACCACCTTGGAGATCGCCGTCGTGTCAACGACAACTCCCGCCAAACCCTTGTAGATCGTCGGAATCTGTTCGGTCATGTCCTACTCCCCTCCAAACTGAAATTGAAAATGCCACTGTCGAATTCGTTGTAACGTTCGTACTCGAGAAGCTCGTAGAGACGGCTGCGGTGCTGCATCTCACCGAGCAGGCCTTCCTGAGTGCCTTCTGCATGAATCTCGCGAAGTCCCTTTTCGATGGCGAACATCGCCAGCCGGAGGGTGGTCACGGGGTAGATGACGGCGTTGAAGCCGATCTCTTCCAACGTCTTTGCCGAGATGAGATTCGACTTTCCGAACTCGGTCATGTTGGCGAGCAGCGGAACGTCGACTGCCGCGCGAAACTTCTCGAAGTCGGCCTCGGTGGCGAGAGCCTCCGTGAAGATCAGATCGGCGCCGGCATCGGTGTAGGCCTTGGCACGCTCGATCGCGGCATCGATACCGTCGATTCCCGCGGCGTCGGTTCGGGCGCAGATCACGAAGTTCGGATCGCGGCGCGCAGACACGGCCGCCCGAATACGTCGCACCATGTCCTCGGTAGACACAATTGCCTTGCCGTCGAGGTGCCCGCAGCGCTTGGGGTTGATCTGGTCTTCGAGGTGCAAACCGGCTATGCCGTCATCCTCGAAGATCGTGACCGTGCGGGCCGCACTCATGGGTTCACCGAATCCGGTGTCCGCGTCGATGAGCGTCGGAAGATCGATGACGCGGGCAATTTGCTTGCTGTGGCCGGCCACCTCGGTGAGCGTGGTCAACCCGATGTCGGGAAGCGCCAGTCCGGCAGAATAGGCCCCGCCGGAAACGTAGACCCCTTCGAACCCGATTTCCTGAATGAGCTTGGCCGTCAACGGATTGATGGCACCAGGTAGTCGCTGAATCTTACCGGACGTCAAGCCTGCCCGGAAAGCGATGCGCTTGTCCGCGGCGGACGTCGAGGCTGCGATGAGGCCCGTCATCAGAAGATCCCCTTGGTGACCTTGGGTGCCCGAGCGAGTACGTCGTCGGAGACAGTGAAGGTGAGCTGGTTCAGCTCACCCGCCTTCAGCTCTGCAGTGCGCTGCGCAGCGTCGAGGAAGCGGTCCTGCTCGCCCGGCTCGATGACGCCCTCGGCGAGGGTGCGGAACTTTGCGATGTACTGATCGCGAGCGAACGGACGCGCGCCCAACGGATGTGCGTCGGCCACGGCGAGTTCGTCGATGATGACCTCACCGCTCTCGAGAGTGATCTCGGCGCGGGCACCAAATGCCTTCTCGTCCGGATCGATCGAGTGGTAGCGGCGGGTCCATTCGGGGTCTTCGCGCGTGGAGATCTTGTTCCACAACTCGATCGTGTCCGGGCGCTGTGCACGCTCGCGAGCATAGGAATGCTCGTGATGCCATGTACCGTCTTGCAAGGCCACAGCGAAGATGTACATCACCGAGTGGTCAAGTGTCTCACGCGAAGCAGTGGGATCGAACTTCTGCGGATCACCGGAACCCGTGCCGATCACGACGTGCGTGTGGTGACTGGTGTGCAGGACGATCGACGCGATCTGATCGAGATCGCCTACACGGGAACGCATCCGACGTGCGAGGTCGATCGGAGCCTGGCTCTGGTACTCCGCGGAATGTTCCTTGGTGTAGGAATCGAGGATCGCACGCTTCGACTCACCGGTACCGGGCAGCGGAACGTGGTATTCCTTCTCGGGTCCGCCGAGCATCCACGCAATGACGCCGTCTTCGCCTTCCCAGATCGGCGAGGGGGCACCTTCCCCGCGCATCGCACGGTCAACAGCTTCGACGGCAACCTTGCCGGCCAACGCCGGGGCGTATGCCTTCCAGCTGGAAATTTCGCCCTTGCGGGACTGACGGGTGGCCGTCGTCAGGTGCAGTGCCTGACCGATCGCCTGGTAGACCGTCTCGGTGTCGAGGCCGAGCAGGGTTCCGATACCGGCGGCGGCCGAGGGGCCGAGGTGAGCGACATGGTCGATCTTGTGCTCGTGCAGGCAGATTGCCTTAACCAGGTCGATCTGGATTTCGTATCCCGTTGCAAGTCCGCGGATCAGGTCCTTGCCGTCGCGCCCCGTGTGCTGGGCCACCGCGAGGATCGGTGGAATGTTGTCACCGGGATGCGAGTACTCAGCGGCGAGGAAGGTGTCGTGGAAGTCGAGTTCACGAACTGCGACGCCATTGGCCCACGCTGCCCATTCCGGTGAGAAGGTGCCACTGACACCGAAGACCGTAGCGCCGGGGGTATAGGGACGAGCCTGTGCCTGCGCACGGGCATTGACGACCGGACGGCGCACCAGGGAGGCCGCGGCGACGGATGCATTGTCGATGATTCTGTTGACGATCATGTCGGCAGTCGCATCGGCAACCTCGACGGAATCTGTCGCAACTTCCGCGATCTTCCACGCCAGATGCTCATCCTTGGGGAACTCTTCGGCCGAGCGGCGAGTGCGTACGAGATGCGTCTTCATGATCCTCTTTCCACGTGTTTCGGTATCTATTTGCACGCTACGCAGCGCGGAGGACCCCACAAAAGGGCTTGCATATGCCGATTTGTGCAACAGCGACCTTGCAAAGTTGCGAACGTTGCGAACTTCGCCTCGGTAGTGTGATCTTTCATCAGTACCGAGGAGATTCGATGAAAAAGATGTATGCGGGTGCCCGTCTACGACGCCTGCGCGACGAACGCAACCTGTCACAGTCCGCACTCGCCAAGGTGCTCGAACTCTCCCCGAGCTACGTCAATCAACTCGAGAACGATCAACGCCCGCTGACCGTCCCGGTTCTGTTGAAACTCAATTCCGAATTCGACCTCGATGTCCAGTTCTTCGCGTCGGACTCCGATGCGCGTCTGGTTGCCGATGTCCACGAAGCTCTCGCCGAGACATCGGAATCCGGTGAGGTATCCCTGGCCGAAGTGGACGAGTTGGTAGCCCGGATGCCGGCCGTCGGACGTACGTTGGTGATGCTGCACAGACGATTGCATGCCGCTACGGAGCAACTCGATCAATTCTCGACACAATTGTCCGGTGATGCAGTACCCGAGACCGCCCTGATGCCCATGCCGTACGAAGAGGTTCGCGACTTCTTCTACGATCGCCGCAATCACATCGCAGCCCTCGACGATGCCGCGGAAAAGCTGTTTGTCGACAACAAATTGACCATCGGAGCACTCGATCTTCAGCTGGCTCGACTGTTGCGCGATCAGCATGGCGTCACAGTCCGCATCCGCACTGACGAGCCGGACAAGTTGGGGCCCAAACGGTTCTACGACGCCGACAAATCAATTCTCACCCTGGCCCGCCGCCTCTCCGCCGGGCAACGCGCATTCCAGATCGCGATGCAGTTGGCCTTCTTCACACAGGCAGAACTCATTGATTCCATTGCGGCAGAAGATGAGTCGCTAACCGCGGAGTCCGCTGCTCTCGCGCGCGTCGGGCTGGCCCACTACTTTGCCGGTGCGCTGCTACTCCCCTACAGCGTATTCCTGAACTCCGCCGAGACCTTGCGATACGATATCGAACTTCTGAGCCTGAAGTTCGAAGTCGGGTTCGAGACGATCTGCCATCGCCTGTCCACTCTGCAGCGACACGGCCAGCGAGGTATCCCGTTCTTCTTCGTCCGCACCGACCGCGCCGGAAATATATCGAAGCGTCAGTCCGCCACAGCATTCCACTTCTCACGGGTAGGCGGTAGCTGCCCACTGTGGGTGGTACACGAAGCATTTGCCAGCCCGGGCCGCATCCTGACTCAGGTCGCAACGATGCCGGACGGGCGAACGTATCTGTGGATTGCGCGCACGACTCACAGCGGCGGGTTGGGATATCTTGCCCCCGAACGTAATTTTGCCATCGGACTTGGTTGCGACATCACTTACGCCGACCGCATGGTCTATTCACGCGGCATTCAGACGGACGACCCGGCCACGATCGTTCCGATCGGAGCAGGATGCAAGGTGTGCGACCGACCGTCGTGCGCTCAACGCGCGTTCCCTCAGTTGGGCCGGCCGGTATCGGTGAGCCAGAACAGCAGTAGCCATCTACCCTATCCGCAGGAATGATCGTCACAACAGTTTGATTCACGCTGATCCGATGTCCGAAATTCCTTGCCACATCATCCTTAACGGATAAAAATAGGGCTCACCATCTTCGAGCGATCGAGAGTCCTGGCTCCCTGACGTCGCAGCAACCCCCTTTACCGAGGTGTGGGTGCTTTCTGCCAGGTCCGATGGAGGATTTGTGGACGCCGACCGACCCCGTACGTCTGTGAGCGATGCTGCAGTCATCGTGATCGTCGGCGGCGGCCCGCGCGGTACCGGCGTTCTCGAACGCATCCTCGCGCAAGAAGCGGTAAACGCAGACCCGACGCCACTCGAGATTCACGTGGTCGACCCGTATCCACCTGGCGCCGGGCGTATCTGGCGTGGCAGCCAGGCCCCTCTGCTGTGGATGAACTCCACCACCGCCGACGTCACGATGTTCACCGACAGCACCACAATCGTCGACGGTCCGATCGTGCCGGGTCCAACTCTGGCCGAATGGGTCGCCGAGAACACTGAAGAACTTGGTTCATTTCCCGACATTGCCGACGAGATTCCGACCGTCACACCGGCGTCGTTTGCGTCGAGATCCTTGCAAAGCCGCTATTTGCATTGGGTGTTCCAGTCGGCTGTCGACTCTGCACCGCCGCACGTCGTCGTTCGAATTCATCGCCGATCGGTGATCGAAATCGACGACGTACACGGTTCGCAATTCGTCCGTCTCGACAACGGTGACGTGATAGAAGCAACGAGTGTTCTCCTGGCCCAGGGACATCCGGACTCCTTAGCTGCCCCAAGGGAGATTCAACTGAGCGACTTCTCCGCCGAGCACGGGTTGACCTACGTCGGTCCCGGATACACCGCAGACCTCGACGCCGATGTCATTGCCGAAGGTGAGCCGGTGCTGATCGCAGGCCTGGGACTGGCGTTCATCGACTGGATGGTGCTCCTCGCGGAGAGTCGCGGTGGTGTCTTCGAACGAGCCGACAACGGCAACCTCGTGTACTCGCCGTCAGGGAGGGAACCACTTCTGTATGCGGGATCGCGTCGAGGAGTTCCCTACCACTCCAAGATCTCGTACTCGATTGAAGACGCTCGACCGCCGCTACCGAGGTTCTTCACCGCAGATCTGGTGCCTGGCGATGGCCCACTGAACTTCCACGAAGATATCTGGCCGTTGGCCTCGAAGGAACTGGCGGGCGCGCACTATTACGAACTTTTTGCTGCACATCCGGAACGGACCGTGGGCACGTGGGAAGAGTTCGACTCCGAATTTGCCTCACTGAGTTGGGGATCGCCGCGCCTGGACGAATTGATCGAGAACGCCGTGCCGAAAGCGGAAGACCGAATCGACCTGGAGCAGCTCAACCGTCCGCTCGGCGGCGAACGTTACGACGGATTGGACGCAGTTCAGAAACGGATCGGTGAGTACATTGCCGCCGATATCTCGCGCAGATCGGATCCGTATTTCAGCGCCGATGCCGCTGTCTTCTCGGCACTGCTGTCCTCGTACATGACCGTCGGAGAGTTGTTGCGCCGTGGCCGAATTCCGGCCGAATCTGTCGCCAAGGACGTCGAGGGCTGGCTGCATTCCTTCTTCAGCTTCATCGCCAGTGGTCCGCCGCCGGAGCGACTCGAGCAACTGCTGGCGCTCAATGAAGCAGGCGTAGTGCAGTTCCTGGGCCCCGATACCGTTTTCTCCACCGAGATAGATCCGTCGACCGGAGACGGATTGTTCGTCGCGCGCAGCGCGTCCCATACCGACATCGTGGCTACGCGCACCCTCATCGAAGCGCGCTTGCCCGTTGCCTCCATCAGTGCAAGCGGCGACGCACTGCTGCGTTCCCTGCACCGGCGCGGCGAGGCAGTTGAACTACGGGCCACCGTTGACAGCGCAGCAAAGCTGGCCGTGGACGGGACGTCGCGAATCTGCCGCGCCGACAACACAGTCCATCCCCGTCGATTCGCTGTCGGGCCTTGGGTTGCCGGCCACAACTGGTCTGCGGCCTTCCCCCGTCCGCGCACCAATGCGGGGTTCTTCCGGCACAACGACGCGCTGGCAGCGGAGATCTTGGGCGCAGCGCGCCTGTGCGCCTTTCCGGTAGCGTCTACTACCAGAAAGGCGCACGGGGGCGAAGCCCCTAGCTGAACACCAACTCACCCTCGTCAACCGCGACGGTGATGCTGCCGCCCTCTACGAGAAGATCGTCGAGCAGCATGTCGGCGATCTTGTCGTCGACAACCCGCTGGATCGAGCGGCGAAGCGGCCGGGCCCCGAACTCCGGCTGGTGACCGTGTTCGGCAATCCAGTCCACCGCGTCAGCTGTGAACTCGATCTCGATACCCTTGGACTGCAACCGCTTACGACTGTCCTCGAGCAGCAGGTCCGTGATCCGGTGCAATTGCTCGGTGTCGAGCTTGCGGAAGATCACGATCTCGTCGATACGATTGAGGAACTCAGGTCGCATCGACTCGCGCAGCCGAGCCATCACACGATCACGCAGCGGCTTCTCAGCCGACTCTGCGTCACCGGTGATGAAGCCGAGTCCACCGGACTTGCTCGAGATGATGTCCGAGCCGAGGTTGCTGGTCATGATCACGACGGTGTTCTTGAAGTCCACCGTGCGACCCTGGCCGTCGGTCAGACGTCCGTCGTCGAGCACTTGGAGCAAGGTGTTGAATACGTCCGGGTGCGCCTTCTCGATCTCGTCGAGCAGGATCACCGAGTACGGGTTACGACGCACCTGTTCCGTGAGCTGTCCGGCCTCGCCGTAGCCGACGTATCCGGGAGGTGCACCGACCAACCTGCTGACCGTGTGCCTCTCGCCGAACTCACTCATGTCGAAGCGCAGCATCTTGTTCTCGTCACCGAAGAGTGTGGCAGCCAAAGCTTTTGCGAGCTCTGTCTTACCGACACCGGTGGGTCCGAGGAACAGGAAGCTACCGACGGGGCGATTCGGGTCGCTCATACCGGTACGGCTGCGACGTACGGCGCGTGCAATTGCGCGCACAGCATCGTCCTGACCGACCACCCGGCTGTGCAGTTCCTCTTCCAGCCGACGCAGGCGATCCTTCTCTGCCTGAGTCATCTGGCTGGCCGGGATACCCGTTGCGCGAGCGACAACTTCGGCAATCTGCTCCGCAGTCACGTCCGGTGTTTCCTCCGCAACGGGAGCCTGGGTCCCCGCCTTTTCGAGACGCTGTGTGACATTGTTGATCTCGTCACGCAGCTGCGACGCCTTCTCGTACAATTCGTCGGCGACGGCTTTCTCCTTGTCGCTCTCGAGCTGCTCGAGACGTTGCTGCAGAGCAGCGGTGTCCACGGTGGCCGTCTTCAAACGAAGCCGGGCGCCGGCCTGGTCGATCAAGTCGATTGCCTTGTCCGGCAAGAATCTGTCGCCGATGTAGCGAGCCGACAGTTCCACCGCAGCCGTGATCGCCTCGTCGGTGTAGTGCACCTTGTGGTGATCCTCGTAGCGACTACGCAAGCCACTCAAGATCGCGATAGCGTCCTCGATCGACGGCTCCCCCACCTGAACAGGCTGGAAGCGACGCTCGAGAGCCGGATCCTTCTCGATGTGCTTGCGGTATTCGTCGAGCGTGGTGGCACCGACGATGTGCAATTCACCGCGAGCGAGCTTGGGCTTGAGGATGTTTCCGGCATCCATCGCACCTTCGGCGCCGCCGCCGGCACCTGCAATGGTGTGCATCTCGTCGATGAACACGATCAGCTCGTCCTTGTTGGCGGTGATCTCGTCGATGACCTTGGTGAGGCGTTCCTCGAAGTCACCGCGGTACCGAGTGCCCGAGACCATGCTGGACAGTTCGAGCTGGACAATTCTCTTGCCCACCAACGAGTCCGGCACTTCACCGTCGACGATGCGCTGAGCCAGACCCTCCACGATGGCGGTCTTACCGACACCGGCTTCGCCCACCAGAACAGGGTTGTTCTTGGTGCGACGCGAGAGAATCTCGATGGTCTGTTCGATCTCGTCGGCGCGGCCGATCACCGGATCGACGCCGCCGTTTCGGGCGCGATCGGTGAGGTCCACCCCGAACTTGTCGAGCATCGGAGTGTCGGAGTCACTTTCCTCGGCAGGCGCATTGGGATTCCGAACGGCGTTCTGCAACTTCTCCGGCGTCACACCGGCGGAAGCGAGCAGACGACCGGTAACGTGATCCATGTCGCCGGCCAACGCGATGAAGAGGTGTTCGGGGTCGATGTAGGTCGATCCCAGTGCCCGAGCCAACTGATGTGCCTCGAGTAGTGCTGTCTTTACGGCGCTACTGAGCACGGGCGCAGTGAAGCCACCCTGCTCACGACCTTGTGGGAGCCGCTGGTCGATTGCCTCGACCACGGCTTTCGGGTCGGCCCCGGCGCGCTGCATGAGCGTGCGGACCGGGTCCTGCTCCGCCATGACGCGGAGAACGTGCAGTGCATCGAGATCCGAATCACCGCGAGCAGACGCTGCGCGAGCAGCCTCAGCCATGAGTTGCTGGGTGGCCCTGCTCATGAGCCGGGAAAGGTCGATGCGACCGGGACCCTCGGGCCCGAAGAATGCTGGCATTCCGAAGCCTCCTAATAGTAAGTTGAGCGTTCTTGACTCAAGTAACGTGCTCGGAGGCCGATCAATTCCCGAAGGCGTGGATTTCTTTCAACATCGGAAGCAAACTCGAGATTCCCGCTGGACCGACGACGCCGCAGGGCGATTGTGCGGACGCGCGCTCGATCATCCGCGCGGGCGCACATTCGGCGCGCGGGACCGCTCGAGCGAGATGATTAACAAATCAGACTGTCCGGTACCCGCAAATCCTTGTGGTCGTAAAGTGCCCGCATGGCGATGGGATCGTCGGAAGCGCAGACTCCGGCGATCTCGTCGAGCAGCAGGTCGTACTCCGCACCGGTCTTTCCGTCGTAGGCGTCGGTCATGCGGCCCCACTCGTCCCAAGGCAGGGTTTCGACCTTGTTCACTGCGGCCAGATCCTTCACAGCGTTGCCACGGATCTCGGCCGGCCCCCAGTTCTCGGTTCCGTACACCCCGAATTGGGATGCGTCGATCTCGCCGCGCCGATACGCAACCCATGCCTCGCCGCCGCTGAGGAACTCTGCTGGCTGCAGGTCATGTGCGTGAGGAAGTATGTTCTGCCCCAGGATCTCCGAGTCGATGCGGATCCAACGTCCGCGGTCATCGTCCCGATACTCGGTGATCCAATGGTCGACGCCCTGCCCGGGCTGGAAGTAAGTGGCAAAGCCACAGCGGACACGAGCGGCAATACCGCGGTGACGCAGCAGCGCACAACTCATCACAGCAAAGTGCCGACAGGTTCCGACGACCCGTTTGCCTGGTTCCCGGGCAGTGGTCAACGGAGCTGCATCCAGTGCGAGTAGCCGTTGAAACAGAACGTTTGCCGGTCGGATCTGGTTTTCGTCGAATCTGTCCGCGGACAGATTCAGCGACTGCGCATCGGTGGGTTGGACGACCAGGTAGGGAACTACTCGGCAAATGTCCACGGGATCGACGGCGAGCAGCTCGAGCGA
This sequence comes from Rhodococcus sp. AD45-ID, assembly GCF_003023755.1. Taxonomy (NCBI): domain Bacteria; kingdom Bacillati; phylum Actinomycetota; class Actinomycetes; order Mycobacteriales; family Nocardiaceae; genus Rhodococcus; species Rhodococcus sp. AD45-ID. The sequence goes on along the minus strand of NZ_PYHL01000003.1, from coordinate 569,354 downwards.
CGGCACATCCACCCCGTCGAGTCCGGTTAACGGTCCGGGCATCGTGTAGTCAAGGTCTGGTTCCACGAGGGCGAGCCTAAGCGGGGTTTCTCGTTTGTACTCGATCCCACAGCTTCTCGATCGGCGACGAGAGCAGGAGAAGGAACAACGGGAAATACGACGTCGCCGGAACGAGCACACTGACGAGCAGTGCCACCACCAGTATCAGGAAAGTGACAATCTCGGCCGTGAAATTCGGTTTGGCACCCTCCTCACTCAACGACGGCTTGCGGACCAGACCCCACGCGACCACTGCCAGGAACGCAGCGCTGGCGGCCATCGTCCCGATGTAGAGAGCCCTGGTTCCCAGATCCTGCGACGGCGCCGCCACCAACGCCGTCGGGAAGGGCAAGAACACGATGGTCAGCACCCACAGCCCCAATCCGCGCACAACCACCTTGTCTGCGTCGATCACAAAACGAAGCAGCCGATGCTGCGACCACCACAGCCGGAAGATCACCAGAAAGCTCAGCGCGAAGGAGTAGAACTGTGCAGCGTTCTCGTGCAGTAATTCGGACGTGGTGCCATGGTGGTCGGTGGTTAGTTCGACCAACGGTAGAACGAGCAGCGTGATCGCGATGGCAACGATCGCGTCGATAAAAGTGACGTAGCGCTCGAAGTAGCGGGTTCGTTCGGCAAGCTCAGCCATTGCGGAAGCATATGCCTCACAACAAGAAACAGACCGGCGACGCCAAATTCACGCAAAACACACATTTAACGAATCAAATTCGCTAGACTTAGTGGTCGACGCGCCGCTCCCCATACTCGACGAATCGCCTCCATCAACTTCCTTCTGCTGGTCCCGCTCGCCTTGGTATCTCGCCTGTCCGCGCGCACCGAGGGTGCGTATCGTCACCACAGCGCCGCTGTCACCACCGCCGTCATCGCGTAAGGATCACGAAAAGTCATGAATGAGCGCATCACTCACTACCGCAACGGGAAGATTTTCACTGCCGCCGAGGGCGGCTGGGCCGAATCGCTGGTCGTCAAGGATCAGCAGCTCATTTTCTCGGGAGAGTCCGAGTTCGCGGAAATCCTTGCCCCTGACGCCGAAGTGGTCGATCTCCAAGGCGCCGTTGTACTTCCCGGTTTTGTCGACGCGCATACCCATTTGATCATGATGGGATTCTCACTGCAGAAGCTCGATTTGCTCGACGCCACCAGTATTGCCGATATCCAGACCAGCATCCGCACCTTCTCGGAATCGAACCCCGATGCACCTCGTCTGCTTGGACGCAGTTGGCTGTTCTCGGCACTCGGTGGGCAACACCCGACGCGGGAAATGATCGACGCCGTCGTGCCCGACCGTCCGGTGTACCTCGATGCCAACGATCTACATTCTGTCTGGGTGAACAGCGCGGCGCTACGAGAACTTGGCATCGATGCCGACACGCCCGACCCGATCGGTGGTCGCATCGATCGAGACCCGAGCACCGGAGAAGCAACCGGAATGCTGTACGAGACCGCGGTGATGCTCTACGTGTGGCCGAAGCTGGCTGAACTCGCAACCGACGAGGACCGGGACATTGCCCTGGCGCTCGCGTTCCGCCGTTATCTCGAAGACGGCGTAACCGGCGCAGTGGACATGGCACTTGGCCCGGACGAATTAGCTTGTCTGGAAAGAGCATTGGACGCAGGGAACGGAACGCTGCCGTTGCGGGTCGCTGCACATTGGCTGATGACGCGTGAGGACAACGACGCCGATAATGTCAGGCAAGTTCATGACGTGATCGAGCTGCACAATCGCGTCCAAGGTCCGTGGCTCGCCGTCGCGGGCATCAAGATCATCATCGACGGTGTGATCGACAGCTGCACTGCTGCAATGAAAGAGCCGTATTCGGACGGCACCAACGCCGAGCCCATCTGGGACCTGGAGTCATTGATACCTGTCGTGACCGCCGCCGACGCCGCAGGCCTGCAAATCGCCATGCATGCTATCGGCGACGAGGCGTCCGAGATCGGTTTGACTGCACTCGAATACGCGATAGCCACCAACGGGGATATTCCCCGGCGGCATCGGATGGAACACCTGGAGTCGATCACCCGAGACAACGTCGAGCGCCTTGCCCGACTCGGTGTGGTCGCCTCCATGCAACCAGTTCATGCGGATCCTGCTATTCAAGAAAACTGGCGTGCAATGCTCGGCGACTACCGTGTGAATCGTGCCTACCCGTGGCCCGAATTCACCGAGGCCGGTGCGGTTCTCGCCTTGGGATCGGACGCGCCGACTGCGCCTCACCCACCGCTGCCTAACATGTTCATCGCCACCACTCGCATGTCTGCCATCGACCCGTCACTGCCACCCAACCTCCCGCAGTACGCACTTCCTCTCGCGGAAGCTCTCGCACACGCCACTCGGGACGCGGCCTACTCGTGTCGGTGGGAAAACGTGACCGGCCAACTGGTTCGGGGCAAAGCTGCCGATTTTGTCGTATTGAAACAAGATCCGTTCACAGAAGGTGTCGACTCACTCCTCACCACCGAGATCGCGATGACTGTTGTTGCCGGGTCAGTTCGGTACGCCAACTGCGTACAAAACCCGCAGTAGCCCAACTACATTCACGACACCTTCAACAAATTGCCCACCAGATCAGCGGGTTCGTCGACGTACAGACTGATCCTGTCGACAAATCCGCTCCGGCGGTATCGCGGGATCAACGCCGGAAGTTCGACGTGGATCGGTTGTCGCAGAACCACATCGACGTTGGTTCCGTCGAGATTCGGCAACGTCAACCGACTGCCTTCTAACTCCGGTGTTGTTGTGTCGAATCGACGCACACACGCCGCCGACGCCATAGACTCTCGGTCGATCGAAGCGACAACTGTTCCGGATTGTCGCACCACGAACCGTGTGTCCGTCACGAAATGTGGATGAACCCGATGCAGAGCCAGGTAGCCGAACAGCACCACCAACGACCACACGGACGCCACTGCAAGAATCACACTGAGCCACATCCATGGCACAAGAATGTGCAGCACCGCCATTTCGATGACGGTGGCAACGCCGAAAGCGACAGGAAGAACCAATGATCCACCGCTGGATCGAACAACGACGGCGCCTTGCTCCACAACTGCGTCACGGCCACGAATCCAGAGCCACAACGCCCCAAGTTTTGTGTTCGAGAATGTCATCGCCCCTCACCTTCGTCGACTATTCGCGCCACGAGCGCGCGCTGAACCCGCAGTACTACCTCACGTTGCGCCGGGTCCGGAACAACATCGTCGAGCGAGACGGGCATGCCTAGCCCGACGTCTGACTGGGCCCTCAGGTCCGCAATTGTCTGCTCGTCGAATTGGGCCAGGATGCTGCATGCGAGCTGCCCAATCGCGCTCTCGATCGAAACCGGCTCCTTCCCTTCGATACTCGACCAGTCCGACAGCGACGCGAGGTAACGGGAACGCTTCTCGTCATCCGCGATCACCGACGCATAGGAGTGTAAAAACTGCTCGGGAGCACTTCCCGTCATTGCCAGCACCTCGAGAAGATCTCGTTCACGCTCGAGCGCGCGCTGCACTCCCGGCGACGACGCGGTATCGACGGCCTCGGTCAGAGCTGACGCAACGTCCGTAGGCAAGGCAGACACAGTGCGGCCGCTCTCGGCGTCCGCGAGCATCGACGTCAGTCCGACATGCCGACGCGCCAGTTTTGCCTGTTCGACTTCCACTGCCCCGATCAACGCTCGGAGATCGGCAACGGTATCGCTCACCCCTTCTCCCGAGGTGTCTGCGGCGAACAACGCCGCTATCGAACCCAACGGAACACCCCGCTCGGCCAACCAGCGAATGCGGACCAACCGTACGACGTCATCCATCGTGTACTCGCGGTACCCGTTTGCCCGCCGGACGGGTTCCGCGAGCAATCCGAGCCGATGGTAGTGCCGCACAGTCCTCGGTGTGGTCTGAGCAGCCTCCGCTAGCTGTCCTATTCGCATGAACACAGTGTCAACCATGACGTAGCGTCAAGGTCAAGATTCATTGGCAATATCGCTGGAACACAACTGTGCCCCAGCGACAATGTCGCTGGGGCACAGTCATCCCTCGTACCGAGTTAGCCGTTGACACCCAACTCACGCAGGCGCGCCTTGTACAGTTCGACGTTGCCGAGCTTGACGTCCTCGTAACCACGAACCATGTCCGGGAGAGCCGCGATGTCGACGGCGCGGTCGTAACCTTCGGCGCCCAAGGCGCGGGACAGATCCGCGACGATGGTCTCGTACTGGTCGAGCAGTTCACGCTCGACCTTGCGAACGTGCATGTAGCCGAACGGATCGAGCTTGGTGCCGCGGAGCTTCTTGCCCTTCGCCAGAACCTTCAGCGCGACATGCGACTTCGGCCCGAACCCGATCTTCTTCTTGCGACCCATCACCTTGAGAATCGGCGGGTGCAGTTTGTATGTCAGGTTCTCCCCTGCAGGCACCTGGGACTTGACCTCGTCGATGAAGGCGGGATCGACCAGCATGCGAGCAACTTCGTACTCGTCCTTGTATGCGGTGAACTTGAACAGGCCGCGGGCGACCGCTTCACTGAAGTCGGTGCGCTCGGTTGCGGCCCGCTCGGCGGTCCAGACTGCCTGAACCTGATCGATGTACCGCGCAGCGACCTTGACGGACTGGAACTCGATGAGCTGCGCCGCACGCAGTTCCACCAGTCGCAGGGTTTCACCAGCCAAGGTTGTCCCGGCGAACATGTGTGCCGGTGCGACGACCGGTGTGCGGACGGACTTGGCAGGCGTCGTGACGGCCTCGAACGCAATCGTGTCGGCAATTGCCGCGCGGCCCCAGCGGAATGCGGCGATATTTGCTTCCACGGCAACACCGTTGATGCCGATCGCCTCTTCGATGGCCTCAGCCGGAAGACGAAGTCCCCCGCTTTGGTAAGCCGCACCGATGAGCAGGAAGTTGGCTGCTGCCGTGTTACCGAACAACTCCTGGGCCGCGGCAAGTGCATCGAACGAACGCAGCGTCCGCGAGACCTTGTCAAGGCGAGCCAAGAGGGAGGACTCCTCCGGGTAGCGAACATCCTTGTCGTAGACCATGTCTCCGGTCGGCGTCTGCGACGTCGAGGCGATGGAGATGGTCGACTCGTGGTTGCCGTAGTCGAGGTTCTTGTTGTCGGTCGCGGTCAGCAGGTCGAAGGCAACGATGCAATCCGCACTGCGCGGGGTGAGCCGATTGGACGGCTCGAGCGCTCCGGAACTGAAACGCAAGTGGGAGACAACGGGTCCGGCTTTCTGACTGAGACCGATCTGGTCAAGGCTCTCGACCTCGAGGCCGGCGCGCAGCGCTGCTGTTGCCAGCACCTGGTTGACGGTGACGATGCCGGTGCCGCCGATACCTGCGAGGAAAACATTCTGGGTTGTGGTGAGCGGGCCCAGATCAGGATCTGCGACCACTGGCGGGACCGGACGAGCGGCCTTGGGAGCCTTCTTTCCGGGAACCAGTTCGACGGTCACGAACGAAGGGCAATCGCCGTCCATGCAGGTGTAGTCGGTGTTGCACGAGGTCTGGTCGATCTTCGTCTTGCGACCGTACTCGGTGTCCACCGGCTGAACAGACAGGCAATTCGACTTCACTCCGCAGTCGCCACAGCCTTCGCACACCGCTTCGTTGATGACGACGCGAGTGTTGCGGGTGGGCAACGTGCCACGCTTGCGCTGACGCCGCGCGTCGGCCGCACAGTGCTGGTCGTAGATCAGGACCGTGACGCCCTTGATCTCGCGAAGTTCCTTCTGAGCTTCGTCGAGACGATCGCGGTGCCAGAGTTTGGTGCCCTTGGCCAGGGCACGCTTGCTGTGCCGGCCCGGATCGTCCGCACAGATGATGATCTGCTTGACGCCCTCGGTGGTCAGCTTGTGGCTGAGTTGAGCAACGGAGAGGGCACCTTCTGCGTCCTGCGCACCGGTCATCGCCACTACCTCGTTGTAGAGCAACTTGTAGGTGATGTTCACGCCTGCAGCGATGCACGCCTGAACAGCCAATTGACCGGAATGGAAGAAGGTGCCGTCGCCGATGTTCTGGAACAGGTGAGGCACGTCGGTGAACGGTGCCTGCCCGATCCACTGGCTGCCCTCGCCGCCCATCTGCGTCAAACCGGTGACAGCGCTGTCCTCACGGCCGGACATGGTGACGAGTGTGTGGCAACCGATTCCGCCGCCGCCGATGGAACCCTCGGGGATTGCGGTGGAACGGTTGTGGGGGCACCCACTGCAGAAGTACGCGGTGCGCTTGGCGGAGAGCACGTTCAGCGACAGCGGAGCAGGGAGGGTGCGCTTGAGCTCGACGTGCGGCTTGAGTACGCGGCGCAACGGGGCGAGCAACCGGCCTGCGGTGAGCTCACCACTCGCGGGCATGAGCAGACGGCCCTGGCCGTCGCGCTTACCGATGATGCGAGGCGCATCATCGATTCCGTAGAGGATCTCTCGAATCTGAGCCTCGATGAATGCCGTCTTGTCCTCGACCACGATGATCTGCTCGAGTCCGGTTGCGAACTCTCGCACCGACTCCCCCACCACCGGGTACGGCATACCGATACGGAGCAGCCGAATTCCCGCACGATGCAGGGCTGCGTCGTCGACACCCAGGTCTGTCAGAGCCTGACGTACGGAGTCGAATGTGGTTCCGGTAGCGGCAATTCCGATCTTGGCACCTGACGGATCAACCTCGATCACATCAAGATTGTTCGCGGCGCCGTAGGCCTGCACCAGATCCCACCGGGGTCCGTACAGGTCGGCTTCTGCGATGACGCTGTCCGGCGGCGCCGCCATCTGGCGCTGCTTGTAGACAAACGGCTTGCCCTCGAACTGCACCTCGGGCACCACGATGTCGAAGTCGGCGATGCTGCCGTCAACCGTCCACGCGCCGTCCGCCACGTCGGCAACGATCTTCAGCGCCACAACACAACCGGATGCGCGGGACAGCGCAACAGCGTGCATGCCCATCGTGATGATTTCTTCGGCGTTGCGGGGGAACAGAACCGGTACGCCCATCGCTGCGAGGGAGCGCTCACTCACTGCGGGTACGGTCGACGATTTGGATGCAGGATCGTCGCCCACCAGAAGGACGACGCCGCCCCTGGGGTTGACGCCGTACATGTTCGCGTGGCGGATGGTATCGGTAGCGCGGTCGACGCCGGGCCCCTTGCCGTACCAGATGCCGGTCACGCCGTCGTGGGTCGCGGTTCCTGCAGGAAGGTCTGTTTGGCTACCCCACACCGCGGTGGCCGCAAGTTCCTCGTTGAAGCCCGGTATGAAGGTGATGTCGTGCTCGGCGAGCACCTTGGGCATCCCGTGGAGCATCTTGTCCACTCCGCCGAGGGGACTGCCCTGGTACCCGGAGACAAAGGTGGCAATCCGCTTGCCTGCGCGGATGTCGCGGACATGCTGTTCGACGAATCCGCGAGCGATTGCCTGAACACCGGTCAGCAACACCGGACCCGATCCCGACCGGTACCGATCGTCGAGGTCATAGGGCTTGGCCTGGGCTACGCCCGACACCAGTTCAGTCATCGTGACCACCGTTCCTGTCTTCAGCACATTTCGTTCTGTTCAGGTGATCGTTATCGAGGTATGAGAAAGCGTCAACAGAGGGCGCTTGAACTATTCAATACGATCATCAAGTGAGCTGGATCACCCTGGTTAGTTCATCGAATCGGTCAGCTGGAGACGCGTTCGTGACGACCGCGGAAATCAGGTGCAAAATTCCCCTTGACCTTGACGTTACGTCAACTTACACAATGGATACAGCGCACCGATAGAGGAAGGGAGTGGAAAACAGTGACCGAATGGTCCATCCAAGAGCTTGCCAAAGCTGCGGGAACCACCAGCAGAACCCTGCGCCACTACGGCGACCTGGGACTACTGAAACCCCATCGAACGGGAGCAGGTGGATACCGCTTCTACGACGACACAGCACTGGTTCGGCTTCAGCGAATCCTGCTACTGCGTGAACTCGGCCTAGGACTGCCGGTCATAGCGGAGATTCTGGGCGGCGAACGAGACACAACAACCGCACTGCACACTCACCTCGAACTGCTCGAACAAGAACGCGCCCGGATTTGTCGCCAGATCGATTCGGTGACAACAACATTGAGAAAAACCGAGAAAGGACTACCACTCATGCCTGAAGAAGTATTCGACGGCTTCGACCACGCTCAATACAAAGACGAGGTGATCGAACGGTGGGGTAGCGACGTATACACCAGCAGCGACAAGTGGTGGCGCTCGATGTCCGAGCAGGAGAAGACGTCTCACCTGAACGCGCACAAAGACATCGCCGCGGCGTTCGGCAAAGCCGCAGCAGACGGGCTCGGACCCGAATCCGACACCGTCCAGGCCATCACCCACCGCCAGTTCACCTGGGTCAAAACCGGTTGGCAGGGAAAGACTCCCAGCGCCGACGCATTTATCGGACTGGGACAGATGTACGTCGACGATCCACGATTCCGCGCCAACTACGACGTCCACGGTCCGGGTACGGCAGAGCTGATCCGCGACGCGATGACCGTGTACGCGGAGACCAACCTACGGTGAGAACCGTTGGCGCACCGGATCTGCGCCGAGCAAGGAGAGCCGGTGTGCCGCGGCCACCGCCTCGTCACGCGAATGGACACCGAGCTTTCGGTACAACCGCCGAATGTGACTTTTCATCGTGTTCTGGGTGACAAAGAGCTTCCGGGCGATATCGGCGATGGGAAGTCCGTCCGACAATCCGCGGAGCACTTCTGCCTCACGCCTGCTGAGGACCAGACGTTCGATTGTCGGGGGATACATCTCTACCGCTTCGGATTCGAGAAAAGCGACAACAGAGCTGCTACGTGATGGTGCGCGCATTTCGAGATCCTCGATCACTCGTCGCGGAATTGTCGAGAACGCGGAAAGAGCACCGGTGCGCTCGACCAATTCACAAGCCCTGGACCAGGAATCGCCGGCATCCGACCACTCGTCCAAACTGTGATATGCCGCGGTTTCTACCAGTTTCGCCTCGGTATGCACCCTGGGATAGAAATCTGCGCTCCAGTCGATTGCCCGGCATAGTTGCAGGGCTCGCTCAGGGTTCCCCGTCAGAAAGTAGGCACGCGCCGCCGAGACCTGCACTATCGGCAAGTGGTTCCCGAGAACCGCAGCCTCGCCAATTGCCTTGGCGCCTTCACCGGCGGCCAGGAGCAAATCGATGCGCGCGGCGCTCAGCATTGCAGCACCGCTCGAGACGCCACAGTTGACGGGCGGTTCGTTTGCGGCGCCGGCGCGTTGAAGAGTGACCAGCCCCGCGAAAGGATCGCGCCGAGCCAATGCCCACCGCGTCCGGGCATACGCTTCGAAGGCCCACACGTCGCCAGCCGGCGAGATACCGTCGAGAATCTCGATCGCCGCAGCAGCCGCGGAAAGATCCAACGTATCCAACGCAATCAAGAGCCGGGCGATTGCGCCGCCGATATGGGACGGCGGTCCCAGCCACCCGGGAACGTCGGGTTCTACCCCTTCCGCGAGAAGCCATTGCGACGCCTCCGAAAGTCTGCCGCGCAGAACCTCATTGAGCGCCGCATTGCCGGCTGAATGTCGCGCAACAAAACGTGGACCGCTGTGAAGCGCATCCTGGTATGCGATCGCCAATTGTGTGGCTGCGTCGTCGACATTGCCGACAAGTTGAAATGCGACACCCCAGATCAGACGCAGAGCTGGTAGCTGACTTCTGAACTCGTCGATCCGGCCGACATCCAGATAGTCCGCGATATCGACGAGAGTGCGTGCGACGTCGGCTGATCGTCCGTGCTCTCCCGATGCGCGCAACACGATAACTTGAACCGTTCCGCTGTTCAGTTGGGCGAGCACGTCGGTCATCGCAGCGACGTCCGCAAGTTCCGAGGACTCCGTGTTGTAGGTGTCGAGATCCATGGAGGGTGTACGCAACCGGAACTCCAGCATGTCGCGCCCGACCTGCATGGAACGACTTGCCGACATGATCTCTTCCGGCATGGACCACATAGCTTTTCGGAGCAACCCGGAATGCGCTACCAGGAGATCCGCCCAGTGCCGGCTGAGAATGGCAGCAACCTCCGACCAGTCCTGCGCGTCGATTGCGTAGTGGACCGCATCGGCGATATCACCGTGGTCGAGGCAATACCGCGACAGTAGGAGCAACCGCTCCCTGGAAGCACCGCCGGTTTCGTCGTCGATCCTCATCAGCGCTTCACGAACGGCAGGAGGAAAATACCAATTCTCCCGATGCCGGTCGCGGAACAACAAGGCGGACGATTCGAGCCGATTCATCAGCGGGACAACGTCGACCCCCGGGACCAACAACTGCGCTGTTGCCACGGTAACAGTCCGCGCCGCAGCGATTCGAAGCGTAAAATTCGACAACTCGGTACGCGCAGCCTTCGGAGGCACCTGGCGCTTTGTGTAGCCGTAGAGCGCCAGATCGATGCGCTGCATAATTATCTCGCGGCTACGGGAGCGCTCCGGAAGCCCGTTCACGACATCCACAGCCACCTTCATCAGCGCGGGTACACCCGCCAACCGCCCGCAGATCGAGTGAACAACATCGGCAGGCACGGCAATACCGGCTCCGGAAAACAGTGCCACTGCTTCGTCCGGTGTGTATCGCAAATCGTCTACGGTCAGGCTCTCCTCGATGCGGACGTTGTCCAGGACCTCCACGGATGCTCGATCTTGCAGTGTGACAATTATTTTCAATCCCGGCACGTCGTCGATCAGGGCAGTGAGCCGCTCACCGAGGCCATGCCCCTCGATCAGATCCACCCGGTTGAACACCACCACGAACGGCACAGTCGATGCCGCAAGATACTCGCGCATCTCGCGTTCGGGGTGCGCGTGATTATCCGCGAGCCTCGGAACTGCCTCGCAGGAATCCTGAATGACGGTCAGTGCCTTGTCCCAGTAGTCGATGTGATTTGTGGGCGCATCAGGCGCAGGCACCCACACCACCGGCCGATTCGGCAATGGAGCCGGGGCCGACAACCACAATCCGGCGAGTGCGGTTTTACCAAACCCGCGGGGAGCGTCGAGAACAGTCAATCCCGACGGCGATTGCATCAGCTTGACGAGTCGAGCACGGGGCGTCGACGACGCGGCCCCCAGCAGCCTGCGGCGCACGGAGACACGACTTCTGGGCTTGCGGTCGATCGGATCCGACTTCGATCCGGGCACTACGCGAGCCCTACTGCGGGCACGCCCCGAAACCGGGAGGCAAACCCCCGGCCCGAGCAGAAATTCCACACAGATCCGCGCACAGTATCGACCATAGGCCCATGTCCACCGCAGTGTGAATGCGAAGCGTCTCCACTTCATGCCCGTTTTGTCTCACATTGTGGCGCCGATCACTTATCTCTGCTATTTTCCGGAAAGCGCCCCTGACCTGGCCTATTTCACATAACATCCCCCGCGTGCCCATGATTGAGCCCCGGATTGACATATCCACGGGATTTGTGGACGCGGCGGACCGTGACGACTACTGGCGAGCAGCGACTCGGCCCTTCTACGTCACCGAACGCGCCGGCCGAGATGTCCCACTTCACGGGACGATCTCGGGTACTGCCACCGGGACGTCACTGATCGGCGAGACCACCGTCAACAGTCAGAACTACGTGCGAAACCGTCGACTGATCACGGAAAGCGAACTGGACGATCACTACGTGGTCCAGGCGTGGACAGCCGGCGCGATGAGCGGCGACGCCGACGGTGTCGACTTCCTCGTCCGGACGAACGAGGTCTCGTTTGTCGATTTAGGCAAACCGCTTCGCGCGAGCGTCCGAACACACTCGGAGCGCACTGCCCGCACGATCAGTCTGGTTGTGCCGCGTGCACTCGTCGAGGCCTCGTCGCACGGTCGCTCCTTGCACGGCACCGTCCTGACGGGAATGCCCGCGGTAGTTTTCTCGCAGTGCCTGCAGTCGATCTCGGACGCACTCCCACACCTCGACTTCGCTGGCGCGGCGCAGTACGAAAACGTTGTCGAATCGCTGCTGAAAGCCAGTGTGGGGCACGTTGCACCCGAGCAACAACTTCGAGCACCTCCGGAGGGTCTTCGAGCGTGCGCCCTGGTGTACATTCTCGATCATCTCGGCGAGAGTTGGCTCAGCCCTACGACAATCTGCGTTGCACTGGCAGTCTCCCGGGCGCAGCTCTACCGTGCGTTCAACGACGAGGGTGGGATTGCGCAGGTGATCCGCCGTAAGCGACTAGAACATGCGTACCGCGAACTGACGACACCGGATTCCGCCGACGCGTCCGTGGAAGATATCTCTCGCCGTTGGGGATTCACGTCAAAACCGCACTTCGTACGAGCCTTCGAGGCTTACTACGGCACTACTCCGAGCAGAGTGCGGCTCGAAGGCCGGCGCACGATCGGGAATCCGTCGATCAACCGCCTTCACCGCCACCTGACATCATTGTCTACTGGAACTGCTTGAGAGCCCTGATCTTGTTCATCACGTCGAGTGCAGCAACCTTGTACGCCTCAGACAGCGTCGGGTAGTTGAAGACCGCATCCACAAGGTATTCCACGGTACCGCCGCACCCCATGACCGCCTGTCCGATGTGGACGAGATCTGTTGCTCCCGAACCGAAGATGTGAACCCCGAGTAACTTGAGGTCGTCCGTGGATACCAGAATTTTCAGCATTCCGTATGAGTCGCCGGCGATCTGACCGCGGGCAAGTTCGCGGTAGCGCGACACCCCGACCTCGTACGGCACCGATTCCTCGGTCAAGTCGACCTCGGTTGCGCCGACGTATGACACCTCGGGAATCGAGTAGATGCCGATAGGCTGCAAATCCATCAACTTCGCGCCAGGTTCTTCGAACGCGTGATACGCCGCCAGTCGACCCTGATCCATGGAAGTGGCTGCAAGAGCCGGGAATCCGATGACATCGCCGACGGCGTAAATGTGCTCGACCTTGGTGCGGAAATTCTCGTCCACGTAAATTCGGCCGCGGTCGTCGGCCTCGAGTCCGGCATTCTCCAATGCCAGAGGCGCGGTAAGACCTTGACGCCCAGCCGAATACATGACGGTTTCGGCTGGAATCTGCTTGCCGCTACCCAACGTGGTGAGAGTTCCGTTGGCGCCGACGTCGACGGCAGTCACCTCCTCACCGAATCGAAACGTCACCGCCAGATCCCGCAAGTGATACCGAAGCGATTCGATGATCTCAGGGTCGCAGAAGTCCAGCATCGAGGTTCGTTTCTCCACGACGGTGACCTTGGTGCCGAGCGCTGCGAACATCGACGCGTATTCGATTCCGATAACACCAGCGCCGACCACGACCATGGTGCCGGGAATGGACGTCAGATTCAGGATTCCGTCGGAATCGAGAACTCGGTGGCTGTCGAACGAGACGCCCGCCGGACGCGCAGGCAGTGTGCCCGTGGCGATCACGACGAACTTCGCGGTAATCGTCATCTTGTCGCCGCGCGAAGCATCCTCGACGAGGATGGTGTGCGCGTCGACAAATGATCCGACTCCGACCAGCAGTTCGACGCGGTTACGCAAGAGTTGTGATCTCACCACCTCGATCTCCTTGGTGATGACATGCTGCGTTCGAGCCAACAGATCCGCCGGTGTGATGTTCCCCTTCACCCGGTAGCTCGCGCCGTACAGTTCGCGCTGATTCATGCCGGTCAGATAGAGAACCGCCTCCCTCAACGTTTTCGACGGAATGGTGCCGGTATTGACGCACACTCCCCCGAGCATGTTGCCCTTCTCGACCATGGCCACTCGTTTGCCCAGCTTGGCGGCCGCGATTGCCGCCTTCTGCCCGCCCGGGCCGGAGCCGATGACAACCAGGTCATATTCCGTCGAATCGCTCATCGTTCAGAAGTACCGTCCACACGCGTCGGACAGGTGGCAGGCGTGTCAATACTCCGTGAACGACCGCAGGCGTCCAAGATAGATTTTGCACAGCTAGGTTGTGCACAACTAAACTGTGCGCTACAGTGTTTTTTGTGACCAACCCGCTCGCCCTCGAACACCAACTCTGCTTCGCCCTCTACTCGGCGTCGCGAGCAACCACGGCCGCCTACCGAACCATGCTGGAGGACCTGGGAATTACGTATCCCCAGTATCTGGTCCTGCTGACACTGTGGGAACGCGACGGCCGCGGCGTTCGGGATATCTGCGACGCCCTTGATCTCGACACCGGCACTCTCTCGCCGCTCCTCAAGCGACTGGAAAGCCAAGAGCTCATCGAGCGCCGACGCCTGACCAGTGACGAGCGCCGCGTCGAGATTCACCTGACCGAGAGCGGTTTGGCACTGCGCAGCAAGGCAGAAGACATACCCCGCACGCTCGCCGAGGCAACGGGACTTGATCTCGACGAACTGGTGAAACTCCGGGAAGTCCTGGTCCGGCTAGGCAAGCACCTTCAAACATCCAACGCTGTCGACGGAAAGAAGAAGCCATGAACATCGTGTACACCGCAGAAGCACTGGCCACCGGCGAAGGTCGCAACGGCCACGCCCGCACCTCCGACGGACGCCTCGATCTCGGCCTGGCCATCCCGAAGGAAATGGGCGGCAGCGGCGACGGCACCAATCCCGAGCAGCTCTTTGCCGCCGGATATGCGGCGTGCTTCCACTCTGCACTGCAGATGGTCGCCCGAGCGGAGAAAGCCAATGTTGCGGACTCTGCGGTAGGCGCTCGCGTCGGCATCGGCCCGAACGACGCCGGCGGTTTCGGACTTGCTGTGACGCTTGAAGTTTCACTTCCCCATTTGCCCCATGAACAGGCCGTCGAGCTGACGGAGAAGGCGCACCAGGTGTGCCCGTACTCCAACGCAACTCGCGGCAACATCGAGGTCACCCTCGAAGTAAGTAAGGACGATTAATGAGTTCCACCCCCACAATCAGCCGCGAGATCCACCTTGCATCCCGGCCGAACGGTTGGCCGACCCCCGAGAACTTCTCCACAGTCGAGGTCGAGCTTCCCGAACTCGAAGACGGCCAGATCCTGGTGCGCAACATCGCGATCTCGGTCGATCCGTACATGCGTGGACGCATGAACGACGTGAAGTCGTACCTGCCGCCCTTCCAGATCGGCGCAGCTCTCGACGGTGGCGCAGTCGGAGAGGTTATCGCCTCGAAGTCCGCCGATCGCACTGTCGGAGACGTTGTTGTCCACGGCCTCGGGTGGCGCGAGTACGCGATTCTCGACGGGACAGCCGTCACTCCCGCTGATACGTCCATTGCCCCGGCCACGGCCTACCTCGGTGCGCTCGGCATGACGGGCCTCACCGCGTACGCGGGACTGACAGCTGTTGCCGAGTTCAAAGAAGGTGACACCGTATTCGTCTCCGGCGCAGCAGGAGCCGTCGGATCACTGGTCGGCCAGATCGCAAAGCTCCTGGGTGCCAAGCGTGTGATCGGCAGCGCGGGTTCTCCGGCGAAGGTCGCTCGTCTCCTCGAACTCGGCTTCGATGCCGCGTTCGACTACCACGACGGACCGGTCACCGAACTTCTCGCTGCTGCCGCACCCGACGGAATCGATGTCTACTTCGACAATGTCGGCGGTGAACATCTCGAGGCTGCTATCGACGCCATGAATTCTGGCGGCCGAATCGCGATGTGCGGAGCCATCGCTCAGTACAACACCACCGAAAAGCCCACCGCCCCCAGCAACTTGGCGGCAGCGATCGGCAAGCAGCTCACATTGCGCGGATTCCTGGTTGGCGGATACCGCCATCTCGGCCCCGAGTTCCGCACCCACATGGCGGGGTGGCTCGCCGACAACAAGATTGCGTGGGACGAGACCATAGTCGAAGGTCTCGACAATGCCCCGCAGGCGTTCATCGATCTGATGCGCGGCGCGAACACCGGCAAGATGGTTGTCACGCTGTAAGAGCGGAACTGCTGTAACAGTGCAACTGCTGCGATGGCCGCGAATCCCACTGGGGTTCGCGGCCATCGGCGTCACAGTCCGAACGACACTCCGGTCAACTTTTCGGAAAGCGTCCACAGGCCCGCTGCGGTCTCGGTATCGTGCGATTTCTTGTTCGAGCCAACCACTTTCGGGTATCCACGCTGCTCGAACGGACCGTCCGGGCCGATATAGCTGCCGCCGAATGCATCAGGAACGGTTGCCGCATACAGCTCCGGCAATGCGCCCATCTCCGCAGACTGCGCGATGATCCGGTTGCCGATGCCCATGAGCTTGTCGAAGACGGACTCGGTGTGGCCCTGCAGGTTTGTCGACGCATACCCCGGATGCGACGCCAATGCCTTGAGCGGCGAACCCGACGCAGCCAGTTTGCGTTGAAGTTCGTACGTGAACAGCAGATTGGCGAGTTTGGACTGCCCGTACGCCAGCCACCGGTTGTATTTGCGATGCTCGAAGTTGAGATCATCGAGATCGACGGTTCCCAGTTGGTGCAGTGCGCTCGACATCGTCACGACACGATCCGTCAGCTTGTCCTTCAGCAAGCCGGTGAGCGCAAAATGCCCCAGATGGTTTGTGCCGATCTGCATTTCGAAACCGTCGACCGTCCGGCGGAAGGGTATCGCCATGACACCGGCGTTGTTTACCAGAACGTCGACGGCGTCGGTGGCGTCGGCAAATGCCCGCACCGACGCCAGATCCGCAAGATCGAGTTGCCGTACCACTGCGTTGGAACCGATCTCCGCCGCAATGGGTTCAGCCTTCGATGTGTCGCGGCACGCAAGTACGACGGTTGCGCCCGCTTTGCCCAATGCTCGTGCAACTACCTCCCCCAACCCACTGTTGGCCCCGGTCACCACAAACGTGCGGCCGGTCTGATCGACAACGTCTTCTGCAGTCCACTTGGTCATGAAATCCAGCGTACGTGTGTTACCAGCCGGTAGGGAGTGCTGATTTTCGTCACGATTTCCGTTTTGCCTTGGTCTGCTTGGCACCAGGAAGAGGCGCTGTGGACGCGGAGCCTGGCGGGATCTGCACATCTGCCTCGCGCTGCTCCGCCGCAATCCGGCCGTACACAAAATGCTGTTGCGCGAATGTCCAGCAGTTGTTGCTCACAAAATAGATCAGGATCGCGACTGGCACAAACGCACCGAAGGCAACCACTCCGACCGGAAACACCCACAACGCGAGTTTGTTCATGATCGCCGTTTGCGGGTTGACGGTCCCGGTGTCCACCTGCCTCGCGATGGATGCCCGCGACGTGAAGTGCGTCGCCACCGCGGCAAAGATCATCAGCGGAACTGCGACCAGAACTATGGACAGCCGGGTCACATCGCCAAACGCCTCCAATTGCGCGGCCGGACTCGAAATCATCGCCGACAGCGGCGCCCCGAACAGCTTCGCATCGAGAAACGACTGCACATCCGAGGCACTGAAAAAGTAGTTGGCAGTGTTCGCGTTGTCGGCGATGGACATGGGTTCGGTAGGGCTGAGGAACGGGACGTGGGTAGCCGCTCCCGTCCGATTGAACGACCGCAGAACGTGATACAAGCCGATGAAGACCGGTGCCTGAATGAGCATCGGCAAACATCCGAGCAGCGGGCTGTAGTCGTGTTCTTTCTGGAGCTTCGCCATCTCCGCGGCAAGCTTCTGATTGTCGCCGGCGTACTTCTTCTGCAATGCCTTGATCTGCGGTTGTAGTTTCTGCATCACCAGCTGCGTGCGGACCTGTTTGACAAACGGTTTGAAAAGAATCGCTCGGAGCGTGAAGACGAGAAACACCACGGACAGTGCCCAGACGACACCGCTGTCGGGTGCTCCCGAAACCAGGGAGAAAACCTTGTGCCAGAACCACAAGATTCCGGATACCGGGTAATAGATGAAATCAAGCATGATGAATGAACCTCACCAAGAGGCACGCTCGAGCAGAATGCGAGCGCGGGGAATGGTCGTGGGCTGAGCTTCGCTGACCGACCTACGACGGGTTTCTCACCCGCGCAGCGTCAGACTACAGACCGATTCCCGGAGCTCGGGGCTGCGGACGACCTGGGGCGTCCGGGCTGCTCTGCCTGCGGAAAGACCCACGCAGACAACGCTCGTCACGGGCCGGCCCACTCGACGAGCGCGCAAACAGTTGCAGAAGCTCGCTGCGGGGCGACGTCGCCAATGCGGCAACAACAAACACAGCAATCGCGGTTCCCAGAACCGCGGCACTGCCTGATGAACCGAGCGGTGGAGTAGCGAGCATCGCGATGAACGGCAGCAGAAGCAGCAACAACGATCGCGTCGCCGTTCCCTGCCTGTTCATGGATTCGAAGATACACGGTAGTTGGCGGTCAACCGACGAGTTCTGTGGCCGAATCGGAAAGCACGTGCGTCAATAACTGCCCGAACAGTTCGGCGTCGTCGATCAGCCAGTTGTGGTTGCCACGAACTTCGTGAACTCGAGGATCTACGAGGGCGGCACGAATCGCGTCGAAGCTTGCGCGTGGGATCACCTGATCGCCGACGCTCCACAGCATCGACACCGGCATCGCACGTTCTGCCATCGTTTCGAACAGTGCGATGAGATCGGCGTTCCTGGCCAGGTTCGCCGTGCGCCACAACGAACCGGCATTGCGGACCGCATTGGGAACTACCTCGTCCAACAGCAACTGCATAGGTCCACGGGCCGGGAAGGTCGCAATGGCTTCAGCTATCGCCGAGCCGCACCAATTCAACAGCGGTCGCTGACGGATCGGGTACTCGCGCCCGGACGAATGTGACCACGCACCACCACCGACCGAGTTCACCAACACCAGCTGGGAAACCAGGGTCGGGCGATCATGTGCCACCGCTGCCGCCACTCCACCACCGAACGAATGTCCCACGACGGTTACCGGACTGTTCACCCCGATCGCGTCGAGAAATCGACCCACCCACTTCGCGTAGCCGTCAAAAGTGCGATCGCTCGGCTCGAGTTCTGCGCTGCCGCCGAGTCCGGGAAGTGTGGGCGCGATCACGCGAAAACCCCTATTGACCAGCGATGCAAGCGACGAACGATACGCACGCGGCGACAAGCCCCACCCATGCAGAAAAACAACCAACTCGCCGTCCCCGCCTGCCGCGAAGTCCACGCTTCGCGAGTCGACCACGGCTGTGTCCCATTCGATGGACGCATCGGGGTCGGCGGTGTTGACGGGCATGATCGGATCCAGTTTCTCGGTCGGAAAGTGCGGTTGGCACTCGGTCGACCTCGACACTGCCGTGCATCCGACCTCTGAGCGACGGCCGAACTACCTGGATCGGTACCTGGATTTGTACCTGCGTTTCGGGCACTGCGGTGACGACCTGGTGTTTTGCAGTAGAAGCCCTCACGGCCGATCTACGGATCGCGCAGCGCCTTGCGATTCCTCTTCGTGTGCGTGAGAAACTGCCCACGCCGCGATCTGCGCCCGGGAATTGAATCCCAGTTTTGTCAGCACATGCTCCACGTGCCCCTGAGCGGTGCGCACCGAGATGAAGAGGCGCTCTGCGATAGCGCGGTTCGTGAGGCCCTGAGCCACGAGTTCCGCAACTTGCTGCTCGCGGCGTGTGAGTCGAATTGCCTCGCTCGACGATGCAGCCTGGGCACTGCGACGCTCGTCGAGTGCATACGCAACGGCTTCCATTTCGGACATCACAATCCCTCTGTGAAACTCCCTGTCGAAAGCACTCTCCCCCAGAGCCTTTCGAGCACTCTTCATCGCCTTGTCGCGGAAACCCGACAACCTCGAGAGCCCGGTGAGCGGCCGCCCGATCTTCTGCCAGCACATCTCCGCGGCGCCGAGCAGAATCGCTGCATGCTTCCAATCACGTTGCGCTACAGCAGTCCACGCCAACGATTCAACACACCATGCGGCGTTCATCGAAGAATTGTCAGTTCGCAAACTACGTGTCGAATAGTCACTCGCACGCGCGAAGTCACCCCGAAGCCACGCAACGAGTCCGAGAAACCCCAGTGTCTGGGCCTGATACGTCACTTCGTGCAGGGGCACGGTGATCTCGAGACACTCGTCGAAACACTCCACCGCGCGCTCCAGAGAACCGGCAAGAATATATGCGAGACCGAGGACGCCCAAACCGATCACCACGTACTGCAGATTTTCGTCGAAGCGAGACATCGCCAGAGCAGATTCCAACTTCGCTGTAGCAGTGTCGAATTCACCCGCAGATGCATTGACGTACCCGTCCGCCCACGCTGCCAGGGCTCGCGAACGCACGTCTCCCACGACCTCGGCAAGGCGCCAACCCTCGTCGACCAATTCGCGTGCACGCAAGTAATCGCCCTGCATCGCATGCGCCGCTGCGCCTCCGCACAAGACGTCCGCGCGATACATGTCCGTCTCGGCGGCTGTGGCGTCAAGGGTTCGATCAGCCCAGTACCGCAGCGGGCCGATCAGGCCGTCAGCCACCCACAGTTGGTACAAGGCGGCAACTATTCGAGTCGCAGACCGCACCTGTCCTGGCGTCGAAATCGAAAACTCCAGCGCGTCGTCGACATTGCGCTGTTCACGCCTCAACCATGCGATCCATTCGGCCTGCCTGCTGCTGATCCAGTCGGAATCCGCTCGGACAGCAAGATCTTCGAACCAATCGCGATGGCGGCGATGCACGTCGAACTGCTCCCCGGTGGCCTCCAACTTTTCACTCCCGTACTCCCGGAGAAGATCGAGAAGACGGTAGCGAACGACACCGTCGGATTCCTCACGAATGAGGATGGACTTCTCGACCAAGCCGGTGACGATATCGAGCACTTCCGTCGAACTCATGTCCTGCCCGCACACACCTTCGGCAGCATCGAGGTCGAACCCACCCGAGAACACGCTCAGCCTTCCCCACAACCGTTGTTCCAGCGGCGAGCACAGGTCATAGCTCCAATCAATCGACAAACGAAGCGTCTGCTGACGACTCGGTGCGCCACGTCCACCCAAGGTGAGGAAACGGTAACGATCCGAGAGCCGATTCATGATCTGCTCCACAGACATACCCCGCAGACGGGCGGCCGCCAACTCGATCGGCAACGGCAATCCGTCCAGATCCTGGCAAATCCGAGCAACAGCATCCTTGTTCTCGTCGGTCAGCACAAAGCCCGGAACAACGGACGCCGCGCGCTCGGTGAACAGCGACACGGATTCGTACTGGGCAAGGCCCTCGAATTCGCGCGACTGTTGCTGTGGCGTCGTGAGCGAGGGAACTCGCATCGTCACCTCACCGCCCATTCCCAGCGATTCTCGACTCGTCGCCAGAATCTTCACCCCGGCGCACCGACGCAGAATCTCACCGGCAAACCGCGCAACCGAATCCACCAGGTGTTCACAGTTGTCGAGCACCAACAGCAGACTCCGATCGGCGCAGTAGTCGATGATCGCGTGCAGCGGATCCGACGAGACCGGCCGCACACCGAGCCTCACCGCGACGTAGTCATCGAGTAATTTCGGATCAGTCTGCTCGCCCAGTTCCACCAACCAGACCCCGTCGCGGAATGCTCGCTGCACCGTGCTCGCCAGACGGATGGCAAGTCGTGTCTTACCTACCAGTCAAGGTCAGTAGACGCGATTCCTCGAACAACCTTCTGGCCTCGGATAACTCGCGTCGACGTCCGACAAAACTGCTCAGCTCATGGGGCAGATTCCCGATCACGCGCTGATCGGTCGCGCCCCGCGCCGCGGGTACCATCGACCGTCTCACTTCCTTCTCGAACCTTTTCAACGCTACCCCGTTCGTCCACGTCTGCGCCGTTCGCACAGGGAGAATCATCGGCTCGTTCGATTCGTGGCAGCTACGTAGTTGTCACGCACACGCAACATCGAGTTTCTACTCTGTTTCTACGCATAACAGACGAGAAGGGAGTTCGCCATGGCACCGCGCCGTAGATCAGTGCTGCTGACGCAATTGGTGATCGATACTCCCGGAAGTCCCCAGCAAGCAATCCTCGACGAACTGCGTCGAGTCATTCTTTCCGGATCGGCGCCTCCGGGCACACCCATTCCGCTGGCCGAAGTCGCCGAGCGCTTCGGGGTCAGCCGAATACCCGTCCGGGAGTCACTCAAGACGCTGGTCGGTGAATCGCTGGTCGATCACCGACACCAATTCGGATACACCGTCGCGCAACTGACACCCGCCGAACTGCGTGAAATGTACATAGTCCGCGAGACCTTGGAATCTGCTGCGCTCAGCGTTGCCGTCGAACAAGCAACCAAGGAGGACCACGCTCACGCCGTCGAGGTGAACTCGAGACTCGAAATCGCTCTGCGCTACGACGACTCACACTCGTATCACTGCGAAAGCCGTAACTTCCACTTGGCGCTGACACGGCCGTCGAACATGCATCGCCTTCTACACATGTTCGAGGCGGCCTGGAACATCACCGAACCGGTCCAGCCGATGGTTCACGTTGCCGGCGTCGATCGAACCGTCCTCCATTCCGATCACACCGCGATGCTCGATGCGTTCTTGAGACGCGATACGGAAGCACTGCTGGCCGCATCCGAGATTCACCACAACCGACTCAACTCTGTGATCGCAACACTGCCGACCGACACCGGACTGCTCGCCGAAAAAGATATACCGATCTCGCAATAGTTGTGCAACACAAGCTGGATATCTTTCTCTCAACACAGTTTTCACCACTGGCGCTGAGAGCGTGTGCACCTTCCCCTGCCTTCTGCCCGATGCACAGGAGCTGTCATGACCGATATCCTTCCGACCACAACCGCAAGCGCCGCGCCGCCGACCGGACCCGGCCACGGGGACCTCGTCGAGGCCGCCGGGCATCCTGTCGGTAGCGGCTTGATCAAACCCGACTACGACCCGCGATTGACCAACGAGGATCTGGCACCGCTACGTAAGCAGACGTGGACGTCGTACAACATCTTCGCGTTCTGGATGTCCGACGTGCACAGCGTAGGCGGGTATGTCACGGCCGGAAGCCTTTTCGCGCTGGGGCTAGCCAGCTGGCAAGTACTGGTTGCACTACTGGTCGGCATCACCATCGTGTACTTCTTCTGCAACCTTGTCGCCAAACCCAGTCAGGCAACCGGCGTTCCGTATCCCGTGATCTGCCGTAGTGTGTTCGGCGTCCTCGGAGCGAATATCCCGGCGATCATCCGCGGCCTGATTGCTGTGGCCTGGTACGGAATTCAAACGTTTCTCGCCTCAGCGGCCCTCGATGTCGTGCTCATCAAGCTCTTTCCCTCCCTCGCGCCATACGCCGTGGTCGAGGACTACGGATTTGCCGGCCTATCGGCCCTTGGCTGGGGCAGTTTCATGCTCCTGTGGGTACTGCAGGCATGCGTGTTCTGGCGAGGCATGGAGTCGATCCGCAAGTTCATCGACTTCTGCGGACCGGCCGTGTACGTCGTCATGTTCATGCTGTGCGGCTATCTCATCTACAAAGCCGGTTGGAGCGCAATAGATCTCACTCTCGGTGACGTCAAGTACGACGGCTTCGACGCGGTGCCGGTCATGCTCGGCGCTATCGCTCTCGTGGTCTCGTACTTCTCCGGGCCGATGCTCAACTTCGGTGACTTCTCCCGTTACGGTAAGTCCTTTGCGGCAGTCAAGAAGGGCAACTTTCTGGGCCTACCGGTTAACTTCCTCGTGTTCTCCGTGCTGGTTGTCGTCACCGCCTCGCTGACCCTCCCGGTTTACGGCGAACTGATCACCGATCCCGTTGCCACAGTCGCTCGTATCGACAGCACGTTTGCGATTGTTCTCGGCGCCCTGACCTTCACCATCGCCACCATCGGCATCAACATCGTCGCCAACTTCATTTCACCGGCATTCGACTTCTCCAACGTCAGCCCACAGAAGATCAGCTGGCGGGCCGGCGGAATGATCGCGGCAATCGGATCCATCCTCATCACGCCGTGGAACCTGTACAACAACCCCGACGTCATCCACTACACACTGGAAACCCTGGGAGCGTTCATCGGACCCCTGTTCGGAATCCTAATCGCCGACTACTACCTCGTGCGCAAGCAGAAGGTGATCGTGGACGAACTGTTCAGCATGTCGCCCACCGGAACCTACTGGTACAGCAAGGGTTACAACCCGGCAGCCGTCATTGCCACCGTGGTGGGTGCCGTTGTCGCGATGGCCCCGGTGCTCGGCAAGGATCTCACCGGGATGTACACCGCAGCGCAGTACAGCTGGTTCATCGGCTGTGGGCTCGGATTTGCCGTCTACTACTTACTCGCCACCCGCACGTCACTCGCGGTCAAGAACGTCCCCGCTCCCGAACCTGCAGAGGTCAGCTGACCATCGTGAAGATCAAGGTGATCAACCCCAACACCACGTGGGCGATGACCGCCAAGATCGAGGAATGTGCCCGGGCCGTCGCAGGCCCGGGCACGTTCGTCGACGCGGTCAGCCCCGCAACGGGTCCGGCGTCCATCGAAAGTCACTACGACGAGGCACTCAGCGTTCCAGGAATTCTCACCGAAATCGCAACTGGCGAGATGGACGGCGTCGACGGCTACGTCATCGCGTGCTTCGGAGATCCGGGATTGGACGCCGCCCGAGAATTAGCCACCGGCCCAGTTGTTGCGATCGCCGAAGCCGCCATGCATTACGCCAGTTTCCTCGGCCGCGGATTCTCCGTCGTGACCACGTTGGGCCGAACCCGTGGCCGTGCAGCTGATCTGGTGGAACGCTATGGCATGGGTCGGCATTGTCTCGGCATTCACTCTTGCGAAATCCCGGTCCTCGACTTGGACTACAATCCGGATTCCCGAAAGGTCATCCTGGAAGCATGTTTCGACGCTCTGGATCGTGATGGCTCGGACGCGATAGTTCTGGGCTGCGCGGGCATGGCAGATCTGTGCCGCTCCCTGTCCGACGAACTCGGGGTGCCCGTAGTCGACGGGGTCACAGCCGCGGTGACGATGGTCCAGTCTCTTGTCACCCTCGGCCTGTCCACAAGTGCGCGGAACGAATTTGCCCGCCCGATACCGAAGCCGTACACCGGCATACTGGCGCCGTACGGACTCTAGCTGCGCAGGACGCCCTCCCTAGGCGGGATGTACAGCCTTCCAATGCTCAGCAATGTCGATCCGACGCGAAATCCACACCTTCTCATGTGACTGCACGTGGTCGAGGAATCGCTCGAGGGCCGCAGCGCGGGCGGGGCGGCCGACTATGCGGCAGTGCAATCCGACCGACAGCATTTTCGGTGCCCCGGCGGCCCCCTCGGCGTAGAGCACGTCGAAGGCGTCACGCAGATGCGCAAAAAACTGATCGCCACTGGGAAAGCCTGCCGGAGAGGCGAATCGCATGTCATTGGTGTCGAGTGTGTACGGAACCACCAGATGCTTCACCGACTCCTCGCCTCGAGGCACGTCGACCCAGTACGGCAGGTCGTCGGCGTACGAATCCGAGTCGTAGACAAATCCGCCATGCTCTACAACCAGCTCACGGGTGTTCGGTGAATCACGTCCGGTGTACCACCCGAGCGGGGCGGACCCCGTCAGATCCCGAAGGATATCGACGGCTTCGGCCATATCCGCGCGCTCACGCTCGACGTCCGCCGACTGATATGACAACCACCGCAGTCCGTGGCACGCTATCTCGTGACCGAGTTCACCAAAAGCGCTGACCGCCTCAGGGTTACGCTGCATGGCACGCGCCACCGCAAAAATTGTCAGCGGGAGATTGCGTCGCTCGAAGATCCCGAGAACTCGCCACAATCCGGCGCGAGATCCGTACTCGTACAGCGATTCCATGCTCATGTGGCGGTTCGGAAACGCCTCTGCCGGAGTCATTTCCGACAGAAACGTCTCCGAGACGTCATCACCGTCGAGGACGTTACGCTCGCCGCCCTCCTCGTAGTTGAGCACGAACTGGACCGCAATCCGCGCGTCGCCGGGCCAATGCGGGTGGGGAGGATTCTTGCCGTACCCCACCATGTCACGCGGATAGTTGTTCATGGCAACAACTTTACCGTCATTGCCTGTCGAGCACAGCTCGAGCTGCCGGTGTCAGAGTTCCGAAAACACGCAGTCGAGCGAGCCCACCGTCCGGGAAGACATCCAACCGTACATCGGTCACCGGGACGTCGCTCTCGATCAGGAAGCGATGACGCGTATCCGGCCGGAACGTGGTGCGCGGCAACAATTCGATCCATTCGCCGCTCGGCGTGCGTCCGGTCAGCGCGCCGGCACCTGGAGCGTTGCCGAGGAAGTACGACGTGTCGATCTCGACAAAACTCAACGAACCTTCGCCGGCAAGTTGCACTTGCACCCAATCGTTTCCGTCGTCGCGGCGGCGCGCAGTCTCCCAGCCGTCACCCATCGATGCTGCTCGACCGGGGAACAGAATGTTCTGCGGTGAGCTGTAGAACATGTTGGAACAGTCGGTTACTCGTCCACCGTTCTCGAGTGCTGCAAGATCGAGCGGCCCGGCATCGAGGAACCGTGGATCCGGGCGTGCTTCACCGTGCACGCGGAAGCGGGCAACGCCGCCGTCCGGGTAGATGGTGAGCTTGACGTGGGTCCAGCGCTGATCCGAGCTCACGTCGAACGGATTCTCCGAGTCACCGGCGACCGCGGAGCGCTCGACAATCGTCTGCCAGTCGGCCGAGAGCGCCAACTCTGCCGGATCCGGATACCCGTCGACACTGATCGCTTCCACCGAAATCTCGGGCGGGTAATTGCCCTTGAACCACGCTGTATCAACCACAACGCCGTGGACGACGCCCGGAACACCGAGTCGAACAATCGCTTCGTCGTGGCCGGCGACGCGACGTCGACGGGTTTCCCAACCGTCGTAGACCTGCCCTTTATGGCCGAATGTCGCGGGTTGGTATCCCGCCTTACCCGGTCGGATCAACGCTTCACGCTCGGCAAATGCCTCGTCATTCGCCCAGATCACAGCGCCGCCAAGCGTCCGCAACGCCAAGTCCGGATAAGCGGTGAAATCAGTGGTTGTCATAGATTCAGTTCACTCCTGTGTTGACAGTGGTTCGTCCCACCAAGCTTCGTAGCGAGGCTGTATCGGCAGAGGGCGCAAGAGCAAGAACGCCGGCCTCGGCAAAGGCACCCGCGTCCAGCCCGCGCAGGACAACGGCAGCCAATGCCTGCGCTGTTGCCGGCTCGTCCATCACACTCCCACCCTGACGATCGAGGTAGGCCTGAATTCGCGGCGCTGCGGCGGTCAAGGCTCCGCGGTAGAAGTTTGTCGTGGCGAGCCATCGCGTCACCAGATGCCCGGGATGCATGTCCCAGCCCTGGTAGTAGCCACGCTCGAGCGATCGCATGACAAGCCGATGATGCCGTGTAATGGCGTCGTGAATCATTTCGGGGGTTCCCACCGGGGCAATCTGCGTGGAACCGTCGCACACCCACACCCCGGTCTGAGCGGCTGCGGCGAGCATCACCGCCTTGGCATGATCTGCAACGGGATGCTCGAGCGATTGAAAGCGCGATGCGATTCCGCATGCGGCACTGTAATCGTAAGTACCGTAGTGCAATCCGGTCAGTCGACCCTCACTGCGATGAATAGCCGGCGCAACCGCAATGGTTCCGTCCGCAGCAATCACAGCCTGCGGACTTTCGATCTGCAGCTCGAATCGCAGGGATCCCGTCGCCAACCCGTGGGCCTTCTCCAACTCCTCGCACAACAGCACCGTCGCGGTAACCTGCTCTACCGCACGAAGTTTGGGAACGGTGAATACAAATCCAGCTGGCACTCCACCGGCGGCGTCCAGAACCAATTCGAGAGTGCGAATGGATCGCCGACGCTCACTCGCCGGCATTCCTTTGAACCTGATGCCGCACCAACTCGGACCGTACGGGTCCGCACTGATCGCTGCCAGGGTCCGACCTGCGTTCCGCGCGGCGGCATCCTCTTCCTGGTCCTCGCGTCGCCCGTATCCGTCTTCGAAATCGATCCGTAAGTCCTGGACGGGTGTGCGACCCAACAGAACACGGACATCGTCGAGTGCATTCTCGGTGTCGAGATCGGCAAAAACATCAACATGGGCATCAAGCAGTTCGATTGCCTGCTCACCCCACGACCGCGGAGTATCGACACCTGCGTCGGCAGCACTGACGTACACGGTGTGCACCGGTTGAATCTCGTCGCGGTTGCCGGGGTACTGGCTTGCGAGTCTCGAATCGACGGGGTCGAGCAACTGTGCCAATCTGTCGTGAACAGCTGTGGGAAGGCGAGGCTCGGTCATCGACCAATAGTCGCAGACTGTGGGTTAGCTCGCAGTTTCGTTCAGGTTACGTCGGCACGCTTATCCGTAACATCAACGCCCGAATACGCAGGTCAGCACTGTGCGGTGTTCGACGTCACAAGCTTGATTCTCGATTACCCACACCCGATCTGTCGTGGATGGCTCGAATACCCGGCCAGAGCGCTACCGTCGAAGATGTGTCTCGATCTCCGCTCCCCGTCCGCGACGGCCTCAACCCCAGCCGCATCCGTCAACCCGACACGGGAACGTGGGAAACCACGCTCGACTATCTACTCGAGCGGTTCCCGCAGGACGCTGTGCGACTGCGGGAGAAAGTGGCCGCCCGCGAGGTTGTTGACGAGAAAGGCGTCGGAATCGACGAAAAAACCGCGTTTGCGCCCCGCCGCTTCGTCTATCTGTACCGCGACCCGCCAATCGAAGCACGAGTTCCTTTCGAGATCGACATCCTGTACCGCGACGACAACATCCTCGTTGTCGACAAGCCTCATTTTCTGGCCAGCACTCCGCGCGGACGCTACATCGCGGAATCCGCGTTGGTTCGACTTCGCCGAGACCTCGACCTCCCCGAGCTCAGTCCGGCGCATCGACTCGATCGCGTAACTGCCGGGCTGCTCCTCTTCACCGTGCACCAGCAGGCCAGGCGCGGCTACCAGACGATGTTCGCCGATCGCCTCGTCTCCAAGGAATACGAAGCAATCGCACGCTACGACGCCGACGTCGCGACGCCTACCGTCGTGCGAAGCCGCATCGTGAAGGAACGCGGAGTACTCAAAGCCCGCGAGATCGACGGCGATCCCAACAGCGAATCGCGTATCGAACTGATCGAAACTCACGGCGAGTTTGCGCGCTATCGACTGATTCCCCATACCGGCAAGACGCACCAACTCCGTCTGCACATGACATCGGTGGGACTACCCATCCACGGCGACAACTTCTACCCGGATTTTTACGACGTTGCTGCAGAAGACTATTCGAACCCACTCCGCCTGCTGTCCCGTGTGCTCGAGTTCGACGACCCCGTCAGCGGCGAAACCCGCCGATTCGAAAGCCGCCTGACGCTCGCATGGCCAACCTGAAAGCGCTCGCCCTTCCCTGCGCCATCGTTACCGACAAGGATGGACGCAGTTACATCGCACCGCACAAGGAGATCAGATGAGCAAGACCGATGCAGTACCCGGAGCTGTCCAGGAAGTCGAGCGCAAGTACGAAGCACCTGCAGAGCAGGAAGTTCCGGCACTGGACAACCTGCCCGGGGTAGCCGGCGCACCGGTCCACGACTCGATCCAACTCTCCGCAACGTACTTCGACACCGCCGACTATCGGTTGCTCGCCGAGAAGATCACACTGCGCAAACGTGAGGGTGGCGACGACGCCGGCTGGCATATGAAACTTCCTGGCGCCGGTGATGCCCGAACCGAAATCCAACTGCCGCCCGACGACGGAACTGTCGTACCCGAAGCATTGTCAACGCTGGTCCGAGCGATCATTCGTGGCAACGACCTGGTACCCGTCGCCCTGATCATCACCGACCGCGAGCGCACCAGGCTCAACGACGCCGACGGCACGCTTCTCGCCGAAGTTGTTTCGGACACCGTAATTGCCTGCAAAGCAGACGGATCCGGAGAGTCCACGTGGCAAGAAGTCGAGGTCGAGCAAGGAGCGGGCGGGCAACCACTGGCCGATGCCATCGAAACCCTGCTGTTCGGCGCCGGCCTCGAGCGCTCGGAAAGCCCGTCCAAGCTGAAACGTGCGCTTGGCACCTCCGTGACACCGCACTCCGCACCCGAAGCCACCACCACGAAGTCACCCACCCCTCGGATACTGCTGCGCAACTACCTGATCGAACAGATCCGCGCACTCACCGACGCGGATCTCGGAACCCGTAGGCGCAGCGAGGAAGCCGTTCACGACTTTCGCGTCGCCGCGCGTCGGATTCGCAGCGCACTGCAGTCGTACGCCGGACAGTCACCGCGGACCGATGCACTTGTCGACGACCTACGGTGGTTGGGCGGCAAGTTCGGTGATGCCCGCGACGTCGAGGTGCAGTGGCAGCGACTGGTCGACCGCCTCGGCGAAATCGACATGCCCGAGCAGGAAGCCGTACGGGCCCGGATCGACGAATACTTCTCTGCCCGAGCAGAAACCGCCCAGGGAATTGCACTCGACACACTGAATTCCGAACGTTATCTGACCTTGCTCGAGAACCTCGACGCGTACGTCGTCGATCTGGAATTCGACGCGATCGGTCGACGCACCGACAAGAAGATCTCCTCCAAGGAACTGGCGAACACCCTGCAGCATCTCTCGCACAAGGTCGGCAAACGAGTCGACAAAGTCGCCGAAGCGACGTCACGCGCGGACCGCGACGAGAAAATCCATCGAGCGCGCAAGGGCGCCAAGCGGATGAAGTACGCGATCGAAGTGATGAAACCGTCGAACAAGCATCGCGCCAAACGAGCGCTCAAGCATTTCAACCACTTCCAGGATGTTCTCGGCGAGCACCAGGATTCCGTTGTCGCCGGTCACCATCTGCTGGAAATGGCGTCGGAGCACGAGCACACCTCACTCACCAGTTTCAGCTTGGGAATGGTGTACCGACGCGAACTCGACATCGCCGACGAGCAAGCCGCACTACTCGAGAAGACATGGAAGGAAGCAGCAAAATCATCAGCAACGCTGTGGCGATGAGACATCATCGGAACAGTTGACGGATCTCGAACCACCTGAGGGAGTAAGCATGGACACACTTGCCGGACACCAGGACATCGTTGTCGGCGTCGACGGTTCCGAGGCATCGATCGGTGCCGCGAAATGGGCCGCGGCCGTTGCTCAGGTGGTCAATGCACGGCTGATCCTGGCGCATGCGCTGCCTCAGGAAGGCCCGATCTACAGCCCCGCCGCCGTGATGTTGCAGTCGCAGTTCCTCAATCAGATCCGCGAGGACGGCGAAGCGATCATCGCGGCGGCGTCCAGCGCTGTGGCAGAGAAATTCCCTTCGCTGGATATCGAGTCCAACATCGCGCCAGGTCCTCCGACAACACATATCCTCGAATCGGCCGGCACAGCTCGGTTGATCGTCATGGGTTCCACCGGAGCCGGCGCGCTGCGCTCACGTCTACTCGGATCGACCGCCCTCAAGGTCGCCAACCATGCAACCTCCCCGGTTACCGTCTGGCGGGGAACCGTCGAAAACCCCGGGCCTGATCAGAGACCCGTCGTGGTCGGTATCGACGGAAGTCCGTTGAGCAAGAAGGCCGTCGAGCATGCCTTCTGGTTTGCCGACGAGTTCGAAGCACCCCTCATTGCGGTGCACACGTGGCAAGGTGCGTCGACCTTCCGTGAAGGTGGCGCCGGAATCCTCATCGACTGGGAAGCCGTCGAACAAGAGGAGTCCGCATTGTTGGCCGAAAACCTTGCCGGAATGGCCGAGCAGTACCCTGACGTGCCGGTCACTCGAATCAGCGAACCCGGCGCAGCCGCCCCGGTCATGCTGAAATACGCCGACGACGCCCAACTTCTGGTGGTCGGCAGCCACGGCCGAAGCGCAATGGCCGGCGCAGTAATGGGATCGACGAGCCAGAACCTGCTGCACCATGCGCCGTGCCCGGTGATGGTCGCTCGCGCCTGACTGCTGTGCGCCTTTGTCAACCGCCCGCGGTTAACAAAGGCGCACAGCTCAATCGAGCCCGGTACCCACCAACTGGCCGACGCCGTACGTCACGGCCATCGCCAGAGCGCCGCCGAGAACCACCCGCAAGATCGCTCGGGTCTTACGGGCGCCGCCGAGCGTCGCGCTGATCGTGCCGGTCAACGCCAGCGCGACAAGCACCGCGAAAAACGCTATGGGAACCCGGGTTCCCGTTGGCGGCAAGAGAATCGCGATCAACGGAATGGCTGCACCAATGGTGAAGGACACCGCCGACGAGATTGCTGCATGCCAGGGGTTCGTCAGGTCGTTCGGATCAATCTTCAACTCGACTTCGACGTGCGCCGCGAATGCGTCGTGTGCGGTGAGTTCCTCGGCTACCTTGGTGGCGGTCTCGGCGCTCAAACCCTTTGCCTCGTAGTTCGAGACAAGTTCCGCGAACTCCTGCTCGGGCATTTCCTGCAGTTCTCGTTTCTCTTTCTTCAGCAGCGCGCGCTCGGTATCGCGTTGCGCGCTGACAGAGACGTATTCACCGAGAGCCATCGACACCGCTCCGGCGACCAAGCCCGCAAAGCCTGCGGTGAAGATCGCGGAACGTTCGGTTGTCGCGGCTGCGACACCGATCACCAATCCCGCAGTGGACACGATGCCGTCGTTTGCTCCGAGAACCCCGGCGCGAAGCCAGTTCAAACGGTTGTTGAGGCTGGGGATCTGCGGTTCGGATCCGTCACTCGGCACTTCTCCGGCCACCTGCACGCTATCGGACATAACACTGAGATTAGGGTTCCACTCCCGTCTGCGATAGCAATCTGAGCCTGTCCTACCCGCGCCAACCAAGCACTTGCTAGGTTGAATGCGAAGACCATCAACCGCGGAACCCGGGAGACAACCATGAATGCAGTGCGCACCGTTTTGATCAGCGGCGGAACCGGCGGTATCGGCTCTGCAATCGCCCGCACACTCGCCGCCCGCGGACACGACGTCGCCTTCACCTATCGCAGCAATGCGGATGCCGCCGAACAGCTGTGCACAGAAATCCGATCACTCGGAGTCCGCGCACTTTCCTACCCGATGGATCTCGATAGCGAATCGTCCATTGCCGCGGCGGCGCGGTCCGCGATCGACGATCTCGGATCATTGACAACTCTTGTGCACGCAGCGGGACCACACGTTCCGATGACCCACCTGTCGCGAGTCTCCCCCACCACGTTCGCCGAGCAGTTGAATCAAGAAGCCGCAGCATTCTTTACCCTTGTACACACGGCCTTACCGGCGCTGCGCGCATCGTCGGGATCCGTCGTGGCAGTCACCACAGCAGCAACCGACCGCTTCCCGGTCCGCGACGGGCTCTCGGCTGGTACCAAAGGCGCTGTGGAACAACTGGTCCGCGGCTTTGCCGCCGAAGAAGGGCGCTACGGCGTTCGCTTCAACGCCGTCGGCCCCGGCATGCTGACCGACGGCATGGCCGAAAGACTCATCGCGTCAGCCGATCTCGATCCAGCCGCTCTCGACATCACCATGAGTCGAATTCCGCTGAAGCGATTCGGGTCCGCGACCGACATCGCCGAAGCCGTACATTTCCTCGCGAGCGATGCCGCCGGTTTCATCAGCGGCCAGAAACTCAACGTCGACGGCGGATACTCCGTCTGACGGGCTACCCGCCCAACTTACGAAACACCAAGCGCACGGCAAGTTCCAAGTGCGCCATCACCTGATCGCTGGTCATCCGGCCGGCGACCCACGACACGAGAGAAGACATCCAGACGTCGTTGATGACCTTCACCGCATCCATCTGTTGCTCGGAAATCTCCTCGACACCGATCGACTTCGCGAACATCTCCGTCACGACGTCACCCAGTGCGTTGAGTTCCGGGGTCGCCGACGCGTCCGCAAACATGTACGCGCGAACCAGCGCCTCGTAACGAGGATGATCGGTCTCGAGGATTTCCGTGTTCTTCCTCAACACGAACAGAATTCGATCCGACGGAGTTTCCCCCGGGATTTCGTAGTCGTGAAACCTGTCGCGCAGACCCTCGAACATCCATACCAACGCCACGACCAGCATGTGATTCTTCGACGGGAAGTACCGATACACCGTCCCGATCGCCACGCCGGCCCGCTCGGCAACCGACCTCATCTGGACCGCGTCATACCCACCCTCGGACGCGGATTCCATTGCAGCGTCGACAATCCGATGGAAACGTGCTCGCTGCGACGGCGTCGTACGACGCCCGATCACCGAGCTTCGTTCCACCACAGACTGATCCAGCTTATCGCCACCTGCCATGCCCACAACCTTCTCCGACGCCGATTTCAGATTCCAATGTAGTCGCCTACCGGGGATCTCGACGCCCGACGGTAATCAGGAAGCGCGCCGGGGACGGGTGCCGCCGCGATACTGACGGTCGTCGTCGCCGTCACGTCGGACGGAACGTCGTCGATCGGGTTGACTGCTCCGGCGTGGTTCCGGCTGCGCCGGCCGCCTGCGTTCTTGCTGTGGGGATCGGCGCGCTTGCTCTCCTCGACGTTGCTGCTGCGGGCGTTCGCGCACTCGACCCTGCGGCGCCTTCTTCGGCTTCTTGGCTTCACCGAATCGAGGTTTGCCGAACACGAAGGGCACCCAGCCACGGCTTGCGCTTTCGAGCGACGCGACCGCCTCCGGCTCACGGAACGCAGCGTGCGCGATCAGCCCGAACATCAGCAGTGTCGTGATCATCGACGTACCGCCGGCCGAAATGAGCGGCAGCTGCAACCCGGTGACGGGAATGAGCCCGACCACGTACGCGATGTTGATGAAGGCCTGCATCACGATCAACGTCGTCGCAGTTGCCGTCATGACCTTGAGGAAGGGATCTGTGGACCGCTTGGCGATCCTCAGCCCGACAACGAGGACAGCAGCAAAGAGCGCCACCACGATGAGCGCACCGATCAGGCCGAGTTCTTCCCCGATAACCGCGAAGATGAAGTCGTTGTGTGCCTGCGGAAGATAACTCCACTTCGCGTCGGACTGCCCGAGTCCACGACCGAAGATACCGCCGTTCGCCAACGCATATTTTGCCTGAGTGCTCTGAAAATTCAGTCCCTGCGGATCCAAGTCCGGATTGAGATAGGCCTTGATTCGATCCGAGCGGTAGCCGGCAGTAAGCGCTAGGACAAGGAACGCCACCCCGGACCCCACGGTCAACATGACAAACGTTCGCAACCGGAACAGCCCGAACCACAGCACCGACATGAAGATGATGCCGATGGTGATCGTGGTGCCGAGGTCCTTCTCCAACACGACAAGAATCAGGACGAGAAGCGTCGTGCCACCGATGACCGGCAGAGCCCGGTTGACGTCGATACGTGCGTTGAGGAACGACGCCACCGTCGCTGCCGACCAAATTGCAAGGGCCAGCTTCGCAAGTTCCGACGGCTGGAATGAAATTCCAGCGACAACAAACCAGCTACGCGCACCCATTTGTTCCGAACCGATTCCCGGAATAAGGACCAGCACAAGCAGTATCAGGCAGAAGATCAGAAGCCAGGGCGAATATTTGCGCATCAGCTCGGTCGGAACTCGCACGACGGCCACAAACAGGACCAGACCGATGGCGGCGAACATGCACTGCGGCCAGAACCGCGCGTACGACGTACCGGACAGGACATACGATTCGACGCTCGACGACGACAGCACCATCAGCAAACCGAAAGCCACGATCAGGACGACCAAGCCGACGATCATGTGGAAGTCGGACAACGGCCGACTGGTCCACGTCGTGGCGCGGGCGCGGAACTTCATGGACTCGCGGCCAGTTTTGTCCGAGGAGCTGCGCGAGTTAGCTGATTCGCTGCTCCCACGACGCTTCCCTTTGCCATCGCTCCGATCGGTCACCACACCAGTATCGTCCCACGACTTCTAACTCGTGGGTAACACTGGTCTCACAGGCCACACCGTTATCACAGTGTGCTCTTACTTTTCCGGTTACCTCGTCGAGCTAGCGCATTCGGAATGACGACAAAGAGACATTCGAGCACGATTGCAACGACGGCGCCGACAACGATGCCCTGAGTCGCTAACTGCACTACGAGTTCCGGCCACACCCCGACAAGCGACCCGGTGAGCGCCGGCACTCCGAGTCCTGCCATCAGCGCGAGCGGGGCAATCAGATTGTGCGTCGAGTTACCACGATCACGAAACGCTGCCTGCGCCCCGGTAATGACGACCGTCGCGGCCGCGGGTAGGAAGAGTCCACCGATGACCGGCGCCGGCGTCGTGACCAGAACTGCCGCGACTTTGGGAAACATCGCGAGTGCGATCATCATCAACGCGGCAACACGGACCACAAATCTGCTTCCGATGCCGGTAATCCGAACGACACCAAGATTCTGGGCGTACGCGGTCGTACCGAACCCGCCGAACAGAGCCGACAACATCGAGCCTCCTGCCTCGCCCGCCACACCCGCGTTGATCTGTCGCTCCGTCAGAGGGAGTCGCGTCAGACGCGCTGTTGCTTCGTAGATCCCTATCGCCTCGACTACGGCCACGAAGAACACGATGCACATGGTCACGGTGATGCCGAGATCAAAGGTCAACGATCCGTACGGGAGTAGCGTCGGGAATCGAAGCCACGGTGCCGCCGACACACCGGAGAAGTCGAGACGCCCCAACGCGAACGCGAGGAGGTTTCCCACGACAAGTGCGATCAGAAAGCAGAATGAGCGAAATTTACCGGTAAACATTCCGCCGAGAACAACAACAGCGGTAGTCACGGTTGCGATGAGAATCGTCGAGGGCGTAGCAAAGTTCTCGGTGCCCGGCATACCGAAGAATTCCTGGATAGTGAACCCGGCCAACGACAGCCCTACCAGCAGAATGATTGTCCCCGTGACAGCGGAACTCAATACTCTGCGAATCTTCCCGAGAACGCCTGTAGCAGCAGCCAACAGAACAATTGCGGCGCCGATCAACAAACCGGTACCCGCGGCGGCGAGGGAACCCGCCTTCGCATATGCGATCGCCAACGGAGAGAAAGCCGACGACGGGCCCTCCACCACAGGTAGCTTGACCAGCTTGGTGGTCTGCAGGAGCGTTGCAACTCCAGCCGCCAGGAGCGTCGCCGTCAGGAGATTGGTGGACAGGGCAGCTCCGAGACCTGCTGCACTACCGATGAACAGCGGATCAAGCCACACGTTCGAGACGAGCAACTGTTGCGCACCTAAAGCGACCTTCCTCGGCAAGGGAATCGATTGTTCGGTATCGATCGTGAGATTCTGATCGGCACCCTCGACTGACAGGTTGCCGTCCGTACTTTCATGTGACAAAGGCATGGGTGATCTCGATTCGAGTCAGGTTTCGTTGCGGAGGACTGAAAAGTGAAGGAAAAGCTCTCGTTTCAGAGAAGCGACTGCATCCGGCGTGCATGAGTGTCGTGCGTTCGTAGAACACCGGCCACAGCGGAATCACACAATTGCCCACCATCGACCAGGACCTTGCCTGCGACGACCGTCGTACCGGCCCGCGCAGGTCCACACCGAAGCCAGGCTTCGACCGGATCTGTCAGCGCGCCCGCCAAAGCCAACGGCTCTGCTTCCCACACAACAAGATCCGCACAGGCGCCGACGCGCAAGTGGCCGATCTCGTCATCCCACCCCAGACAGGTGGCGCTACCGCGGGTTGCCATGTCCAGGACATCGCGCGCAGTCATCGATGCCGGCCCATTCCTGAACCGACCGAGCAACAACGCAGTTCGCGATTCGAGCCACATCGACCCGTGATCAGTGGATGCCGATCCATCACATCCGAGTCCGACCGGCATACCGATGCCGCGCAACAACGACGCATCGGCACTGCCACCACCGATCATCATGTTGGAACTGGGGCACTGGACCGCGCTGACTCCGGCTGCAGCCAGACGAAGCTGCTCGGATGAACTCGGATAGATGAAATGCGCCACCCACGTACGTGATCCGGCCCATCCTGTTCGTTCGAGATATTCGACCGGAGTACACCCGTATGTCTGAAGGCAATACGCATGCTCGTCCATGTCCTCGGCGAGATGACTGTGCAGCCGGACGTCGTACGCCTCGGCCAGTTCTGCGCTCTCACGCATCAGTTCTTCTGTCACCGAAAATGGTGAGCAGGGAGCTAGAGCTACGCGAGTCAGCGCACCTGGATTGGGATCGTGATACTTCTCGATCAGTCTCACACTGTCGGCGAGAATCGTATCTTTGTCCTGAACAACAGATTTCGGAGGAAGTCCGCCGTCCACAGTAGAGCGTGTCATCGAACCTCGCGTTGCAAGGAACCTGAATCCGAGTTGGGTGGCCGCCTGAATTTGTGCGTCGATCAACTCTGGTCTCGGATGGACATACATGTGATCCATCGACGTCGTGCAGCCTCCCAGGAGAAGCTCCGCCATCGCCACATAAGTCGACGCGTGTACTGCTTCCGGTTCGAGTTTCGACCAGATGGGATACAGAGTTGTCAGCCACTCGAACAGAGTGCCGTTTACCGCAGGCGCGAAGGACCTCGTGAGGTTCTGATACATGTGGTGGTGTGCGTTGACCAAGCCTGGTGTGACCAAACGTCCTGCGGCATTTATCTTCCGATCTGCGCTGGGCTCGGCTGATCCAGTAGGACCGAAGGAATGAACGCGTCCATCCACAACCGCCAACCAGCCGTCTGCCAGTTCGGTATTGCGGTCAATGTACAGATACGCGTGAGTGATCAGAAGATCTACATGAATGTGTGGCGACATCGATTCGCACCGCTCTTCTCTCGGGACGTAGACAGGGCGCAACGAACCGCGCAACAGTTGCGCGGGGCGTCACCCTGTTCCTGCGGCTGCGAACCACAGGATCGTCACCGCGTCAGAACCTGAGCGGGCGGGCCGGCCGCAGATCAGCGTCTGCGACTACACACAGTTTCCAGATCGAATTGGTCGGCGGCATTGCTCTCGTGTAAAACCGGCGTTACTCCTTCACCTACGCAGAAAACCCTGATGCGAAACTTGGGGTGCGACCCAAAAAGAGCCCCGCCCGACTCACGTCGGACGGGGCTCTCGGTGTGCGCTGGAACGCTACTTCGCGCCCATCCATGCCTGATCGAACAGCATGATGCCGGTTGCAGTCGGAACCACACCGTGCACGTTCTTCTGCCAAGCCCAGAAAGAAGCCAATCCACCGACCGGTGCCGACGGAACCGTCTCGTTCCACAGGGTCTGAATCTTGCTGATCACGGCAAGCGCCGACGCGTTGTCCTTCGCCTGCTGCAGATCCGCGATCAACTGATCCATAGCGGGATTGGCGTAACCCGCAGTGTTGGACTTCGAGGTGCTGTTGGTAGTCGAGTACAGACCGAGATCGGGAATCGACTCGTACAGACCGATACCGGCGTGAGCGAGGTCGAAATCGTTCTTGACGTAGACGTTCTGAACGATGTCGCCGGCATTGTTCGCAAGAATCAGGTTCACCTCGAACCCGACGGCCTGAAGCAGAGACTGCACAGCCAAACCGATCGCATGGTCCTTCGGCTCGCTGAGCACGATGTAGTTGAGCGTGCCGTTGTATCCGTCGGCCTTGGCTTGGCTCAGAAGTTCCTTGGCCTTTGCGGGGTCGTACGCGATACCCGGGGTGTCGACGTGCCACTGTGACGTCGTTCCGAACAGCTCCGAACCCGGAAGCCCTTCACCGTTCTCCGCGCGCTGATCGATCAGCTCTGGATCCAGTGCGTAACCGATAGCCTGGCGGACGCGAACATCCGAACCCGGCCGGCCCTCGCGGTTGTTGATGATCTCAGCACTGCCGGCATTGAGGACATCGATGTAACCGGGGTAGCCGGCGGACTTGGCGGAGTTGATCGCCGACGTCAGACCGCGAATGTAAGCAACGTCCAGCTGACCACTGTTCAGCGATTCGAGATTGGCCTGCGGGCCGTTCAGCGCAACCATGCGAAGCTGCTCGAGCTTGGGAGCACCACCGTAGTAGGCGGGGTTGGCCTTGAAGATTCGTTCGACGCTCGGGCTGAACACGCCTTCGGTGAACGGTCCGGCGCCAACGGCGGTGAACTTGTCACCCTGTTGTGAGCTGGGGGCGACGATCATTCCATGGCCGAGTGCCAGCATCGAGGGAAAACGCATCCACGGCGTGTTCAGGTTGAATACAACGGTAGCCGCGTCTGAGGCTTCCATCGAGGTGACCGATGCGACCCACAGCTCTGCGCCGTTGCCCTTACCTGCGTTGTACCGATCAATGCTCGCAATGACAGCGTTGGCGTCGAGTGCGGTTCCGTCGCTGAACTTCACGCCGTCGCGCAGCTTCAAGGTCCAGGTCTTGCCGTCGTCGTTGGTTTCGAGTGACTTGGCCAACTTCGGTTCGAATTCGCCGGTCGCCGTGTCGTAGCTCACCAGAACGTCGTACACCGCCGCCAGGGCTTCGCCGCCGGAACCGCCGCGTGCTGCAACCTTGGTCGGGTCCAGCGACGATGCGAGGACCTGGACACCGTACGTCAGTGTGCCGCCTGCAACCGGCGTGCCCGCATCGCCTTGTTCATTGATCATTCCGGTGACGATCGACGCCGATCCGGTGTCACCGTCGGTAGTGCCGCCGTCGTCGTTGTTGCTTGCACAGCCGGCGAGCAGAATGCCGGCTCCGAACAATGCAACCGCTGTGCGGCTGAATTTCCCGACGCGTCGGGACCTCGAGTGAGTCACGTCGACCATCACTTCCTTCTTGCGCAGAGAAGGAGGTCCGGACTTCGCGAAGAATGCCGGACCGCCCGCGGCCCTGGAATGGGCGCTGCGGCTAATAGTGATGCTCGACAAGTAGTGACGCACGGCACGTTCCCGCTGACCGGTACCAAATTCGACGTAATCCGACCGACCGGTTGAAGAATCGGAACGGGCAATAGAAAAAGCTCCAGCTTCATCGTTTCGAGAAACGAGAATCTGGAGCTTAATGTATCGAGTTGTGGTGGCCAGGGCCGGGATCGAACCGGCGACCTTCCGCTTTTCAGGCGGACGCTCGTACCAACTGAGCTACCTGGCCGGACGGCACCCGAACCGAATGCCTATCGCACTGCATTGTTCTCAACCGATTGACTGAGAACAATGCTTTGCGACCCTGACGGGACTCGAACCCGCGACCTCCGCCGTGACAGGGCGGCGCGCTAACCAACTGCGCCACAGGGCCTTGCTTTTTCCTTGCTGTGAAACCGTACTACATCTTCTCGCTGCTCCCAAACCACTGTCCTAGCTGGGTATTTCTGCAACTCAAAGCGTGTCGTGCGGGTCAAACCATACTGCATCGTTTCGCTTTCGCAAAACGTACCCCCTACGGGATTCGAACCCGCGCTACCGCCTTGAAAGGGCGGCGTCCTAGGCCGCTAGACGAAGGGGGCGCGCCGGATCACTCCGAGCAAGTACCCCCTCCGGCATTCCGTTGGGAGCTTGGATAGCTTAGGACACACCACGGGAAAAACTCAAATCGCCAGGTCAGCGAGTAAAAATGACCCTATTCCCGCAGGTAGGACTCGACCGTGACCCAACCTTCGCGATGAAAATTCTCGATCCAATCCGAGCTGGCCATCCCTTCGAGGACTACTTCGAGCGCTTCCTCGAACCAGAGCGCAAGGTCACCACTCTGCGACGTCAGATCCGCCATGTAGCGCTGACCGGCAAGGCTTGCGGCCAGGACACGCGTGAACTTCTCAGGCTCGACGCCTTCACGCAACAAACCTTCGGCCTTCGCTCGCGTCGCGAACTCGAATGCCGAGCGTCCCCATACCTGACCGGCACCCGACTTCACGTCGGCATAGAACTCCGGCTCGATAATCAGCCTGAACTCCGCCTGCACGATCACGTTGGTTCGAAACAGCGTGGCAATGTCGAGCACGAGGCCATGAAGAAGCTGAAACGGATCAAGGTCCGTCCGTTTCAACCACTGATCGGTGACGTCCGTGAACATCTCCATCGCAGCGGTCAAGATCGCTCTTGCCAACTCTTCTTTCGATTGAAAATGGAAGTACATCGCGCCTTTGGTGGCACGGGAGCCTTCAAGGATCGTATTCACCGACGCTGCGGCGTAACCGCGCTTGGCGAACTCGATTGCAGCCGCTTCGACCAGGGCGGCGCGGGTACGCCGCGCACGCTCTTGTTGACGTGCCATATGCGGTGTTATGCCTCTCGCCGAGTCGATATCCCAAAGGTGCCGCCTGCGACACCCACAATCCCCCGGAAGCTCACAATATCCCCTCCGGATTCGCCACGTAAGCCTTACCGCGACACCCACCAAAAGTACTAGTGGTGTCATTCGATCAGATGACACCGAAAAAGCAAGCACACCCCCGGAACACACCGGGTGGTATCGTTCTGGCCGCTCGGGTGCGGCACAGGGGGTGCGCATCCGAGCTTCTCTGTTTCGAGCCCATGTTCGAACCGATGCCGAAGCACCCACAACACCGAGACTTCGCTGTCAAGCCTAAGAAGATTAAACAACCACAGTTACTATTTGTTCACAATATATGGACTAAAATCGGACATTGGCCGGTCAACTACACAGTTAGGTTGCCTAATATTCATTGGCGACCGAGGAGCGGCAATGACCCAGCACGAGATCGACGCTCTAGCGGAGGACCTCGGCGTTTTCGCACGACGCCTGTATAGCGAACGGATTGGGCCCCACCTCAGTGCCACCCACGTCCATGCTCTCGGACATCTCGACCGCCACGGACCCATGACGGCCAAATCCCTCGCGCAACTCGAGCGCGTCACGCCTCAATCGGTCGCCAAAGCGATTGCAACGCTCCAAGCTCGGGGCCTGGTAACCCGGCGATCCGATCCATCCGACGGCCGCGCGCACCTCATCGATCTGACCGACGCCGGCGCGTCCGCACTCCACGATGATCGACGTCTGAGGAATCGATGGCTTACCGAAGCGATCCACGCCGAGTGCACCGACGCCGAACGTGATCTCCTTTGGATCGCCGGCAGAATCCTGCGACGCGTCGGAAACTCACCTCTCGCACCGCCCTGACACGATTCAATAGCGCTCAGACAGGCTCGGCCACAGCAGCTCTCCGCGGCAATCACACGTTTGTGAATCTGTCATCAGGATCCCGGAATCACCCATTTGACGGGGGCGGTGTTTTCACCTGCTTCGCGGTCTGGTTAGACTCTGCGCCGCGCCCCTATAGCTCAGTTGGTAGAGCTACGGACTTTTAATCCGCAGGTCGTAGGTTCGAGTCCTACTGGGGGCACCAAACAACAGTCCGGCACCTCTTCGGAGAATGTCGGGCTGTTTTTTGTTTGCCCGCACGACGGAGTGCGGTACTACATTCGCTCGAGATTTTCGGAAACATCCCGTTTGATACTTTTACCTCGTGAGGTCCAACCCCTCGGATTCGCTCTCGACAAGCACCGCAGCCCTGCCCCTCGCAGCGGAAACTGTTGTGCGCGAATGACTCGACGCAAACACCGCAGGGAGCCGGCGCACAGATGTCTGACACCGATACGAAAAATCGGGTAGATCCACAACCTCTGCACTACGAACCCGACGACCGATGGGTTCCAGTAGACCGGCGATGGTTGGGCCTCGACCGTGCCACTCTGATTCCCGCCGCAGTCGTGATCGCGTTTGCACTCGTCATGGCGTTTGTCCTACCCACAATCAACGATTCGGTGTCCTACGACGACGAAGTCGTGGCCGGAGATGTCATGGAACTCGACGGTGGAATAACCTTCGTTCCCGTCCCCGGCTGGGGCATCACCGCAGGAGTTCGCGACACCGATACCCCGATAACCGGCACCTACCCGGATGCCGCGAGGGTGACCAACGGGGCCGTCTCCTTCACCGTCAAAACAGCACCGTTCACCGGCGACGCGCGCGAACTGCTCGAGCAGATCAAGACGACCACCGATGCGCTTGCGTCTGGGGAGTCGTTCAGAGTCAACGGTGAACCCACCGTGATCATCACCGAAAGCGGCCATCGCGGCGTCATGGCTGGGTACTCGAATTCCACCGCTGACGGCGTCATCGCTGCCTTTGTGATCGACGGAGTGGGTGTCAGCGCGATTGCCGTCGGCCCGAGCAACATCGACCCCTCGACCACCGAAGCTATTGCTCGCATGATCGTCAGCATCAGCCAACGACCCGGAGAGGGCTCATGATGACCATGTCCACCGTGCCGTCGACAGGCGATTCGAACGCCACCCGTGTCTCGGCAATCGAAAACTCCGGATGGGGACGATCGTTCACCTTCTACCAACCGCGCAATGCCGCGTTCTGGGTGTACCTGCTGTTGGTGACCACCGGAGTCTTCCAGTTCTTCTCGATGCTGGCCTCCAGTGCCGGCGCCTACGGCGAGGCCATCG
Organism: Rhodococcus sp. AD45-ID; assembly: GCF_003023755.1. Classification (NCBI taxonomy): domain Bacteria; kingdom Bacillati; phylum Actinomycetota; class Actinomycetes; order Mycobacteriales; family Nocardiaceae; genus Rhodococcus; species Rhodococcus sp. AD45-ID. The sequence goes on along the minus strand of NZ_PYHL01000003.1, from coordinate 525,216 downwards.
GACTCTCCGTCGTGCTGTTCAGCGCGTACGGTGCGGCGTTCTGGTGGTTCACGCACCACATCGACCGGTATGCACGCCAACCGGCAAAACTGATTGTCGTGGCCTTTCTGTGGGGAAGCTTTGCTGCTACCTGGGGAATGGCCGCGCATGCAAACGACGCCATTCTCGCGTTGTACGCCAAGATCTTCGGGCAAGCCTGGGCGGCAGACTGGGGAGCAGGCCTGGCGGCGCCGTTTACCGAAGAGACCGCCAAGGGTCTGGGACTCGTGCTGTTGATCGCCCTGGCCTCCCGCTTCGTGCGCACCGCGTTTGACGGGTTCATTCTCGGTGCGTTCATCGGACTCGGTTTCCAGCTCTTCGAAGATGTTGTCTACGCCTTGAATTCGGCAGGTTCACAATTCGGTGCCAACCAGATCGACGCAGCGATGACGACCATTGTGATGCGGATGGTTGTCGGAGTTGCCGCACACACGTTGTACAGCGCAATCTTCTGCGCCGGGCTCGTCTACCTTCTCGGCCGACCTGCCGAGCCGCGGCGACTCGGCCGAGGCATCGCACTGATGGCAACGGCGATGCTTCTGCACGGCCTCTGGGATTCTGCCGCCGCTCTTGCACAGGGCAGCGCACTCATGTTCCCACTGCTCTTCGTACTCATCGTCGTCGCACTTGTCTTGGTGTTGCGGGTGTTTCGGTTGACCGTTCCGCGTGAACGTCAGTTCTTGCACGACATCCTGGCACCGGAAGCCGAACACGGCGTGATCACCGGTGACGAGCTCACAGCAGTGTGCGGCAACCACAAGGCTCGCAAGGCTTTCCGCAGATCCGCAGGAACCCGCGCCGATCGCAAACGAAATGGATATGTGCTCGAAGCAACGGCAGATCTCGCCGATGCTCTGGCCTATTCCCGCGGAAACAACACTGACCGGGTCGAATTTGCACGATCCGAAGTAGCCCGGATCAGAAGCGGTCGGCCGTCGATCAAGGCCTGACCTACGCACCGTCAGGAACTGCGAATCAAGCGCCGGACTGCGTCAACGGCAGTCTGCCTTCGCAGGGCCGCCGCTCGCGACGATCCAGGTCTCACGTCACCGCCGCTATGCGGAAGCGCCAGGGTTCTGGCAATTTCGGTGATCACGATCAGCAACTCCGTCGGGTTCCAGCTGGGATCGATATGCCCGTCGGCTTGGCCCTGGCGAATCTCCGCAATTTTCGGGCGCAACGTGTTGCGTCGAATGTCGTGGTAACTCACAGTTTCAGGTGCTTCGAGATCCGCCCATTCCTGCAACCGGGCATTCTCGGGGTGCGCGAGGTAGTTGTCGAACAGTCGACCGGTGTACGCAGGTAAGTCGTCTCCACGTAAGGCGGTCTCGGCCGTGGTCTCGACGGTCCACTGCGCCATGACCGCGGAGAAAAGATCTTCCTTGCTCGCGAAGTACGCGTACAGGCGGTCTTTGCTCGCTCGCGCGTCCTTGGCGATGCGGTTGATACGAGCGCCCGCAAACCCGTATCGGGCAAATTCTTCCTTGGCGGATGCAAGAATGCGGTCCCTGGTCGCTTCCCCGGCTGAACGCATGCGCACATCCTAGATCGATTCCACCGTTGCCGAACCACCCGGTTCGGCGTAGCGTCCAGAGTTCACGAACAAATTGGTTCGGGAAAAAACTCTCAACGCCGTTCCACAAGGAGAACCATGAACCTCGACGACGCCCGTAGCGCTTTCGCAAAGCTCCGCGAGCAGGAAAACGATGTCTCCCCCACCGAACTCGATGAAGTGTGGGCTGCTTTGGAGACCGTCGACGCAGCGGACATCCTCGGCGAATGGAAAGGTGACGACTTCGCTACCGGCCACCGTCTCCACGACAAACTCGTGGCAAGCCGCTGGTTCGGAAAAACCTTCAACTCGGTCGAGGACGCAAAACCACTGATCTGCCGAGACGAGAACGGGAACCTCTACTCTGACATCAAGGGCGGCAACGGAGAAGCGAGCCTCTGGAACATCGAGTTCCGCGGCGAAGTCACCGCAACGATGGTCTACGACGGCGCACCGATCTTCGACCATTTCAAGAAGGTCGACGACACAACGCTCATGGGAATCATGAACGGAAAATCGAAGCTGGTCCTCGACAACGGCCAGCACTATTACTTCCTCCTCGAGCGAGTGTGATTCGCCCGGAGAAGAATTCGATGTCCACTCGGAAAATGAGCGCCGCGCTCTCGCACGGCCCCGACTCCCCTTTTGCCCTCGAGACCGTCGAGATCGAGGAACCCCGCGCCGACGAGATCCTCGTGCGGATAGTCGCAACAGGTCTGTGCCACACGGATCTGTTCACCAAGTCAGCGCTACCGAAAAAACTCGGCCCCTGCGTGTTCGGCCACGAGGGCGCGGGGATCGTCGAGGCCGTCGGCTCGTCGATCACCCATATCTTCGAAGGCGATCACGTGCTGCTGAGCTATCGAAGCTGCGGAGCGTGCCGCCAATGCCGAAGTGGGTATCGGGCGTATTGCGAACGCTCACATCGACTCAACAGCTCAGGTGCGCGCACCGACGGTTCGGCGCCGATCACGCAGAACGGCACTCCGATCAGGTCCGCGTTCTTCGGTCAGTCGAGTTTCGCGCAATACGCCATCACCACAGCCGACAACACCGTCGTCGTTGATCCTGCGGTTGATCTGACCGTCGTAGCTCCGCTCGGCTGCGGGTTTCAAACCGGCGGCGGCGCAGTTCTGAATACTCTTCGCCCCGAACCCGACTCGACGTTTGTGGTCTTCGGAGCTGGCAGCGTCGGATTCGCAGCTCTCCTCGCGGCGCGAGCAGTGGGGGTTTCCACGCTGGTTGCCGTCGACCCGGTACCCGAACGTAGGAAGCTGGCCGAAGAGTTCGGCGCAGTTGTTGTCGATCCCGGCTCCGACGACGTTGTGGCAGCGGTGCGCGACGCCACCGACGGCGGATCGACTCATTCCCTCGACACCACCGGAATCGGTGCGGTTGTCAATCAGGGCGTGACATCACTTCGCGGCCGCGGAACACTGGTCGTGGTTGGGCTCGGAGCCCACGACCTCACCGTGAACATGGCCGACATCATGTTGAACGGGAAGACTATTCGAGGATGCGTCGAGGGTGATTCCGACATAGCTACGTTCATTCCCCGGCTTGTCGATCTCTACACCGCCGGACAATTTCCGATCGACCGACTGGTGACGCCCTATGCGTTCGCAGACATCAACAGAGCCGTCACAGATCAGGCAGCTGGAAAAGTAATCAAGCCTGTTCTGTTCTGGTAGGTCACATTTCGGGAGCCGGAGCTTCGCCCTTGCTCTGCGGTTCGTGCTGCTTCAGGTCGCCGCGCATCTTGTCGATTTCTTTGCCACGCTTCTTGTACCTGTAGCCCAGGAACACGATGCCGGCGAACAGCGCGACACCGATGATCGCGCCGAGTACCGAGGCGCCGCGGAATCCAGGACCGTCGACGTCGAGGACGCGTTCGCCGGCGTGCGCAGCATTGCTGTTTCCGAGAACGATGCTCAGCGTCAGCAAGTTGGGCAAAGCAAAAATCACACCGAGCACCAAAGCACCGATCTGCATCGGCCGCGCATGTTTCCGTTTCCGCACCTGCCAGATTGCGCGGAAGAAGAGCAGTGGGACCAACGTACACACGAGTCCGAACATCACGCCCCACGCAATGCCGCCACTGAAACTGCCGTCGGCGAGCGACGCAATCCGCTGAGACCACCAGCGTGGGAGGTACGCGGCGAGAATGAAGTAGGTGATGACCAGAACAACGGCCGCCACGCCGATCATGATGGCCTTTTTCGCCCATGGCGGCATGCCCGATGTGGTGGTAGCCGATGGTGCTTGCTGTGTCGTCATGACCAATCCTCGTCTAATCGGCGTACGTGTCGTCACGAATCTATCGGGTTGCCGCCCGCAGCATCCCCGTCGAGCACTATTCGGGCCAGCTTCTTCGGCGCAACCAGGGTGTACGAGGTGTAGATCCATTCCTCGAGCTGATCCCAGTACTCTCCCTCGATCTTGCCACTGAGATCGAGAGCAACCCAACCGTGCCGACCCAACCCGTACCCTGCCGCGGTTGCTCGTGATTCGGTCGCGACCACCGCCTCGGCTTCCGGTTTGCTCAGCTTGATCGTCAGCGACGTGGCATCGGCGTTGCAGAACACGAAGTTCTTGCCACGCACTCGAAAGGTGGGATGCCCGTCCCACGCTTCGATGTCGACGCGCTGCGCTTCGGGAAGGCTCAGCGAGATCTCTTCGAGTCGACGCATATTGTCCGCCATGGTGACATTGTGCATGGTCAACTCAGGCCGTCCAGGAAAAGCCTGTCGAAAGCACGCGCGTCGTCGCTAGGCTCGTAACTCGACCGCGTTAGACGTTCACCGATCCTTCGGGAGAGTGATATGCGCACGTTTGTACATGTGGTTCTGCTGATCTGCGGTATCGCCGTGACAGTCGGCTCGTTCATGTCGATATTGGCCGGAGTGAAACCCGGAGATGTCCGTCTCGAAGACTTACGAGATGGCTTTCCGGCCGGCTGGGCTATCGAGCAGATCTCCGATCAGTCCGTACCGTTCTACCGATCCATGATGATTCTTCTTCTCGGGTCCGGCGTTGCGATCTTGATTGCGGCAGTGTTCGGTTCACGCCTCGCGGCGTGGATCGGAGTGATTGTCGGACTCGCCAGTCTTGGCACCTTCTATTACCGCGTCAATGAGCAATTCGACAACATCATCAGGGAAAACTACTCCACAATCCTGACGAATCAGACAGGATTCATTCTGACCGTCGGCGGCCTCGCACTTGCGCTTCTCGCATGTCTGGTCCCCCGAGAAAAAACCCAACGATGACACCTCCGCAACATCCGAGCTACCGACGGTCTCGAACATTCACTAGTGTCTGCATCAACCGGGTGCTGACAAGTAGGACCCCAGAAAAGTAGGGCATCGAATGGCTTCGCTTGACGACCTTCTCTCACAGATCCCGATCGACCAGATCGCGCAGCAACTCGGCGTAGATCAGGCAACCGCGGAAACTGCTGTGAAATCGGCACTTCCCACGCTGGTCAGCGGTCTCGGCGCCAATGCCGACAGCGAGGCCGGCGCGGCGTCGCTCGAAAGCGCGTTGCAGTCGCACGCCAACACCACGATCCTCGACGACGGCATCGACATCAGCAAGGTCGACACCGCTGACGGTCAGAAGATCGTGGCAAACATCTTCGGCAACAACACCGATCAGGTGGCCAGCACGCTGGGTAGCGTCGGCGGCGGAAACGATCTGGTGAAGCAGCTACTCCCGATTCTCGCGCCGATCGTGCTGGCGTACCTCGCCAAGCAGTTCACGGGCGGCGGAGCGGCAGCGCAGACGCAGACTGCCGGCGGTGGCGGCATCGGAGATCTACTGGGCGGACTCCTCGGCGGCGGAAACTCCGGCGGCGGCATCGGCGGAGCACTCGGCGGTCTCCTCGGCGGCTCCGGTGGCGGCGGCATCGGCGATCTGCTGGGCGGACTCCTCGGCGGCGGCAAGAAGTAGGCGATAACGCCAGTTGCGGCGGCCGAAGTGCCGCCGCAACTGGAATCAGTCAACCCGGGTTGACCGAAACATCTTCAGTGACAATCCCATTGCCACCACAAGCAAACAGGCGACAAAGATGCTGACGCCATTCCAGCCGCCCACCGCAAAGGCTGAACCTGCCAGAACGCCGGCAACGGATGAACCGGCGTAGTAGGCAAACAGGTAGAGCGCCGACGCTTCCGCCCGATGGACTCGGGCAAGTCGGCCGACCCACCCACTGGCTACGGAATGCGCGGCAAAGAACCCTCCGGTGAAGAGCAACATCCCCACCAACGTCAGCGCGAGGTTGTCGGGGACGGTCAACGCGAGACCTAGCGCTGTCACCGATACGGAGCCAAGCAACACCCACCGCTGCCCAACTCTGTCCGCGGCAGCGCCGGCCGCAGTCGATGTCACGGTTCCCGCGAGATAGAACAGAAATACCAGCCCCACCACCGCCTCGGATAGGCCGAAAGGTGCTGCAGCGAGACGAAACCCGAGGAAGTTGTAGACGGAAACAAATGCGCCCATGACAATGAAACCCAGCGCGAAAAGCGTCCGCAGCGCCGAGTTCGCAAGGTGAACGCGCAGATTCGACATTAGCCGTCGCACAGATACCGGTTGTGGCTGGAAGAATTGCGACTCCGGCAGGGTCCTGGTCATGACGATCGCAAAGACCGTCGAGAGCAGTGCGACCGCAAAAAGCGCCCAGTGCCAAGAACTTACGTCAACCACTGCAGCCGGGATCAACCGTCCGATCAATCCGCCGACGGTTGTGCCCGCAACGTAGCGCCCCATCGCTGCGCCTAAATCCTTCGGGTCGATCTCCTCCGCGAGATACGCCATGGCAACCGCCGGAATTCCCGCCAGCGCAGCGCCTTGGAACGCTCGACCCACCAGCAGAATCTCGATTGTCGGACTCAGCGGCAGCAGGAGACCGATCACGCACGACGTGATTGCCGAGAAGATCATGACGCGGGTCCGGCCGAAGCGTTCGGACAATGCACTCGCCGGAATGATCGCCAATGCCACCATGCCCGTCGTCACCGATACGGACAGGGCCGAAACCGCGGGCGAGACTCCGAAAGAGTGCGAAAACGCAGGCAGCAGTGCCTGAGCCGAGTACATCGACACAAACGTCGTCAATCCCGCTGCAAACAATGCAAGCGTCACCGCGCGGTATCCGGCGGATCCCCGGCGGTACGACGCGATTCCTGCGCCGACTTCTGTTCCTGCGCTGATTTCTACCGACATGCTCATCGACACGACCTCCGGCAAGAATCTTCCGCGCCCATGACAACAAAAGAAAATGCATTAATTTGCTGTTCTACATACCTCCGAGACATATAGGCTTCCACCTGTGATGTTGTCGGACGATCTCGAGTGGTTTGTCGTGCTGGCTGAAACCCAACAGGTCACGGCGACGGCGCATATCACTCACCTGTCGCAGCCCACGCTCTCTCGCAAACTCGCACGGCTCGAACGATCCGTTGGTGTGCCGCTCTTCGACCGACACGGCCGTCGGCTCACACTCAATCGGTACGGCCGCATCCTCTACGAACATGCAACCAGCGCCCTGAACACACTCCATTCCGCGTTGCGCCAGATCGACGCCCTGGCCGGGCCAGACACCGGAACGGTGCGACTCGACTTCCTCCATTCGTTCGGAACCTGGTTGATTCCGCGCATGATTCGGGCATATCGAACCGAACATCCGGGTGTTCGCTTCGAACTCCATCAGGATCGAGCGCAGTTCCTGAGTGATCGCGTTATCACCGGCGACGCCGATTTGGCACTTGTGTCGCCGCAGCCGGACAACCCTCGACTCGCATGGACTCAGATAGCGCAGCAAAAACTTGCCCTCGCCGTTCCGCTCGGACATCGTTTCGCGGACCTGCCCGAGGTCGATTTGGCCGACGCTGCGGGCGAGCAATTCATCGGAATGCAGCTGGACTTCGGCATGCGGCGAATTCTCGACGAGATGTGTGCCGCGGCCGGATTCACCCCGGATTTCGTCTTCGAGAGCAGTGAGCTGGCAACTGTGGGCGGGTTGGTGTCCGCATCCCTGGGCGTGGCCGTCATGCCGATTCAGGATCCGCCCATCTGGGCAGAGGGAATCGTGTTCGTTCCCCTTGCCGGCGCAACACGCAAGATCGGGCTTGTCTGGACCGAGAATCGGGAATTGTCGAGGCCAGCGCGCGATTTCCGTGATTTTGTCCGCGAAAATATGTGGTCCTGAAACTCACACGTACAGCCAAACCGGCAGGTATGATCTCGGCAACAAGCGAATGGAACGCATCGGACAATTCAGACTGCGTCCATCTTCCGTCCACGTACGCTGGCTACGACTCGGTAACATTCGCGCAGGGGGATCAGTTCATGTCGATCAGGCCAAACCTACGGTACCGTAGGCTGGAGCGAAGTCGGGCATTCACTCAACACGGAGGCAAATAAATGACGAGGATTCTGACGCAGCTCGAACTGCTGACAGAACTGCAGCCGGTTGCCGAAGAGAACGTCAACCGGCACATCTCCATGGCAAAGGAATGGCACCCGCACGACTACGTCCCGTGGGACGAGGGTCGCAACTTCGCAGCCATGGGCGGCGAAGACTGGAGTCTCGAACAATCCCGGCTCGGCGAGGTCGCCCGAGCTGCGATGATCACCAATCTCCTCACCGAGGACAACCTGCCGTCGTACCACCGCGAGATCGCCGAGAACTTCTCGCAGGACGGAGCCTGGGGCACCTGGGTCGGCCGCTGGACCGCCGAGGAGAATCGCCACGGAATCGTGATGCGCGACTACCTGGTTGTCACGCGCGCCGTCGATCCCGTCGAGCTCGAGCGCTACCGCATGGAACACATGATCACCGGCTACAACCCGCCCATCCCGGACGACGGAGCCGGCGTTCTCCACTCTGTCGCGTACGTCACCTTCCAGGAACTCGCGACTCGCGTCAGCCACCGCAACACCGGCAAGGCCTGCAACGAGCCGATCGCCGACAAGATGCTTCAGCGCATCGCCGCCGACGAGAACCTGCACATGATCTTCTACCGCAACATCTGTGCCGCCGCTCTCGATCTTGCACCTGATCAGACACTGAAATCCGTGTCGAACATCGTGCAGAATTTCCAGATGCCCGGTGCTGGGATGCCCAACTTCCGTCGCAACGGCGTTTTGATGGCCAAGCACGGAATCTACGATCTCCGTCAGCACCTCGACGAGGTCATCTGGCCCGTTCTGCGCAAGTGGAACATCTTCGAGCGCAACGACTTCAGCGCCGAAGGCGAGAACACTCGCGAAGAACTGGCTGCCTTCCTCGAGACACTTGCCGCCCAGGCGACAAAGTTCGAGGAGCAGCGGGATCGCATGCTCGCCCGCGAAGCCGCCAAGCGTGAACAGCAGGCCTCTTAGTTTCACCAGCTATTCTGTGCCCGGTACCGGATTCGGTACCGGGCACTTTCACTTGTCAGAAATATTTGTTCAGAGGTAGTCATGTCTTCCCTTCGTATCGGTTCACTCGAGCTGCACAGCCCCGTGGTCCTCGCGCCCATGGCCGGCGTCACCAATGTCGCTTTCCGCACGCTCTGTCGTGAACTCGAACTCGAACGTGCAGGCAGCACCTCCGGGCTCTACGTGTGCGAGATGGTCACTGCCCGCGCGCTCGTAGAGCGCCAGCCGGCCACCATGCACATGACCACCTTCGGACCCACCGAGACTCCACGGTCCCTGCAGCTCTACACCGTCGACCCGGACACGACCTACGCTGCGGCCAAAATGATCGTCGACGAGAACATGGCCGACCACATCGACATGAACTTCGGCTGCCCAGTGCCGAAAGTCACTCGAAAAGGTGGCGGCTCCGCGCTCCCCTACAAGCGTCGACTGTTCGGACAGATCGTCGCAGCTGCCGTTCGCGCCACTGAGGGCACCGACATTCCTGTCACGGTGAAGATGCGCGTCGGTATCGACGCGGACCATCACACGCACCTCGACGCCGGACGCATCGCCGCTGCCGAGGGCGCCGCCGCAATTGCCTTGCACGCGCGCACCGCGTCGCAGCGCTACTCCGGAACGGCGGACTGGAACGAGATCGCCCGCCTGAAGGAACACGTTCCCGACGTTCCGATTCTCGGAAACGGCGACATCTTCGACGCGTCCGACGCCGCCCGCATGATGGACGAGACCGGCTGTGACGGCGTTGTCGTCGGGCGCGGATGCCTGGGCCGCCCGTGGCTGTTTGCAGAGCTCAGCGCGGCTCTCAACGGTCAGCCCATCGCGACGCCTCCGACGCTCGGCGAGGTCACCACGATCATCGCCCGCCACGCCCAGCTCCTCGCCGCACACCACGGTGAGATGAAGGGCTTACGCGAACTCCGCAAGCACGTGTCCTGGTATCTGCGCGGATTCCCGGTCGGGTCGGACCTGCGCGTGTCGATGGCACTGGTCAGCACCCTGACCGAACTCGACGAACTGCTGGCCCAGCTGGACAGCTCCGTTCCATTTCCGAAGGACGCCGAAGGTCCCCGCGGCCGGCAGGGTTCCCCCGGTCAGGTTGCCCTGCCCGAGGGCTGGCTCGACGATCCCGAGGACGATCTGGTGCCGGTCGGAGCGGACATCATGCATTCGGGCGGATAACGCATTGCTGTGAATTCGGGCAATTCGCCAAGTTTCTGAGTGAATAACTCAGGATCCACCAGTAATATGGCTCCAGCTTCGTCAACAGCAGTTGGACGGCGCACGACAAGAGACGCACTGTCCGTATCGGCAGTCAACGACGAGACAGGTTGCATCGGTGGGTGATGATCACGACTCGGGCCCGCCTTCGCCCGAAAGCCGCGCCCCGTGGGAGCGCCCCCTCGCAGATCAGCGATACCGCAATCGTCGTTCGTCTAAACCCGAACCCACTGGCGCGACACAGTCCGACGCCCCGCCGTCAGAGCGTCGGGGCAGTGAACGCTTCGGCCGATTCGGTCGACGTGACGCACCACCGAGCGACAGCATCTCCGTCGCAGAACTCGTCCAGCGAGTCGGCGATACAGCCGGCCAGCGTGTAGTCGAACCGCCGGCCCCGAAAAAGAGCAGCCCGGCAGCGCCACCTGTTGACTCGAGGCCTCCCGTCAGGCCCCCCGACAAACCGCTGCCCCCCGAAAAGCCGCTACCTCCCCCACCGATCGCACCGGCCGCGGCCGAATGGATCAGCAGCGACCCGCCATCCTCCGCTTCTCCGCGTGTCGTCAGCGAAACCGGTGGTAGTCGGCTTGCGCTGAACAAGATTCGACGCCGCCAGCGTATGAAGACGATCAGCCGATCCGCGGTCGCATTTCTTGCCGTGATGTCACTGACCATGACCGGTGTCGTCTGGGGCTACCTTCGCACCACCGAAGGAAAGTTCGAGCAGATCGCTGCGCTCGACACCAACTCCGACGACATCGTCGACGCGGGCGGCCAGCTCGGCGACGAAACCTATCTGATCGTCGGCACCGATACCAGGGCCGGCGCAAGTGGTGAGATCGGCGCCGGCACCGTCGAGGACGCCGAAGGCGCCCGGGCCGACACCGTGATGCTGGTCAACATCCCCGCCGACCGCAGCCGCGTCGTCGCCGTCTCGTTTCCCCGCGACCTCGACGTCGACCGGCCGGTCTGCCAGGGCTGGGACAACAGTTCCGGGACGTACACCAGCGAGTCCTTCCCCGCCGCCTCTGGCGACAAACTCAACGCGACCTACGCCCTGGGTGGCCCGAAGTGTCTGGTCAAGGTCATCCAGAAAATGTCCGGACTCAAGATCGGCCACTTCGTCGGCATGGACTTCGCCGGATTCGAGAGCATGGTCGACACAGTTGGCGGGGTCAACATCTGCACCCCGGTTCCGATCGAAGACGGCATTCTGGGCACTGTCCTCGCAAACAGCGGAAACCAGGTACTCGACGGCCGGACCGCGCTGAACTACGTCCGCGCCAGGCACGTCGAAGCCGAGGGCAACGGCGACTACGGGCGCATCACGCGGCAACAGAAGTTCCTGTCCGCGCTGCTGCGCTCGGCACTGTCCAACAATGTGCTGCTCAATCCCAGCAAGCTCAACGGGTTCATCAACGCATTCACGCAGGACACGTTTGTCGAGAACATCGATACAAAATCCCTGGTCACGCTGGGTCGATCATTGCAGAACGTCGATGCGGGCGCCGTCACCTTCCTGACCGTGCCCACCGACGGCACCAACGACTGGGGCAATGAAATCCCCCGGACCGACGAAATCAAAGCGCTGTTCCAGGCAATCATCGACGACGAGCCGCTCCCGGGCGAAGAGCGTGACACAGATACCGACAAGACATCGACCAGCTCAGCGCCATCCACCGCCACGACGCCGGTGCCCGAGGCAACACTCGTGTCGGCAATGAGTCCGTACAACATCTACATCGATGTTTCGAACGCGTCAGGCGTTTCCGGTCAGGCTGCCACCGCCGCCGACCAACTTGCAGCGTACGGATTCCAGATCTCCACAATCGGTAATTTCAGCGCAGCGACGGGACTGGCCAATGTCCAGGCCTCGGCGACTGTGGTGCGGTATGCGGCCGGTTACGAAGCCGAGGCCGCCACCGTCGCATCCGCAATTCCCGGAGCCGTACTCGTCCTCACTCCGAGCATGGGCGACATGGTCGAACTTGTCATCGGCAGCGATTTTTCCGGCACAGTGGTCGCACCGGCAGATCCAGGAACCTCGTTGTCCGCAGAACCGTCATCGGTGGACACCAGCGTGTCGACGTCACTGCCCTCCGACATTGCCTCAGTCAACGCCGGAGACACAGCCTGCATCTGACGCTGCGGTGATCATCTGCATCTGACGCTGCGGTAATCATTTCGCACGACGCTGCGGTGATCATTCACCTTGCGTTCACCTGTCGCTTGTGACTTGGTCTTTCACTGCACGTAGGCTCTGACCTCATGCGCGTGGCTTACAACGAACAGATGACCGAGCTTGCAGACTTGCTCGGCGAGATGGCAGGACTGGCAGGCACCGCCATGGAGCGAGCCACCCAGTCACTGCTCCAAGCAGACCTGACCCTGGCCGAGCAGGTGATCGGCGAACACGACCGGATCACCGAACTCAGCACCCTTTGCGAGGAGCGCGCCTTCGCGCTGCTCGCCTTGCAGGCTCCCGTTGCCGGCGATCTCCGCTCCGTCGTCAGCGGAATCCAGATCGTCGCCGATATCGACCGCATGGGCGCCCTTGCCCTGCATGTCGCCAAGATTGCGCGTCGTCGCCATCCCAACCACGTCCTCCCCGAGGTCGTCAACGGCTACTTCGCCGAGATGGGCCGCATCGCCGTCAGTATCGGTGCCGCGGCAAAGGAAGTCCTCGAGACCCGTGATCCCGAGCGTGCGGCCCGTCTGCGCGAAGAGGACGAGGCGATGGACGACCTGCACCGTCACCTGTTCACGGTCCTCATGGATCGCGACTGGAAGTACGGGGTTGCGGCCGCCGTCGACATCACCTTGCTCGGCCGCTTCTACGAGCGCTTTGCAGACCACGCTGTCGAGGTCGGACGCCGAGTGATCTTCCTCGTTACCGGCAAGCTGCCCGAAGAGCCTGAATCCACCGAAAAGGTCGACAAACTGACCGCCTACCCGGATCTGTAACCACTCCTCGTCACGAGCAGAAGGCGGCCGCGCATGTGCGTGGCCGCCTTTCTGTTGTACATCTTCAGTGAGAACCCAGCCATTCGTCCAACGTCGGCCCGGCGCTGATCGAGTCCGCTCCTGGCAGGAGAGCACCGCTGCGCATTGCCTTGCCTGCTCCTGGCATGGATACCGGGATCAGCAACTTCCGCGTGCCTCGACGGCGCAGTATTTTCCTCGTCATCTCCGGGATCTCGAGGACTTCCGGACCGGCGAGATCAGCAGCGCGACCCGACGGCCCCTTCTCCGCTGCCTGCACCAACGCCTTCGCAACGGTCTTGGCAGCGACGGGCTTCGATCTCATCCGCGGTACGAGGGCCAACGGGCCGAAACCCATGAGCGACACCGTCTTCTCGCCGAACTCGAACCACTGCGCGGATCGCAGAATCGTGAACGGGATGCCCGACGCGCTGACTGCGCGTTCCTGCGCAGCCTTACCCTGGTAGTACCCGAATGCCTTCAATCGCGGATCGTCACAGTTGACGATCGAGAGCACAACATGGTGCTTCACTCCTGCCGCATTCTCTGCTGCGGCAATGTTCTGCGCCGCGGCCTCGAAGAATGCGACGGCCTTCTTTGCACTGTTGGTGACGTGGTCACTGACATCGACAACCGCGTCGACACCCGCGAGAGCTCCGGCCAGCCCGGCACCAGTGCTGATATCGACGCCGGTCGAGCGGGCCGCGATCACCACGTCGTGGCCTGCCGCCTCGGCTTCCGCAACTACGAGCTTGCCCATCAAACCTGTCCCACCGAGCACTGCTATCCGCATGATGTCTCCTCGACGTTCGCCTCTCCTCATCTTGGACGACAACGGCCTCCAGGTGTGAGAGTGTCGCGGGGAGTCTTACGTCACGGCAGGAATCTAGTTCTCCGTGAACCGACTCGCCACGCGTGCACGCCAATCCGAGCTGATGTGGTCCAAGGCCGCAGACACCTCATGCGCCTGGTCTGCAACAGCCCGGGCCAGCATGCCCGGACCGGCCAGGGGGCTCACATGCCCCTCGGCTGCGTCCGAGGTCTTCATCCCCAGCAACATGGTGGTGCCGATAACCCGATGTCCTCCCAGAACACCGGGACGGGAACGATCGGGAACACTACGCAAGTCCAGGGTTTCCACCAGAAGCGGTGTCCCGTCGACGGTGATGCGCTGATCCGAACGCAGTGCACCACCGATCTCACCGGTACGGCCGAACACCACCATCTCGTCGAGCAGGGCAACCGCGTCCGGCTGCAGCGAAATGTCAATTCGCCGAGCGACATCCGCGCCGCCGGCTACCACGAAGGGCGCCGCTCGCCATACCAAAGCGCCGCCGGCACCCACCGTCGCCGAAGCCGTCCACGATGCGTGACCGCCGCGGGCGTTGTACGCCACGGTGCCGGACGGCTCGAGCACCTCGAGGAACGCTCCCGGCGCCACGTCGAACTCGATGCGTAGGTTGTCACCGGCCAACAGTGTCGCGCTGTGTCCTACCAGGGCAACGCGCACGTGCAACCCGTGAGCACTCACCAGGCGTGGCGCCAGGAAATCCCCGGAGATCAACTCTTTGGCAACAGCGGTGCCGCCCACTCGCTCGACGACGACCCGCGTAGCTCCCGCAGTCATCAGTGAGCGTGAGAGTGACTGTGCCCGTGACCGTGTCCGTGGTCGTGGTCGTGGTCTTCTTCATCGGCGTGGAAGTGCGGTGCCATCGGTCCCGGGTCCTGGGGCACATGATTGCCCTCGCGGTGAGCCGCGATGACCTTGCGCAGCCACGCGCTGAGCTGATCGATCGTGGCGTGGTCCTTCTGGCTGAGCGCGAGGACGGGCAGTCCGTCGCGTGCTGCTGTTGCATCGGCAACCATTTGAACGGCATCGACGTCGACATACGGAGCCAGGTCGATCTTGTTGACCACCAACAGATCTGCGCGCTCGATTCCGGGTCCACCCTTACGCGCGACATCGCCGCCGCCGGCAACATCGATGCAGAAAATCTGCGCATCGACGAGTGCGGGACTGAACGTCGCAGTGAGGTTGTCGCCGCCGCTCTCCACGATCACCATGTCGAGGGGATGAAATTCGCGCTCGAGGTCTTCCACCGCAATCAGATTGGGTGTCACGTCGTCACGGATCGCCGTGTGCGGGCACGCCCCGGTCTCGACTGCGACGATGCGCTCGATCGGCAGGACGTTTGCGGCGCGCAACAGTCGCGCGTCCTCATCGGTGTAGATGTCGTTGGTGACAACCGCGATCTCGAACTCCGACGCGAGCTCGCGGCAGATGGTGGCGATCAGGGTGCTTTTGCCAGTGCCGACCGGGCCGGCAACACCGAGCCTCAAACCTCTTGCAGCAGTTGCGGTATCGGTGGTTGTGTTCAGATTGTCAAGCACGGAAAATCCTCCTGGATCGAGCGTGGTGTTCTAGTGACCATTGTTCGACCAACGGTCCTGTTGTTGCAGGTATAGCCGAGGCACTCTCGACCGCGACGGCTGCCGCGGCGACGGTCTCGATGGTCGGGGCTGCCCGCAGCAGCCATTCGACCGGTTCTGCCGGATCCACCGGCAGTAGTTTCAGTGCCGCCGATGCGACGGTTTGCGCGTCGTCGTACAGGCAAGATCGCGCCGCCGCCAGATCGTCCATGCCGGAGACGGCGGTGAACACTCCCAATGCCAACGGCCGCATCGGATGTCCCGGTAGCGCCATGAGGAGTTTCACCGCGGGGTGCCCCGGCCACAACCGCGACGCCAACCTGGCCAGCCCACGTCCGAGCTGGATGGACGCCTCACGCAGCGGCGCGCTGGGCGTGCGAGCGAGCAATTCGTTCGAGATGGCCTCGAGTTCGTCTGCACTACCCTCACTTACGGCCCAGCGCCGCGTGATCACCGTTGCAGCGGCTTCGACCAGTCCGACCGTCTCGAGTCGACCTCGAATGAAATCCGGAACCTGACTTTGGTGCAGCCCGGCCGCCAATGCCGGTTCCAGCCCGGACGAGTGCGCGTGCCCACCGGTAGGCAGACGCCCGTCGGCCAGGAGCATCGACGCTATCTCGGCGGACATCATCTCAACTCGCACCGGGCATCAGAACAGCATGTAGCGCTGAGCCATCGGCACTACATCGACGGGATTGGGTTGGATCAGATCACCGTCGACCTTGATGGCAAAGGTCTCCGGATCGACGTCGATGGACGGTAGTGCCGTGTTGTTCGGCATGTCGGCTTTGGTGAGATGACGCGTCGGGCGGATCGCGGTGAGCGTGCGAGTGAGCCCGAGTCGGCCTGCCAACCCGTCCTCGATTGCCATCGGCGAGACGAAGGTTGTGGACAGGTGTGGAGCCGAACCCGGTGCGGACGCCATCGCGGGACGCACGAACACCGGCTGAGGCGTCGGAATCGCGGCATTGGGATCTCCCAGCGGCGCAGCGACTATCGCGCCACCCTTGATGACCGCGGCCGGACGCACCCCGAAGAATGCGGGATCCCACAGGACCAGGTCGGCCATTTTTCCGGCCTCGACCGAGCCGATTTCGTGATCGATACCGTGCGCCACTGCGGGGCAGATCGTGTATTTCGCGACGTATCGACGGGCACGCTCGTTGTCGGCGGGCATCGACGAGCCCAGCTTGCCGTGCTGCGCCTTCATCACGTGCGCTACCTGCCAGGTTCGCAGGGTTACCTCACCGATCCGGCCCATGGCCTG
Organism: Rhodococcus sp. AD45-ID; assembly: GCF_003023755.1. Lineage (NCBI taxonomy): Bacteria > Bacillati > Actinomycetota > Actinomycetes > Mycobacteriales > Nocardiaceae > Rhodococcus > Rhodococcus sp. AD45-ID. The sequence goes on along the minus strand of NZ_PYHL01000003.1, from coordinate 508,300 downwards.
AGCGTCGGACGACGTGATGGAGATTGCGCCGATATCGTGCAGGAAATCCTCTGCCGCAATGGTTGTCGGGCGGATACGAGACTCTGCGAACGCAAGATCCTCCGGCACCCGGGGGTTGAGCGCGTGGCACACGATGAGCATGTCGAGATGCTCGGCAACCGTGTTGACGGTGTGCGGCAACGTCGGATTGGTCGATGCCGGAAGAACATTCGCTTCACCGGCCGTCACGATAATGTCGGGAGCGTGCCCACCGCCTGCGCCTTCAGCGTGGAATACGTGAATGCCTCGACCGGCGATAGCGTCCAAAGTGTGCTGTACGTAGCCGGTTTCGTTGAGGCTGTCGGCATGGAGTGCCACCTGGAGACCGAATTCGTCGGCAGCGCGCAAGGCTGCGTCGATCGCGGCGGGGGTGGAACCCCAGTCCTCGTGCACCTTGAATCCGCCGGCCCCGGCGAGCGCTTCCTGACGAAGCGCCTCGTGGCTGACGGTGCTGCCCTTGCCCAGGAGCAGCACGTTGAGCGGAATGTGGTCGAGCGCGCGGTGCATCATCGTGAGCGACCAGGCGCCGGGCGTGACCGTCGTGGCCTTGGTGGCCTCGGTCGGTCCGGTGCCACCGCCGGCAATTGTTGTCGTGCCGGTGGCGAGCGCTTCCAGCATCTCGATCTCACTGAGAATATGAACGTGCGTATCGATCGCCCCGGCGGTGAGAATCCTTCCCTCCCCGGCGATCACGTCGGTGCTGGGCCCGATGAGCAGCTTGGGATGCACGCCGTTCATGATGTCGGGGTTACCCGACTTCCCGATCGCCACGATGCGGCCGTCACGAATTCCGACGTCTGCCCGGACAATTCCCCAGTGATCGAGAATCACCGCATTGGTGATGACCACGTCGAGTGCGCCCTGATCCCGGGTGGTTGTGCCCTGCCCCATGGATTCACGGATGCTCTTGCCACCGCCGAACACCATTTCGTCGCCGGTTGCGGTGTAGTCGTGTTCGATCTCGATCCAGATGTCGGTATCTGCCAACCGGATCTGGTCGCCCGCGGTGGGGCCGAACAGCGACGCGTATCCACGCCGATCCATCGTGCTCACTACGCGGTCACCTCGTCTGTGTCGTCACTCTGCGCTGCTTCGTCTGTCGCTACTGCGCCATCCGTGGCCGCGATGTCACTGATGCGAACATTCACCGACGACGCCCGAAGCGGTTCCTCCACCTCGACGCCCGGTGTCCCGAACGGCAACACCGGTTTGGGTTCGCGCGCATGGGTGGGCAGTTGGTCGCCGGATCCGATCTGCAGGCCGGGAACTCGCTTGAGTCCACCGAGTTCGATCAGCGTCACCGTGCGAGAGACTCCGGGCTCGAAACGCACCGAGGTCCCGGACGGAATATCGAGCCGAAACCCGTCGGCCGCTTTGCGATCGAATGTCAGCGCCGGGTTGGCCGCCGGAAGGTGCAGATGCGATCCGATCTGGATAGGTCGATCACCGTCGTTGACGACAACAAGCGTGATCCTGTGAGCATCTGCGCCGAACTCGAGCGGTTCGGAAGACACCCGCACTTCGCCGGGAATCATCGGATGGGCTCCGTCACGGTGACCAGCTTGCGACCATCCGGAAAAGTGGCCTCCACCTGGATATTTGCAATCATTTCGGGTACCCCTTCCATGACGTCGTCGCGCGTGAGCACCTGGCGACCGGCGTTCATCAGTTCCGCAACCGTCATACCGTCACGCGCCCGCTCGAGAATCCAACACGAGATCAGCGCCATCGCTTCGGGGTAATTCAGAAGTACCCCGCGCTCGCGTCGATCGCGAGCGACCATGCCCGCAACGCTCAACAGCAGCTTTTCGGTATCTGAAGGGGTGAGGTGCACTGACTAGCCCTTCCGGTTGTGGAACGAAAAATGATCTGGCACTGTGCTGACGACGCAGATTCGACAGCACACTGTTGGGCGAGATTAGCATTGCCCGAAGCGTCGCCAGTATCTACGAGATTCACACTGTCGGCCACTCCGCCGCCCGATGGACGCACTTGCGCTGCTCATCGAATTATTCGCGCGCCCAACGATGCTCAGCGCTGCGGGCCGAAGTGGGAACTATCACCACCACCAAAAAGTTTCACCCCCGTCTCCTGTTGGAAACGGGGGTGAAACATGGTCGTGCAGTGTCTATCCGAAGCGGTTTATCCGAAGCGGCCCGAGATGTAGTCCTCAGTTGCCTTCTGCGTCGGGTTGGAGAAGATCTTCTCGGTGTCGTCGATCTCGACGAGCTGACCCGGCTTGCCGGTTGCCTCTAGGTTGAAGAACGCGGTCTGATCACTCACGCGAGCAGCTTGCTGCATGTTGTGCGTGACGATGACGATGGTGAAGTCCTTCTTGAGTTCGGTGATCAAGTCTTCGATCGCCAAAGTCGAGATGGGGTCGAGAGCCGAGCACGGCTCGTCCATGAGCAGGACGTCGGGCGAGACCGCGATGGCCCGCGCGATGCACAGACGCTGCTGCTGGCCGCCTGAGAGTCCTCCACCGGGCTTGTCGAGGCGATCCTTGACCTCGTTCCACAGGTTGGCTCCACGCAGGGACCGCTCGGCAACCTCGTCGAGGCGCTTCTTGTTGCGCTCACCCTGCAACTTCAACCCGGCGACGACGTTGTCCTTGATGGACATGGTCGGGAACGGGTTGGGTCGCTGGAACACCATGCCGATGGTCTTGCGAACGCCGACCGGATCGACGTTGGAGCCGTAGATGTCCTCACCGTCGAGCAACACGGAACCTTCGACGCGCGCACCGGGAATGACCTCGTGCATGCGATTGAGGGACCGGAGCACGGTCGACTTACCGCAACCGGAAGGACCGATGAACGCGGTGACGCTCCGAGGTGGGACGGAGAGGCCGACATCGGCAACGGCGTGGAACTTGCCGTAGTAGATGTTGACGTCCTTGAGATCCAGACGCTTGGCCATTACCGGCTCCCTACTGAGTTGTTAATGCTGTCGAGTACAAACATGTTCTGTGGCCGCGTCACTTGCTGCGGACCTGTGAGAAGTGACCGATCAGCTTGGCGACGATGTTGAGAATCGCGATCAGCAGGATCAAAGTCAGGGCGGCACCCCAGATGCGGTTGGTGCCGGCGTCGGTCGGGTTGTTCATCTCGGCGACCATAAGCGAAGGCAGCGTGCCCATTTCGCCGTTGAACAGGTCGAAGTTGATGAACGGTGCATAGCCGACGAGGATCAGCAGCGGCGCGGTCTCACCGAGTACGCGGGCCAGGGCCAGCATGACGCCGGTGATGATGCCGGGAAGTGCCGTCGGCAGAACGATTTTCGAGATGGTCTTCCACTTGGGAACACCGAGTGCGTACGACGCCTCACGCAGGTCCATGGGGACGATGCGAAGCATTTCCTCGGTGGATCGGATGACGACCGGGACCATCAGCAGCACCAGCGCGAGCGAGACGGCAAATGCCGACTTGGGGAATCCGAACGTCGCGATCCACAGTGCGTAGATGAACAGCGCGGCCACGATGGACGGAACACCGCTGAGGATGTCGACCATGAAGGTCGTGAGCTTGCCGAGCTTGGACTTACGGTCCGCGTACTCCACCAGGTAGATGGCAACAAAGATTCCGAGCGGGATCGAGAAGACCGCGCACACAACGCCTTGCATCAAGGTGCCGACCAGTGCGTGATAGACACCGCCACCGGACGCCGACGCTGTCAGGCCGCTCATCGAGTTCGTGAACCAGGTCGCAGACGTCAACGCGGGCAGGCCCTTTGCGATCACCGTGTAGAGCACCCAGACCAACGGAATGAGGGCAACCAGAACGGCGAGGCTGACCAGGATCGTCGCAGTGACGTCCGTGGCCCGACGCTTTGCTCCGACGCCTTGGAAGGTGGGCGCCTTGACCGGGCGGTCCAGAGTGGTGCTCATGGGTCAGTCCTTCTTTCCGGCGATCACGGCGCGGGCAGCAGCGTTGACCACGAAGGTCAGGACGAACAGCACCAGACCGGCTGCGATGTACGCACCCGCTTGGATGTCGTTGTTGAACTCCGCGTAACCGAGGGCAATCTTGGAGGCGATGGTCGATCCGCCGTCGAACAGAGACCAGCCGAATGCCTGCGAGGTGGTGCGCAGGATCAGGTACAGGGCCATGGTCTCACCGAGTGCGCGGCCGAGACCGAGCATCGATCCGCTGATGTAGCCGGACCTACCGAACGGAATGACGGTGGTGCGCACAACTTCCCAACGGGTCGCACCGAGCGCGAGTGCGGCTTCGATCTGCGAGCGCGGGGTCTGGATGAACACCTCGCGGGTCACCGCGGTGATGACGGGAAGAATCATGACGGCCAGCACGATGCCGGCGGTGAAGATGGTGCCGCCGCCGGTGATGGAACCGCTGCCGTCGGCGAAGAGGGGGAACCAGCCGAGAGTGTCGTTGAGCCACACGGCAACCGGAGTGATCGCCGGAGCGAACACGAGCAGGCCCCAGAGTCCGTAGACGATGGACGGGACTGCCGCGAGCAGGTCGATCGTGTAGGACAGCGGACGCGTGAGCCACTTAGGCGAGTACGACGTCAGGAAGATCGCGATACCGAGCGCGATCGGCATCGCCAGCACCAGAGCGAACAGCGACACCAGGACCGTGACCTGGAAGAGGTCGAGAACACCGAACGCCATCGCGTTGATGTCCTGCGTGACCCATTCACGGCTGGTCAGGAAGTTGACCTGGTTGCGGCTCAACGCAGGGACGGCGCGCCAGATCAGGAAGGCACCGATCGCCGCGATGACAACGGTGATGAAGATGGCCGAACCCGAAGCCAGCGAACTGAAGATGCGGTCACCCGGTCGGGTCACGGTCTTGCTGCTACCGCCGGCCGGACCGTCGTCCTTCGGTGGCTGCTCGACTTCTGAAGCCTTGATGGAAGTAATCGTGTCCTCCGTGATGCCGTTCGGACCGCCCACCCCGGCTCCGCTGGTTGCGGAGCCGGAGGAACGAGATGCTGATGTGATGGGCGCGTCGCTCATGTGCGCTCACATTCCTTCACGTTTGAATGTAGATCCATGGGCTTGTCCGTACGAGTCCGCGGTCGAATCAGCCGATGGCTGAGATCGACGCGTTCAGACGGTCCTGCACGTTTGCCGGCAGCGGGACGTAACCCTGCTCGGCAAGGTTGGCCTGTCCCTCGTTCGCGGCACTCGTCAGGAACGACTTCACAGCGGCAGACGTATCGGCGTCGTAGCCCTTGGAGCAGACGATGGAGTACGTCGCGAGAACCAGCGGGTAGGCGCCGGCTTCGTTGGTCTTGAAGATCGACGCGAGGTCGAGCGTAAGGTCGCCGGTAGCGTCCGACTTGAACTTCGCGCCGGAGATCGACGCGGCAGCAGTGTCATTGGTCAGTGCAACAGCTTCGGTGCCCGTGTTGATCTCGGCCATCGACAGCTTGTTCTGATCGGCAAACGACTTCTCGACGTAGGTGATGGAGCCCGGTGCCGTCGAAACTGCCTGAGCGACTCCGGCCGAACCCTTGGCGCCCTCACCGACGCCACCGGTGAAGTCAGAACCGGCACCCGAGGTCCATGCACCGTTCGATGCTGCCTCGAGGTACTTCTGGAAGTTGTCCGTGGTTCCCGAGGAATCGGAGCGGATCACGGGCGTGACCTTCAGATCGGGAAGCTTCGCGTCCGGATTGAGGGCAGCGATGGCCGGATCGTTCCAGTTGGTGATGCCGCCGTTGAAGATCTTGGCAAGAACCTCGGCATTGAGCACGAGGTTGTCGACGCCGTCGAGGTTGAAGGCCACCGCGATCGGACCGAAAACGAGGGGAAGGTTCCAGGCTTCGCCGCCGACGCAACGCTCCTTGGCCTTGTCCGCCTGCTCGTCCTTGATCGCCGAGTCGGAGCCGGCGAAGTCGATCTGGCCGGCGATGAACTGGGTGCGGCCGTCACCCGAACCACTGGGGTTGTAAGCAACGTTGACCGTCTTGCCCTTTTCCTGGCAGACAGCGATGTACGTGGCGACGAACTGATCCATCGCGTTCTTCTGCGCCGATGAACCAGCCGCAGAGATCTTTTCCTTGCCTTCACATGTTGCAGTCGAAGCGGATGTGTCCACACCACTCGACGATGCGTTGTTGTCGCTGCCACATGCTGCCAAGGTCATAGCACCCACGGCCACTACGCCGAGCAGAGCACCACTGCGCTTGAAATTCACCTTCGGTCCTCCGGAAATAGCTACCGCCGGGCCCACGATCAGGCGGCGACATGAGATGCAGCGCATTACTGCATCAGGCAGCGCGGCGCTGCCCATAGAGAAAAGTAGGGGGGCGCGGTGTCCGGCTGGACCACACAAAGTGAACGGAGCATGAACAGACCGGAGATTTATTCGAGTCGTCCGAGAAAGTCAGGAATTTCGGGCATAGGCCATGTCGGTGTGGAACTTTTCGAAGCCCAGTTTCTCGTACGTGTTGAGGGCTGCCGTGTTGTCTCCCTCGACGTACAGGAGAACCGTATCGAGACCCCGCTCACGCAGGTAGTGCATGCCGGCGAGCGTCAGAACCCGACCGAGCCCGCGTCCCTGCGCCGCCGGATCGATACCGACGACGTACACCTCACCGAGCTCCGGTTCGTCGCCCTCGGGCGGATGAACCTTGGTCCAGTGAAACCCCAGAAGCGTGTTCGGATCGGTGTCCGCAAACGCCAGAAACAACCCGGCGGGATCGAACCACCCCTCGGCGGTTCGCTCATCGATCTCCGCTTGCGTCCAGCCACCTTGCTCGGGATGCCACGAGAATGCGGCGTTGTTGACCCGCAAGATCTCGGAATCGTCTTCGCGGCCGCGGTACGTCCTCAGCGAAACACCTTCCGGAACAACAATTTCCGGAAGCTGCGGAGCACCGAGTGGTCTGCGCAACTGGAGGAGTTCACGAACACTGACCAGATCCAGACTCTTGGCGAACTCCACTGCCGCGTCGATGTTTCCGTGCGCCCAGACTCGCGTTCCCGGTCGGCCTTCGTCGAAAACCGAAGCGGCAAGGCCAGTTCCGATACCTTGCCGCCTGTGAGCAGGATCCACGACGAGTTCCGCCATGTCCGGGTGCTCGTCCGAACCGGCTTGCAGTTGGGCGTATCCGACGACGACACCGTCGTCGAGGATCACGAGGTGCCGAGCCTGACCACGGCCGGCAATCGCGTGCCGACCCTGCTCGGAAACCGGCGCCTTGCCGTCGAATTCCGTTGCACGGTCGACAAGTCCCGACACCTGCCGAGCCTGATCCGGCGTCAGCACATCGCTCCAACTCATGTCACAACACCGATCCGTCTGCAGCCTCGTAATCGACATCGTCGTCCTCGAATCGAATCGGCGCCGCAGCCCCGTTCTTGGAACGCGTCGGGCGAACCGCCTTGTATCCGACATTTCGGACTGTACCGATCAAGGATTCGTATTCGGTGCCGAGCTTGGCCCGCAACCGACGCACGTGAACATCCACGGTCCGGGTGCCACCGAAGAAGTCGTAACCCCACACCTCTTGCAACAACTGCGCACGAGTGAACACCCGTCCCGCATGCTGCGCGAGGTACTTGAGCAGTTCGAATTCCTTGTAAGTCAAATCAAGGGGCCGTCCACGCAGTCGTGCCGTGTACGTCCCCTCGTCGATAACCAATTCGCCCAGCGTGATCTTTCCTGACGCTTCGGGACTGGCAACGCCGCCACTGCGGGCGAGCAACAACCGCAATCGGGCGTCCACCTCAGCGGGTCCCGTACCGGGCAGGAGAATGTCGTCCAACCCCCAGTCCGCGTTGACGGCAACAAGCCCGCCCTCGGTCAGGACAGCCACGACCGGCACGGCAGATCCCGTACTTCCCAGCAATCGACACAACCCTCGTGCGGCAGCCAGATCGGTGCGTGCGTCGACCAACGCGATGTCGGCCGAACTTGCCTCGAGCAGCGACGAAACCTCAGTGGGAGCAGGCCTAACCGAGTGCGCCAGCAGCGCCAACGCCGGAAGAACTGCATCCGGGTTGGGGTCGGAGGTGAGGAGAAGCAGCTCCACACGGCCTCCTATCTAGTAGCCCGCGCACCCCGGACAGGGCGACGCTCTGGTAGTTCGACCCTTTTGGTCGGTCCCTACATTAGCGTGCGCGCCGTTGGGACCGTCGCACCGAACCTACGACGGAGTCCGTCACAATGGTGCTGTGCGCAAACTGATCATCGGCATCGTCTTCCTCCTCGGCCTCGGACTGGTCGCCGATTTCGGTGCCGCCGCGTACGCGGAATACCGAGTTTCCCGCGAGCTACGAGCCGGCGCATCACTCGATGCCGACCCCGAAGTCACGTTCAACGGCTTCCCGTTCCTCACGCAAGCGCTGGGCGGCAAGTACGAAGACGTCTACATCCGGGCAACCGGAGTCCAGAGCAACATCGTCGGCGAAGTCACCGTCGAAGCGGATCTGCGGGGCGTCACCGTCCCGTTCTCGGACCTGGTCAACGGCAGGGTGACCGAACTTCCCGTCGACAAGCTCGACGGCAGAATGGGCATCAACGCCACGGACCTCGGCAAGCTCCTCGATATACCTGACCTGCAGGTTTCCTCTCCTCCTGCCGACAAGTCCGACGGTACGGGCGGCAGCGGCGGTACCGGGGCGAGCACCGCGGGCGCGATCGTTCTGAGCGGAACGGTCCCCGTCGGCCCCATCGACACCGCGGTCAGCGTTCAGGCCAACCTCGTGCTCGAGGGAGATCAGGTCAAGATCGTGGCAAGCAATCTCTACTTCGGCCCCGAAGGCGAAGCGAACTTCTCGATCCCGGCGGTTCTCGAGCCGATCGTCCTCGGCATGTTCAGCTACACCATCGATCCACAGTCACTTCCCTTCAATCTGAAGCCGAGCCTCGTATACGCAGAAGGCGGTCGCATAGTGATCGAAGGCAGCACGGAAAACACAGTCATCAACCTCGCAGATCTGCAGAACCAATGACCGGTATCACAGTTCTACTCATCGCCCTCGTCGCCGTTGTCGCGGTCGGACTGCTCCTCAAATCACGCAGCGGAGCCGTTCGAGCCAGCGGCTCGGGTACCTCCGAAGCCGTCGGCAGCCGCATCGAACTCCTCGCCGCAGCAGGTATAGCGCCCGGCTCCGGACCAGTCGTCCTGCATTTCTCCGCAGACTGGTGTGGTCCGTGCAGCGCCGTCCGCCGCGTCGTCGATCAGGTGGTGACCACAATGGCAAACGCCCCTCATCCACCCGTCGACGTTGAACTCGACATCGACAAGAACCCGGCGCTTGCGCGTGAGATGAGCGTCCTGTCGTTGCCGACCACCTTTATCCTCGACCGCGACCTGGTGGAACGATTCCGAGTGTCCGGGGTGCCGTCCACCGCGGACCTCACAAGCGCGCTCGCGCCCTTCTCAACACCCGGTACCCCAAATTCGCCGTCTGCAGGGTAAACTCCCAACCGTGCAAACCCGCCACGAGCTCATGCTCACCCGACGCCGCGCAGTAGACCTGTGCCGCCTCGGTGGTTGTTGCTGTTCTTGTTGCTGATCACCCAGCGCTCAGCCTTCGCTGAGATTCGAGCCTTTCGCTCACGTGATCACTCTCGCCGATAACGGGCCTTCCAGCCCACATATCTCCGAGCCTGAAGCCTGAAATTCTCGGCCCAGGCAGGCACCATGCAACCAACGCAGGAGCACACCCGATGTCCACCACCACTTCGCAATCCGAGCAGGTCGACGTGCGCGGTCCGCGGTTCGCCGCGTGGATCACCACCGCGATACTTGTTCTGACACTGATCCTTTCAACATTCTCTCTGCCCGCCGCCACCGCACTGTTGGCACTGCAGGCAATAGTCTTCGCGATCGGCGCCGTCACCGGACCCAAGCGCAGCCCGTACGGACTGATCTTCGGCAAACTCGTCGCCCCTCGCATCTCACCCGTGCGCGAACGTGAACCTGTTGCGCCGTTGCGCTTCGCACAGTTCGTCGGCTTTGTCTTCGCGCTCGCCGGGACCGTCGGATTCCTTGCCGGATCCACCGTCGTCGGCACAGTCGCCACAGGATTTGCCCTGTTCGCTGCTCTTCTGAACGCAGCCTTCGGCATCTGCCTCGGCTGCCAGATCTACCCACTCGTAACGCGATTCCGCACAATCGGAAGAGCAACCACCGCGTGAAAGCGCATCACCGGTGACCCCACCGGACACATACCCCCGCAAGACCATATCGAGCACGACCACATCGAAAGGAACACCATGGCTCGCTCCGACGTCCTAGTCTCCGCCGACTGGGCGCAGCAGAACCTCAACGCCCCCAAGACCGTTTTTGTCGAGGTGGACGAGGACACCAGTGCATACGACGGCGGCCACATCGAAGGTGCAGTCCGGCTCGACTGGCGCAAGGACCTCCAGGACAGCGTCCGCCGTGACTTCCTGAACCAGGAGCAGTTCTCAGACCTCCTCTCGGCCAAGGGAATCGCCAACGACGACACCGTTGTCCTCTACGGTGGCAACAACAACTGGTTCGCCGCTTACGCCTACTGGTACTTCAAGCTGTACGGCCACAAGGACATCAAGCTCATCGACGGTGGCCGCAAGAAGTGGGAACTCGACGGGCGCGAGCTGTCCAAGGACGAAGTAACCCGTCCCGCAACGCAGTACAAGGCCGAGGCACCCGACTTCTCGATCCGCGCATTCCGCGACGAGGTCATCTCCTCCATCGGCTCCGTCAACCTCGTCGACGTCCGCAGCCCCGACGAGTTCTCCGGCAAGATCCTCGCACCCGCGCACCTTCCGCAGGAGCAGGCTCAGCAGCGTGGCCATGTCCCCACAGCGATCAACATCCCGTGGAGCACCACCGCTAACGAAGACGGCACCTTCAAGTCCGACGACGACCTTGCAAAGCTCTACGCGGACAAGGGCTTCGACGACACCAAGAACACCATTGCCTACTGCCGCATCGGTGAGCGTTCGAGCCACACCTGGTTCGTACTGCAGGAAATCCTCGGCAAGAGCAACGTCAAGAACTACGACGGCAGCTGGGTCGAATACGGCTCACTCGTCGGCGCACCGATCGAATTGGGAGCATAGAACATGTGCGGAGCACCTACTCAGGGTCAGACCCTGCCTGCCGGCGTCGACGTCGAGAAGGAAACCGTCATCACCGGCCGTGTCCTCGCGGCTGACGGCCAGCCCATCGGCGGCGCATTCGTGCGCTTGCTCGACGGCTCCGACGAATTCACCGCCGAGGTCGTCGCGTCCGCTACCGGCGACTTCCGTTTCTTCGCCGCCCCCGGATCCTGGACTGTGCGCGCACTCTCCAGCTCCGGCAACGGCACAAGCGCCGTGAACCCCGAAACATCGGGCGTCCACAACGTGGATGTCACGGTCAGCAAGTAAGTTCCGGACTCACCGGCAAAGGTCCCGCATCCCAGGAGGATGCGGGACCTTTTCTTGTCGTTTGATTTGTCACAGCCTCCCGATTTTTCCGGCAGGTCGAGGCCGTCTAAGATAGGCACGTGGTCATCTTCTTCGAGGTACTTCTCGCACTCGCATCCGTCATGATCGCTTGGTTCTCCGTGTACGTCGTTTACCGTTTGGTCACCGACGAATCGTGAGTCAAGCTCCGGGATCAGGGTCTGACGCGACAGCTGACGATTCCACCGCTTCAGGTGCCATCAGGCGCGGAAGCGGGGATGAGGCAGTCGCAATAGCTGTCGAACGTTCCAAGTCGACAGCTTCACTCAACATTCCCACTCTCCCGGATCTCCCGGTCCCCGAGGACACCGCAAATCTGCGACTCGGCCCGGACATCAATCCCGCCCTTCTGGCCCTGCTGCCGCTTGTCGGCGTCTGGCGCGGCGAAGGCGAGGGCCATGATCCGGGAACGGGCGACTACCCCTTCGGACAACAAATCGTCATCTCCCACGACGGTGGCCCCTACCTGTGCTGGGAATCCCGATCCTGGGTTCTCGACGCCGAGGGCAACTACACCAAGCCAGACACGCGCGAAAGCGGCTACTGGCGCATGGGCGGCGACGGCATCCCCGGCAGCGTGAACGAGGAAGTAGTCGAACTACTCCTCACCCACAGCTCAGGCGTCGTCGAAATGTACTACGGAACCGCGCTCACCCAGTCCTCGTGGGAGCTCGCGACCGACGTCGTGATCCGCAGCCAGTCCGGTGCACTGTACGGCGGCGCAAAGCGCCTTTACGGCATCGTCGAAGGTGGCGACCTCGCATACGTCGAGGAGCGAATCCTCGCGGACGGCGCGCTCGAACCGCGCTACTCGGCGCGGCTCACCCGCTACATCGGCTAACTGCTGCCCACCGCACGAAGCGACCCCCGAGCCATACCCACGCTTTCGCGTGGGTCCCGGTCGGACTGATCGGGGGCTCGGGGGTCGGGTGGCTGCCCGGGATTCGCCGGCCGCTCCTGCGGTAAGTGAATTCCGTCAGCGATTGCGGCTAGCTGGCAGCCACCTCACGCGTCCGTCTGTACTTCAATTTCAGACCACCTCCTTCCTTGTGTACAGGAGAAAGTACGCCCACTTCACCGCGACGGCAATCTATTTTCCGCCGAAATATTTCCGACGCATATCACCTGGTCAGCTCCAGTGTGTTCCGGAAGTTGATGGGTGACGACCACGACGGTCCGATGCGGAGCCAGCAGAGTGCCGTCTCGTCCGAGCAGTTCACGCAGCACCTCCGCGCCGGCTTCGGCATCCATGTGTTCGGTTGGTTCGTCGAGCAGCAGGATTTGCGCGGGTGAGACGACTGCCCGGGCCAGCAGCAAACGCCGACGCTCGCCGCCTGAGACTGCTCGCATGCCGCCGACGAGAACGGTGTCGAGTCCGTCGGGCAGGTGAGCGAGCCACTCCCCCAGGCCGACGTCACCGAGTACTGTCGCCGCGGCGGTAGGCGTGAGATCGCCGCGCGCTACTCGCAGATTTTCGAGCACGGAGGTCTCGAAGAGATGTGCGTCTTCTGCGAAGAACCCGATGTGTCGGCGAAGCTCTGCTGGTTCGATCTCTGAAATCGGAACGCCGCCAGCGGAAATTGTCCCCGATACCGGTGGGAGGAGCCCCGCCATCGTCATCAGGGCCGTTGTCTTTCCTGATCCGCTTTGGCCGATCAACGCGATCCGCGCGCCGGGACGCACGTCGAACGTGAGTGGCGCGGTGACGTTGCCTCCAGGCCACCCAGCGCAGAGTCCGTCGACTGTCAGGACATCCGACTCGGGCCACACGTTGTCGCCCTCTGCGATCTCCTCGTCTGCGCGGTCGAGTACCGCCATGATTCGCGCCGACGCCAACCGGGCTTTGGTCAATGCCACTGCAGCAGTGGGCAGAGCCGCAGTTCCCTCGAACGCCGAGAGCGGGAGCAATACCAGGATGCCCAGTGCCATCGGTGTCATGTCGGCATTCCCGTAGAGCACGATGCCGATGAGCAGCGACGCCAGGACGCTGACTCCCACTGCGAGAGGTGTTGCGGCAGCGGCAAATGCGCTCGGCACCGCAGCGCGGTCGGTAGCATCGACTACGTCGCCTTCGGCCGACACCGCGTCGGACACGGCAGCGTCCAAACGTCCCGCCACTCGAAGCTCGGCAGAATGATCGAGCGCGGTGACCGCTGATGCACTGAATCGCACAGCAGCAGAAGAGCTGTCGGATTCAGCAATTCGAGCAGCGCGGGCCGATAGCCAGGGAGCCAGGATTCCGGAGACCGCGAGCGCGATCGCCAAGACCATTGCCGCCGGCACGGAGATGAACATCAAGATGCCCACGGCGGAAACGGCAAGAACAGCCGATACAGCTATGGGGACAAGTGCTTTCACCACCACATCACCAACTGCATCGACGTCGGCTCCGGTACGCGCAAGCAAGTCGCCACGGCGCAGGCCGGCGGCCGCAGCCGGGTTACCCGCTGCAAGACGCGCGTATATCCGGGCCCGCGCGGACGTTGTCCCGCGCAGCGCAACATCGTGCGTCGTGAGACGCTCCAAGTAGCGGAATACACCCCGGGAGATACCCAGAGCACGCACGGCGACAACAGCAACGCTGAGATCCAGTACCGGCGGCATTTCCCAGGCCCTGGTGATCAACCAGGCCGACAGCGCCGCCAACGCCAGAGCACTGCCGAGCGTCGCCACTCCGGCCGCGACAGCGATGAGTACGCGTCGTGGTTGCAGTTCGAGGAGACCCAGTGCGCGCAGCAACGGATCGCGGTGGTCAGTTCTCATGTGCGTGCACCTCGATGATCTGATCTGCGACGGCAAGCACGCTGGGGCGATGTCCGATGACTATGACGGTGTCGCCGCCCTTCGCTCGCGCTCGCAATGCATCCAGTACCGTAGTTTCCGAATCCGCATCCAGGTGGGCGGTGGGTTCGTCCAGCACAAGGACGGGCCGATCGGACGACAGCACACGTGTCAGTGCCAGCCGCTGCCGCTGCCCGAGCGAGAGACCGACACCCCCGGCCCCCACCACGGTATCGAGACCTGACGACAGTTCGGCAAGAACTCCGTCGAACCCTGTGGCCGCAGAAGAATTTGCAAGCGCATCGGAGTCGATGGGTCCGGTGAGATGGAGGTTTTCCCGAACGGTTCCCGGCAACATGACCGGATGTTGCGGCAGCCAAGCGATCTGCGCCCACCACGTATTCTCGTCGAGTTGTCGAACGTCGGTTCCGCCGACGCTCACAAAACCACCGCTGGGTTCGATCAACCCGAGCAGGGCCTGCGCCGCGCTCGACTTGCCGGAACCATTTGCTCCGGTGAGCACCGTGATCGCACCGGGCCGCATCACTCCCGAAAGCTCGTACGGCGCAACACCACCACGCGAATTCACGCTCAGCGTGTCGAAAACGATGTCCGTGCCGCGCGCATCAACCACGACTGCGCCGCCGACGGGTGCAGAGGTGTCCGCTTCGATGACACTGAAAGCTTTGTCCGCAGCCGCCATTCCGTCCTCGGCCGCGTGAAATTGCATTCCCACCATCCGCAACGGCAGATACACCTCCGGGGCAAGAATCAACGCAACGACGCCCGGCTCCAGCGACATGTCCCCGTACACGAGCCGCAAGCCGATACTGACTGCAACCAACGCAACACTCAGCGTTGCAAGGAATTCCAACACCATCGACGACAGGAAGGCGACCCGCAGCGCGGACATCGTGGTGCGGCGATGCGAATCGCCCAGTTCCCGAACCCGCTCGGCCGGACCGTCTTGGCGACCGAGCGCTCGCAACGTGGGTAAACCCGAGAGGAGATCGAGCAATTGCGACGACAAGGTTGTCATCGCAGCCAGGGTCTTCTCGGACTTACCCTTTGTCAGCAATCCGATCAGGATCATGAAGATCGGAATCAAAGGCAACGTGATCAAGATGATCACTGCCGACGTCATATCTTGCAGGGCAATAACTATCAGCGTGATCGGGGTCAGAGTCACCGACAGGATCAACGACGGCAGATAACCCGTCAGATACGGAGCCAGACCGTCGACACCACGGGTGAGTACCGTAGCGATTTCATCTCGACGTGGGTCGAGATCGCGGGGACTCATCGCCGTCGCCGACGTGAGCACACCCTCCTTGATCTCGGCCACCACACGGGTCGACGCGCGGTGAGCAAACCGCGCTTGCAGCCAGGTTCCCAGTATCCGAATCCCGACAGCGCCTGCGAGGACACCGAGTTCGGTTGTCCACGAAGAAATATCGACGGTTCGGGTGGTGATGACTCCGGCCAGCACCCGGCCGATCATGAGCGCCGAGACTATGACCATCACGACGTTGATCATCGACAGGGCGACTGTCAGAATCAGATATCCACGCGCAGAGGCTGAATGCCGCCACAGGCGCGGATCGATCGGTCCGCGGCGACGCTCCCGAGTGGTGGGAACGTCGCCTACCTCGATTGTCACTTGAATTCGACCGTCACTTCTTTCGAGGCACTGATGCCGGATTTACCACGTCTTGGCTTTGAACTTCAGCCCGATCGACGGTGGAATCTGCTTGGTGGAGATGCGTTGACGGAATACCCAGTACGTCCAGCCCTGGTAGATGATCACGATCGGCGTCATGAACGCCGCGGCCCATGTCATCACCTTAAGCGTGTACGGACTCGACGACGCGTTCTCGATGGTCAAGCTGTACGCCGGATCCAGCGTCGACGGCATGACATTCGGGAACAGGGAGCCGAACAGCAGCACGACGGTCGCGATGACGGCCACCGTGGTGAGCACGAACGCCCACCCTTCCATTTCAGCGCGGGTCAGGAAGATAACGCCGATCAATGCTGCTGCCGCAGCGGCAACCAGAATCCACGTCCATCCCTTGCCGTATGCAAGCTGGGTCCACAGTACAAATGCGCCGGCCACCGGAACCGCCGGAATCGCGAGTCGGGCAGCAATTTTCACCGCATCTTCGCGAACCTCATCGGCGCTCTTGAGTGCCAGGAACACTGCGCCGTGCAGCGCGAACACCAGAGCAGTGGTCAGGCCGCCGAGCAATGCGTACGGGTTGAGCAGATCGAAGAATCCTGAAACGACCTGCTTGTCGGCATTGATCTCCACGCCCCGAACGATGTTCGCGAATGCCACGCCCCACAGAACTGCGGGAACCCAGGAGCCGAAAATGATGCCCCAGTCGCAACGCTGACGCCATTTGTCGTCGTCGATCTTGCTTCGCCACTCGATGGCAACGATGCGAACGATCAAGGCCACCAGGATGATCAGCAGCGGTAGGTAGAAGCCGGAGAACAACGTCGCGTACCACTCGGGGAACGCGGCGAACAGCGCACCACCGGCCGTGATGAGCCACACTTCGTTGCCGTCCCAGACCGGGCCGATGGTGTTGAGCGCAACGCGTCGACGCGTATCTGCCGGTAGGCCACTGCCTCTGCCGACAATCGGCATGAGCATTCCGACACCGAAATCGAAGCCTTCGAGGACGAAGTAGCCGACGAACAGTACTGCGACGAGCACGAACCATACTTCTTGAAGTCCCATGATCGCCTCCTAGTACGCGAACGACAGTTGTTTGGGCTTGTCCGGATCTTCCGGCTCTTCGTGGTCGGTATCTCCCGGCGGATGCATGTCGTGTTCCAACGGGCCTTCCTTCGCGTATCGCACGATCAGCTTGAACCAGACGACACCCAAAGCGCCGTACAGGAGGGTGAAGGTGATCAACGAGACCCAGACCGTTGCCGACGCGTGGTCCGAAACACCTTGGTCGACAGTGAGTCTGATCATGTCCACGCCGGTCGGGTTGGGATGCACCACCCAGGGCTGGCGGCCCATCTCGGTGAAGATCCAGCCCGCACTGTTGGCGAGGAACGGCATGGGAATCGCGACGAGACTCAGGATTCCGAACCACTTCTGGTCCGGTACCCTACCCCTGCGGGTTACCCACAGACCGGCAAGTGCCAAGGCTGCGGAACCGGCGGCGAGGCCGATCATCGCGCGGAATGACCAGTACGTGACAAAGAGATTCGGACGGTAGTTGCCGGGGCCGAAGTCCTGCTCGGCCTGCTCCTGCAGCTGGTTGACGCCTTGAAGCTCCACACCGGTGAACTTGCCCTCGGCCAGCCACGGAAGAACGAACGGCACCTTGATTACGTGAGTCACGCTATCGCAGTTGTTGTGAGTTCCAATGGTCAGGAGTGAGAAATCCGGATCCATCTCGGTCTCACACAGCGACTCTGCCGACGCCATCTTCATGGGTTGTTGTTGGAACATGAGCTTGCCTTGGACGTCGCCGGTGTAGATGACGCCGATACCGGCAATGATGATCACCAGCAACGCGAATCGGGCACCGGGACGGTACATCGTCCTGGCATCGGTTTCGAGCTTTGTCGCCTCCGCTGGGCCGACGGTCTTGGTGCGGCGCATGTTTCGCACCATCCACCAACCACAGATGCCGGCGACGAAGGTTCCCGCAGTCAGGAAGGCACCTGCTACTGCGTGCGGGAATGCGGCAAGAGCGGTGTTGTTGGTCAACAACTCCCAGATGCTGGTGAGCTCAGCACGACCCGTCTCCGGGTTGTACACCGCTCCGACAGGGTGCTGCATGAACGAGTTGGCTGCGATGATGAAGAACGCCGACGCGTTGACGCCGATCGCCACGAGCCAAATACATGCCAGGTGAACAAGTTTGGGTAGCCTGCCCCAACCGAAAATCCACAGCCCGATGAATACGGACTCCATGAAGAAGGCCACAAGACCTTCGAGAGCCAGCGGTGCACCGAAGACGTCGCCGACAAATCGTGAGTACTCACTCCAGTTCATACCGAACTGGAATTCCTGCACGATGCCGGTAGCTACGCCGATGGCAAAGTTAATGAGGAACAGCTTGCCGAAGAACTTGGTGAGTCGGTACCAATGATCTTTTTTGGTCACGACCCACATGGTTTGCATGATCGCGATCATCGGAGCCAATCCGATGGTCAGCGGAACAAAGATGAAGTGGTAGACGGTAGTTATACCGAACTGCCACCTGGAGACGTCCAAAGTATCCATTGGCTACTCCGAGAGTAGGGCCCTGGGACAGGCTTCGGGGTTCGAGACGCGGGCGTTCGCTCGGCCCCTGCGGACACGGTACTGCTGTCCGGTTTGGACCGCAGGACTTTGCTACTACTCAAGGTAGTAGAGACCGTCGAGGATTCCTATTCGCCCATTTCGGCCCCGCTCTCTAGTCGACGGCCCGTTCGACCAACTTCGTGAATTCGGCAGCGACTTTAGGCTCTGGTAAAGCAAAGCCATCCAGTGTAGTGACGCGCGCCGCCAGCGTGACGCTCGAAACCATCCACACACCGTCCGCTGCGATCAAGTCCGCAGGTCGCAGGGTTTCGTAACGACTGTCGAAGCCAGCTCCCTTGGCGACGTCGAACAGAGCACGCTGTGTTGTGCCCATCAAAATGCCCTGAGCGGGCGGCGGTGTGATCAAAGTCCTGTCCCGCACGACCACCACCGTCGAACGCGGCCCTTCCAACACATTGCCCTCCGAACTGACGAAGATCACATCATCGGCCCCCAAAGTGCCGGCGTAGCGCAGTGCAGCCATGTTGGTTGCGTAGGACAACGTCTTCGCTCCCAGCAACTGCCACGGCGCGCGTGCCGACAAATCCACCGAGAATCCGCGTTCGAGCGTGATCACCGACAAACCCGCTTCTCGCACCTGCCGCACCCGATCCGCCACCGGTCCGACCATCACGAAAGCCGTCGGCTTGTCCCCACTCTCGCGCCCGCGCGTCAGGACGAGACGCAACGCGCCTTCCTTCTCGCTGCCCCACTCCTCGACGGCCATCTCGATCGCCAGACGCCAGTCGTCCAGTATCGGGGCAGGCAAACCCAATGCCTCGGCGCTGAGAACCAGTCGGCTCAGGTGAGCTTCGACTACCCGCGCTCGGCCACCCCGAACCAACAACGTCTCGAATACTCCGTCGCCCCGCACGACAGCCAAGTCGTCAGCATGGAGAAAGGGTGCGTCAGCATCGAGCACCTCATGGTCGAGAGTTACCAATACGCGATCAGCCATACCCTCAACACTAGCGACGGAAAACACCGCTCACGCCCCGCACTCGACCAACGCGCGGACCACACTCCTAGACTGGTGACGTGGTCGACAACGCTCTTGTGCCCAACAGCCCACTCATGACTGCCCCCGGTGCGGTCGCAGCCCCGGACGGATCGGTCGACATCGGTGTCGCGTGGCATCACGGCGATCCACTCGGTGAGCAACGGACTGCGCAGCGCGACGCGATCGTCGTCGATCGCAGCCACCGATTTGTCATCGCCATTCCCGGCGACGAGCGACTCACCTGGCTGCACACCATTTCGAGCCAGCACGTTGCCGCGCTCCCCGACGGGAAGAGCGCCGAGAATCTCAGCCTCGACATCAACGGCCGCGTCGAGCACCACTTTGTCCAGACGGACCTCGGCGGCGTCACCTGGATCGACACCGAGGCCGATCGAGGCCCCGCACTCCTCGCCTTCCTGAAGAAGATGGTGTTCTGGTCCAAGGCCGAACCCCGCGACGGCAACGAACTTGCCGTTCTCAGCATTCTCGGGCCGAAAGCCGCCTCGGTCCTCGACGCCGTCGGCACGAGTGCGCCCGTCGACGTGTACGACGCGCATGCCCTGCCAGGCGGCGGCTTCGTCCGTCGGATGCCGTGGCCGACCGAAGACTCCTTCGATCTCCTCGTACCCCGCGAGCACTTGGCAGCCTGGTGGACCAAGCTCACCGACGCCGGCGCCACACCCGCCGGAACCTGGGCCTTCGAGGCCCTTCGTGTGGAAGCCGTCCGCCCCCGAATCGGGCTCGACACCGACGAGAAGACCATCCCGCATGAGGTTCGGTGGATCGGCGGCCCAGACGAACACGGCGCGGTCCACCTCGAGAAGGGCTGCTACCGCGGTCAGGAAACCGTCGCGCGCGTGCACAACCTCG
Organism: Rhodococcus sp. AD45-ID; assembly: GCF_003023755.1. Lineage (NCBI taxonomy): Bacteria > Bacillati > Actinomycetota > Actinomycetes > Mycobacteriales > Nocardiaceae > Rhodococcus > Rhodococcus sp. AD45-ID. The sequence goes on along the minus strand of NZ_PYHL01000003.1, from coordinate 487,875 downwards.
GCAAGCCGCCGCGTCACCTCGTTCTCCTGCACCTCGACGGAAGCGCCGAAGCCCTCCCCGAACCGGGCGACCCCGTCACAGCCGGTGGCCGCGCAGTGGGCCGCGTCGGAACCGTCGTCAATCATCACGAGCTCGGGCCTATCGCGCTCGCACTGGTCAAGCGCAACGTCCCCGCTGGGACCGAATTAGTTGCCGGTCCCAGCGCCGCGTCGATCGATCCGGACTCGATAGTCGACGACAACGCACCTCAGGCCGGACGTGAAGCCGTCAACCGATTGCGCGGGAAGTGACCGGCATCGTGGACGCCGTGTGCGTCGTACATGCCGAACGCGACAGCGGCGTCAAACGCGTGACTCGAACCGCAATCGACAAACGATCCGTCGACGGCCGGGTCCCCTTGGGCCGACTCGGCCTCGGCGGCGACTATGTCTGCGACACCGAATTCCACGGCGGCGCGTATCAAGCCGTCTACGCGTACGACCATGCCGAAGCGCAGCGTTGGTCGACGGAGTTGGGCCGACCTCTCCATCCCGGTTGGTTCGGTGAGAACCTTCGCCTCAGCGGTATCGCCGTGACCGACGCGGTCATCGGCGAACGTTGGCACATCACCGGAGCGGACTCGTCCGATGTGGTGGAACTCGAAGTCACCGGGCCCCGCGTGCCGTGTGGCACCTTCGGACTCTGGTCGGGCGAGAAGGGCTGGGTCAAGCGGTTCACCCAGCGAGCCGATGTCGGCGCGTATCTGCGAGTGAACCGAACGGGCACACTCGCAGCCGGCGATACGGTCACGCGAGTGCACGTCCCCGATCACGGCGTCACGGTTCGACAAGTATTCACAGGCGCAGATCCCGAACATCTGCGGCAACTGTTGAACGGTCACCACGATCTTGCGCCGAACGTCCTCGAGCGGATCAGCACATTCGTCGAACGAGCGGAAACACAGGTGCATTCGTGAGCATTGAACTGGTCGAAGTTGTCCGCTCCGGATTCCGCGAGTGTGTACACCGCGGATCGGCCGTCATCCTCGACGCCAACGGCGACCTGGTTGTGGGGGTGGGCGAAATCCACACACCCATCTATCCCCGCTCGGCAAACAAGCCGCTGCAGGCCGTCGCAGCGCTCCGCAACGGCTTCGAACCAAGCAGCCCGGAGGAACTGGCCGTCGCGGCGTCGTCGCATGCCGGTGAAGCCGACCACATCGAACTCGTCGAGGGCCTACTCGAACGTTACGACCTCCGCGTAGATCAATTGCAGTGCCCTGCAGATCTGCCAGGCAACGAACTGGCCCGCGCCGAGCTGATTGCCGCAGGCCAGCTCCCCAGCCCGATCTACATGACCTGTTCGGGCAAGCACTCCGCGATGCTCGCCACGTGCGTGGTGAACGACTGGCCGCTCGAGACGTACATGGAACCGACACATCCCCTGCAACTCGCCATCGCGGAGACGATCTTCGATCTCAGCGGCGAGGAGGAGCAGGAGTTGGGAATCGACGGCTGCGGCCTGCCGATCGTGCCACTCTCGCTCTCGAATCTGGCTCGAGCTTTCGGTCGACTGCCGTCGGCGACGCCTGATTCCCCGGAACGCGCTGTCGCCGACGCCGTGCGAGCCAACCCATTCCTCGTCTCCGGAACCGGGCGCAACGATCAGCGTCTGATGTCCGCGGTGCGCGGCCTGTTCACCAAGACCGGATACGACGGTATCTACGCGGGAGCCCTCCCCGACGGTTCGGCGTTTGCTCTCAAGATCGACGACGGACACGAGCGGGCGCTGCTTCCGTTGGCCGCCGCACTACTCAAGCGGATGAATACCGAATGGACCGAAGAATTGGCCGCTCTGGCGTCGGCTCCGGTGTTCGGCGGGGATGCCCGCGTGGGCACGATTCGAGCGATTCCGGGGAACTTCTGAGTAGTTCCGGGAAAACTTTTGCGCAGTTCTAACAAAGTTCTGAGCAGTTCTGTCAGCATCCTGGCAGCTCGCGGCCATAGTGAGAGCAAACAGACACGGCGACGAGGGCCACGTGGAAGCGGAAGCGACTTTTCCAGGCTAGAGTGTGTGTCAGGAAACTTACACACTCAAACGGGGCCGCCAAATTCCCCAGGCCGCCCCGCGAAAGCGCGAGGGGGTCAGCCATGGGCCGCGGCCGGGCTAAGGCAAAGCAGACCAAGGTTGCACGCGAATTGAAGTACAGCGTACCGACCACGGATTTCGATAGCCTGCAACGAGAGCTCGCAGGTGGATCGACCAACTCGCATCGGAGCAGTGTCCGATCGGACCAGACTTCCGATAGGGAAGGGCATTCGCGAGAGGACGACTACGACGACTGGCGGCGTTGACCGCGCACTGCCATCTGCGCAGACTGTGAAATGAGGAAGAGCTGATCGCTCTTCCTCATTTTTGCGTGCTTCTTCCAGGTGCTCGATCCGCACAAAAAAGCTGCCCCACCGAACTGAATCGGTGGGGCAGCTTTGTGGTCTTACCGGCTTAGAAGCGCGGGTGATCTCCAGCCAGGAACGCACGCTCTGCTGCGGCGTCCGAGGCCTTCTTGATGCTTCCCAGCGTCCAGCAGTCGATGTGGCGTGCGGTGAGCACGGCCAGCGCACGATCGACGTCCTCAGGAGCGACGACGGCAACCATGCCGACACCCATGTTGAAGGTCTGCTCCATCTCGGCGCGCTCGACGCGTCCGCGCTGCGCGATCATCGCGAAGACTGCCGCGGGGCTCCACGTTCCACGATCGAGTTCGGCAACGAGTCCCTTGGGCATGACGCGTCCGAGGTTGTTCGCGAGGCCGCCACCGGTGACGTGGCAGAAGGTGCGGACGTCGGTCTCGGCAGCGAGGGCCAGGCAGTCCTTGGCGTAGATCTTGGTGGGCTCGAGGAGCTCCTCACCGAGGGTGCGGCCGAACTCGTCGACGTGTGCGTTCAGGTTCATGCGGTCGATCTCGAGAAGCACCTTGCGGGCCAGTGAGTAACCGTTGGAGTGCAGACCCGAGGATCCCATGGCGATGACAACGTCGCCGGGACGGACGCGGTCCGGTCCGAGCAGCTTCTCCGCTTCGACGACGCCTACGCCGGTGGCGGAGAGGTCGTAGTCACCATCGGCCATGATGCCGGGGTGCTCGGCGGTCTCGCCGCCCAGCAGCGCGCAGCCGGCCTGGATGCAGCCCTCGGCGATGCCGCCCACGATCTCGGCAACTCGCTCGGGGATCACGCGTCCGACGGCGATGTAGTCCTGAAGGAAGAGCGGCTCGGCGCCACAGACGACGAGGTCGTCGACAACCATCGCGACGAGGTCGAGGCCGACGGTGTCGTGCTTGTCCATCGCCTGAGCGACGGCCAGCTTGGTTCCGACGCCGTCGGTGGAAGCAGCGAGGACAGGCTCCTTGTAGTCACCCTTGAGCGAGAACAATCCGGCGAATCCGCCGAGGCCGCCCATGACCTCGGGGCGGCTGGCCTTCTTGGCCATGGGGGCGAAGAGTTCCACCGCCCGGTCGCCGGCGGCGATATCGACTCCTGCTGCTGCGTAGGAGGCGCCTGCTGTGCGGTGACTGTCCTCGGTCATCGGATTACTACTCCAGCCCTAGTATTTCTCGCGCACGTTTTCTCCGTGCACAGGTATGTGTTGTGTAATCCTCGCGACGTGCCGAGGCGGTCGACTCGAGCGAACAAGACCCTCAGCGCACACAAATACCGACGATTACGCCCTTACGCTACCGGACACAGGCAGCTGACGAGACCTCGCGTACCGTTCGCGCTCAGTTCTGGAGCTGCGAACCGATCGAGGTGTGCAGCGCCCGCAGACTGTTCTGCCCGAGTGCAACAGTCTCCGACTGGATGTGCCGCAGGAGGTGTCCGTCGTTGAGAACCTTCTCGCTCGACTGGATCAGCACCGTTCCGGCGCCGGTGAAATCGAACTGTTTCTCTTCACCCGTATTCGCACCGAACATGGTTCCCCGCACCGAACCGAGGAAGCTCTGCATCCAGTCGGCATCGAAGTGGTGGGACGGCGACGGGCAGTCCGCCCAGCCGACGAGAGCCTGTGGATCGATCCGCAACGGAGGTTCGGCAAACATGACCGGACCGTTGGACGACGCCAGAAACTTCCCGGTACCGAGCAACGTCAAAAAGCCTGGCACGATTGACTGTTTGAGTTCGAGCCCGTTCTCGAAGGCAAGCAGGTTGGCAGCGCGGATCGTGAGGTTGCCGTCGTCGAGATCGTAGGAATTGATGTTGAATCCCCGGTCGCCCAGAATCAGCTTGCCTTGGCCCTGGGCGATTACCCAGTCGTCCGCGTACAGCGGCGACGAGAATCTGGCCGCCACCATCGCCGACATGCTCGTGCGTCCGAGCGGCTCGAAATTGACCATGCCGTAGTACGCGATCATTGCGCCTTTGGACGTGAACCAGGGCTGCCCGGTCAGCTCGATGCAGAAGGCGTAGTCATTCCCCGGGACGTTGTCGTTCGCAGGCAGAGATGCCGGAGTGTGAATTTCGATACTCATTCGATTTCTCCCTCAGAACTTCTGCTCGGACGCCTGAACCCAGACGGTGCCCATACCGGTCATCTTCAGCTGAATGGACTCCCCCGAGCCCTTGCCGACGGCTTCACGCCAGCCGACGTTGGCGGAGATGTCGACGGTGATCTGCCCGAGGTGGCACACGTACGCCTGTGGGTCCACCACAACTTGAGGATTGTTCGGACCGACCTGCAGAGGAATTGCCCCACCGTGCGAGAGCACCGCGACGCTTCCCTGCCCGTGCAGTTGTGTCGTGAACAGTCCTTGCCCTGTCATCGCACCGCGGACGGCGCCGCGAACACCACCTTGCGACGTCAAGGCCACGATCGAACTCTGCAGGTAGGCGTCATGCGCTAGAAGACGATCTGCTTCCACGGTGAGCATGGACGAGCCGTCCAGATGGATGACGTCGACGTACAGTCCGGCGTGACCGTAGTGGACCTCACCCTGTCCTTCTGCCGCCATCATGCGTGCATGTTCGCCCGACATCATCCGGCCGGCCATGCCCGCGATGCCGCCCATATTCGGCATCGCACCAGGACCGCCGCCCATGCTGTGCGGGACGAATCTGACGTCGCCGGTGTAGTAGAGCATCGATCCGGTACGGGCCAGCACATTCTGCCCTGGAACGAGAGTCGACTTGACGACCTTGCTGTTCACCTTTTCCAACGGCATGGTTCAGCGCTCCTCGGGCTGGATGTAGACGACGCCGGATCCGTCGAAGCGCAGCGAGAACGCCTCACCACTGCCACCGCCGATCGCGGATCGCCAGGTGACGTCGGTGACGAAGCTCTGGTTCAGTTGTCCGCGATGGGCGACAAAGGCGTCGGGGTCGGCAACAAGCGGGTACTGCGGGCTGACTTCGAGGGCGATGATCGGCCCGCCCTTCGACAGCACGGCCACCAGACCGGTGCCACTGACAACTGTCGTGAACAATCCCTGGCCGGAGCCGGCGCCGCGGAGGCCGGCAAATTTCACGTCGGTGCGTAGCTGTCCCACGATTGCCAACAGCTGTGACGCTTCTACGTGGAGAGCGTCGTTGTTGAGTTCGATGATCGTGATGTCCTGGGCGTCCACGGCGAAGTAGACGGTGCCTTGACCACTGACTTCCATCAAGGACAGCGACTCTCCGGCTGCCTTCTGTTTGAGCGCAGCGCGGATTCCGCCGCCTCCGCCCATTCCGGCGTTCTTGAAGGTGACCGCACCCTCGTACGCCACCATAGATCCGCTGATCGCTTTGATGGTGTCCCCCATCAAGTCCGCGACCAGGACTCGATGCCCATCCATTCTCAGTTGCGCCACGAGGGCACTATGCCAGATAGCCGCGACACTTGACGTGACCGGAAACATAAAAAAATTTGCCGCCCCGACAAGCGGGGCGGCAAATTATCCGTTTCGACGGATTACGGGCGGCTGAGTGCGCTCGCGTTGTCGTTGTCGCGCGTGGCAGCCGAACCGGCCGCACTCTCGAGCATGCCTTCGAGGACGTTCTTACCCATCGACGTCTCCTTCGGGAGCGCAATCGGGTAGGTGCCGTCGAAGCAGGCAGCACAGAGACGGCTTGCGGGCTGCTCGGTAGCCGCGATCATGCCTTCGGTGGAGATGTAGCCGAGGCTGTCCGCTCCGATGGAACGACGCACACCGTCGAGCATCTCCTCGAACGTGGCATCCTGTCCGCCCGCTCCGTTGGCGATCAGTTCGGCCGGTGAGGCGAAGTCGATGCCGTAGAAGCATGGCCACTTGACCGGCGGCGAGGCGATGCGGACGTGAATTTCGAGGGCGCCGGCTTCGCGGAGCATCCGGATGAGCGCACGCTGCGTGTTTCCGCGGACGATCGAATCATCCACCACAACAAGCCGTTTGCCGCGGATAACTTCCTTGAGCGGGTTGAGCTTGAGCCTGATGCCGAGCTGACGAATGGTCTGCGACGGCTGGATGAAGGTACGGCCGACGTAGGCGTTCTTCATCAGTCCCTGGCCGTAGGGGATGCCTGAACCCTGTGCGTACCCGACTGCTGCGGGAGTGCCGGACTCGGGAACCGGAATGACCAAGTCACCCTCGGCAGGATGCTCGCTGGCGAGCAGGCGGCCGATTTCGACGCGGGTCGAGTGGACCGAACGGCCACCGATCACGCTGTCGGGACGGGCGAGGTAGACGTATTCGAAGACGCAACCCTTGGGCGTCGGGTTCGCGAAACGGGAGGAGCGGACGCCGTCGGCGTCGATCGCGAGCAGCTCACCGGGTTCGATGTCGCGGACGAACGACGCGCCCACGATGTCGAGGGCTGCGGTCTCGCTGGCAACCACCCAACCGCGATCCAGGCGACCGAGGCAGAGCGGACGAATTCCGTGTGGATCACGCGCTGCGTAGAGCGTGTGCTCGTCCATGAAGGTGAGGCAGAACGCGCCTTCCAGAGTGGGAAGCAGTTCCATGGCGGCCTGCTCGATGGTGCTGTCGCCGGCAGCGTGTGCCAGCAGACCACCGATGAGGTCGGAGTCGGAAGTCGCAGCGTTTGGGCGCTTGTCGTTGACCAGGCCGGCTGCGCGAGTGCGGCTCGCGAGTTCAGCGGTGTTCACCAGGTTGCCGTTGTGGCCGAGGGCGATGCCCGTGCCCGCCGTCGTGGTGCGGAAGATGGGCTGCGCGTTCTCCCACGTCGTGGACCCGGTCGTGGAGTAGCGGCAATGTCCGACGGCGACGTGACCTGGCATCGCTGCGAGGGTCTGCTCGTCGAACACCTGGCTGACCAGGCCGAGATCCTTGAACACCAGCACCTGGGAGCCGTCGGCCACCGCAATGCCGGCAGCTTCCTGACCACGGTGTTGTAGCGCATACAGTCCGTAATACGTGAGCTTCGCCACATCCTCTCCCGGCGCCCAGACGCCGAATACACCGCATTCTTCGCGGGGCTCGTTCTCGTCCTCGTCGGACGGGTTCGTAGCGAGGAGATTTGGACTGTTGACCGACAGATCGGCACGAGTCACGTGGCGCTCCCTTTGTGGGCAGGGGTTGGGGGGCATACACAGTCTACGGCCAATTCTCCTCTTGCCTTGCCCAGGGCAACCTTGCCTTGAATCGGACCGATCAGTCTCTGCAGTCGCCGCGGCGAATTTCAGCGATGACTCACGGCGCGCCACTCAGTTCGGAGCCCCGCAACCGACTACTCCGTATTCGCCGAAAAAGATATCGCCTGGAAGGACCTCCACTGATGAGCCGACCGTTCTCATTCTCGAATTGAGCGTCGTGATCGCCCGGTCGATCCACCTGCACCATGTCAGGGCTGCATCAGTCGCTCGCGAGAGATTCGGACCCCACTACGACGTCAACCCCCTACTGAGTGTTTCGTCAGCTAACCGTTCGTAGCTTGATGTCACAATCGCAGTAGCGGCAACCAGTGCGCAATTTCGGGAGCCCGACTGCCGGATGCGTCAACCCGGCCGTCAGCGGCAGCTTCACCGAACTCGAGCAGGCCGGTCACCATCAACAACCATGTACGAGTATCTGTTTCGACGACGTTGGGTGGGGTTCCGCGAGTGTGACGCGGACCTTCGATGCATTGCACCGCGACAAAGGGTGGGACCCGCACCTCAACGCTCGATCCAGGAGCAATCTGTTCGAGAGTGCGCGCACTCATCTTCACTGCCGCACCGAGTTCAGCACGAGAAGGCTTCGGAAGCTCCGGATCTCGAAGCCAAGGTCCGACAGCAAGAATCGCGGCACGAAATTCTGCGGGGTCGACCGCGCGGCGCGGTGGCATCAGTTCACTCCCTGTCCATTGGTGGCGATTCGAACGGCAAGTGCTCCACCAGCATTGGTCGCCAGGTGCAGTAACGCCGGCGCGAGGACGCTGCCACCTCGGCGGTGCAGCCACTCGAACAGCAACGCCGACGCGCCCGTAAAGGCCACTGCGGCAGGGACATTGTCGCCGGCGCCGCGCGCCGGCGCGACGTGCCACAACCCGAAGGTGAGAGCATGCACGGCCTGCGCTGTTGGGCGGTTCAGTTCACGATTCCAGACTGCGGACATAGCGCTGCGGAACAACAATTCTTCGGACAACACCGTACCGAACGGGATATGCAGGATGATCCATTCGAGGAAGTCTTCGCGACCGTCCGCCCGCTCGTCGGCAGCGAGGGTCGCGCGCAACGACGGAACGGCCAAGGCAACGCTGTAACCGGTAAGGACTGCCCCGGCCGCAGCTCCCCCGAACTGCGCACCGCCACGAATACCGGTGTGGGCCAAACCCAATTCCTCACGGCTGTAACCGCGCGCCCGAAGGACTCCGATGGCCGAGCACCCCACCACGGTGTTGACCACTGCCCGCGCGCGGGGTGAAAGTCCGAACGCCGGGAGCACCGCATTGCTCCACGTGATCGCAGCTACCGAGAGCGCAATCGACGCTACTCCCCTCATTTCTCCGGGCCTTGAGACTGCAACGCGGCAACCAGTGACGCTCGCACTCGCTCGGTGTCTGCCGCCGTCCAGCCTTCGGGCTGAGCGACGCTGACCCAGCCGTCGAGCACGGTGGTTCCGTAGTTGTGGCCGTGCCCGTCCGGAACACCCGCAGCATTACCGAGATCTGCAGAGACCTGCCAGAACGTGACGATCGGGAACCATTTCATCGACGGTGACCGGTCGAATCCAGGAATCTCCTTCAACCACGGTGGCCGGTTGAACATGAGGTCGGGCGACCACCACACCACCGGATCCGATGGGTGCTGGATGAACAACACATGGGGGTCCGGCCACACCATTGCTGCGGTCGGAATGTCTTCGGCTCGATCCGCAAACCGGACCCCGGCCAGACCGTCAGCGTAGACGGGAGCCACTTCGGTTGTGCCGGGGTCGCGTCGTTGCACAATCGAACGCCACAGCGACGTGGCGTTTGGCGGGCCCACCCACAAGATTCCGTCAGCGGTCTCGCGGGCGGCTTGAAGAGTGTCGAAAGCTCCAGCGCCGGCCATGACGCCGAGGCTTTCGCCGTAAACCATGAACTTGGGTCTGGTGGCTTCCGGTTCCTGGAGCCATCTTTCGTGAACCCGCTCGATCAAGAGGCGTCCGGCAGCTTGCGCCTTTTCCTGATCTGCGAGGAAAGAGATCCAGCTCGGCAGATACGAGTACTGGCTGGCGACCAGCGCCGTATCGCCGTTTCCGACCAACTCGATCGCTTGCGCAGCGGTGGGATTCACCCAACCGGTACCGGTCGTCGGAATGACAACGAGCACCTTGCGCTGGAAAGCGCCGGTCCGCTCGAGTTCCTTGATGACCAGATCCATGCGCTCATCCGGATCTTCGGCACTTTCCAAGCCCGCATACACGCGGATGGGGTCCGTCGCGGGCTTGCCGTTGGCCGCTTCGAGTTCCTGTGCGTTCAATCCGCGTGAGACGAAGTTCCGTCCCTCGAACCCCAATGTGTCCCAGGGCGCGGCAGATTCGGGGCTGCCCGATTTCATCGGATCCTGTGGTTCTACGACGCCGTCGCGCGTGGTGGAGTTCTGCAGACTGAAAATCGAGTTGGTCGCGGCGTAGATTCCGCGCACCAGTACGCCGTCGACCAACATGAAGAACAGAACCGTCACAACCACAACGCCGACGCCGTTGGCAACCGACCGCGACCAGCGGAAGCGTCGCATCAGCACGCGCGCAATGAGTTTCACCAGATCGTGAAGCAACCGCCACAACGCGATCAGTGAACCACCGATGAGCACGCTCAGGCCGAGAGTGCGAATGTATCCGCTGGTGGTGGTGCCTTCCGCGTCGGTCAGCGCGGCGATTTCGCGCTGCCACCCCGCGGCGTAGACGAGCATGATGATCGAGGCAACGATCGACGCGACCGGAACAAAGATCTTGATCGCGCTCGGCACCGGTTCGGGAAGAGGCCACCAGCGACGGCCACTGAGCAAATACCGCTCCACGGCCCACCCGATTGCCGTTCCGACGCCGTAACCGATGGCCGAGTTGATACCGCCGATCAAACCTTGGAACAGCCAATCACGCGGCAACAGCGAAGGAGTCAGCGACCAGCAGAAGAAGAACGCGGCAAACGCAATGCCGGTGAAGTCGAGTTTGAGGAGCCCCCACGCCCACTCGGTGAAGGGATTGTCGAGCTTCTCGAGAGATGCGGGAACAGCCAGCCGCAGGTGGTGTTCCTGCGGCTGGCTGTCAGAAGAAGTCAGTTCTCCGGAATCGACCATCTATCACCCGAACAGGGCAGGCAGCGTTCCCTCGAAGGCCTCACGGAGCTTGGCCATCGTGACGGAGAAGTGTCCCTGAATCTCCACGGAGTCGCTGCCCTCGTCGACGACGCCGATACGCGTCCACGGCAAGCCGCGAGCGGTGCACATTCCGGTGAAGCGCGTTTCCTCGGTGCGCGGAACCGCCACCAGGACGCGACCCGAGGACTCGGAGAAGAGTGCCACGAACGGGTCGGCATCTTCGGGAAGCAGGATGCGGCAGCCGGTTTCGCCGGCCAGTGCTGCTTCGATTACTGCCTGCGCCAGTCCACCTTCGGACAGGTCGTGGGCTGCGGTGACGAGGCCGTCACGCGACGACGCGAGCAGGATGTCGGCGAGAAGCTGCTCACGGGCGAGGTCGACCTTCGGCGGCACGCCACCGAGATGGCCGTGCTCGACCTGCGACCAGATGGAACCGTCGAACTCGTCGTGGGTGTCGCCGAGCAGGATCAGCGTCTCGCCGGGCTCGAGTCCGAGGCCCGTCGGGATACGGCGGTGAACGTCGTCGATCACACCGAGGACGGCAACCACCGGTGTCGGCAGGATCGGCGTGGTGCCGGTCTGGTTGTAGAAGCTGACGTTGCCGCCGGTGACCGGGATTCCGAGTGTGGCGCAACCATCTGCGAGGCCGCGAACGGCCTGCTGGAACTGCCACATGACGCCCGGGTCTTCGGGGGAACCGAAGTTGAGGCAGTTGGAGACGGCCTTGGGCGTTGCGCCCGTGACTGCCACGTTGCGGAATGCCTCTGCGAGAGCGAGCTGCGCACCGGTGTACGGGTCGAGCGCGGTGTAGCGGCCCGAGGCGTCGGTGGACAGCGCGATTCCGCGGCCGGTCTTCTCGTCGATGCGGATGACGCCGCCGTCGGCGTTCTCGGCCAGAACGGTGTTTCCGCGGACGTAGCGGTCGTACTGCTCGGTGATCCACTTGCGGCTGCATAGCGCAGGCGAAGCAATCATCTTCAGCAGGGTGGCTTCGAGTTCTTCATCCGTCTCGGGACGCTTGAGGCCTGCGGTGGTGTTCGCGATCAACGCGTCCTGGGTGGCCGGACGCTCGACGGGACGGTGGTAGACCGGGCCCTCGTGAGCGACGGTGCGCGGGGGAACGTCGACGACGGTCTCGCCGTGCCAGGAGATGGTGAGGTGCTCACCGTCGGTGACCTCGCCGATGTCGGTGGCCAGGACGTCCCACTTCTTGCAGACCTCCATGAACGCGTCGACGTTCTCGGGCGTCACCACGGCGCACATGCGCTCCTGCGATTCGCTGGAGAGAACCTCGGCCGGGGTCATTCCGGTGGCACGCATCGGAACCTTTTCGAGGTTGATGTGCATTCCGCCGTCACCTGCTGCAGCCAGCTCGGAGGTGGCGCAGGACAGTCCGGCGCCGCCGAGGTCCTGGATACCGACAACGAGTCCGGCCTTGTAAAGGTCGAGGCAGCACTCGATGAGCACCTTCTCGGTGAAGGGGTCGCCCACCTGAACCGCAGGGAGCTTCTTACGACCGCCACCGTCACCGTCGAACGTTGCCGACGCGAGAACCGAGACGCCGCCGATGCCGTCGAGACCGGTTCGTGCGCCGAACAGGATGATCTTGTTGCCTGCACCCGAAGCAAAGGCAAGGTGCAGATCCTCGACGCGCATGACGCCGGCAGCGAGGGCGTTGACCAGTGGGTTACCGGCATAGGACTCGTCGAAGACGGTCTCGCCGCCGATGTTGGGGAGGCCGAGGGAGTTTCCGTAACCACCGACACCGCGCACGACACCGTCGACGACGCGACGGGTATCGGGGGCGTCAGCAGCGCCGAAACGCAGCTGATCCATGACGGCGATCGGCCGGGCACCCATTGCCATGATGTCGCGGACGATGCCGCCGACGCCGGTTGCCGCACCCTGGTATGGCTCGACGTAGGACGGGTGGTTGTGGCTCTCGACCTTGAACGTGACTGCCCAACCGTCGCCGATGTCGACGACGCCGGCGTTCTCACCGATACCGGCCAGCATGTTGGCGCGCATCTCGTCGGTGGTGGTCTTGCCGAAGTAGCCGAGGTGGACCTTGGAGGACTTGTACGAGCAGTGCTCGCTCCACATCACCGAGTACATCGCCAGTTCGGCGTCCGTGGGACGGCGACCCAGGATCTCCTTGATGCGGGCATATTCGTCGTCCTTGAGACCTAGCTCCTTGAACGGCTGAGCGGCATCGGGATCAGCCGATGCGTGCGTGACGGTATCGACCTGATGAGCAGACACTGGAGAGGGGTCCCTTCCCTACGGGAGTCAAGAGCGAGCCGGCGCGGAGCGGGACACCACAAATGTGCCCAACGAAAGAACGTGCCGGGAGACAGTCTATCGGGGTGGGCCGACGACTTCCGCAGACGGCGGCACCGACGCGAGCAGTGGGTCTTCGAAGTCGTCCCCGTCACACTCGTTTACGGTTTCGGTAACCGGTCGGTTTTTATTTTCGGTCCGGTGTCGCTTGGTACTCGAACGGAAGGTTTCCCCATGCCACAGGATGTGCGTCAGTCGGACGTCACGGCTCAATCCCAGTCGGTGACGACCCCGCTGACTCCCGCGGCGATTTTCCTGGTTGCGACGGTGAATCCTGGCGGCGAGGACACAACGCGCGCATTGCTCGCCGATGTGGCCGGCCTGCAGCGGTCGGTGGGTCTGCGCGTTCCCGGTTCCGGTTTGGACGTGGTGACCAGCATCGGTTCGGACGTCTGGGATCGTTTGTTCGCCGGTCCACGGCCCGCCTTGCTACGACCGTTCACGGCTCTGCAGGGAGACGTCCATCACGCGCCGTCGACGCCCGGAGATCTGCTCTTCCACATTCGTGCGATGAGCATGGACGCGTGCTTCGAGGTAGCTCGTCAGATCACGAAGCGCCTGCACGGCGCGGCAACTGTCGTCGACGAGATTCACGGTTTCCAGTATTTCGAGAACCGCGACCTCATCGGCTTCGTGGACGGAACCGAGAACCCGTCGGGCCGCGCCGCGATCGCTGCCGTGACCGTCGGCGACGAAGATCCCGATTTCTCGGGCGGCAGTTACGTCCATATCCAGCGATACATCCACAACATGCGTGAGTGGGAAGCGATCACAGTCGACGAACAGGAACGCGTCATCGGCCGCACCAAACTCGAGGACATCGAGATGTCCAAGGACGTCATGCCGGCCAACTCACACGTCGCGCTCAACGCGATCAAGGACGACGACGGCAACTCCCTCGAAATTCTGCGCGCCAACATGCCCTACGGACGCCTCGGTGATGACGAGATCGGCACATTCTTCATCGGGTACTGCGCCACTCCCGCCATCACCGAGCGCATGTTGGAGAACATGTTCCTCGGCTCACCGCGCGGTAACTACGACCGCCTTCTCGACTTCTCGACAGCCGTGACGGGTTCGATGTTCTTCACCCCGACCACGGAATTCTTCGAGAAACTCCCCGCTATGGCCTCTAACTCCTCGGCTTCTAACTCCTTGGTGTAAGAAACGCGCCGAGAGCGTCCGCATACATCGTGATGTCGGCGGCGCCCATCAGCTCGCGAGCCGAGTGCATCGCGAGCTGAGGCGCCCCGACGTCCACGGTGGACAGCCCGGTACGCGATGCGGTGATCGGTCCGATGGTAGAACCGCACGGCAGATCAGCCCGATGCACGTAGCGCTGCAACGGAACTCCCGCTTGGTCGCAGGCAAGTGCGAACTCACCGGCACCGGCAGCGTCCGTCGCGTATCGCAGATTCTGGTTGACCTTGAGCACCGGCCCACCGTTGATCTCGATGCGGTGCGCGGGTTCGTGACGTTCTGGGTAGTTGGGATGCGTCGCGTGCGCCATGTCGCCGGACGCGCACACCGAACCTGCCATTGCCTGAAGGAATTCACCGCGGCCACCGCCGCGGCCCAACACTATTCGTTCGAGGACCGTGTTGAGCAGATCCGAGAACGCACCGCGGTCGGACATGCTGCCTACCTCTTCGTGATCGAAGAGCGCAAGCACCGGGACATGGTTCCCCGGGGATTCGGCGGCGGCTAGAAGTGCTTGTGTCCCGGCATAACACGTGCCCTGGTTGTCGAGCCGCGGCGCACTGACGAGTTCTTTGCCCAGGCCAACGACAGCGCTCGGCGCCAGGTCGTGAGTCATCAACTCCCAACCCAGAACGGATGATTCGGCAACTCCGGCCCGACCGGCGACAAATCCGATGAAGGACTTGGGCTTGTTGCCCACACCCCAGATTCCGTTGACATGCCGCTGCGGATCCAGTGTGACGCCCTTGCGGTCCTCGGACAGATGGATCGCCAATTGCGGGACACGAAGAATCGGGTCGTCGATGCGAACCAGCTTCTGCTCCACCGTGTTTCCCACCCGGACACTCACACGGCCGGAAATACCGAGATCGCGGTCAAGCCACGAGTTCAGCAAAGCTCCGCCATACGGCTCGAGGCCTACCATCTGCCAGCCCGCCGACGTCAGATCCGGATGCTGCTTCACCCGCAAGTTCGGGCTGTCGGTATGACCGCCGACGATGCGGAACGGCGCGGAATCGCTGACTCCGTCGGTACTCCACGCGATCAGTGAACCGCCCCGCACCAGGAAATACCGTCCCGGCTCCGACGGCCACGGCTGGGTCTCCTGCAGTTCCACAAATCCGCTGGCTGTGAGCTGCGACGCCACTGTTGCACACACGTGGAACGGTGACGGCGACGAATCAACGAAACTGCACAGGCCAGTAGCGTCGGCCCCGGTCAGAGAAGGGTGGGAAGTCATGTCCTTCATCATGCCCGACTAGCCACCACTCAGCTGTGGGCGCCGGACACACAGAACTGATTGCCGTCTGGGTCTGTCAGTGTCACCCAGCGGAATCCGTCCATGTTCTCGCGGTGATGCTCAGAGGCGCCGGCCTCGATCAGCCGCGACACTTCAGCGTCGAGATCCTCGCTGGACAGATCGAGGTGGATTCGGTTCTTTCCGGCCGTGGGATCCGGGACTTTCTGGAAGGCAAAATTGGCGGAGGCGCCGGGAACCTCGACGACGTAGAACCATCCGTCGTTCTCCTGTGTGACGCTGCCGCCCAACTGCTCAGCCCACCATCGCGCGAGTGGACCTGGATCAAGGCTGTCGAATGTGATCATTCCCAGAGTCAGTGTCATGGGCCAACGGTAAAGGAAGGCACCGACAATTGAGGAAAATTCTCTCACTTCGGAGAGACCGCAGCGGGAATGCTTGCGGCACCGATCGCGGCGGCAACGACGGCGACCGCTCCGAGAATCAGGTAGGCGTGGGCATAACTCCCGGACCACATCGAGAGCACGCTGCCGGCCCACGGCCCGAGCGCCATGGCAATGACGATCGGCGCCGACATGATTCCGCTCAGACGGCCGTAGTGCTCTCTTCCCCATCGATCGGTAATCGCAGTGGCCTGGATGAGGGTGAAGATTCCGCGGACCAATCCCGCGCCGATTGCCAGACCGATCAATACGGTGGCTACGCCAGTGAGACCTAGCCCGGCGGTGCTCAGTCCGGCGACTGCAATAACGGATACGGTGCGCATACGAACGGTCGTTCGTGCCGCAAACGGCAGATAGAAGAGTCGGCCGACAACCTGGCCGGCGCCGCCCAACCCGAGCGTCAGAGCGGCAAGACCGGGACTGAAACCTCGCTCGATCAACAGCAGCACAAGATTGAACACTCCCGCCGACGCGGCGAACGCCCCGGCTGCGAGAGCAATGGCGAGTGCCAGAAAGGCAGGACTGCGGACGGCGTTTCGGAAATCGCCTGGGTGCGCCCCGGCAAGGCGGACCGGTTCGGGCCACGAACCTCGCAAACCCCAGATATGCCCGGGGATAGTAACTGCAGCCAAAATGAGCGCGAGAACCAAGTACGTTGTGCGCCAATCGAATCGATCGTCAAGAGCAGCGGAAATCGGCGCGAATACCGTGCTGGCCAAACCGGCGGCAAGTGTGAGAATCATCAGCGCTTTGACGTGGCCGTCACCGTACCAACGCGTCAACGCGGCGAATGCCGGTGGATACAGCACCGCCCCCATTGCGACTCCTGCGAGTACCCACCCGGCAAAAAAGACAGGGATCGTAGGCGCTGTCGCAATGGCGACAACCGCAGGGACCGCAAGCACCGAACCCGTGGTCATGACCCAGCGGGGCCCGTGTCGGTCAAGGACTCGCCCGACCGGAATCCCGACTGCGGCAGCAATCAGCTGACTGACGGAAAACGCAGCCACGATCACCGTGATCGACCATCCGGTGTCGCGTGAGATCGACACCGACAGAACAGGAAACGCGTAGTACAGGATTCCCCAACTGGTAATTTCTGTCAGGCACAACGCCGCCAGGACCCGCCGCAGACCCGAAGGAGCGAGGGCAACGGACGGATCCTCGACGGTGGTCATCGGTTGGGTTCTATCCGCAGGAGTTGGCACTACCGGCGCGGCCGGAGAGTGAAATCAGTTGCGGAGCCGGTGTAGCGCAGCAACCACCTTCACTTTCCGCTGTATCGGGTTCGTCGAAAACTCCTGCCCCACCGCAGACTCCGGTTTCCGGGAGAATCAACTCCACCCGGGCAGCAGCTTCGTGATCACCGGCAAGTTCGGCGGCGATGCTGCGAACCTGCTCGTATCCGGTCATGGCCAAGAACGTCGGCGCGCGGCCGTAGCTCTTCATCCCCGCCAGGTACACACCCGGTTCGGGGTGTCGAAGTTCCTTCGCGCCATGGGGATACACCGTGCCGCAGGAGTGGACGTTCGGGTCGATCAGCGGCGCGAGCTGTGTCGGTGCCTGCAATACGGGGTCGAGACCGAGGCGGATTTCCGAGAGCCAGGACAAATCAGGACGGAAGCCGGTCAATGCGACGACATTGTCGACGTTCTCGACCCGGTGACCGCCATCGGAGATCAGCGACACCTGGCCGTCCCCCGCGGATTCGACACTTGCGGTGCGGAATCCGGCGACCACAGTGAGGAGCCCGTCGTCGACGGCCTTCTTCGCGCGCAGTCCGAGCGCACCGCGAGCGGGCAGCTCGTCAGACTCGCCGCCGCCGAACGCGGAACCGACATTCCCCCGCCGGACCACCCAGGTGATTCGGGTGCCCTCCGCTTCAAGTGCTGCCAGGGCGACCATCGCCGTCAGCGCCGAATGACCGCTGCCCGCGATGACGGTGTGCTTTCCTGCGAAACGTGCGCGCACGACCTCGTCGTCGAGATCGGGGACACGGTACGTGATCACATCCCCGGCTGCATTCTCCCCGAGCGCCGGCAAACCTTCCCCGCCAAGAGGATTGGGTTCTCCCCAGGTCCCTGACGCATCGACAACACCTTGAGCGAAGACTCGATCCTCGGTCCCGTCGGTACGACGAATATGAATCGAGAGGGGTTCCGAGTCCCGGCCGTCGTCAACGACCAGGTCGCGGCCGCGCCGGGCAACGCCGACCACCTCGGTGCCAAACTGGACCACATCGCCGAGGGCTTTGGCGAGCGGCTCGAGGTAGAGCCGTCGCCATTGTTGCCCAGTCGGGTAAGTATCGGCGTCGGGCGAGTTCCATCCCTTCTGCTCGAGCAGGCGCCGAGCCGCCGGGTCGACAAGTTCGGACCAACGCGAAAACAGCCGCACGTGATTCCATTCGGATATCGCTGCGCCCGCCACCTCGCCGCGCTCGAACACCAGCGGCGCGAGGCCGCGCTCGCGCAACTGCGCAGCGGCAGCGAGACCGATCGGTCCGGCTCCGATCACCACAACAGGTAGTTCATCCATCACCAACACTCCTTCATCGACAGTCATCAATATTTAATCCGACTATATTGACGAACGTCGATGAATGCAACCATCGACCGTTATCGATATAGTGTGAATATGACATCGCTGCAGACTCCGGCCGTTCGCATCGGCGATTCGGCTCAGGGCCAGATCGGTTCGAACCTGATCGAACAGAGTGACGCCGACACGTATGCACAGTGGTTCGCTTGCCTGGCCGAGCCGATGCGGGTCCGACTCCTGCACCGGGTCGCGAGCGCTTCCGGCGGGATTACCGTCGGCGCACTCGCAGAAGCTCTGGGAATCGGACAACCAACCGTTTCCCACCATCTACGCAAGCTCGCCGACGTGGGATTCGTAGATCTGCGCAAGGATGGAACCAGCACCGTTGTTGCGATGAGTCCGACGTGCTGCGTTGCCTTGCCGCAGCCGGCCGACATCGTCATGGGAGTTCTCGCGCCGCGGCCCTGCTGCCCGACCGATCTGCCCGACGACGTCACCGTGCGGGCGATGGCCGACAAAGACTGGGACGCGGTCCTACGGATCTACGGCGAAGGGATCGACACCCGCAACGCCACCTTCGCCGTCGAGGTTCCTACCCGCGAGCAACTCGATGTGCAGTGGCTGCCAAAACACCGCTGGGTCGCGACCATCGACGATCTCGTCGTGGGATGGGCGACTCTGAGCCAAGCCTCCGGGAGAGACTGCTACCGCGGGGTTGCCGAGAATTCCGTCTATGTAGCCGACGGGATGCGTGGCCGAGGCGTCGGAAAAGCACTGCTACGCAAGCAGGTTATGTCCGCCGACGATGACGGCTTCTGGACCTTGCAGACCTCGATCTTCCCCGAAAACCGCGCTTCGATCTCACTGCATCACTCCGCCGGGTTCCGCACCGTCGGCATCCGCGAGAAGATCGCCCAACTCGACGGCATCTGGCGCGACACCGTTCTTCTCGAACGGAGATCAGCGGCCGAGTCCGCCTGAGGTCTTCGAGCGACGGTTCGGCCATCGCCGAATTGCGCCCTATTTCGACATCTGTCAATATTGACGAATGTCGAATCAAGACGTGCCGGAATCCGACGCGTGCTGCACCCCACTTGTCCGCGAACCGTTGACCGAGGACTGGGCCGGTGACTTGGCCCGGATGTTCAAGGCACTCGGCGACCCCGTGCGACTGCGCCTGTTGAGCCTGGTGGCCAGCCACAAGGGTGGAGAAGCCTGCGTCTGCGACATTTCCGACACGTTCGATCTGTCTCAGCCGACAATCTCGCATCACCTCAAGGTGCTGCGCCAGGCCGGACTGCTCGACTGCGAACGACGTGGCACCTGGGTGTACTACTGGGTTGTTCCTGCTGCACTACGACAGCTTTCAGCGGTTCTCCTGGTCGAAGGATCCGCCGCAGACGAATGCGCCGAGGTCACGGCATGAGCAACGCTGCCACAACCAAGAATCCAGCCGTTGTCGGCAAACTCTCCACTCTCGACCGATTTCTTCCGGCGTGGATCGGTGTCGCGATGGTTGCCGGACTGCTCCTGGGCCGTTGGGTTCCAGGCTTGAACACAGCAATCGAAAAGGTGCAGATCGACGGTATCTCGCTGCCGATCGCGCTGGGCTTGCTGATCATGATGTATCCCGTACTCGCGAAAGTCCGATACGACCGCCTCGACACCGTCACCGGCGACAAGAAACTCCTTGCCGGATCGCTGTTCCTGAACTGGATCCTCGGACCGGCACTGATGTTCGCCCTTGCCTGGCTTTTCCTGCCCGACCTCCCCGAATACCGGACGGGTCTGATCATCGTCGGTCTGGCCCGCTGTATCGCAATGGTCATCATCTGGAACGACCTGGCCTGCGGAGACCGCGAAGCCGCCGCGGTATTGGTAGCCATCAACTCGGTGTTCCAGGTAGTCATGTTCGCCGTGCTCGGCTGGTTCTACCTCTCGGTTCTGCCCGGGTGGCTCGGCCTCGAGCAGACAACGATCGATACGTCACCGTGGCAGATCGCCAAATCCGTGCTGATCTTTCTCGGCATCCCGTTGCTCGCCGGCTTCCTGTCCCGCTTTTTCGGTGAGCGGTCGAAAGGCCGAGACTGGTACGACAACACGTTCATTCCCAAGATCAGCCCGTGGGCGCTCTACGGTCTGCTGTTCACTATCGTTGTCCTGTTTTCGCTGCAAGGCGAGCAGATCACTTCGCAGCCGTGGGACGTCGTCCGCATAGCGCTTCCCCTGCTGGCTTACTTCGCTCTGATGTGGGGCGGAGGCTACATCCTCGGTGCCACAATGGGATTGGGATACAAACGCACCACAACACTCGCGTTCACCGCAGCCGGCAACAACTTCGAATTGGCAATCGCCGTTGCCATCGCCACGTACGGCGCCACGTCCGGCCAAGCACTCGCCGGTGTTGTCGGCCCACTGATCGAGGTACCGGTGCTGGTCGGCTTGGTCTACGTCTCACTCGCTCTACGTAAACGCTTTGCCACCCAGGATATTTCACTCGAATCTGCCGACTCTACAAACGCATCGTCCTAGAGTTGCTTCGTGAAAGGAACCCGAAACTCATGTCCGACAAGCCCAGCGTTCTGTTCGTGTGCGTCCACAATGCCGGCCGGTCACAGATGGCGGCCGGATTCCTGAATCATTTCGCCGCCGATGCCATCGAGGTTCGCTCAGCCGGATCCGCGCCGGCCGAGAGCGTCAATTCCGCTGCGGTCGAAGCGATGGCGGAGCTAGGTATCGATATCTCCGACCAAACTCCGAAGATTCTCACCGCCGATGCAGTGCAGAATTCGGACGTTGTCATCACGATGGGTTGCGGTGATACTTGCCCGGTCTTCCCGGGTACAAGCTACCGAGACTGGGTTCTCGATGATCCGGCTGGAGCGGGCATCGACGCCGTCCGACCTATCCGGGACAAGATCAAGGCCCATGTACAGGCACTTGTCGACGAACTCACGGCCCAACCGGTCTAGCTGCTACTACCTAAACTGCAGTGTGGTTCTCGCTGCGTTCCGACTGCGCCAAGTGAGCACACGCCTGCACCAACAGTGCAAGTGACTCACTGGACAACCCCTCCGCGACACGCATGAATCGCAGCGCCCAGACGTCCGATACCTCGACCTCGTTGCTGCCACCCATCTCGCCCAACCATTCCAGGACGATCTTCCGGGGGTCTTGCCCCAGGAGTTCGCGACCATCGGTCAGCACTCCACCAGCCATCTCCCACTGAGCATCCGAGCAGGACAACACTGCCGCAAGGTGCCCACGAGTGAGTACCGTCCCCGATTCGGCCGCCGATTGGAACAGGACACCAAGGCGATCTGCTAAACCCCCGCCGCCGTATTGCCGATTGTCATTGTCGGACAACCCATTCAAGCTGCCGAGACTGATTGCCTGACGAGACATGGGAACGCCTTCCATGATGCTACCTCCACCGATTTCGCAATAACGGTCTTGTCACAACGGTCATCCATACGCCATCGGATGCCGTAGACATTCAGCCTGTCCACCAGGCTTACCGTTACAGGTTACCCAGATCTGTAAAGAAACGGCAAGTGTTTTGTTACATTCGCCCGAAAACTTCTTTTGTAGTGAACTATCTACATACAACAAAGTACCGGTTGGTATGTATACAACTATGCCCGGTACCTGCCGGGTAAGTACCGTGAGAACTCGAGTAGGACTACGCATCCAGCCAAGGCGCTCGGACCTGCAGACTTATTGTCATGAGCACACCGACAACACCCTCGAAGAGCACCGCCGCATTTTTTGCACAGGCCGGAATAGCGTTTGCCGTGAGCTTCGTAGGCACCCTCGTGGGCATCGCCTACCTACCGATCGACGCCTGGCAGCGCGGATTCCTCGGCATGTCTCTACTGTTTCTGGTGACCAGCACATTCACCTTGGCAAAGGTGATTCGCGATCAGCAGGAAGCCTCCACCGTCCGGGTTCGTATGGATGAAGCCAGGCTCGACAAACTGATCGCGGAACACGATCCATTCAAAGCTGCGGCGTGAGGACTTTCGACTCCCCCGCGGGGACGGGTGGTTGCCGCAGATCCAACCGTCGAAGCAATTGAGCGTTGACCGCAACCACCACGGTCGATACCGACATCAGGATTGCCCCCACTTCCATGGGCAGCACAAACCCGGCAGGCGCCAGCACACCCGCAGCCAAGGGAACCGAAATCGCGTTGTAACCCGCTGCCCACCACAAGTTCTGAACCATTTTCCGGTAGGTTGCGTGCGACAGCTCGATAACCGAGGCTACCGCTCGCGGATCATCGCTGGCCAGAACAACTCCCGCCGACGCGATCGCCACGTCAGTGCCGGCGCCACTGGCGATACCGACATCGGCCTGGGCCAACGCCCCATCACGACGTTGTCCCTCAATACATGCAGCACCGTCGAGCCTTCACCCAACCAGTGATCGCTACCTGAAATCACCTCAGCCACGGATTCCGACCCGCACCATCACCGTGCTGGTGATTGCGTGTCCGCACGCGCTGGGGCTGGCAATCCCGTTGGTAGGGTCGATTGCCACGGAACATGCTGCGCGAGCGGGGATTCTGATTACCGACCGCATGGCGCTCGAGAACATGCGCAGGCCACAGTGCCCGCAACCACCTGATCACCGATTGTGCGCCGCACCGTTTTCAACTCACCGGTGATCATGGACTCGTCCATGTCCTGAACGAATGCCCGAATCAACACCTCGACAATCGCGGGCACCGCTACAAGGCGGCCAGCATCGCTTGCATCTGCACAATCTCGGCCTGCTGAGCAGCGATGATCTCTTCTGCCAGCTTCTCGGCAGTTGGATCCAACCCGGAGTCGAGTTCGGTCTGCGACATGGTGATCGCGCCGGTGTGATGTTCGATCATCATGGTCAGCCACATCTTGTCGAACTCGACACCCTGGGCATCCATCATCTCGGCCATGTCGTCATCCGACATCATGCCCGGCATGTCCGCCATTCCTACTCCGTGACCGGAATGGTCCATGCCGCCTGTGGGGTTGGACGCCGGGTCGGGGCGCCCCCACTGTGTCAGCATTTCCGACATTTGCTGCATTTCCGGGTCCTGAGCAGCTTCGATCTGCGCTGCCAGCGCGATCAGTTCAGCGTTATCCGTCCGCCCCTCAACCATTTTTGCCATGTCGAGCGCCTGGGCGTGGTGCGGGTACATCCCCTCCAAGAACTCGATGTCCGCTGCGTTAACTCCCTGCGGGACCGCAGTCTGGGTGGCGGATATCGATGTCTCCGCTGCAGTTGTGGGCGCCGAATCACCGCCGTCCGAACAACCGGCGATCACCAACGCACCTGCTGCCAAGACGGGAACAAACTTCACATAACCACTCTTGAGAGAGAACACCACGACAACACTCCTGAAAATCCGACTTCACACGAAACTTATTACTGTGCAACGGCTTCGAAATTGAAATCTTCGAAGCGTGCGTCCACCACCCTACCGGCGAGAGTGCGCCGAAGCCCGTGATAAGCGATCGAAACGGAGCACCTTCATCGAATCTTCACAGTCCACCGGAAGGCGCCGATATCGCCTCGCTGCTGGGCTAACCTGACAACATGAACTCCGAATCCGGACACTCACGCGCCGAGGGAGCCGACCGCGTCCTGGTGGTCGAGGACGAACCGGCACTCGCCAAGGTGGTAGCCAATTACCTTGCACGCGAAGGTTTTCACGTTCGCATCGCGCATGACGGTCCGACCGCCGTCGCGGCTGCCCATGATTTCGAACCTTCGCTTGTCGTTCTGGATCTGATGCTTCCCGGATTCGACGGCATGGAAGTCTGCCGACGAATCCGCAGTTTCTCCGATGCCTACATTCTGATGTTGTCGGCCCGCGGCGACGAGTCCGACAAGGTCGCGGGACTCGCAGCCGGTGCGGACGACTACGTGGTCAAACCCTTCGGACCGCGCGAACTTGTCGCGCGCGTCAAAGCGCTTCTGCGTAGACCCCGGGCGTCGAGCCTGATGTCCGAACCGTTGCCGACGCCGGACGGCCTCGATATCGACCTCATCGCGCGGACCGTGCGCGTCGACGGAGCGCCCGTAGAACTCACCCCCACCGAGTTCGAACTTCTCACTGCCCTGGCGACAAGACCCGACGCCGCCCTGAGCCGAAGCGACATCATCACGGCAGTCTGGGGTTCCTCGTGGTTCGGCGATCAGCACATCGTCGACGTCCACATCCGCGCGCTCCGACGCAAACTCGGCGACGACGCAGCAGATCCCCGTTTCATCCGGACCGTGCGCGGTATGGGTTATGCATTGAGGTCGTCATGAACCGCCTCGGCCTGCGCGGCAGGTTGCTGGTCGCTCAGATTGTCGTTCTACTGGTGTGTTGCGTGACGATCGCTGCGGTCGCTGTCGCAATTGCGGCTCCTCTGTTCCACAATCACCTCGCGATGGCCGGGATCGAAGACGACAACGTCCGCCTGCACACCGAAGAAGCCTTCAGCCAAACAATATTCGTGGCACTGTTGAGTGGCATAGCGGTTGCACTCGTCGGCGCGAGTATCGCTGCGGTGTACGTCGTTCGGCGGATTACCGCACCTATCAGTCGACTCGCGGTCGCGGCGCAGAGCGTCGCCGAAGGCAAGTACGACGTCCACATCGAGCAATCGGATGTCGACTCGGATTTCACGCGCCTGGAAGGCGCATTCTCCGACATGGCCGAGCGACTGGATCATTCCGATCGCGTCCGTAAGCGCCTGTTGGCGGATCTGGCCCACGAATTACGCACTCCGGTATCAACTTTGGCAGCTTACGTGGACGGCCTCGAGGATGGTGTGCTCGAGGCCGATGGCACGTCATGGGCAGTGATGCGCGATCAACTGGAACGACTGCGACGGCTCGCTCATGATCTCTCCGATGTTTCGGCGGCCGACGAGCACGCCCTGGATCTCATTCTCGCAGCCGACGACCTCAGCGATATCGTCTGCAGCACAACAACTGCGGTCGCACCACGGTTCGAGGAACGCGCCGTGACGCTGTCTACGGCAACACCTGCGCACCCGGTGAGAGTTCGCGTCGATCGCCAGCGGATCGAACAAATTCTGTCCAACCTTCTCGAGAATGCATTGCGGCACACGCCAGGCGGGGGAAGCGTCGCCGTAGCCGTCACAGAATCGCCCGACCACGTTTCGGTAGCTGTCAGCGACACCGGTGAGGGCATCTCGGAGGATCAACTCGAGTCTGTGTTCGACAGGTTTCATCGCGGCGAGAGTTCCGACGGTTCCGGATTGGGGCTTACCATTGCGCGGAGTCTCGCACGCGCCCACGGCGGCTCGTTGACGGCTCGGCCGAATCCGCTCGGCGGCACCATCCTCGAACTTGCACTGCCCGGGCAACTCGCATCAGACACATGAAAAACAGCGCCCGCCAACCAGGTGAACTGGTGGGCGGGCGCTGCCGAAAAGATGTATCAGGCGTTGACGATGGAATCCAATGCCGAGTAGAACAAGCCGAGTCCGTCGTCGCTGGGGCCGGTAAGAGCCTCGGTGGCGTGCTCGGGGTGCGGCATGAGTCCGACGACGCGACCGTTGGCGGAGGAAATACCCGCAATACGACGCTGTGAGCCGTTGGGGTTCTCTTCCGAGTAACGGAATACGACGCGGCCTTCGCCTTCGAGTTCGTCGAGAACGTTCTCGGATGCCTGGAAGCGACCTTCACCCGACTTGAGGGGGATGAGGATCTGCGCGCCGGCCTCGTAACGTGAAGACCAGGCCGTGTTGGTGGCTTCGACGGTCAGCCACTCGTCGCGGCAGATGAAGTGCAGACCCTGGTTGCGGGTGAGGGCTCCGGGGAGCAAACCAGCTTCGCAGAGGATCTGGAAGCCGTTGCAGATGCCGAGGACGGGCATGCCGCCCTTGGCTGCTTCGACAACCTTGCCCATGGCCGGAGCGAACCGTGCGATCGCACCACAGCGAAGGTAATCGCCGTAGGAGAATCCACCGGGGACGATGACTGCGTCGACGCCCTTGAGGTCGGCGTCGCCGTGCCACAGTGCCACAGCTTCACCGCCGGCCAAGTTCACCGCGCGAGCTGCGTCGACGTCGTCGAGTGTGCCCGGGAAGGTGATGACTCCGATTCGTGCGCTCATGCCTCGACTCGCCTGACGGTCCAATCCTCGATCACCGTGTTGGCCAGTAGGCCTTCGGCGATCTTCTCGAGCTCGGCATCTTCGACGCTGCCGTCGATTTCCAACTCGAACCGCTTGCCCTGACGGACATCGGATACTCCTGCAAAGCCCAGGCGAGACAGTGCCCCGACAATGGCCTGTCCCTGGGGGTCGAGAATCTCGGCCTTGGGCATGACTTCGACGACGACACGGGCCACGTGCTGCTCCTCGGTACTAGTGCGCGAACCCAGAGTGAAACACCGGGTATCGACGAGTTTACCGGGCGCAGTCTGGAACCTTCGCATCGAGTGAGAGCTGGGGTGACGCCCACCACCTGTAAAAGGCATACTCGAAATCATGCGACTGACACATTTTGGCCATTCCTGTGTACTTGTCGAATTGAACGGTTCGAAAATCCTCTTCGATCCGGGCAATTTCTCGCACGGTTTCGAGGGCGTGACCGGCCTCGACGCCATTCTCGTAACGCATCAGCACCCGGATCACGCGGATCCAGAGCGTCTGCCCGCTCTCGTCGACGCGAATCCCGACGCGGCTTTGTACAGCGATCCGCAAACTGCGGCCAAGCTCGGTGGCCGGTGGAATGCCGTTCGCGCGGGTGAGCACTTCAGCATCGGTGAGGTTCAGGTGACCGGCGCAGGCGGCGAGCACGCGATCATTCATCCCGATCTGCCGATGATCGACAACACTGCTTTCCTACTCGGCGATGCCGTCAATCCGGCACAGTTCATGCACCCGGGTGACTCGTTGGTCGTGCCCGAGCAGTCCGTTGATGTTCTTGCTTTGCCTGCCGCTGCGCCGTGGTTGAAGATCTGGGAAGCCGTCGACTATCTCCGAGCGGTAGCTCCTCGTGTCGCGGTGCCTATTCATCAGGGCATACTCCGCGAGGAGGCATCGGGCATCTTCTACGGTCGTTACTCCGACATGGCCCCCGCCGGCACCGAGTTCCGGGTGCTCGACGAGGAGTCCGACGTCGAGATTGCGTAGCTGGAGTTTTCCGAGGCGAGTTTCTTCTATGCCTTCACCTTGACGATGATCCAGCCGGTGCTTGTCCCACCATTCGCGTCGGTAAGGGTGTAGAGAATCTTGTCGGTGCCCGTCTTCGTTCCGGCTTTGAACACCACCTTGCCGTTTTCGAGCTTCACGGTGCCACCGAGCAGTGACGTTGCCTCGACACCGGTCACGGAGATCGAATCTCCGTTGCTGTCATGATCATTCGCGACTGCGTCGATCGTGGCCGTAGCACCGGATCGAACTTCTGCGGTGTCGAGTGCTGCGTAGGGCGGCAACGCGGTCGCGGTGTACCGGCCCAGGTCATCGAGTCGAGCTGACGCGACCTCGGCGGCATCGACGATGGCAGCAAATTCTGTTCCGTCGAAGCGGGCCAGATCATTGCCGTTCATGATCGTGCGGCCCTCCGCGCTACCTCCGTGGTAGTCATCGGCGTAAAAATTGTGTCCCAGTTCGTGACGGAGTACCCGGGAGAAGTTACCGTCGCCTTCCGCGCCGACGTGCGCGTAGCTGTGATCGGTGAGGAACTTGGAGTAGTAGGCGTTTCCGCCACCGGACTTGCACACGACTGTCGCCTGATCGACGGTGGTGCCGACTTTGTCGGACCACTCGCTCTCGAGAGCATCGAAGTTTTCGCAGGAGGTCTTGTACGGATCACTGGCTGCATCGGCCCGCAGCACGACTTGACCGACGACCGGCCGAATTCCCACGTCCCTCATCCAGATCACTGCAGTTCGCGCGATGGATTCCTCGACGCGATCCAATGCAACTGCAGGACTGCCGTTGCCGTGCGCGGAGTACCACTCCCCGCTCAGATCCAATCCGATGTCGAACTGCTTCATGGTTTTTCCCACTGATGCAGCCGACGCGGGCGCGATAGCAGCGGTTGGCCATGTGGGGGCCGCGTCGGTCGGCGCGGAGGTACGGCCCACTACCGACGAGCCGACAAAATCGATAGAGGCGCCTCGATCGAAGATCACCTGTCCACGAAGGGTTCCGGTGGAGTCGACGATGGCGGCAACAACTGCGTCTGGATGACCGTCGACGCTTCCGAGATACGAACGTGGTGCAGGCAACTCCGAATCAACAAGGGCGCCACCGGATTTCTGCACGGCCATACGAAAATCCTTGCCGCGCAGATCTACCTTGTCCAACCGCAACGTCAAGGACGAGCCCTGATCATCGACGGTTGCAACGAGGGCGCCCTGGCCCGATTCGCTCGATCCGCCATCCAGGCTGCCAGTGGACAGCGAACCCAGGTCGACCGGTGCCGCAGTTGCCACAGTGGGTACCAGTGCCGCGCAGGCGAGTGCGCCCACTGCCGCGACAATACGTCGATTAGTCGACTTCGAGAACACTCGTGCGCGCATGGTTGTATCCCAGCCCGATCTACTAGCGGTAAATTAACTGGAAGCACCGTAGCACCGAACCGAGGCGTCGACCACACCCCCGAGGATGATTGTCCACTTTGCCCGCAAATTGTTGAGAGCCCGAAAATACCGTCGCTGATCACATAAAAGGTATTGAACGTACATTCCGGCGCGCGGCCGAGAACTCAACTGACCAATCCAGCTACTCAATAGTTGCCATGAAGGCAATCTACGCTGCGCCCAGTTCCGACGCCGATGAGTTCCACCGGTACACATTCGATGTCGCTTCATGGAAGAGCGCAAGGTCGATCGCGTCGAGCATCGCCCGACGCGGCCCTTCGTTCCCCAACTGCTTGGCCGAAATCGACAGTCGGACAAGGCCGCCGCGCTTTGCGCTGCGGCCGGCCCCGAGGATCAGGGCCCGGCACCACCACGGTTCGACTTTGAAACCCTCACCGATTCCGAGCACACGACCACGCTGCGATGTTCCTCGCGCAAGGTCGTGCACGGCGCCGAGTCCGGCCATCGAGCGAAATCCGGCCTCCGGCAACACCGACATCGCTCCGGTGGAGGCCACCCAGCGGGGCGGAGCGAACACTCTGGTGCGCAATCCTGCCTGCTCCAACACTCGATCTGCTGCCAGCAGACGGAGTTTTGCCTCATGCCTGGACAGCGTCGCGAACTCCGCGCGTCGACGCTTGGTCGCCGCCTGATCGTAGCCGTGCAATACGACGGCATCCCCGTGCTCGCGGCGTTCACGCAACCAGGCCGCGGTAACGGCGTCGTCGGCGAGTCGGTATTTGTCTTTGAGCCTGGGTGCCACGAGGAGGGAAAGCCGCACTCCCCTTGCATCCATCTCGTCTGCGAATCCCGCAGCGAGATAACATGTCTCGTCTCTGATTCCGGACACTGACACGATCAGTTCAGCAGACATACCTCTGATGGTGGCAGCTCCGGGTGAACAACACACTGCCGCCGGATGATCATCCGGCGGCAGGTGGTGGTCAGTTGTGCGGCAGAACCGCTTCGATTGCGGCAATGACCTCGGGAGCGTCCGGCTCGGTGCGCGGACGGAAACGGTTGACGACGGTTCCGTCCGGCGCGATGAGGAACTTTTCGAAGTTCCACTGAATGTCGCCGGCTTCGCCGTCTGCATCGGGAGTCTTGGTGAGTTCTGCGTACAGCGGGTGACGGTTCTCGCCGTTGACCTCGATCTTCTCCATCATCGGGAACGTGACTCCGTAAGTGGTGGAGCAGAAGGATTCGATCTCTTCGGCGGTGCCGGGTTCTTGGCCCATGAACTGGTTGCATGGGATACCGATCACGGTCAGGCCGCGATCTGCGTACTCACTCGCCAGCTTCTCGAGCGTCGCGTACTGCGGGGTGAGACCGCACTTGGACGCGACGTTGACCACGAGCACGGCCCGGCCACCGTATTCGCCCAGCGAGGTGGGTACACCGCCGAGTGTGTTGATCACGATGTTCTGTACTGGAGTTGTCATGATGTCCAACTTAGCGACTATCTCGCCCACCGCTACGTCGATGCTCCGAGAATTCGATCGAGGTCGTCCAGAACGGTGAGCCCACCGAACGATCCGACGCCGGTGATCCAGTACGACATGTCGACCAGGGCACTTCCGGCCACGTAAGTCCATTGCCGAAGAGTGACCTAAAGGGGCCACCGCTTCGGGGTGTTTGATGCCCAAATGTCCGTTATGTTCGCGAAGTGGTTACTTTCTGGTGCCATGCCGCACGGTGCGGGGACCAAATTGTGAAGGCCAAATAGATGACGACTCTTGATTCTCGCTCTGGGTGGACTCGCCTTGGTAGCGCCCGCCTCGCCGCCCTAGTCGGCGGGATCACGCTTGCCGCTTCCATGACGTTCGGTACCGCGGTCGGACCTGCGTCAGCAGAAACCGCCGCCGAATTCCTTGCCAGTCGGTGCGCAAATTACATCGCCAACCCCCAACCCTACGAGGCCGCCAGAAGCCATTGTGATGGGGCGGACCTGTCCGGCGTAGACCTGTCCGGCGTGGACCTGTCCTGGGCGTTCCTGACCGAAGCGAACCTCACCGACACTGACCTCACCGGCACTGACCTGCACGGCGCCTACATGGCTGACGCGAACCTGGCCAACGCAACCCTGACCGGCGCGAACCTCACCGAAGCGAACCTGACCCGCGCGAACCTAACCGGCGCGAACCTAACCGGCGCGAACCTGACCGACCTGAACCTGACCGGCTCAGCTCTAGTGCCTGCCGACATCACTGTGGACGTTATGGATGCCGGATGGTCGTACGACGGGGCCTACGTAACATGGGCCACTCCCAGTATGCCCACCGGAGTGGAATTCGGCGCCTGTGACTATCCCTCCGGGACAAAGTTTCCCACCGAGCTCACGGTCGTGAAATGCGACGTCGCCACTTCCTCCAGCGGCAGTTATGGCTACTTCACCGTCTACGTCATCCCCGGACCGAACTGGGGCGAACCACCCGTCACCGGATCCCTTGGCTCTCTGAACTCGTTCTTCGGCAGCTGACCTTCCCGACAGCGCACGCGTCATCAGTGCAGGCCACCCCTCAAAAACATTGTCCTCCAAACCCTTCCGTAGGGGTGGAGGACTACCGTTCGGGCTTCTCTCACCGATCAGTGTCCGAGAAAAGATCGGTTGACGGACACAGCGGCTTCGATAGGAACACAGTCGAGCAATCAACTCAGCCTCCCTCAGAGCTACCGGTCACTGCCCGGCCGGGCAGTACCCACTGTTCCAAGCAGTGCATCGGCGAGGGGGTCTGCCGTGCTGACGCCTGCGGCTACACCCCGAAGCAGAGCGTCGAAATCAGCGGCGACGATGGTGACCTCCTCGAACTCCGGCTCTCCCCCACGGACAACCTGACCGTCCGGTGCGATCGCCAGGTACTCGTACCCATTGCGTACCGACAGCAGGACCGGGAGGTGAGTGGACCAGAAGGCGTTGATCGCCGCGCGCTCAGCCGGCCCGGAAGCAACCGCCAGACCCTCGTGCCGGAACGCATCCCAGGGAAACGCCTCATCGCTGATGCCGACCCCACCGGCATAGTTCTCCGCCGAGAGAAACCACACCTGGTCGTCGGAACTGGCAAGCACGGAGAACGAACTCACCCACACGATGAGTTGATCACAAGCGCCGACCAGCGGTTGCGGAACTGGGGCAGAGGCCGATCGAGTAGGTTCTTCGCGAACCCAGCCCGCGATCGACAGCGCGGCGGTTGCGTCGAGGTGAAGGCACATGGCCCCACGGTAGGTCAGGCCGTCTCGCACCATTAGCGCCGGTCGGAAACGTTCGATTCTGGACGGCGGCCTGTCGGAATGAGCCGTGCTCCGCTCCGGCATCGCGATTTCAGCACCCACCGGTGTCAGGAATGCGTTTGATATGACGGAAAGCCTGCCACGAACGAGGAACGAGACCGCCGCACGGTGAGTGCAACGGTCTCGTTCGTCATTCTCCGACCAGGATCACTGATCTGAAGTACGGGTTCCGCTCCAGCGGAGGGGTCAAACCTCTAGTGGTGGCTCACGAAGGACTGCTGGGTACCAGTTGGCGCGGTTTCCAGTTTGTGCTGTTCGGCTTCGTCCTCGTCTTCCAGCATGGTCGCCTCGTTGAACGGAATCTTGCCGTCCAGAACATCGACGACGCGTTCCTTGTCGATGGTCTTCGTCCAGGAGCCGACGAGCAGGGTGGCGACTGCGTTGCCCGAGAAGTTGGTGAGAGCGCGAGCCTCGGACATGAAGCGGTCGATACCGACAATCAGGCCGACCCCGTCGAGTAGTTCGGGACGGTGACTTTGCAGGCCGCCTGCGAGGGTCGCGAGTCCGGCGCCACTGACTCCGGCTGCGCCCTTCGACGCGATGATCATGAACACCAGCAGCGAGAGCTGCTCACCGAACGCGAGTGGCTGACCCATCGCGTCGGCGATGAAGATGGAGGCCATGGTCAGGTAGATCGCGGTGCCGTCGAGGTTGAAGGAGTAGCCGGTCGGGACGACGATGCCGACAGTGGAGCGTTCGACGCCCACGTGCTCCATCTTGGCGATCAAACGCGGGAGTGCCGACTCGGAGGACGACGTCGCGAAGATGAGCAGGTATTCGCGGGCCAAGTACTTGACCAGCTTGAAGATGTTGAATCCGGTGACGGCGCGCAGCAGGGTGCCGAGGACACCGAAGATGAAGATCAAGCAGGTCAGGTAGAAGCCGATCATCAGTGTTCCGAGCTGGACCACTGCGTTCAGTCCGGTCTGGCCGACCACGCCGGCGATGGCACCGAAGGCACCGATCGGGGCGAGCCACAGGATCATGGTCAGGATCTTGAAGACCAGCTTCTGCAGGTGACCGATGCCCTTGAGGATCGGTTCACCGGACTTGCCGAGCGACTGGATCGCGAAGCCGACGAGCAGGGCGACAAACAGTGTCTGCAGCACGCTGCCCGCGGTCAGGGACGACAGCAACGACGTCGGGATGATCGACGCGACGAAGTCCCACGTTCCACCGGCACTGTGCGCTGCCGTGGTGAGCTTCTCGACGGACGCCGGGTTCGGCTCGATGTTCAGGCCGCTGCCCGGGTTGAGGAGATTACCGACACCCAGGCCGATCGCCAGGGCAACAGTGGACATCCCGATGAAGTAGGCGAGCGCCAGTCCGCCGACCTTGCCCACCTTGGCTGCTGCGCGCACCGAGCCGATGCCGAGCACAATGGTGCAGAAGATGACCGGGCTGATCATCATCTTGATCAAGCTGACGAACAATGTGCCCAACACGGCGACCGACTTGCCGAATTCGGGCGCGAGCCAACCGACGAGAATGCCTCCGATGACGGCGACGATGACGCTCATGTAGAGCCAATGCGTCTTGTCGCGCTTCGCCGGAGTGCCCTTCGGCTGGGGTGAATCGTTTACTGTCCCTGTTGCCGTGACGCTCATGGGGATGTCCTTTGATGGAAATCAGTGAAGTGATGGGGATCACTCGAGTTCGTGGAGAATTCTTGTTGGAAATGTGTAAGGCGTGAAGTTTGTGTTCATAACGTTCAGGAGTAACCGATGGTCCAACGACGCAGTCGCCGACGCATGAGCGTCGCCCGGCAGATCCTGCTGCTGCAGCTTGCGCTGTTGTCGCTGGTCATCGGCGCGGGAGCGGCACTGGCCGTAGTGGACGAGCGAGGTGACAGCGACGACGCCATTAGTCGGCAGGTGAGCTCGATCGCCGAGACACTGGCCTTGACGGACTCCACCGCGCAGGCGCTCTCCAGCGACGACCCGACCGCGATTCTGCAACCGCAGACCGAGAAAATTCGCATGGCCACCGGCGTCGACTTCATCGTGGTGATGGCGCCCGATCGCACCCGGTACACCCATACCAGTCCCGAACTGATCGGCGAATTGTTCACCGGCAACATCGACCGGGCGCTGGCAGGTGAGACGTTCACCGAGACGTACGCAGGTTCGTTGGGCCCGTCGATTCGCGCGGTCACACCGGTCTACGACGCGAGTAGGACGCTTGTCGGTTTGGTGGCTGTCGGCGTCA
Organism: Rhodococcus sp. AD45-ID; assembly: GCF_003023755.1. Classification (NCBI taxonomy): domain Bacteria; kingdom Bacillati; phylum Actinomycetota; class Actinomycetes; order Mycobacteriales; family Nocardiaceae; genus Rhodococcus; species Rhodococcus sp. AD45-ID. The sequence goes on along the minus strand of NZ_PYHL01000003.1, from coordinate 453,273 downwards.
CCCGAGAGGAGATCAGCAAGCAATTCGCCCAGAGCATTCCGACCATCCTGACAATTGCTGCCGCGGGATTGATTGCAGCTGTTTTGAGTTCGTTGTTGGTAAGTAGGCGAATCAGACGTCAGACCCTGGGTCTGGCACCCGACGAACTGCTCACGATGTACGAGCATCACGACGCCGTTCTCCACAGCATCGGTGAGGGACTGGTGGTCATCGGTCGGGGACGGGGCGGGACGGCTCAGGTGGACATAGTCAACGACGAAGCGCGTCGCTTTCTCGATCTACCGGAAGGCCGAGTCGATCTGTCCTCGATTCCGGCCACGTTGCGGGATGTCGACGCAAGTTCGGCCACTGATCAGGTCCACCTCACCGATCAACGAATACTCGTGGTCAATCAGCACCCGGTTGAGTGGGAGGGCAAGCGAATTGGCACGGTTCTGACTATTCGCGATCACACCGAATTGCAGAATGTTCTCGGCGAACTCGATTCGGTTCGCGATTTTGCAGAATCGCTGCGCTCGCAGGCCCACGAGAGCGCCAACCGCCTGCACACCATCATCACGATGGTGGAGCTCGGAAAATACGACGAGGCGGTTTCCTTTGCCACCAACGAATTACGGCTGTCTCAGCAGTTGATCGATCGTCTCGTCAATGCCGTTCAGGAACCGGCTCTGGCCGCTCTGTTGCTCGGAAAACTCAGTGAGGCGACCGAACGCGGAGTGGAATTGACCGTCACCGAGGACACCGCACTCGGTGCTCTCACGCCGCTCACGTCCCGTGAGTTGGTCACACTGGTCGGCAATCTGGTGGACAATGCCATTGACGCCTCGCGGACCAGCGAGCAGCCGTGGGTGGAAGTGACGGTCATGGAAGAGGATTCGACAATGGTGGTTGCGGTGGCCGACAGTGGGCCAGGCATGACGCCCGATGCCCTCGAAAGGGCCAAGGAGCGTGGATATTCCACCAAATCCGGATCCCGCGGCATCGGCCTCGCGTTGGTTTCGCAGATCGTGAAACGCCACGGCGGCACCTTCGTGAGCGAACCTGGGCTGGGTTCCATGCTGGTCGTGCGCATCCCGCTACGGCAGGCACAGCAGTGATCCGGGTACTCGTGGTGGACGACGAACCACTGATCGCGCAGGCGCACCGATCCTATGTGGAGCGAGTGCCGGGGTTTGTCGTGCACGGTGTGGTTCACAGCGGTCAGGCCACTCTGCGAGCGGTCACGGAAGCGCACGCCGCCGGTGAGTCCATCGATCTGGTGCTCCTCGACATCGGCCTACCGGACGCAAGCGGACTCGATGTTGCATCGGCGCTCGGTGGGTTGCGTCCGAGCCCCGACATCATTGCGGTGACCTCCGCTCGCGACCTCGATGTGGTGCGAACCGCCGTTGCCCGCGGAATTGTTCTCTACCTGCTCAAACCGTTCACGTTTGCGGCATTCCGCGACAAGCTCGAACGGTATGTGGAGTACCGCGCAGCGCTGCCCGCCGGCGAATCCGCAGCGAGTCAATACGACATCGATCGCGCGATGGCCGCACTACGCACCTCCGACGATCGGGCCGCGTCGGCGAAGGGCTTTGCCTCCCAGACGCTCGGACTCGTATCGGCGTGCGTTCGGGATACCGACACTCCGCTCACCGCAGCAGAAGTTGCCGCTTCCGTCGGCGTATCCCGGGTGACAGCGTGGCGCTACCTCGAAAAACTGGCAGACGACGGTCTGCTCACCCGGGAAACCGAATACGGACGTGCTGGGCGCCCCCAGGTCCGTTACCGCAGAAGCTAGTTCGCCGCCCCGACAGTGTCGAGGACCCACGCGAACTCGAAGGCAACTTCCTTCCACTTCTCGTAACGACCGCTGACACCACCGTGTCCTGCGCTCATCTCGGTCTTGAGAAGTAGTGGAGCGTCGCCGGTCTTGGTGGCACGCAGTTTCGCGACCCACTTTGCCGGTTCGACGTACAGCACTCGGGTGTCGTTGATACTGGTGATCGCCAGAATCGCCGGGTAGTCCTTGGCTTCCACGTTCTCGTATGGACTGTACGAGTGCATGTACTCGTAGACGGCCTTGTTGTGCAAGGGATTTCCCCACTCGTCCCACTCGATGACCGTCAGCGGCAGCGACGGGTCGAGGATGGACGTCAGCGGATCCACAAACGGCACATTCGCAAGAATGCCGGCAAAGAGTTCCGGTGCGAGGTTGGCTACAGCACCCATGAGTAGGCCACCCGCGCTACCACCGTCGGCAATCATACGATCGGCGGCGGTGACGCCGGTATCGATCAAATGCCGTGCACAGGAGACGAAGTCGGTAAACGTGTTCTTCTTGGTGAGAGTCTTGCCGTTCTCGTACCAATGCCGGCCCATCTCACCGCCGCCGCGTACATGCGCGACAACAAACACAACACCGCGATCGAGTAGCGACAACCGCGCAACCGAGAACGACGGGTCGATGCTGGCCTCGTAGGAACCGTAGCCGTACAACAGCAACGGCGCCGGACCTTCGGGGGCGCCGGCCTTGCGAACGATCGAGAGCGGAATGCGGGTACCGTCCTCGGCCACTGCCCAATCGCGTCGCTGCACGTAGTTCTTCGCGTCGAAATCGCCGAGCACGGGCTGCGACTTCCGCAGCGCCAGTTCACCACTGGCGACGTAGTAGTCGTACACCTGACCGGGAGTGATGAAAGACGTGAAGCCCAACCGGATGGTGGGCTGCGCCCATTCCGGATTCGATCCCATTCCGATACTGAAGAGCTCTTCGTCGAAATCGATCTCGTGACGCTCGCCGTAGCCGTCGGCTGTCAACGGCCACACGGCAACTCGGGTCAACGCCTCGCGGCGGTAACTCAGCACGATGTGGCCGGCAAAAGCCTCGGCTTCTTCCAGCCGCACGTCGTCGCTGTGCGCGATCAACGTCGTCATGTTCGTCGGATCCGATACCGGAGCCTCCACCAACACGAAGTTCTCGGCCTTCACACCGTCCACTACGTCGTTGTGGAGGATGAGGAAGCGGTCTTCTCCCCCGATCACGGCATGCTCCGCGCCGTATTCGACGCCTTCACGACGCGGAATGATCACACGGAAGTCACCTTCCGGGTTGGCCGATTCGAGGATCCAGCCCTCGCTGGTCACCTTGGAACCGACCCAGATCACCAGGTACTTCTCGCTGCGCGTCGAACCGACCGACACCCAGTACCGCTCATCCGGTTCGTGGAACACCGAAACATCTTGGCTCTGCGGCGTTCCCAGCTTGTGGCGCCACACGGTGTCCGGACGCCAGGATTCGTCGACAGTCATGTAGAAGACATGGCTGTGATCAAGTGCCCAGGTTGCGCCGGGAGCGGTGTCGGGAATCTCGTCACCGAGGATTTCCCCGGTCTCGAGGTTCTTGAACCGCAGCGTGTACCGCTCGTCACCGACGACGTCCACGGAGTACGCCAGCAGGGTGCCGTCCTCGCTGATGGAAAACGCGCCGAGAGAGAAGAAGTCGTGCCCTTCTGCCTCGAGGTTGCCGTCCATGAGGATCTGTTCGCCGTCCAGTTCAACCCCGGGGGTCAAGTTGGGCGGCGTCCAGTCACCGTCGTCGGCGATCGGGCAACGGCAGTGAACGTTGTACGACTTACCTTCGACGCTACGGGCGTAGTACCACCACTTACCCATCCGGGTGGGTACCGACATATCCGTTTCCTGGGTGCGCGATTTGATCTCCTGGAAGATCTTCTCGCGCAACGGCTCCAGATGCGCCGTCTGCTCTTCGGTATACGCATTCTCGGCTTCGAGATACGCCACTACCTCGGCGTTGTCCTTGTCCCGCAGCCACTCGTACTCGTCGACGAACGTGTGTCCGTGATGGGTGCGTTCGGTGGGAACCTTCTTCGCGACCGGCGGGACGAGGCTCATGCGCTGGGACCGACCCAATCTGCGAAGGACAATCCGGAAATACGTTCGTACGCTTCGATGTAGCGCGCACGGGTCGCGTCGACAATCTCCTGGGGCAAAGCCGGCGGTGGGGTATCGGACGCCCGATCCCATCCGGATTCGGGGCCGGTCAGCCAGTCGCGAACGAACTGCTTGTCGAAGCTCGGCTGAACCTTGCCAGGCTCGTAGCCTTCGAGTGGCCAGTACCGCGAGGAATCAGGTGTCAGCACCTCGTCGGCCAGCACGAGATTGCCGCCCCCGTCGAGACCGAACTCGAGCTTGGTGTCGGCGAGGATGATTCCGCGATCAGCGGCAAAATTGGATGCTCGCGCATACACGTCGAGGGTGTCCTCACGAAGCTGAATCGCGAGCGTCTGACCGACCTTCTCCACTACCTGATCAAAGCTGATGTTCTCGTCGTGATCTCCGAGAGCAGCCTTGGACGCCGGGGTGAAGATCGGATCGGGCAAGCGTGACGCTTCCACGAGGCCCTCCGGAAGGTTGACGCCGCACACCGCGCCGGTCTTCTGGTAATCGACCAGACCGGAACCCGTGAGGAATCCTCGGACCACACATTCGACGGGAATCATGTCGAGCGAGCGCACAACAAGCGCACGCCCGAGAACCTCTTCGGGGATGCGGTCGTCGTCCGGCTCACCTGCGAGGTGATTGTTGCCGCCGAGGACGTTGAAGAAGAACACGCTCATCGCGGTGAGGACGCGGCCTTTGTCCGGAATCGGCGTGCTGAGCACGTGATCGTAGGCTGAGATCCGATCACTCGCGACCAGCAGCAAGTGCTCGTCGTCGATCGTGTAAAGGTCACGGACCTTGCCACCGGCCAGATGAGTGTAGGAATCAAGTGTAGGACGCACGCTTATCACCCTATCGGGCGTTCGCAGTTCGTACAGAACCCTGGTAGCCAGGACGGGTACAGAGACTCTCCGTCCGGGGAGCCGTCTGCCCTGCTTAACCGGATAATGCAGCTAGCCAGGCCCGGTGCGCGAGAGGCCGCCGTCACAGTTGATGAACTGCCAGTTTGCAGACAATCCCGCCGAAGCAGATCTCCCATTGGGTGGGAGGCCCATCAAATTTGCGGGTTTCGCGGGTCCACACTCGATTCAGAGCCTCTCGCGAATTCAGATTCCCTCTCCACGAAGGACTTTCACATGTCACGAACTTCACGCAACACCGGCGTCCGTGCCGTCGCAGCACTGGCGATCTCGAGCACTCTCCTGATCGGCGGCGCTGCACTTGCTCAGGCTGCTCCCCAGCCGCCCGTCGGCTCGCTCGACTTCGGCTCTTTGGATTTCGGCAGCTCACAGCAGGTTGCCGATGCTCCGCGCCTGGTGGGTATCGACAACTTCCGCGACGTCGCCGGGACCGGATCCGGGTACTCGGGCTCCTTCGGCCAACACGTCAACAAGGGTGTTTTCTACCGAGCCAATGCCATCACACCGAAGGGCGCCGACATGGCTGCCTTGGAGTCACTCGGATTGACCAAGGTCTACGACCTGCGCACCGCAGCCGAAATCGCCGACAAGCCGGATGTTCTGCCTGCCGGGGTCGCTTACGAGAACATCCCGGTCCTGGCCGGCGACATCTACCAGATGGCATTCCAGATCAAGTCGCCCGAAGAAGCCCGGTCGTTGATGCAGGATGCAAACCGCGCGTTTGTCACGGGCACCGCAGAACGGGCCGGATTCACTCAACTGCTCACGTCGCTCGCGGAAACCGATGGGCCACAGGTCTTTCACTGCACCGCCGGTAAGGACCGCACCGGCTGGGCCTCGATGTTGCTTCTGAGCATCGCCGGCGTCGACCGCGCCACGATCATGAGTGATTACATGCTGACCAACGAGTACTCGACCGAAAGCATCAAGGCAACACTCGCGTACATCTCCAGCGTGGCTGGTCCGGCAGTGGCAACCAATATGGAGCCTCTCCTCGGAGTCGAGGCCGGTTACATCGAAGCCGGACTCGATCAAGTGGAATCCTCGTACGGAACCATCGATCGCTACCTGACCGAGGGCCTCGGACTCAGTCGGTCGACTATCGCAACGCTGAAGGCAAAGCTGCTCGGATAAGTGCACTCTCACGTGGTGTTCGTCGCCGCTTCGCGGAGCCGGACACCACGTGCTCTTATCGAACCCGTGAATCTCTCACCATATTGTTCCGATACGCCCAGATGACAATCTGCACCCGCGTGCGGACATCGAGTTTCCGGCAGATATTGCCGATATGCGATTTCACCGTGCTCAGTTCGAGTTTCATCGCGTCGGCCACCTCACCGTTACCCAACCCATTCGAAAGTAGCTGGACCACTTCCATTTCCCGAACGCTCAATCCGTGGTCGGGAAATTCGGCTGGGGCAGACGGTTTACGACGCGCGAATTCGGCGACCATTCTGCGGGTGAGCTTCGGCGACAATACCGAGCCACCGTCTGCAGCGGCAATGACCGCGTCCACCAAATCGTCCGGGTCGGTGTCTTTGAGCAGGAACCCGACCGCGCCTAGGTCGAGCGCACCAAAAACGTACTCGTCGAGGTCGAACGTCGTTACGACGATAATGCGAGTTTTCGGGAATTCCTTCAGAACCTCGAAAGTCGCAGTCAGCCCGTCACCGTGCGGCATGCGGATATCCATGAGAACCACGTCCGGTTGAAGCAATCGGACTTGCTGAAGTGCTTCGAATCCCGATGCCGCATGGCCGACGACCTCGATGCGAGGGTGATCGGTGAGGAAAAGCTCGAACCCTTGACGGACAACCTGCTGATCGTCGGCGATGAGAACTGTAATCACGCGATCATCCTCCAGCTCGGTGGTATTTAAACCACGTTATCGATCTCGATGATGACAGACGCACAGTTACACCGATTTGCCGGATTGCCCGTTTACGTTCGATAACCGCGGTATATTTCGGCCTCACCGGACCAGAGTGATATCTCCCAGTTTCCGACTTCGATCGAAATAGGGTTCCAGCGGACCGTAGAAGCGGAAATACGAGAACCATGATGTGCATCAACGGCGATACCACCAGCAGTCGGCCCCACGGTAGCTCGATAACCAAAGTCCCCGAAGCACCCACGTCGGGTGAACTACTGGATCAGGGCGTCTCGGATGACAGCAGCCGTACTGTCGAGAACTGACCTGGTGGGTGTGCGCGGAATTGCACGAAGCCCGAAACCGTCGCCCCGATTGCGCGGAATGACGTGCAGATGAACATGGAAAACTTCCTGCCCTGCAACGGCTCCGTCAGAGAGATGCAGGTTCACCCCGTCGACGGGCAGATGTCCGGTACGCATCGCTGTGGCGATCTTTTGCGCGACTGCAAATATCCTGGCACCTTCGTCGAAATCGAGGGTCGACAATCCGCTGGCATGACGCTTCGGCACCACCAGCAGATGCCCCGACGTGAACGGCCGAATATCCATGAAGGCAAGTACATTCGCGTCGTCGTAGACAACACTTGCCTCGGCTTCGCCGGCGATGATGGAGCAGAAGATGCAGTTCATGGTCTTCGACCCTGTGCGCCTTTTCGGCAGTGGCCACTACCAGAAAGGCGCACGGGGGGTAGCCCCTACAGAATCGGCGACGGCGCGTATGCCGCAGCTTCAGGATTGGCGTCGACAAGCTTCTGTACCTCGGCCACTACGGCGTCGACCTGAGCCGACGCAGCACCGATGAAGGCCGCCTTGTCCGCGAGTGCCTCGTCGAGGGCAGCGCGATCCAGGGGAAGACGGTCGTCCGCAGCCAGGCGATCGAGCAGATCGGGTTCCTTGCCCTCTTCACGCATCGCGAGTGCCACGGCGACAGCATTTTCCTTGATGGCTTCGTGCGCGGTCTCACGTCCGACACCGGCGCGAACTGCTGCCATGAGCACGCGCGTCGTTGCGAGGAACGGCAGGTAGCGGGTCAGTTCCTTCTCGATGACGGCCGGGTACGCGCCCATTTCGGCGAGCACGGTCAGGAACGTCTCGAACATGCCGTCGATGGCAAAGAATGCGTCAGGCAATGCGACTCGGCGAATGACGGAGCAGAAGACGTCGCCTTCGTTCCACTGAGCGCCCGCCATCTCGGCAGCCATGGACCCGTAGCCGCGCAGGATGACCTGTAGGCCGTTGACGCGCTCGCACGAGCGGGTGTTCATCTTGTGCGGCATCGCGGAGCTGCCGACCTGGCCCGGCTGGAAGCCTTCAGTCACCAGTTCGTGGCCGGCCATCAAACGGATGGTGTGAGCGAACGACGACGGCGCTGCGCCCACCTGAACGAGCGCGGAGATGACGTCGTGATCGAGCGAGCGCGGGTAGATCTGGCCGACGCTGGTGAGAACGTTGGTGAACCCGAGGTGCTCGGCAACCTTAGTCTCGAGCTGCTCGAGCTTCGCCGCATCACCGTCCAGAAGGTCGAGCATGTCCTGAGCGGTGCCCATCGGGCCCTTGATTCCGCGCAGCGGGTAACGGTCGATCAGCTCACGGAGCCGGGTCAAACCGACCAGCAGTTCGTCGGCTGCGGAAGCAAAACGCTTGCCCAATGTCGTCGCCTGAGCTGCGACGTTGTGCGAGCGTCCGGCCATCACGATGGACGAGTACTCGGCAGCGCGCTCACCCAGACGGGCGGCGACGGCGATGCCGTGGCTGTAGACATGCTCGAGTGAGCGGACGATCTGCAACTGCTCGACGTTCTCGGTGAGGTCGCGGCTGGTCATGCCCTTGTGAACCTGCTCGTGACCGGCAAGAGCGTTGAACTCCTCGATACGTGCCTTCACGTCGTGGCGGGTGACGCGCTCACGATCCGCGATGGACGCAAGATCGACGTTGTCGATGACTCGCTCGTAATCGGCAATAGCGTCGGCCGGAATGTCGATGCCCAGCTCAGCCTGTGCCCGCAACACCGCCACCCACAACTGTCGTTCGAGCACAATCTTGTGCTCGGGAGACCACAGAGCTGCAAGCTCCGGGCTGGCGTAACGGTTGGCAAGGACATTCGGGATACGGCTCACGAGGCCTCAGTCTAACGGTGCGTGAACAGTGCTGTTACCCCTACGCAGGTGGGGCCATCACGTCGATGGATTCGAGGAGCATTCCGCGCGCCAATCCACGTGGATCGGGGTCGTACTCCCCCAGGGCCGAGATCATGGCGCCGTCGACCATCGCAACAAGGCGTCGCAACTGCCCTTCCGAGCTGGTGCGACCCGACCGTGCCAACGCCTCGGTGAGCGCCTCGTCCAGTTGCGCGCGCAATCGCAACTGGACTTCACGCAGTGCCGGGTGGCGGGCGCACGCCACAAATCTCTCGTACCGCGCGATCAATCGTTCTCGGCTCTCCGGCCGCTTCTCGTCTTCGCCGAGCAGAACCTCCACCAGCAGGTCGACGGTGGACTCCGGGCCCCGGCGACGCTGAGTCACCGCCGCAACACGGGCCCGAACCGCATCCATGTCGGCATTACCGTTCAACTCGACGGCACACGCAATGAGATCGTCGAGCGAGTCGAAGTAATAGGTTGTCGAGGCCAGCGGAAGACCGGCCCTGGTAGCGACCGCGCGATGACGAACCGCGTCGAATCCACCTTCCAGCAAAAGTTCAGCAGCAGACGCCACCAACGCTTGGCGACGTTTTGCTCCCTTGGGTGTTGCGGCTCCCGACACGTTTCCATCGTGCCAGTTTCAGCAGTGTCGGCACCGGAAAACAGCCCGAACGTCCTGTTGATTGTTACGTGAGCCACGTTTCGAGGCGTCGCAGCGCCTCTTCGATATCCGCAGTGGCACCGGCAAACGAGAGGCGAACCATCCGATCTCCGTGCACCGTGTCGAAGTCGATTCCCGGCGCAAGCGCGACTCCGGTATCTGTCAGCAACCGCGAGCACCAGGCAGTTGCGCCCTCGTCGCCGCACAGATGTCCGATATCGGCGTACACGTAGAAAGCGCCGTCCGCAGGAGCAAGTTCGGTGATGCCGAGTTTCGGCAGGCCTGTCAGCAGAAGTTCACGGTTGAGCGCGTACCGCTCGACGTGGCCGTCCAGCTCGATCTTCGCTTCCGCCGAGAACGCTTCGATTGCGGCGTACTGCGAAATTGCGGGCGGGCACACGGTCATGTTCGACGCCAGTCTCTGTAGCGGGCGACGCAGGTAAGTGGGCACCAGCATCCAGCCGAGACGCCACCCGGTCATGGAGAAGTACTTGGACACCGAGCCGATGACCACGGATTCGCGGGACGTTTCCCAGGCACTCGACGTCTGCTGGTCTCCGTAGCCGATGCCGTGATAGATCTCGTCGGAAATCAGCAATGTTCCGTTCTTGTCGCACCACTTCGCCAGCGCGGCAAGCTCTTCGGGTGCGATGACGGTACCCGTCGGGTTGGCGGGGCTGGCAACGATCAGTCCGGCCGGCGGCGTCGGCAGCGCGTCGAGCATCTCGACGGTCGGCTGGTACCTGGTAGCTGGGCCACAATCGAGTTCCACGACGTTACATCCCAGCGCCGCAAGCGTATTGCGGTAGGCCGGGTAGCCTGGACGCGCCACGACGACGGTATCGCCCTCGTCGAACGCCGCCAGGAACAGCAAGGTGAATGCACCCGAAGATCCGGTGGTGACAACGACGTCATCGGCGTCGACGGTGATTCCCGAACTCTGCGCGTGGTACCGGGCGATGGCCTCACGAAGCGGAAGAATGCCGAACGTCTCGGTGTATCCCAACAGTTCTGTGCCGAGGATCTCGCGCGTTGCGGCCAGCACCGGGGTGGGCGCGGGCGTCGACGGCTGGCCGGCCGCCAGCGTCAGGACGTCACCATGAGTCCGCTGACGTTCGGTGGCGGCTTTCCACACGTCCATGACGTGGAAAGTCTGGATGTTCGATCGACGAGATTCTGAGCGCACACCTCGACGGTAGTCGGTACAGGCAATCGGGTGTCAGCGGGTTCTCGATCAGTAGCATTACGGTCCGGAAAGCCACCTGAGAGAATCGAAGCGATGACACAGGCACACAGCGACTTCCCATTGACGGCAGACGAGTTACGCACAGTCGCAAGCTTCGCCACCGAAAGCGCTCAGCAGCTACTGCCCTATTTCGAGGCCGAAGCACCCGACGACCCACGCCCGCGAGCTGCACTCGACGCCGCACGGGCTTTCGCCGACGGAGCGCCGAGAACGATCTTGCAGCGCGTCGCCGCCCTCGATGCACACCGGGCTGCACAGGAGATCACGAGCGAGGCCGGGCAGCTCGCGGCACGGGCCTGCGGTGACGCCGCAGCTGCTGCCTACCTGCACCCCATCGCGAGAGCGACGCAAGTCGGCCACATCTTGCGAGCGGCGGCGTGTGCCGCCCGAGTAGCCGAACTCGAGGCGGGCGGCGATGAAGCCGCCGCAGCACAGTCCATAAAGTCGACCTGCGATCGCGCGACCTCTGTGCTGGTCGACGTCCTCGGGCGATACCCGACTGCCCCGATAGGGAAGAACAGGCTTGCCCAACTCATGAGCACGCTCGACAGCTCCCTACGCCACCTCGAAACCTAGCGACGAATCACTCTCTCCTAAAACATTTTTCGATTCAATCAAGCTAATTTCCGAGTTGTGCGGAAAACCACGCAACCGTGCCATCCCACTGATCTGTCGGTACAGCAAGATGCTGCTCACCCACCCGCTCCAGCGAGACATGCAACGACTCCCCAGTTCGCCAAGCAAGGATCTCGTAAGTTCCACCCGGAACGTGTACCTGAGTGGTGCGCTCCGGATGCTCGACGACGGCGCTGTCCGCGAACTGGGCCGCCATCGTCAGATCCGTGAACGACGGGACAAAAAGCACTCCATCGGTAACATCGATCCGGGCAGATGCGCCGTCGTCGGGAACACGTTTCGGGTGACCGAGCCTGACATTCACCTCTGTGCCATCGGCCTCCGGGCCCACGAATACAACAAATGCCGACGCGAGCCGACGCGCGGCCGCAAAATGCTCCAACAGTTGCGGCAGGCTCCAGTCCTCGTCCACAAAACCCTCGTAGGTCGAAGCGTTCACCAACGCGAAGAAGCCGTCTTCGTCCACCTGAATCTCACCGACCACACGAAGGTCTTGCGAACCACTTGGCACGTTTCCCATTGCAATCCCCCGACTATCGGACACCAACGACACCACACGATAAGTGATCCTCAGTTGAAAGGATGCTGAGAAGGATCTTGCATACTTCCTTCCCTGGGCGAGACTGGACGGCATGAACTTCGCGTCGTCGATTCTCCATCCCTCACAGTGGAGTGTTCGTATCCGCTCGACTGTGGCGTCGACGCTGGTCATAGCGTTCTGCCTGGTAGCAGCGGGGTGCGCGCTCATACTTCTTCTCGCACACTCGCTTCAACTGTCGGCGCAGGACACCGCGGACACTCGCGCCACTCAACTCGTACAGGAACTCACAGCGGAAAGCGCAGCCGATCTCGATCCGTCCTTGCTCTCGACGGACAGCCAGGTCGGGATCGTTCAGATCGTCGGTCCGGATCATCGAGTTCTGGTGCAGTCCCCCGGTACCGGAAACCAACGACTTTCCCAAAAGACGCTCGAACCCGGAGACGCTGCGTCGCTCGGTCGCGTCGAAGTGGACGACAACGGCGACTACTGGCTTATCGGCCGCGGCGTCGCGACACCTACCGGGCCTGTCACCGTCTTTGTCGGGGCGGACCGAGAACCCGTCGAATCCGTAGTGACCGCTGTGGCAATACTTTTGGCGGTGGTGGGACCGTTTGTTCTCGGGTTGGCCGCTTTCGCGACGTACCGCCTCGTGGGTTCAGCACTGGCCCCCGTGGAACGTATTCGATCCAGGGTGGCGTCGATCTCGAGCGGAAGCCGCGGCGAACGAGTGCCAGTTCCGTCGGGAAACGACGAGATTGCCCGCCTCGCAAGGACAATGAACGACATGTTGGCCCGCCTCGACGAAGGCGCACAAGCACAGCAACGGTTTGTCAGCGACGCCTCCCACGAACTTCGAAGCCCGTTGTCCACCATCACAACTGCTCTCGAACTTGCACATCGACGCCCCGAACTACTCGACGATGCCTTGATCGAAGATGCATTGCTGCCCGAGGCCCGTCGAATGCGCCAACTCATCGACGACCTTCTGACACTTGCCCGTTCCGACGAGAGCAACGCCGAACACCCATGGGCCGTAGTCGATGTCGATTTGGATGACATCCTTCTCACCGAAAAGACCCGAATCGCCGGGATCTCGAGCCTCACAGTGACAGTGGAGATTGCGCCGGTTCGAGTCAGCGGTGACCCACGTTCGCTGACCCGGTTGGTGCGCAACCTCGTCGACAATGCCATCAGACATGCTGGGTCGCAGGTGTGGCTGCACTGCTTCCACAGCAAGGACGGCGCACACATCGTGATCGAGGACGACGGACCGGGCATACCCGAGGCCGAACGTCTGCGAATATTCGACCGGTTCGTCAGGCTCGATTCCCCGCGCTCGCGGCAGGGTGGCGGCACCGGCCTGGGATTGGCCATCGCGTCGGATATCACCGCCGCGCATGGTGGAACTATCACAATGAGTGAAAGGTTCGGTGGTGGAAGTAGATTCGAGATTGTGATCCCGAAGACCGAAGACTGACCTTCAGTCCGATTCGCTCACAAATCGGTACCCGACACCTCGCACCGTCTCGATACTGTGTTTCCCGAACGGTACGTCAACCTTCTTACGCAAGTATCCGATGTAGACCTCGACGATGTTTTCGTCGCCTTCGTAATTGATATCCCAGACGGATCTGACGATCTCGCGCTTCGTCACGACAACTCCGCTGTTACGCATCAGGAATTCGAGAACGCTGTACTCGCGTGGCGTGAGCGTCAATTCGGTTGCACCCCGGCTCACTTGGTGGCGAGCTGGATCGAGCGCAAGGTCGCCAACGGTCAGTACCGTCGGGCGTTGTGGAGCACCGCGCCGTACCAGAGCGCGCAGGCGCGCGAGAAGCACGACAAAGGAAAAAGGTTTGACCAGGTAGTCGTCGGCGCCGAGGTCGAATGCGTCGGCCAGGTCGTATTCCCCGTCTTTCGCCGACAACATGAGGATCGGAGTCCAGACCGCACGCGCGCGCAGGTCACGCACAATGTCGTATCCGTGTTTCCCAGGGAGCATGATGTCGAGAACTATCACGTCGAACTCGTTGCTACACGCAGTGACAAACCCGTCGTCACCATTGTGTTCGACAGTGGTCACAAAGCCTTCGGCCACTAGCCCCCGCCGAATCGTCTCAGCCAGGCGCACCTCGTCCTCGACCACCAGCACTCGCACCACAGGCTCCATTTCCGTCGATACCGAAACCAGTAGACCAGATCCCGCACTGTTACCGAATGTGCATTCAGCGTTTCTTCAGCATCGTCTCGGCAGACTTCGGGCTATGCCTGCAACCGTCTCGGCCGTGCGAACCGCGGTCACCGAAGTGCTGACCGAAAGCTCCAGCGCAGAAATTGCTGTGACTGCTGTCGTCTTGGCTTCCGCTCTGTTCGCTTTCGGTTCGATCTACCAGGCGTCGACGCTGCGATCGAGCGTCATTCGCGCAACCGGATTGATCGTCGCTCTGGTAACCCTCTCCGTTGCCGTGATGCACAACGGGTGGTTGTCCCGATTCGACGGCCCTGTGACGGAATGGATGATCGCGCATCGAAGCCACGGACTCAACCAGATTGCAGTGGCCGTGACCGATCTCGGAAGTCCAGTTGCGACAGCAATTCTCGGGATCGGAGCCGGCGCCGTTCTTTCGTGGCAGGCCCGCTCGGTGATTCCCGGGATCGTCGTAGTCGGCACCGTCGGTTCGGCCGCGGTGGCGAGCACCGTGATGAAGGCCGTAGTCGCTCGCGAGCGACCCCCGACAGCTTCTCAGGTTCTCCTCGAGACCGATCATTCCTTTCCCTCCGGACATGTAACGGGCACTGGGGCATTGATCGGCATCGTTGTTCTACTTGTTGCGATGCAGCACACACCTTCAGTCAAACGGCTGTTGATGCTCGTGGCTGTCGTTGTCACTCTTGTCGTGGCGCTCACTCGGTTGTACCTGGGCGTGCACTGGCTCACCGATGTTGTTGCCGGCGCAACTCTTGCGACTTTCGCTGTCACGATCGGCGGCGCGGCGTTCCGGTATCTCGACAACCGATCACGCCCGAAACACGACGCCCTCACACCGTCGACTTCGGCGGACCCGAGAATTGCTGCTGCGGAATATCGCACGTTGTGAACACGGCATGAAGAATCATGTCGACGATGCGCCACCAGCAGGTTCAGGCACCGCCCCAGAGGCTTGGACCCGATGCAACACCGGG
The DNA here is from genome assembly GCF_003023755.1 of Rhodococcus sp. AD45-ID. Lineage (NCBI taxonomy): Bacteria > Bacillati > Actinomycetota > Actinomycetes > Mycobacteriales > Nocardiaceae > Rhodococcus > Rhodococcus sp. AD45-ID. The sequence continues at coordinate 438,068 of NZ_PYHL01000003.1, read as the reverse complement.
TCCAAGCTCTTGCCGCTCAGGTTCCTATTCGGATAATCCCAATCAGGAACCAGTTCATTTCTTGCGGTGTGTCTTTCAGGCGTTCCCTGTCCGGGGGCAACCGACGGACTGCGGGTCAAGGGTGAAGTGGCGGCATGCTCACGACCCGGAATCGGCAGCGAGCCAGGCGTTCCCGAAGAGCATGATTCCGTCCGCGCTCGGCGTGATCTCGTGCACGTTCTTTCTCCACGTGACGAGGACCTTACCGGCACCGATAGTGGCCAAGGGCGCCGTGTCGTTGACGAGGGTTTGGACCTTCTCGAGAACGGCGAGTCGGTCGGCGTCGTTGGGCGCAGTCTGCAGTTGGGCGAGCAGCTGGTCCATCTCCGCGTTCTTGTAGCCGAGTACGTTCGACGGGGACTCGCTGTGGAAATTGCCGTACATTCTCACGAACGGCGACTCCTCGAGAACACTGAATCCCCCGTGAGCGACATCGAAGTCGTGGTCGGCATACAGTCTCTTGACCAGGTCGGTAATGCTTGGGCTGTAAGAGATTTCGACGGTGAACCCGACGGCCTGCAACATGGACTGGTAGGCGAGGGCATTTCGCTGGGTCTCGGCACTGTTCGATCCGACGTAAGTGAGCTTGCCGTCGAAGCCGTCGGCTTTGGCCTCGGCGAGGTATTTCTTCGCGGCTTCGGGATCGTAGCCGGCAGCTGCAACCGTGCCGTGCCACTGGGACCACGACTGGAACATGTCGCTACCGGGCATGCCGTAGCCGTCCTCGGCCCGCTCGTTGTAGACGGCGGGGTTGATCGCGGCAACGATCGCCTTGCGCACTCGCTCGTCGGATGCTGCGCGGCCCTCTCGCTGGTTGATCAGACCGATGGTTCCCAGACTGACGGTGTGGATGTAGCCGATGTCGCCGGCAGCCAGTGCGTTGTGGACGGCCTCTGATCGTCGAACGTACGCTGCGTCGATGCCGCCACTGTGGAGCGCTTCGAGTTTGGCTTGTTCGCCCTGGATAACCGGGAAGCGCAACTTCGCCAGGCGAGGTTGTCCGTTCCAGTAAGTCGAACTCGCCGCGAGAACCAATTCTTCCTGGGATGCAAACTTTTCCACGGTGAACGGCCCTGCACCGACAGGGGTGAACGTCCCGGTCGCCATGGACGAGGGCGCGACGATCATGCCCGGTCCGGTGGTGAACATGATCGGGAACTCGTTCCAGGGCTGCTTCAGGGTGAAGACCACCGTCGCCGGGTCCGGTGATGTCATGTCTGCGACGGAAGCCTTCCATACCTGTGTCTGCAGACCGTTCTTCTCCAGGTAGCGATTGATGCTCCATTGCACCGCGTCCGCATCGAGAGGGGTACCGTCGCTGAATTTCGCATCGGGTCGCAGCTTCAATGTCCAGACGGTGTTGTCGCCATTCACTGCCAGAGACTGCGCCAACTGGGGCTTGTATTCCTTGGCGTCCGTGTCGTAGCGAATCAACAGGTCGTAGATGGCGGCCATCTCACTACCTCCGGTTGCCCCGCTGTCCTGGCGGTTGACCGGGTCCAGGCTGCTGATTCCGGAGAGCGTGGCATAGGACAGCGTGCCACCGGAGGTAGGTTCGCCGCCGTCTGGTTGTTCGCCGACCAGGCCGGACGTCACACCGGACGCATCGGTCGCCGAATCAGTGGTAGCGGCACATCCGGAAAGCAGCACCACGGTAGCTGCCAACGCAGTGAACATGGTGCCTGCACGTGCAAGAGACGGTCGTCTCATCTTTTTCTAACCTTCTTTTCGAAAGTCGCGGAGCGACAGGGAATTTGGCGGTGATGACACCTGGTTCTGAACGCCCGTCACATCGTGACTATTGCGCGGCCGAGAACTCTGCCGGCTGCGAGGTCGCTGACAGCTCGGTCGATGTCCTCGAGGGTGTAGCGGTTGGTGACGAGCGTGTTGAGATCGAGCAGGCCTTCGGTGTGCCAGTCGAGGAACGTCCCGATGTCGTCTTGGCCGCAGCCGCCTGCGGTGGTTCCGACAAGTTGCTTCTGACCGCCGATGAGACCGGCGAGGTTGAGTTCGGTGAGGCCCTTGGGGAGTCCGACGAGGACTACCGTGCCACCTCGCCGACCGCCGACTCGACCGGCGCGCACACTGTCGAGAGCTTGCACGGTGGTCGAGGTGAGCCCGACGCAGTCCACGGCGATGTCGACCCCTCCCGTCAGTTCGACGATAGCTGCGGCGGGGTTGTCCGTCACCGAGGCATCGATGGTGTCGGTGGCTCCGAATTGTTTGGCGAAGGCGAGCTTTTCGGCATCGAGATCGACTGCAACGATGCGTGACGCGCCACGGATCGATGCAGCGGCGACGGCGGACAGGCCGACTCCACCGGCGCCGAACACCGCGACCGTGTTGCCGGGCTCGACGGGAGCAGCATTGCAGAGGGCGCCCGCACCGGTGACAACCGCACAGCCGACAACCGAGACGACGTCCTCACGTGATTCGGGAGGTAACGGCATTACATACAGTTCGTCGACCAGTGCGTGTTCGGCCCAGGTGTAGACGTTGGGTGAGTGAGCTGTGCGTCCGTCGGGAAGATCGATCGAAGCGCGGGTGGGAATGCGGTCGTCCGCGCGGGGCACCCACGTGATCATCGCGGCCTCGCCGACCGCGATGTGGGTGACGGCGGATCCGGTTGCGAGGACGGTGCCGTACCCCTCATGTCCGAACAACATCGGTTCGGCGTGATCGGCGTGCATCCAGAACAGCTGGCTTTGGCACACGCCGGTGGCATGGATCTGCACGAGAACGTCATGCGGGCCGGGGTCGGGCAGCGTCACCTCGCGTAGAGCGAGGGGGCCGTCGGTCGCGTCTTGGACGATGATGCGGGTGTTCATTGGCATGAGTGGTCTCCAAAGTTGGGGTGGGAGGGATGACGTCAGATTCCCGGCCACGGCCCGGGCAGGGGGGTATTGGCGATGCGAAGCGTGACGCGTTTTGTTCGGGTGCAGCCGGAGACCGCGTCATCGCCATAGGCGCCACCGAGACCGCTCTGTTTGAAACCGCCGAACGGCAACCCCGAGTCCAGCATGAGATTCGAATTACCGTGCACGACACCGGCTTCGATTCCCTCGCTCATCCGGATCATCCGACCCAGGTCGCGGGTCCACACATAGGACGAGAGCCCGAATTCTGTGGCGTTCGCGAGTTCGAGTGCCTGCGCCTCGGTCTCGAAGGTCAGCACGCTGAGCACCGGACCGAAGATCTCTTCGCTCGCGACTGTCATCGCAGGGTCGACTTGGTCGACCAGCGTCGGGGCGATGTAGAACCCACGTTGCTGTGTTGTCACCCGGCCGCCGCCGAGCACGATCCGCGCTCCTTCGCTGCGCGCGGTATCCAGGAATCCGAGGATCTTTTCGTGCTGACCGCTGCTGACGACGGGGCCGACCTGTGTTTGCGGATCGAGTGGATCACCGACACGCACCTTGCTCATACGCGCGGCCACTTCTGCCACGAAATCCTTCGCGATAGAAGCATGGACGAGGAGCCGACTGCCGGCGGCGCACACCTGGCCTGCGTTGTTCAAGATGCCGAGGACCGTTGCGCGAGCAGCCGAGTCGAGGTCTGCGTCGTCGAATACGATGATCGGCGATTTTCCGCCCATCTCGAGGGTGAGCTTTTTGAATGTATCGGCGGCCGCGCGGGCGATGTGCTGTCCGGTCGGGACGGACCCTGTGAACGAAATCCCGGCCACGTCCGGGTGCGAGCACAGGGCGCCGCCGGTGGCGCCGCCTCCGACGACCACCTGGAGAACGCCGGTCGGTATGCCCGCCTGTACGGCAAGTTCGGCCAACCGGATCGCTGAGCGCGGGGAGAGCTCTGACGGCTTGACAATGACGGAGTTACCGCAGGCAAGAGGTGGACAGGCCCGCGCCATGAACGAATGAGCCGGCGCGTTCCACGGCAGCACCACCACATAGGTACCGAGGGCCTCGAGCCGCGTGTAGGAGAACTGGCCGGGCACATCGCCGAACTGCTGACCGACAAGCTTGTCTGCCTTGCCTGCCCAGTACCGGGCGTGGCGGGCGCCACGGCGGGCCTGAGCACGTGCATCGGAGAGCACTTTGCCGGTGTCCTCGGTATCGAGCCGTCCGAGCTCGGCGCAGTCGTCCTCGACCAGTTGGGCCCAGCGCCACAACAGCTCGCTGCGCTGTTCACCGGCCATCGCAGCCCACACCCGCTGCGCCTCGGTTGCGCGGTCGACGGCGGCAGCGCATTCGTCCGCGCCGTCAATTGTGAGCTCGGCTGCAACCTCCTCGGTGGCCGGATTGATCACCCTCAGGGTGTCAGGGACGGTGGAGATGGGGGACATCGAACCAACTTTCTGTGCGTCGTTCATTTCGGTGATCGAATAAGCTTGTAAGGCAGTGGGTTACGAGAATTCGACGCAGACGTCAGATGACTCCGTCGGCGCGCAAGCCAGCGAGCTCACTGTCGTCCAGGTGTAGAAGCTGGGCCAGAATCTCGTCGGTGTGTTCCCCGAGGCCTGGCCCCAGAGTGCGAATCGTGCCCGGGGTGGCGCTCATTTTGGGAAAGGGAGCGGCCATCGGCAGCTCGCCGTATTCGATGTCGTCGACGGTCACGATGGTGCCGCGTTCGCGATAGTGCGGGTCGGACGCGATATCGGCGATGCTCATGAGCGGCGCCGCAGGCACATCAGCGTCGCTGAGTAACTTGACTGCGCCGTCGGCAGTCTGGCCAGCGACCCATTCGGCGATGATCGGATACAAGTGCTGTTGGTTCGCGACTCGGTCCGCTCTCGTGGCAAACCGTCGATCGGTCGCGAGGTGGGGTTGGCCGATCACCGTGGCGAACTTGCGAAAGAGGGCGTCGGTGCCGGCGTGCAGTGATATGCGGCGACCGTCGGCCGTGTCGAAGTCACTGGCCGGCACGATGCCGAGATTGCGGTTGCCGGCGCGTTCACGTACATGTCCTTCAGCGCCGTAGGTCAGCAGTGCGTTCTCGCACGCGCGGAACCCTGCTTCGTACAGGCCTAGGTCGATGATCTGTCCGGGGCCACCGTGCTGGTCGCGGTGATACAGGGCGGTTACGGCGGCGAACGCGGCGAGATATGCGGACATGTAATCGATCACCGAGTAGCCGGACCGCACCGGTTCTCGCTCGGGTTCTCCGGTGACGTAGGTCAGTCCGGAGAATGCGCTCGCGATGCGATCGAATGCGCCCCGGTCGCGATATGGCCCGGTCAGGCCGTAGCCGGTGATGCACACAATGATGGCGCGGGGGTTGATCTCGGCCATCGTCTCGGGACTCAATCCCCACTTTTCCAGTGTGGGGGGACGGTAGTTCGTCACGATCACGTCGAAATGCGGGAGCATCCCACGGATCAGCTGACGCCCCCGCTCGGTGCGCAGGTCGACGGTCACCGATTTCTTGTTTCGTCCTTCTTGCACCCACTGCAGTGATCGCAGGGAATTACTCTCGCCGCCTCCACGAATGAAGTCACCTGTGCCGGGTTCCTCGATCTTGACGACCTCGGCGCCGAAGTCGCCGAGGTACGTGGCGGTCACTGGCGCAGCCAGGACCGTTGCCATATCCAGGACGCGGATTCCCTTGAGGGGTAGCGCAGTTTCGGTCATGTTCCACCTATTAACGGTTCGTTATTAACGTTTGGTAGGTGTGGACTGTATCTTGTGAAGTGAGTCACGGCAAGCGGTGCTCGTGAACGCTTCGAGGAAGGCTGGGAGCATGGAGAACATGTCCGAAAGAGATGCTTCGACCCCCATCCGGCGCCCACGAGGCACCAGAGAAGAAACCGAGAACGAGCTGATCGACGCAGTGCTGCGACTGCTCAAGCGCGATGGCGTTCTGGCAGGAATCACGCTGCGCGAGGTCGCTAAAGAGGCCGGGGTCAACCACGGGCAGATCTATCACTACTTCGGCACCCGCCGAGGACTGCTGCGCGCCGCGATTATGCGACTACTCGAAGGCAATCGCCCGGACCCGAAAACGCACTGGGACCAACCATTTGCAGACCGTCGCCGGGCCATGTGGCAGATCGCCCTGTCCAAGCGCGATTTCGTCAAGCTCGAGGCGCTCCTCGCCCTCGACGAGGATCCTGACTTTCAGATCTTCCCGGGTCTCGACGCCACTCGTATTGCGCTCGAACGGGACAAGAAGACGGGCGAACTCCCTGCCGACGCGGACGGCGATGTGATGCACGCGCTCAGTGCTGCAACGTATCTCGGATACGGCATATTTCGTGAGAGTATCGCCCGCGACCTCGGGATCGACGCCGTCGAGCTCGACAGCCGCGCTTCCGCGGTGTTCGACCTGATGCTCGACGGGCTACGCGGCGGCCATCAATAACGTATCGCCGGAGAACTGTCGCGTCTCGCGCCGGACGACATCGACACGACAGACCCTCCCCCGCCACCGTTACCGATGACGCGAGGGTCGCAAACGCCACGTACCCCATAGAAACCAAGGTCATTCCATAACCCAGACGTATTGATCATTCCTCCGCATTGTCAACCAAAGGCAGTTAGCGTGAATTCAATTGTCCGCTATTGCCGGAGGTGAGCATGTCGGCGTTTCGATCCATGCTGGTTGTGGTGGCTGGCCTGGCACTACTGATCGGCTCATCCCGTGCCACTGCGACAGCTGAGCCTCAGTATCCCGTTCCCTATGACCTCTTCGTTCAGGACTCGGTCCGCGATCCATACGGATCCGCGGCGGGCTCGAATGATTGGAACTGTGTACCTTCGGCCGCACATCCAGAGCCTGTGGTTCTTCTACACGGATTGGGTGCCAACCGGTTCAATATGTTCACCACAATCTCACCGTTGCTAGCCAACGAGGGATACTGCGTTTTTGCGCCGACGTTCGGGGAAAACGCGAGCCTACCGGCGCCGTTCGATTCGGTGGGCGGCCTGGGACGACTCGAGGACAGCGCCGCAGAGGTTGGGGAATTCGTCGAGCGTGTTCGCACTGCCACAGGCGCGCAGAAGGTCAGCATTGTTGGCGTTTCCGAGGGCACCCTCGTTGGCAACTATTACGTCAAATACTTTGGCGGAGCGCACGTTGTGGATAAATTTGTATCACTGGGTCCAGCCTGGAGGGGAACTCTGGGTACTGGTCCGAACGGCGACGGCCAGTGGATCCTTGATCTGGCCCCCGACGACGCACGGACTTTGATTCCGTTCTGCGCTGGTTGCCCACAAGGGCTTCCGGCGTCAGATTTCCTGGCGAAACTGTGGGCGAGTGACGCAGGGAGTTATGCAGGCCTCTACGCGCCAAGCGTGACGTACACCAACATCATGACCCGGTACGACCAACTGGTGATCCCGTACACCAGTGGATATGCCGAGGCTCCTAATGCTACGAATATCTTTGTGCAGGATGAATGTTCGCTGGACTTCTCGGACCATCTTGCCATTGCGGCATCACGGGTTGCGACAGGGCACGTGCTCAACGCCTTGGACTCGGAGAGCACCCGCGCCGTGCCCTGCGTATTGGTGACTCCGTTTCACGGGGGTTGATTCGCTCGCGGATTCACCGACAACATTGTCCGATCAAGCTTTTGAACTTATCGATTCCCGCCGAAGAGCTGAATAGCAGTGCAAATACATGGTTTTCGATCAAATCTCCGTCAAACCTGTCCGATATTCCCCTAGGAATCGAAATTATGTTCGACTAAAATTAGTTCATGGACAGTCAGGAAGCGTGGCAATACGACGGCGAGGGCCTCAAGACCGAGGTTCTCGACCTCGCTCGCGCCCGACACGAGATGCAGTCCCGCATGGTTGTGATGATCACCGAGATGTTCACCCGCGACACCCTCGGCGGCAAAGGATTCCGGGCAATCGCGCAGTGGCTGCACCTGTCCACCAACCTCGAGATCGGTGAATGCAGCCAGTTGGTGGGCCTGGCGCGGTTGTTCATGCTCGAACCTGTTGTCGGACAATCTTTTCACGACGGTGACATCGACGCGTTGAAAGCGCGTCAGGTCGCCCACTTCTGCCAGCACCCGCCCAAGAACATGAGCCTCGCCGACGTCGAGAAAGCCCGCGACATCCTCCTGACCCTCGCCTCGAAAAAGGTCACCGACTGCGATTCCGTCCGCGCCGCGATCCGGCGGATCCAGAAGCAGTACGGCAACCGCGCCGACGGCGTACCTGCCGGTGAAGACTCCGAGCTCAACGAGTTCTACGCCTCCCGCGGTTTGTACGGGCGAGTCAGCGTGAAAGGTGACCTCGACGCCGTCAACGGTGCCCGTCTCATCGCACTACTGTCTGCCCTCTCGGCGCCCACGCCGGAGAAGGACGGTGTGAAAGACGAACGCACCCCGGCACTTCGACGCGCCGACGGGTTCTGCGAAATGCTGCGCCGCTACGAAGCCGCGGACCTCGGTCCCGTCGAAGGCGGCGTGAAACCGCACCTGACGGTCACCGCCACCGCAAAAGACATGACCGATCTTCAGGCCCTCAAAGACATGCTGCCCTCTACTGAAGAGCTCGGGTACGCGATCACCAACTGGGCCGGCCCCATCAGTCTCGACACCGCCCGCATGCTGGCCTGCGACTGCGAGGGCACCCGAATCCTTCTCGATAGCAATGGTGTTCCGCTCAATCACGGTATGAAAGCGCGACTTGCCAGTGTCCCGCAGCGGCGGGCCTTGACGGTTCGGGACGGCGGATGTGCCTTCCCCGGTTGCGGCACTCCACCGGGCTGGTGCGATGCCCACCATCTGATCCGCTGGCTCGATGACGGCCCCACGGATCTCGATAATTTGATCTTGCTGTGCGGTCACCACCATCGGATGATGCATCACACCGAGTGGCGCGTGGATATCGGAGACGACCGAAAAACCCGGTTCTATCCGCCAATGTCCGTGGATCCGTATCAAGTTCCCGTTCCCGGGAACACACCACCAACAGCAGCCTGAAAAACCAATGTGTGCACCGGGGCAGAAACATGCCCCGGTGCACACATTGCTGCTGAGCTAGTGCATGTCGTTCGCGATGATGTTTTCGATATTCCGTTCCGCCAGAGCGGTAATGGTGACAAACGGATTCACACCGACGTTACCGGGCACCAGAGAGCCGTCCATGACATAGAGGCCCGGATACTCGGGAAGCCGGCCGTAATTGTCGGTCGCCTTACCCAGCACGCACCCGCCGAGCGGGTGGTAGGTCAGTTGATCGCCCCACGTCTGGACCGGACCGAAAAGATCGGTGCGATAGATAGTGCCTTCCTTCTTGTTGATCTTGTCGAACACCTTCTTGGCCATGGTGATCGACGGTTGATTCTGGGAGCGTTGCCAATTCAGTCCAACCTTGCCGGTGGTGGAGTTGAACTGGAATTGCGCACGTTCGGGATTCTTGGCAATTGCCAGGTACAGGCTCACCCATAGCTCGGTCCCGGCCGGGAACGGTGCAATCTCCGCGAACACGGGTGCTGTGGAATCTGCCCAGTTGTCGATACCCATCACCGGTATCGACGCTTGCTTTGCCCCTGTCGCGTCCCACATGTGGTTGGCGCGGGCCACCATCACGTTGCCGTTGTGGCCCCATTCCTGGCCGACGGCTCCCGGTAGGTTCGCCAGTTGCCCTTGTGCTTTCATCGAGACGAGCAACTTGCTGGTTCCGATGCTGCCGGCTGCAAAGAACACCTTGTCGGCGACAACCGTCTTGGTTCCGACGGTGTTTCCCTGCTCGTTGATCTGGTTCATCACTACCTGATAGCCACCGCCGGTTGCTGCCGGCGACACACTGGTCACGACGTGCAGTGCGGAAATCGTCAGGCGTCCGGTTGCCGACGCCGCTGCGAGGTAGGTCTTGTCGAGGGACTTCTTGCCCGCGTTGTTTCCGAAAATGACCTCGGACGCCAGGGCGGACTTGGCAACCGCCCCCGAAGCCTCCTGCTTCATGTAGTTGAAGTCGTAGACGTTGGGAACGAATGTTGTTGTGTAACCCGATCTCTCGGCGGTCTTCCGGCCGGTTCTCGCGAATGCGTAATACTCGGTCGACTCGAACCAGGCAGGATCGATATTGTTCACACCCAGCGCAGCGTTGGCCCGCGGGAAGTAGGTCGAGTACATCTCTTCGGAATCGACACCGGGAAGGATTTCCTCGAAGTAGTTGCGCTTCGGCGTCACCGCCATTCCGCCGTTGACAAGCGATCCGCCGCCCACCCCGCGACCCTGGTAGACCTTGATCCCACCGAAGTCCTCGGCGTCGAGAACGCCGACGTATCGGCTGATGTTCTTGTCGATCGAACCGCCCGAGAAGTGCGAAACCGGTTGCACTGTGCGATCTCTGAGCCAGAAAGAACGACCATCCGGCGAGAGCGTCGGGCAGAAGATCTTACCGTCGGATCCCGGGGTGGTCCAGGATCGGCCCATCTCGACCATGTGCGTGTCGATACCGGCCTGCGTCAATCGCAGTGCTGCGACTGCTCCGCCGTAGCCACTACCTATCACCAGGGCCGGAACGCGGTCACCGTCACTCAGCGCCCGTCGGGGCGAGGCCGCTGCCGTCGTCCATGACGAAGACAATGCGGCAGCGCCTACAGCTAATCCTGTTGCGGCAAGGAAGTTTCTACGCGTCAGCCCGGAAGTGGTACGCGTGTATCGGTCCTTGGATCCAGCTCGAATGCTCAAGTGACTCCTTCTTGTTCGGTTGGCCCCCGCGCAGAGATATACCGTTCCCGAACAACTCCGATGAGCAATACCCGTCGGTAACATCGAGCAGTCGTTCATTTCAAACAAAAGTGACCGGTGAACACACGGTTCACCGGTCACTTAAGGACGATGTGGATCAGGGAAGAGCGATACGCCCCTCGACGGCACCGAGGCCGATATCGGTTCGGAAATGCCCACCGGGAAGCTTCACGAGTGCAATCTTCGCGTAGGCGTCGTCGCGTGCTTCGGCAAGATCCTTACCCACTCCGACAACACTCAGCACACGACCTCCGGCCGACACCACGGCGCCGTCGTCACGCTTTTTTGTGCCGGCATGGAGAACGCCCTCGGCGTCCGCTCCGGTGATCACGTCACCTGTGCGCGGCGTCGCCGGGTAGTTCTCTGCGGCAATCACGACTGTGACGGCACTGCCGTCGCGCCACTGCAACGGACCAACGGAATCAAGCGTGCCGGTGGACGCGGCGTTGAGCAATCCGCCCAGCGGCGTTTCGAGCAGCGCCAGAACTGCCTGCGTTTCCGGGTCACCGAATCGGCAGTTGAACTCGACCACGGCCGGTCCGTTGACACCCATCGCGAGGCCGGCGTAGAGGAGGCCGGTGAAACCGCTGCCCCGTGCAACCAACTCCGCGGCGACAGGCTTCACGACGTCGTCGACGATCTGCGTGACCATCGCGTCCGGCAACCACGGCAACGGGGTGTACGCACCCATGCCGCCGGTGTTGGGTCCGCTGTCACCGTCGCCGACGCGCTTGTGATCCTGCGCGGGCAGCAATGGAACAACCGTCTCTCCGTCGACGAGGCAGAAGAGCGACACCTCGGGTCCGTCGAGGAATGATTCGAGCAAGACCGGGTGGCCACTCTCGAGCAGTTCGGCAGCGTGGTCACGCGCTGCGCCGCGGTCGGTCGTAACTACGACGCCCTTGCCAGCGGCCAGTCCGTCGTCCTTGACCACCCAGTTGGGGCCGAAACGATCGAGGGCCTCGTCGAGCTTGGCGGGATTGTCGACGATCTCACTGTGAGCGGTCTTGACACCGGCAACAGCCATGACGTCCTTGGCAAAAGCCTTGGAACCTTCGATGCGGGCTGCGTCGGCAGAAGGCCCGAAGCAGGCGATACCGGCTGCTCGCACCGCATCGGCGACACCGAGTACCAGCGGAACCTCAGGACCGATGACAACGAGGTCTGCCTCGACCTTTTTCGCCAACGCAGTGACAGCCTCGCCCGACGCGACGTCGACCGGGTGTTGCTCGGCGATCTTGGCGATACCGGCATTACCGGGCGCGCAGATCAGGGCCGTGACACCTGGATCGCGAGCAAGAGAGAGAAGGAGGGCATGTTCACGGGCTCCGGAGCCGATTACGAGTACGCGCACGTGAACAGACTACGGCCCCACACCGGTGCGTCTCGCAGCGTGTGCCACCTGGGGGTTCCCGGTACTCAAGACAGAACAAGGTCGCGCAGTCCGATCGGGTTGACCGGACTGCGCGACCCTGCCGACGGTGCGTGTCAGACCGTTAGGTCGTAGAGGGTCACTCCATCCACTGTGGTCGCCGTGAAGTTCTCGGTCACCCATGTCGAGATCGCGGTGGCCGTTCCTTCGGCGTTCATACCGCCACCCATTCCGCCGCCTGCGATGAAGAAGTGAATCTTCCCGTCCGCCACGTACTGCTGGAACTGCTCGAGCGTCGGCGACGGATCGCTACCGTTGAAGCCGCCGATCGCCATGACCGGAGACTCCGTCGCGAGTTGGTATCCAGACGCACTGTTCGACCCGATTGCCGCCGCTACCCAGGTGAACTGGTCGGCGTTCTCCTCGAGCTTCTCCACCACAGCCGCACCGGGGGTGCTGCCCCGCAGGAGTCCACCCGCCGAACCGCCCATGCCACCTCGAGCGCCGTCCATTGCAGTCCCCGGCGTGACAGCAGCTCCCGGGGTTGCGCCGGCACCTGGGGCCTGACTCATCCCGGTGGGCGGTGTGCCCATTGCGGCGCCCGCGCCGCCAGTAGATCGGGTGGCGCCCGCGCCGCCAGTAGGTCGGGTGCCACCGTCGCCTGCTCCACCAAATCCCCCGCGACCACCACCCGGTCCACCCATTCCACCTTGAACACCGGGGCCGGCGGAGACTATCGAACCGGTGTGCGGAGTGTTGATCGTGTCGATCGCATAGGCGCTCGGCCCGGCGAGTCCCGTGAACAGCGCCGCGAGTACCACCGCTACTGCCAGTCGTCCCCGAGTGATCGCGGGAATCAGCATCGCCGCCGCGGCAACAATGCCGACCGCAAGAATGGTCCACCGCAGCCACGGGACAAACGACGGTGTGCGTCCCAGCAATACCCATGCCATCGCCACAGTTGCCGCCAGTGAAACAGCCAGGACGATACGAACCCACACAGTTTCGCGGCGACGCCACAAGAGCACGGAGCCCGATCCGACCAGCGCGGCAATCGCCGGGGCCAGCGCGACCGTGTAGTAGGCGTGGAAAATTCCGGCCATGAAGCTGAAGGTCAGTCCGGTTACCAGCAACCAGAGACCCCACACGATGAACGACGCGCGCTGCGTGTCGACACGAGGTGCCTTACCCCGCACTACGATTCCGGCAACAAGCAAAATGAGTGCTGCCGGAATCAGCCAGGCTATCTGGCCGCCCTGGGCTGATTCGAACAGCCGCGTGATGCCAGTGGTACCCCACATTCCGCCACCGCCGCCTGCGCCACCCGGTGCCGCTCCACCCCCGCCGACGCTGCCGGTCTCGTTGCCGCTCAATCGGCCCAATCCGTTGTAGCCGAGCGTCAATTCGAGAATGGAGTTGTTCTGCGAACCGCCGATCCACGGACGCGAATCAGCCGGCCACAGTTCCACGATCGCCAACCACCAACCGGCGGAAGCGATCAGACCGCCGAGTGCGGCAAACAGTTGCAGAACCCGCTTGCCCAACTTCGGAGGACCCGCGATCAGGTATGTCAGAGCCAGCGGCGGGACGACAAGCATGACTTGCAACTGCTTGGTCAGGAAGCCGAAACCGCAGAACACACCGACCAGCACGAGCCATCGGGTTCGGCCGTCTTCGACGGCTCTCATCATCGCCCATACTGCCGCGATCATGAGGAGAACCAGCATCGCGTCGGGGTTGTTGAGCCGGAACATCAGTGCGGCAACAGGAGTGAGCGCCAGAACCAGCCCAGCGAGGAGTCCGGCGGCGGCGCCGAAGTACCGGCGAACGGTAGCCCACAGCAGCGCGACCGAACCTACGCCGAGCAACGCCTGCGGCACCAACATCGCCCACGAACTGAGCCCGAAGATGCGCACGGACAACGACATGAGCCACAGCGACATCGGCGGCTTGTCGACGGTAATCGCGTTGGCCGCGTCCGAAGAGCCGAAGAAGAAAGCCTTCCACGACACCGAACCAGCTTGCACCGCAGCGGCATAGAACGAGTTCGCCCAACCGGAAGCTCCCAACCCCCAGATGTAGGCAACACCGGTACCCACAAGAAGCGCACCCAAAGCCCACGGCTCCCAGCGCACGGAACGTGGCGGTTCGGGAAGCGGCGCGACGACACTCTCCTGTTCAACAGTGGCGGTCATCGAGTAACTCCTACAGGTTGTGCGGAACGGAATACCCAGCGAAGTGCAACAAATCGACTCACTGTGGCAACAAGATTGGCGATGACCAGGACGGCCAGCTCGATATGTTTGGATGCGTCAGGGGCCGCGGAATGCAGCACGAACAACGATCCACTGGTGAGAAGGAGCCCGAACGCGAATACCAGCAGACCCTGTGCCTGATGGCGCCCGGAACCTTCCGAACCTCGGATACCGAAGGTGAAGGCACGATTGGCCGTGGTGTTGAAGACCGCAGTCACCAGCAGTGCAACTGCGTTTGCCCACTGGGCACCCATCACCGAGTGCAGTGCGAGGTACAGGAGTGCGTAGGCCAGGGTCGAGACGACACCGACAACGGCGAACCTGGCCAACTGCCCGACCATCCCGCGTGGCACACCGGGAACCAGCGGCTCCCGTCCGAAGCTTGCCCGAAGGTCCGCCAGCGGCAGAGATCCGCTCGACAGTGCTCGGCCCACGCGCACTACTCCTTTGATATCGGCAACTGCGGTGGCAACGATGTCGACTCGGCTGTCGGGGTCATCGACCCAGTCCACCGGTACCTCGTGGATTCGCATCCCGGACCGCTCGGCCAATACGAGCAGTTCCGTGTCGAAGAACCATCCTGTGTCCTCAACCAACGGAAGCAGTTGGCGCGCAACATCGAGGCGCATCGCCTTGAATCCGCACTGGGCGTCGGAGAACCGGGCGTGCAGTGCGCTGCGCAGAATGAGGTTGTAACTGCGTGAGATGAACTCACGTTTGGGGCCGCGAACGACCCGCGACGAACGTGCCAACCGGGATCCGATCGCGATATCCGAATGCCCGGACACCAACGGTGCGATCAGCGGCATCAATGCATTGAGATCGGTGGAGAGATCCACGTCCATGTACGCGACAATGTCGGCGTCGGACGCACTCCATACCTGCCGCAGCGCCCGACCCCGCCCCTTCTCGTCCAGGTGCACAACTCGGACGTCGTCGAATTCCTCGGCGAGAGAGTGTCCGATTGCCAATGTTCCGTCGACACTGGCGTTGTCGGCGATCGTTATCCGCGCCGGATAGGGAACGTGGGTTCGTAGGTGGTGGCGCAACCGCCGAACGCACGTGGCGAGGCCGGCTTCCTCGTTGTACACCGGGACCACCACGTCCAGCACTACCGCCGTCGTGGAACGTCCCCCAGCGTCCGTGGCGCCCACGGTCTGCATGGCTTCTGTCGTCATGTGTCTCAGAATCGCCCGCTACGCCGTGATCACTCTGGACACGGGCTGGGAGTTTCCTGGCAACCAGATTCCCAGACGACGAGCTTTCCTGCCAACCGACGGGTTTCCTGCCAAACACTGTGCGGGATAGCCTTTGACCTATGCCTTCAGTATTCAGCGCCATCATCAACGGGGACCTACCTGGCCGTTTTGTGTGGGAGGACGACGACGTCGTTGCCTTCCTTACTATCGCGCCGGTGACACAGGGCCATGTACTGGTAGTTCCTCGTACCGAGGTAGATCAGTGGCAGGACGTCGATCCCGAACTTTTTGCCAAAGTGACCACAGTTGCACGCACGATGGGACAGGCCGTGCGCAAAGCGTTCGACGCACCGCGCGCCGGGCTCCTGATCGCCGGTTTGGAAGTGCCGCATCTGCACGTCCATGTTTTTCCCGCATACACAATGGGAAATTTCGACATCAGTGGCGCCGATCCGTCGCCGTCGCCTGAATCTCTCGAAGACGCCCAAGCACGTCTGAAGGCAGCACTTCGCGAAATCGGACATACGAGCAACGTTTCAGCGCGCTGACGGTTAACTGTGAGAGTTGCCGCAATGTCCGATCCAGTGTTGCGGCCGTCCACTTTATTCCGTTTATTGACGGTGACCTGCACTTCCACATTCCGAACAGTCCGTTTACGTTGTCGCACAACAACGAGTTTCGCTGCTACCGTTGAGCGCTGGTCGCAGGACCAGCGCCCAACGGGACACACCAGTTGGGACCATTCGGAGGAACGGAAGCAATGCAGGAACGCGCCAAAATCAGTCGCCAGCAGATTCTCCGCGGCGCGGCTGACCGTTTCGAAATCTCTGGGTACGGCAGCACCAGCATGAATGACATCGTGTCCGCGTCACGGATGACCAAGGGCGCGGTTTACTTTCACTTCTCCTCCAAAGACGAACTTGCCCAGGCCGTCATCGACGAGCAGCATCGCATTTCCCTGGCATCGTTCTCTGCAGCTGCGTCTACCGGCGCCCCGGCATTGGAGCAGGTCATCATGGTCTGCAACGAGATCGCTCGACAATTGATCTCCGATCCAGTCGTTCGCGCCGGCATCCGACTCACCTTGGAGCTCAATACTGCCGACGGCCCCTTCGAGCCCTATCTCACCTGGATTCGAGAACTTCAAAGGCTGGCCGACATCGCACAGCAAGAAGGCGATATCCGCCAAGACGTCACACCCGAATCCGTAGGTCGTGTTGTCACGGCGACATTCACGGGCGTGCAAATGGTCTCGAACGTGCTGACGCGTCGAGCGGATCTCTCGGAGCGCATCGACGAGTTGTTCGTACTGCTCCTTGCCGGTGTGGTCTCGGAGAAGCGTCGCGGTGACATCGACACCCTGGTGAGAACCCGCCTCGAGTCCTACGTCGCCTGACCGGACTTTCCGCGAACTCGGCAGCGGTGGGTCGCGCACTCCGCGTGTGGCACTCGACACGCCGAACGTCGATTACCACTTGTCTCGTACAAGCGTGCAACTTCGTCGAGAAGTGCCTGTCGCTGGACTTGTTCGAAGATAACGCAGGTAATCGTTCTTTTTTTCACCTTCGGCGGCAGCAGTTTTCACGATCTTGTCGCCCCGGAACTACCTCGTGACCGGTCTGGCGCCAACGACGTTCGAGTGGTGTTGCGCAGTGGATGCTACACAGTTTTCTCTCCAGGTCAGTCTTCGTGGGGCTCGCGAGGCAGTTCGACCCGGAAGGTCGCACCCTCGCCGGGCGCGCTGGTCACCGAGACGGTTCCATGGTGTGCTTCCACCAACGCGGACACGATCGACAGACCGAGACCCGCACCGCCGGTTTCCCTCGTGCGGGACGTGTCCGCGCGATAGAACCTTTCGAAAATTCGTGCCGCGTCTTCCTCACTGAGCCCTTGGCCGGTATCCGAAACCTCGATGACCACAGTCTCTTCGGTAGTCCCCAATCGAATGACGATCTCAGCGTCCGGCGGAGTGTGCTTGACTGCATTTCCGACCAGGTTCGCGACTACTTGGCGCAGGCGGGCCTGATCCCCGACAACCTCGGGGGTCCCCGGCCCACCCGTCATCGCCAGCGTGACGCTCCGACCGGGCGCGATGGCCCGCGCCGCTTGAATCGAATCTGCCACAACGGCAAGGAGATCCACCGTCTTGTTGTCCAGCGGACGTTGCTCGTCGAGTCGCGCGAGCATCAGGAGGTCTTCGACCAGCAAGCCCATCCTCGACGCTTCCCCTTCGATGCGATTCATCAGTGTGGCCGTATCCGTCATGGCACCTTGGCGATACAGTTCCGAGAACCCGCGGATGGTAGTCAGCGGAGTGCGCAATTCATGGCTCGCATCGCCGACAAAACGTCGCATACGCTCTTCCGAGCGGCGTGCCGATTCTTCCGACGCCTCCGTTGCAGCAAAGGCCCGCTGAATCTGGGCCAGCATTCCGTTGAGCGCCACCGACAATCGACCGATTTCGGTACGATCGTCCCTTTCTGGGACACGTCGGTGGAGACCGCCCGCGGCAATGGCTGCTGCAGTTTCCTCAACTTCTACCAAAGGCCGAAGACTACGACGGACGACGAAGTAGGCCGCACCGCCGAGTACGAGTAACACCACCACACCGATCCCGAACTGGAGACCGATCAGGTCGTCGACAGTCTGCTCGATATCCGTCATGCGGACGCCGATTGTGGTGGTTGTTCCGTCTCGAACAGTGGAGAGCACACGCCACTTCACATCCGAACCGTCCGTCGAACCTGTCGTGACCGGCCCGTTCGTCGCGTCGACAGACAGGTCCGGCGTTGTCGACGACGATTGGTCGTTCAGGGTGATGATTTTTCCGTCCGCAGTCACCGTGCGCACGAAGAACGGGCTCGGCGGACGGGTATTCGGGCCGACGGCGCTGGGCGGCTGGACATCTCGCGAATGCGGCTTTGCCCAACCGTCGATGGCCTCGTACAGAGTCCGATCGGTACGTTGCGTCAGCGAGTTCTCGAGCGCAGACGTCACCGCCACTCCGGATGCGAGCAAACCCATACCAGCCAGAATGAGTAGTGCGGCCACAAGCGTGAATCGGAGCGGAAGCGCATGCACACGGAATCGCCTTCCCGAGGAAGGCTTTTCGGTCTGCGACTGCGAAGTCATCGCCGAGGTTCGCGCATCACGTACCCGACGCCACGCAACGTGTGGATCAACGGAGTCTCACCCGTGTCGACTTTGCGTCGAAGGTAGGAAACATAGGACTCGACCACACCCACCTCGCCGCCGAAGTCGTAGTTCCAGACGTGATCGAGGATGCGCGGCTTGCTCAGGACAGTGCCGGCATTGACCATGAAGTACCGCAGCAGAGTGAACTCCGTCGGAGACAGCGATACCAGCTCTCCGTTCTTCCACACTTCACGCGTGTCGTCGTCAAGTTCGATGTCCGCGAACGTAACCCGAGGGGACTGCTCCGGCGCAACTCCGCGCCCTGCTCGGCGCAGTATGACGCGCAACCGCGTCACCACTTCCTCGAGGCTGAACGGCTTGGTCACGTAATCATCAGCACCCAACGTGAGGCCGGTAATCTTGTCGTCCAACGCGTCCTTCGCCGTCAGAAAAAGCACCGGGGCGTCGACGCCGTCCGCACGCAACCGTCGCAGCAGTCCGAAGCCATCCATTCCGGGCATCATGACGTCCAAGATGATCGCGTCGGGACGGAATGTCCGCGCCACGTCGAGTCCTTCGGCGCCACTGGATGCGGTGGCAACCTCAAAACCTTGAAAACGGAGGCTCACGGAGAGCAACTCCACGATGGTTGGCTCGTCGTCGACTACGAGGATGCGGGCTTCACTTGGCTTGTCGGTCACAAAAACGATCTTCTCCCCTCCTACTGGATTCACGCTGCGTGTTCCCTGGGAAGTTCCTGTGAACCGTTTCGGATGTGACTGGTCTGACCGCCCGAATCAGCCTTCGACCTGCGTTCCGTTGCTATCGTGAAGTGAGTCGGTAACGACATCCGGACGAGCACACCGTACCCGGCCAGCGACAAGACGGTGTTAGGAGTGTTCGTCATGGCATGGATCGTGCTCGTAATTTCCGGAATC
Organism: Rhodococcus sp. AD45-ID; assembly: GCF_003023755.1. Taxonomy (NCBI): domain Bacteria; kingdom Bacillati; phylum Actinomycetota; class Actinomycetes; order Mycobacteriales; family Nocardiaceae; genus Rhodococcus; species Rhodococcus sp. AD45-ID. The sequence continues at coordinate 418,458 of NZ_PYHL01000003.1, read as the reverse complement.
TTCGAAGCTGTGTGGGCCACCGCACTGGGCAAATCCGATGGATTCAGCAAGCTGTCACCCACCATCGTGTTCATACTCGGTCTGATCGTCAGCATGGCCGGTCTTGCGTACGCAATGCGGACGCTTCCGATCGGCACTGCGTACGCAATCTGGGTCGGCATCGGCGCCGCGCTGACCGTCGGATACGCCATGATCACGGGTACCGAGTCCTCGTCGATCGTCAAAGTCCTGTTGATTCTGGTCATCATCGGAGCAGTGGTCGGCCTCAAGGTTCTGCACTGACGTTCTTCTGCACTGACGCTCGTATTATCCGGGCGAGTATTTGTGTGTGACCGGTTACAGTTATTCAATGAGACTGGTCGAGATACTCACGCTACCCGTGCGCGCGGGCATCGCCGCCGCAGAAATCAGCCTGGGTATTGCCGAACTGACGGTGACAACCGTACGAGTTGTCATCTCGAACCCAGGCGCCACGACGGTCGGCGCGGCATCCCTGGCAAATCCGCGCGGGCCGTTGCAGATGATTCAACAGTTGTCGTCACTGACAGCGGACGACCGTCCCATCGGGCAGGCTCTCGCCGCCGGCGGGCCACTCGATCGACTGTTGGCCCCCGGCGGACCGGTCGACAAGTTGACTGCACCGGACGGAACACTCGAACGCCTTCTAGCTCCAGGTGGCCCGCTCGAACGCGTGCTCGCGCCGGGCGGCCCGCTGGACCGAGTGCTCGCCGAGGACGGCGCGTTGGAGCGACTGCTTGCACCCGGTGGGCTACTCGACCGGATGACGGCCGAAGACGGCCCATTGGAAAGATTGACGGCCCAGGACGGCGCGGTGGAGCGCCTCACCGCAAAGAACGGCGTCATCGATCGCGCACTGGCAGAAAACGGAATCCTCGAAACGCTGCTCGCAGAGAACGGCGCATTCGAAAGACTTATCGCCGAGGGTGGTCCACTCGATCAGATTGTTGCCCTTTCCGACACTCTGACGTCATTGGCCCCCAACCTCGAACGCATGAGTGCGAGCATCGAAATACTTCAGGACACCGTCGCGGTACTGAGTGCTGCGGTGGGCCCACTCGGAGAACTTGCCGGAAAGCTCCCCAACCGATGGCTCAAAGGCAAGAGCGAGCGGCCGATATCCGATGTAGGCATCGAACCCGCATAACGGGTTCTTACCTGCATAACAGAGTAGTTTCGCGGAGTCAGTTATTGATCACGATATTGAGATTGACGATAATTCCGCCGAAAGTCAGGATCGTGTTCGCCAGGCCGAGGGTGAATCCGCTGTTCAATGCGGCAATAAGTCCATTCATTGTCGTATCCCCTTCACTGTCTTCGGGTTACACGTACAAGTTTGTGCGCTGGCGCTGAGAATAGGCCATGCACGGAGCATCCGGGGACTTGACGAAGAATCTTGTACTACAGTCGCAACTTCTTACGGATGTGTTGCAGCACAACAGATTTAGAGCGAACTGGCGCATACCCATTTCTGCGCGTCGCCAAACGTCACCAGCCAATATGCTCGATGTCTGATTCGTGACAAAGGTAACGAATCCGACGGCAATCCACTCGTTCCGCGACTAAACAGACTGCAGACCAGGTATCCAGGTGCGAGAATGGGACAAATCACCCGAATTTGCGGGCCTGGAAGAAGGGTGTGCAAGTTATGACGCCGCCACACGCCGATATTTGCCATGGAACCGGTTACAGTGCAGGCACTTTCGTACTTCCAGCCCGATTGAGGGCAACCACCGACGCCCTGCGCTCACTCTATGCGCAACCCGATAAGCACACAGATGACGGGCACTTCCTCGAGCAAATCTGCAACCATGCCGTGGACATTATCGACAGCGCCCACCATGCCGGCATCACCGTCGCCGAGTCCGACTCCACCCATCGCACCGTCGCCGCGACCGACGATCTCGTCCACTCGGTCGACGAGCTGCAATTTCAGCTCGGAGTCGGGCCCGCCGTGGAATCCGCCCACGCCTCATGTGTCGTGCACGCACACTCCAGCGAAGCCAACCGTCGCTGGCCGCAATTTGCCGGTGAGGCGCGGCGTGCCGGAGTATCGAGCTTCCTCTCCGCACCACTCCCCGGACAGGGGCAACCGCTCGGGACACTGAATCTGTACAGCCGCGACCAGTACGGATTCACCGATGCCGACGCTGCAATCATCGAACTCTTTGCCCTCACGGCGTACTTCGCGTTGCGCAGTTCGCATCGACTCGAGCTTGCCCGAGCACGCACGAGGGACCTCGAACTCGCCCTCGAATCCCGAGGCGTGATCGAGCAGGCAAAAGGCATCATCATGGGCACCCGACACGTCACCGCCGACGACGCCTTCTCGCTCCTCATCCAAGAATCCCAGACGAGCAACATCAAACTTCGTGTAGTCGCGCAACAACACATCGCCGCTGCGATCAACCCGAGCCAGGCCAACGCGGATACCCACGACACCAGGCCGTCCGCCAACTAGGTCCACCACCAAAAAGGGCGCCCCTCGGCTGATTGCCGGGTGGACGCCCTCTGTATTGGAGCCTCCTGTCGGGATTGAACCGACGACCTTTCGCTTACAAGGCGAGTGCTCTACCACTGAGCTAAGGAGGCGAAGTCGCACGCGTCGCCGCGAACGATCTTTGCGGAGCCATCATATCCAAGCCGTCACGGTGGCCGCGCGCGGGTCACATTAGATACCGTGGGCCCCATGAGCACCCCGCAGAGTCGACCACCGACGCGCCGCCCTTGATGTCGAAACTCGCCGAGGCCCTCGACCGTTTGACCGGCCACCGCCAGGCCACGCTGGACACGGTCACGTCGGCACCCGCGCCTCTACAACCGATCGACCTGACCGACGACGCAGTGGTGGCCGAAGTCCTCGACCTGGCAGTTCGGGTCGGCGAGGTGCTCCTCGCATCGGGAACGGCGGCGATGGACACCGCCGAACAGGTTCAGTTCATCGCAGCGACCTACGGTTTGGCTCAGTGCGATGTCGATGTCACGTACAACTCGATCGTTCTGTCCGCGTATCGAGGACCGACCCGCCCGCCGGCCAGCACGATGCGTATCGTCCACTACCGCTCGATGGACTTCACCCGCCTCGCTGCGGTGGACCGTCTGACGCGTCGCATCAGACGCGAGGCCATCACCCCGAATCAGGCCCACGAGGCACTGACGACGATCACAACCGCGCCCCATCCGTACAGTCGCTGGACCGCAACTCTGGCGTGGTCTGCGATGGCCGCGTCGGTGTCCGTGCTCCTCGGCGGCGGACTCCTGGTTGCCACGGTGTCATTCCTGACGACGATGGTGATCGACCGAGTTAACCGGGTTCTCAACCGTTTCGGATTGCCGTTCTTCTTCCAGCAGGTGATGGGCGGCCTGATCGCCGCTGCCCCGGCCGCAACCCTGTACACCTTTCAGGAACAGTTGGGGATCAGCATCAGACCGTCGCTGATCATCGCGGCCGGGGTGGTGGTTCTGCTCTCGGGGCTGTCGTTGGTCGGCTCGGTGCAGGACGCAATCATGGGCGCGCCCATCACCGCAGTGGCACGTTTCTTCGAAGTCGTGATGATGACGGGCGGCATCATCGCCGGCGTCGCGATCTCGTTGCGCGTCACCGGAATGTTGGGCTCGACGTTGCCACCGATCAACGTCGAAGCCTCCCCGATCACCCAGCTTCCGGTGCTGATGCTCTCCGGCGCATTCGCGTCGGTGTTCTACGCACTTGCCTGTTATGCGGAAAGGCGAGCGTTGACAGCCGCCTTCCTCGGCGGCGCGGCGGGCAGTGGTGTCTCGATCTACGTGCAGACACTCGACGTCGGGCCAGTCATCGCGGCTGCAATCGCAGCGACGGTCGTCGGCCTCGCCGGTGGTTTGATGGCGCGCCGGGCACTGACTCCGCCGCTTGTCGTGGCCGTCGCAGGCATTACGCCACTGCTTCCCGGTCTCTCGCTGTACAAGGGGCTCTATTCGTTGCTCAACGATCAGGTGCTGGTCGGGTTGACTGCCCTGTTGTCGGCCTTCGGTATCGGTTGCGCATTGGCCGCGGGCGTCACACTCGGCGAGTGGGTGGCCCGGACGCTACGACGCCCCCGGATTCTCATGCGTGTGGACTCACTGCGTCGTCCCATGGTCCGAAAGCGGAAACGCCGCACGCCGGCAGCCAGCAGGTAGAACTAGCCGAACGCGAAAAGCTGGGCACCTATGTCGGTGCCCAGCTTTTGTCGCGTGTTCCAGGAACGGATCAGCTCTCCGAGCTGCGTCCTGCTGCAGCCTGGTCTGCTTCCATCGCCTCGCGCAGACTCTTGGGACGCATGTCGGTCCAGTTCTTCTCCACGTACTCGAGGCACGCTGCCCGGCTCTCTTCGCCGAACACCACACGCCAGCCCGCAGGGACCTCGGAGAACGTGGGCCACAGCGAATGCTGGTCCTCGTCGTTCACCAGCACGTAGAAGCGTCCGTCTTCGTCATCGAAAGGATTAGTGCTCATCTCGCCTCACTTGTTACGTACGTTTCTTGTGCGCTCAGACTAGCAAGCGCACCGGTCGTCTTCTGGTTGCTCAGAACGGACGCCAGAATCTCGCCTGCACGTACCGCGACGTTCGACAACAGCGACGACGTCAGTCCGTGTGTCCGTTCCGTACCACCCTGCAGGTAGATACCGCCCGTCACGTCATCCGTTACAGCCATACGATAGTCCCGACTTACGGTACGCGGAACGGACGAATCAGACACGAGATCGCCCAACAACGTATCCAGCGGGGCCGCAGTGAAGCCGGTAGCGAGGACCAGTGCGTCGCACTCGAGTGTCTCGGTGAGTCCGTCGAGATTGCTACGAACGGTCAGTTCGATGCCGGATTCGGATTCGGTGGCACTCGTGATCTCCGACGCCTTGTGCATGAACAACCGGCGCGGACCGCGGACCATTTCCTGATACTCGGTGGCATAGAGGCTGTTGATCAATTCGATGTCGACAACCGAGTAATTGGTACTGCGGTGCAGCGCCAGAATCCGCTCACGCTCGGCGGCACTTGCACCGTGCAGAGCGTCGACGGCTTCCGGATCGAAGATGCGGTTGGCATACGGACTGTCGTCGGCGGGGCTGTATCCGTAACGAGAAAAGACACTGTGCACTTCTGCGTTCGGGTAGTGGGAATGCAGGTAGTCGACGATCTCCGCGGCACTCTGGCCTGCGCCGAGGACAACAAACCGGTTGTGTGTCGGTGCCGGCATCGCGTCGAGATGGAACAGGAACTGATGGTTGTGGAAACAGCGGGAGGACAGTTGCGCCCAGTCGGGAATCCGCTCCACCAGACCAGCAGCGACCACGACGTTTCGCGCAGTGACCACGGTCCCATCGTCTAGCCGAACGTCGAAACGGTCGACAATGCCGTCGCCGTTTCGATTTCCGTCGACTGCTTCGACCGCGGTTCCGAAACTCACGTCTGCATCAACCCGACAAGCGGCCCAGCACAGGTAATCGTTGAACTCGTGACGCGTCGGGAAGAAAGTCTGGTGATTGACAAAATCGACGAGGCGCCCGTGCTCGTGAAGGTAGGAGAAGAAGCTGTATCCGCTCTGGGGATTGCGGAACGTCACCAAATCCTTGGGGAAGGCAATTTGCATAGTGGCTCCGTCGAGGAGCATTCCCGGGTGCCAGGCGAACTCGTCCTGCTTCTCGAAGAATCGTGCGGTGACACGATCAACTGCTGCACAGTTTGCGTTGTGTTCCTCGATTGCGATTGCCAAGGCGAGGTTGGCGGGGCCGAACCCGATTCCGACAATATCGACAGTGAGAGATGCAGCACTGAAGTCACTCGGTGATTCACTCATACAGGTTGTCCATCCCCGACATCACGACCAGGCGGCCGATCATCGATCCCAAGTCAGAAGCAAAGGCTATCCTTAATTAGGTGAGGGTATCAACATGGCGACCCATCGCATAGCGCTTGGCGCCCTGCCACAATGCGACGCACGTCATAGTTTGTCGGCCAGGGTGCGAATCGCCTGTTCAGCGCCGGTCCCACGGACCGAACTCGAGCAGAATATCTATCGCAAAGCCGTCATCTTGGGCACGCACCACATGTTCGAGCGCATAGACGCGGAAGCCTTCGGCAGCTCGCGCTAGATCGGAAATGCCCGGCAGGATGTCCGGCTCAGGCGGACCGCCGACCCCTCGGTGATAGTTCTCGATCGAATGCCCGAGGTACATCACTCGCCCACCCGGCGCGACCCACCCGGCGACGCGTCGCAAAGTGTCGACAAGTTCAGCGAGCGGAAGATGCAGAAAGCTCACCAGAACCAGGTCAACGTCACTTTCCGTTGTCCATGACGTCGCATCACCGACTTCCCATTTGACGGCACTGTCCACGTCCGCCGACCGCGCACGGTCGATCGCCACCGACGAGTAGTCGACACCGGTCACCGACCAACCGTGCTCCGCCAGCCAGCGGGCATGACGCCCGTCGCCGCACGCCAGGTCGACGGCAGTTCCCGGGTCCAGGTCGGCCACACGCGTAGCCACCGTTCCGGCCGGGTCGATCCCCCACGGCTGCGTCACTGCTCTGTACCGCTCGTCCCAATCCGATGCATCCATGCGCGTCTCCTCACTTTCCGAACGAGTGTCTTCATCTTCCGGCCGAAATCGACGCCTCAGCCGCTCTCCGCCGACAGCCTAAGCCGACATCGGTACCGCACTTCTCATGGTCCGAGATGTGACAACAAGATACCCCCAGGGGTATACATGAAAGCAATTCGCAAATACCCCCACCCGTATCAGGAGTTGGAATGACGACCGCAACAAGCGCCGATTCGGCGCCACCCGACCAGGGCGCACGCGACGGAGCACTCGCCCGACTCGGACGCACCATGGCCACGCATACCCGCTGGGTTATCGGCATCTGGTTGATCGCCCTCGTGGCACTTGGCGCCGCAGCACCAAGTGTCTTCACGTCATTGGCCGGCGCAGGTTGGCAAGCGAACGGGTCGGAATCGGTACAGGTCCGGGAGTTGGCAGAGCAGCATTTCGGCGGAAATTCCTCGGCCGCAGTCCAGGTTGTCGTGCATTCGGATTCGCAGCAGATCAGCGATCCGGAGTTGCAGGACACCCTCGCCCGCGCAACGGCACTGTTCGCCGAAGACAGTCGATTCGGTGACGTTGTCGCACCACAACCCGGCATGACGATCAGCCCCGACGGACACACCGGCATCCTGATTGCCGGCGCCAACGCGAGTACAGACGACATGGTGAGCGCCATCGACCAACTCGGAGGAAAACTCTCCGACCTCTCGACCAACGAGATCGAGGTGTACCCGACCGGCGCGTCGGCGTTGTGGAGCGATTTCAACAAGGCCAATCACGAAGCCATGATCAAGGCCGAAATGATGTCGTGGCCAGTCACTCTCGCGATCATGGTGCTGGCTTTCGGTTCCCTGGTCGCAGCCGGATTGCCACTGCTTTTGACCCTCGCAGGTCTCGTCGCGTCGGCCGGCGGACTGGTGATTCTCAACGAGATCACGCCGATCTCGGTGTGGGCCATGAACTTCGCGATGATGTTTGCCCTTGCACTCGGCATCGACTACGCCCTGTTCCTCGTTGCCAGATTCCGCGACGCGCTACGAAAGAACCCCGACCCCCGAGCCGCTGTTGCCGAAACAATGGACACCGCAGGCAAAGCCGTCGTTCTCTCCGGCCTGACAGTCCTCGTCAGCCTCACGGCGGTTCTGATCGTTCCCGCACCCGCAGTGCGCACGATGGCGGCGGGAATCATGCTCGCAGTGATCTTCGTTCTCGCTGCAACGCTGACCCTGCTCCCTGCAGTGCTCGGCACAATCGGTGCAAAGGTCAACGCCGGCTCACTCCCGTACGCGCGGCGCCAGCAACACCGTTCCCCACTGTTCGCGTCGTGGGCGTCACTGCTGCACCGGCATCCCTGGCCGTTCGGCATCGGTGCACTACTGATTCTGATTGCGCTCATCATCCCCGTCTTCGGACTGAAAGTGGCCATGCCGTCCATCGCGGTGGTTCCCGAGGACGCTCCGGTCCGCCAGGGATACGAATTGGTACAGCAGCAGTTCGGTGACGGCGCTCCCGGAATGCTGCAAATTGTCACGACCGCCGAGGACGCAGAAGGGACAGCACGCGTTGCCGAATCCGTCGACGGCATAGCGATGCTCACTCCGGCACAACCCTCGGCAGATGGTTCTGATCTGGTTATGCTGCAGGCGATTCCGAGCGTCGACCCGTCAGATCCCGCGATGGAGAGCATCCTCGCCGACCTGCGAGAGCGACTACCCGAATCTGCGCGTGTCGGGGGCGCCCCAGCCGAGAATCTCGATCTTCAGCAAGCATTGAACGACTACCTGCCGATCGTGATTGCCGTGATTCTGACACTCGGATTCGCCCTACTGCTGATCGCACTGCAGGCACCGCTCATCGCCGTCATCGGCACGCTGGTGAGTCTGCTGTCCACCGGCGCGGCATTCGGTGTCGCGAAGCTGATATTTCAGGACGGCCACGGATCCGGCCTGCTCGGCTTCGAACCTCAAGGCTTCTTGAACGGGTGGGGTCCGGTGTTCTTCTTCGCGATGATCTTTGCGATTGCGATGGACTACACCGTCTTCCTCCTCTCGAGCGCCAAGGAACACTACGAGCGAACCGGCGATCCCAAGATCGCTCATATCGACGGACTGGCGCACTCCGGCCGAGTGATCGCAGCAGCGGCTGCCGTGATGGTGGCCGTATTCTTCACCTTCGCGTTGGCAGACCCCTTGCCACCGAAGGAGATGGGAATCATCCTCGGCGTCGCGGTCGTACTCGACGCCGTCCTCGTCCGCCTGGTTCTTCTTCCGGTTGCGCTGCGCCTGACCGGCAAAGCGGCGTGGTGGTCACCCACGTGGCTGCGCGGGGTTCTGCCGAAGATCAGCTTCTCGCACGGCTAGATCATGTACCCGACATCACTGTTCACCAGATACCCCTAGGGGTATGCTGAATTGAAGACGACAGAAGGAGAACTCCCATGGATATCGCTCTTGGCACCAAGGTCAGCGGAACATTCGACGACGTCGTGGCCCGCACTCGCGGAGCCCTATCGGATCAAGGTTTCGGCATCCTCACCGAAATCGACATGCAAGCTACCCTCAAGGCCAAACTCGGTGAAGACATGGAGAAGTACCTGATCCTGGGTGCCTGCAATCCACAGCTCGCGCACCGCGCCGTTGGGGTCGATCGCCAAATCGGTCTACTGCTGCCGTGCAATGTCGTGGTTCGCGAAGACACGTCGACCGAAGATTCGTTCTACGTCGAGGCCATGAATCCGGATGTCATGGTGCAGGTTTCCGACGAAAGCGGACTCGAGGCGGTCGCGACCGAGGCGGCCACCAAACTACGCGCCGCCATCAGCGCACTCTGAGGCTTCGATCGTGAAGGATTCTGATCGCTGCGCGAGCAGAATCCTTCACGATCAGCTGCCATGCCCCCCGGGGTACTCTCGTCCGAGTACGAACATTCGAGAAAGGGCCACGATGACCGGCGACGAAGAGAGCATTGCGCTCGTATTGAACAGACTGCGCCGCGCTCACGGCCAGCTCGCCGGAGTGATCACGATGATCGAGAGCGGCCGTGATTGCAAGGACGTAGTCACCCAATTGGCCGCGGTCTCGAAGGCACTCGACCGGGCAGGCTTCAAGATCGTTGCCTCCGGCCTGCGTGAATGCATGACCGGCGCCGAAGGCAAGGACCCTCTTACCGAAGCCGAACTCGAGAAACTGTTCCTCGCACTGGCCTGAGCGGTTTATCCGGCCAGGAAGTCGATCAGCACCTTGTTCACGGCATCCGGTCGCTCGAGGTAACCGTAGTGACCGGTGTCCGGGATCTCTTCGTACGTCGCGGTAGCGATGCAGTCTGCAACCTCGCGGGAAAGGAAGGGCGGAATCATCCGGTCATCGGCGAAGGCAACGGACAGGCAGGGACGCATGATCGCCCGGTACTCACTACGGCGATCGAACGAGCGATCCATGTTCAGCTGAGCTCGAACGCCGGGTGCTGTTGTGCCACCGGAGAATTCGAAAATGTCCAGCCAGTCCCGGGCTGAGCGCTCGTCCGCCAAAGTAGTGGGCGACAGGTTCATCACTGCTGTTACTGCCGCTCGATACTTTGCGGGCAACTCGACGCCACTGTCGACCAACTCGCGCTCCCCCTCGGACAGCGTCTGCTGGAAGTGATCCATCCGAGCATGGCCGGCGAGGAACACTGCCTTGCGGACCAGGTCCGGACGGGCCAACGTGAGTTCCTGAGCCACTCGGGCACCCATCGACGTTCCGATCACGTACGCAGGGCCGCCACCGAGATGCTCGATCAATCCTGCGGTGTCGGCAACCATGTCCGGCATCGTGATACCGCTGACGCTCTCACCGGACGGCGCGATTCCACGGTTGTCGAAGGTGCAGACGCGGTACCCCGCCGCAACGAGTGCGGGGGTCTGGTGAAGATCCCACACCCGCCCAGGACTTCCAGTACCCATGATGAGCACCACCAGATCCCCATCACCTTTGACCTGGTAATTGATCGGGATTCCGTTGATAGTGGCGACCGTCATAGCTGCCTTCCTCCTCGTGTTCTGCCGCTGCATTTCTCAGCCTGATTTCGGGTTGACCGAAGCTCCCCCGCTTGCGGCAACACTATCGCGTCTCGCGACCTTCCCATGCTGTCCACAGGTGTGCGTACCGCCCGCCCGCAGCCACCAACCCGAGGTGCGGCCCCTCCTCCACGATCCGTCCGTGCTCGAGCACGATCACCCGGTCCGCTGCCGCCGCTTGCGTAAGTCGGTGAGCGACAACAAGAGTGGTCCGCCCGGCCGTCGCCGCATCAGCAGCTGCCTCCAATTCGCGGGCACCAGCACTTCCGGCCTCCGCCGTCGCCTCGTCCAGCACCGCAACAGCCGGGTCTGCCAAAACCAACCGGGCCAACGCCAACTGTTGTGCCTGCGACGCCGTCATCTCGTGCCCACCTTCGCCGACAACGGTTGCAAGACCGTCACTCAAGGCCGCCACCCACGCAGACGCCCCGACGGTCTTCAGCGCCGACATCACGTCCTCCTCGGACGCCTCGGGTGCTGCGAGACGCAGGTCCTCGATCAGCGGGCCGGCAAATACGTGCACTTCCTGACTGACGATGCCGATGTGGCGTCGTAGGTCAGCGACGCCGGCCAACGCAACACCACCGATCAGCACGCTTCCCGACGTCGGTGCCCACGATCCGGCGGCGATCGCCGCCACCGTCGACTTCCCGGCACCGGTCGAGCCGACCAGCGCCACCCGCTCCCCCGCGGCCAGAGTGAGACTGACGCCGTGGAGAACCTCGCGGCCGTCGTAGCTGTGCCTGATGTCCCGCAATGTCAGTGAGCGATCACGGGGTTCGGCCACGTCGATGTCGGCGCGGTCGGGTTCCGGGATATCCACGACACCCACAAGGCGTGCGAGGCTCGCGCCCGCCGACTGCACTTCGTCGAAGGTGTAGAGAAGCGAACCGATCGGATTGAACAGGCGGTGGAACAGCAATGCTGCCGTTGTGGTCTGGCCGACCGTCACGATGTCGTCGCGCACCAGCAGGAACCCGACAACAAGGATCATGGACAGGCCCACGAACTCGGCCCGGTTCCCGCGCCCGGCGAACCTGGTGAACAGGCCGAACACTCCCACCGCAAGATCGCGGGCCTTCGCCGACGCGTCGTCGATCCGCCCGAGGTGCTCCTTCTCCAGGCTGTAGGCCCGCACCGTCCTGACACCTTGCACGCTGCTGATCAACGCCTGCGAACGTGCACCCATCGCCACACGCTCGGCCGCATAGATCGGCGCCGATCGTGGCAGGTACCACTTCAGCGCCATCGCGTACATCGGGAGCGCCACCAGACCGGCCAGTCCCAGACGCCAGTCCAGACCGAGCATGGTCACCATGCTGAGCGCGACCAGCAGAACGGCTCCGATCAGATTCGGAATCACCTCGGAGACTGCCTTGGCGATCACGGCAACGTCATCGCCGACGCGAGAAAGCAGATCACCCTTACCGACCTTCTCCAGCGTCGGCACAGGCAACCGCAGTGCCCGGTCGACGGTGCGCTCGCGTAGATCCGCGAGGATGTTCTCACCCAGCCTCTTGACCAGATACGACGCGTATCCCGTGAAAACACCACCAACGACGGCCGCCGACGCGATGATCGCCACCACCGTCAGAATTGTCGACGTGGGAGCACCCTCACGAACCCGATCGACCAGGACACCGAACACATAGATCGGTACCAACGCCATCGCGGCCGCTGCGGCCGACACCGCCACAACAAGAAAACTCTGCAGCTTCCGCTGCACCAACTCCGACCTCAACCACTGCCAGGTTTCGCGCCCGCCCGCGATCGGCAGCAGTTCGCGTGTCTCTTTCCCGGTCATCGCAGAACCGCCCCTCGATAGTCGGTGTCGTGGTGAGCGAGTTCGGCATGCGTCCCCTGTGCCACTACTACTCCCCGATCCAGAACGACCACACGATCCGTTGCCGCCAGCAACGCCGGGCTGCTCGTGATCAGGATCGTGGTGTGCAGCGCTGTTCCGCTGTGGCGCAATTCCGCGATGCCTGCCGCAATCGACGCTTCCGTTACCGCGTCCACCGCGGTTGTCGGATCATGCAGCACCAGCACGGGCGCCTTCGTGAGCAACGCGCGTGCCAGCGCGACCCGTTGCCGTTGACCGCCGGACAGGCTGGCTCCGCGGTCGGTGACCTCGAGGTCGAGTCCATGGGGATGGGAGTCGACGACATCGGCGGCGGCCGAGGCAGCCAGCACCTCCCCCAGATCCGAGGACTGCGCATCGCCTGCGCCAGCTGCGAGATTGGAGCCAAGCGAACCCCCGAACAGATCGGTCAGGTGCGGTTCCACCAGCACGGTGCGCCTGGCCAGTGCCAAGTCCATGTCCTGCAGCGAAATTCCGCCGATCCGCACAGAACCTCGGTACTCGTGTGCGCCCGGTTGCCCGGACAGCACCGTGGCCAGCGCCTCGGCGTCCTGCGGTTGGTACGCCACGACCCCCAACAATTCGCCGGCGTCGCAGTGCAGATCGACGCCGCCGAGTGAACGGAATTGCAGCCCTTCGAGAGTCAGATCGTAGCCCGGTGTCTCGGTCACCGAGCCCGGGGTCAGGATCGGATCGGCGTCGAGCACCAACGCCAACCGATCGGACGACGCGCGAGCAACCGCAAAATATCCGGGGAGAGAAGCAAGCAGGCCGAGCGGTTCGAGAAAGAACTGCGCCAGTCCGACCACGGTGATCAACTCCCCCACCGAGATTCGGCCCTGCAATGCGAAGTAGCCGGCACAACCGGCGATCCCCACAGCAAGCAAAGCGCTGACCGTCGCCGACACACCGGTGTAGATCGCAGTGGCCTTTGCCGTGTGGACCGCAGATGCGAGGGCTTCGCGACTTGCACCGCGATAGCGATCGGACGCCGACTTCTCCGCGCCGATGCCGCGGAGCGGCCGCAGTCCACTCACCAAGTCCGTTGCCATTGCCGATGCCCGGGCGATCGACGCCTGCTTCCCCGTCGCGCGGGACGTAATCAGCGGCGCCGACAGTTGCAGTAGACCGAGAATGACCGGGGTGCCGATCAACACCGCCAGCCCCAGCGTGACGTCGATCCACAGCAACGCGACAGCCGACGCCACCGCGGCGGTCAGTGCCGCTGCTGCCCGCGGCACGATGTCGGCTATCCAGGACGCCTGTTCCGCGTCGGACGTCGATACCGTGAGCAATTCGCCGGATCGCAGGTTCGTGTGTACACCTCGCGGGTCGAGAACGCGGTGTGCCACTTCGAGGCGCAATCTGTGTGCCTCCTGCTGCATCGCCGTCACGATGAACCGAGCACCGAACCGCCAGGCTGCGGTGAGCACGAGAAACAACGCACCGAGCGCACAGATCGACACGACGAGCGTGGTGGTGTCCGAAGTCTCGATTGCCCGATCGATGATGACACCGATCGAAATCGGCACCGCGGTTTCGGCGAGTTGATGCAGGCACACCAGAACGGTGCCGATGGCCAGCGGTCCCCGATTACGCACGAGAACTCGACGCAAAATCGCAGCCCCACTGCTTTTACCTGCGCCTGATTCACCCGAATCGACGGCTTCACTCACCTGGGTCGTGCTCATGGAACTCCAAGCATTGATAGGGACGAGAATGTCCGGTAGACACAGAAGTAAGTCGACCCTAATGCATGAGCAACTAGCGTTGACGTGCCCAGTTCTCATAGAGTCGCTGTAGAACCATTGCTTGCGGAACCATTGCTTGCGCCGTGCAGGCAAGCACGAGAGGAACATGATGTCTGAGAAGACGACCGTCGAAGCCGAAGTCGAGATCCCGGACGAGGAAATCGAGACCGTAGCCGAGGAAACCGCCCGTATGGCACAGCGCGTTGTCGCTGCGTACGCGGAAGACGCCGACGAGTGCAGGATGCTGCTCTCGATGCTCGGAATCAGCCCCGTCAGCAAGCTCGACTGAATCTCGATCGAGTCTCTCACCTATACCTAACGAGAAGGAACCACGTGTCTGTCAGTCCGGAATCGGCCAGCTCAATCCCCTCTGACGACGCAGTTGCTCTCTCCGCAGAGAAGACCGTGTCCGGGCAGGCCGAGTTCGTCGTAGTAGCGAACCGCCTGCCCGTCGACCTGGAGCGGTTGCCAGACGGTTCCACAAGATGGAAGCGCAGTCCCGGTGGTTTGGTCACCGCTCTCGAACCGATCTTGCGTAGCAAGCAAGGTGCGTGGGTCGGCTGGGCCGGTGTTGCCGACGCCGACATGGACCCCATCGTCGAAGACGGACTCGAGCTGTACCCGGTACCGCTCAGCGCCACCGAGATCAACGAATACTACGAAGGCTTCTCCAACGCCACGCTCTGGCCGCTCTATCACGACGTCATCGTCAAGCCCGAGTACCACCGCGAATGGTGGAACGCGTACGTCGAGATCAACCGCCGCTTCGCCGAAGCCACCGCCAAGGCTGCGGCCCACGGCGCGACGGTCTGGATCCAGGACTACCAACTTCAACTCGTACCGAAGATGCTGCGGATGCTGCGCCCCGACCTCACCATCGGGTTCTTCCTGCACATTCCGTTCCCGCCGGTCGAACTGTTCATGCAGATGCCGTGGCGAACCGAGATCATCGAAGGCCTCCTCGGCGCCGACCTCATCGGTTTCCACCTTCCCGGCGGCGCACAGAACTTCCTCTTCCTCGCCAGGCGGCTTGCGGGACAACAAACTTCACGCGGCAACGTCGGCGTCCGCTCCAAACTTGGTGTTGTGCAGGTGGGTTTCCGCACCGTCCGCGTCGGCGCGTTCCCCATCTCCATCGACTCCGGCAAGCTCGACGAGCGATCACGCTCCAAGGCAATTCGCGACCGCGCCAAGCAGATTCGCAAAGAAATCGGCAACCCCAAGAAGATCATGCTCGGCGTCGACCGCCTCGATTACACCAAGGGCATCGACGTCCGGTTGAACGCACTGCACGAACTACTCATCGACGGACGGATAGATCCCGCCGATACCGTCATGATCCAGTTGGCAACTCCCAGCCGCGAGCGCGTCGAAAGCTACGTCCAGATGCGCGGCGACATCGAGCAGATGGTCTCCCGCATCAACGGCGAGTTCAGTGAAGTCGGCCGCCCTGTTGTCCACTACATCCACCGACCGGTCGACCGCGACGAACTCATTGCGTTTTTTGTTGCCGCCGACCTCATGTTGGTCACCCCACTTCGCGACGGCATGAACCTGGTTGCCAAGGAATACGTAGCGTGCCGCAGCGACCTGGGCGGCGCTCTACTGCTCAGCGAATTCACCGGTGCGGCAGCAGAATTGCGTCAGGCATTCCTGTGCAACCCCCATGACCTCGACGACGTCAAGGACTCCATGGTGGAAGCACTGAACCAGCCGAAGGAAGACGGACGACGCCACATGCGCGCCCTGCGCCGTCAGGTACTCACTCATGACGTGGACCGTTGGGCTCACTCGTTCCTCGACGCTCTCGCGCACGGCGGCGCTGCGGGGCCGGCACTGATCGCACCGGACGAGAACCACGAAATCGACGACAACAACTGAGTACGCCGGCATGAAACAACCCGGCCGAGGGGACTCCCTCGGCCGGGTTGTTTCATGTCGAGCATGTGTCGATCAGAACGGCTGAACGCTATTCACCAACCAGCGACCATCCTGCTTCTCCAGCCCCATCTTGACGCGGCTGCCACTGGCGACTGCCTCCGGCGAATCCTTCGACGTCGTAATCTGATTGAGGAAGAGCATCGTGGTGGCGGTATCCGGTGCGGCATCGAGAACTGCCGCGCCCTGTACGACAACCTGGACGGTCAGCGCCTTCTCCTGCGCGCCGGGAATGATGACCGACTCGATCAACTCGGTGAACTGATTCTGGAAATCGCCGGTCAATCCTTCTGTTGCCGAGTGCAATTGCTGATCGACATTGTTGTGGTCGTACTGGAACATCGCGACTGCCTGGTCCGAGGACACTTGCACCACTTCTTCTCTGGTGTTGTCCGTGGCCGCCAGATCCCGAGTTCCGTCCGGACCGAAGTACAGATACGCCGACAAGCCTGCCAGTGCAATCGCCAGCGCGCTGATCACGCACAAGACGATGGTCAATGGTGACACGCGCGCGGACGTCGCGCCTGTAGCTGTAGTTGCTGGGTCTGTCGTCTCCGGGGTCATGGCACAAACTCCACATTCGAGGCAAGGAGCTGCCCGTCGGTATCGCACATGGTGATTCGCAGGCGATAGTTGCGTTCCTCGGGCTCGGGTTGCTCCGCGTTTTTCTGCATTGCACGCACCGCGACGAGCGAGGTTCCACAATCGCCGTCGATCTTTTCCAACCCGGCTTCGAGGATCTCGCCGTCCGTCTGGACGCCTACCTGTCCGAGAACGTCGACAAACGAGTCCTTACGTCCGTCGAGTTGCGATTGAAATTCCTCGGTGGTGCCGGCCAAGAACTTGTCGAGATCGGCGCCCGCAGTCTCCGAATGCAGAGTCGTCAGGTTGAGCGCTGTGGTCCGCGCACCGGCGATATATGCGGACCGTTCTTCCTCAGCGCTGGAAGCCTTGCTGCGATCCACCAACAGCAGTACAGACACCACCGCAAACACCAGCGCGACAATGGATGCCAGGACTATCCCGCCGACCAACTTCCCGGACTTCGGTGGCGTTGTTGCCGGAACCGGAGGTTCGGAATCCGGTGACACCGCCGCAGGCGCCTTCGGCTCTTCAGCGTGCGACTTCGGTGCACTGACACTCGCTTCGGTTTTGGTCAGTGCGACAGGTTGTTCAGCCGGTTTCTCACTGGGCACTGCCTTTTCACTGGGCACTGCCGTTTCACTGGGAACTACCGTCGACGCTGCGTCTGTATCTGCGCCGGTGGGTCCGGCGCTCCGGGACGCGCGACGGCGCACCCGCTGCTTGGGTTCTTCTTCGTTCATCAACCTTGCTGACCCTTCATGAACTCTTCGAGACTGATGTCTCCGCCGGCACCGAGTTTCGGCTGCGAGTACGTCCTCCCGTCGGGTCCTATGTACGTGCCTGTAGTCGGATCGTACCGACGTGCGGTGACGCCAGGCTCCGACGCATAGGAACTGGGGGTCGCGGTGATCGGTTGCGGCGGCCCGGTCTGCGGATTGGTGCCCAGGGGCTCGTAACCGGTCCTGCACTGTTCCACTGTCGCGGCGCGGCGCCCCGGGAATTCCGCGCACGGCAGGTTGCGTGCACCGCGCACGGCGATCGGCGAGTCCTGGGATATGCGGCAGAACAGATCCGACGGAGTTGCGATCGGTGATTCGTCCGCGGGACTGCGCCACTGCTCGGCGGGGAGGAATCCTGTGGTGCACGGCGGCGGATCGTTGACTTCGAGGTGGAAGTCGACCAAGGCGCCATCCGCGGGGTTTCCGGAGCCGGCGACCGTAACGAGCGCTGCCGACAGCGGCGGGTAGATCACAAGGATCTGCTCGATTGCGTTGTTGTACAACACCCCGACCTCACCGACGGACACCAGGTTCGCCAAGAGAATCGGCAACGTGGGTTGAAGATCCTGGAGAAGTGCATTGGCCTCGGACGCCGCTGCCGGGCCCTTCTGGATAATCGCCCGCAGATCCGGGTCACTGGCCCGCAACTGGTCTGTGAAGGTCACCAGATCGCTTGTCCACGAACGGATGGCGTCGCTGCTGACAATCTGGGTGTCGAGCAGCGGTCCGGCCTGCTCGATCAGTGTCTTGGTGGCGTCGGAGTTGTTGTTCGCTTCTTCGACGAACAGGCGAGCCGAGTCGATCAGCTTCTGCAGATCCGGTCCCGCACCGTTGAACGCCTTGAAGGATTCGTCGATGACGGTCTTGAGTTTCGTGTCGGAGATGCTCTGCAGCAACAGATCTGCCTGATCGAGTAACGCGCCGACATCCTGGGGCACGGAACTGCGGTCAACCGGTATGACGGAGCCGTTCTCCAGGTGACCGGATACGACGATGGCACCGGAGGAGTCGGTGTGCGGGATCAGATCGACAAACTGCTCGCCGATCGCGGACACGCTTTTGACCACGGCGTCGACGTCGGCCGGAATCTCGACTCCGCTGTCCATGGACAACTGGGCGTTCACACCGGTTTGCGACAACTCGACGGCCTTCACTACGCCGACGCTCTGGCCGCGGTACGTCACGTTGGAGTTCTTGTACAACCCACCGGTGGAGGGTAATTCGACGGTGACGGCGTAGCGTCCGATCCCGACCATCGCCGGAACACGTACGTATTGTGTTGCCATCACGACCAGACCGATGACGGTCAATACCGCGAAGATGACAAGCTGGATGCGGACGAACTTTGTGAGCATCATGGTGCTGGTGCCCCCTGAGGAAGTCCTGGAATGGTGATCGGCGGAAGTCCCGGGATCGTGATGGTGTTCGGGTCCGCCGCGGGAGCCTCTGCTGCCGGAGCCGGGGCTGCGGGAGCCGGAACTGCGGCCGGCCTGAGTGGATCACTCAACGGGTTGCCTGCCTGCCCGCCCAGCCCTGCTTGCGTGCCGAGAACACCTTCCGGGCCGCCCAGGGAACCTGCAAGCGGTGTACCGGTGAGGAAGTTCGCGTCGAGTCGCGGCAGCGTCAAGTCGATGGTCATGGCCAGGTTGGCGTAATCGCCTCGAATGACGTTGTCGATTCCGTTTTGCGGGAACGGGAACGTGAGCAGAACCCCGAGCACCTGCGTCAGCGCATTACCGGAATCGGCCAGCGCTTTCAGAGTTGGAGACAGCGACCGAACATTGGTGGCAAAATCCTCGCCGCTTTCGTTGATGACGCGACTGGCCACCTCACTCAGGCCGCCGAGGGACGTCAACGCGTTGGTGATGTCCTGACGTTGTGCCACCAGGATGTCCAGTGCCGGGGGGATTCCGTCGAGCGCCTTGTTCAGAGTGTCACGTTGCGCCTCGACGGTGTACGACAGCCGGTCGATACCTTCCATCGCCGAAATGATGTCTCCGCGTTGCTTGTCGAGGCTTCCGACGAGCTGGTCGAGTTGCGGGAGCAAGTCGCGAACAGCATCCTCTCGCCCGATGAGTGCCGCGTTCAATTCCGTGGTGATGTCCTGCACCTGTGCTAGTCCGCCACCGTTCAGTACGACGGACAACGAAGACAGCGTCTGCTCGGTGGTCGGGTAGGCACCCGCTCGTTCGAGGGGAATGACGTCGCCGGCCTCGAGACGCCCCTCCGGCGCCTCCTCGACCGGCGGAGCCAGTTCGATGTGCTGCGATCCGAGCAAACTGGTCTGCCCGATCTTCGCGGTCGCGTTGGCGGGCAACTCGACCTCGGGGTTGAGCGACACCGTCACCAGAGCATGCCAGCCCTGGACCTCGATAGCCGAGACGCTCCCCACGGCCACGTCGTCCACCCGGACGGGTGAATTCTGCGACAGGGTAGTGACATTGGGCATCTCGATCTGAACCTCGTACGACCCCTCGCCTCGGCCCTGGGTGCCGGGCATCGGCACGGAGTTCAGCCCGTTCCATTCACAACCACTGGCGCCGAGCGCAACGCCGACGGCCAACGTCACCACTACTGCTTTACCTCTGGCGCGCATCAGTTGCCTCCCCCCATGTTGAAGAGTTCGGTGAGGTCCTTGGGCACGGAAGGCATCGGCACGCCGTTCAACGGATCTGCTGCCGCCTGCGGGGCCGACGCGGCCTGACCCGGACTTGCCGCCGCTTCCAAACCGGGCTCCGTGTACACGATCTGGTCCGGGAAGGCCTGAACTCCGGAAACCGGGTTGAAGAGGAATCCCGGGTAATTCATGATGAGCGTGCTGAGCACCGGGCCGAGATACTCCTTACACAGGTCGGCACTTCTCTCAGCTGGACCGGTATCGATGGCTTGAATGGATCCGCAGATCCACTGAATCGGATTCTTGAAGTTACTCAGTGCAATTGCACCGGTCATGCTGCCCTGCGCCGGCTTGTAGATCTGGTAGAAGTTGGCCAGCGATGTCGGGCCCGAGTGGAGCACCTGTTCGATCTCGGGGCGCTTGTCGGTCAGTACCTGGGTCGCGTCGGCCAACCGCGCCACCGATTCACTCAGAGCTGCCTGATTGTCGTTGACAAACCGCTGGACGTCACCCACCGCGAGGTCGAGATCGCTCAGGGCGGTACCCAATTCGTCGGAGCTGCTTGCGAGAACACTGCTGACCGAAGCGAGATGTCCGCTGAATTGCACGATCTGCTCGTTACTCGAGGACAGCGCGGTGACAAACGCCTGCAGGTTACGGATGGTGGAGAAGAGATCCGTCCGGCCTTCAGACAGTGTGTGCATGGTGTCGGACAACTCGCGCAACGTCATCCGAATGGATTCTCCGTTGCCCTCGAGGTTGTCGCCGAGCGTATTGATGAAGCGTCCCAATGAACCTTCGTCGTCGATACCTTCCGGGCCTAGTGCCTCGGAGAGTTTGGCAAGTTCCGTTTTGATCTCGTCCCACTCGACCGGGACCGCGGTGCGTTCGATCGGAATAACGCCACCGTCTGGCATCTGGTCACCACCGGAATAGACCGGGGTCAGCTGAACGAACCGCGCAGAAACGAGGCTCTGCGCGACGATGAGTGCCTGAGCATCCGCTGGTACGTCGACGCCGCGGTCGACAGCCATCTCGACGTAGGTGTCCTGATCTCGAGGCTCGATCTTCGTGACCTTGCCGACGTTGACGCCGAGTACGCGGACGACGTCGCCTTCGTACAGTCCCGTCGTGGACACGAAGTGGGCGGAGATCTTGGTCTTGCCCAGTCCCGGAATCAGAAGGTAAGCCGCGGCCGCGACGAGTAGGACGACCAGCGCCGCAGCGCCGATCAGTACCCACTTCTTACGCGAGCCGGTGGAGGCTGTTGTGTCGGTCATTCTCCTGGCCCCCTGATCGTCGGCGGAATCCCGGGAAAGAAGTCCTCGAGGTCCGACGGAATTTGTTCGGGATCAACGCTGCTGTCCACCAGGGTCTTCCACCAGTTACTGGGAAGAATGTTGATGATGAAGGCGTCGAAGAACGGTCCGCTTGCCACGGTCTCGCCGAGTGCCGTGATGTACGGGCCGAGGCCGTCGAGCGCGCCGGAGATGTTGTCCTTGTTGTTCTGAAGAACCTCGGCAACAGAATTCAGCTTCTCGAGGGTGGGACCCATCTGGGCCTCGTTCTCCACAACCAACCCCGAGAGCTGACGTGATACCGCTGAGGTGTTGACGATCAGCTCACTGATCGCGTCACGACGCAAGCTCAGCTCACCGAACAGCTTGTTTCCGTCCACCAGCAGAGAGTCGATCTGCCCGCTGCGATCCGCGAGAATCTTGGTGACGTCCTCAGCGCGCGAGAGCAATTGGAGCAAACTTTCGTCTCGCGCGTTGATGCTCTGCGAGAGCCGAGTCATGCCGTCGAGGGCTCCCCGCAACTCCGGCGGGGTGTCGGCAAGCGTATCCGAGATCGCGTTGAGAGAATCGTTGATCTGTTCTGTGTCGAGTTCCGCCGCGGTGGTACCGAGATCCCCGAGTGCTTCGTTGAGTGAGTACGGAGAGTTGGTGCGTTCCAAGGGGATCGGCGTACCGGTGCGCAACAGCCCCGGCCCCTCGGACCGAACGGCCAGCGACTTGCGGCCAAGCACGGTATTCGTCTTGATGTCGGCTGACGTCTGTTCTCCGAGTGCAATGCCGTCCTGGACGGTGAAGGTGACCAGCACGCTTTGATCGTCGAGTTCGACCTCGCTGACCTTGCCGACGTTGACGCCTGCCAGCGTCACGTTGTCACCGGCAACCAAACCGCCTGCGTCGGCGAAGTAAGCGGAGTGCCGGATACCGCCGGACAGGAACTGGAGCTGATCGTATTGCAGTGTGGCACCGACCGTCGCGACAGCCAGGACCAGACCGACGACGCCGATCTGTACGGGATTTCGTTCACGGGCAGGACTCATTGTGTCTTCGCGCACCTTCCCGTGGTCTGTACTGCCGTGGGCAGGACGATCGTGGTTCCGTCAGGGCCGGAGAATTTGAAGGTGTTGGCGCACAGATAGAACTGGAAGAACGAACCGTAGGTTCCGACGCGGATCAGCTTCTGGTAGTCCGAGGGCAGACGCGCGAGTGCGGTGTTGATGTCTTCCTTGCCCAGATCGAGTTGTGTCATCGTGCGGTTGGTTTCACCGATCAACGTCTGAATGTCCGGACGGGTAGCTCCCAGTAGCGCCGCAAGATCCCCTGTTGCACCCGCGATTTCGGTGATCGAATTTGCGATCGGACCGCTGTCCTGCGCCAGACCACTCACCAACTGCTGGAGTTGATCGATCGTGGTGGAGAACTGATCGCCCTTGTCATTGATCGTCCCGAGAACGTCGTTGAGATTGGTGATCACGTCACCGATCAACTGGTCGCGATCCGCGAGCGTATTGGTGAACGAATTGGTGTTTCCCAGAAGAGAAACCAGAGTTCCGCCCTGGCCTTGCAGGACATGAAGCAGCGCTCCTGACAGATCGTTGACTTGCTGAGGATCCAGCGCGCGCAGGAGCGGCTTGAAACCACCGAGCAACAGATCCAGGTCCAGAGCGGGCGATGTCTGATCAACCGGAATCGAACCGCCGGACGACAAAGATTCGGTCGAACCGGTGCCTTCCAGTAGCTCCATGTAGCGATCGCCGACCAGGTTCTCGTAGCGGACCGTCGCTTTGGTGCTCTTCATCAACGAGTACTGGGTATCGACGTCGAAGCTGACTCCAGCCTGGTTGGAATCATCGATGGACACGCCCGTCACGGATCCGACCGGAACACCGGCGATCCGCACCTTGTCGCCGGACTTCAGACCGGAAACATCGGCGAACGTGGCGTGAAAACCGTTGCTACTGCTGAATCGCACCTGACTGAACACGATGGCCAGTCCGGCAAAAATCACCGACATGACGAGTGTGAAGATCAAGAGCTTTACCGTTGTCGGTCTCATCACTCCCCGTCCTGTTCGTAAGAGTCCCCGAAGAGGAACTGGAAGATCGTCGGAACCGTCACCTCGAACTCCGTGTTGGGTACGAACGGCACGTTTCCGGTGTTGGTGACCGCAAACGGGGCCTTACCGTCGACCTTCGGATCGAAGGTGGGGAAGCCGTAACAATTCGGGCCGCCCGATGCGGCAACCTTGGGAAGGGACTCCGGATTGGTGTACGCCTTTGCACCCCACATGAAGCTCGCACTGAGCATCAAGGCCGCTTTGTCACCGGTGCCGGCCATCGGCTCGAATTTGATGCGCCCGTCGTTCAATCCGACGAGGAAGCACGTCAGACCGGGTGAGTATTCCTCGAGCAGCGTCGTGGTTGCCGTCAGGGTGTCCAGGGACGTGGTGAGGTCCTGCTCGTTGTCGGTCAGCAAGGCGTTACCGGTGTTGGCGAGGCCGGTGATGTTGAGCAACAGCAGATCCAGGTTGGCCTGCTCGGCCACGATGGAACCACTTGTAGTGGTTGCGTTGTCGAGGATGCGCAGTAGGTCCGGTGCCACGTCCGCGTACAGGTTGGTGACCGTGGCCGCGCTCGCCAGATCCTCTTGCAGTTGCGGCAGCGTGGGATTCATCTTCTGCAAGTAGGTGTCGCCCAATTCGAGAACCTCGCCGAGTGCTTCGCCGCGGCCGTTGAGTGCCGTCGAAATAGCACCGAGTGTTGCGTTCAGCTTTTCCGGCTCGACCTGGGCCAGTACCTCCGAAAGATGTTCGAACACACTGTTGAACTCGACGGTCACGCTGTCGGAGGTAATGACCGCACCTTCTTGAATGGGCTGTGTCGACGGATCGTCCGGGATGACGATGTTGACGTACTTGGCTCCGAAGACGGTGGTGGACTTGATCTCCACGCCGGCGTTGGACGGAATCTTCGACATCTGGTCGGGATACATCGCCAGTTGCAGACTCGCTTGATCTCCGTCGAGGGAAATCGATTCGACGCTGCCCACCTGCACGCCGCGCAATTTCACCTTGGCGTCCGGTTCCATGACAAGACCGGCGCGAGCGGACATCACGGTGATGGGGGTGCTCTCGGTGAAGCCGCCCGCAAACATGGTGAGTGCGACGGCCACGATTGCCGCGAGTCCGAGGATCAAACCGGCCGCGGCAAGTTTCTTGTGCCACCTGGGAACTGTCATTCTCTCCGTCCCCTATCCCGACAAGTTGAAGTTGCCGGACCCACCGTAAATGGCGAGTGAGATGAGCAGGGTGACGGTGACAACCGCAATCAGTGAGGCGCGCACCGCATTACCCACGGCGACGCCGACGCCGACCGGGCCACCGGTCGCGTTGAAGCCGTAGTAGGTGTGAATCAACATGACCGCTAGGGCCATGACTATCGCTTGCGCAAACGACCACAATATGTCCGTGGGTATCAGAAAGGTTGTGAAGTAATGGTCGTACACACCGCCGGACTGGTTGTACAGGTACACCGTCGCAAAACGGCTGGCCATGAACGACGCAATCACTGCCAGCGAGTACAACGGGATGATGGCGATCATGCCGGCCATGACACGGGTGCTGACCAGATACGGGATGGACGGGATGGCCATCGTCTCCAGGGCGTCGATCTCCTCCGACACACGCATCGCTCCGAGTTGCGCGGTGGAGCCGGCACCGATGGTGGCGGCCAAACCGATTCCCGCGATGACGGGTGCGGCGATACGAACGTTGATGAACGCTGCGAAGAATCCCGTCAGTGCCTCGACGCCGATGTTTCCGAGCGAGCTGTAGCCCTGCACGGCGATGGTGGCTCCGGTGAAGAGAGTCAGGAAGCCGACGATCACGACGGTGCCACCGATGACGGCCAGTGCTCCGGTTCCCATGCTGATCTCGGCGATCAAGCGAAGTGTCTCGCGTGGATAACGCATCAAAGCCTTTGGTGCGTGTCCGATTGCTTTCGCGAAGAACAGTGCCTGATCACCGATGCTGTCGACGCCGCGAGAGACGGATCGAATCTGCCGCCGAGTTCGCGGGAAACGCCCTGCTGCTGCCAATGCCATCAGTACGCCTCCCGTCCGTCGTGGTGTGTCACAGTTCTCCTGCTCGCCGTGCGCCTCATCCGGCCGTCAACTTGATACCGATGGTGGTGATGAGCACATTGACGACGAACAGCGCCATGAAGGCGAACACGACGGTCTGGTTGACGGCGTCGCCGACGCTCTTGGCGCCGCCCTTGACGTTGAGCCCGAGATACGAGGCGACAAGTCCGGCGATCATGCCGAAGAGTCCAGCCTTGACCATCGAGAGCATCAGCTCGCCGAATCCGGTCAGCAAGGTGATGCCGTTGACAAATGCTCCGGGGTTGACGTCCTGGATGAATACCGAGAACACAAAACCGCCGAGGATGCCGATGGTAATGACCAGGCCGTTGAGCAGCAGGGCCACTCCGGTGGACGCAAGCACCCGAGGCACAACAAGCCGCTGGATCGGATTGATGCCGAGCACTCTCATCGCGTCGATTTCTTCGCGGATGGTACGGGCGGAGAGGTCCGCGCAGATTGCGGTGGCGCCGGCGCCGGCGACGATGAGGACTGTCACGATGGGGCCGACCTGTGTGACGGTGCCGAGCGCGGCTCCCGCACCGCTGAGGTCGGCAGCGCCGATCTCCCGCAACAGGATGTTGATGGTGAAGCTGACGAGCACGGTGAACGGGATGGCGACCAGCACGGTGGGGACCATCGAGACCCGGGCTACGAACCAGGCCTGATCGATGAATTCCTGACGCTGGAAGGGACGAGAAAAGACTGCCCGCAAGGTTTCCGCTGACATCTGAAAGAAGCCACCGACCGCCCGTAATGGCACCTCGACGAGGTCTACCATCCGTCCTCCTCGTCTCTTGTTGCCGCAACACTGTCTGTTTGCATAGTCCAGCCCCCGACAGCTTGTGACTCAGGTCATATTAACTAGAACGTGTTCACCTGTCAAAAACGGGCGCATATCACCGGGAATAGCCAAATTTCACGACCGGGAAACCCTGCATCGAACACACCTCATACTGTCCGCCATTTGCGGACAAATGATCGAAATATCATGCAAGTTAATACTTTTGGTGGATGATCAACATCGGCGATGCCGTCAACAATCAGAAAACGCGCGCTCCGTTCGCGGGTTCTACCACCCTGCCCATGACGCGCGAAATTAGAACACAGTCCACTTTTTTGAAGACCGACAGTCTCGTATTCGCGACAAATCAGTCATTCGGACATGTGACCATGCTCTTTCTACCAAAAAACACGACGACAACGGCGATATCTGTGAATTTGAGTTTCGTGTCGTGGGCAAGCCGGCAGCAACTCGCGTCAGCCCAACTCCCGAAGAGCTGCAGAAGCCGAGAACATCGTGGCGGGATCCCGGTCGGCAAAGTAATCACCGATCGCGACGGACAACGACTCGGGCGACCAGGCCGCCCCGTCGGCGTCGAACCGCCGCTCCACCACGGGCGCCGCCATCAGCGCGACCATGGGGCCGTAGACGATAAAGACCTGACCGTTGACTGCGTCTGCTGCCGGCGATGCCAGATACGACACCAACGAGGCCACATGCTCGGGTGAGAGCGGATCGATGCCCTCGTCCGGCGCGTCACCGAAAACACCCTCGGTCATCGACGTCCGTGCCCGTGGGCAGATGGCATTGGCGCGCACCCCGTATCGAGACAACCCGCGAGCGGCGGAGAGAGTCAGCGCCGTGATGCCCGCTTTGGCGGCACCGTAATTCGGCTGACCTTCCGGCCCCAGCAATCCCGCTTCGGACGACGTATTGACGATGCGCCCGTATACCGGCGCGCCGGCTTCCTTCGACTTGGTGCGCCAATACGCAGCGGCGTTGCGGCACAACAGAAAATGTCCACGCAGATGGACTTCGAGTACCAGATCCCAGTCTTCGTCGGACATGTTGAACAGCATCCGATCGCGGACGACTCCGGCGTTGTTGACTACGATGTCGACACTGCCGAACTGGCCTTGCGCCTTCTCCATGAGCGCGTCCGCCGTGGAACGTTCGCCGACATTGCCGGCAACAAATTCGACCTTGGCGCCCAGGCTACGAATCTCGTCGAGAGTTGCTTCGACGGCCTCGTTCGGCGCCAGATCGTTGACAACCACCGACGCGCCGGCTTTCGCCAGGGCGATGGCCTCGAACTTTCCGAGTCCCGATCCGGCACCGGTCACGATGGCGACCTTGCCTTCGAGACTGGTGTCCTCGCTCTTCACAGCATTCATCGACGCGTTCTCCCAGTTCTGTGCGATCGTGAACCCGACCGTCTCGGCGGAGCCTGTCGGGCCTCACGACTTCGCAACTTTAGAACGTGTTCCTGTTTTGGGCAATAGCCCTCACGGATGTTCCGTCAATGCGGCGCGTGGGCACTGGGCGATCGCGGAACGAACATCCTCCCAGCGATCCTCCGGTGGACGCGCCGAACTGATCACCAACTCCTCGTTGTCGTCGAGGTCGAAAATATCGGGGGCGATACCGACGCAGACTCCGTTGGCCTCACAACGGTCCAGATCAACCCTGACCTCCATGGGTATTCCTCTTCTCTACTCACACATTTGGGCGCCACAGACTAGTGGAGAAACGGGCATCGCAGGGCTGCGCTCCGCACCGTTCCTGCCATAACACTAGAACCTGTTCCACCTCGTGTGCAATGATTCGGAAAAGTAGCAGAAACGAGTGCCTGGATTCGCCCACGTGCGTGCCACGCCCGGAGAACCTGCCTATAGAACCTGTGCCAGATAGTCGATTTGTATCTCTACTTCGAGAGGCAACCATGCACATCACCTACACACCTGAGCAACAAGCGCTTCAGGAGGAGTTGCGCGCGTACTTTGCTCAACTGATGACCCCGGCACGCCGGGAAGCCCTCGCAGCCACCACCGGCGAGTACGGCGAAGGAAACGTCTACCGCGAAGTTGTGGCACAGATGGGCCAGGACGGCTGGCTCACGCTCGGCTGGCCCAAGGAGTACGGCGGGCAGGAACGATCCGCCATGGACCAGCTGATCTTCACCGACGAAGCTGCGATCGCCGGAGCGCCGGTGCCCTTCCTGACCATCAACTCCGTGGCCCCGACAATCATGCATTTCGGCACCGAGGAGCAGAAGGCGTTCTTCTTGCCGAAGATCTCGCGCGGCGAACTGCATTTTGCCATCGGGTATTCCGAGCCCGGAGCCGGAACCGACCTGGCATCGCTGCGCACATCCGCCGTCAAGGACGGCGACGACTACATCATCAACGGCCAGAAGATGTGGACAAGCCTCATCCAGTACGCGGACTACATCTGGCTCGCCTGCCGCACCGATCCGGAAGCCAAGAAGCACAAGGGAATCAGCATGCTGATCGTCCCCACCACCGCCGAAGGATTCTCCTACACGCCGGTGCACACCATGGCCGGACCGGACACCAGCGCCACCTACTACCAGGATGTGCGTGTTCCGGCGTCGTCGATCGTCGGTGAGGAACACGGCGGCTGGGGCCTGATCACCAATCAGCTCAATCACGAACGTGTTGCGCTTACCTCGGCCGGTCCGATTCTGACGGCGCAGCGCGAGGTCCGCGAGTGGGCCCAGAACACCAAGCTTCCCGACGGCCGACGCATGATCGATCAGGAATGGGTGCAGATCAACCTGGCGCGGGTTCATGCCAAGGCCGAGTACCTGAAACTGATGAACTGGGAAATCGCGTCGACCACCGATCACGCTCCTGGCCCGGAAGCGGCGTCGGCCAATAAGGTGTTCGGCACCGAATTCGCCACCGAGGCTTACCGATTGCTGATGGAAATCCTCGGAACGTCGGCCGTCATCCGGCAGAACTCCCCCGGCGCGGTCCTACGTGGACGAATCGAACGGATGCACCGTTCCTCGTTGATCCTGACGTTCGGCGGCGGCACAAACGAAGTGCAGCGCGACATCATCGGTATGACGGCCCTGGGCTTGCCGCCCTCAAAGCGATAAGGACACCTCGCGACATGGATTTCACCTTCACCGAGGCCCAGAACGATCTGGCCGGCCTCACCCGCGGAATTGTCACCGAACTGGTCACCAACGACCGCCTCCGTGAACTCGACGCAGCGCAGGACCGCACCGACCGCACACTGTGGGCGGCGCTCGCATCGTCCGGCGTTCTCAGCGCAGCCTTGCCGGAATCGGTGGGCGGAGACGGATTTGGTGTGCTCGAGCAGTGCAGCATTCTTGTCGAATTGGGCCGGGCTGTTGCGCCGGTGCCGTATCTGACGTCCATCGTGTCGTCCGCCGCCGCGATCGCGGAATTCGGCGACGACACCCAGCGCGCCGACTGGGCTGCGCCCGCAGCACGCGGCGAGAAGATCCTGACAGCAGCGCTGTCCGAAGAATGGGGCGACAATCCGGCTCTCCCGTTCACGCGTGCGAACCGAACGGAAACCGGTTGGGAGCTGACCGGCACGAAGATCGTGGTCGACAGCGCACCGATAGCCGACCTCTTCCTGGTCCCCGCAAGCACCGACGACGGTGTTGTCGTGTTCCTGGTGCAGCCGGGCGACGTCGGTGTCAGTGTCACAAGGCAGTCGATAGTCGACTTCGGCAGCGCAGGCCAGGTCGATCTCGATGCGGTCCAACTACCGGACGACCGGGTGCTCGGCTCGGTGGCTCGGGGCTCCGAGATCAGCGAATGGATCGTCGAACGTGCCCGACTCGGTTCCAGCGCATACCAATACGGTGTACTCGATCAGGCCCTGAAATTGACCGCGGAATACGCGCGCGAGCGAGTCCAGTTCGGTCGCCCGATCGGCAGCTTCCAGGCTGTGGCTCAACGACTGGCCGACGGGTACATCGACGTCAAGGGAGTGCGTCTGACTCTCTGGGCAGCGGCCTGGCAGCTGAGCGAATCTCTCCCTGCCAGCGAGTCCGTCAAGACCGCGAAGTTCTGGGCAGCCGACGCCGGCCATCGCGTCGCACACACCGCCGTCCACGTCCACGGCGGCGTCGGATTGGACGAGGATCACCCGATCCACCGGTACTTCCTCGCTGCCAAGCGTCACGAATTCCTGCTCGGCAACACCACCGATCTGCTGCGCAGTCTCGGTAAGGAACTCGCTGACGAGCCCGCATGAGCTTGTCTCATTAAGCGGAGTCCCACCAAGCGGAATACCCGGACCTGGTCCTCGACGAATCGGTAATGATGCAATTATGAGTGAGAGCCCCACCGTTTCAGATCTGCTCCTCGGAGTCAGTGAGATCGACTCGTACGGCATCCGATTCGAGGACCAGGTCATCACCTGGCGCGAGCATATCCAGGCCTCGTTCGACCGCGCCGCGATGCTCGATGCTGTGCTCGACCACGAGCGTCCACGACACTTCGGTTTGTTGATGGAGAACATTCCGGAGTTCTCGCTGCTACTGGGCGCAGCGGCCTTCTCCGGCACGGTGCTGGCCGGACTGAACACGACGAGGCGGGGGCCGGCGCTGGCTCGAGATGTCGCATTGGCCGACTGCCAGATCATCTTCACCGAAAACAGTCAGGCGCATCTTCTCGACGGTGTCGACCTCGGCGATGTTCGGGTGATCAACGTCGACTCGCCGGAGTGGACGGAACTGTTGGCGCCCTTCGCCCATTCCCCGCACAACGCCTGCGCAGTCTCTGCCGACGACCTGATGATGCTCATCTTCACCTCCGGGACCAGCGGCGATCCCAAGGCTGTTCGTTGCACGCACTCCAAGATCGCAGATCCCGCGATCATGCTCGGTGATCGATTCGAACTCGGGCCGAGCGATGTCATCTACATGGCAATGCCGATGTTCCATTCCAACGCGATCATGGCAGCGTGGGCAATCGCGTTGCACCGCAAGTGCGCAATTGCCATGCGTCGCAAGTTCTCCGCTTCGGGATTCCTCCCTGACGTCCGCAAGTACGGCATCACCTACTCCAACTACGTCGGCAAACCGCTTTCCTTCATCGCCGCGACACCCGAGCAGCCCGACGATCACGACAACACTCTGAAGATCATGTACGGCAACGAGGGTGCCGCTCCCGCAGTCGCCACGTTTGTCCGTCGCTTCGGCGCGCGCGTCATCGACGGATTCGGTTCCACCGAGGGTGGAGTGTCGATCGGCGCAGCGCCTGTCCCCCGTGCCGGCACTCTCGGACTGCTCCCCGAAGGCGTGAAGATTCTTCACCCCGAAACCGGAGTTCCCTGCCCACCTGCAGAATTCGACGCGGATGGCCGGATCGTCAACGCAGACGAGGCAACCGGCGAAATGGTCAACGTGACCGGTCCGGGAGCCTTCGCCGGGTACTACAAGAACCCCGAAGCCGACGCCGAACGTATGCGCAACGGTCAGTACTGGACCGGCGACCTCGCGTACGCCGACGCCGACGGATACGTCTACTTCGCGGGGCGCAGTTCCGGGTGGCTGCGCGTCGACGGCGAGAACATCGGCGCCGCCCCCATCGAACGCGCGCTGACCGCCTACCCCGGCTTTGCGCAGGTGTCCGTCTACGCAGTCCCGGACAGCGATGTCGGCGACCGAGTGATGGCGTCGGTCATCCCGGTAGGTGATGTCAGCAACTTCGATCCCGAAGCGGTTGCCGCATACATAGATTCACGTCCTGAGCTGGGCCCGAAGCAGAAGCCCACACTCATCCGGGTCTGCAGCGAATTTCCGCGGACCGCAACCTTCAAAGTTGTCACCCGAACCCAGAGCGCGGAGCGCTGGAATACCAGCGATCCGGTCTGGATCCGTCAACGCGGCGAGGCCGAATTCCAGTTGCTCACGCCTGAGCGGGCGCTCACTCTCGAGAAAGTCACGGTCGGAGCACAGTGAAGGTGCGGCGTCGGCTCAGTAGTGTTGCGCGAGCGGCTTGTGCGCTGACACCGTCTTGTAGAACTCGGTGAGCTGAAGCTTCGACGCCGCGGCTTCGTCGACGACAACTGTTGCGTGTGGGTGCAATTGAAGAACCGATGCGGGACAGACCGCGGCGAGGGGTCCTTCGACCGCGGCGGCGATCGCGTCTGCCTTGTGTTCTCCGGTTGCGATCATCACAAGATGCCCTGCGTCGCAGATCGTTCCGAGACCCTGTGTGATGACGTGGCGCGGAACGTCGTCGAGGCTCTCGAAGAATCGTGCGTTGTCTATCCGGGTCTGTTCGGTCAACGTTTTCACCCGTGTGCGTGAGGTCAGCGACGACGTCGGCTCGTTGAATCCGATGTGGCCGTTTGCCCCGATGCCGAGGAGTTGTACATCCACCGGACCGTTGGCGGCGATCGCGCGATCGTAGGCTGCGGCAGCGCCGAACGGGTCTCCGGTAGTTCCGTTCGGACTGAACACGCGAGCACTGTCGAGGTCAAGGTGATTGACCAGCTCGGTCCGGATTACCTGCGCATAGGACTCGGGGTGTCCATCCGGGAGGCCGACGTACTCGTCGAGCAGAAAAGCCTGCAGGCCGGCAAAACTCAAGCCTTCCTCGCGGTGGCGCCTCGCAAGTTCGCGGTAGACGGAGAGCGGCGACGATCCAGTTGCCAAGCCCAAAGTTCGTGCGCCGGAGCGTACTGCGTGGTCGAAGATATCGGCGACAACCGTGCCGGCTGTATCCGCGTCGTTGACGATGACAATTTCCATCGGAGTTCTTCCTCTCAGCTTTCCATGGTGTTCGTAAGCCAGTTTCCCGAAGCCATGACTGCTCGGGGCAAAAGTTTTTTGTCGGTAACGACAAGATCGGCGCGGCATCCCGGGACGAGGTCACCGACAATCCCGGTCAATCCCAACAGCGCGGCGGGAGTTGCAGTTGCGGCGGTGACCGCCGCGAGCAGATCCACCCCGGCATCGAGCACCGTCCGACGCACGATGTCCATCAGCCTGCTGGTACCGCCGGCTATTGCGGTGTCGCCTTGTCCGGCAAGTCGGGCCACTCCGTCGACAACGTCCACGTCGAGTGGACCGAGCGGGTACCGCCCATCCGGCATACCTGCTGCCGCCATGGCGTCGGAGACCAGAGCAATCTGATGTGGGCCGACAAGATCGAACACCGTGGAGACAGTTTCATCGGCCAGATGGACACCGTCGCCGACCAACTCGACCACCATCTGGCCACGGGCTGCGGCCGCCAGGCAGGCAGCCACTGCGCCAGGCTCGCGGTGGTGCATAGGCGCCATTCCGTTGAAAAGGTGTGTGGCACTGAGCGGTGCGTGAGCCGAATGTGCGATCGATCGGGCGGCGGTCGGATTGGACGCGTCGGTGTGACCGATGCTGACCACCACGCCGTTCTCGGTCAGCATGGTCGACAGTTCGGCAAAATGCGCGGTCTCGGGTGCGATGGTCATCGAGCGGATGTGACCGCGCCCGGCAGCCAACAGCGACTCGAGCAGGGCTGGATCGCCGTCGAGAATGCTTGCAGGATCCTGTGCACCACACCGCAGTACCGACAGGAACGGACCTTCCAGATGGATTCCGGCGAGCGTGCCGCGCTCCACAAGCGACGCCAGCAATTCGATGCGGCCGTGCAAGACATTCGGCGGCGCCGACACCAACGACCCGATCACCGAGGTCGTTCCGTTGTGTCGGTGGTGATCCGCCGCTGCGGTGGAACCGTCGCGATCGGCTTCCGGGAAACCGAATCCGCCGGCCCCATGGCAGTGCGCGTCCACGAGACCGGGAATGATCGTCGTGCCCGGATCAGCAGGTTCCGGGAGTTGGTCCGTCCGCTCCGACGCGGGTCCGGCCCACACCACTCGATCACCGGACGTCTCGACGACTCCGTCGGCCAGCA
The DNA here is from genome assembly GCF_003023755.1 of Rhodococcus sp. AD45-ID. Classification (NCBI taxonomy): domain Bacteria; kingdom Bacillati; phylum Actinomycetota; class Actinomycetes; order Mycobacteriales; family Nocardiaceae; genus Rhodococcus; species Rhodococcus sp. AD45-ID. The sequence continues at coordinate 384,158 of NZ_PYHL01000003.1, read as the reverse complement.
TGCGGCCTCCGGTGATCAGCTTTCCACGCAGGATCACGACATCACCTGTGTTGCAACAGAACTGTCCATGTCGGCGATCCCCAACTCGCGGAGCACCGCGTCCGCCAGCACATAGTGCCCGTTTTCGTTCGGATGGAACGCATCAGCCAAGAGCGACGGCGGCGGACCCTCAGGTGAATCCGCGAACCACTGCTCGTAGTGATCGATGAAGATCGCGCGCGTCGACGCGGCAACCTGGCGGGTCATCTCGACGTAGTCGATCAGCGCGGATCGCGTCGGCGCGTTCGGGACGTCGATGGGCGGCGGCGTCTGCAGAATCGGAACGGCACCGAGCGCACGTGAGCGGAAGATGATGTCGGACAGGTCTTCCCGGAATCGTTCGAGATCGACGCCGCCGCCGCCGAGAGCGTCGTTGGTGCCGAGCATGATCAGCACCACCGACGGCTCGAAGATCTCGATGCGATGGGCAAATCCGTCACGGACGTCGGACGAGCGGTTACCGCTCACGCCGGTGTTGATCACAATGTGATTGAACAGCGACATCTCGCCACGGATGCGTTCCGCAAAGTGTTCGACGTAGCTGCGCTGCCCGTTTGTGTGAGCCAAACCCTGCGTGATGCTGTCGCCGGTGAACACCCACCGGATCGGTGTGGACGAATCTTTCAGCAGTGCTTCGACTCTGCGACGCTCAGCCGTCATCGACCATCGCTCCGTGCGCCCGCGATCGCCTTGGCGAACGTCGCGGTAATGAAGGCTGGATCGGTGATCGCGGTACCCACCACTACCGAATCCGCACCAAGCGCAATCGCCTGCGCTGCATGCTCCGGGCTGTGGTAGCGACCTTCCGCGATCAGCACTGCATCGGGAAGTGCGTTCCTCAGTTCCGAGATCAGCTCCAGATCGGGACCACTGAGCCGTCGACTGTTCTCGGTGTAACCGGCAAGGGTACTCGAGATGATGTCGGCGCCGGCCTCTGCGGCCGCAATGCCATCTTCGAGCGTTCCACAATCAGCCATCACCAGAGCGCCTCGCGCATGGACTGCCTCGACGGTATCCGCGAATGTCAATCCGTCCGGGCGTTGGCGCAATGTCGCGTCGGCTGCAACGACTTGCGCACCGGCGTCGACAACGTCCAACGCGGATTCTCGTGTCGGAGTGATGAACACCCCGGAGGATCCGATCTTCGTCAGACCGATCACCGGCACCGTCACAGCAGCGGCGACAGCGGCGACGTCGGGTGTTCCGCCCACTCCGCCGCAGCGAATCGCGGCAGCGCCGCCGTCGACGGCAGCCCTGGCCATCCGCTCGATTGTTGCCGTGTCACGCAGCGCGTGCCCATGGCCGGCCTGGCACGAGACGACCAGCTTTCCGCTGATGATCTTCAGTAACTCGTCGAGTGTCATCGTGATACCTCTGTTCGTGTTGCGGCGGCAAGCAGTCCGGCGCCCACCAATGGCGCGTCGGTACCCAACCGTGCCGGGAGAATGGCGGTCTCGGCGATCGGCTTCATCGCTTCGACGCGGAATGCCGACATCAAGGGCGACAGCAGATCTGCTCCGATCTGGGCGGCGCCGCCGCCGATGACGATCACCTCGGGATCGAAGGCCGTTGCCACTCCGGCCAGAACCCGGCCGAGTAGTTCACCCGCATCGGTGATCACTGCGCGGGCAATCGGGTCACCCGAGTGCATCAGTGCAACCACCTTCTGCAGAGGCTGCACGGGAACACCAGCCCTGGCGGCATACTCGGCAGCCATGGCGGGTCCGGAGGCAACCGCTTCGAGGTGATCGGTGCGGCCGCAGCCACAGCCGATGGCACCGGCCGCGGGAACGAGCAGATGTGCCAGTTCACCTGCCGTGCCGTGAGCGCCATGACGGAGTTGACCGCCGATGGACAGCGCGCCACCGATGCCGGTGCCGATCGAGACGAACAACACGGAACTCCGACCGTGGCCGGCACCGATCATGTTCTCCCCGTGCGCCATAACTCGCACGTCATTGTCCACGGTCACCGGCAGCGACATACGCGCTTCGAGCTCACTGCGCACCTCTGCGCCCATCCACCCGGGCAGGATGTCGGAAGCGAACACCACTCGACCACTGGACCGATCGACGATTCCCGGTGCACCAACACCGATTCCGTCAACGGTGTGTGTGACGCGTAACTGGTCGATCAGTGCAGCTGTAGTGTCGAGCACCGCGTCTCGGCCCGCAGCCGGTGTTGCTGCGCGAACGGATTCGAGTACTTCACCTGAAGAGGTAACCACGGCTGCAGCTACTTTGGTGCCCCCGATGTCGACACCGATCCAACGCTCCTGCCCGTGCGTCATCGTCAGATCAGTCCGGCGCGTTCGAGAATGACCTTGATGGTTGCGGCCTCGGACTCGTCGAGAGACAGCATCGGAGCACACATCGTGTTGCTCGAGATGACACCGCGCAGAGCCAGTGCAGTCTTGAAGGCGCCCAATCCGGCAGCACCTGCACTGACGCGGCCCGGCGTCGGCGCGTCGACGATGGAGAAGAGATCCGTGAGCCGGTCCTGCTCGACCTTGGCGGCAGCCCAGTCGCCGGCCTGCGCGGCGCGCCACAACCGGACGTAGCCGTGGGGATCGACGTTTGCCAGGCCGGGCACCGCACCTGATGCACCCATGAGCAGGCAGCCGTCGACTACAACCTCGTGGCCGGTGAAGACGGCAAAGTTCTCCAGGCCGACGGACTGACGCAGCAGCATGCGGAAGCTGACGTCGTCGCCGCTCGAATCCTTGACACCGGCAATGACACCTTCGCGGCCGAGTTCGACCAGCATTGCGGTGGAAAGCTTGCTGTGAACACGGACCGGAACGTCGTAGGCAAACAGCGGAAGGTCTACTGCCGCATGGATGGAGCGGAAGTGCGTGGCCGTCTCTTCGGCGTTGGTGATCGCGTAGAAGGGAGCTGTCGCGACGATGGCGTCCGCACCGGCCTCACGTGCCTGCTCGGCAACTGCGATGACGCGGTTCGTCGTCATGTCGTTGACACCGACCAACACCGGCAACTGGCCGCCGACATGTCCGATGGCCGTCTGCACAACCTGGGCGCGCTGAGCATCGGTCAGGTAGCCGACCTCGCCCGAGGAACCGAGGATGAACAGGCCGTCGACGCCCGCCTCGATCTGCATCGACAGGAGGCGCTCGAGCGACTTCGTGTCGACGTCACCGTCAATGGTCAAGGGTGTGACGATCGGAGGAACAATTCCGCTGAAGGTCGTGGTGTCCGTGCTCATGGGGTCTCCGTACGTTGATTATCGGATTAAATTGCGGGGCAAAACACTTGAAGGTTGATCACACGGAAACCGGCTGCCCGCACGCGGCGGACCGGTATGCGGCGTCGATCACGCGCATCGATGCGCGAGCGTCGGCAACCGAGTAATCGGGGTTGATCCGGTTCGGCAGTCGATCGAGTAGGTGAGCGAGGAAGCTCGACACCGCATTGTCGGATCCGAAGCCCCCGATGGGTAGTGCGGTGACATCACCGGAAGCACCGAACTGCATGAGCGCTGGTTTGTCGTCGTCCGAACTGGCGTAACCGTGCGATCCGAGTACCCGAACCGTTGCGGTATTGGCACCGAAACCTGGTGCTGCGGGGATTCTTCCGACTGTGACGGTCGCAGTGACGCCGTGTGCCAGCGCGAGTGAAATGAGCGCGGTGTCTTCCACACCGAACTTCTCGTGTGCGCCGCCGTACAACGTGCTTGTCTCCGCGTACACCTCGGTGACGTCGAGTCCGGTGAGGTAACGGAGGTAGTCGGCGGCGTATCCAAGGAAGTTCACAACTTCTCCCCCGCCGGACAGTGCCGGGTCGACAACCAACTCCGGCCGTTCCACGGATGTCGCAAAATGTGTTCCGCTGGCGAGGAACTCGATGTCCACGTGGCGTGGAAGTCCGAGGTTTCCCGCGTCGATCCAGCGGCGCAGTCTCCGCAGGGCGGGTGAATGCGTGCGGTTTACTACGGTGCAGATGCGCCCGTTTGCCTCAGCTGCTTCCTGAACCGCCGCGGCTTCTGTCTCGTCGATTCCCACCGGCTTGTCCACGAGGACATCAAGTCCCGCGTTCAAGGCAGCTATAGCGAGCCTCGCATGCCGAGTCGGTTCGCTGCAGATCACTGCCAGATCGATCCGGTCGGGGTCGAGAAGCTCACCGAGGTCGTCGATCCACGCGATGTCGGCGGCAGCGGCCATCTTCATTCCGTCTTCGCGGATCCAGTCGGGCACCGATGATTCGTCGGCGACACCGACCAGGTGCACGCGGGGGTCGGTCCGCAACAAGTCCGCGTAGGACCCGGCATGCCTTACGCCGCTGATGAATCCGACACGGATCGAACCAGTGCTGGTCATTGCTGCCCTCCGATTGCAACGGCGCGCCCGGTATCAAGCGATTGTTGCGCGGCGACGGCTGTGGCGAGCGCCGCGCGCACCTGCCAGTTCTTGACCAACGGCGTCTGAGAACCGTCAAGAGTGCCGATCCAGTGGCGCATCTGATGCGTCATGGCGTCTTCGATCGACGACGGCGGCGCGTTGGTGGTGTCGGACATGAGCCCCGGATCATCGCCCGTGTCGTGCGCGAGAGTGCCCTGCGTGCCCGAGACGACGATGCGACGCACCATCTTTCCCGATTGTGGCAGCGCGTACGCCAACTCGATCAGCGCCAAGGAACCGTCCTCGAAGCGGACGGTCAGATGGAAGCTGTCATGAACGGGCATGCCGGCGGCAAACGTCGGAAAGCTGCGAGCGAACACGCGAATCGGCTTGCGGTCGATCAGCCAGGTCACCAGATCGAGTGCGTGCGTTCCGTTGTGAACGGGATGCCCACCGGAGCGTTCCTTGTCGTGTTGCCACCCGCGCCAGCCGCCCGGCCAGACGTGGCCGGTGTACCAACTCAAATGGATCAAGCGGGGATCACCGATAGCGCCCTGCGCGACGGAAGCGCCGATCGAGGTGATCGACGGCTGGAACCGCACGGTCTGACCGACCATCAACGACGTACCGTTGCCTTCGGTCGCTGCAACCATGGCGTCGAAGTCGGCGACGCTCAGCGCGGCCGGCTTCTCCACGTGGACATGCTTTCCCGCACGGCCTGCTGCAATCGTCACCGGCGCGTGATCCGGAGTTGCCCCGACGACGTTGACAGCCGTGATCGACGGATCTGCCAGAACTCGGTCCAGGTCGGTGCTCGCCTGCGCGCCCGGTGCGAGGGCAGCCACCGATGCAGCCCGGTTCAAGTCACTACCGACTACGTAGGCGACCTCCACTGTCGGCAGGCCGGCGAGCGAACGTACGTGGTCCCGCGCGATTCCGCCGCTGCCGATCACGGCAACGCGGACGCTCATCGCGCAGCTCGAATGTCCGCGGGCTCGGCTTGTCCGAGGCGCACCTGCTGCGCCACGACCAGCGCTCGGTCGGTGTCCGCCGTGAGGGGCGATTCGGCGCCGGAATCGAGAACCCGTGCGATCTCGTCGATTTCGTGGCGGATCGCGGCCTGCATCCACACCGACGACGCCCCGCCGCCGGAGTTGTACTTCTGCGTCTTGGTTGCCGAGTCGATCAAGGACTGATTCTCGTCCGCGTCGTCGAAGATGGGCCAGGATTCGACAACCTGACCTCCGGTGAAGCGCTGCACAACTCCGGTACGGAAATCCGCCCGAAGCGCGCCGTCCGATCCGTTGACCGTCAGATCCCACGACGACGTGTGCGAGCGGGTCGAGATCGTGTGGGTGCCGACCGCGCCGTTGGCGAACTTCACGACCGTCGTCCGGAATCCGTCCTCCGGTGTCGCGATGCTCGACACGCCGTCGACGTCACCGCCGAGCCAGCACATCAAATCCAGTTCGTGAATCTCGTGAGTGAGTTCGCCGCCGGTCTGACTCTTGTCGAGCTTCCACCACTGTGGGTCCGCGCCGGCGGTGTCTATCCACCGGGACCTCGATGTCTCGATGGCGTTGACGTCACCGATGTCTCCGGACCGGACCGACGCGGCCAGGGCTCGCACACCCGGCATCATCCGCATGATGTGTCCGACCATGAGCGTCGAACCGTTGGTGTCGGCGCACTCGATCATGCCGCGAGCTTCGGAGAGCTCGACTGCGAGTGGCTTCTCCACGAACACTGCCTTGCCCTGTGTCAGTGCGGCAAGTGCCGGTTCCGCATGGGTGTGATTGGGCGTCGCGACTACAACAAGGTCGATCGTCGCGTCAGCCGCCACCGCACCGTGATCGTTGGTGGGGGTCGCACCGAATTCTCCCGCGGCTTCCGTCGCCCGCTCTATATCTCGGTCGCAGAGCATCGTGAGTTCGAAACGTGGATGGGCAGCAAACTCGCGTGCGAGTGAACTACCGAAGAATCCGCAACCGACCACGCCGACTTTGTATCGGGTCATGAAGTCTCCAAAGATTGGATAAGGGATGTCCTATGTTATACGGCCAGTGCGATCGACCGTCAATTCGAGGTCGGTAACACAGTCTTCATCTATGCAGGTGAGAGCACTAAATCGTGAATGAAACTCGCCGAAATACGAAATTTCTCCCCGCGAGTTCTCACGACTCTCTAGACGCGTTCTGATCCACAATGTAGGTTACGCAACATCGGACGTCGAACATAGGACATCCCCTATCCCACTCGAGATGTCCCGCTCCCCGCCTTGGAGGCCGCCTTGAAGAACCAACGACCGCTGAGCTCCGCCATCACCCGCCGGGACCTGTTCCGGTACACCGGCCTGCTCGGAGCAGCTGCAGGTATCACCGCAACACTCGCAGCGTGCGGCGGCGGCCCCTCGTCGACCTCGGCCGTGGGCGGCTCCTCGTCCACGGGCGACCTCACCACTGCCATCGGTTACGGAAACGACCAGAGTTTCGATCCGATGCAGACCGCATCCGGCTTCCTGATGGCCGCGGTCAACCACGTGTACGAAGGCCTGCTCGAGAACGATCCGGCCACCGGCGAGACGTATGCCGCGCTGGCGAAGACTGTTCCCACGGACACCACGGCGTCGAGTTGGACCATGCAGATCCGCGACGGCGCCACCTGGCACGACGGCACCCCGGTCACCTCGGACGACGTTGTCTTCAGCTTCGAGCGCATTCTCGATCCCCAGCAGAACGTGCTGATCCGCGCCTTCTTCTCTTCCTGGTTGCAGTCCGTCACCAAGGTCGACGATCAGACCGTGACGCTCAACTTCAACTACCCGTTCAGCGCTGCCGCTCAACGCCTTTCGATTGCCAAGATCATGCCCAAGCATGTCTTCGACGGCCATTGGGACGAAGCCAAGTCCGGCGCGCTCGTGGTCGGCTCCGGTCCGTACAAGGTGACCAGCCATACTCCCAAGAGCAACACGGCATTCGAGGCCTTCCCCGCGTACAACGGCCCGCGTCCGGCCAACTTCTCGACCATGAACTGGCTGTCCATCGTCGACACGTCCTCGCGTATCGCACGAGTGTCGGGCAACAATGCCGGCGCTCAGCTCGCCGACAACATCCCCGTCGCGAACGTCCCGACGCTGACGTCCGGTGGACGTACCGTCGAGGGCAATCCGGGCATGAACCTGATGTACCTGCTCTTCGACACGACGCAGGCACCGTTCGACGACGTTCGTGTTCGCCAGGCTATGTTCTACGCTCTCAACACTCCGAAGATGATCGAGATCGCCCTGGGCGGCAAGGCCGCTCCGGCCACGAGCTACCTGTACGAGCGCAATCCCGACTACTCGCGCGCGTCCACCGTCTACTCGTACGATCCGGACAAGGCACGCTCGCTCCTCGCTGCCGCCGGCGTCAGCGGACTCGACCTCACGTTGCTCTCCACCAACGTCAGTTGGCTCGCCGATTGCCTCCCCACTATCAAAGAGTCCTGGGACGCAGTCGGATTCAACACCACGCTCGAGCCGCAGGACACCAGTGCGATGGTCAGCAAGCTCAACAGTGGCCAGAAGTTCCAGATCGCGGCCGGCACGTCGAACCCGCAGGCTTTCGGATCCGACGTCGACCTTCTCGTTCGCTACACGTACAGCAAGGGCGGCCTGTGGACCAAGACGTACGCCAAGTGGGACGACACGCCGCAGGCTCAGAGAATCTACGCCACGATGGACGAGGCAACTCGCGAGACGGACCCCGCCAAGCGCAGCACCCTCGTGCAGTCGTACCTGAACCAGATCGCCGAAAACGCTGTCTACTACCCGGTTCTGCATCAGGAACTGCTGACCGCGTGGGATCCGCAGAAGATCACCGACGTCACCCCGCTGCCGTACCCCGGCGTCAACCTGCTTGCGGCAAAGCCGGCCTGATCGCCCGCGCGCGGCAATTTCCCATCAACTGAGAGATCCCCCGATGGCCAGAGTCCTCCCCATGCTGATCAGGCGATTACTGATACTGATCCCCCTGATCCTCGGCATCATCGCGTTTGTTTTCATCGTGATGCAGTTCGCGCCCACCGATCCCGCAACGGCGGCGTTCAACGGTGGTAACCCGACGGCAGAACAGTTGCAGCAGTTCAAGGAAGAGAACGGACTGCTCGACCCACTGCCGCTGCAGTACGTCCACTTCGTCACCGATCTCCTCAGTGGGAACATGGGTGACAGCCTGATTTCCGGTACCCCGGTGCTGGATTCGATCTCCACGGCACTGCCGCTGACGATTCAGCTCACTGTTCTGGGCCTGGTGATCGCCATCGTGCTCTCACTGATCTTCGGTGTCACCAGCGCCCTGTTCCGTGATCGTTGGCCAGATCAGGTCATCCGGGTGGTTTCACTCGCCGGCGTCGCCGCACCGTCATTCTGGTTGGCGCTGCTCATGATTCAGTATCTGGCTGTCAAACTCGGGTGGTTCCCCACCGGCGGCTACGTCAATCCGGCCGACTCGGTCACGGACTGGCTGTGGTACATGGCGCTCCCCGCCTTGTCTCTGTCACTCCCCGTCGCGGCTCAACTCACCCGCATCATCCGCACGTCCATGGTCGAGGAATTGGACAAGGATTACGTCCGCACGGCCATCGGAAGCGGCCTGCCCTACCCCGTGGTGATCGGGCGAAACGTGTTGCGTAACGCGCTGATCAACCCGCTCACCGTTCTGGGTCTGCGCGTCGGTTACCTCCTGGGCGGCGCCGTTGTCATCGAGCAGATCTTCGGCCTACCCGGCATGGGTCAGCTCATGATCAACGGCGTCACCAACGGCGACCCCGCAGTTGTCCAGGGTGTTGTCATCGTCATCGCAGTCGGTTTCGTCGTCGTCAACCTCGCGGTCGACATCCTCTACCTGCTTGTCAATCCACGACTTCGGAGCGCAGCATGATGAGAAGAAAACTCACCGAGAAGCTTTCGCGTCCCGGTATCACCTTTTCACGGTTTCCCCTCTCCGCCTGGCTCTCGATGGCCGTCCTCGCGATCATCGTCCTCGCCTGCCTGTTCGCACCGCTCATCACGCAGTACAGCCCGCTCGAACAAGCTGTGGGTACGTCCGGCCCCAGCGCGGAACACTGGTTCGGCCAGGACAGTCTCGGCCGAGATCTGTTCAGCCGCTTGCTGTACGGCGGACGCTGGTCACTGACTATCGGCCTCGGGTCCACCTTCCTGGCACTGTGCGCCGGCGCCCTCATCGGTTCGGTGGCCGCAACCAGCCGAAAGTCCGTCGACGAGACCATCATGCGTGTGCTCGACGTCGTCATGGCGTTCCCGGGCATCGCGCTCGCAGCCGTCCTCGTTGCAGCGTTCGGCGGTTCGATCCCCGTCCTCATCGTCACCATCGCCTTCCTCTACACCCCGATGGTTGCGCGTGTCGTTCGCGCCAACGTGCTCGCCCAGTACGGCGAGGATTACGTCGCCGCTGAAAAAGTCATCGGGGCAAGCACTTCCCACATCGTCGTCAAGCACGTCGTCACCAACTGCGCTGCCCCTGTTCTCGTGTTCTGCACGGTCATGGTTGCCGACGCCATCGTGCTCGAAGCCAGCCTGTCGTTCATCGGCGCGGGCGTGCGACCACCGGACCCGTCGTGGGGATCGGTAATCGCCGACGGCAAGAACATGGTCCTGCTCGGTGGTTGGTGGGCAACGGTGTTCCCCGGTCTGCTGATTCTTCTGACCGTGCTCTCCCTGAACGTCCTCGCCGAGGGTCTCACCGACGCGATGGCTGATCCGAGCCTGAAGAAGACCAAGAAGACAGCTCTCGAATCAGCCAGCACCGCCGCTGCGGAGGAAACGTCCAACGAGCTCATCCTGGAAGAAGAGGCCGCGCGAGACGCCGAATCACTGGTTGTCAGTGATGACTTCGCCGACTCGAGTGTCATTGTCACCAAGGCGCTGAAACCGGTCGTCGCGCCGACGCCACTCGAAACGCACCTGAAGATCCTGGCGGAAACCGAACGGACACGCACCGATCGACTTGTCTACGAAGGCGACGCCGCTCCACTGCTCGAGGTACGCAATCTGACGATCCGTTTCCCGGAACGCTACGGCGACACCGCGATCGTCGACAACGTCAGCTTCACGGTCCGCCCGAACGAGACGATGGCTCTGGTCGGCGAATCAGGCTGTGGCAAGTCGCTGACGTCACTGGCGATCATGGGCCTGCTGCCCAAGACCGCAGTGGTGACCGGTGAGATCCTCTTCGACGGCGTCAACGTCCTCGAACTGAACAACCGGGAACGAAACAAGCTTCGCGGACACGACATGGCCATGATCTACCAGGACGCACTCAGCTCCCTGAACCCGGCAATGTTGATCCGCGCCCAGTTCAAGCAGCTCACCAAAAGAGGCGGAACACGTACCGCCGAGGAACTTCTCGAACTTGTCGGACTCGACCCGGTTCGCACGCTTGCCAGCTACCCGCACGAGTTGTCGGGTGGTCAACGCCAGCGCGTCCTCATCGCGATGTCGCTCACGCGTAGCCCGCGCCTGATCGTCGCCGACGAGCCCACCACTGCTCTCGACGTCACCGTCCAGGCTCAGGTTGTGGACCTGCTCAACGATCTGCGGGAAAAGCTCGGCTTTGCGATGGTTTTCGTGAGCCACGATCTTGCACTCGTTGCTTCGCTCGCCCACAAGATCACGGTGATGTACGCCGGTCAGGTCGTCGAGTCAGCGCCCACCAGCGATCTGCTCATCGATCCGCGTCACGAATACACCCAGGGCCTCCTCGGCGCCGTTCTCTCCATCGAGGACGAGGCTCCGCGGCTCCACCAGATCCAGGGAACCGTGCCGTCGCCCGGCAGCTTCGCCACCGGTGACCGTTTTGCCGAACGTTCCCTGCGTCCGGATTCCGATCCCCACCGAAAGCCCGAGATGGTTCGGATCGGCGGGACCGAGCACTGGTTCGCCAACCAGTCCGCGGCACCCGTATCCGCAGAATCGGAATTGGAGAGCGTGCGATGACCACAGCCGAAACACCCATCCTGGAACTGAAGAACATTCACGTCGTCCACAAGACTCGTTCGGGATCGTTGTTCAAACCCGGAACCGTGCACGCCGTCAACGATGTCAGTATCGCCGTGCGACGAGGGACGACGATCGGCATCGTGGGCGAGTCCGGTTGCGGCAAGTCGACGCTCGCGAAGGTCATGGTCGGACTGCAGAAGCCGACGTCGGGCGACGTCGTCTTTCGTGGACAGAGTGCCCTGACCCGATCGGCGTCGGTCCGCAAGGAATTCGGGCGCGCTATCTCCATCGTGTTCCAGGACCCGGCTACCGCGCTCAATGCGCGAATGACGGTGGCCGACATCCTCACCGATCCACTCGACGTACACGGCATCGGGAATCGTTCCACCCGCTCTGCTCGGGTCCGCGAACTGGTCGGACTGGTCGGGCTTCCCCAATCCGCGCTCGAAGTCATCCCGAGTCAGATCTCGGGCGGACAGCGCCAGCGCGTTGCCATCGCCCGTGCGCTGGCACTCGAACCGGACGTGATCGTCGCCGACGAGCCGACATCCGCACTCGACGTGTCGGTGCGCGCGCAGATCCTGAATTTGCTCAGCGACATCAAGGCACGACTCGGGCTGGGAATGGTCTTCATCTCGCACGATATCCAGACCGTTCGCTACGTCTCCGACAGCATTGTCGTGATGAATGCCGGGCGGATCGTCGAACAGGGAACTGCGCAAGAAGTGTTCGACAACCCGTCCGACGCCTACACCGCAAAACTGCTCGGCGCGGCCCCAAGCCTGCTGCAACGCACCGTGGATGCGTGATACCCGATGGAGTCGACAAGCGGACATAGGATGAAGGACGTTCAATTCGGAAAAGGGGAATCGATGTCTGTTCGGAGTGGCACACCGCGTGCTCGTTTCAGCGCGCAGAACCGTATGCGCGCACTTCAATCAGACATCATGAACCTGATCCTGGATCGTCGGCTCTCCCCCGGTGATCCGATGCCCACCGAGGCGGAACTCTCCGAAGAACTGGGAATCGGCAGGAACACTCTGCGCGAGGCTCTCAAGGTTCTGCAGGCCTTGGGCGTCGTCGAAATCCGGCACGGTTTCGGAATGTTTGTCGCTCCGAGTAACTTCGACGCGCTGGCCGACGGCCTGACGTTCCGGGGCAGATTGTCACTTCAGGGCACCGGCCACGAAGCGATGGAATTGGTCGATATCCGTCAGGCTCTCGAAACCGGTCTGATCGGCGCCGCAATGGCAGAGATGACCACCGAGGACCACGACGCTCTCGACGAACTCGTCACAGGGATGGAAGTCCGCGCAGCAGCCGGAAAGAATTTCTCCGATATCGATGCGACTTTCCACAGCCGGTTGTATTCACCGCTCGACAATCAGGTGCTTGCACAATTGATGGATGTCTTCTGGCAGGTGTACAGCGAAATCCAGCAGGCAATCGGGCATTCGGATACACCGCTCGTCGATATAGCGTCGAAGCATCGCGCAATTCTCGACGCTATTCGTACCGGCGATGCCATCGAAGCTGCGCACACTCTCGACGTGCATTTCGGTGGTCTACGACAGCGGATCGGAAACCTGCACGCGGACACATCGACCTAGGACATTCAAGGCAGCATTGATCTTCGACACGGTATCTCCCATGCCGACAGATCTTGCGGCAAAATTACAAGTATGAAGAATCCGAACCTGACGCCATCGCGCATCCTCGCGTTGGTCGCCGCCGCTGCCCTGGTCATTTTCGTGATCGCCCGTCGTCGAGACGACGGCGGCGTGCTCAGTCGCGGAGAATGGCTGGCCGACAACGTCGGACCGGACGACTTGGCGGGCTGAAACAACAAAAGGCTCTCGGCCACTGTGGCCGAGAGCCTCTTGCTCTGTCTGCTATTTCATGGAGTCGAGACGCGCACGCGCATCTTCGAATCCGGAAACCAACTCCGCCATAACCTCGGCGACCGGACGGATCTCGTTCATCCGCCCCACGATCTGACCGACCGGCATTGCCACGACATCAGGATTCTCCGACGCCGAAATACGTTGGTGCGCATCACTGACCAGAAGATTCTGCAACGGCATCGGCAACGCGTCCGGTGCGCCGGGCTTCGACCACGCTTCGGTCCACTTCGTCTTGAGCAACCGCGCCGGCTTGCCCGAGTAGATCCGGGACCGAACGGTGTCCGCCGACGTCGCTTTCAGCAATGCACGTTGAATTGCCGACGGCCCTTCCCCTGACGCGCTGCCCAGTTTGTACTCCGACGTGGTGAGCCAGTACGAACCCATCCACACTCCGGACGCACCGAGCGCAAGAGCTGCAGCCACCTGTCGACCGCTTCCGATTCCACCGGCAGCCAACACGGCCGCAGAGTCACCGAGGGCATCGACGATTTCGGGAACCAGCACCATGGAGGCGATCTCACCGGTATGCCCGCCGGCTTCGTAGCCCTGCGCGATCACGATGTCGACGCCATTCTCCACATGACGACGGGCATGTTCGACAGCACCGGCCAGCGCCGCGACCGGGACCCCCTTTGCATGAGCCTGATCGATGACATCTTTCGGCGGTGAACCAAGAGCATTGGCGATCAAAGCAATTCGATGCCCCAGAGCAACATCGACGTGCGAGCGGGCAACGGAGTGCAGCCAGCCCAACACACCAGTGGCATGTTCGACGTCGTCGGACAACGGCGGCACACCGAGCTCGTCGAGGGTGCGATCGACAAACGCGCGGTGCTCGGCCGGGATCAACTTGTCGAGATCGATCGCGCCGCCCTCGGTGGGAACCTTTGCGGGCATGACGATGTCAACGCCGTACGGCTTACCGTCGGTGTTCTCGTCCATCCAGGTCAGGGCAGCTTCGAGTTCTTCGGGATCGTTGAATCGCACGCAACCCAGGACTCCGAGTCCGCCGGCGCGAGAGATCGCAGCCGCTACGTGCTCCGACGGCGTGAATCCGAAGATCGGGTATTCGATGCCGAACTTGTCGGCAAGATCGGATCTCATCAGGCTTCCACGCTCTCTGCACTGTTTGCCTCGGGAGCACCGTTGCCGTTGTGGTCGTCGGCCTCACGGGACTCCGTTTCGGCCTTCGCCCACCGGTAATCCGGCTTACCGGCCGGGTTGCGCTTGATCTGGTCGACAAACCACACGCTGCGCGGAACCTTGTATCCGGCAATCTCTTTGCGTGCTGCTGTGGCGATGTCGTGCAGCGTCGGAGACGTACCTTCACGGACCTGAACCACCGCGGCAACTCGCTGCCCGAAACGCTCGTCCGGGACACCGACCACCAGCACGTCGAAGATGTCGGGGTGCGCCTTCAACGCGCCTTCGACCTCTTCCGGGTACACCTTCTCGCCGCCGCTGTTGATGGATACCGAACCGCGTCCGAGCATCGTGACCGTGCCGTCGGCTTCGACCTGTGCATAGTCACCGGGAATCGAGTACCGAACACCATTGATGGTGCGGAATGTCTCGGCCGTCTTGACCTCGTCCTTGTAGTAACCGAGCGGGATGTTGCCCCTGCGCGCAAGCATTCCGCGCTGACCCGATCCCGGTTCGACCTCGTTGCCGTCGTCGCCGAGAACCGTTGTGGAGGCGTCGATCTTGACCGTCGGACCGCCAGTGTGCTTCTGCCCCTTGGAGAGAACCGCCAAGCCGCCGAAGCCGGTCTCCGACGCTCCGATGGAGTCTGTGAGCAGACGGTTGGGCAGCAGCTCCAGGAACTGCTCCTGAATGCTCGGTGAGAAGAGCGCCGCGCTGCTTGCCATGACGTACAGCGACGAAAGGTCGTAAGGCTCACCCGTTTCCGGGTTTCCGGCAATCAACGCGTCGAGCATCGGTCGAGCCATCGCGTCGCCGGTGATGAAGATGAGGTTGACCTTGTGCTTGTCGATGTTCTGCCATACCTCATGGGCGTCGAACTCAGGGTGCATCAAACAGGTTCCGCCACCGAAGAGACTGTGGAACACCGCCGACTGCGAGCCGCCGTGGATCATCGGAGGAATCGGGTAGCGAACCATGCTCGGGTTGGCTGCGCCGACCTTCGCCATCTCGTACTCGTCCTCGACCGCAACGCCGGTAACGAAGTTGATGCCACCACCGAGCACTCGCCACCAGTCCTCGTGGCGCCACATGACGCCCTTCGGGCTACCCGTCGTGCCGCCGGTGTAGAGCATGAAGATGTCGTCGTTGCTGCGATCCTCGAAATCGCGCTCGCCCGAACTCTGCGCCAGTGCGGCTTCGTACTCGATGCCGAACGACGAGTAGTCGCCGTCGGTGCCGTCTTCGATGACGACAACCGACTTGACGAGGGGCGCGTTCGGGAGAACGTTCTTGATCTTGTCTGCGTATCGACGCTCGGCGACCAGCGCAACCATGTCCGAATTGTCGAAGATGTATTGCAACTCGTTCTCGACATAGCGGTAGTTGATGTTGACCATCACCGCCCGGATCTTGAAGATCGCGACCATGGCCTCGATTGCCTCGATGACATTGCGGCAGTAGATGCCGACCTTGTCACCCGGCTTCACGCCATGTTCGCGCAGGTAGTGACCGAGCCTGTTGGCGCGGTCCTCGAGTTGCGCGTACGTCACCTCCCGATCATCGGAGACCAGTGCAACCCGGTCCGGAACGAGGTCGATCGAGTGCTCTACGAAGTCTGCGATGTTAAGGGCCACGCCCTTCAAAGTAGAACGTGTTACCTTTTCTGGCAAGACCCAATTTGAGAGCCAGCTCACAGACGCCCCAGGAGCCATCAGTGTCCTCTACGACGACCGAAAAATCCGACACTTCGGAAACTGCACCGCACTGCCTCGTGGAGAAACGCGGTCACGTCCTGATCATCACCATGAATCGCCCCGAGCGGAAGAACGCCATCACCGGCGACATGATGGCGATCATGGTCGACGCCTGGGATCAGGTCGACAACGACCCAGACATCCGCGTCGCCGTCCTCACCGGAGCCGGGGGCGATTTCTGCGCCGGCGCCGACCTCAAGAACATGTCCGCCAAACCCCCGGGAGACGCCTTTGCCGGCGGCGGCGTCGACATGTCCAAAATCGAAGGTCTCCTCAAAGGCCGACGGCTCACCAAGCCCCTCATCGCAGCCGTCGAGGGCGCCGCCATCGCCGGCGGAACCGAAATCCTGCAAGGCACCGACATCCGCGTCGCCGGCGAAAGCGCCAAATTCGGAGTGTCCGAAGCCAAGTGGGGACTCTTTCCGCTCGGCGGTTCAGCAGTGCGCCTGGTCCGACAGATTCCGTACACCATCGCCGCGGATATTCTGCTCACCGGACGCCACATCAAAGCTCCGGAAGCCAAGGAAATCGGGCTCATCGGCCACGTCGTCCCGGACGGTCAGGCTCTCGACAAGGCACTCGAACTTGCCGAACTCATCAGCGCCAACGGACCTCTCGCAGTCCAGGCGATTCTCAAGACCATCCGCGACACCGAGGGCATGCACGAGGAAGAAGCCTTCCGCATCGACGCGGAGCTGGGCATGAAGGTCTTCATGAGCGCGGACGCAAAGGAAGGCCCCCGAGCCTTCGGCGAGAAGCGGGCGCCCAAGTTCAAGGGAGTCTGAGGCTCCTCCCACTCCCCTTTTCGAGCGAACGTACCTTTCGGCGCATCCAAGGCGACGAAAGGTACGTTCGCTTGGTCTGTTTCGGTCCACTTCGTCCCGCTTATGCTGATTCTGATCAGTTCATGACGGCGGACACTTGTGGTCGCGGACGAGAGCAAGCAAGCGCAAAATGTCTCTTGAGGTCGTCGATGACACGTTCAGGGTCGGTGCGCAGCGCGCTCGGCACCGTGGGAAGCACGATAATTCCGGCGTTTTGCATCCGCGTCCGACGCTCGACCGTGCGTTTGTAGTCCGTCGGCGACAAGTGCCACTCCAACGAATCGATGTCCCACGCGAATGCGACAGAGTCGATCCATCCATCCGGAATCGCGATGAATTTTCCGTCCGCGTCGCGTATCTCTTGGTTGAACAACATGTCGGGCAGACCACTTCGCTTCCACAATTCGCGCGCCTCGATTTCCGGGACGGAATGCAGATTGGCGTTCACCTCACGCAACACTGCCCGAGGAAGGGCGGACCCACGACAACTTCCCGCATCGAGTTCTTTGGCGAGTTCACGCACCGACGCATCACCTCGTTGAATGACCTCCGCAATCAGCGCCCGAGTAGGACCGATGCCCCTACATCGCCGGGCCGCGTCGAGCAGTGAACGCGGAAGCGGCGCACAACGCAGGCCGCTCCGCGTCTCTGGTTCAGGTAGCCGAATAGTGCGCTCCGCCACCACAAATCCGACCGACTGCGCACGTCGATGGATCGGTATCAGAACCTGCACGTCACCCGAATTGCTGCGATATCCGTACTCTGCCAATGCAGACCGACCCGTGAGCATCGCGTCGGCGCCACTGAACATGAGCGCGGCTACCGCCCGCTGCCGTGGGGTCGGCTGCCCGTTTCCGAGCATGATGACCCCGGGAAGTATCCGTTGCCACGGCCCGCCGGCTCGGCATCTGCCGTGAACGGCTGAGTTCGACACTCGTAGTCTCGCCAACTCCGACACTCGGATTACTCCGCTCGTGCTGGCTCGGTAAATCTCATCGGGGTCCCGCCCCCACTCGCCTCGACGCATGAGTGCAGCATGACGCACAAGTCACCCTCACCATCGACGGCGACCTGGGGTTTTACCGGCACCTGTGGATAACTTTCGCGGTGCGAAAGTGGCGTTGATCGCCTCAGATGCGCTGAAAGGTACGTTCGCTCAAAAAATGTCAGCCCCGCACCGCTGCCGCCAATTCCCGCACATGATCGGCGTCGCGACAGGTCACGAGGAGCATCGTGACGCCGGCCTCTTCCCAGCGCTTCACGCCGGCCCGAACTTCGTCGAGGTTGCCGATGATCATGGTCTCGGTGACCATTTCGTCGGGGACGACCGCCGCAGCTTCTTCCTTGCGACCGGACATGAAGAGCCGGCCGATCTCGTCGACCTCCTTCTCGTAACCCATGCGCTTGTAGACCTGGGCGTGAAAGTTCAACTCCGGTGCGCCCATTCCGCCCACGTAGAGGGCTGTCATGGGTTTGAGCTTGGCGATGGCTGCTGCGCGATCGTCCGTGACGATGACCTGGCAGGTAGCAGCTACCTCGAAGTCTTCACGGCTACGACGCGCTCCGGCGCGCGCGAATCCTTCGTCAAGCCACTTGTTGTACATCGGTGCGAGCCTCGGGGTGTAGTAGATGGCTAGCCAACCGTCGGCGATTTCGCCGGCGAGGGCAACATTCTTGGGTCCTTCGGCGCCGAGCCAAATAGGGATGTCGGCGCGCAATGGATGCGTAATCGCCTTGAGCGGCTTGCCAAGACCCGAACTTCCGGGCCCGTTGTACGGCAGCGGGTAGTGCGGTCCGGAGCTTGCGACGGGTTTTTCGCGAGCGAGGACCTGGCGGATGATGTCCACGTATTCACGGGTGCGCGCGAGCGGCTTTTCGAACGGTTGCCCGTACCACCCTTCGACAACCTGCGGCCCGGATACGCCGAGCCCCAGGATGGTCCGACCACCACTGAGATGATCGAGTGTGAGCGCGTGCATGGCGCAACTGGTGGGCGTGCGTGCAGAGATCTGGACGACGGACGTGCCCAACCGAAGGTTCTCTGTTCGCGATCCCCACCAGGCGAGTGGCGTGAAAGCGTCGGACCCCCAGGACTCCGCGGCGAAGACCGAATCGAAGCCCGCGTTCTCGGCTGCTTCGATCAGTTCCGGAGCGTTCGTGGGGGGCTGTGCGCCCCAGTATCCGAGTTGCAACCCAAGCTTCATCTTGCGCCTCCACGTCTCCGGTGATCAGAAGTGACCCTTGCCACAATCTCTAGAACCTGTTCTACTCGATCTTGTGACCATCGGAAAGAGCGGGGTGGCCGAAAAGCCACTGAGCGCACCACTGAATCTCCATTTCGACTACACCAGATCGACGGGGCCGACCATCGGCGCATTCGTAACTGCCTTGCGTGATCGCAAGGTGATCGGGGCGCGCGGGTCGAACGGTCGAGTTTTTGTGCCGCCACCCGAATTCGATCCGGATACCGCCGAACCACTCACAGACTTCGTCGGAGTGTCCGACGGCGGAACCGTCGTGAGTTGGTCGTGGATGCCGGAACCGATCGACGGGCAACCGCTCACGAAGCCGTTCGCGTGGGCCCTCATCAAGCTCGACGGCGCAGACACCGCCATGCTTCACGCGGTCGACGTCGACTCCCCCAGCGCAATCAGCACCGGTATGCGCGTGCGCGCTCGGTGGGCGTCGGAGCGAGTCGGTCAGATCACGGACATCGAGTGCTTCGAGCCTGGCGAAAGCGAAAATGGTATCGCCTCAGTCGATTCGAGCGCGGATCCAGTCACCATGATCACGACGCCTATCGACTTGAACTTCATGCACTCCGCGTCGGCTGAGGAGAGCTTCTACCTCCGCGGGCTCGCCGAGGGCAAACTCATCGGCGGACGTAGCGGCCCGGGCGACAAGGTCTACATTCCCCCGCGCGGCGCCAATCCCACCAATGGATTTCCGACGAAGGAACAGGTCGAACTGCCGGACAAGGGCACTGTCACGACGTTCTGCATCGTCAACGTTCCGTTTCTCGGCCAGCGGATCAAGCCTCCGTACGTCGCGGCTTACGTGCTGCTCGATGGCGCGGACATTCCGTTCCTGCATCTGATCTTGGAATGCGACGCGGCCGACGTGCGCATGGGGATGCGCGTCGAGGCCAAGTGGAAGCCACGCGAGGAGTGGGGTTACACGCTCGAAAACATCGAATACTTCAGGCCGACCGGTGAACCCGACGCCGAGTACTCCACCTTCCAACACCACCTGTGAGGGCTTCTGACATGACTTCTGCAGACATCGCAGTGGTGGGCTTTGCACAAGCCCCGCACGTACGCGAGACCCACGGCACCACCAACGGCGTCGAAATGCTGGTCCCCTGTTTCCAGCAACTGTACAAAGACCTGGGAATCACCAAATCCGATATCGGTTTCTGGTGCTCGGGATCTTCCGATTATCTTGCCGGACGATCGTTTTCCTTCATCTCGGCTATCGACTCCATCGGTGCCGTTCCGCCCATCAACGAGTCCCACGTCGAGATGGACGCGGCCTGGGCGTTCTACGAGGCGTGGATCAAGATCTTGACGGGTGAGGTCGATACCGCCCTCGTGTACGGCTTCGGCAAGTCGTCCGCAGGACACCTGCGCAAAATCCTCACCATGCAACTCGATCCGTATCTTGTTGCGCCACTGTGGCCCGATTCGGTATCCATTGCCGGACTGCAGGCACGACTCGGTATCGACGCAGGCAAGTGGACGCACGAGGATATGGCCGAGGTAACCGCTCGTAGCCGTCGTCACGCGATGAGCAACCCCAACGCGCAGCTCGCCGGCGAGGTCGACATCGAGGCTTTGCTTGCCAGTCCCTTCCTCGCAGATCCGTTGCGCGCCCATGATTGTGCGCCCATTACCGACGGAGCAGCCGCTATCGTTCTGGCATCCGGCACCCGCGCTCGTGACCTGTGCGAGCGCCCGGCCTGGATTTCCGGCATCGAACACCGCATCGACTCTCCGAACCTCGGAGCACGTGATCTCACGACATCACCGTCGACGGCATCCGCCGCGAAGGCTGCTACGGGCGGCGATGTCAGCAACATCGACATCGCCGAACTCCACGCACCGTTCAGCCATCAGGAACTGATCCTCAAGGAGGCAATCGGTCTCACGGATGCAACGACGATCAACCCGTCTGGTGGCCCGCTGAGCGGCAACCCGATGTTTGCGGGTGGTCTCGAACGTATCGGTTACGCAGCGCAGGCAATTTGGGGAGGCCAGGCGAATCGCGCACTGGCCCATGCAACCAGCGGCCCAGTGCTGCAACAGAACCTGGTAGCAGTATTGGAGGGACGGAACTGATGGCCGGAACGCCACAACTCGCGGCCGTGCTCGGCACCGGCCAGACTCATTACGTCGCAAAGCGTCACGACGTGTCGATGGCCGGCTTGGTCCGCGAAGCGATCGACGCCGCGATGCTCGACGCACATGTCGGCTGGGACGACATCGACGCCGTGGTGATCGGCAAGGCCCCCGACTTGTTCGAGGGATCGATGATGCCGGAACTCGCCATGTCGGATGCTCTCGGCGCCAACGGGAAACCGTTGCTTCGTGTCCACACTGCCGGGTCTGTCGGTGGTTCGACAGCGATCGTGGCATCGAGCCTCGTCAAATCCGGAGTTCACAAACGGGTTCTGACGGTTTCGTGGGAGAAGCAGTCGGAGTCGAATGCGATGTGGGCACTGTCCACGCCGATTCCCTTCAACATGCCGGTCGGCGCCGGGGCCGGCGGTTACTTTGCGCCGCACGTCCGTTCGTATATCCGCCGCTCGGGGGCACCCTCGCACATCGGTGCCATTGTTGCCGCAAAAGACCGTCTCAACGGCAGCATCAACCCGTACGCGCACCTCAAGCAGCCCGATATCACCGTCGAATCCGTTCAGGCGTCACAAATGCTGTGGGATCCCATTCGCTACGACGAGACGTGCCCGTCCTCTGACGGCGCGTGCGCGCTGGTGATCGGCAACGAAGAGGCCGCCGCCGAGGTCGAGGCTCGAGGCCGTACCGTCGCGTGGATTCATGCAACGGCGATGCGCACCGAGCCGACAACCTACGCGGGTCGCGACCAGGTCAACCCCCAGGCCGGACGCGATGCTGCGGCAGCGCTCTGGAAGGCCGCCGGAATCACGGATCCGCTCAGCGAGATCGACTGCGCCGAAATCTATGTGCCGTTCTCCTGGTTCGAACCGATGTGGCTCGAGAACCTCGGATTTGCCGAGGAAGGACAGGGCTGGAAGCTCACCGAAGCCGGCGAAACAGCTATCGGCGGCAAGCTCCCCGTCAATCCGTCGGGCGGGGTTCTCTCGTCCAACCCGATCGGCGCGTCCGGCATGATTCGGTTTGCCGAATCCGCGATGCAGGTAATGCGCAGGGCAGGCGACCACCAGGTAGCCGATGCACGCAAGGCCCTCGGTCACGCGTACGGCGGTGGCTCACAGTACTTCGCGATGTGGGTCGTCGGCTCCGAACGCCCCACCACGTAAATACGCCAACCGTCGATCAGGGAGAAGTCGAGAATGAAGTACACCGTCGGGGTTGCGATGAACCCCTTGGATCAGCTGCCCGGTATCGCCAAAACCGCTGAAGAGTGCGGCTTTACGTCCATTGCATTGCCGGATTCACTGTTCTTCATGGAAACCCAGACGGCGGACTACCCGTACACGCCGGACGGGTCTCGGATGTGGACTGCCGAAACCCCCTGGGTCGATCCGCTGATCGCCGCCGCCGCGATGGGCGCTGTCACCGAAAAAATCGAGTTCTACACGCAGGTACTGAAGCTGGGTAGTCGTAATCCGGTGCTCCTCGCCCGCCAAGTGGGGTCCGTCGCCGCTTTGACGAACAACCGTTTCGGCTTCGGCGTCGGAATCGGCTGGGCTCCGGAAGAATTCGAGTGGTGTGGGGCTCCCTACGAGCGTCGCGGCGCCCGGGTAGACGAGATGATCGACGTCATCAAGCTGATCCTCGGCGGCGGTATGGTCGAGTACCACGGCGAGTTCTTCGATTTCGATCGCCTACAGATGAGTCCGACTCCCACCAAACCGGTTCCGTTCTACGTCGGTGGCCACACCGAGGTTGCTCTCAAGCGCGCGGCGCGGGTGGGTGACGGCTGGACTTCGGCGATGATCAAGTTCGACGATCTGGTCGGCGTCATCGCCAGACTGCGCGAACTGCGCGCCGAGTACGGCAAGGAGAACGAACCGTACGAGATCCAGACCGTGTGCGTCGACCGGTTCGGAAAAGACGGCTACGCCGAACTCGAGGACGCCGGTGTCACCGACATCATCACGGTTCCTTGGGTTTTCGACGGCATCGGCTTCGACGCGCCGCTCGAGGCAAAGCAGGATTCCATGCGCAGGTTCGCCGAGAAATACATTCAGTGAGGGAAACGATGACCACCGAACATCCCGCCCGTGTAGCGGGCAATGCATCGCGGGCAGCGGCAAGTGGGAAGAACAAGGAAGCCTGGCTGGATCTCTTTGCCGAGGACGGCTGGGTCGAAGATCCCGTCGGCCCGTCGGGCTTCGATCCCGAGGGCAAAGGCCATCACGGCCGCGAAGCCATTTCCAAGTTCTACGACATGACGATCGCCACGACGGAGTCGCTCGAATTCCTCATCGACGATTCCCTGGTGTGCGGTAACGAGAACGTCAACATCGGGAAGATTCGGAGCACGGTTGGTGGCATGGTCGTCGATGCGGAAGGCGTGTTTGTCTACCGCGTCAACGACGAGGGCAAAATCCAGTCACTTCGCGCATTCTGGGAAGTGGAGCGCGCCATGAAAACAGCTCGCAAAGCCTGACCGAACAAAACGATCAAGTGAGGGCTCCGGTCATATTGACCGGAGCCCTCACTGTTGCGTCGGATTCACGAAAATGGTTTCCTGGTTCTTATCGTCGCGTGTCGATGGCGGACTGCGCCAGGCATGGAGGCGTCGTACCCCAAGGGTTCTTCAATGACCATTTCGTTCAATCACACCATCATCGCCGCAAAAGACCGACACGAGTCTGCGTGGTTCTTCACTCACATGTTCGGTCTTCCGGATCCTGTGCCGGCCGGATACTTCCTCTCCGTCGAACTCGAGCACGGAGTAATGCTGGACTACGCGCAGGTCGACGAAGGCGCTGAGATTTCACCGCAGCACTACGCATTCCTGGTATCCGAGAACGACTTCGACGGAATCTACCAGCGGATACTCGATCTGAGACTCGATCATTGGGCCGATCCGCGGAAATCGAGCACCGGCTTCAACACCAATGACGGTGGGCGCGGTGTCTACTTCCTCGACCCGTCGGGGCACTTCCTGGAAGCCATCACAAAACCGTACGGGGGCTGAAACAACCCGCCCCCGGAACTACAAACGGTGGCGCCTGCGGGAGATGAGGGATCCCACAGACGCCACCGTAGTTCCAAGTAGCCAGCTAGTGGCTCCTCAGAACGTCAACTGTAGTTCTGTGCAGTCGAAAGCGCAGCGCCAACCTTCGATTCCGTACACATACCTACATACACATACTTACCTGCCGGTTACCCTCTCAGTATAGGGCTGGTTCAGTGTTTGACCGGACAGCCGCCGGTCTTGTAATCAACCTGAAACTCTTTGATGCCGTTGAGCCAGCCCGAGCGCAGACGACGAGGATCTCCGAGCCGGCTGATGTCGGGAAGATGATCGGCGATCGCGTTGAAGATCAAGTCGATTTCGAGGCGAGCCAGATTCGCGCCGACGCAGTAGTGCGCACCGGTGCCGCCGAATCCGAGGTGCGGATTGGGGTCGCGCATGATGTCGAACTTCGTCGGGTTCTCGAAGACGTCTTCATCGAAGTTGGCCGACGCGTACATCATCACGACGCGATCACCCTTCTTGATCTGCTGTCCACCGAGCTCGGTGTCCTCGAGAGCGGTGCGCTGGAAGGACGTGACCGGCGTGGCCCAACGAACGATCTCGTCGGCAGCCGTCTTGGGACGCTCCTTCTTGTACAGCTCCCACTGGTCGGGATTGTCCAGGAACGCCACCATGCCATGTGTGATCGCATTGCGAGTGGTCTCGTTTCCCGCGACCGCAAGAAGGATCACGAAGAAGCCGAATTCCTCAGGGGAGAGCTCATTTCCGTCGATGTCAGCTTCGATGAGCTTGGTGACGATGTCATCGGCGGGACACTTCTTGCGCTGATCCGCCATCTGGTACGCGTACCCGAGAATCTCCATCGACGCGGCCTGCGGATCGATGTCGAACTCCGGGTCGTCGTACGACGTCATCTGGTTGGACCAGTCGAAGAGCTTCATACGGTCTTCCTGCGGCACACCGAGAAGCTCGGCAATCGCCTGCAACGGAAGTTCCGACGCCACCTGAGTGACGAAGTCTCCGGCACCACTCTCGGCAGCGGTCTTCACGATCTGCTCGGCACGCTCGGTCAGTTCGTCGCGCAGGCTGTTGATCGCTCGCGGCGTGAACCCGCGCGAAATCAGCTTGCGGAGTTTGGTGTGCTCGGGAGCATCCTTGTTGATCAGGATGAATCGCTGCATTTCGACGTTCTCACGCGGGATGTCGTCGGCAAAACGCGGGATCGCGGTGTTCTCGTGGGTCGAGAAGATGTCACTGCGCTGCGAGACGTCCTTGACCTCTTCATGCCGAGTGACCACCCAGTAGCCCTCGTCCTGGAACCCGCCGATCTCCGGCGGCTGCGGATTCCACCACACGGGAGCGGTCTTACGCAGCTGAGCAAATTCCTCGAAAGGCATCCGCTCTGCGTAGATGTCGGGGTCCGTGAAGTCGATCCCCTGGGGGATTGCGGGCTGTGCCACTGATGTCTCCTGCCATGAGCCTTTTCATCACCGAGGTGATGACCATCCGTAATGTGGAACACGTTCTACTTACATTGAAACACAAGCCTGCTTACTAGGAAAGGAAACAGTAGACACCTCTTGCTTCTTGCTAAGAACTTGTTCTACTTTTTCAATACAAGGAAAGGAACCCACCGTGGGCACACCAGTAATCGTCGAGGCCGTCCGCACACCGATCGGTAAGCGTGGAGGCTGGCTCGCCGGCCTGCACGCTGCCGAAATTCTCGGAGCTGCTCAGAAGGGTCTTCTCGATCGCTCGGGAATCGACCCGATGTTGATCGAGCAGGTGATCGGCGGCTGCGTCACCCAAGCCGGCGCACAGTCCAACAACATCACCCGCACCGCATGGCTGCACGCCGGACTGCCATGGCAGACCGGTGCCACCACCGTCGACTGCCAGTGTGGATCCGCTCAGCAGGCCAATCATCTGATCGCCGGCTTGATCTCCACCGGCGCGATCGACGCCGGAATCGCCTGCGGCATCGAAGCGATGAGCCAGGTCCCGCTTGGGGCCAATGTCGGAACTCTCGCCGGACCACGCCGTCCCGCCACCTGGGACATCGACATGCCCGACCAGTTCGGAGCCGCCGAGCGCATCGCACGTCGCCGCGGACTGACCCGTGAGGACCTCGAAGCTCTCGGCGTCCGCTCCCAGGCCCTCGCCAAGCAGGCCTGGGAAGAAGGCCGCTTCGACCGCGAGGTGCTCGAACTGTCCGCACCCCAGGTCGACAAGGAAGGCAACCTGACCGGCGAGACCAAGCTGGTCAATCGCGATCAGGGTCTGCGTGACACGACGGCCGAGTCCCTGGCTCGGTTGAAGCCGGTCATGGAGGGCGCAATCCACACTGCCGGAACGTCTTCGCAGATCTCCGACGGTGCCGCTGCCGTCCTGCTCATGGACGAGGACAAGGCCCGCGCTCTCGGCTTGAAGCCACGCGCCCGCATCGTCGCGCAGGCCCTCGTCGGATCCGAACCCGAGTTCCACCTCGACGGTCCGGTTCAGGCCACGACCCGCGTACTCGAGAAGAGCGGCATGAAGATCGGCGATCTCGATCTGTTCGAGGTCAACGAGGCCTTCGCTTCGGTTGCACTGTCCTGGGCGCAGGTTCACGGACCGGATTTCGACAACGTCAACGTCAACGGCGGCGCGCTTGCACTCGGCCATCCGGTCGGCAGCACCGGTTCGCGGCTGATCACGACGGCTCTGCACGAACTCGAGCGGCGCGACGGTTCGACTGCGTTGATCACGATGTGCGCGGGCGGCGCACTGGCAACCGGCACGATCATCGAGCGCATCTGACATGAGTACTCCCCCAGCTAAACCCAAGGGACTCGACGCTCCGGTGACAGTCACGATCATCAAGTGGATGTCGAAAGCCAACGTCGCGATGTATCGGGCGACCGACGGAATGCTGGGCAGCAAGTGGCGGGTCGGCAGCGCGTTTCCACGCGGGCTGCCGATCTGCCTGCTCACAACCACTGGCCGAAAGTCGGGCGAGGAACGGATCAGTCCGCTGCTTTTTCTCGAGGACGACGACAACGTGATTCTGGTGGCGTCACAAGGCGGTCTGCCGAAGAACCCGATGTGGTACCTCAACGTCAAGGCCGATCCTGTGGTGACCGTCCAGATCAAGTCGCGCGTGCAGTCGATGAAAGCTCGTGTCGCCACAGACGAGGAACGCGCCCGACTCTGGCCCAAACTGGTCGCGATGTACGCAGACTTCGACAATTACCAAGCCTGGACGGATCGGGTTATCCCGGTCGTCGTCTGTGAGCCGCTCGCAAACAAGTGAACAACTTGTTTACAACGAAGTGTTTACATTGCCAACGGATCGTGCAAACCTGAAAAGCATGACCGATGACCCATTTCGACCGATCGAGCCCGGCCGTGAGCGCGCACATCGCGAGTACGCCGGGCTCTTTCGCATCAACGAACGCCACGGATCAACAGAGGGCCAACGCGCCAGGCAATCCCTCCCCCACATGCTCGAACCGTACGGCGCGATCCGCGTCGTCGGCGGCCTCGCCGCGGGCAGCAGCACACGCGAACCCGGTGAACCGGACGTCGACGACGCCGACATCATGGCCGCCTTGAGTCTCATCCCCAAGGCTCGCGCCGAAATGGACCAGGACGAAGCACTCTTCCTCGCGCTCGCACGCAAACGCGGAATGACGTGGCAGGACATCGCGTTCGGACTCGGGCTCGGCAGCACCCAGGCTGCACGTCAGCGCTACGAACGGCTCGTCCGCCGCACCACAGGCTGAACACGTGCCATAACGTGCAAGGTGGAGCACTATTGACCAGTACGGTCCGCACGGCAATCGTTTGTAGCCTCGAACAACGTAGCCTCGAACAGCAAGGAGTCGCATTTATGACGACGCACATTCAAGATCAGATCCTGGACCGTCGCGAGCTCACCGCCGCACTTGTTCGCGCCTTGGAACGCCGACACGAGGTCCTGGACGCCGTTGTCGACAGCGCCGATCATCAGGCAGCAGTCGCGACGGTTGCAGAACTGCTCGGGACGTCGGAGTCCAACGCGGAAGCCGTGTTGGGCCTCAAGTTCAGCGCACTGACCAAGGCGGCACGCGACCGTATCCAGGGCGAACTCGAGAACCTCGACGCCACCTTGGAATGGACCGCCGTGGATCGCCCGGCAAGCAGCGGCGCGAACTTCAACCTGCGCCCGTTCACCGACAGCACCGACGATGCCGCACTGTTTGCGGAACGCTCCACGGAGCAGTTCGACGACGGCGGCGCTCCGTGGGCTTCGGATCGCGTCGAATCGGAGCGCGCCGCAGGCTTGGGGCGGATCGACGACGAAAGCGCGGCTTGGTTTGTCGCCGAGGACCTTTCGTCTGATACCCCGAAGAGCGTCGGCCTGGTTTTCGGTGAGCTCACCGATCAGGAAGTGAACGTCGCGATCTGGATCGCTCCGCAGGCACGGAAGAAGGGCTACGGCACCGCGTGCATCAAGCACGCTCGCCGCGAACTTGCAGCCGAGTTCCCCGGCACTGTTCTGGTGGTTCGGGCGAAGGCTTAGCGGTAAGCCCCTGTGCGCCTTTTTGGTAGTGGTCGCTACCAGAAAGGCGCACAGGGCCGAAGGCCCTACCGCGCATACATGATCACGCCAACCCCGACCAGGCAGATCAGCGCGCCGGCGATATCGAAACGGTCAGGGCGGAAACCGTCCATCACCACTGCCCACAGCAAGGATCCAGCGACAAATATGCCGCCGTACGCGGCCAGGATTCGACCGAAGTTCGCGTCGGGCTGCATCGTCGCGACCAGCCCGTACAGGCCGAGTGAGATCACGCCGAGGCCGACCCAGATCCAGCCTTTGTTCTCGCGAATTCCCTGCCACACCAGCCAGGCTCCACCGATTTCGAGTACGGCGGCAAGAACGAACAGCAGAAGCGAACGAGCAACGGTCATGCCCAGAACTGTAAGGCGCTTCTAGCGGTTCCAGTCACCCAGTCCGTCGGCGCCGCTGAGGATTCCACCGGCAGTGTTCTGCACGATCACGGGGTCGCCCTTGCCTGCGTTCTCGAAGAACCACTTGGCGTTCTCGGTACTGACATTGAGGCAGCCATGGCTCACGTTGGTGAATCCCTGTTGCGCAACGGACCACGGTGCCGCGTGGACGAAGATTCCACTGTAGGAAATTCGTGACGCGTATTCGACGTAGGTCCGGTAGCCCTCGGGTGAATCGATCGGAACGCCGTAGGTGGACGAATCCATGTACATGTCACGCAGCTGCTCACCGACGATGTACGTGCCGTTGGGGGTTTCGTGGCCCGGCTTGCCGAACGACGTCGGCATGGTGCGCACCACTTCACCGTTGCGAGTGATGGTGATCTGCTTCGTGTTGTCGTCCGCAACCGTGACGAGCGCATCGCCGATGTTGAACGTGGAATGCGAATCCCCGGCGTCGACGGTCACCGAGATGTTCGCGGGCCAGAACTGCGTCGGCTTCCACCGCACCTGGCTGTTGTTGATCCAGTAGAAGTTTCCCTCGACCGGCGGATTGGTGGTGACGCGAATTGCGCGTTCCGCGGTGGCGCGGTCGTCGATCGATTCGTTGAAACGAATGATGATCGGCTGAGCGATTCCGACACGCTCACCGTTGGACGGGTTGACCGACGGTGCCGAGAAGTTGGGAACCGGGGCGGGAATCTGATCCGCCGTGCCCATGAAACCCGGGAGCGCCGGATCAAGGCCGGCAACACCGGCGACGACGGGTACTGGAATCTCCGGACCACCGGGAAAGAGCGGGAAAGCCGCTGCCGGTCCGGCAAATGTGAGGCCTGCAGCCACTACTCCGACAACCGCTACAGCTATCCGGGATGTCCGACGCACTCGCTTGCTGACCATCTCACTACTTTCCTTCGACAACGTGCATTTGCTGGTCATGCGAGGCTGGCGTCGATACCCGCCTGGCATCGACGCCAACGCGCCATTCGGAGCAAACCGCACAATTCCCTTGTAATTAACACATAAAACGAGAAATCCAGCAATACGAAGGTTCGCTGAACCGTAGCTGTCAACGGTCGGGGAGCACGGTGTTCCAGGTTTGGCGGCATCCACTTCGGTGAATCCGCTTTTCAGCTTCCGTACCCGACGGGATCGCCTTTTCCGTTCTGCGACGGAGGTGCACGTGAACTGGAGCACCGCAGTTCCGGACAGTGCGCTGTGGCTGGCGAAGGCTTATACGATCACCGCCGCCGCCCTCGCGATCACGGCAATTCTGCTGGCCCGCTTCACTGCCTGGGGCAGCCAGTTTCGACGGATGGCCTGGCCGTACTTCAACCCCAGGCGCAGCCCCGTTCCAATACTGATTCTTGCAGTACTGCTGCTGCTCACGGTGTGGGCTGTGCGCGTGACGGTGTTGTTCTCCTACTGGTACAAGGATTTCTACGACACGATTCAGAACCTCGACGAAGCCGGGTTCTGGCACTATCTCAGAGTGTTCGCCGTCCTGGCGGTCATCCACGTCGTGAGTTCGCTCCTCACGTACTTCGTCGGCCAGGCCCTCGACATCAAGTGGCGCATCTGGCTCAACAACACCCTGACCGACGATTGGCTCGACGGTCTTGCGTACTACCGCGGCGAGTTCCTGCATAACCCGATCGACAATCCAGATCAGCGCATCCAGACCGATATCACCTCGTTCGTGACCTATTCCCGCACGTTGTCGATGGGTGCGGTCACCGCGATGGTGTCGATAGTGAGCTTTACCGCGATCCTGTGGAATCTCTCCGGACCGCTGACCATTTTCGGTACCGAGATTCCGCGCGCGATGATCTTCCTGGTCTACATCTACGTATTGGTGACCACCGCGCTGGCATTCTGGATCGGCCGACCGCTGATCATGTTGAACTTCCTGAACGAGAAGCTCGGCGCGACCTTTCGCTATGCCTTGGTGCGATTGCGGGAGTACGGCGAAAGTATCGCGTTCTATCGCGGCGAGGACGTCGAACGTCGCACGCTCGCAACACGCTTCGCTGCGGTGATCCGCAACATGTGGGCCATCGTGTTCCGGACGCTGAAGTTCAGTGGCTTCAATCTCGCCGTGAACCAGACCGCAGTCATCTTCCCGTTCTTGGTGCAGGGCTCTCGGTTGTTCAAGGGACAGGTCACTTTCGGCGACGTCATGCAAACCGCGCAGGCGTTCGGCCAAGTCCACGAATCTTTGTCGTTCTTCCGTGAGTCGTACGCCGATTTCGCGAGCTTTCGCGCCACCCTCATACGCTTGACCGGCCTCGCCGACGCCGACAAGCGAGCCCGGGCACTACCGACGCTCGACGTTTCCGACGCCGGAGATCAGCTTGTCATCCGAAAACTCCACGTACGCAAGCCTTCCGGAGAGACTTTGATCGCCGAGCTGGATCTGACACTCGATCACGGCGACGCCCTGCTCGTCAAAGGTGCGTCGGGATGCGGTAAGACCACCTTGCTGCGAAGCATCGCACAACTGTGGCCTTACGCGGACGGTTCGGTTACCCGGCCGGTGGGTAGGTCGCTTTTCCTTTCCCAGCGCCCGTACCTGCCGCTGGGGTCGTTGCGCACGGGACTGGCGTATCCGGATCGTTCGATCGCCAAGGACAGCAGGCTCGGAGCGGTACTTGACCAGGTGCATCTTCCGCATTTGACCGACCGTCTCGACGAAGTAGCCGATTGGACCCGAATCCTCTCTCCGGGCGAACAACAGCGACTGGCGTTCGCCCGGGTAGTTCTGGCCAAGCCCCGCACCGTGTTCCTCGACGAAGCGACATCCGCGATCGACGAAGGCCTCGAGTACACGCTCTACCGCATGCTGCGCAGCGAACTGCCCGACAGCATTATGGTCAGCGTGGGACACCGCAGCACGCTCAACGTCTTTCACAATCGCCAACTCGAACTGCAGGGTTCGGGACAATGGTCTCTCACCGAGCACGTAGGTTGAACGATCTCCGCTAGCTTTCCTCGCGAGCGGCCGCAAGCATCGATTCGATCGAAATGAGCTTGGTTCGCGGACGACCGACAGCCGCCCCGGATGCGCGCTCGGCCTTGTCGATCCGCTGCCAACCTTGGTAGTCCACCTGATCCGGTGACCTGTCGGCCAGAAGTACCGTCAACTTCTCCGCTTCCGCACTTGGCGTTGCAAGGCGCCCAGCTGCGAAGTCGTCAAAAATCATGGACACGGTTTCAGCCGAGCAGTACTTGTTCGTGCCGATCACACCGGTCGGGCCACGCTTGATCCACCCCGCAGCGTAGACGCCGGGCATGGGCATCCCCGATTCCGGATCGATCACGCGGCCGTTCTCGTTGGGGATCACACCTCGTGCATCGTCGAACGGTAGGTCTGCGACGGGCGTTCCTCGGTAACCGACCGAACGCAATACCAGTCCGGTGTCGAGGGTCTCGGTTTCCTCGGTGGGCCGTGCGGACAATTGACCGGTGGGTGTAGCGACCAGTTGATTCTTCACGATGCGAACCTGCTCGACACTGCCGTCGCCGAGAATCTCGACCGGGGAGGTGAGGAATCGCAGAACTATGCGCTTACGTGTGGGATCGGCTGTGCGCGAGGCAAATTCCTGGGCCTGCTTCACCTTGAGTAACACCGACGGCTCTGCGGCGTCGCTCTCGACAAAAGCCCGACTCGAATCGTCGAGTTCTGCCTCCACCGGATCCACAATGACGTCCACATCCGCCATCTGGCCCAGCGCCAGCAGTTCGGGGTTGGTGTACGCGGCCTGCGCCGGGCCCCGACGACCGAGGATCACTACTTCACGAATATTGCTGTTGCGCAACGCTTCGAGGGCATGATCCGCAAGATCCGTCTTGGCCAGAACATCCGGGTCGGTGACGAGTATGCGCGCGACGTCGAGCGCAACGTTGCCGTTGCCGACGATGACGGCCCGCTCCCCGGACAGATCGAAACTACGGTCGGCGTAACTCGGATGACCGTTGTACCAGGCCACGAATTCGGTTGCAGCATGGCTTCCCGGAAGATCTTCGCCCGGGATATCGAGCTTGCGATCACCTGCCGCACCTACCGCGTAGATCACCGCATGATGATGCTCGAGCAGTTCGGTATGCGAAATATGATTGCCCACCTCGACATTGAAGTGGCAGTGCACCGTCTTCTTCGACACGACAGCGCGGAACTGGTCGGTGACGCCCTTGGTACCCGGATGATCGGGAGCCACGCCTGCTCGGACCAACCCGTACGGCGTCGGTAGGCGATCGAAAATGTCGACCTCGACCCGCGGCTTGCCGGCCAGTTCCATCGCCGCGTAACACGCCGCCGGCCCTGAACCGACGATGGCGACCCGCAGCGTCCCCAACTCGGGAGCGATCTTGGCCATGGTGATCGGCTCCGGCCAGTCCGGCCCCATCGGATGCTTCTCGAAGTACGACGCGTTCATCTCGAGGTACGGCGCGTCGGCTTCAGCAAGTTCGTTGTCGGAGTAGATGGCATCGACCGGGCACTCATCCACGCACGCACCGCAGTCGATGCAGGTGTCCGGGTCGATGTAGAGCATTTCGGTGGTGGCGAACTGGGCTTCGTCAGGCGTCGGATGAATGCAGTTGACCGGGCACACGTCCACACATGAGGCGTCGTTACAGCACGGCTGCGTGATCACATACGCCATAGCTCTCCCCTATCCCTGAAACACATAAGCACATCCACTTTCCAGACTATAACGTGTTCCAATTTGGCGCGAGAACGGTTTTCAGATCACGCCATTGCGTTTCAACAGGGCAACTGCCGAAACTGTGGCATGACCACGCCATTCAAGCACGGCAGCGGGTGAATAGCTGTCGAAATCCACCATCCATCCGCCATCGTCGCACTGCCTCGCCGCCAATGCGGACAGTTCCTCATCGATCACTCCCGCACTGAACAGCGTGCGGGTCGGACCTGAAGGATACGGCGAGAAATCGAGCGGACGCATGCACTCGTCGACAGCTCCCCCGTCCACGTGCACCAATCCGTCCGGAGGAATGAGCGCACCGAGTTTTGCCACCAACCGGACCTCGTTCGCCGCATCGAGGAACTGCAACGCAAATGCCAATTCGAGAGCACTCAACGTCTCGGCACGCTCGATCGCACCCAGGCAGAACCGAACCGCCGAATCGAGCCAGGGATGTTTGGCCACTGCGGAATCGAATTCGGCTACCCGCAACGCCGTGGCGCACACGATGGCCGTGATCTGCAACGACGATTCCGACGGATCCGCGTCGACCCAGAACGGTGCGCACCCAGCCGGTTCGGAAATCGGAAGAGCAAAGGGCAGACCACCGTCGACGGTCGATACCGTCTGCAGCCAGTCACACAATTCCAGGGCCCGCGGGGTCACCGCGGCGACATCGGCAAAAACCTCGAACGCATGCAGTGCTCCACCGGGTTGGCTACCTGGCGAACGCAGGTCCGGCTCGAGACCCCAGCCGTATCCGCCGTCGGGATTTCGGTAGCCGTCGACCGCCGCCAATGCAGCATCTCGATCACCTTGCCCCAGAACTAAATTCAACCGGTGACGGTCGAGTATCCGGCCGTTGCCGGCCAGAAATCGTGTTGCTGCCGCAAGATCTACGACCATTTTCACCTCACTCGTTATCCCCGACGCGCGAGCTCCTGTGCTTCGGCTCCCAGCCTGGCGAGACGAAGGTCGCCAAGTGCTGTTACGGCACTACCCAATCGGTTGGTCGTGAAACCCAACGACAAGCCGCTGTCGAGATCGGCATATGCGCCCGACCCACCGACGCCGTAGTGTCCGATGGCGTTTCGCGGTTGACGCCGTGCCGCGATGATCGGCGGGTGGTAACCCAGCGCCCAATTGGGCCGAACCGCGAGTACGTAGTCACGTTCTCGCGTTTGAATGGGCGCCATCTGATCGATGGTCGACTCTTTCAGGAACCGCTTTCCGTCGAGCATGCCGCCGTTGGCGATTGCCGCATACATCCTCGCCAGCGCCCGCGCGCTGAAGACTCCGTTCCAACCGGGCATCACTGTGTCATGCACCGCCGGATTACGAACCATCACGTCGAATCCGTCGGGCATCGCAGCCTCGGCCAGACCGCGAGTGGGGCCGACATGAGAGAGAACCGTAGACGCAAACGCCCAGTTGAGACCCGCTGGATTGATGTGCGGAAACAGCTTCGCGATACGCGTCCGCTCGGAGATGGGTACGCGGAACCAGAATTCGTCGACACCGAGCGGCTTCGCGATCTCCGCCTCGACGACGTCCGTGAAGGGCAGTCCCGTCACCCGCGCAACCAATTCGGCTACCAACCATCCGTATGTCACCGCGTGATATCCGGGGCCCTTCAGCCGGCGCGGATCCGGCTTGCTCGCAGCCAGTGCGGCAACAACTGCGTCGTAGTCCATGAGATCGAGCGGATTGCGCATCAATCCACGCACCTTGTGCAGGCCGGCGCGATGCGTCATCAAGTCACGAACGGTGATCTTGTCTTTGCCAGCGGCACCGAACTCGGGCCAGTACTGCGCGACCGGCGCGTCGTAATCGATCAATCCACGCTCAGCCAAACGATGTACGACGGTACTGGCCACACCTTTGCCCGTGGAGAACGAAAGTGAGATGGTGTCGTGGTCCCAGCGGCGGTCACGGTCGGCATATCCGGCCCAGATGTCGAGGACCTTCTCGCCGCCCTGGTAGGCAACCAAAGCGCCGCCGCCTTGCTGCGGTTGCCGGTACATCGCAAAGAACCGGTCTGCCAGTGGCAGGAATCGACGATCGACGTACAGTTCGGTCCGCGCCGGCACCTCTGTGCGTGCGATTGAACCGCGTCGTGCGTTTGCAGTCATCGCGTCCTCCGATCCCCGTTTGATCACGGCAGCTGCCCTGATCGACCCACCACAGCTTTACATCTTTGTGACCGGTGTCACGAAGTGAACTGTAGTGCGGGGCACCGTCACGGCAGCGTCCAGGTCGAAATTCCATCGCTGAAACATCCCTGAGCAGTCGCGATATTGAAAACCAGCGCAGGACCCCCGGCGCAGATTGCGCCAACGTCGGCATCACCGACAGCAGCGCGACCGCCTGGGCCTGCCAGGACGACCGCAAACGGCGATGCGGTGCGCCCGAGAGCTAACGAATCCCGCCCGAAGGCAACGGCAGCAAGCATTCCACCGCGAGTTTCCGCGGCCGCGACGCCACCGAACATCGCAAGCCCAGCAGACGTGCCGCCGT
This sequence comes from Rhodococcus sp. AD45-ID, assembly GCF_003023755.1. NCBI lineage: Bacteria > Bacillati > Actinomycetota > Actinomycetes > Mycobacteriales > Nocardiaceae > Rhodococcus > Rhodococcus sp. AD45-ID. The sequence continues at coordinate 347,575 of NZ_PYHL01000003.1, read as the reverse complement.
CGCGCGAGTCTGCGGCCCCTACTCCGTCACCTTCGACATGCGAGATGGCGGAACTGTCCGCATCGGCAACCGCCCGGCACGCCGACGAGCCGTCCACCAGAGTCTGATCGAGCCCTCTCGCAGAGCAGTCCAATGTTGCGGCCGACGCCTGCGAAGTAGCGCCGACAATGCTCAGAGCTGCGATTATCCCGCCGCCCACTATCAATCCTGTAACCCGTGCGCCCCGGTGATCCATTTCAACCTCACAATGCACTCGCGAGTCTCGGATTTGTCCGATTCAGACGCTACTCGGTTTCTGTCTGCTTCCGATCTCGATCGCGACTCGGTTGTACCCGTTTCGGTTCACCCGGCATTTTGGGGTAGTTGGGCGGATATGGGAGGTCTCCCAATCCTGCTGCGATGTCCTTCTCGAACATTTCCAGGAGAACATCGAGTTCAAAGGCCTTCTCGTGCATCGCTGCCATCGGATCACCGCGGTCGGCGAGCAGATTCGGGACCGTCGCGATAGTGCAGTCGTCGGGGTGTACGTCGCGCAGTTCGTCCCACGTCACCGGCGTCGACACGGTTGCAATCGGAGTTTTGCGCGCAGAATAGGCTGCGGCAATCGTTCTGTCCCTGGCATTTTGGTTGAAGTCGATGAAGATCCGCTCACCACGTTCTTCCTTCCACCAGGCCGTTGTCGCCCGATCGCCGCTGCGTCGTTCGACTTCACGAGCCAGTGCAATTCCCGCGTGTCGAACCTCGATGAAATCCCAACGCGGCACGAGCGGAATGTAGACGTGCAGGCCCCGTCCACCGGACGTCTTGGGGAACCCTTCCAGGCCCAGTTCCGAGAGAAGTGGACGCAGTACCTCGTCGGCGATCGCGACGGCCTCCGCAAAACCGGTTCCGGGCTGCGGATCAAGATCGATCCGCAATTCGTCGGGATGATCGGTGTCCGGGCAGCGCACTGCCCACGGATGAAACGTGATGGTTCCGAGGTTTGCCGCCCACACGATGTTGGCAGCGTTCTGCACTCGGAGGACGTCGGCCTTGCGCCCGGACGGAAACGTCACCTCACAGGATCCGACATGTTCAGGTCGTTTCGCCGGCAATCGTTTCTGGTAGACCTCTTCGCCCTCGATACCGTCGGGAAAGCGTTGCAGGTGTGTCGGTCGATCCTTCAGGGCGGCCACCGCGGCGCCCTGCAACGCCACTGTGCGGTAGTACTCCACAAGATGACGCTTGGTCCCGCCGTCGGTGCCCAATTGCGGATAGTAGATCTTGTCGGGGCTGGAGAGACGGACCGCGATTCCGTCGACATCCAGTTCCACTGCCGGACTGGCCATCACACACCACCTGCAAGGACATCCGCGAAGTCGTACCGCACCGGAACCTCCAACTGATCGAACGTGCACTCGTCGGGAACCCGATCCGGACGCCACCGCAGAAAGCGCGCTGCGTGCCGGAAGCGTTCCCCTTCCATTTGGTCGTATGCCACTTCCAACACCCGCTCCGGGCGGAGCGGGACCCACGAGCGATCGGCGGCCGACTTCCATCGACTTGCCTCGCCTTCCGCCACCACGTCGTCGCCGACGCGTAGTGGTTCGAGTTCTTCCAGCAACTCGATTCGCCGCGCCGCGGTGAATGCCGAAGCGCCACCGACCATCTTCAAATCGGAGCCGTCGAACAAACCCAGCAGCATCGAACCGATACCCGGTTGACTCTTGTGCGGACGGTATCCGAGCAGTACGACATCCGCGGTTCTGGCGTGCTTGACCTTGATCATCTCGCGCTTGTTCGGCAGGTAGGGGCCGACCAGCTTCTTGGCGATCACACCGTCAAGACCAGCGCCTTCGAACATCTCGAACCACCGCATCGCCTCACCGCTGTCGAAAGTTGCAGCTGTGACATGACAGCTCGGACCGCCGCCGATCGTGTCGACCAGCAATGCGCGTCGAACGGTGAAATCTTCGGAGGCTACGTCCCGATCTCCCAACGCCAACAGGTCGAATCCGACAAATTGCGCTGGTGTCTGTTCGGCGAGCAGCGTCACTCGACTGGCTGCGGGGTGGATGCGCTCGGACAGCGCTTCCCAACTCAGCCGCGTCACGCCGTTCACTTCCCGGGGCACGACAAGCTCGCCGTCCACCACACATTTGTCCGGCAGTTCCGCCTTCACCGCTTCGACGATTTCGGGGAAGTACCGAGCCAGGTCTTTTCCTCCGCGTGAACCGAGGACTACCTCGTCCCCGTCGCGGAAGATTATCGACCGAAAGCCATCCCATTTCGGTTCGTACGACCACGTCGGCTGGTCGGATTCGGGTTGTACCGGCACTGTCGTAGCGGCCTTCGCCAACATCGGGGCGAGCGGCGGCATCTGAGGGAGGTCCACCCACTCATACTGACAGCCCGATTCGCTATTCGACTAGCAGTGAAGTGGAATAGAGCCCGAATAATCCAAGATCAGCAAGGGAGACTTGAATGTCCGGAATCGTCGGACGGCTGTGCACAGCACTGATCGCGACGTCTGCAATCGCCATTTTCGCCACTGGGTGCGGATCTGACGTCGAGCCTAAAGCCATCGCGGAATCATCATCCACCGTGGCAGATTCGACCACCATGTCAGCGAGCACCACCACCTCGAAGATCGACGGCCAAGAGGGCACCGACGCGGGCGGCGACGTTGATATCGACGTGAACATCGGCGACTGCGTCAAGATCGGCGGCACCACGAACGACGCCGAAATCGACCACGCCGTGTGCGGCAGCGACGAATCCAACTACAAGGTTGTCGCCAAAGCCCCCACGTCGGATGAGTGCGCGTCCGACATCGATCAGACCTACTACGAGACTCTGCTCGGCCAGGAACAGGGCGCGGTCTGTCTCGACATCGACTGGGTCGTCGGCGGATGCATGGATCTCGGACCGGGTGGCCTCGACGACGAGCCGGCCCGTATCGACTGCGCCGATTCGGGAAGCGACGTAGTCCAGGTAATCGAAATCCTCCAGGGTTCGACGTCCATCGAAGATTGTGGTTCCGAAGCAGATTCGGGATTCGAGCACGCCGAACGCAAGTTCACCGTTTGCACGGCAACGCTCTAACCTGTTGTGCGCCTTTATCAACCGCCCGCGGTTGATAAAGGCGCACGGTCAGAGCCAGCCTCGCCGCTTGAAAATCGTGTAGAGACTTCCACACGTCAGCACCATCATCGAGAGCGCAAACGGATAGCCCAACTGCCAGTGAAGTTCCGGGATGTCGTCGAAGTTCATGCCGTACACAGTTCCGATCAGTGTCGGGGCAAAGAGAATTGCCGCCCAGGCCGACACTTTCTTGATCTCCTCGTTCTGCGCGTAACTCGCCTGCGTGAGATTTCGCATTTCCTCGTTCTGATTCTGCGATACCAGGGTTGCATTGACGGTCAGGATGTTTCCCAACAGTTGACGGAACCCGTCGGCCTGCTCGACCACTGTTGTCGCGTGGTCGGTGACATCGCGAAGATAGCGCTGCAGTTCTTCGTCCGTGTGGTATTTGTCGAATCCTGCCGACAGCCCACGCAGCATGCCGAGCAACGGCCGTGTGGCTCTCTGGAATTCGATCACTTCACGGGTCAATTCGTAGATACGACGCGACACTCCGGGATCGCCGCTGAATACCTCGGTCTCGATCTCGTCGATGTCGTTCTGCAGGCCGGCGACAACCGGCGCATAGCCGTCGACGACGGCGTCGAGGATTGCGTAGAGAACAGCTTCGGTCCCCAGACGGAGGAGATCGGGATCGTTCTCCATTCTGGTTCGCACGGCCGTGAGATCCGGTGATTCACTGTGGCGGACAGTAAGAACGAAGTTGGGACCACAGAACACATGCAGTTCACCGAATTCGACGCGTTCGGTCTCGTCGCGATAGCGCGCAGCGCGCAACACGACAAAGAGTGTCTCACCGTATCGCTCGAGCTTGGGACGTTGATGTGCGGCAATCGCGTCTTCGACAGCCAACTCGTGAAGATCGAAATGCTGTGCTGCAGCGTACAATTGAGTGTCGTCGGGACGGTACAGCCCGATCCATGCCATCGACTGCGAATCCGGCAGGCACGACAACGCTTCGGCGAGGGTGGACGGCGACGCGATCCGAGCTCCGTCGCGGTACACACCACTATTCACGACCGTGGCTTCCACAGGCGCAATCGCATCGGTCGTTGCGGCCTTCACGACGGTGCGGGCGACGGGCGTGTGACCGGTTCGACTATCACCGAAACCTGCCGAGCGACGCGGGAAGGACGACCGGCGGGACTTGAATTCAGACATGCTGCAACAGCTTTCAAGGAAGAGTGAACGGCCAAGGCGCGCTTCACAGCGAAGCAGAGGCCGATGAACACACGATGAAGCTGCAGCAAAATACCCGGCAACCCGGGCGATCTACAGCTTCAGTTGGTACTCGGAGGTTGGCCACGCATTACAAGCCACACCTCCTCTTCCCTGAATTACTGCTCGTTCGCCATGCGCTCGGACGGCGCACGACGCCCACACACTACCCCTCTTCCGAGAACGGGACAAACCAGGGATTCTCGCCGACTAGAGAGTGATCGCGTCCAGCCTGAGTTTGATGAAATCGGCCGACACGACGGGTTCCAGGCCGGACACTCGCCCGATCGGCAACTCCAACGGGGTGACTAGCGCATCGTGATTGAGTTCGTAGAAGTAGATGAGCGAGACCAGATCTTCCTCCGGAGCGTCCGCTTGGGGAGGAAGTACGCGGTGCCGGCCCGACGGCCAGCGTTTCCCACTCCAGTATTCGAGGAGGTCTCCGATGTTGACCGTCAACGCTTCTGCGTCGTACGGGGCGTCTTCCCATCCGCCTTCGTCCGTGTACACCTGCAGTCCACCGGATCCGAGCTCACGATCGAGAACTGTCACCGTTCCGAAGTCTGTGTGCGGACCGATGCGGAACTGTCCCGGCTCAGGCTCACCCACGACGCTCATCGGTGGGTAATGGTTGATGTTGCACGTCCACGTGGGGAGGTCGGCAAGCCCGTCGAACGGGTTGTTCGCCAAACCTAGTGCAGCTGCGAACATCTCCAGCAAATCGTCCGACAGTCGACGCATCTGCGCGGTGTAGACGGTCAAGAGCTCGTGTAGTTCGGCAACCTCGCTCGGCCAGACGTTGGAGAGAAACCAGACGTCGTCGACCAGCGGATCGCCCGTCCGAGTTTCAGCCCCGATCGCAAAGGTCTCCTTGAGATCCGGCGGGGTCTCGGTTCCCTCCGAGTAGCCGTTGGCCTCCATCCCCGGGCCGATCCATCCGCGTTCACCGACTATTGCGGCGTACTTCGCTTTGGTCGACTCGGGTAGCGCAAAGAACTTCCGGGCCGCGGCTCGCACGTCTGCGGCAAGTTCGCGGGTGATCCCATGCCCGCGCACGAGAAGGAAGCCCGCACGTTGCAGCCCTTCGTCCACCTCACGCGCGACAGCTTCAGCGCCCGGACCGCCCGCCCGCCAGAGGGAAATATCCACGGTCGATACAGCCTTCATTCCGCTACTCCGATGTCTTCGTTCCACAGTGCCGGGTTTGTTTCGATGAACTCGGTCATCAAATCGATGCAGTGTTGATCTCGCAGAACGGTGACAGACACCCCGTTTTCGCGGAGCCACTCGTGCCCACCGGTAAATGTCACGCTTTCACCGACGATCACGGATCCGATGTTGAACTGACGCACGAGCCCGCTGCAGTACCAGCACGGCGAGAGCGTGGTGACCATGATGGTCTGCCGGTAGTCACGTTGCCTTCCGGCCGCACGAAAGGCGTCGGTTTCACCGTGCACCGACGGATCGTCGTGCTGGACTCGACGGTTTCGTCCACTACCGAGAAGGGTGCCGTCGGACGCGAAGAGTGCCGCACCGATGGGAATTCCGCCCTCACTGCGGCCGAGTTCGGCCTCGGATATCGCTGCCTGCAACATTGTCTGGGGGTCGAGAGCGCGGGAAGCGCTCGTCACAGTCGTCGACATCCCTCTACTTTCTGCTGTTCGGACTACATCCACAACTGACACATTGTTGTAACGAGCCGCCCTTATGGTGGACATACTGTCGCCCAGAGTGAGGAACGCCGAACCGATGTCTCTGACCGTGCGCGAGCTACTCGACAACCAGTTCCGTGGGGCCGATCCACAGGTTCTGGCCGGTGGCAGTCAGTTGGGACGTGTGGTCCGCTGGGTCCATTCGAGCGAGATCTACGAGATCAGCCCGTTGCTGTCCGGGGACGAGTTGTTGCTCACCACCGGCTTGGGTCTGTCCGGGGTCGATCCGGGGACCAGGCGGCACTATCTGCGAGAGGTCGGGAACCGAAACGTCGCCGGAGTTGCCGTAGAACTCGGCAGAACCTTCGACGCGATTCCGTCGGACATGATCGAGGAAGCTGCGATCATGGGAATGCCGCTGATCGCACTCCGGACTGTTGTCCCTTTCATCGAACTGTGTCAGAACGCAAATACCGAAATCATTTCGCGTGAAGTCGCTGTGCTGCGCCTGGGAAATGATCTCGCTCGCGTGCTCGAACTCGAGTTGATGGCGGGCAGTGGTGTGGCCACTCTGCTCGAGCGCATCAGTGACGTAACGGGGTGCCCTTTGATCGTGACAAGCGGCAGTGGCGCCCTCGTCGCAGCACATGGCGTCGACGACGATCGGTCCGCCTGGCGTGCCGCTGACGCCGGAACTGCCACTGCCGCTATCCATTCCAGAGACGGAGCCTGGGGGACTCTGACGGCCGGGCCTGGTTCGACACTGAATCCGGCAACGTTGCACGGGCTGTTGCAACGCTCAGCCGGTTCATTGGGGTTGGCACTGACCTATTCGGGAAACCTGACCGGTCGTCCCCAGCGGGCGGCCGCTACTCTCGTGTCGGATCTGCTGGAGCGCACCGACGTACGGCAGATCGACCTTCGCGTCAGATCCGCGGCCGCTGGGTTCCATCCCACTCCCGGCCACCGCGTCGTTGCGATCGCGATCGACTCCCCTGGTTCGCGAATCGCCACTCGCCTCCTCGATTCCGCGGCCAAACTCCTCGGCCAACCGAACTTGGGAGCCGAAGTACATGCCAGCACGTTCGGTCTTGTTGCAGTGCCGGCCAAGACGATCGATGCTGTCGGAGCCGTGAGTGCGGCATTCGGAACATCCCTGTCGTCCAACATCACCGACGGAGTCACGGTGGTGATCGGAGACCCGTGTGCGTTCACTCCGTCCGAGGTCAGTGCGGCACTTCATGCTGCCCGATCAGGGCTTCGCCTTGCGACGTCGGCTCGTCGGACCTGGCTCGCCGGGCGCGTGGTGACAACCACTCGTGAACTGGCCCCGGAACTCGCGGTGGACCAGTTGCCGGTGGACGTTCGGGAGCGGATGGTTGCCGTCGTCGCTCCCCTGATTTCCTGGGACGACACCCATTCGAGTGATCTCACCAGAACACTCGAGGTTCATCTCCGTCATGGTTGCAGCGCAACACGTTCGGCGGCTGCGCTGCACCTGGGCCGGCAATCGCTCTATCAGCGACTCGACCGTATCCGGGCGCTACTCGGATACGACCCGTCGACGCCGTCGATGTACGCGACTCTGCTTCTAGCGCTGTGCGCTCACCGGCTTGTCGCGCGAGATCTTCGAACCGTTGACGAGGAGGTAAAGCCCGCCCGCGATGACAAATCCCACGAAGAACGTAATGTCGCCCAGCTCGGGGACTGACCGTACGACGTACCCGACAAACTTCTCTTGGTTGGAGAACAGCAGAACCGAGGTGAGGAGTGCGATCACGAAAGCTGAGAATCCACCCCAGTTGGTGTGTTCCGGGTCGTAGAGGAGATTGTCGATGCGCTGCCCGCGGCGCAGGTATTGGTCGGCGAACATGATGCCGAGCCACGGACCGATCCAGTAGGCGACGACAAGGAGGAAAGCTTCGTAGCTTGCTGCTGCGTCGGCGAGTGCCCACCACGCAACCAGGAATCCGACAACTCCGAAAACCATCGCGACCATGGCTCGCTGCGTTTTCACCGGGAGTTTCAATCCGATGGTCACAAAGGCCATCGAGCCGGAGTAGACATTGAGCGCATTCGCGGCGACGGCACCGAGCGCGATGGCCAGTAGCGTCAGATTGGCAAGTGCCGAAGGAAGATTGGATGTGAACGCGTCGGCAGGGTTATCCGACGACGGCGCGCCGATCGTGACCGATGCCGCACCGACCACCGACAGTGCCACGCAGGAGACAAACAGTCCGGCCGACGCGAACAGACCTGTTCGGAATGTCGAGACCGACGCCGGAAGGTAGCGCGTGTAATCAGCGGCATAGGGCGTCCACCCGGCGGCGTACCCGAACGCGGTGCCCACGGTAAGGAGGAAACCGCCGAGTCCACCGACGCCGCCCTCGATCGCCGGCGCACCTGGATTGGCTTTTGTCAGAATGACAATCGCAGTGATGGCAAAGATCACGGCAAGTACGGGAAACGCATATCGCTCGAAAGCCTGAACCAGGTTGTGCCCGAAGAAAGCGAACACGGTCTGGATGACGACGATCACCAACAGTGAAGGCACCGGCGGCAATCCGGTCAGGGTGTTGAGCGCAAAAGCGCCGCTGACACTGTTGGTTGCAAACCATCCGACGCCGCACATGATCGACATGAACGCCGACGGCAGAGCGTTACCTCGGTATCCGAAACCCAATCGGCCGAGCACCATTTGCGGCACACCGTGCAACGGTCCGCGTGCCGACAGCACGAAGTGCGCGGCCGCACCGAGAGCGGTTCCGACGACCAGTCCGAGCGTCGCCTGCCAGAACGTCATCCCGAATACGGATACGGAGAGAACTCCGATGAAGATCGTGGCGAATTCGAGGTTCGGGGACATCCACGTCCAGAACAGCTGACCAGGGGTGCCGTGGCGATCCTCGTCGGGAATGAACTCGTTTCCGCCAGGTTCGACGGCAAGTACGCGATCTCCGTACTCGCGATCCACCCCGGTCTGCTCGCCGGTTACACCCTCGGTAATTGCCATAAGAGAACCTTGGGGTGCGGCGAGAGCTGCGACAACCGACAGACTGTCTGCCACGACAGTCAGTTCTACGGACAGTCTGGCGCCGCGCTAGTGTTCCGCGCGCAACCCGCCGATCAGGAGTTCGACGATCTCGTCTGCCAGCGCCTCGGTTTCGGCGACCGACTGGCCCTCGCGACGGCGATACCAGAGATCGATACCGTTAAGGCTACTGAGCAGAACCTTTGCCGCCATGCGCGGTGACGAGGCGCGGATCGAACCGTCTGCGACTCCTTCGATCATCACCTGTTCGAAAAGCTTCTCGTAGTCCAAGCGCAGAGCGTTGAGTTCGACGAGCGCCTGCTGCTGGCGCGGCTTGAGCGCCGAACTCATCTGCCCCCGCACGCCCTGGTGGATTGCATGATGATGTCCGAGGTGCGTCATGAGATTGATCAGATGCGCCCGCGACATCGCCGCGAGCTTGACCAATCCGGTGCCGCCCGCCGCCACTTCTCCGTCGACTTCCGCTCTGAGCCTGCTCATACCCTGCTCGAAAATAGCCAGGTAGATATCGAATTTCGACCGAAAATGGTAGTAGACAAGACCCTTGGTGGCGCCGACGCGATCGGCGAGGTCGTCAATGGTCGTGGCGGCATATCCGTCTGCCGCAAATGCGTCTGCCGCGGTCTCGATGATCACCGAGCGCATATCAGGTGCGTCAGCACTCATCGTTCGCCCTTCACTGCCTTGACTTGTTTCCACATTTTGACATAGTAATACTCAGTAGTATCCCAGATCAGAGAGGTTTTTCCCATGTCATTGGATTTCTCAGGCAAGGTCGCGATCATCACTGGTGCAGGCGGCGGTCTCGGCCGAGCTCACGCCATGGCGCTCGCCGCTCGCGGCGCACGCGTTGTAGTCAATGACATGGGCGGATCCGTCAACGGCAGTGGCGGCGCCGATACCGCAGCCGCGAAGGTAGTAGCCGAAATCGAGACTCTTGGCGGCGAAGCGCTTGCAGATCACTGCGACATCACCGACGCCGACGCAGTTGCCGCCATGGTCGCCGCTGCTATCGAGAAGTGGGGGCGCGTCGACATCCTCATCAACAACGCCGGCATCCTGCGCGACAAGTCGTTCATCAAGGCCGACTTGGACGACTTCCGCAAGGTCATCGACGTTCACCTCATGGGTTCGGTCATCGTGTCCAAGGCTGTCTGGCCGCACATGGTCGAGCAGAACTACGGCCGTATTCTCATGACCACGTCCGCGTCGGGCATCTACGGCAACTTCGGCCAGGCCAACTACGGCGCCGCCAAGTCGGGCGTCGTCGGTTTGATGAACGTGTTGTCCATCGAAGGTGAGCGCAAGGGCATTCGAGTGAACTCACTTGCCCCGACAGCGGCTACCCGCATGACCGAGGACCTGCTCGACGAGAAGACCCTTGCACTCCTTGCTCCCGAGTCGATCTCACCGGGCGCGCTGTTCATGGTCTCCGAGGACGCACCAACCAAGACGATCCTCAGCGCCGGCGCCGGCGTGTTCGCGATCGCCCGGATGGAGGAGTCGCAGGGCGTCTACATCCCGCAGGAGGCGCTCTCGCCCGAGGTGGTCGCCGAACGCTGGGCTGAAATCAGTGACATGACCAACTCGATCCAGGTAGCCGCTGCATTCGATCAGACCCACCGTTTCGTGGGGAAGGCAGTGGCCGAGCAACCTTCAGCCTGACGGACGTCGCCGCCCGTGGTCCCGAGCTCGGGCCACGGGTCGCTCGAACAAACGAATATCGTTGCTGCACTTCTAATTTAGCCGCCAACCGGACCGATCTTCGCCGAGGACGTCACCGAACCGTTTGTCATCGAGGACGGGCACATCTCCGTGTCACAAGGGCCGGGCTTCGGTGTGACTCCGCGCCTGGAGGTGCTGGAGCGATTCACTGTCGGGTCCGACTTAATGTGACTGTCGGGTCCGACTCAATGTAGGTCGAGAGGGTTCGTGCCAGTTCTTGTCGGTGCCTGCGTGCATAGTGAACCGGACATGAACTTGAACACCGAAAGGCCCCCGATGAACAACTGGTCCGATCGCCCGATCTGCGCGTTCGACCTCGAGACCACGGGGCGCGATCCATCCACAGCCCGGATCGTCAGCGCGTGTGTTGCCGTCGTGGATGGCTCGAGTGTGGAAACGCGCACGTGGTTACTCGACCCGGGCGTCGATATTCCGGCCGGTGCCATCGCTATTCACGGCATCACCACCGAATATGCGGCTGAGCACGGTCAGGACTACGCCGAGGGCTACGAGGAGATCCGTGAGGCTCTCCACAATTCGTGGGCACGTGATCATTCGGTTGTTGCGTTCAACGCGTCCTACGACCTCACGGTCATGCACTCCGAAGGCCTACGAATCGGCAAACCGGCGCTGGTTCCCGGCTTGGTTGTCGATCCCTACGTGATCGATCGCGCGATGGACAAGTTCCGCAAGGGAAAACGAACGTTGTCTGCGGTCTGCGAGTTCTACGGAATTACACTCGAATCCGCGCACGAGGCAGAGGCCGACGCGATGGCCGCGGCAGCTCTGGCACGAGAACTAGCACTGCGTTTTCCGGAGATCAACGATCTTGATCTCATGGTCGATCAGGCACAGTGGCACGCCGAACGTCAACGGGATTTTGCCGAGTTTCTGAGCAGTCAAGGGAAAGACGTGTCAGATGTGAACGGCCAGTGGCCTATTCATTTCGTAGCTTGACACCTGTGCGTACAGGTCACAATCTCTGCGAAACCTGCTTGCGTAGTTCTTCTCGTGATCGTTTGCCGGTGTGCGTTGTCGGGAACATCTCCAGCTCGACAAAGATGCGCGGCACCTTGTAGGCACTTAACCGTTCCTTGCAGAAATCGATCAGATCCTCGGAATCGACGGAGTACCCGTGGACCGGAATGATGCAGGCAACCAGCCGTTGTCCTTGCCGTTGGTCGGCCACGCCGATCACCGCGACTTCGAGAATCAACGGGTGATCCATCAATACCGTCTCCACTTCTTGCGGGTAGACGTTGAATCCGCTGACGATCACCGTGTCTTTGGCCCGCGAAACGATATACAGGTGCCCCTCGTCGTCCGACCAACCGATGTCGCCGGTTCGCAACCAACCGTCACCGTCTACTGCGTCGTCGGGCGTTGATTCCGGATCGTCTACCCCTCGCAGATATCCGTGCATGATGTTGTACCCGGAGCAGAGAACGTGGCCGTCCTCGTCCGGAGGCAGCGGATAGCCGTAGTCGTCGACAATCCGAATTTCGAGTCCGTCGACGGGTGTCAACATCGCGAGCGAACCCGATTCGCCTTCGGTGATACTGCCCATGGCGACGGTTCCACAGGCTTCGGTAAGCCCGTAGCCGACAACCATATTCACGATTCCGAGTTCGCGGCACGCTCCGCGCATTCTGTCGAGTGGCACTTCGGAACCGCCGCTCACCGCCATTCTGCATACCAACCCGATGTCGTCGCGGCCACTGCCGACCAGATCGAAGAGGATGGTCGGCGGCCCCATCACCACGCTGACGCGGTCACGGACGATCACATCGGCAAGGTCGGCTCTGTCGTAGTGTTCGACGACGCGCACCGAGGCTCCGGCGCACATTGCGGTCAGCAGCACACCGTTGAAACCGAACGAATGTGCAAATGGGACGGCACCGATCACTCGATCCGCACTGGTCAGCTCGAGCCGGTCTGCCACTGCCGAGTACAACCGCGACAGCTGTCCGTGGGTCATGGGAACTTGCTTGGACACCCCGGTCGAGCCGGAGGTCGAGAGAATCACCGCGATGTCGTCGGGCCCCGCTGCCGGTCTATCCGGGTGAGGGGCGGTAGTTCTGGCGGCTGCCATGATGTCGGCGATCCGTGGTTGGTCGACTACGAGCGCCGGTTCGGTGACATCAAGGATCCGTGAATATTCGGGACCACTGACACCGTGGCCCACCGGAACAACGGTTGCCCCAGCGCACAGTATCCCGAGTGCGATACAGACCCAGTCGGTGGTATTCCGGCCGCTGAGGACCACCCGTGCACCCGGTCGCACACCGGAATCTGCCAGAACAGCGGCCACTCGCAGTGCCTGATCGGTCAGTTCGCCGTAGGTGATCTCCTGGCAGCCGTCGAGCAATGCCACCCGGTCTCCGCACCGGTGTGCCAAATCCACACAGAGCGCGTCGAGCGTCGATACCAAAAGATCACGCGGCATATCTGCATTGAAACACTCGGCCGACGTAGGCTTGACGCCTCTCCCGCTCAGTGGTCCTACGGGAGCGGCACGCAGACAGCTGTTCACAGGCACCTTCTACGACATATTGCCAGCATATTTCTAACCGAAATACTCTCTTTAGGTCTACCGCCAGGTAATCTTTCGACTATGGCAAAGGACAAAACACCTGCAGACGCGCCCACTCTGCGACCGACAAGTTGGGCCGTCCTGGGTCTACTGTCCTTCGGATCCGAACTCTCCGGTTACGACCTCAAGAAATGGGCCGACTGGAGCCTGCGATTCTTCTACTGGGCACCGTCGTACAGTCAGATCTACAGCGAACTGCGTAATCTCGAGGCCCACGGCTTTGCCACGTCCCGCGTGGTGAGCACAAACGACGTCAAGAGTAAGCGCCTGTACGCGATCACTCCGGCCGGAACCGACGCGGTAGCGACGTGGGCAAACGAATCGCCGGTCGAACCCGCAGTGCTCAAACACGGCGTAATGCTCAGGATGTGGCTCGGCCATCTGGCCGACCCTGACAAACTGCAATCGGTACTCACCGAACATCGCGACCAGTCCGAGAAGATGCGCATCCGCGCAATTGCCGACGCCGAAGGCGCGTCCGAAGAAGCTGGATGGGCATATCCCGAACTGGTGCTGCGATGGTCCGAGATGTACTACGAATCAGAGCGTGACCGCGCAAACTGGATGTTGGAGAACATTTCTCGACTCGGATCGGACAAATCCAGCGCCGGCAAAGCACGCCGGAAGAAGCCTGAACCCCGCACCCCGGACGAGCTCCGCAAACACGAAGACTAATGCTCGTATCGCTCTGATACTGAAGGTGTCAGAGCGCTCGAGGCCGATATCTCAGCAGTGCGATACAGGGCGGTATCTCAGCAGCGTGATGTCTCGATCCGGATAGTCGCAGAACACGGGTTCCACGCGCATACCGACAGTCAGTTCCAGATCGCCGACATCGACCAGTTCGGTACTGAACCGCGGCCCCTCGTCCCACTGCACCACCGCCAACATCTGCGGCAACGCATCCGACCACGGCGGTGCTGTGGGACGGTCAGCCACCGTATAGGTGTACAGCGTGCCCAATCCACTGATCTCACGCCACTCGAGGTCGTCGGCCAACGTGCGCGGAGCCAGCAATCTCGGATAGAAGACAAATTCGTCCGATGACGGCGAGTACTGAATCTTTATCTTGCTTTCTCGCAAAGCATTCCAGAACGGTGCGGACACCGGCGTCGGTTCCGGATACGGCTTTTCGTTCGACATCCCTAATCTCCCTGGAGTATCAGTGCGACTTGCTCACTCATGATGCCGCCGTTCCCGGTCACGAAAGCGGTATTGCAGTCGGCAACCTGCGCCGCCCCGGATCGGCCCATCACCTGACGTACGCCATCGCATACGTGGTGCATCCCGCCCGCCATTCCGGCTTGCCCGTAGGATAATTGGCCGCCGGCGGTATTCAACGGGAAGTCCCCTCGGAAGGTCAGGTCTCTCGACGACACGAACTCCATACCCTTCCCCTTCTCACAGAAGCCCGCGTCTTCGAGGCTCATCACCACCGTGATCGTGTAGCAGTCGTAGATCGACGCGACATCGATTGCCGAGCGTGAGATACCCGCCATGTCGAATGCCGTGTCCGCAGCCTTCGCAATCGGGGTGCGCACCATGTCTTCTGCATAGGTCGGTGTCTTGAACGACAGGTGTTCGCCAAACCCCTTGACCCAGACCGGCCTGTTGCGACCGCGACGCGCGATGTCAGCGTTCGCCACGACAATGCCTGCTCCACCTTGCACCCGCATCACAACCTCGAGCATCCGAATGGGATCGGCGATCATCGGACTCGCCAGAACGTCGTCGATCGTGATCGGCTTTCCATGGAACACCGCACCGGGAGTACTGCAGGCATTGGTTCGCTGGTCCACCGCGATCTTGGCGGTGGCACGGTCGTCGTACCCGAATTCCGACGCATACCGCCGAGCGATCTGGGCGTACGGCGCGTTCTGACCGAGATTACCGTACGGAATCTCGAATTCGGCTTGAGGAGAACCGAACTTGCCACTCGAGGCACCGAGATACCCTGGATCCACAGCGGGCTGAATCTGCGACTTCGGTGTCATGAACGACCCAGGAACAATGACCAGTACCGCGTCGCAGATACCGAGTTCGACGGCTGCGGCAGCTCGCCACACCATCCCTGCCGCCGTTGCGCCGCCGAGGTCTACTCGCTCACCGAAGTTCAAGGGAATCCCGAGATACTCGGACAACGTGGCCGGGGCAAACATATCGGATTCCGCAATACCATGCGTGACAAGACCATTGATCTGCGACGCCTTCAGACCCGCATCCTCGATTGCCAGCTTCGAGAGCATTGCCCACTGCTCGATGGTGAACAACTCAGGACGGGTCTGCTTGCGCTGGGCGGGCAATTCACAGAACCCGACGATGGCGGCCTCACCGCGCAGTCCCGCCATCAGGACGCTCCGGCGGAGACAGCACTGTCACGGCGTGGCAGCAGCACGGTGGCCGTTCCCGGCATCAGCACCTCACCACCCCGCACTCCGGCAAGTTCCAAATCGACCAGCGCTCTACCGTTCTCGTCGCGTTTACCGGTCACTGTCCCCGTGAATTCCAACGGCTCGCCGGGAAAGGCCACAGCCCGGTTCGAGGCCGAGAAGTTCACCAACGATCCCCCGCCACCGATCCAGTCGGTGACAACGCGCGCCAGAAGCGCCGCCTGAAGCGGGCCCTGTACAACGACGTCCTGATAGCCCTCGACGTCGACAGCCCAACTCCGGTCGTAGTGAATGCGGTGCCCGTTGTACGTCGCTGCGCTGAAGAGGAACATCTGCAGTGCAGTGACACTGACAGCCAACACCGGAATCGTGTCGCCGGTGTTGATATCATCGAAATATACTTGTGTTGACATAACTTTCAACTCCTCGCGCTACGGTCGGGCGATCATCGAGGTGGTCGCTTCGGCAACAACCTCGTCGTTCTGATTGGTGTACGTGGTCTTCCACGTCACCAGGACGAATCGGCCGGACCGACCGCGCTTCTCGACCACCGAATCCACGACGCGCACACTGGTGATCACATCTCCGTCGTAGGCCGACCGAAGAAAGGTAGTGTTCTCGCCACCTGCCATTCGCTTGGGGCACAACGGGAAAACAAGATTCCCGGAGGCAGCACCGGATGAGCCGTCTACCCGAAGTTCCGGTATCGGCGTCACCCCGAGAATCGCGTACTGCAAATACAGCGGCGGAGCGACAATATCGCGATAGCCGTGCTCACGGGCATACTTGCTGTCGAAGTACACCGGGTTGGTTTCGCCGACGGCCACAGCCCACCGTTGCCAGTCCCGCGCGACCGCAGCTCCGCTCGCCTGGGAGACCACCTCCCCGACACGCTCGGCAACACTGTCGGGGATCAGAGATTCCGAATCCGGAATCACGGCTACGTTTTCAGTCATGTTCTTTCTCTCTCACGCTATTTGATGGTCGGTGACCAGTCCGGAATTCTCGAGTTCGGCATACTTCTCATCGGAATAGCCGAGGATCTTCTTGTAGACGTACTCGTTGTCTTCACCGAACCCTGGGAGTACCCGTCCGAATGCCAGATCGAATCCCTCTACCCGCCAGGGATGTCCTGGATATCGATAGGTTCCCACCGACGGATGTGACCGCTCCTGGAACCAGTCACGCTCGCGCAGATGGTCGTCTTCGAGCAATCCGGTTTCGCTCATCACTTCACCCGCGGGAACGGCACACTCCTGCAACACCGAAACAACCTCGGAAGCCGACATCGAGCGGGCCCACTTCGCAATTCGATCCCTGATCGACGCGGAGTTTGTCCGTCTGGCGACTGTATCGGCGCCCATTTCAGCAAGTTCGTCCCCGCCGATTACCGAGGCCAATGCCGTCCACTCGCGATCGCTGCGAACGGATATCGCCACCCACCGATCCTCATCCGCACTGAGGTAAACATCTTGCAGCACATGAGGATCGGAGTTGCCGAGGATCTCCGGAACTCTCCCGTTCACCTGCGCGTCGAGCACGAACTCCCCGATCTCCGCCATGACGTTCTCCGCCTGCGCAAACTCGACAAGTCCCCCAACGCCGGTGTGCTCGCGGTCCAACAGCGCGGCCATCACCGCAAAGGCCAAACCTGCCGGAGCTGCCTCGTCCATGTGGTAGTTCTCGCCGGCCGAGTCGGCTTCCTCACCCTCGTAACCGTCCATCGCGGCAATCCCCACCAGCGAGTTGAAATTGGGGCCGTAACCGAGATAGTCACTCATCGGTCCGGCCATTCCGAGGGGTGGCATGCGAGCGACGATCAAACGAGGGTTGAGTTCGAGCAAACGCTCGTGCCCAAGCCCCAACTTCTCGAGAGTTCCGTTGGAATTGTTCTCCACCAGAACATCACTGACTTTGATCAGTTCGATCACAGCTGCGTGTCCCTCAGCGGTATCGAGATTCATACACGCCGACAGTTTGTTCCGGGAATGCCAGTTGAAGAGAGCTGTGCGGTCGTACGGTCGCTCGCCGGGATCCTTCTCCGGATAGGTGCCGCCGTGATACCCGGTCTGCGCGATCGATTCCTTCGTTGTCTTTGCCGAAACTTGTCGGCTGACGCGGTTGTTCCCCTCCACGCGTATCACTTCTGCGCCCAAGTCCCCCAGCATCGCTGTCGCACCGGGGCCGGACCACACAACCGTCAGGTCGACAACACGAATCCCTTCGAGCGGATAACTCATACTCGCTCCCATGTTTGTGTCAGTGACTCACGGATCTGTGGGCCGTGCTGGTCTAGAGTTGGTGCGGTATGACGCAACTGGTACCCGTTGGCCATCCGCCACGGCGCACCCGTGTACTCCAACGTGCCCGCAACCGGATGTGTACCGCTGACAAATGCGCCTCGGCTACGAAAGTGATCGTGACTCAACAATTCCGAGACGTCGAGATACGCCGTGACGGGAATACGTGCCGCCTCGCACTGTTCCATGATGGCGACTTTGGGCCGCTGCGCGAACCACTCGGTGACATATTCCATGAACTCGTCACGATCCCTTCCCATGATCGTCTCGCGCCCGTGGTACCGCGTATGGAACGCGTCGTCGTGCTCGCCGACTATGTCGACCAACCGATTCCAGAAAGCCTGATTGGTCACGTACAGCATCACAAATCCGTCCTTGGCCCGGAACGGTCCGGTGAACGTCGCGCCGTGACGGTGCGGGCTTCGCACTCCGCGTGGAGCATTCATGCCGGAATACGCCGCCGAAACGAGGTACGACGCTCGCCGGTCGGCGCCGGCGAGCAGAACCTCCTGCCCGGACACGTCGATCACGGAACCTTCTCCTGTGCGCGTGGCGCTGAAGATTCCCGCCATCGTGGCTTCGCCGGCGGTACGGCCGATCGTGTAGTGCTCGAGCAGTCCCGGTTTACGCAACGGCGCACGATCAGCCGCACCAGTTGCGTTCATCGGGCCACCGGCAGCCTGAAGGACCAGGCCGCTCGCTTCACGATCCCGGTACGGTCCGGTCTGGCCGAAAGCACTGATCCGCGTGATCACCAGCGATGGGTTGCGCGCGTGCAGCACTTCCGGTCCCAGGCCCAATTTCTCCAGCTGGCCGGGACGGAAGGACTCCACCACCGCGTCCGCCGTGTCCACGAGGTTCAGGAGAACCTCCCGATCGGAATCCGAGGTCAAGTCAAGGACAAGCGATTTCTTGTTGGTGTTCAGATGCAGGAAGAGTGCGCTTCGCTCGACGTTCGGAACGTCGCCGGGGAACGGTCCCCACGCCCGCGTCAAGCTGCCCGTCTCCGGCTTTTCGACTTTGACAACGTCCGCACCAAAATCTGCGAACATCTTTGTTGCGTATTCTCCTGCCACCCACCTCGACAAATCCACGATCCGAAGATCCTGAAGTGCCTGCCGCGGTCCGGGTTTCGCTTCGCTAGGCAAGGTTCAGCTCCTTCTGCAGCCAACCCGCCGCAATATCTGCTGTGCCGTATCGGATTTCCGTGACCTTCGCCCGCTCCGACCACAGGTGCAAATCAGTCTCGAGGACGTATCCCATACCACCGTGCAATTGATGTGCATCCAGGGTCGCGCGCTTGTAGGCCTCGTTGCACTGCATTTTTGCAATCGCGACCGCACGGGTGGCGGATTCACCGCGAGCCACCCACCACACCGCGTGCGCGGCAGCCAAGCGGGCACCTTCGAGCGCGATGTGCATGTCCGCGACAATGTGTTGTGCGGCTTGGAAACTACCGATCGGACGCCCGAACTGCTCACGCTGGGCAATGTAGTCGACGGTGCGATCCAGAACTGCGGCGCCGCCGCCTGCCATCTCCATGCATTGAAGCGCCACTGCCGCATTGGCGACCCACCGAAGATCGTCGGCGCTCAGCCCATTTCCGCTGCCCCCGAGAGAAACGGCCGCATCCGAGGCGAACACGTCGACAAGTTCGACGCGAGATAGCCTCTCTCCGGACATGTTCGACAATGGGACGGCATTCCAACCTTCGGCTGTCGGCTCGACGAAGGCGCAGATCAACCGTTCCGGTTCGGCAAACACCGATGTGCGAGCGGTCACGAGAACCACGTCGGACATCGAGGCGTTCACGGCAAATGGCAGGGTTCCGTTGAGCAGCCACCCACCCGGAGCTGGTGTTGCGGTCAGAGTGGGTCGAATATCGCCGGCGTCCCCGGGATTCCAGGCGGCAACGCCGGCGCGAAGGCGACCTTCGGCCAGCGCAGGCAGATAACGCCTGCGTTGTTCCGACGTAGCCAGTCGCCCGACGGCAATACCGAATTGCAGTGTGCTGTAGACAATCGACGGGCAGAGAACCCGACCGGCCTCCCGAAAGAACACACCGAGTTCGTACAGGCTGGCTCCACCGCCGCCGTATTCTTCATCGATCGCCAGGCCAAGTACACCAACCTCGGCAAGCGCCGTCATCAGTTTGTCCGGGCTGCTTTCGGACATCGGCTCTGCCAGTTCTCGTACCACACTGATCGGGCATTGTTTGGCCAGGACGGCAGCCGACATTGCCTGCAGATCGAGTTGGTCTTGGTTAGCAACAAGTTTCATCGGCAAACTCCTACGCCGTCAAGGAAGGTCGGAATCATGTCAGCGTCCGTAACTCGGTAGGCCGTGCCCGCGCTGGGCTATAACATCTCGCAGAACTTCGTTGGCTCCGGCACCGAATCGCAGCAGCGGCGCGGCGCGGTACAGTCGCTCGAATTTTCCTGCCATCACTGCGTGAGGGTCCGATCCCGCGATCAAACCTGCCGGACCGAGCATCGCCGTTCCGACATCGGCAATCCGTTGTCTGAGTTCACTGGAGAAAATCTTCTCGACGCTGACGAGCACAGACGGAATGGTTCCACTTTCGAGCAGGGACGACGCCTCGAATCCCATGAGCTGCGCGAGTTCGACATCCGCATCCAACTGAGCGAGCTTGCGGCGTACATCTGCGTTGTCGAGCGGACGTGTTCCGTCTTCTCGGATCTCACGCGCGAGAATCAACAGATCGTCGACGGCTCTGCGCAGGTCGCCTGCATTCGTGAGGGCACCACGTTCGAGATCCAGTGCACCGGTGATGTACTTCCATCCCTTGTCGACTTCACCGATCAGGTTGGTCGCTGGGACACGGACGTTGTCGAAGAACGTCTCGTTGGTTCGATATCCGGACCACGCGGTGATCGGACGAATCACAACACCGGGAGAGTCGATCGGCACGATGATCACCGAGATACCCTTGTGTTTGGGCACCTCGGTATTGGTGCGAACACACAGCCATTCGTGAGTGACGCGCTGCGCCATACTGTTCCAGATCTTGGAACCGTTGATCACCCACTCGTCACCCTCACGCACCGCCCGGGTTTTCAGACTCGCAAGGTCTGTTCCGGCATTGGGTTCGGAATAACCGACGGCGCAGGTCAGTTCACCTCGTGCAATGGGCGGCAGGAATTCTTCCCGGTTCTGTTGCGTGCCGTGGCGCATGATCATCGGAGCCACCGACGTGACCGTCAAGTCCGGTCCCGGCACGCCCCAGTACTCGAATTCGCTGACCAGAAGATGCTGATACACCGCACCGAGTCCAAGCCCACCGAACTCCTTGGGCCAATTGAGCCCGAACCACCCTTTTGCCCCGATCTTCCGGCGAAAGGCCGTGAGCTCGCCGCCGATGAACTCGAGATCGTGCTCGGCCATCTCCGCACGCAATTCCGGTGTGACATTGTCGCGAAGAAACGTGCGTATCTCCTCTCGCCACGCTCGCTGATCTGCATCTAGTTCAAAATCCATGAGTATCCGTTCCGGAGTGGCTGATGGCCGCAGAGCCTTGGTTGTTCATTGGGAGACCTGAAGGCTCTCGGCCAGTTCAGGATCCGAGCGCAACGCAGCGCGCACCGCAGCCTCCCAGAAGCCGTGGTAACTGTTTCCGTCACTACCGGCCATTCGATCGAGCCACCAGTCGGGCAGAGCTGTCTTCTCCGGTCCACCGGCCACCCGGATCATCCAGGCATTCTTACAACGTTGTTCGAGAGCGACCGCCCGCAAATAGACTGCTGCGGCGGTACTTCCGGTGACAAAAACGCCATGTCCTGCCAGGAGTGCGCGATCAGCGGGCCCGATCGACCGGATCGCGGCCTCGGCTGCCTCCATGTTGTCGACGCCGCCGTCGTACTCGTCGACCAGCACTACCTCACCGCCGCCGAGGCTGGAACTCTGATCGTAAGCGGGTGGAACCTCGCCCAGATCAGCCCAGACCGTTCCGAACTCCGAATGATTGTGTAGCGCAATGCCGACATCGGGACGTGCTCGGTGAAGCGCAAGGTGCAGAGGAATTCCCAGCGGGACAGGCCAATCGCCCTGTACGACATTGCCGTCGACGTCGATACGAATGATGTCGGCGGGGAGGATCTCCTCCCAGGTGAGAAGCCACGGGTTGCACAGCATGGTGCCGTCACCGAGGTTGTACGTGATATGCCCGGCGAGATGATCCCGGTACCCCTCGGCCCACAGAGCTCGCGCAAGCAGAACTATCTCCTCCGCCGGCGTCAGGTTCGGGATCAATTGATCGACAGTGGGTTTGAACTTCTTCACAGCAACCTCTCGGTAGTGCACTGGACCGCCAGCGGGAAGGAAAGTGCGAACTTTCAGGAAGATCGTCTTCACAGTAAGTATCTCTATGTGATACTGTGTATCAATTCTTTAATCACAGTAGGGGTGATTCAGATCGCAGTCAAGACAATCAGTGGACTCACGCGCGGACTCCGCGTCATCGAAGCCATTGCTGCCCATCAGCCAATCGGCTTGACCGCGCTTTCACGGCTACTCGAGGTCGACAAAAGCGCCATGCAACGCACCCTGGCAACCCTCCATGAAGCGCAATGGATCCACCCTGTCGGCGAGGCTCCACCCCGCTGGGAGCTCTCCACCCGTTGTGTTGTCGTAGCCGGACAGGTCTACAACGGCTCGTCGCTGGCTGCCCGAGCACAACCCGTCATGACCAAGATTCGGGATACAACCGGCGAGACAGTACATCTCGCTGTCGCGGAGGAAGAACACATGATCGTCCTCGGGGTGGTTGAAGGTACCCACATGGTTCGGACAGGCCTGAAGCCCGGGCAGATACACGTACCCGAGACAAGTGCAGCGGGACGGGTCATCCACGCGTACCAGTCGCAGGAAGAACGCATGAACAGCTCGGGTCAGCCCGATCTCCTCCTCGCAGATGCCGAGTACCAGGAGATACGCAGGCGTGGATGGGCCGCAAGCGAGGAAGCCGTCCAGCAAGGATCAACCAGCCTCGCCGCAGCGGTGCTGGATGCGTCGGGATCGCCACTGGCTGCGATCGTGATCAGTGGGCCGGCGACTCGACTCACCGAGGAGTACTTCGCGCGGTACGGCGAGCTGCTCCGATCGGCGGCGGATCAACTCGGCGGCTCCTACTGAGTGGGCTCACTCAGCGTCGCGAAGACAACCAGGGCCAGGTTCGTGCGATCGGACTGTCCCGAAAGCCCCTCCAGTGCAACAGCAGACTCGAACGGAATGAGACTTCCGGACGGCAATGTGCGGTCGCCGAACGCAACACTGCCGGACAACACAACTGCATACCCCCGACCCACACATTCAGCGAGTGCATCGGCGTTCAATACCCCACCGAGGTCGAGCGCAACACCGAATGCTGCGGCGCCACGTCTGGTACGGGCCAGTAGATCCAGCTTTCCCGTCGCTCCTGCGGCGTCGTCGATCGCACAGGTGAAATGTTCGCCGGCTCGCGTCTCACCTTTGACTCGTGATTCCGGCATGTAGTTCAATCCTGCGGCGGGGTCGAGCCGAAGGGTGAAGTACGACAGACCGTCGGGAGCGTCGGCGAAGATCGGCCCGTACACCGTGTACGCATCGCTGTAATGCACAGTGCCCGCGCCGATGGCGTGCCTACCGAGGCGTCCACTGCCGTCGAGAACTACCTGAAACTGATCCACCTCGTGATAGTGGGGCCGAAGCTTTTCCGCCTTCTGGCCGACAAGATACGCCTGAAAGCCCCCGGTTGCCGAACCGTCGGAGTGCTCACCTAGATAGTCACTCATCAGGAAGTCGCCGGACTCCGTGGTGCGCAATATGGTTCGAGACTGTGCGGGTGCCACTGCCATCGGTGCCGATGTCATCGAATTCTCCTCAACTGACAGGTTCGGCTCGGACGCCCTCGAATTCCTGCCCACGGACAGATCGTGGAACGGGTACCGGAATAGCGTCGAGCAATGTTCGGGTGTACTCCTGCTGCGGGCGACGGAAGATGTCCTCCACCGACCCACTTTCCACAACCTCACCGCGCGCCATCACCAGCACACGATCGGCGATCACTTCGATCAACGCCAAATCATGACACACGAACAGATACGCAAGACCCAACTCCTCTTGCAGATCCCGCAACAAGTTCAGCACCTGAGCACGCACCGAAACATCCAGCGCAGCAACAGGTTCATCACAGACGATCATCTTCGGATTCAACGTCAACGCCCGAGCAATAGCAACACGCTGAAGCTGACCACCGGAAAGCTCCGCCGGATACCGGCCGAAATAACGCGAACCGATCCCCACCTTGTCCAACATCGCCGTCGCCAACTTCTCACGCTCACCCCGACCCATGTCGGTATGCACGATCAGCGGTTCCACCACAGCATCAACAACGGTCATCCGCGGATTGAGAGAACTGTGCGGATCCTGGAAAATCATCTGCATACCGCGGCGCATCGAACGCAACTCGGCAGGTTTTGCGGCCCGCACGTCAACGCCATCGAACGTGATCGAACCGGTATCCGGCTCGATCAACCGCAAGGCGATCCGGCCCACCGTCGACTTACCAGCACCCGACTCCCCGACCACGGCAAGACATTCACCGGCTTCGAGACTGAAACTGACGTCCTTGACCGCATGCGACCACTTGGTGCGACGGCCCAGAAAATCGCGGCCCGATGCAAACGACTTCGACACGTTCTTCACTTCGAGAAGACTCATCGCACACTCACTCCCTGCAGATCGAGGTCCTGCACACGCAGGCATCGCGCCTCTCCGGTCGGAACCTGCGCCATCGCAGGATGCTCCACATCGCACAGTCCCGGCGCCACATGCGGGCACCGCGGCGAGAACCGGCATCCTGTCGGCCAATCGGCCGCCGCGGGAATCCCGCCCGGGATCGCATGCAGCCGACGATCCGTATTCAGTCCCGGCTGCGGAATCGAAGCCAGCAAACCCGACGTGTACGGATGCTGGGGACGGAAGAACACTTCTTCTGCCGCAGCGTTTTCCGCGATCTCACCGGCATACATCACCACCACCCGCTGACACAATTCCGCCACCACCGCAAGATCGTGACTGACGAACAGCAACGCCACACCGGTCTGCTCCTGCAAATCCCGCAACAGATCGAGGATCTTCTCCTGCACCGTCACATCGAGCGCAGTGGTCGGCTCGTCCGCGATCAGCAACCGCGGATTACATGCCATCACCATCGCGATCATCACACGCTGACACATGCCACCACTGAACGCGTGCGGATAATCGCCTACCCGCTCCTTCGCCCGGGGAATCTGCACCAATTCGAGCATCTCCACCGCCCGAGCCATTGCTTCCTTGCGGCTCAAACCCAAGTGCTTGCGCACGGATTCAGCGATCTGATCACCGACCGTGTAGGCCGGATTGAGACTGCGAATAGGCTGCTGAAAAATCATGCCCATTCCGGTACCGCGGAGCTTGCGCCACTCCCGCTCCGGAACCTTCGTCAGATCACGACCGTCGAATTCGATGGAACCCCGCGAAATCCGGCCGCCGGTAGCCTGCGTCAAACCCATCACCGCAAGCGAGGACACCGTCTTGCCTGATCCGGACTCACCGACCAACGCCACCGACTCGCCGGCACCGACGTCGAACGAGACACCTTCGACCGTCGTCTGCCAACCGCCTCCGCCGCTGGGGAATTCGATGGTCAGATCCCGAACCCGCAACAGTGGTTCAGTGCTCGCATCGAACTGCTCTTTACGCATCAGATCAGTCATTGTCACCATTACGACTCCGTAGCAAAGATCGGCGAACACCGTCGCCCAGATAGGTGAAGGACAGGACCGTCAAGAAAATCATCACGCCGGGAGGCCACACCAGGTACGGCGCCAACTGCATATTCGACGCCGCGGTGCTGAGCATCGAACCCCAACTCGCCGCCGGAGCCTTCGCCCCGAGACCGAGGAAACTCAGGCTCGCTTCCGCCGCAACCGCAGCACCGAGAGAGACGGAGATGACCAGCACCACCGGCGGCATCACGTTCGGAAGGATATGCCTGATAATGGTTCTGCCCGGACGACAGCCCAACGCGATTGCAGCCTCGATGTATGTCTCGTGCCGCACATCCATCGTCGACGCCCGCGCAACCCGGAAAAACCTGGGCGCCATGACCAAACCGATGGCGAGCATCGCGTTGGTGATTCCCGAACCGAGTACCGCGACGATCGTGATCGCCAGCACAAGTGACGGAGCCGACATCAACGCATCCATCACCCGGGTGATCAGCGAATCGACCCAGCCGCCGCGATAACCGGCGATGACACCGAGTGGAAGTCCCAGGATCAGCGCCACACTCACCGCCTGCAACGACGCCGTCAACGAAATCCGCGCACCGTAGATCAACCGGCTCAACACATCTCGGCCGTAATCATCGGTGCCGAGCAGATGATTTGCACTCGGCGGCTGCAATCGGTTGACCAGGTCCTGCACGTACGGATCGTGCGGCGCCAGAATCGGAGCGAACACCGCCATGATCACCAGAAGCAGGATGAAAATACCCGCGACCATCGTCACCGGCTTACGCAGAACAGCCTTCAAGCCTTGGCCCCTCGCAGGCCGCTCCGCCGTCTCGGATGTGGTCACTACCTTCGGATCAGTCATGCGCGAACCTTAGGGTTGAAGTAGCCGTAGGAAATGTCGACAAGCAGGTTCACCAGCACCACCACCACGGTGGTGAACAGGACAAACCCGAGCAACACCGGAATATCGTGGTTCTGGACACTGTTCACGGCCAGAGAGCCCAACCCCGGCATGCTGTAGATGATTTCGATGGTCACCGCCCCGCCCAGCACTTCCGCGACACGGAAACCGAGCACCGTGACCACCGGGATGCACGCGTTCTTGAGTCCGTGCTTGAACACGACACGTCCGCGCCCGAGACCCTTCGCCTCCGCGTTGAGGATGTAGTCGCTCTTGAGTACCTGCCCGAGCGACGACCGCAGCTGCAACGTCACCTCCGCCGCAGGCAACAACGCCAACGCAGTACCCGGCAAAATGAGGTGCTGAATCCACGGCACAAACCCGTCTGAGAGTGGCGCATACCCGAAGGCCGGGAAGATCTGATTGGTCACCGCGAATACCGACACCAGCACCAGACCGAACCAGAACGCGGGAATCGCGATCGCAATCGACGCCACCACATTCACCAGACGATCGACAATTCCGCCGGGACGAAGCGAGGCAACAACACCCAGGATCAGCCCGATCGTCACCGCAAGCACCATCGCAAAAACAACCAGCGACAACGTCGTCGCCATCCGGCGGAAAATCAGCTCCGTCACCGACTGATTCGACAGAAACGACGTACCCAGATCACCCTGCAGAACACCGCCCACCCACCGGACGTACCGCAGAAAGATGTTGTCGTCCAAGTGAAGTGTCGACCGGATTTCGGCCAACCGCTCCGGAGTCGGATCATCACCGGCAAGAATCGCAGCCGGATCCCCCGGCGCCAAATCGATCAACAGAAAAATCATCAAAGGCACAATCAACAACAGCGGCACCGCCGCCAGCAGCCGTCGCCCCGCGTAACGCAACATAAGCACCCCTCACCGGCGCTTACAGCCGGTCTTGTCGGCGGTTCCCTTCGCAGGTGATGCGTCTGCGTGAATTCTTTGTCGCATCACCTGCGAAGCAGATCGGTCTATCAGCAAGATTTCTGAATCTGCAGTGCTACTTGGTCATTCCGACGTAGCGCAGATCGAAGATTCCGGTGTCAACCCACGGGATGTTGTCGGCGTTGACTACCTTGTCACTGAAGATCGTCGCGTTCGTCTGATTGCAGATCGGGACGAACATGGCCTCGGCCAGTGTCTTCGACCAGATCTCGTGGTACAGCCCGGCCCGCTCATCCTGCGACAACGTCGGGTTGGCAGCCTTTGTTGCCAGTGCGGCGATCTCGGGATTGCCGTTACCGAAGTCGTAGGGACCCACGACAAAGGTATTGACGGTCTCAGCGGGGTCTACCTTGGGGCTGAAGCTGTTCGACACCATCGACTGGAAGGTGCCGGCGATGTAGCCGGGCTCGTTCTGGGTATTCGGAACGGGATTGAGCTCCGCCTCGAATCCTGCTGCTGCCAGGGAGGACTGGATAACGTTGGCAGGCTTTTCCGTATTTGTTCCGGCACCGAAGGTCAGTGTGATCTTAGCTCCACCGGCACTGGAGACCAGGCTCTTGGCCTTGTCCACGTCGAAGGTATACGGGTACTGGTACGACGGGTCGGCCGCCCAGCTCGATTCCGGATACATCTGACGGTACGGGGTGCAGGTTCCCGAGAAGAGCGCGCTGATGGCCTCGGGATCGATGGCGTGTGCAACAGCCTGACGCACTTCGGGTTTCGCGAGGTCGTCACGTGCTCGCATGAAGACACCAAGCACATTGCGGAACTTCACCTTGTCGATACCCAGCACGTTGCGGTCCGCGAGCGACTGCGCCTGAACGATCTCGTTGGCCGAGCTCACCCAGCTGATATCGGTGGCGGCGGTCTGCATTCCGTTCAAACGCGTTGTCGCGTCCGGCATGGTCTTGAAGCTGATTCCACCGAGCAGTCCGGCCGCTGGATCCCAGTAGTCGCCCTGTGCACGAGTAACCTCGAGAGATTCCTCGGGTACGTAGTTGGTGACGGTGTACGGTCCGGATCCGCTCTGGCCCGGATCATTTCGGATGTCCGTGCCGGCTTCTATGGTCTTGGGGCTGACCATCATGCCGACATTGGTGCTGAACAGCCCGGGTAGCTCCACACCGGAACCCTTGGTCAGGTTCAGCCGGGCAGTAGTCGGGTCGACAACATCAACGGACGTAATGTCGTCGAGCGCGGCGACAACCGTGCTGCCTGCCATCGTCTTTCCACGCTGGACGTTTGCGGCGAGGGCGGCGGCGTCGAACTTGGTGCCGTCGTGGAACGAAACGTCGTCTCGTAATTTCAGCTCGAGATAGCCACCGTCAGAGGAAAACTCCCACGACTCCGCAAGTCCCGGAACAAGATTTCCGTCCTTGTCCACCATGGTCAAGCGATCGAACATCGGAGTCAGATATCCCCA
Source organism: Rhodococcus sp. AD45-ID (assembly GCF_003023755.1). Lineage (NCBI taxonomy): Bacteria > Bacillati > Actinomycetota > Actinomycetes > Mycobacteriales > Nocardiaceae > Rhodococcus > Rhodococcus sp. AD45-ID. The sequence goes on along the minus strand of NZ_PYHL01000003.1, from coordinate 318,446 downwards.
ACCGCCGTAGCTGGTCTGGAGGTACGGATCGAGGTTTCGGGTCGGCGCAGACGCGGTGACGCGAAGTACGGCCGCTCGGTCGATATCCGCGGCCGATGCAGTGGAGCCGCCTGCAGTGCTGGTGCCGCCGCCCCCGCCGCATCCCGCGACGGCCAAGGCAGCCACCAGCGACACTGCGGCAATTTTGCCTTTGCCGTTCCATTTTCCGCTCATCGAATTCCCTCTCGAGATAGATCAAAGTCGGCGAGAAACCCCACGCACACGGTCTCTTCGGCTCACAGGCAGACTAACCCGGATATGTCTATTAGGTATACGTTTTTTCGGAACTAGTTTTGACAATGGCAACCTGCACAGGAGTTATCCATCCTTGTCCCGATCACTGGGAAGGTGACTATCGAAAAACGTCTGCTCAGGAGTCTGCGTTCGCTGCTCGTCGTTGCTCCAGCACCGAACGTGTTCTCGCTCGGGCGTCCTCGTACTCTGCGACTGTTTCGCGAACTACTTCCGAAAGGGGGCTGCGTCGTTTCACCCCCGACACCGAATGGCCCGCACTCCAGACGTCGGTCCACCTTCTCGGCCCCGGTTCTGATGACCCCGGTCCGAACAGCTCGGCCGATTCTTTCACGGAGATCTGCTCGTTCAGTGTGTCGGGATCAAGCCCCTGCGCTCTGATGGACGGAGCAAGCATGTTCGTCCGCAGTCCGGTGAAAGCGTTGGTCAGCACCACGTCGTCCATCGTGCTCTCGACCAGCATGTCCTTGTACGGCGCCGACGCCGAACTCTCGTCGCTCGCGATGAAACGCGTGCCCATGTACGCCGCGTCGAAGCCTGCCACCTCGGCAGCCCACAACGCCTGCCCGTCGGAGATTCCACCTGCGAGAATGACTGTGCCGTCGAAGAACTCACGGACACCACGGATGAAGGCAAACGGGTTCATCCACCCCGTCTGCCCACCCGCTCCGGCCGAGAGCAGCACGAGTCCGTCCGCACCGGCTTCAACTGCCTTTTCGGCATGACGAAGCGTGCCGACGTCGGCAAAGACCGCAGCGCCGATATCGTGGAGCGGTCCGATGATCGGGGCCGGTGAGCCTACGCTCGCGATGACCATTTCCACTCGGCGGCGAACCAAGCACGCAACGTCGTCTGCCAGTCGCGGCGCTCTCATGATCAGATTGGGGCAGTACGGTGCCAGTTCTCCGCCGCTCTCCTCATTGGCACGATCGAATGTCGCCAGCCACGAATCGAGTTCCTCTGCCGTGCGCGCGTTTGCCGTCGGAAAGGCGCCGACGACGCCCGCCGCGCAGGCTGCCGACACGAGGTCCGGCCCGCTCACTCTCAGCATGGGTGCGGCGATCAGCGGAATCCGCAGTCGAGCGCCGAATCTGGTCCGAAAGCCCGGTGGCACGTCGGATTTCACTAGGGCAGGTATCCGGTGTGCACCACCGGGGCAACCGGCTCCGCATCTCGCCCACTCGACAGCCTCAGCGCACCGAGCAGCGCGTTGCGTAGTTCGCGTGGATCGATGACGTCGTCGTACGTCACCGAACTTGCCAGACGCCACGGACCTGCAGCCTCGTTCTCGATCAATGCACGCTGTGTCCGCCCGTCCGCCTTCGAGGTGCTCCCACCCACGGCAGCCGGAATACCTCCCAGCATCCCTCCCGGAAACGACAACGACACGGTTTGATTGTCGAAAGCATTCTGACCCATGACCGAGCCCCCGAATCCGAAGGCCTTGCGCACTGTCACATGCATTTTCGGCACGGTGGACCGATGCTGCGCCGCAAACATCCGAGCACTCGCCCGCAGTATGCCGTCCCGTTCGGACTTACTTCCCGCAAGAACGCCCGGGTTGTCGGCCAGGAAGATCAACGGGATATGGAAAGCGCCGGTCATCTCGATGAACCGGCAGGCCTTTTCCGCCGCGGCCACATCCAACGCACCGGCAAGCACCAGTGGCTGATTGGCGACAACGGCGACAACCCGGCCACCCATCCTTGCCAGTACCGTGATGACAGAAGAACCGTGCTGCGGTTGCAGCTCGAACAGGGTGCCCTCGTCCACCATCACGGACAACACATCGTGCATGTCGTACGGGATACGAGGATTCGGCGGAACTACGTCGAGAAGAGAATCGAGGGAGCGCGGCGCCGCAACCGAAGTGTCAGGATCCGCCAGTGGCGCGCGACTCCACGCGTTCGACGGGAAATAGGACAGGTATTTGCGCGTCAACTCGAGCGCCGAGTCTACGTCCGCCGCAACATTGTCGGCGATTCCGCTCATCTCAGCGTGCACGGCGCTACCGCCGAGGTCTTCCTTTGTCACCTTCTCGGCGAGCGACGCCTCCACCAGCGGTGGGCCGGCTGTGAACATCGCGCCGTGGTCTTTGACCATGATGACAAAATCCGACATCGGTGCGGCAAGAGCTCCGTGCCCAGCCGAGGGTCCACACACAATCGAAACCGTCGGGACCAATCCGGCAAGCTCGGCCATTGCCTGCAGATCGTTGGGCGCCGGCCGGTGTGGGTGCAGTGCGTTGGTTGCCCTGTGCCCGGCGCCTTCGAGCATCATCACCAGTGGAGTCCGCTCGTGCTTGGCAAGTTCTGCGATGCGGGCGCGTTTTGTGGCCGCTGCCGTTCCGATGGATCCGCCGGCAACCGTGAAATCCTCCGAACCGACCAGCACCGGACGGCCGTCGACAAGTCCGGACCCCGCAACGAAGGCGTCGGACGGGATCGACGCGTCGCCGGCCAGTACGCCGATTTCCTGAAATGTATCCTCGTCCAGGAACTTCGCTACTCGTTCGCGCGCATCAACGCGCCCGAACCGCCGGTACCGCAGTAGCTTGTCGGGGCCACCCATCTCCTGTGCAGCCCGACGACGCTCGTCGAGTGCCGTCAGCAGCGAAGTCCACGCATGACGATTCTCCGAGACTATCGCCGGTTCGCCGTCAACGTCGAGTTGTTTACGCACGACCTTTCCGGTTGCATTGCGCGGCAACGGTTCTGTGGTCAGTCGCCATCGGGAAGGCACCTTGTACTTGGCGAGACGCTCCCGCACGTACCCGAGCAACTCTGCCTCCGAGACGGATCCCGGCTCCTCGACCACAACAATTGCGGCCACTTCTTCGCCGTAGTCCGCGTGGGGAATTCCGATCACCGCGCATTCCTGCACCGACGGGTGCTCACTCAGGACGTTCTCGACTTCGACGGGATAGACGTTCTCCCCACCACGCAGAATCAAGTCCGATCTACGACTGCTGACGCGGAGGTGACCGTCGGACATGAATCCCAAATCGCCTGTACGCAGCCATCCTTCATCGTCGAGCGCGGCGGCCGTCGCGGCATCGTTGTTCCAGTAGCCCACCATCACGTGCGGTCCGCGTAGGCAGATCTCACCCTCGTAACCGTCCGGGAGCCGATGACCGTTGTCGTCCCGGATCTCGACGCTCATCGTGACGACGGGGCGGCCCACGGAATCCGGGTACTCCTCCAGATCGGCGGCTGTCGCCAAGGTGGCTCCTGTCGACGACTCGGTGAGCCCGTACGTCGTCCCCAACGAACGCCCCGCCACCGGCAGCAGTTCGCGAACCTTCTCCTTCAGAGCGGTTGACGACGGCGCCGATCCCAGTGACATCGTCTTGAGCGAGGACAGATCGTATCGTGACAGATCACCATGTGAAACAAGGCGATTCGCCATGGTCGGCACAGCACCCCAGTTGGTGACCTGCTCGCGCTCGATCAACCGGAGCACACGTTCGATCTCGAATCGCCCGCTGTAGATGACTGCCGTGTCCCCGATCGACAACCGTGGCACGGCAAGGTTGTGCAGTGACGCGATGTGGAACAGTGGATTCGACAGGAGAAACCGGCGGTTCGCGGGTGGGCTTCCGAAATGCGTTGCCAAGGCATCGTTGAATCGATGAAAGTCGTTTGCCGTGATGACGTTCCGGTGCGAGTGCGTCGCACCTTTCGGCCGCCCGGTTGTGCCGCTCGTGTACAGGATGACGGCGGGGTCATCCTCGTTGATCGCGCAGGTCGACAGTGCTGCATCGGCATGCAGCGTGGACAAGCGAGGTACGTCGACTTCGGTGGACAGCACCGGCACGTCGACCTCACCGAGCAGTTCTCGTCGTTTTGCATCGGCGACAACAAGTTTCGGAGTGGAGTGCCTCATGCCGTAGTCGATCTCGGGAGCCGACCACATCGAGTTCATCCCGACCACTATCGCCCCGAGGGACGTCGCTGCCCAGAAGGTGATGATCCACTGAGCATTGTTCGCAGACAGTATCGCGACGCGGTCGCCCTTGCCGATCGAATACGCGCTTCGCAACTCCTCTGCCAGTGATGCCACACGAGCGAAGTGATCGGTGAAGGTAATCCGCAGTTCGTCGCACACCAGATACTCGGTGTCGCCGTGCTCGACCGACGCGGCCAGAAGCTCACGGAGCGTATGCGTGCGATTCTTGAACACCGGCATGACGTGCCCGCGCACGGGTTCTTCAGCCACCTCGAACAACTGCCCCGGGCCTGTCAGTTCTGCCACGGCCAGAGAGCGCCGATATGCCATGTCCGGTTGAACGACCATCCTTGATCCATTTCTGTGACAACGCAGTTCGATCGCGCTGGGCGGCCCCGTCGGTGTGGATCGGAGCCTGTTCGCTCCACACCGACGCAACTACTCACCACCGCTCATTGTGGATACTACGCAGAAAAGTCGTTCGATATGCGATATTTCGATTAGAAATACTTTTTGAATTTCCGCGGGCTTGTCGAACGCCTCCACACACGACAAAGCGGCCCGGCAGCGGGCATGAAACCACCGCCGGACCGCTACTGTCGCACTGTTATCCCTGGATCGGCGGCCACACCGGAGCGATGGACCACGGGCGTGCCGTTTCGAGTTGCGACGCAACCTGAATCAGCACATCTTCGCGCCCGAAGGCGGCAACCAACTGGACGCCGATGGGCACACCGGCCGAGTCATGACCCATCGGCAAGGAAATCGCCGGCTGACCGGAACTGTTGAACGGACTGGTCAATCCGCTGTATCCGGCCGAGTGCTCCCAGATCGACATGGGATTTGCCGTATCGAGGAGACCAAGCGGAGCGGCCGGGCGAGCCATCGTCGGGGTCAGCAACAGGTCGTGATCGACGAAGAACGCACCGATCACCTGCGCTGCTCGCTCGAGTTCCTGCAGCGCCTTGACTACGTTGGTCGCGGTTTCGGACTTCGCGCGGTCGTAGATCATCCGAGCCATCGGTTCGAGGTCGTCGTCGCGGATTGCGCGGTTCACGGCCTCGAGTCGTGCATCGACCTCGATGGTCATCGGTATGCCCATCAACACGGAAAGCCCGGAAGTCAGTGCATCGAGCGGAAAGTCCGGGGCGCCTTCGGAAACATGGTGGCCGAGTTCTTCGAGCAGACCGGCGACGCTCGAGGTGACGGCCGCACACTCCGGGTCCACCGGCGTGCCGTCCGGTAGCGCGTTGCTCAGAGCAATCCGCAAGCGTCCGGGATCCGCGCCCACTTCCTCGACGTACGGCCGCTTCGGCGCCAGGATCACGTACGGATCGCCCACAGTGGGTCCAGCGGAAAGATCGAGGAGCAGAGCGGTGTCGCGCACACTGCGAGTAAGCGCGTGGTGAACACCCATCGGCGACGCAAACAGAGTTCGTGCCGGCGCCGTCGGGGTACGACCACGGCTCGGCTTGAGACCAACCAGGCCGCACGCAGACGCCGGGATGCGGATCGAGCCGCCGCCGTCACTGGCATGGCCCGCGGGCACGATTCCCACTGCAACAGCTACAGCCGTGCCTCCCGACGACCCACCGGGTGAGCGATCGAGGGCGTAAGGGTTGCGGGTAGGGCCGAACAGTGCAGGTTCGGTACTCGCATTCTTGCCGAACTCCGGAGTGTTCGTCTTACCGACAATCACCAGCCCGGCACGACGGTATCGCTCGACGAGCGCCGAATCCTCCTGCGCCACAGCATCGGCGAACAAACGAGATCCGTTGGTACTCGGCAGACCCGCGACATCAAGTCCGAGGTCCTTGATCACGAACGGCACACCCTGCAGTGGGCCTTCGGGAAGACCGGCAGCGACCTCGTTCCGAGCTTCGTCGCGGCGCTCGCTGATCACTGCATTGACGGCCGGGTTCCGCTCGTCGAGCCGGTCAAGGCTGAACTCCAGGACCTCCTTGGCGGATACGTCCCCCTTGCGAATCGCCCCGGCCAGGCCCGTCATGTCACTGTTGTCGAACAAATCCTGCATCGATGCCCTCATCACTCGTGTGCCGCTTGTGCGATTGTGAGGTCCGTCATATCAACCACAACGGCGGCGGGTCTCGAGGATTCCACTTACCGGGACAAGCGCGATGGCGGATCGCAATCAAGCAGGCCATCGCCGGTAAGGGTTCGTGAAGGCCGAAAATAACTTTCACGTCCCAGATCGGCTACGCGTCGGATTTCCCGGCCGGCCCGGGCAGCGCTACGACGGGAAACTGAAAGAACGCACAGGTAACACCCTTGTACTCGCGCATGTCCACAAAATCGAAGCCAACCTTCTCGAGCACCCGCATACTCGCTCGATGTCCGGCCTCTACATGCGCGCACAGACCACGCGACGACAGGTCGAACGCCGGATATTCGAAGTGCCAGTCCACCAACGCCGAGGCAACCTCAGTGGCAAATCCGCGTCCCCACTGATCCCGCCGAAAGGCATACGCCAGTTCACGACTCGAGCCGAACTCACCGAATCCTGCCCGGCCGATCATTTCGCCGGCGCGGTTCTCCACGCGCCACTTGGTCCAACCCCGAGTTCTCTGTTCATCGAGATACCCGTCCAGCCGCGACTGCGCCTCATCCCGAGTGTCTGGTCGTCCGTACCCGATGAACCACATGGTCAGGGCATCAGCGTGTAGCGCAGCGAGGTCCTCGAAGTCGGACGGGAGCCAAGTCGTCAACGTCAGTCGTTCGGTATTCAGAATGATGCGACGACCCATGCCGGTATCTTTGCACCTCTATTTGTGCGTGATCACAGAATCAGACCGTGACGACGAGCTTCGACAACCGCCTCATGGCGACTTCGCACATCGAGTTTGGCCATGAGATTGCGCATGTACGTCTTGACGGTTTCGACGCTCAAGGACAGGCGCTCCGCGATTTCGGCGTTGCGCAGCCCCAACGCGACGTACCTCATCACGTCCGTTTCACGCGGCGACAGCACTATCGCACTCGCGATCTCTGCAGGCGCCGTCAAGGCCCGAAGTTTTGCCTCGACGGCGTGAACCTGCGCACTGAGTTTCTCGTCCTGCAGACCTGCCGCGATCTCACCCAACGCGAGGAAACTTTCCGTCAACGTCTCCGATATTTTTGCCTCGCGGCTCGAAACCTGTTCCACCGCAGCAGTGTCGATCATCGCGACACGACGATCAACCTCGTCGCGGATCTCGATTTCGCGTGCCAACGAGTACGACGCACGCATCATCTTGTCTGCAACAACATCTCCGATCGGCAGGTTGGCGCGCAGTCCGCCATAGAGCGCGCCGCGGGTTTTCCCTCGAACGACCACGGGAACCGCCATCAACGATTCGATTCGCTCGGTGCCGACCTCGTAGTCGTAGTCGTGGGTGATCTGAGACGAATTGGCGTAGTCCTGCACCACAGCTGTGCGCTGCTCGGCGATAGCCCGCCCACCGAGTCCGCATGCCGCGTTGATCTCGAGGTTGCGCAGCAGAGTGCTGTGCGTCCCGACGTAGCTGGTGATGGTCAAGGAGTTGCCGCTCACTCCCCCACCGAACAGGACCGGCAGTTCCGTCTGCGGCTGCAGCCGGCGCAGCGCCGCCCGCAACGCGTCGTCGTCGCTCGGCCTTAAAACCCTGTTCACGTGCACTCCTGGTCGGGGAAAACGCGGATACCCACTTCGTAGGGTAGCGGCTGGTGGGCTGGCCCAATATCGTCCAACACGAGCGTTTGTAGCGCCGATCACATTCACCGTGACGGGTGAGCTGCAACGTCCGACCACGCGAACCTCGGAGGAACCCGTGTCTGCACCCACCGCACTCACAGCCAACAACACCCCGCTCAGCCCACTGCGCTTTCTCGAACGCAGTGCGTCGGTGTTCCCAGATCGCACCGCCGTCATTCACGGCGATCGGACGTACACCTACCGCGAGTTCGGCGACGAGGTAGCCGCTCTGGCACGTGTTTTGCGGGACCGTATCCAGCCCGGCGATCGCATCGCTTACCTGGCGCCGAACATTCCCGAAATGCTGTTTGCGCATTTTGCCGTGCCTCTGGCCGGCGGAATCCTGATCGCCCTCAACTCGCGCCTCGCCGGACCTGAACTCGAGTACATCCTTGATCACTCGGGAACCACGATCCTGTTCGTAGACTCCGAGTTCGTCGGTTCCGTCGCGTCGTCGAAAACAAACGTGCAGAGCCTGCGCGAGATCATCGAGATCCCGGACTCCACCGTCCCGTACCCGGAGGTTCCCACCGGAATCGTCACCGGGCAGTACGCCGATCTGTTGGCAGAAGGTGAAGCGATCGCCGATCAGCCACTGCACTGGGGGGTCGACGACGAGCAACAGTGCATCGCCATCAACTACACGTCGGGTACCACCGGAAAACCCAAGGGCGTCATGTACTCCCACCGCGGCGCGTACCTGAACTCCCTCGGTGAAACCTTCCACAACGGGTTCACCGGCTCCACCAAGTACCTGTGGACACTGCCGATGTTCCACTGCAACGGTTGGTGCACACCGTGGGCAGTTACCCAGGCCGCCGGCACCCACATCTGCCTGCGCGCCGTCCGCGCCGATTCGATCTGGGATGCGATCGACAACTTGGGCGTGACCCACCTGTGCGGCGCACCAACTGTCTGCTCCACCATCGCCGACGCGGATCAGGCCCACAAGGTCGACGCCCTTCGCATCACCACCGCAGGTGCTCCCCCGTCGCCGACGATCATCGGCAAGCTCGAGGACATCGGTGTGACCGTCGTCCACGTGTACGGCCTCACCGAGGTGTACGGGCCGTACACGATCTGCGAATACCAGGAAGCCTGGGACGAGAAGCCACAGTCCGAACGCGCCGCGCTGCTTTCCCGGCAGGGCGTTGGCATGGTCCAGGCGGAAAATGCACGGGTCGTCGACCCCGACATGAACGACGTTCCCGCCGACGGTCAGACCATGGGCGAGATCGTGCTCCGCGGCAACAACGTCATGCTCGGGTACTACCGTGACGAGGCCGCAACCGCGGAAGCCTTTGCCGGCGGGTGGTTCCATTCAGGAGACCTCGGCGTCATGCATCCCGACGGATACATTCAGCTCAAGGACCGCGCGAAGGACATCATCATCTCCGGTGGCGAGAACATCTCTACCGTCGAGGTGGAGCAGGCGATCATGAGCCACCCCGCCGTGATCGACGTGGCCGTCGTCGGCGTTCCGGACGAGAAGTGGGGCGAGCGCCCGAAGGCATTCGTGGTGCTGGGCAAGGGATTACAGGCATCCGCGGAAGACATCATCGAACACACCCGCACCTTGCTGGCCGGGTACAAGGTACCCCGCGACATCGTCTTCCCACTCGACCTTCCCCGCACCCCGACCGGCAAGGTTCTCAAGTTCGAGCTTCGGGCGTCGAACTAACTCGGCCGTAGGGGCTCAGGGCACCGGAGTGGAACGCCGACGTAGATCGACAGGTTGTCCGTCGGACGGGAACGGCAGGGATGTGAAGTTGAGTGGGGCGACATAGTCGGCGTCGACGTGCCAGTCGAAGCGTAGGAGTAGGTGATGCACGATTGCTTTGATCTCGGCACCGGCGAAATGCATTCCGAGGCATTTGTGCACACCACCGCCGAAGGGCTCCCACGCGAATCGATGCACCTTGTCTTCGCGTCGATGCTCCGCGAAGCGGTCGGGATCGAAACGCTCGGGATCAGGCCAGTACTGCGACATGTGGTGGGTGAAATGAGGAGCAACCGCGGTATACGTTCCCGCAGGCACGAAGTGCCCCTGCACTTGGGTATCGCGGATCGCTCGGCGCGCCATAACCGGTACCGGAGAGACGATTCGGAGACATTCCTTCATGACCAGATCAAGGCTGGCCAGTCCGTCGAGATCTGCATAACTCGGCGTCGACGTCCCCAACGCGAGCGACTCCGCCCGGCACCTGTCCTGCCACTGTGGGTGTTGGCCCAGGTATTGCATCATCGTGGAGATGGTGATCGTGGAGGTGTCGTGCGCGGCCATCAGGAGGAAAATCATATGGTCGATCACCTCGTCATCACTGAAGCGTTGTCCCGCTTCGGATTCGATGTGACACAGCACGGAGAACAAGTCGTCGGTTTCGCGATTTCGACGCGCCGGTAGGTATCGACGAAAGAAAGCTTCCAGGACTCGGCGGCCGTCCAGCCCACGCTTCCATCGAGTCCCGGGTACGGGATAGCGGACCAACGAGGTTGCCGCCTGAACGCAATCGACGAAAGCCTTTTTCACCGCCGATATTTCGCTTTCGCTACTTCCTTCCACCCCGCCCATGAAGATGTCGGTGGCGAGATCGAGGGTGAGCGTTTTCAGTGCCGCATAGGCACGAAATCCGTCAGTGGGCGTCCATGCGTCGAGCGCCGAGTCGATCGCCGGGTTGAGAACGTCGACAGTCTTCTCGAGTCGTGATCGGGTGAACGCCTGCTGCATGATTCGACGATGTCGTAGATGTTCGTCCGAATCGAGAAGCATAAGCCCACCGTGAAAGAAGGGGCCGATAAGGACCGACCAGCCGTCACTGTTGACGAATGCTCGATCTTTGTTCTGCAGCACTTCTTGGCACGCGTCAGGTCCGAGAACAGCGATCCAACGCCGACCGACCATCGAAAACCAGGAGACCTCGCCGTAACGATCCCAGTTCTCTTGCATCAAGGCGAGCGGATCACGGATGTACTCGAGTGCGTGCCCGACGAAGGGCAGCCCTGAGCGGCCCGAAACCGGGTGCAACTGCGAGTGTGCGGGTGGGCGAGCCAGGATCTTGGACACTATGACCTCTACTCCCGTTCTATCTGACATTGCATCCTGTCAGATGTATGTAGTCTGCGTCACACCTGCTGCGTCTGTCAATATCGACCTATGACTCCTCCGATGCCGCGTCGATATGCCGGCCTGAGCGGCGATCAGCGGGCAGCGCTGCGGCGGGAAAGCTTGCTAGAGGCAGGGCTGGAAGTATTTGCTGCCGCAGGTAATCGCGGCGCCACGATGACCGCAATTTGCGCCCAGGCCAAGTTGACGGAGCGATACTTTTACGAAAGCTTCACCAGCAGAGACGAACTGCTGCAGAAGGTATTGGACAAAATCGCCGACGAGGTCCGCGACGCGGGCCTGGCCGCGCTTCGAGCGAGCACCGGGACGCTCGAGCAACGCGTACGAAATGCGATCGCGTCGTTTGTCACCCTCCTCACCGACGATCCCCGCAAGGGGCGTGTGGCAATGATCGAATCCGCTGCATACGAACCCCTCCGCGCACACCGGCGCGCGGTACTGCACGGCTTCGCGCAAATGGTCGCGGACGAAGCCACGCGAATGTACGGCGACCGAGCGTGGCCGCCACATCAAGGTCAGATCAACGGACTGCTGTTCGTGGGCGGCCTTGCCGAACTGGTCACCGCGTGGTTGAACGAGGAGATCTCCATTACGCCCAAGGAGATCGTCGAGGCGGCAACATACCAATTCACGTCCACCGCACACCGTTGAGAGACAGCCGATCCGGTTACTGCCCCATCACACCGGGTAACTAGCGTCAGGCGCAATACTTGTCCCCATGAGTGAACGCGCAGACATACCCGGAACTGACCCCGCGCAGTTTCGGGTGCACGTCGCATCTCAAGCGATCCGGTTGTTCTCGGAGAACGGCTACGAAGCCACCACCGTCGAGCAGATTGCCATTGCTGCCGGGGTATCGCGTCGCACGTTCTTTCGGCAGTTCCGTTCCAAGGAAGACGTGATCTTTGCCGATCACGAATCGCTTCTCACGCATGTCGCGCAGTTCCTGTCCACCGAATCCGCGGACCCGTGGGCATCAGTCTGCGAAGCTGCCGGACTGGTCTTCGACTTCTTCCAGCAGAACCGCGATCTGTCGATGCGGCGATATCGCGTCGTGCAGCATGTTCCCGCTCTCCGCGACCGCGAACTGGTCACCGGGTTCCGGTACGAGCGACTTTTTGTCGACTATCTGCGGAGCGCTGTCCCCCGCGAACCGGTGCTAGAGGTTGTCGGATTCGCGGCCGCTGTCACCGCGTGCCACAACTATCTCTTGCGCAGCATGATCAAGGGCGATTCCGACGCAACGGCCGATGCACTACGCCTAGCGCTGCTGAATGTGCGTCGTACGTACGGCGTGGCCCCTGGTTCCAAGACCAGCACCCCTGAAGAGAAGTCTGTGCTGGTAGTAGCATTTCCGCCGGGCACTTCGGCCGACGAGATCAGCAGGAAAATTCACGAACAACTCGGCTGACACGCATCGTGCACCACAACGTCACACTCCGTTTCCTTGACCTGGCACTGAGTGCCGTGTTTGACTGACGTCATTGGCACCAGTCCGCCGACGAGCCATGCTGGTTCTGTTGGCGCCGTTCGATCCACCTTCCATCAAGGAGTGCTCCCATGGCCGGAAACCCAGACTTCAATCTCTTCTCTCTGAACGAAGAGCACGACGAACTGCGGGCCGCTATCCGCGGACTCTCCGAGAAGGAAATCGCGCCGCACGCCAAGGACGTCGACGAGAACGCCCGGTTCCCCGAGGAAGCACTCACCGCGCTCAACGCGTCGGGCTTCAACGCCATCCACGTCCCGGAGGCCTACGACGGCCAGGGCGCCGATTCCGTTGCCACCTGCATCGTCATCGAAGAAGTTGCCCGCGTCTGCGGCTCCTCCTCACTTATCCCCGCCGTCAACAAGCTCGGCACCATGGGCCTGATCCTCAAGGGCTCCGAAGAGCTCAAGGCCAAGGTTCTCCCGGACCTCGTGAACGGCGGAATGGCGTCGTACGCACTGTCCGAGCGCGAAGCCGGATCCGACGCAGCCGCCATGCGCACCCGCGCAAAGGCCGACGGCGACGACTGGATCCTCAACGGCTCCAAGTGCTGGATCACCAACGGCGGCAAGTCCACCTGGTACACCGTCATGGCTGTCACCGATCCGGACAAGGGTGCAAACGGCATCTCCTCCTTCATGGTCCACAAGGACGACGAGGGCTTTGTCGTCGGACCGAAGGAAAAGAAGCTCGGCATCAAGGGCTCCCCCACTGCTGAGCTGTACTTCGAGAACTGCCGCATCCCCGGCGACCGCATCATCGGCGCACCGGGCACCGGCTTCAAGACGGCACTCGAAACCCTCGACCACACGCGTCCCACCATCGGTGCACAGGCCGTCGGCCTTGCTCAGGGCGCCCTCGACGCGGCATTGGCTTACACCAAGGATCGCAAGCAGTTCGGCAAGTCCATCAGCGACTTCCAGGCTGTGCAGTTCATGCTCGCCGACATGGCAATGAAGGTCGAAGCCGCACGTCTGATGGTTTACACCTCCGCTGCTCGCGCAGAGCGCGGTGAGAAGAACCTCGGCTTCATCTCCGCTGCAGCCAAGTGCTTTGCATCCGACGTTGCCATGGAGGTCACCACCGACGCCGTTCAGCTGTTCGGCGGCGCCGGTTACACCACCGACTTCCCCGTCGAGCGCATGATGCGCGACGCCAAGATCACGCAGATCTACGAAGGCACGAATCAGATCCAGCGCGTCGTGATGTCGCGTGCGCTGTTGAAGTAAGGCACTTCGCGCCCCTGTGCGCCTTTCTGGTAGTTCTGACTACCGGAACGGCGCACAGGGGCTTGCCCCTAATTTTGAGGAGAATTGTGGAACTTGTAGGCGTAATCGGCGGCGGCACCATGGGTGCCGGCATTGCCGAGGTATGTGCAAAAGCCGGTAGCTCGGTACTGGTGCTCGAAACCAAGGAAGAATTTGCCGCTTCCGCACGCGAGCGGATCGCCAAGTCGATCAACCGCGGCGTAGCCAAGGGCAAGATCACCCAGGAAGAAGCAGACGCCGCCATCGCTCGCGTCCGCGTCACCCTGGACATGGAAGAGTTCGCCGATCGCGATCTGGTGATCGAGGCTGCTCCCGAGATCGAAGCCCTCAAGTACGAGATCTTCAGCAAGCTCGACAAGATCGTGAAGCCGGCCGGCATCCTGGCGACCAACACGTCGTCGATCCCCGTCATCAAGATCGCCAAGGCCACCTCGCGCCCCGGCCAGGTTGTCGGCGTTCACTTCTTCAACCCCGTGCCGGTCATGCCGCTCGTCGAGATCGTGGTCAGCCTGACCACGTCCGAAGAGACTGTCCTCGCGGTCACCGACTACGCGAAGAACACGTTGCGCAAGAAGACAGTTCGGGCGGGCGACCGTTCGGGCTTCATCGTCAACGCACTGCTCATCCCGTACCTGTGCCAGGCAATCCGGATGCTCGATTCCGGTTACGCCACCGCCGAAGACATCGACGAGGCAATGAAGGGCGGCTGCGGTTACCCGATGGGCCCGCTGACGCTCCTCGACACCGTCGGCCTCGATGTTGCTCTCGCAGCGGCAGAGTCGCTGTACGCAGAGTTCGCCGAGCCGCACTACGCTCCCCCGGCACTGCTGCGCCGCATGGTCGACGCCGGCCGCCTCGGCAAGAAGACCGGTCGCGGCTTCTACGACTACGCGTAACCTGTTCGGCATTTGCATTCGGCCCCATACTTTTTCGAAGGTGTGGGGCCGAAAGTCTTTCTGTATCCTTCAGCTCTCGTAGGCAGACTTGTTGAATCTCTCCAACAATGTGACGAACGTCGACACATCCTCTGGAGACCAATCGCCGATCGCGGCGGCGATCCGATCACGATTCACCCTGCTCGCCTCACCGAACTTTGCCGCAGCGTCCGGCGTCGGAGAGAACAGCGAGACCCGGCCGTCATCCGGATCGGATTCGGACACCACGTAGCCCTGCTTGGTAAGAGCAGTCAGATTTCGACTCACGACACTTCGATCCAAACCTGTAACCGCGATGACGGCCGCGGGAGACACCGGAAACATGTCGACGACGCGCGTCATGATGACAAAAGCAGCGGGAGTCATCTCCGGTACAGCCGCACCCGCGTCGGCGATCAGCGTCTTCCGGGAACCTTGCACCAGTCGCCGGATCGCCCATTGAATCGCGTGAATATCAGCTTCAGGTTTTGTCGACCTCACCTGGTCAGCATAGGACCTTCCACGTCACCCGTTCCGCAATATAGTTGCTGAAATCAACTAAATGTGATTGACTTCGGTCACATACTTTGACGGCTAGGCGAGGAACCCCATGACGGAATCGACCGGCGAAAGCGGACCAGCGCCGACAATGTCTCGACGCCAAGTGAACGAAGCATTCGGCGGAATCCTCATCGGAATGCTTGTCGCCGTGTTGTCGACGTCGGTGATCAACACGTCCCTCCCGCGCATCGTCACCGATCTCCATGGCGATCAGACGACCCTTACCTGGGTCGTCACCGGATCACTGCTCGCAGTCACCGTCTGCACACCGATCTGGGGCAAGCTGGCCGACCTCTTCAGCCGTCGACTTCTCCTGCACATCGCGCTCCTGATCTTCATGGTCGGCTCACTTGCGGCCGGTTTCGCGAGTGAACCCACACTGATGATCGCAGCGCGGCTGGTTCAGGGAATCGGAACCGGCGGGCTGATCACCCTCTCTCAGATCGCTATCTCGGACATCATCAGCCCTCGCGAACGCGGCAAGTACATGGGCGTCCTCGGGGCCGTCGTCGTGGCAGGCACCGCCGGCGGACCCCTCGTGGGCGGCCTCGTCACCGATACCATCGGCTGGCGTTGGAACTTCTACATCGTCATCCCCTTTGCGGTAGTCGCGATGATCGTCATCCAGTTGAAGCTCATCCTGCCGAGACGAAAGGGCACCGGACGGATCGACTACATCGGATCGGTCCTTCTCACTGCCGCGATCTCGACACTCCTCATCTGGCTCTCGCTCGGCGGCAAGATATTCGAGTGGAACTCCGCAGTGTCCTGGTGCATGGGCATCGGCACCGCGGTGCTGATTGCCGTGACGCTGGTTGTCGAGAGCAAGGTGAAGTACCCCGTACTCCCCCTGCATATGTTCCGCGGAAAAACCTTCACGCTGTCGATCGTGGCCAGCGTGTGCGTCGGGATAGTCCTCTACAGCGTCGCCATCTTCATCAGCCAGTACATGCAACTCAGCCGCGGCGCATCGGCCACCGGAGCTGGCCTGATCACGCTCCCCCAGGTCGCAGGCAACCTCATCGCATCCACTGTCGTGGGTGGGCTCATCTCGCGCACCGGGCACTGGAAACCATGGCTGATCACGGGAGCATCTCTACTTACCGTGGCCAGCATCCTGCTCTCGACCTTGCGAGTCGACACCAATATCGTCGTGCTCTTTCTTGCTTTACCGCTCGTCGGTCTCGCCCTCGGCATGCTGCTGCAGAACCTTGTCCTTGTTGTACAAAATGCCACGGACGTGCGCGAGATCGGCGCGGCCAGCTCGGCCGCCGCATTCTTCCGCAGCTTGGGCGGCGTCCTTGGTGTGACGATGCTCGGAGCAGCCCTCTCTGCGCGAGTCGATACCGAAATCGAGAACGGGCTACAAGAATCCGGTATCGCGAGATCGGCAAGCGGACTGACGGAGGGGGCACTCCCGAACATCGACACGTTGTCAGATCCGGTACGCGACATCGTCGAATCGGCATACGGGCAGGGAGTCGGGGAGGTATTCCTCATTTCGATTCCGTTTGCCGTCATTGCCCTGATCTGCGTCATCTTCCTCCCGAATGCCGTTCTCGGCACCAAGACCGGTATCGAGCAACTAGCGGACATCGAGCAAGACGAGCCGGCGGGCGCCTCCACTACCCTCAAGGTTCCGTAGTCGCATCACCACTCACACGGCCGGTATCGTCGTGGCCATGGCCCAACTACCTCCCGACGCGATCAGTGTCCGCGTGGACAGTTGGACGTGGGCTGTCCGCCTCTTCAAGACCCGGTCCCAGGCTGCGGCGTCGTGCCGATCCGGCCATGTGCGGGTGAACGGAACTTCGGCAAAAGCTGCTCAGCAAGTGAAAGCCGGCGACGAGGTTCGGGTACGCGTTTCGGGCGTCGAACGCATCGTGGTCGTGGTCAAGCCCATCACCAAACGAGTTGGCGCAGTGCTGGTCGACGATTGCTTGAAGGACATTTCACCGCCGCCCCCACCCCCGGAATTGCTGGCGTCGATACCGATGCGCGATCGCGGAGCGGGCCGCCCCACCAAACGTGAACGACGCGATCTCGAGAAACTACGGGGCATCGATCTCTGAACTTCGATGGCGTCAATCTCCGCATAACCATTGACATTTCTGCCCGGTGACGCGAAAGTCGAAACATGACAACATGCGTTGTCATGTCCGCGCGAGAGACAGAGGTCACCGGAATGACCAACGATGCAGATACGGTTTCCGAGAAGTCGGTCAGCAATCCCGAGCCGCGAACACTTCGAACTGCTCCCATCGGACCCGGCTCCCTGACGTGGTTGCACTTCGGCGACATTCGCGGCTTGCTGTACCTCGCACGCGCTGGAACCCTTCAGAATATGCATCCAGCGGTCAGCGGTGCGCTGCAAGATCATTCGAACTTCTTCACCGATCCTCTCGATCGGCTGTTCCGCTCGCTCCCCCCCATTTACGGAGTTGTGTACGACCGGAACGATCACGGCACCGGAACGCTCGTCCGCAACTTTCACACCGAACTCAAGGGAACCGACGAAACCGGCCGACGGTATCACGCACTGGCTCCGGACACTTTCTGGTGGACCCACGTTACGTTCTTCGAGGTAATCCTCGATTTCAACGAGCGGTTTGCGTACAAGAAATTCACCGAAGAACAGAAGGATCAACTCGTCCGCGAAGCCGTAACGTGGTGGCGCTGTTACGGTCTCACTGATCGGCCGGCTTTCGACAACTACGCGAGCTTTCACGCATACTGGGAAGACATGCTCGACAATCAGTTGATCAATACCCACACCACCAAGTGGTCGACACGCGTCGCCGAACACCGAATCGCCCCACCACCCAAGGTGCCACGTTGGGCGTGGACGCTCATCTCGCGCCCGACGGTTGCTGCCTCGAACTGGATCTGCAAGGCACTGATGCCCGACAAGGCACGTCAGACCCTCGAATGGGAATGGACTGCGCGAGATGAGCGCATATACGTCTGGTTCGCGCGCTTTCTGACGTTGTCGGATCGTTTCTGGCATCTTCTGCCACTTCGCGCACGATATGCACCACGCGCGTATGCCGGGATCCGCAATCACGGCCTCGAAACAGGCTGACGCAGAACCGTCTTGAGCTTCTCGGGCTGCGTCCGGCGTGCATCACTGAGGTAGATCTCGTGATGATCACCGTTGAAACTCAGATTGTTCGCCGGAATGAAGGTGTGGTGCAGGCGATCCAAGGTCGGAGCTTCGTCGTCGTACGACCCGATGTGGAGGATCTGCACAGACAGGCCCTCCTCCAGTTCGAGGAACCGCACCTTGTCGAGAGCTGCGAGGTTCTTCTTTGCACCGACTGCGGTAATCGAGGCAGTGAGTTCGGCTGACGTGATCCACTCCGGTTGCGAGATCATCATCGTCCAGTCCCACGACGCTTTGTCGCACGTTACGAACGCCTCGGGGTCGTCGGCCCGCCACAATCCTTCGAGCGGTCCCACCACATAGTCCCGGTCCAGTTCCTTCTTGCTCGCAAATTTGGTGGCATAGGACACTGCATAGAGCGCTTCGAGCGCCTCGGAGTACTCGGTGGCGGTATTGGGATCACCGTGGCCATCGACGGCAAAGTAACTGAAACGCGGCACGGTCACCAGCGAAAAATCGCGCCGACTCGGTGCATACAGTTCCTTGTATGCCTTTTTGACGTCGAACTTTTCCATGTGCCACCCACCTGGTCTCGGGTCGAGTTCCAACGCCTCGCAACCTATCCGAAGGTACCGACGTCCAAATAGCGGACCGCCGTCCCCTTGTTAATAGACCACTGGACCTTTACTCTGGACGGGGTGACTACACCACCGGCGACCGAAGTTGCCCACGTCCAGCGCCGCAAGCCACTGAGGATCGTCGCCATCAGCGCGATCGTCGCCTCGATCTTGGCATTGCTGTTCGCCTATCCCTGGTGGAGCTTGGTCATTCGACCGGACTGGCCGGGCGCCGTGACGATTATCGGCACCGTCGTGTTTGCTGCCCTCCTGATCGCCCTGCCCGCCAGCATGGTGCTGAGCAACGGACACACCGATCGTGATCGACTTCGACTGGTCGGCGATGCGCTCCTCGGAATCATCTGGGTCGTGTTCGTCTGGACATTGCTCGGCGAGGTCTTGCGGCTCGGCCTACTCGTCGGCGGGGTGGAGAACCCACTTCGCGCACGCGTTGTTGCCGTTGCGGCACTGATCATCTCGGCAGCTCTACTGATCTGGGGTTATCGCGAAGCGATGCGATTGCCACGGATCAAGCACGTGGACGTCACGATTCCGCGCCTCGGCGCCGGCATGGACAAGCTTCGTGTCGTCGCAATCACCGACACCCATTTCGGTCCGATCAACCGGGCGAAGTGGTCGTCTCGGGTTGTTGCCGCCGTCAACGAACTCGACGCGGACATCGTGGCCCATGTCGGAGACATCGCCGACGGAACAGTCGAGCAGCGACGCAACCAAACGTCTCCGCTCGCTTCGGTGGATGCCAGGCTTGCCCGCGTCTACGTGACCGGCAATCACGAGTACTTCCACGAGGCACAGGAGTGGCTCGACTACATGACGTCGATCGGCTGGGACTCGCTCCACAACCGCCACATCGTTGTCACCAAAGGCGGCGACAGCCTGGTGATCGCCGGCGTCGACGACGCCACCGCATTGGGGTCGCGACTGGAAGGGCACGGGGCGAACTTCGAGGACGCATTGACAGGAGCCGATCCTGAACTGCCCATCCTGATGCTCGCCCATCAACCGAAGCAGGTTCCCCAATCCGCTTCTGCCGGAGTTGATCTACAGCTGGCCGGACACACCCATGGCGGTCAGATCTGGCCCTTCAACTTCCTGGTCAAACTCGATCAACCGTCAGTGTCCGGACTCACCCGTCACGGCGAACGCACCCAGCTGTACACGAGCCGTGGCACAGGATTCTGGGGCCCACCGTTCCGAGTCTTCGCGCCGAGCGAGATCACCGTACTGACCTTGCACAGCTCCTGAGATGTCAGTCAGCTCGTTCGGGTTGCCGCCCGTGCCGACAACCCGACGAGTTGATTGACCAGACCTTCCCGGAGCCCCGTGGCAAACATTTCCGCGGCGGGTGGTGCGTGCATCTCACCCAGAACAACAGCCATAGACTTTGCCGGTTCAGCGTATGGCCACATTCCTGCGACGATCACCAGAGTTGCCTTGGCAAAATGTGCCGCGTCCTCATCTGCAAGATCAGGCAATTGCGAATGCACAAGTGATGCAAGCCGAGTCGTGTTGACCGCTGCACGTTTCTTGAAGTCGCGGGCAAAGTCCTCCGAAATGTTCTTCTCCAGAACACTCCCCATCACGCTCAGCAGTTCGCACAGCAAACGCTGAGGGACAAGCGATTCCGCGATGGTCGACGCCAGATGGATCTCGGCGGCAAACGGCGAGCTGTCGTCGGTCGGGATCACCGACGATTCCAGCTCGTCGAGCCATGCCACCCAGTTCTCGTCCAGGACTTCCAGGAAGATGGCCTCACGACTGTCGAAGTACCGCAGCACATTCGACTTTGCCAGTCCGACGGTTTCACTGAGTTCACGCAAACTGATGTCTGCAACGGACCTGGATCCGAGTAGAGCGCGGGCGGTGTCGAGAATGGCGCATCGCCGAGCCTCGATCTGCTCCGGTTTGCGCGCGCGCTGAAATCCGTGAGTCGCCACCATCCGGCCAGAATATCAGACCACCAGTCTATTGTTATCTGCCCAGCGAATCAGTTCTCCGACGGAGAGCGCCGCGGCAGAGCACTCCTCGACGCCAATTCGCGGCGTAGCGCATCAGTGTCGACGGACGTGAGATCGACGCCGTGCGCCCGCGTAGCCAATGATCGAACCTCCTCGGCCAGATCCGCCACCTGTTCCGACGTCACGCAGTGCGGCGGTTCACCGACTTCGACTATTCGTTCATCGGGGAAGTCTGACACCACCGCCTGCGCCGGGACGGCAAACCCCTTTCGGTTACACAGGTTCAGCGCTCAGAATCCTCAGAGCCTCCGGCACTGCTTCGATCGTGATCGGTAGCGGCCCCACTCGGTCACCGTCGGCGTAAGCGATGATGCCCTCGGAGATGAGCCGGACCTTCTTGGATCGGTACGTCGACACCGCGTCCAGATGGATGTGCGTTCCCTTGTAGACCCGCGGAAAGAGGCGCACCAGACGCAGCCGTGAACCATGCCCGACAACAGTCAGATCCAGCAAACCGTCGGTCTTGGATGCACCAGGCGTAATGAGCATGCCGCCGCCGTAGGATCGCCCGTTACCGACTGCCACGAGCGTCGCGTCCACGGTGATCACCTCGTCGTCGAGTTCGATCCGGTACGGCAGCGGCCGCATCTTCGCCAGTTCGGCAAGCATCGCCAGGTTGTAGCGCATTCGCCCCTTGGGCCAGGTCATCTTGTTCGCGCGCTCGCTGACCAACGAGTCGAAGCCACTGGCGATGATCGTGCCGGACCACACAACGGACCCGTCGGCCAGCGTGATCTTCGCGAGGTCTGACTGCTGCACGATTCCGTTGGCAATCACGTCAGCGGCAGCTTCGGGATCACCTGTGGGAATACCGAATTCGCGGGCGTGATCATTTCCCGTGCCCGCCGGAATGAGTCCGATCGGCGTGTCGGTCAGCGCCGCCGCTTGCAGCCCGATGCTGATGGCACCGTCTCCACCGACCACCACGAGAGCGTCGGTACCGTCTTCGATCGCCCGACGCGCCAATTTCTTGGCGTCGTCAGCATCAGTGCCGATGATCTCGGTGACGGCAACTCCACGTTCACGCAGTCGCGCAACACCTTTGCGGCCGGCTGTGGGCGCATGCCCATGTCCCGCCATCGGATTGATCAGGACGGTTACCTTCTCGATCTGACTGCGGGTTTGGCTCAAGGAATCAGCTTTCCAGGATTGAGGATGCCGGCGGGGTCCACTGCATTCTTTACTGCGCGAAGAATATTCGCGCCCAATTCACCGATTTCGTCCTTCATCCACGGCCGATGGTCCGCACCGACAGCGTGATGATGAGTAATCGTGCCACCGGCAGCGATGATGGCGTCGCCGGCTGCTGTCTTGGCCTTATGCCACTGAGCAATCGGATCTTCGGTCTGAGCGCACACCACGGTGAAGTACAGGGATGCACCGGTCTTGTACGTGTGCGAAATATGGCACATCACAAGCGGCTGGGTGCCCTGCTCGACCAATGCCTTGGTCAATGCCTCTGTTACCGACGAGCGCAGGTTCGCAAGATTGCCCCACGTCGTTGCCGTCTCGAGAGTTTCGCACAGCGCGCCGACGTCGAGCAGTGCGTCACGCAAATACGGTGCATCGAACCGTCCGTGTTCCCAACTGTTTCCAGGCTCAGCGCCGAGAGACGTTCCGCCGTGCGCGGTGAGAATTGCGCGGGCTTCTGCCATTCGCTCTGCGGTATGCGAGGCCGTGCCTTCATAGGTGGTGATGCCGAGGCAGCCACCCGTGAAGGCATTTTCGCCGATCTTGTCGGTGGTCGCCAGGTTCACCCCGCTCTCGGCTTCGTCCGACAACCGCAGCACTGTCGGCGCTGACCCTTCCTGGACGAGCTCGCGCAATGCTGCTGCGCCGGTAGCGAAGTCGGGGAAACTCCATCCCTCCCGAACCGTCGTCTCCGGAAGTCGGTGAACCCGCACTCGCACATGCGTAATGACGCCGAAAGTACCCTCGGAGCCGACAAACAGTTCCCCGAGATCAGGACCCGCGGCCGATGCCGGCGCTCTACCGGTCTCGAGCACACCACTCGGAGTGACCACAGTGAGACCCTGGACCATATCCTCGAAACGTCCGTAACCGGCCGACGCCTGTCCCGAGGAACGCGTCGCCGCGAAACCACCGAGCGTGGCAAAGAGGAAACTTTGCGGGAAGTGTCCGACGGAGAAGCCGTGCTCGTGCAGTAATTCCTCGGCGCGCGGTCCCGTTGTTCCGCCGCCGAACGTGGCGATGCCGGATTCCTCGTCCAGTGAGACAAGCTGATCGAACCGTCGAAGATCAAGAGAAAGTACCGCGTCGAACCCGTCCCGGATGGGATCCAATCCGCCGACGACGCTGGTACCGCCGCCGAACGGCACTACGGCAATCTTGTTGGCCCCGCAGTACCGCAGAACCTGCTCCACCTCGGCGTCCGTGCCGGGTGTGACTACTGCATCCGGCGCGTCCTGGGGCTCGGTGCTTCGGCGGCGCAACAAGTCCGGGGTGCTCTTGCCACCGGCTCGAAGAATCCGATCCGAATCCTCGGTAGTTATGTACTCCGCGCCGACCACGTCAGCCAGCGCGTCGACGTGCGCCTGAGACAGAGCGGACGGCGTCACTCGCACGTCCCCAATGGCCAGTCGGGATTGCTTCGGGGCCGATACACCAAGAAATCCGGTCAGCAAAGCTACGACCGCGTCCGACAGCTCACGCTTCTTCGCTGGATCGCCCCACGCGTCCCATTGCATCGGCGGTTGCAAGGCAGATTTCTCGGTACTCATGCCTACCAGTGTTACACATCAGTGTGATGTGTAAACATAGGTGGGTCGATCATCCCATTGTCTTGGAACCGTCGATCGCTTCGCGAAGTATGTCCGCATGGCCTGCATGCTGGGCAGTCTCGGCAATGATGTGGAGCAGCGTACGCCGGGCCGACCAGCGCGCACCAGGCTCGAACCACGGCGCAGACGGCAGCGGATGCGAGATGTCGAGACTGTCCAAGGATGCCACCAACTCATCCGTCCTCGCCGCGATCTGCTCATATTCGGCCACAATGCCGGCCAAGGTCTCGTCTCCCACCATGGCAAACTCGTCCACGCGCGCCTGAAGCATCTCCGGCGTGAATTTCGCCGGATCAACATCCCCACCCATACCGGATGGGCCTTCCAGGATGAAATCCACACATCCCCGCTCGGTGTGGGCCACATGCTTGATCAATCCGCCGAGGCACAGTTCACTCACGGTGGGCCGCGACGCTGCCTGTTCGTCGGTCAAGCCCCGAACAGTGACAAGCAGAAACCCGCGATGCTCGCGCAAGGTCTGGATAAGGTCCGCGCGCTCGCCTGTGAGGGTGCTGGTCGATGCGTTCATCGGTTCGTCCTTTGTTTGTGGGATCTTGCCTGTGAAAACAACGGTAGAACCCATTGCGGACAGAAACGGTCCTCATTAGAACTTCTCCACAAAAAAACTCCCGACATCCGCCGATGAAGGCGGATGCCGGGAGTTCAACCGAACTGGAACGAAGATCAGACGGTGCGAGCCAAACGGTCAGCCAGCAGGCGCGTGAAGTGGGCCGGATCGCTCAACTCGCCACCCTCGGCGAGCAATGCCATCCCGTACAACAATTGCGCTGTCTCCGTAAGGTTTTCAGCAGAACCATCTGCCGCCTGCGCATCGCGCAGACCCGTTACGAGAGGATGCGACGGGTTGAGTTCGAGGATCCGCTTACTGTGCGGAACCGGCTGACCCGACGCCCGGTACATCTTCTCGAGCGTCGGCGACATACTGAATGCGTCGCCGACGATGCAGGCAGCCGACGTGGTGAGTCGCGTCGAGAGTCGCGTCTCCTTGATGTCGTCTGACAAGGTTTCGGTCAGCCACGTCAGCAGCGCACCGAATTCCTTTTCCTTCTCCTCACGTTCAGCCTCGGCTGCCTTCTTCTCGTCCTCGGTGTCGAGGTCGACCTCACCCTTGGCGATCGACTGGAAGGTCTTGCCGTCGAAGTCCGAAACAGCGTCGACCCACATCTCGTCGACCGGATCGGTGAGAACCAGAACCTCGAGGCCCTTGGCCTTGAAAGCCTCCATGTGCGGGGAGCTTTCGATGAGGTGGCGAGATTCGCCGGTCATGAAGTAGATCTGTTCCTGACCGTCCTTCATGCGCTCGACGTACTCGGCGAGAGTGGTCACGCCGTCTTCACTGTTGGTCGAGGCGAAAGATGAGATGTCGAGCAACGTCTTACGGTTGTCGGCATCGGCCATCAGGCCTTCTTTGAGCGCGCGGCCGAATTCGGTCCAGAAGGTCGAGTACTTTTCGGGCTCGTTTGCCTTCATGTCCTTGATCGTCGAGAGGACCTTCTTGGTCAGTCGACGACGGATCGCCGAAATCTGACGGTCTTGCTGCAGAATTTCTCGAGAGACGTTGAGCGAGAGGTCTTGTGCGTCAACAACACCCTTGACGAAACGCAGGTAGTCGGGCACCAACTCTTCGCAGTCGTCCATGATGAAGACGCGCTTGACGTACAGATGGATGCCGGCCTTGCGCTCACGCATGAAGAGATCGAACGGCGCCGTCGACGGAATGAACAGCAGCGCTTGGTATTCAAAAGTACCTTCGGCCTTCATCGGGATGACCTCGAGCGGCTCGTCCCACGCATGGCTGACGTGCTTGTAGAACTCCTTGTACTCCTCCTCGGACACGTCGTCCTTGGAGCGAGTCCACAGAGCCTTCATCGAGTTGATGGTCTCGGTCTCGATGGTGACCTCGGGCTCTTCACCCTCGGCCGGCGTCGACGTGCGAGCGACATCCATGCGGATGGGCCACGCGATGAAGTCGGAGTACTTCTTGACCAGTTCCTTGATCTTCCATTCCGACGTGTAGTCGTGCAGGCCGTTCTCGGAATCCTCGGGCATCAGATGCAGTGTCACGGAGCTGCCCTGCGGCGCCTCGTTCACATGCTCGAGCGTGTACGTGCCTTCGCCAGTCGACTCCCAGCGCGTCGCGTGGTCTTCACCGGCGCGGCGGGTCAGCAGCGTCACCTTGTCCGCGACCATGAACGTGGAGTAGAAACCGATACCGAACTGGCCGATCAGTTCCTCGGAAGCTGCGGCATCCTTTGCTTCCTTGAGCTTGCGACGGACCTCGGCGGTGCCGGACTTCGCGAGCGTGCCGATCAGGTCGACGACCTCGTCACGCGACATACCAATGCCGTTGTCGCGGATCGTGAGCGTGCGTGCGTCCTTGTCGATGTCGATCTCGATGTGGAGATCGGAGACATCGACGTTGAGGTCTTTGTCCTGGTATGCCTCGAGACGGAGTTTGTCCAGCGCGTCCGAAGCGTTGGAGATCAACTCACGAAGGAAACTGTCCTTGTTCGAATAGATTGAATGAACCATCAAATCCAGCAGCTGACGTGTTTCTGCTTGGAACTCGAGCTGCTCGGTATGCGCGGTCACTTCGATCCCCTTCTCTTCTCGTTACTGGTCACAGGGATTTTACTTGACCTCGGATGCCCGGGATCAGGCCATGCGAATCACTAGGTGTACCTCTGCAAACAATCTGCGATCAATAACCACGCACAGCAGACACTTCGGGGAGTTCGCGGCCGTGATGGGCCATGGCCTGCGCGTACAGGCGTCCGGCGCGGTACGACGAGCGAACGAGCGGTCCGGCCATGACGCCGGCGAAACCCATCTCTTCTGCAGCCTTGGAGTGCTCGACGAACTCTTCGGGCTTGACCCACCGCTCGACGGGGTGGTGCCGCGGTGAGGGACGCAGGTACTGGGTGATGGTGAGGATGTCGCAACCGGCAGCGTGCAGATCGGCCATCGCTTCGGTGACCTCTTCGGGGGTTTCGCCCATGCCGAGGATGAGGTTGGACTTGGTGACCAGTCCGTATTCGCGGGCGGCGGTGATGACGTCGAGGCTGCGCTGGTACCGGAAAGCTGGGCGGATCCGCTTGAAGATGCGGGGGACGGTCTCGAGGTTGTGCGCGAGTACCTCGGGGCGGGAGGCGAAGACCTCGTCGAGAAGTTCGGGTTTGCCGTTGAAGTCGGGAACCAGGTTCTCGACGCCGGTGCCCGGGTTGAGTTCGTGGATCTTGCGGACGGTTTCGGCGTAGAGCCAGGCGCCGCCGTCGGGGAGGTCGTCGCGGGCGACGCCGGTGATCGTGGAGTATCGAAGTCCCATGGCGTGAACGCTTTCGGCGACGCGGCGGGGTTCGTCGCGGTCGAGGGCGTCGGGCTTGCCGGTGTCGATCTGGCAGAAGTCGCAGCGGCGGGTGCACTGCTCGCCGCCGATGAGGAAGGTGGCTTCGCGGTCTTCCCAGCATTCGTAGATGTTGGGGCAGCCTGCTTCTTCGCAGACGGTGTGCAAACCTTCGCGCTTGACCAGGCCCTTGAGCTCCGAGTACTCGGGGCCCATTTTTGCGCGGGTCTTGATCCAGTTGGGTTTGCGTTCGATGGGTGTCTCCGCGTTTCGGATCTCGAGGCGGAGCAGCTTACGTCCCTCCCCGAGGGTTCGACCGTCGTGCGTCACGACTTTCCTCCAAACATTCGTAGGATCTGTGTCATCGCGAGAGTGCATAGGATGCGGCAAGATGACTGCCTTCCAAGGCTGCAATTGCGCGGGTGATCAATGGTTGCACCAAGGCCGATACGTCATCGAATCTATTTGTGCTCGAGAGCCATTCGCTTCTCTGTTCGCACAGTTCGAGTACACGCGCCGCAACCTCGAGAAACCCCACGGAGTAGAACCATGGCAAAACGCGTGTATCGACGTCGAAGTTGACTGCCCGTCGATACCGAGACAGCAACCCTTCGAATGCAGGGTATCCGAAATGAACTGAGGGGCAACCCGATACAACACTGGGAATCCCTCTCAATCCCGCCCAGAAAACGTAGGCGATTCCGATATCCAATAGCGGGTCACCAAAACCGACTCGACGCCAATCTGTCACCGCACGCAATACTGGGGAGTCATCGAGGTCGAAAATCGTACGATCTAGACGATATTCGCCATGGAGCAAGCACGGCTTCCGTGGTGCCGGCACCGATCGCGCAAGAGAATCCAGGAGGGCATTCAACGCGGGTCTCACACTCAATTCGTACCGAGCGAGCCTCAATCCGATCTCGGACACATAGTTGCGCAGGTCCCGGCACGCCCAAAGGACAGAACTAACGCCGCCGATGCCGAACTCGAGCGAATGAATCCTGGCAAGCGTGTCGGCAAATGCGTTCGCTACCAGGATTCTCGCGCCGATCTCGACGTCTGCTAATTGAATATCAGTCCGCAGCGAGGCCCCCCGCACCCGTCGAGAGACGAGCAATCCGGAAGCTTCGTCCAAGTAGACAAGGAGAGGTACCGGAATGCCGCTCATCTCGAGTGTGTGCAGTGCAGTTGCCTCTGCTCGAATTCCCTGTGTTCCAAAGCCGCGGTCACCGCTCGACGGACAGCGAAGGATCCAAGCTCCTTCATCGCTGGTCAAGGAATACGTCTGACCAGGGGGTGAGCTGGAAACCTCGTTTGCACTGAATCGTGCGTACTGATCCAACTCCCCGCAGTCGATCAGACGCAGTCGAACCTCACCGATATCGAATGGGAGTTGCCTTGCCACCAGTCATCCCCATTCGGCATCGATTCATTTCGTCGTGAAGCCCGCACCGCTATCGATGAAGGCGCAATTCTCGTGACGCGACAACCATGCGATGGACCTCGTCGGCGCCGTCGATGAAACGCATAGTCCGAGCCTGCGCCCACAACATCGCCAGCGGATAGTCCTGCGTCATTCCGCCGGCGCCATGCACTTGAATTGCCTTGTCGATCACCCAGCCCACAGCATCCGGGGCAGCCACCTTGATAGCCGAAATTTCCGTACGCGCCTCGCGCGCCCCAACTGTGTCGATCAACCAGGCAGTCCGCAGAACGAACAACCGCAACTGATCGATCTTTACCCGGGACTGCGCGATCCAATGCTGAATAATCCCCTGATCCGCTAACGACTTACCGAAAGCCTCACGCTCGTTCGCCCGACGACACATCAACTCGATCGCACGCTCCGCCATCCCGATCATGCGCATGCAGTGATGAATCCGCCCTGGACCGAGCCTCGCCTGCGCCAGCGCCTGTCCTCGACCACGCTCGCCGAGCATGTGGTCCTTGGGAACAAGCACGTCCTCGAAATGCACCTCCGCGTGACCGCCATGGGCACCGTGAGTGAAGCCGAACATCTTCAGCCCCCGGACAATACGCACACCGGGAGTCTCACGCGGAATCAGAACCAAACTGTGGCGCGACCGCGGATCCGCATCAGGATCCGACACCCCCATAACGATCAACAACGCACAATCGCTGCTCATCGCGCCGGTCGACCACCACTTACGTCCATTGATCCTCCAACAATCACCCTCATCAGTGATTGAGCAGGTCAAGTTCGCGGGATCAGACGACGACACGTCCGGCTCCGTCATGCAATACGCCGACCTGATGTCACCGTTCAACAACGGATCGAGCCACCGATGTTTCTGCGCATCAGTCCCGAACAGCGTCAGCAACTCCATGTTCCCGGTATCGGGCGGGTTGCAGTTGAACGCTTCCGGCGCAACCTCAGGACTCCAACCCGTCACCTCGGCCAATGGTGCGTACTGCAGATTGGACAGTCCCGCACCGCGCGGATCGTGCGGAAGAAACAAATTCCACAACCCACTCGCCTTCGCCTGCTTCTTCAGATCCGCCATCACCGCCGGACGCTCCCACTGCCGATCCCCTACTTCCGGGTTGTCGTGGAAGAAATGCTCTGCAGGAAAAACGAACTCGTCCATGAATGCCGACGCGCGTTCCTTCAAATCAATAGTCTTCGCGTCGAACTCGAAGTCCATGTCACACACCTTTACCCTTCGTGGGCCGAGTACGACCGAGATCAGAAATTACTGTTTCACAACAATTTTCGGCTACGCAAGTGCCGAAAGCCCGCGCTCTGCCAAAGGAACGACCATCGAGCCGATGTCCTCGAAACCGTCGCCGACTGTTTCCCCATTGACGAAGCGAAGATGGATGCCTTCCAGAATCACTGCCATCTTGTAGAATGCAAAGCCCGAATACCACTGCAGCGCATCGATATCGAACCCAGTGCTTAGGGAATATCTTTCGACAAGGTCGTCGAACGAGGGGAAACCCTCATGCGCAGAAGGCGTCCCGGCAATCGGATTATCGATACCCGCCCATCCCGACCAGAACAGATGGACTAAACCCAAGTCTGTCAACGGATCACCCAGTGTTGACATCTCCCAATCCAGCACTCCGACGATGTCCGACGGGGCACCTAACCGAACAATCATGTTGTCGAATCGAAAGTCGCCGTGAACGATCGAGGTTGCAGACTGCCCCGGAATCGACGACGCGACCCGCGCCCCTAGTTTTTCCAACATCGGAAGATCGCGGGACTTCGACGACGCCAACTGCTTGCTCCATCGCCTCACCTGGCGCTCGAGGTATCCCTCCGGCTTACCGAAACCAGACAAACCCAGGCTACGAAAGTCTTGCGTGTGCAGTGCAGCCAGGCAATCGACGTAGCGATGCGCCAACTCGGAGCGATTGCCCTCGTCCACGGAAGCGAAGTCGTCATCGGTTCGCAACACCTGACCTTCGATCTTGTCCATGACGTAGAAGCTTCCACCCGATGTCGCGTCGAACTCCTCGGAGAACACGATCCGCGGAACTGGGACAGCACTTTCCGCGAGGGCTCGCTGAACGGTCACTTCCCGACCCATGTCGTGAGCAGTCTCCAGACGGTGACCGATCGGCGGACGACGCAGAATCCATCTTCTCGACTTACTCGCCAACTCGAACGTCAGGTTGGATCGACCGCCTGCCAGTAATCGCACAGTCAGTTCCTCGCCCGTACCCAACTCGCCCATCGCTATCAGCCTGGACCGAACCAAGTCGGCGTTGAACTGCTCGCTCTCCGCTATTGATTCAACCTCATTCATGACAACGTCCTCATCCCATAGTCCGTTACTCGACGACACAACGCACCACACCCGCACCGGCGGGCAGGTCGGGCCGAACCAAAACCTTCACGTGCTCTATCTCGTCACCCGCGGCCGGGCGCAGCGCAGAGAACACCTCACTCACCGCATCCAGCCCGGCAAAGCCCGTGACCATCAATCCCGGATCGAAACGACGTTCCACGATATGTTCGAAAGTTCGGGAAAACGCTTGGTACGTAGGTTCTCCGCGCCCCGGACCACCCACGAATTCCAGACTCACATTCTTGAGAATCCCGATCACCGGTCGAATCGACTCGTGCTGCATTGCCGATCCGACAATCACAATGCGTGTGAACGGTGGAACGACAGACATCAAGGAACCCAGTAGATTCCGCGCTCCGGATGCTTCGAAGACAAATACTTCGGTATCTGCCGGAATCATTCCTGCAAGTGTGCTCAGGGGATCCGAGTGCCTCGGATCGACTGCCACGTCGGCCCCGTACGCCAAAGCCACAGTTCGTCGAAGTTCCGAAGGGTCGGATACGACGATGGGGTGGATGCCGCGTTCTGCCAACTCGATGACTGCGCCGAGTCCCACAGGCCCGCAACCGGTCACCACCGCGGCGGCGCCGGCAACGATCCGTGAACGCAGCACGGCGTTGACACCAGTAGCGAGAGGTTCGGTCACTGCAGCGGTAACCGGATCCACGTCCGGAGGGATGTGCAGGTGCCCACCAGCCTGGATAACAACCCTTTCAGCCAGCCCTCCGGGCTTCGAATTGCAGTATCCGACTGTATGAGTCAATCCATCGTCGTCAACGACCCACGGCAGAACCACCAGACGGTCACCGACTGCGTAGTCGACCACTCCGGTTCCCACCTCGGTCACCGTTGCAGTGAACTCGTGTCCGAATACCAGATCGTGTGCCGGATCGAACAGCGCTCCCGGTACGTCCGCCTCACGATGCGCAGCGAGGAAATCATCGGTGTGCTGCCAGGCCGACAGGTCGCTGCCGCAGATCCCGGTGGCTAGCGGCTCCACCAGAAGCTGATTCGGTCCCGGTGACGGCTCCGGAATGTCGGCAAGTATGACGTCTCCGCCTCGAAGCACTGCTGCCCTCATCTGATGTCCTCACGTCGCGAAGTGCCTACGATTTTGTCGGCCATTGTTCGAGATATTTCTGTACGGACATCAGCGTGCGCAAGGCTTCGGCGCCGTCGAATGCCCTGTGGTCGAAGGTCAATCCGAGTCGTGCAATGGGCCTGATGGTGAGGAGCTCGGATTCACCGTCGACGCTCTTTCGCGCGACGGGGGTACGCACGATGGCTGGTAGACCGATCGAGGCAACTTGCGGACGAGTCAGGATCGGAGTCGAGACCACGCCGCCGACACTTCCCGAGTTGCTGATCGTAATTGTTCCGCCCGAAAGATCCTCCGGCTGCGCGGAACCCGAGAGTATCGCACTACTGGTCGCGACTATTGCGTCCGACAGTGCCTCCAGTTCGAGATTCTGCGCATCACGTATGACGGGGACGATGAGTCCGTCAGGAGTGTCCACGGCAATTCCCAGGTTGACAGTGTTCCATCGCACGAGGTGCTTGTCCGTGAACGTGGCATTGGCATCCGGGTGGTCTGCGAGCGCCCGGCACAGTGCGTGACCGACAAAGGGAAGGAAACTGAGTTTCCCTTCACCTCGAGCTGATCTCTCACGGTTGATCTTCGCTCGGGCTACTGAGACCGCAGTGAAATCGACATCAACCTGCGCCGTCAATTGAGGAGCCGTATTCCACGATTCCGTCAGATTCTTGGCGATTGCCCTACGCAGGCGAGTGTGTTCGATAGCCGTGTAGGTCACCGCCTCGTATCCGGCTGGAATCGCCACGGTGTCAGCATCTTCCGGTACTCGATCCGTGGCTCCCGGCAAGAATTCGCTCCTGCTCTCCAGCGACGTATCAGTCGAGCCCGAATCGAGGCGGAGGCGTCGACTTCCTTCGGGCGGACGGTTGACCGGAGAGAACCACGATGCAGCCAACACCAGTGAATCGTTGGGTGGGCGAGAACCCTCGGCGACGACTGCCGCGGCCTCGCTCGCGAGAGCCCGATCCGGGGAAATCGGGGACGGACGCGCGATCGGATCCGATGCCGGCGCCGCCGGCGCGACATCTTCACCGGCTGCATCTTCACCGGCAATGGCTTGCGCGACGGCTACCGGGTCGGAGTCGAGTGAGGCAAATCGAGCAATGACGTCCCCGACAGGAACCTCCTGATCCACTGCGGCAACGTAACTGATGAGGATTCCCGAAGTTGGCGAGTCAACTTCGGTGTCGACTTTGTCGGTCGACACCTCACAAAGCGGATCGCCCTCGGCGACCCTGTCCCCGGGCTTGAGCAGCCATTCGGTGAGCAACGCGAATTCCACCGACCCCATGTGGGGCATGTGGACGTCGAATAGTGTGAGCATGGTGAATGTCCTCGTAGTCGAGTAATTAGTCGCGAACCAGGTGACGGGCTGTCTCGATGATGTCGGAAACACTTGGGAAGCAATGATCTTCGAGGAACCGACTCGCCGGAATAGGCGCATCCACAGAACCGAGACGCGCGATCGGAGCGTGGAGCCAGTAGAAGCAACGCTCCTGGATGAGCGCAGCGATCTCGGCGCCAGGACCAGCGGTTCTCGGCGCCTCGTGAACGATCATCGCCCGCCCGGTCCGCATCACCGACGCGATGATCGTGTCGTGGTCCAGCGGAACCAGCGTCTGCAGGTCAACGACCTCGAGTTCGATACCCTCCGCAGCCAGCACGAGTGCTGCTTCGAGCGAGCGAGGCACCATACATCCATAGCTGATGACGGTCACTGTGTCGCCACGCCGTGGAATCGATGCTTTACCCAAGGGCATTACGTACTCGGGATCGGTGAATACCTCACCCCGTTTGAAGTTGAGCTGCTTGCTCGGGTAGTACAGAACAGGATTTGGGTCCCGGATTGCGGCCTTGAGTAGGGCTTTCGCGTTGGCAGGATTGGACGGGACAACTGCTTTGAGTCCCGGAAAATGCATCGGTAGCATCTCCATCGAACCCGAATGTTCGGGTCCTGCACCACCGCTCGGCCCGATCGGCATAATGATCACAGCGGGAAGTTCGAATTGACCACCGTGCATATGACGCCACTTACCCAGCTTCTGAAAGATCTCGTCGCCGGCGATCAAACTGAAGTCGGCAAACCCCAACTGTACGATCGGACGCATTCCGGTCATGGCGGCGCCGGCAGCTGCACCCACCATGAATGCTTCGGTGATTCCGGTGTTTCGGATCCTGTCCAGGCCGAATTCCTCTACCAGGCCTCGGGTTCCGCCGAAGAATCCACCCGATGCGATGTCCTGCCCCATGAGAAACACCGAGGGGTCACGGCGCATCTCTTCGGCAATCGCCGCACCCTGTGCGGCCTCGTAGCTTTGCACCGTAGTTTCCGGAGCCGTGCGGTTGACAGACGTGTCGTCAGTGATAGTCATGCAAAAACGTCCTTCAAGATAACGGAGGGGTCAGGCAAAGGAGCGGCTTCTGCCTCGGCGAGCGCTTCGGCAACTTCCGCACGTGCTGCGGCGACGATCTGGTCGGCCAGCGCAGCATCGAGTCGAGAACGCATGATGTCCAACGGATCTCGGTACGTCGACAGGAAGTCTTCCGGGCGATACTTCTGCGCGTCGCCTTCCCAGTGTCCGCCGACGCGGGTGACGACTGCCTCGATCAACGACGGCCCCTGACCATCGCGCGCTCGATCAATCGCAGCCTTTGTCGCATGGTAGACAGCGACGGCGTCATGACCATCGACGCGAACTCCTGGAATCCCGTATGCAGTCGCGCGTTCGGCGATAGTGCGTGTCGGACTCACAGATTCAAATGGGGTGGTTACCGA
The DNA here is from genome assembly GCF_003023755.1 of Rhodococcus sp. AD45-ID. Classification (NCBI taxonomy): domain Bacteria; kingdom Bacillati; phylum Actinomycetota; class Actinomycetes; order Mycobacteriales; family Nocardiaceae; genus Rhodococcus; species Rhodococcus sp. AD45-ID. The sequence continues at coordinate 283,504 of NZ_PYHL01000003.1, read as the reverse complement.
GATTCCATTGTTCTCACAGAAGTAGACCAGCGGTAGTTTCCACCGCGATGCCTCGAGCAGAGTTTCATGGAAGGTGCCACGTGCCGCCGTCCCGTCGCCGAAGTCCGCCAGCGCAACTTGCCCAGTGCCTCTCATTTGCGCCGACAATGCCGCGCCTGCTGCCACCGGATACACCGAACCCAGCGTCGCACCCTCCCCCATGATTCCCAGCGCCGGATCTGCCCAGTGAGGAACGCCGGCGCCCTTTCCACCGGTAGAACCTGTCACCTTTCCAAGCAGGTCACCGATGATCGGCCCCATCGCCATCCCTTTGGCAAGCGGCCACGTGGCTCCCCGCCCCTGATAGAAGAGATAGTCGTCGTCTCGCATCGCTGCGACCGCTCCGGCGACAGCACCTTCCTGCCCTTTGCCCGGATGCCAGAATCCGGCAAATCCGTGGTCTCGGATGTGAATCTGCACGGCATCCTCGATCGCACGCGCACGGGCCATGACGGTAAAAATATCGACCGCCAACCGTGGGCCGAATGACTCCGGCTCCAATACTTCGGTCAGCTGTTCGCTTGTGTGCGTGGCCATTCCGATCTCCTTCTGCGGTTCGGTACGCAAGTACGAGGTTCGCGTCATTGACAACACGGCATCGATTGCGCCAATCGTGTGGCTGCTGTCACATCACCATATGTGGATCAAGTGATTCAATCAAGTGCATTCTCTCTATCGAACGAAACTCGCTCCGAAATCGGCGCGTCAGAACGCCGGAAATCAAGCCGAGACATCGCGATATGATGGGGTCAACAAACCGAAAGGTTGCGGAAATGCCACGATCCAGTCCACGCGACGGCGCAGCAACTCGCCGCGCCCTAATCGACTCAGCGGCAAAGCTGTTCGCAGCACAGGGAGTCGAGGCTGTCTCGATTCGAGCGATCAATGCCGAAGCCGGATTGGGAGCTGCGTCCGCGCACTATCATTTCGGATCCAAGGACGCGATCCTCGACGCCGTTCTCCTCGACTCCGGTGCCGAAGTACTCGCACACATTCATCGCCTGGCCAAGGACATGGTCGATTCCGACACCATCCCGACAGCGAGGCAGATCGTTGATCTCTTGGCACTGCCGTATCGCCAGTTCCTCGATCAGGCACCCGACAAAGGTGTTCGGTGGCTGACTATTTGCGGCCAACTCAGCCTCGCCAACGACCCCCGACTCTTCCCAGTCAAGGACGACACAGCAGAGCTGCTGCGCAAACTACTCGAACGCGCCTACCCCTCAGCCGACGAGACTGCGATCGAACTGAATTGGTCACTCACCGTGAACACGCTGATCGTGATGGCGGCACGATGGTCGGACGCAAGCATCGAGGGATCTCGCGCACTATCCAATGGCCGATTCGACACACTCGCGGATTTTGTCGCGGGCGGACTCGAATCGCTCATGCATCCAGCCCAGACCTAGCTTTGCGGATGGATTTTCCCAGGTAGAGCCGCGAATTCGTCACTCGCGCAGATTGCAATGACCGCTCATCGTGTGGCGAATTGTGAGTTCATTTTTAGTGGATCACTTGACAGAATCACTCGATCCATTTTACTGTGCCTCACATCACAAACATGCTTCAGTGAGTCTGCACACTCGCCGCGCCGACTGTCCCGCTCACTGCCCCGTCTTCCCGTCAGAAAGATGCAGGAGCCACGATGACCGCTCCATCCACGGATAATCCTTCCTCGACTCCATCGGAGCCTTCCTCCGACAACCCCACTCTCGCCATAGAGGGCGTGGGTAATCGATCAACCGCCGGCTGGATCGGAATCCTCCTGATCCTCTGTCTCCTGTCCGAAGAAGTCGCATACGCGTTCAATCTGGTGACGCCCGCACTCCCCAGCATGGCCGGTTCATTCGAGACCTCGAACATCGCTTGGGTATCAACACTGTTCACGCTCTCCGGCGCGATCAGCGCACCGTTGATCGGCAAGCTCGCAGATCGGGACGGCAAGAAGAAATGGCTTCTGATCGCAACCGCCTGCATGGCAGCAGGCTCGTTGATCGTCGCAATCGCGCCGACCTTTTCCGTGGTGCTGGTCGGTCGAACCGTTGAAGGGCTCGGCCTGGCAATCGTGCCGATAACCTACTCACTGATGCGCGACATCTTCCCGAAGCGGATGCTGGCGATGGCGGTCAGCATGACAACCGCCGGAATCGGTGTCACCACGATCACCGGCCCAGTCATCGCCGGAGTTTTGATCGACAATTTCGGATTCCGCGGAGTGTTCTTCGCCTTGGCACTCTTCCCGATACTCCTGGGAGCCTTGGTAATGCTCGTCGTTCCCGAGTCCCCGATCCGAGTGAAAACGTCCATCGACTGGATTGGTGGGATCCTGCTCGGGCTCTCGATCGCACTCCTCCTGTACGGCATCGGCGAAGGCGGAACGTGGGGCTGGACGTCGTGGAAGACACTTCTCTGCGCCATCGCCGCGGTGGCAATTTTCATCGGATGGGCTCGATACGAAAAGCGAATCGAGAACCCACTGATTGACATTGCAGTGCTGCGTGGTCGCGCTGTCGTGACGACACTTGTCGCGCAATTTACCGGCCAGGCCGTCATCGTTCTCCAATTCGTCCTGTTGTCTTTCATCGTTCAGACACCCATCGCCCTCGGCGTTACCTACGGGTTGGGTGAAAGCGCAAGCTACATGGCGCGGTTGACCACACCGGCAGGCGTGGCTACCGTCGCAATGGGGCTGCTTGTCGGCATAATCGCAGAACGTCGGGGCGCACGCCTGCCGAACTGGATCGGCTTCGCCTTGATGGCGATCGGCTCTGTGTCACTCGCTCTCTCCCACAAGGAATTCTGGCCAATACTGTTGGGATACCTGGTATACGCATTCGGCGCCGGTCTGATCAGTGCGGCAATCCCCAACCTCGTGATCGCAGCCGCGCCGGTCCGACTGCAGGCCGTCACAGCGTCGACGGTCAATGTGGTGGGATCCGTCGGCAGCGCGGTCGCTGTACAGATTGGATTTGCCATCCTCGCCCTGAACATTGCAACGGTTGCCGACGGAACACCTATTTACGCCGGAATTGGCTACACAACAGTCTATTTCGTGGCAGCAGGTCTGGCGATAGTCGGACTCGCCGCAACTCTCCTCATGCCCCATGGCCGAAAGCCCCAGTCGGTGGAAGCACTGACCTGATCTGAATCGACTACCTGAGAATTACCGTGACCTCACACTATGACGTCGTTGTCCTCGGAGCCGGCCCCGGTGGGTACGTCGCTGCTATCCGCGCGGCACAACTGGGCCTGAGCACTGCCATCATCGAGCAGAAGTACTGGGGCGGTGTGTGCCTGAACGTGGGCTGCATCCCGTCCAAGGCGCTTCTCCGCAATGCCGAACTCGCGCACATCTTCACAAAAGAAGCGAAGACGTTCGGCATGTCCGGAGACGTGTCCTTCGATTTCGGCTCCGCCTTCGATCGCAGCCGCAAGGTTGCCGACGGGCGAGTCAAGGGCATCCACTTCTTGATGAAGAAGAACAAGATCGCCGAATTCGACGGCAAAGGCACGTTCGCCGACGCCAACACCATCAACGTCGAGCTCAGCAAGGGAGGCACCGAGACGATCACGTTCGACAACGCGATCATCGCCACCGGTTCCTACACCAAGCTGCTGCCGGGCACCTCGCTGAGCGAGAACGTGGTGACCTACGAAGAGCAGATCCTCACCCGCGACCTGCCGGGCTCGATCCTCATCGTCGGCGCCGGCGCCATCGGCATGGAGTTCGGTTACGTCCTCAAGAACTACGGCGTCGACGTGACGATCGTGGAGTTCCTCGACCGGGCACTGCCCAACGAGGACGCCGACGTCTCGAAGGAAATCGCGAAGCAGTACAAGAAGCTCGGCGTCACCATCAAGACCGGCGCCGCTGTCCAGTCCATCAGTGACGACGGCAGCAAGGTCAGCGTTTCGATCAAGGACAACAAGTCCGGCGAGATCGAAACCGTGGTCGTGGACAAGGTTCTGCAGTCCGTCGGCTTCGCACCGCGCGTGGAGGGCTTCGGCCTCGAGAACACCGGTGTCGCCCTCACCGACCGCGGCGCCATCGCGATCGACGACTACATGCGCACCAACGTCGAGAACATCTTCGCCATCGGTGACGTGACCGCCAAGCTGCAGCTCGCACACGTCGCGGAGGCGCAGGCCGTCGTTGCTGCCGAGACCATCGGCGGCGCAGACACGCAGACGCTCGGCGACTACCGGATGATGCCGCGTGCGACGTTCTGCCAGCCGCAGGTCGCGTCCTTCGGGTTGACCGAAGAGCAGGCCAAGGCCGAGGGCTACGACATCAAGGTCGCGAACTTCCCGTTCGCAGCCAACGGCAAGGCACACGGTCTCGGTGACCCGACCGGTTTCGTCAAGCTGATCGCCGACACCACACACGGCGAACTGCTCGGTGGACACCTCATCGGACCGGACGTCTCGGAACTGCTGCCCGAGCTGACCCTGGCCCAGAAGTGGGACCTCACGGTCAACGAGTTGGCACGCAACGTCCACACGCACCCCACGCTCAGTGAGGCGCTGCAGGAAGCGATCCACGGCCTCGCCGGCCACATGATCAACTTCTGAAGAACTCCGATCGATCAGAAAGTAGTAGACCTCAGTGACAGCTACTGGCAGCACCGAAATCGACACATACACAGTCACCGATCCACCCCGAGAGTCCAATCCCTGGGTCGCCATGACTGCGATCGCTCTCGGTGTTCTCATCGTTTCGCTCGACGGAACGATAACGGCAGTGGCCAATCCAGTTCTTGTCGTCGATCTGGGAGCGAGTCTCTCTGGATTGCAATGGATTACCAACATCTATCTACTCGCGATGGCGGCAACACTCGTTCTCGCGGGCAAGTTGGGCGATCGCTTCGGGCGACGATCCGTGTTCCTTTCAGGAATCGTCGGCTTCGGGGTCGCATCGGCCGGAATTGCCTTGGCGCACAGCGTCGAGATGGTAATATTCTCCAGACTCGGTCAGGGAGTTTTCGGCGCACTGATCGTCACCAACGCCCTGGCATTGCTTCGGTCACTCTTCTCCGAAGCAACACTTCCGAAGGCACTTGCGGTGTTCGCCTCACTGATCGGCGCCTCCTCCGCCGCAGGCCCTCTGATCGGCGGATTGCTGATCGAACACACCAGTTGGCGATGGGCGTTCTTGATCAACGTCCCGGTGGCGGCGATATCTCTTGCTGCGGGATTGTTTCTCCTCCCCACCAGCAAGAAAATACGGAGTGCGAAGTTCGACATCCTGGGGTCGATCATGCTTACGGGTTCACTCCTCGCCGTAACCTACGGCCTTATCAAAGCCCCCGAAAGCGGTTGGGCTGATTGGCATGTCATCGGCTGGCTCGTCGGTGGCATTCTCGCTGGTTTATTCTTCGTCGAGATCGAGAGGCGAGCACCGGATCCCCTTGTACCGCTTCGCCTCTTCGCTGACCGATCAATCACACTCGGAGTTATCCTTACGATCATCTCCTTCTTTGCGCTTGTCGGATCACTGTTCTTCATTCTCTTGTTCCTGCAACAGATCAACGGCGACTCCCCTATGACTGCCGGACTCCACATTCTCCCGATGAGTGTCGCGAATGTTGCAGCTTCGAGCAGTTGCGGTTGGATCATCAAACGGTACGGCGCCCGTCCACCGCTGTTTGTGGGAATGTTGCTCAGCGCAGCGGGATTCATGCTATTCACTACGATCGAACCACACGGAAGCTACCTCTCCCTGGCAATCCCGTTTGTGGTACTGGGCCTGGGAATCGGGTTTGTGATGACAGCATCAGTTCAAGCAATCCTCGGGAATGCGGACGTCGCCGACGCCGGTCCCGCCGCAGGTGTCCATCAGACCTCACTTCAAGTCGGCGGCATCCTCGGGACCGCGGTACTCGGAGCCGTAATGGCATCGGTAACTGCACAGAAGTTCCACGAAACATTGGTAGACAACAATATTCCGAATAGTACTGCCGATCAGATCTCGGACGAGGCTGTTCGGGCAGTCGCCCAGGGAACCGCACCGACTGTGACGGGTGACGATCCGGCAACGTCGCACGTACTGCAATCTGCAACAGAGGTCGCATTCATGCACGGACTACACACCACCATGTGGGTGGGTGCCCTCGTTTCCCTCGTGGGAGTGTTCGTCTCGATAGGAATCCGACGAGGTCGAACGACCGAGGTATCGACACCTCTTCATTGATCCTGGCGCTCCGCCAGTTCCTCCCCCACATAACCGATTTCGAATTCATCCGTGGCGGAGCGATGTGGTAGCGGAATCACACTGAGCGAGCACGAAGTCATGCCTGCCCGCTCGACTTCTCGACAACCCACGCCGCGATCTGCGCCCGCGAGTTGAATCCGAGTTTGGTGAGAATGTGCTCCACATGGCCCTGGGCGGTGCGGAGCGAGATCACCAATTTGGCAGCAATCTGTTTGTTCGTCAGTCCCTGGGCGACGAGTTCGGCAACCTCACGCTCACGCTTGGTCAGCACCACCGACGACCCGGTGGGCGTTGTATCCACAGGTTGCCGGCCGAGCGCAAATGCGACCGCCTCATTCATGCTCATGAGTCGACCCTGACGACGTGCCGTCCCGAATGCCTTCTCTCCCAATGCACGCCGCGTCGTCGCTGCACTTTCCTCATGGTAAGGCTGCAGGGAGGGAAAGACGATCGTAATGCTGCCAACGGAGTGACCCAACTCCTCTGCTGCTCCCATCAGCACGGCGGCGCGTCGAGGATCCGGTTCCGCGGCGGCAATCCAGGCCAACACCTCCAGACATGCCGAGCAGGTGAGTGGATCGTTCACCTGCTCGGTGAGCTGCAACGCCTGCCCGAGCAACGCCACGGCACGATCTTGATCACCCTGCCGCCACACTGCGACAGCCATGGCCCACAGGGTGTACGACCGATAGACCGATTCCCCGTGAGATTCGCAGATCGCGAGCGCTTTTTCGTAACAGCCAACAGACCGCTTCGTTTCACCGAGCAGCTCGTACACCAACCCGAGTATCTGCAGCACGCCCACCTGAAGTGTGAGGTCACCACGGGTGTCGAACACCTCGAGTGCGCTCTCCAGCCCCGAGGATGCGCGGGGAAGATCATCGCGATAAAGCGCCAGCATCCCGTCCAACTGGTCGAGGAGTCCGTGAATAAGGGGGTCGGTGAGGTGCTCGGCAAGAGCGTGCCCCTCCTCCACCAACGCGGTTGCTGCCAAAAGATCGCCCTGCACCACTGCCAGGAGGCTGTCTGCGTGTATCGCCCAAATGCGTTCCACCGTGGGCTTTCCGGCGTCGCGGGCCAGGAAAGTATCGAGCCAATGCCGCGACTCGGTGTACAGACCGCGAGTCAGCGAGAAGTGATAAAGCGCGGTGGACATACTCAGTCCGGCGGCGACTCCGTCGTCGTTGTCGGAGAGGCAATACTCGAGCGCTTCCCGCATATTCGGAACTTCCCGGTCTAGCCGATCAATCAACTCGAGTTGCCGGGGACTGATCCATCCGGCTGCCGCGTCGAGCGCCAACTGCTGGTACCAGTCCCGGTGCCGACGACGCAGCACCTCGTACTCGCCGGCCTCGACAATCTTCTCCCGGCCGTAGTCACGGAGAGTCTCGAGCAATCGGAAGTGGACCACTGTGTCCGATTCCTCCCGGATCAGGATCGACTTGTCCACCAGCGACCCCAACGTGTCGAGCAGCCCCTCGGGTGTCAGGTCGCCACGACATATCTCCTCCGCCGCGTCGAGTTCGAAACTTCCCGCGAACACCGACAACCTGCCCCAGAGATGCTGCTCGCCGGGCGTACACAAGTCGTAGCTCCAGTCGATACTCCATCGCAAGGTCTGCTGACGCGTCGGCGCGCCCCGGCTGCCACTGGTCAGGAGCGTGTAACGATCGTCCAGCCGCTGCAGGATCTGCTCGGGCGACATTGCCCGCAGTCTGGCAGCCGCCAGCTCGATCGCCAGCGGCAGCCCTTCCAGACGCTGGCAGATCCGGGCTACCGTCGCCTTGTTCTCCTCCGTGATTTCGAAGCCGCGCACCGCAGCGGCCGCACGTTCGGAGAACAACGTCAACGCGTCGTACCGGGGCAAGCCCCGCAGCGACGGCTCCCGATCCGGGTCGGGGACCGCCAACGGGGACACTCGCAATACCGATTCCCCGCCGATGCCCAGGGGCTCGCGCGAAGTCGTCAGAATCCGCAGCTGCGGGCACGCGCGCAGCAGCACTTCGGCCAACGCCGCCACCGCATCGATCACCTGCTCGCAGTTGTCGAGAACCAGTAGCAATGTCCGAGTGGCCAGGAACTCCACCAAAATCTCCGACAACGGCCGCGACGACTGGTCGCGCACACCGAGTTCTGCGGCCACCGCGCCGACCACAAGCGACTCGTCGTGCAACTCGCCCAGCTCGACCAGCCACACGCCATCGGCGAAATCCCGCTGAACATTGCTCGCGACCCGCAACGCGAGACGCGTCTTACCGACACCACCGATCCCCGTCAACGTCACCAGCCGGGACACCGACAGCAGATTCTTCACCTCGGCCAGCTCGGTGCGACGACCGACGAAGCTCGTCAGCTCCAGCGGCAGATTTCTATCGGCTTTCCGAGCCACCGGAGATGCGGGTGGATGCCATCGCGCCGACGGCGGCTGCGGATCCCGTGGGTCGGCCCCTGGGGCGGCGCGTAGCGCCATCTCATCGACCGGCAAACCGCGGCGGACCTGCAACTCCCTAAGATTCTCACCGAGCACCGACGTAGAAGGACGGTCCCCTGGATCGCGGGACATTGCCTTCTCTATGACGGCACATACGTCGTCGGGGAAGCCGTGCTCGCGCATGTCGGGAACTGGCTGCGCGGTGATCCGTAGGAACTGGGCAACAACCTGCTCGCCGCTGCGGCGCTCGAATGCCGCGTGCCCGGTAAGGGCGCTGAACAGAGTGGCCCCGAGCCCGTACACATCCGAGGCCGGACTTGGCGGTTCACCACCGAGAACCTCCGGGGCAGTAAACGCGGGCGAGCCCGTGACAGTGCCGGTCGCGGTCTTGAAACCGTCTGCAATGTGTGCGATTCCGAAGTCCGTCAGGGCCGGTTCACCGTAGTCGGTGAGCAGAATATTGGCAGGCTTGACGTCGCGATGCAGAATGCCGAGTCGGTGCGCGGTCTCGAGCGCCCCCGCCATCTTCACCCCGAGCCGCAGGACTTCCTCCAGGTCGAGCGGCCCGTTCTCGCGAATCTTGGTGTCGACGGACCCTTGACGGTGGTAGGGCATCACCAGATAGGGGCGACCGGTATCGGTGGTTCCAACCTGCAGGACACCCACGATATTCGGATGCCCGGTCAGTCGCCCCATTGCTCGCTGTTCCCGAAAGAAGCGCGCCCGATTCTCCTCGTCGAGGTCGGCGGTAAGGACCTTCACGGCCACCGTGCGGTCCAGCCCGGCCTGCGTGCAGCGGTACACCACACCGAAGCCGCCGCGCCCGATCTCACGGGCATCGTCGAATCCCGCCTCTCGCAGCTCATCCGAAATGAACGGAAGCACGTCACGACGCGTTTGGAGTGGATCGTTCTCGTCCATGTGCTACTTCGATTCCGCGGCATCGTCGATGATGCACCGTCGCGTTACCTCTCGATAATGTGCCCACACGGGCCCGGCCGTCAACGCGGCGCACTTTCGCGACCCGGGCGCAGACGCCCCAAAAAAAGGAGTGCGGTCGGAACGGCCACAGGTGCCGATCAACATACGAAATGTGAGACATATCACTTCATTTTGATGATTAGTTTCAACCCACAATGCCCTACCTGCCACCTATGCAAACGTCCAGGTCAGTGCCCTGACATGTCGAATAGCGCCGACCGTGCCAGGGCTGTAGAACCGATAGCGAGACACTTCAATGTGACTTCGACCACGCCTAAAGTCCACGACCGATCGATAACACCCACTCGAATACCAGTTCTCGGGAAGAACCACGCGCACCAACCCCGACTTCATGAGTGAAGGACATGCATGCTGTTACCGATGGCACCCACCGATTCGCTATTTCTTCTCGGCGAGTCCCGCGAGAACCCGATGCACGTCGGTGGCCTGGCGATCTTCACCCCACCCGACGGAGCATCCGCAACCGACATGCGCGCGATGTTCGATATCGCCCTCACCGGCGGCAAAGTAGCCGAAGTGTTCCGTAAGCGTGCCCGGCGCTCCCTCACCTCGCTTGGCCAGTGGGGATGGGAAACCCTCGCCGACAACGAGATCGACATCGAGCACCATGTACGCCGCGACGCACTTCCCACCCCGGGCGGCATGACCGAACTCACCGCATTGATCTCGAGATTGCACGGCACTCTGCTCGACCGCAGCCGCCCACTATGGGAAATGCACTTGATCGAAGGGCTCACCGACGGCCGCTACGCCGTGTACACCAAGATCCACCACGCCCTCGCCGACGGAGCCAGCGCGATGAAACTGCTCCGCGAGAGCATGAGTGAAGATCCCCACCGTCGAAACATGTCCGCCCCCTGGCAGGTTCCGCACTCACTGAGATCGGTGCCGACACCTGTCGCGGCAAAGTCCAGCCCGCAAGGATCGTCCCTACCAGCAACCTTGTGGGGAGCATCTCGGGCCGCCGTCGGTGAGGTGGCCGGACTGATACCGACGACGGTCCGCACCATGGACCGTGCCGTACGCGGCAAAGGCAGCGCTGTCTCCGTGACCGCGCCCCACACGTTGTTCAACGTTCCGATCGGTGGAAGCCGCCACATCGCCGCCCGTTCCTTCCCTCTCGAACGGATCCGATTGCTGGCCAAACACTCCGACGCCACCATCAACGACATCATTCTGGCGATGTCCGCCGGGACCCTCCGCCACTACCTGCACGAGCGAGACGCGCTACCGTCCGCCCCCTTGGTTGCTATGGTCCCCGTGTCATTGCGCGCCACCGACAACGCCGACGATCGCACCGCTGGCGGTAATCGCGTGGGACTACTCATGTGCAACTTGGCAACTCACCTCGACAACCCCACAGACCGACTCGACGTGATACGCAATTGCATGAATGAAGGAAAAGACTCACTCCGCGCGATGAGTCCCGCCCAGGTGCTCGCCATGAGCGCCCTCGGAATCGCTCCCCTCGGAATGGAAATGCTTGTCGGGCAGCGGGGACCGCAGCGGCCGCCGTTCAACATCATCATCTCCAATATTGCCGGTCCGCGTACACCGTTGTACTGGAACGGATTCCGTCTCGACACCCTCCACCCGCTGTCGATCCCGACAACCGGACAAGCTCTCAACATCACCTGCACCAGCAGCGACGATCAGATTTCATTCGGGCTGACCAGCTGCCGAAGAACCGTTCCGGACCTCAACCCCCTGCTCGATCACCTGGGCACCGAACTCGAACTCCTCGAAACCGGCGCCGGCCTGTAATCCACCACTCCTGCAACGATCGCCACATCCGCAACCAGGACAGGGACATTCACCATGGGCTTCCAGATTCCGCAATCCTCGACATCCCCGATTACCGCCACGCACTCTGCCCCACGCAGTGGAGCAATCAGTACCGCAGAGATCAAAGCTCGGATGGAGGTCATGTTCGCCGACCGCGATCGGGACCGCAGGGCAAGAAATACCATCTGACACGGACTTTGAATCTTGGTGTTCTGTTTCTATAGAGAACATGCACACCGATACGACAACAACCCGACGCCGAACTCTGCGTCGCCTCGCGACGATTATCGGGGTGGCGGGAATCGTCGTCGGGCTTGTTGCCTGGATCGCAACGCGTCTGGCCGTAGAGCGCAATGTGGTGATTGTTCTGGCGTCCTTCGCCCCGGTGGCGATGTTTGCACCCCTGATCGGTGGGATGGTGGCAGGCTTCGGCCGACGCTGGATCCTGTGCGCAGGATCGGCGGTAGTCCTTGGCCTGTTCGCGTGGTCGGTGGGTCCGCTGTACGTGGGTGGGCCGACCGGCGCCGTGCACGGACCGTCCATTCGAATCATGCAGGCGAACCTGATGGTCGGTTCAGCGGACCCGGAATCTCTGGTTGCCACCGTCCGCGACCGCAATGTGGATGTGTTGACGGTGCAGGAGTTGACGTCAGGTGCGGCCGAAGCGCTGAAAACCGCTGGGCTCGAGGATGTTCTGCCCCACCAGTTCTTGGTTCCCTATGGCGGCGGCGGAGGCGGAGCGGGAATTTACAGTCGCTTCCCTCTGTCCGCCACACGAAGTTTGGACGGCTTCTCCCCCGAAACCCTAGCGGCCGAGTTGAATGTCGGCCTGGCGCAGCCGGTCACACTGTTTGCCGTCCACACCGCACCGCCGTACATCTCGCCCGCCTCGGTCTGGGCAGCGGAACAGCGCACGCTCGGCAGCTACCTGGCCGACGTCGACGGTCGCGATAACGTCATAGCGAGCGGAGATTTCAATGCAACTTACTCACACAAGGAGTTTCGTGATCTCCTCACGAACGGGTACGCCAGCGCAGCCGATCAGGTAGGTGCGGGGCTGATCCCGACCTACCCGACCGACAAGCCATACCCCGCAATAGTCGGCATCGACCACATCCTCACCAGAGGCCCGGTGGCGACGTCACTCGACCGTATCGACGTCAAAGGATCCGACCATCACGGTCTGATTGCCGACATCACGCTGGCGTGAAAGCTAACTGAGCAACCGAGCTTTTGCCGCCGCAAATTCTTCGTCGGACAAGACTCCCGATTGATGCAGTCGACCTAGTTCCTGCAGCTTCGAGACAAGGTCGTCACCGGCCGGCGGCGCTGCCGGGGCAGCCTGTTGCTGCGGCGGCGGCGCCTGTTGCTGCTCGTACTGCTCATACTGCGCCTGCTGCTCGCTCGCCTTCCGCTGGCTACGCCGATCCATGGCATTGGACGTCGCCTTTGCCGTTCCAGCCACCACTGCTGTGCGCGCGACGGTGCCGAGCAATCCCGGCCGTCCTCTGCGTCCACCTCGAAAAACCATGCTGATCTCCTCTGCTTTGGACGATGCCTGAGCTACCTAGAGCGCCGCAGCGACTGCGGCCACTACGACGTCGTGTGGGATCTGAACATGGAGAACTACCTCGCCACCGCCTGCTCGGGCCTTGGTGGTGAAGTCTCGCGCCCACGTCTGCTCGTAGACGATGACTGCCGCTGAGGTACCTGGTTCCAGGGACTCACGAACCACGTCGAGATCCTCGTCGCTGATCAGAGCCTTTGCCTCGATCGACAGGATCGCCAGGCCGATGTCGGTGAGGTCTTCGTCGACGTCGACCTGCCTGATGCTGCCGTCGAGATCTTTGGCGATGTACACGAGATCGAGCAGGGTCACGAACCCACGCTCGACGATATTCTGCAATGCGGCGACGGTATCCGGGTCCACTCTCGAACCTGGAAACCCCAGCACCACCAATTCAACCGGGCCGATGTCCAATGGATCGTTCATCCATCAAGGGTGGTACGAGCGCACATGCACTCGCTTCACCCGTCGCGGATGAATTACTGCCGACGACCTCGGATGACCTCGCGCATCGGACGGAACCGAACTCCGTCTGCCTCGAGTTGGCGTCGGGCTTTGCCCCGGGTGACAAGCACACCGATGATGCCGAGAATCCAGACCGGGTACTGAACCAACCAGGCCACCCGGAAGCCGTCGAAGGTATAGCCGCCCATGTGGCCGAGAATCACACCCATCACCTGGATCACGATCAACGACGCCAGGAATCCACCGATATTGACCATTCCCTGAGCGGTGCCCATCGACGAACTGGGATTGGACGTGCGGGCGTAGTCGAAGCCGATCACCGAACCCGGACCGCCGATTGAAATCACGATGATCAATATCGTCAGCAACCACAGCGGTGACGGTTCGCTGCGGGCCAGCACGATCGTCCACATCACCGCACTGCTCACCATGATGGAAAGAACGAGCCAGGATCGGCGCATCGGGTAGCGGCCGGTGAGGATGCCGAGGATGGGGCCCGCGACGATGGCGGAGATCACCGACAGTGTCAGTAGCGAACCGACTGTTGCGGCGTCGAGGCCTTGCGCCGACGACAGGTACGGAACTCCCCACAACAACGCAAATGTCGTGATCGAGAATTGTGTACCCATGTGACTGAAGAACCCGAGGCGTGTGCCCGGACGCATCCAGACCGTCTTGATCTGGCGACCGATCTCCTTTGCCCCGGCGGGAACCGTGACTATTTCAGCTCCCGGCGGGGAATCACGTATCAGGCTGAGCGCCAATGCAAAAGCGAGTAGCCCCAAGCCTGCTGCGCTGCCGTAAGCCAGCGTCCAACCGGTGCCGGTCAGCAGCAACATGAACGGCAGGGCCGAAAGTACTTGTCCCAGTTGACCGAGAATTCCCGTGAACTGCGACACTAGTGGCACCTGCCGCGGTGGGAACCACTGCGGAACCAGTCGAAGCACGGAGATGAAGGTGAGAGCATCGCCGGCCCCGACCGCGATGCGTGCGCCAATCGCGACGGGCAGCGATTCCGTGAACGCCAACGTCAGCTGCGCACACGTCAGGATGAATGCGCCGACGCCGATCATGATGCGAGAGCCGTATCGATCGAGCAGCACTCCCGCCGGGATCTGCATACCCGCGTACACCACGATCTGCAGCACTACGAAACTGGACAGCACACTGGGAGTAATCGAGAAACGTTCTGCTGCAGCCAGACCCGAGACACCAAATGAAGTGCGGTGAAGGACGGCGATTACATACGCGAATACACCGATACCCCAAACCAACCACACTTTTTTCATCGCGCAGTTATCTTACTAGTAGTTCGCCAGGCTTACGGCTTTGACTACTCGCGGCCTTGCGAGATCCAGTTAAGATCTGCCGAACGCTCCCCTTCGGTGATGGCCGCAAGCGCGTCGAGTCGGGCGATCTGATCCTCGGTCAGCACGATGTCCAGTGCGCCGGCGTTCTCGCTCACGCGCGCCGCAAAACGGGTGCCGGGAATGGACACCGACGGCAGACCGTAATGCCGTCCCTTGGCGTCGAGCCACGCCAGTGACACCTGCGCCGGAGTGGCTCCCGATTCGACGCCCACGTCGCGCACGACGTCGAGCACCTTCTGGTTGGTGGCAAGCGCGGAGTCCGTGAACCGCGGGAAGCGTCGACGCAGATCGTTCTCGCCCCACTCACTGGCGTCGAACGACCCTGCAAGGAACCCTCGTCCCACGGGAGAGAACGGAACAAATCCCACACCGAGTTCAGCGGCGGCGGGCACCACCTTGTTCTCCACGTCGCGACTCGAGATGTTCCATTCGGACTGAATCGCGGAGATGGGATGGACCGCATAGGCGCGGCGCAGTTCGTCTCCCGTTGCTTCCGAAAGCCCGATGTGGCGGATCTTGCCGGCCTTCACCTGCTCTGCCATCGCGCCCACGGTGTCCTCGATCGGAACGCTCGGATCAACACGATGGAGGTAATAGAGATCGACGTGGTCGACGCCGAGTCGACCGAGCGATTCCTCGAGTGCCTGTGCCACGTAGGCCGGATCGCCGTTGATCCCCCGCTGACCTGCCGACATGCCGCCAACCAACCCGAACTTGGTGGCCAACTGAACCTCGTCGCGCCGACCTTCGAGCAATTTACCCACGGCCCGCTCGCTCGCACCGTCGCCGTAGATGTTTGCAGTGTCGATGAAGGTGATCCCGATATCCACCGCATGATGAAGCGTCGCGAGTGCTTCTGCCGGATCCACCGGGCCGTACACGGGGGCTACCGACATGGCGCCGTAGCCCTGCGCGCTGACGGTCAGACCTTCGGCCAGGGTGACGGTGGAAACAGGCATGAACACTCCTCGAGATCGAATGAAGGAACAACCCTCACAGTGTGTACCGAAACTACCGGCGGCGCATTCAGGCCAGGACAGCAAGCTCCGGCAACCCCGCCACCACAACGGCGAGGTTGTAGCCTGTCATCCGCAATTCACCGTTGTCTCCGGTTCTTGCGTACTCCGCATGCCCGAAGGCGCGTTCATGTTTCACGCCGTCGGGGGTGATTCCCTCCGCTGTGGACAATCGCTGAAACTCCGTACGCGTCGGATCACCACCGAAGCGCCCGAAGCCGGCAATACTGTCCCCTTCGGCCTTCATGACGTAGACGTGCCGATCCGCGATCCCGAGATCCGCCTCCACCTTTGCTCGCACACCCGGAGATCCGTAGAACACCACATCGTCGACCGATGCACTTGCACCCCGTTGCAGCGCAAGCGAAGTCGCGAGAGATCCGTAGGAATGACCGAGTGCGGTGATGTGCACATCCAGCTTCGCAGCGCCCGCTCGCAGGCCGTGAAAGAAGCTCCCCAGTGCATCGGCCGCGATACCCGCTTTGGCGGAACGGCTCACGTCGAAGCTTGCCCGGCCAAGGTCGAATTTTCCGGGGCCGATGACTTGAGGGGCGTCGTATCCGATCCAGGCGATCGTGGCAACGCTTTCGTCACGTCCGGCACTGTGGAGCTGACGCTGTGCCTCGTCGCGCAATCGTGTTGCCTCCCCGACCATTCCGCGCAGTGAGTCTTTGACATTGGTGTTGAGCCCCGGAACGGTCACGGCAATGTGATCAGCCGTATCCGGATCGCCGATCGCTATCGCGGCAAACCCGCGCTCGCCGGAACGCATATCCATCAGGACCAGCTTACGATCGGGTTGTTCGTGCAGGAGCTCGTCCAGCGCATTCAGATCCTCGAGTTTCCGCTGCGCATACCAGAGGCCCGCACCGGTATTGCTCAAACGCCCACCGAAATATTCGCGGTGCAGTTCCTGAGAGATACGCACCGAATCATCTTGTAGCCGTGCCCGTTCGGCCTGCACACGTCGCAGATTCACCGGACTGCGCACACCTGTCGGGATACCGTCGAGATTCGCAATCAGATCCGGCGCGCGCTGCACTATTTCTCGTCGGCGCGCCGGACTGAAACCGCGCCACTCTTCGTTGACACGAAAAGCCTTGTCCCGCAGATCCGTACCCACCTGCGACCGCACGGACAGTGCGTGGTGCAGATCCGCGGATACCAGCAGAGCTTCCCCGATCAACTCACGCGCGGCAGCCGAGAGCAGCTCTGCGTGAACGTGAAGGGGATGCCCTTCGGCAATGGGAGCGACTGCCGATACCGAACCGTCTTCGCGGATCTGTAATTCGTCGGAGGCAGCCTCCCTGCGCAACAAGTCCAGCCGTCGTCGCATGTCTCGAACACGGTGCGCAACCAGGACACCCTCGAGTCCTCCGGCAAGTTGTTCTAGTGGTTCGACGTCCCACACGTCGATGTCAGTGAGATCCACTCGGGTCAGGACGAACGAGCAGCGATTCGAGCCTGAACCTCGGGTCGACGCAACGGCGGGACGGTTTGGGGTGGCTGCTTGCGCGGCGGCAGTGCACTCAGCAAACGCGTCGTGGTTTCGGTGACCTCCCGAACTGCCTGTTCAAAGGCATCACGGTTGGCATCGGAGACCTTGGCAATCCCACTCACCTTACGTATGTATTGGCGAGAGGCTGCCTCGATCTCCTCCGCTGTGGCAGCTGGTTCGAGTCCTCGGAGTTCGGTGATGTTTCGGCACATAGTTCGACGATAACCGCGCTCAGCCACCTCGTCACGGACCGATACACGAATGCATCCAAATGGCCACGCAAACCCAAGCATCACGGTAGTTTCAGTAAAATTCTCCCCAAGTGACTGGAAGTGGCCACATGGACTCAGCTCTCACATCGGTCGGTCTTCCGATTGCACTCGCGATCATCATGTTCGGCCTCGGACTCTCACTGACCCTCGAGGACTTTGCCCGTGTCGCAAAAGCACCCAAAGCAGTCTCGATCGCCCTCGTCTGCCAGTTGATACTGCTGCCGGCCGCCGCGTTCGGGCTTGTCACCGCCTTCGATCTCGATCCCCTGCTCGCTGTCGGCATGATGCTCCTGGCAGCATCGCCAGGCGGCACCACAGCCAACTTGTTCAGCCACCTCTTTCGCGGCGATGTTGCGCTCAATGTGACACTCACAGCAGTAAATTCAGTGATCGCGGTCGTTACCCTGCCGGTGATCACCAACTTCGCCCTCGGCTATTTCGAACCTACCGACGCCGACGGCACCCTCGGCCTCCAGTTCACTAAGGTTGTGCAGGTTTTTGCCGTCGTCCTGATTCCGGTGGCAATCGGGATGTGGGTTCGCCTGCGCAGTAGCGCTTTTGCCCAGCGAATGGACAAGCCGGTGCGCATCGGGTCGGCGATCGTGCTGGCGCTGGTCATAGTTGGCACTGTCATATCGGAGCGCGAGAACATTGCGGACTACCTCGTCGACATCGGAGTTGTCGCAGCACTGTTCTGCCTGCTGAGTCTGTCGATCGGATACATCGTTCCCAAGCTTTTCGGTATCGAGGACCGCCAAGCCATTGCCAGTTCGATGGAAATCGGGATCCACAACAGCACCTTGGCCATCACCATTGCCGTCAGCTTGATGGACAACGTGCGTCTGGCAGTACCGGCCGCGGTCTACGGCGTCGTCATGTTCCCGTTGGCAGCGGCATTCGGTGCGGCCATCACGCGAAAATCTCGAAACATGGCCGAGATCGACTGAGATCAGCCTGTTTTCGCTAGTTCTCTTGCGCGCTGCTCAGATCTGTTCCGAGTGCCCCGGCAAGAGTGCGAAGACAGATCACACGCAATTCTTCCTGCGGAATCGACGGTTGATCGAGCCAGTTCAGGCACACCGCACGAACGAAGGCAATCCAGCCGCGCACCGCGACAGCGGCAATCTGCCTGCGCTCGTCGTCGAATCCCAGCGCGTCGAGGATCCGAATCTGTTGCTGTTCCAACTCGCGCTCGACTATTGCCCGGATACCAGCTTCAGCCGACAACGTCCCGACATTGATTGCGCGCACTCCCTTACTGTGCGACTTCACGTACGCAAAGTAGGCATCCAGCCCAGCAGCGATTTGCTCCTGGATGGGCAGCGTCGAATCCGGCGCTGTCACGTCGAGGAGATGCTGGGACTCTCGCTCGACTATCGCCGCGAAGAAGTCGCGCTTGGTCGGAAAGTAGTGGTACATCAGCCCACGCGAGACGCCCGCGATTTCGGCGACCTCTTCGATCCAGACATCCTCGTACGACCGGTCAGCAAATAGTTGCGCACCGATATCGAGGAGTTGCGTGCGTCGCTGCTCGCGATCGAGACGCTTACGTGGGGTGACCATGGCGAACTCAGATTACTACTTGACACCGATTCAGTAAGGCGTACTTTGCGTACTAGACACCAATTCAGTAAGCGAACTCTTCTCGGGGGACAACGATGAGCGTCGACGCAACGCCGAACACGGGCGCGCCTGCTATTCCGCATCCGGCCTGGCGCCTCCCCCTCCTCGGCGACATTCTTGGTGTCAACGTCCGTACACCACTGCAGAACTCCGTGAGCATCGGCCGCGAACTCGGCCCGATCTTCGAACGCAACGTAGTCGGAAATCGCTTTGTCTTCGTATCCGGCGCAGACATGGTTGCCGACCTTTCCGATGAGTCCAGGTTTGCAAAACACCTGGCACCCGGCGTCAAAGCCCTACGAGGGATCGGCGGCGACGGACTCTTCACGGCCTACAACAGCGAACCCAACTGGGCCAAGGCCCACAATCTTCTGGCTCCGGCGTTCAGCCAGACGGCCATGCGCTCGTACCACCGCACGATGCTCGACGTGGCCGGCGAACTGGTTGCGTACTGGGACCGTCATGGCACCGACTCCCCCATCGACGTCTCGGCTGACATGACCAAATTGACGCTCGAGACAATCGGTCGCACGGGGTTCAGCTACTCCTTCGATTCGTTCGAACGCGAAGAACAGCATCCGTTTGTGAAGGCGATGATCGGCACCCTGTCCCATTCACAGCGGACTACGTTCCTCAAATCCACAGCCCTCGGCCGACGCCTCGCACGGCGAGCAGACCAACGCGACGACGTGCGCAAGGCGTACATGGCCGAAGTTGTGACGAGGTGATTCGCGCTCGGCGACGGAACCCCGGCGGCGCACACGAAGATCTTCTGGAACTGATGCTGCGCGCTGCCCGGGAGAATGATCCCAACAGGATCGACGAGCTGAACATCCGGCACCAGGTCGTCACATTCCTGGTCGCTGGGCATGAAACAACCTCCGGCGCTTTGTCGTTCGCGCTCTACCACCTGTCGCAGAATCCGGAGGTCTTGGCCAAAGCGCAGGCAGAAGTTGATGCCGTGTGGGGCATGGAAGAACCGGCCTTCGAGAAGATCGCAAAACTGCGGTACGTCCGACGTGTCCTCGACGAATCATTGCGGCTGTGGCCGACGGCCCCCGCCTACGCCCGCGCCGCTCGGCAGGACACCACGTTGATCGGCAAATACCCGATGAAGAAGGGCGACTGGATGCTTGTGCTCATCCCGTCGCTGCACCGAGATCCCGTGTGGGGCAACAATCCGGAAGCCTTCGATCCGGACAGATTCTTGCCGGCAAACATCAAGGCGCGCCCCGCCCACACGTACAAGCCCTTCGGAACCGGCGAACGCGCGTGCATCGGAAGACAATTCGCCATCCATGAGGCAGTTCTCGTTCTGGGAACGATCCTGCAGAAGTACACCGTCGAACCGGATCCCGAGTACCGGTTGAAAGTTATCGAGCGTCTGACCCTGATGCCGGAGGGGTTCACGCTGTCGGTTCGACGACGCTGATCCATCGTGCCCGAATCGTCCAAAGAGCTGATTCCAGGTCTACTATCAGCGAGGGCCTGCCGGTCCGAGGCTGGAACCGCGCTCACCTGGGAGAACACAGTGAAGAGAAATTACCCTGTTGCGGCAATCTGCGTTGCTGCCGCACTGGCTTCCGGCGCGTGCTCGGCATCTGTCAGTGTCGGCGACAAGCAGGTACCTGCAGACAAGGTCGCAGCCCAGATGTCCAGCCAGCTTGCAGCGACTGTCGGTAGGGCACCCGACGACGTCACCTGCCCAGAAGGACTCGACGCGGAGGTCGGTGCGACCGTCGTGTGCGCCTTGACCGACCAGGGCACCGAATACGACGTGACGGGAACTGTGACCAGCGTCGACGGCGACAACGTCAAGTTCGACGTGCAGGTGGCCGATACCCCGAACTAACTGCTGTGCGCCGTTGTTAACCGCGGGCGGTTAACAACGGCGCACAGCAGATTTGTCAGAGACGCTCGATAATCGTCACATTTGCGGTGCCGCCACCCTCGCAGATGGTGAGCAGGCCGTAGCGTCCACCGGTGCGCTCGAGCTCGTTGAGCAGCGTTGCCATCAGCTTGGTGCCGGTGGCGCCGAGCGGGTGACCGAGGGCAATTGCGCCACCGTTGACGTTGACCTTGGCCGGATCCGCGCCGATTTCCTTGATCCACGCGAGGACAACGGGAGCAAAAGCCTCGTTGATCTCGACGATGTCGATGTCCTCGATGGTCAGACCCGTCTTCTCCAGCGCATGCTGCGTTGCCGGAATGGGCGCGCTGAGCATGAAGATGGGGTCGTCACCGCGGGCGCTGAGGTGATGAATCCGGGCGCGGGGCTTGAGGCCGTGCTTCTTGACGGCTTCTTCCGACGCCAGGAGCAGTGCGCTCGCTCCGTCCGAGATCTGGCTTGCGACAGCAGCTGTCATCCGGCCGTCTTCGACGAGGACGTTGAGCGACGCCATCTTCTCGAGGCTGGTCTCACGGGGGCCTTCGTCGACGGTCGCGTCGCCCATGGTGACGATCTCGTTGTCGAAACGGCCTGCTGCGATGGCGGCCTTGGCGCGCTCATGGCTCTGCAGTGCCCACTTCTCGAGGTCTTCGCGGCTGACATCCCACTTCTCGGCGATCATCTCTGCGCCCTTGAACTGCGACACTTCCTGATCGCCGTAACGCTCGGTCCAGCCGACGGAACCGGAAGAGGGAGTGTCGAATCCGTACTGCTGGCCGACGATCATGGCTGCCGAGATCGGGATCTGGCTCATATTCTGCACGCCACCGGCGATGATCAGGTCTGCGGTGCCGGAGAGGATTGCCTGCGCACCGAAGTGGACGGCCTGCTGGCTGGAACCGCACTGACGGTCCACCGTCACACCGGGAACGTGCTGCGGCAATCCTGCTGCGAGCCAAGACATGCGGGCGATGTTGCCGGCCTGGCCACCGATGGCGTCGACGCAACCGAAGATGACGTCGTCGACCTCTGCCGGATCGATACCGGTGCGCTCGACAACGGCCTTGATGACGTGTGCGCCCAAATCGATGGGGTGCACTCCCGACAGTGCGCCGCCGCGCTTACCGATCGGGGTGCGGATGGCATCGACGATGTAAACCTCGGACATGATCTTTACTCCTAGTTCGATAGTGCAGCAGTAGTTTTGGGTGCGGCAGCTGCCGCAGACGGATCAGAGAGTCCGTCGAGAACAATTGCGAGGTACTGAGCTGCAACGGTGTGCGCGGTCAATGTGCCACCCGGCCGGTACCAACGCACGGCAACCCAGACGGTGTCGCGCATGAAGCGGAAGACCAGTTCGATATTGAGATCGGAGCGGAAACTTCCGTCGGCGACCCCCGCCTCGAGCACTCCCACCCACAGGTCCCGGAACTCGGTGTTGCGTTCGACCAGGTACGAGAATCGCTCGTTTGCGACCAGGTGCTTGACCTCGTCCTGATAGATCGCGACAGCCGAATGCGATGCGTCGATCGCCTCGTACGACGTGACGATCAGCGCTTCGAGCGTTGCCCGACTGTCAAGACCTGCAGCCACGATCTCGCGGTACTTGCCGAACAAGTCGTCGAGGAACTGGTGCAGAATCTCGTCGACCATCGACTCCTTGGAATCGAAATGGTGATAGAGACTGCCCGACAGTATCCCGGCTGCATCGGCAATATCGCGTACCGTCGTCGCCCGTACTCCGCGGTCGGCAAACAGGCCGGCTGCGATCGCGAGAAGTTCGTCGCGGCGACCGGATTTTCCTGCAGTGTCGTCGGAATTTCGGGATGGCGTCATGATTTCAATCCTATCCAGGGCTTCACTGTGCGCCTTTCTGGTAGTCGGTGCTACCAGAAAGGCGCACGGCAGGCCTACGCCCTCTGCGAAGAAACAGAAACGATCTCACCAGTCATGTATGTCGTGTAGTCGCTCGCCAGCATCGCAATCACCGAAGCGATTTCCCACACCTCGGCCGCGCGGCCGTAAGCCTCACCCGACGCCAACTGGTCCAGCAGTTCTTCGCTGGTGACCTTCGCCAGGAAGGCATGGCGGGCGATGGACGGCGAGACGGCGTTGATGCGGACGCCGTACTCGGCGGCCTCGATCGCACTGCAACGCGTCAGGGCCATGACGCCGGCCTTGGCCGCTGCGTAATGGGCCTGCGAATGCTGTGCACGCCAGCCGAGAACCGATGCGTTGTTGACGAGAACACCGCCGTGCGCGACGCTCTTGAAGTAGCGCAGTGCGGCGCGCGTCGCACGGAACGTGCTGTTGAGGGTGATGTCGATGACACGATCCCACTGGTCATCGGTCATGTCGACGACCGGTGTTTCCCCGCCGAGGCCTGCATTGTTGACCACGATGTCGATGCGACCCAGCTTCTCGGCTGCGCCGTCGAAGAGTGCGTCGACCTGTGCGGTACTGGAGACGTCGCAGATGATCGATTCGACCTGCTGGCCGGGGAATTCGGCCTTCAACTTCTCGACGGTCTCACCGAGACGACGCTCGTGGAAGTCGGAGACGAGGACGTCGCCGCCTTCCATCAGGACACGACGCGCGGTCGAGAAACCGATACCCGTTCCCGCGGCGGCGGTGATGACGGCCTTCTTGCCCTTCAGCAATCCGTGGCCCGGAGTTTCCTCCGGCGCTACGGACAAGGGCGAAACCACTGTGGAGTCAGACATTTAGCGAGCCTCTCGGGGAAGACCGAGCACACGCTCGGAAATGATGTTGCGCTGAATTTCGTTGGAGCCGCCGTAGATCGTGTCGGCGCGAGTGAAGAGGAACAGTCGCTGCCACTCGTCCAACTCGAGGTGTTCGGGATCGGTGATGTCCGATGGCTGGCCTTCGGAATTCTCCCACGGTGCGACCAACGACGACGCACCTTGGACGTCCATCGAGAGCTGCCCGAGGTCGCGATGCCAGTTGGCCCACAACAGTTTTGCGACGGATGCTTCGCCGCCACCGGTTCCGGCGTCGACCGCGTCGAGAGTACGCATAGCGTGGGCGCGCATGACGCGTAGCCCGACCCAGGCGCGGGCGATCTTCTCGCGGATGTGCGGATCCTGGTCGCTGCCATTGGCTTTCGCCAGGTTTACGACGCCTTGAAGTTCGCGGGCGAACCCGATCTGCTGACCGAGTGTTGACACACCACGCTCGAAAGTGAGCAGGCCCATGGCAATCTTCCAGCCTTCGCCCGGTTCGCCGACCACGAGGTCTGCGTCCGTGACGGCGTCGTCGAAGAAGACCTCGTTGAATTCGGAGGTGCCGGTGAGCTGCTGGATGGGACGCACGGTCACACCGGGCTGATCCAAGGGCACCAGCAGGAAGCTCAGGCCCTGGTGACGCTTGGATCCGACCTCGGTGCGGCACACGACAAAGCACCACTGCGCAACGTGCGCGAGCGACGTCCACACTTTCTGGCCGTTGATGATCCACTTGCCGTCTTCGAGACGGGCCGTCGTCGAGACGTTGGCAAGGTCGGAGCCGGCTCCGGGCTCGGAGTACCCCTGCGCCCACAGCTCGCTGACCGTGTTGATGCCCGGAAGGAAGCGGCGCTTCTGCTCGTCGGTTCCGTAAGCGATCAGGGTCGGACCGAGAAGTTCCTCGCCGATGTGACTGACGCGTGCCGGGGCACCCGACTTCGCGTACTCCTGATGAAAGACAACCTGCTGGGAGATGGTCGCTCCGCGGCCACCGAACTCCTTCGGCCATCCAAGGCACGTCCAGCCCGCGGCCGCGAGATGCTTGTCCCACTCGAGGCGTTGCTCGAAGAACTCATGCTCGCTGCCCGGTCCGCCCTTACCCTTGAGCTGGGCAAATTTGCCGGTCAGGTTCTCTGCCAGCCACTGCGAAACTTCTGCCGCAAACTCGTCGTCGGTCATCTGCCCGTCCGGGCTCTCGCTCTGGTCCACATATGTAAGATAACCTACCAAGCACTTGCTAGGTAGCGTGTCAGGTAGGAGTCCAGTGACCGATCAACCGAGAACCATCCCATCAGCCCTTATCAGGGCCGCCGAGGAGTTCGGTGAGCTCGCGGCAATTGCCGATGGCGACACCCGACTGACCTTTGCACAGTTGCACCAGCGTGTTCGTGATTTTGCGGGCGCACTGATCACACGTGGAGTGAAGGCAGGCGACCGTGTTGTCATCTGGGCGCCCAACACCCACCACTGGGTGATTGCACTGCTGGGCGCGCAGTACGCCGGAGCAGCAATTATCCCGATCAACACCAGATACACGGGCACCGAGGCACTCGACATCGTCGAGCGCGTCGACGCGGCTGCCCTGGTAGTCGTCGGCAAGTTCCTCAAGGCCGATCGATACCAGCAGTTGCTCGACGCTAATCCCGACCTGTCTATTCCGACGGTGATCCGCGTACCGGTAGACGGCGACGACGCTCGCGACGGCGTCATCGAGTTCGAGGACTTCCTCGCCCTCGCGACGGACGACACCCGCACCGAAGCCGACGCTCGGGCTACAGCGGTGACGCCCGACGATGTCAGTGACATCCTCTTCACCTCCGGTACGACGGGTCGCAGCAAGGGCGCCATCAGCGCTCATCGCCAGTCGATCGGCGTCGCACAGGCCTGGGGAGACAATGCCGAGGTCACTGCCGATGACAACTTCCTGATCATCAGCCCCTTCTTCCATACCTTCGGATACAAGGCCGGAATTCTGGTCTGCCTCCTTAACGGCGCGACCATCGTGCCGGTGTCCGTCTTCAACATCGACGAGACCCTGTCACTGATCAACCGCGAGAAGGTCAGCATCCTCCCGGGCGCGCCGACGATCTACCAGACGATCCTCGATCACCCTCGCCGCGGCGAGTACGACCTCTCGTCGCTGCGCATCGCCATCACGGGCGCCGCTCCGGTTCCCGTCGCGTTGGTCGAGCGCATGCAAAGCGAACTGTTCGACGCAGTCCTCACCGCCTACGGCCTGACCGAAGCAGTGGTGGCCACCATGTGCCGCACCGACGACGACCCCGTCACGGTGTCCACGAGCTCGGGCCGCGCGACGGCCGATTTCGAGGTCAAGATCGGCGACCAGGGCGAGATCCTGCTTCGCGGACCGAACGTCATGCTCGGATATCTCGACGATCCCGAATCCACCGCCAAGGCCGTCGACGCCGACGGTTGGTTGCACACCGGAGACGTCGGAACCCTCGACGAGCGTGGATATCTCGACATCACCGACCGTCTCAAGGACATGTACGTCAGCGGCGGCTTCAATGTCTACCCCGCCGAGATCGAAGGAATGCTGGCTCGACTGCCCGGTGTCCACGAATCGGCTGCCATCGGCATTCCCGATCACCGGATGGGTGAGGTGGGCCGTGTCTACATCGCTCAGCTCGACGGTGCCGGACTGACCGAAGAATCCGTCATCGCTTTCCTCAAGGAGAAGATCGCCGGATTCAAGGTGCCGCGCGAAGTGCGCTTCGTCGATCACCTCCCTCGTAATCCCTCCGGCAAGGTCCTCAAAACAGTTCTGCGCGAGGAACAGTCATGACCGTTCCTTTCGAAGCCGATGTCGTGACCTACGAGGTCCGCGGCACTGTGGCCGTCGTGACCCTGAACCGTCCCGACTACCGCAATGCCCAGAACTCGGTGGTGACGTACGCACTCGACGCCGCTTTCCAGCGCGCTGTCGACGACGACGACGTCAAAGTCATCGTCCTGGCAGGCAACGGCCCGCACTTCAGTGCGGGACACGACCTGGGAACTCCGGGCCGCGACCATCACGTCGAGTACGAGAACAAAGCCGCCATGTGGTGGGATCACGTCGACAAGCCCGGTGGTGACCAACGTTTCGCTCGCGAGATGGAGGTGTACCTGGGAATGTGCCGCCGGTGGCGGGAGATCCCCAAACCCACCATCGCCATGGTGCAGGGCGCCTGCATCGCGGGCGGCCTGATGCTCGCGTGGGTCTGCGACATGATCGTCGCCGCCGACGACGCGTTCTTCTCCGATCCCGTTGTCCGCATGGGCATCCCCGGCGTGGAGTACTTTGCCCATCCGTGGATGGTTGGCTCGAGATTTGCCAAGGAAATGCTCTTCACCGGCGATCGGTTCACCGCGCAACGTGCCTACGAAATCGGCATGGTCAACCGCGTTGTTTCCCGCGACGATCTCGAGAAGGAGACGTTTGCACTTGCCGAACGCATCTCCGAGATGCCGCGCTTCGGATTGGCACTCACCAAGAAGGCCGTCAACCAGTGTGAGGATCAGATGGGGATGCGTAACGGCATCGATTCCGTCTTCGGTCTGCATCACTTCGCTCACGCTCACAACGCCGAGGTAGGCAAAGACTCGCTTGGTGGTCTCGACGCCAAAGCTATGGCTGCCAGTGCTCGCACACCGCAGGAAGGAACAAACTAGTGGATCTCGTATTCGACGACGCCACAACCGCATTCCGTGACGAGGTCCGCTCGTTCCTGGAGGCGAATGTGCCCGCCACTCCCCTGAAGTCGATGGACACCGCCAAGGGCTTCGAAGAGCACCGTCAGTGGGAGCACACTCTCGCCGACGCCGGCTACGCCGTTGTCTCGTGGCCCAAGGAACTCGGCGGCCGCGACGCGTCGCTACTCGAGTGGGTCATCTTCGAGGAGGAGTACTACCGCTCGGGTGCACCCGGACGCGTGAGCCAGAACGGCATCTTCCTGCTGGCTCCCACACTTTTCGAACATGCAAACGCCGAGCAGTTGGCACGCATCATGCCGCGCATGGCACGCGCCGACGATATCTGGGCACAGGCCTGGTCCGAACCCGAGTCCGGTTCCGACCTCGCCAGCCTGCGTTCGAGCGCGAAGAAGGTCGACGGCGGCTGGCTGCTCAACGGCCAGAAGACGTGGAGCTCACGCGCCAGCTACGCGGACTGGGGCTTCGGCCTGTTCCGCTCCGATCCGGATGCGCAGCGCCACAAGGGCATTACCTACTTCATGTTCGACCTCCGTTCGCCCGGCGTCACCGTGCGTCCGATCGATCAGCTCGACGGTGAGCCCGGCTTCGCCGAGATCTTCCTCGAAGACGTCTTTGTTCCCGACGACCCGGCCAACCCGGGTGAGTCCGGTGTGATCGGCAGCGTCAACGAAGGATGGCGCGTCGCGATGAGCACCGCCAGCAACGAGCGTGGTCTGTCGCTGCGTAGCCCCGGCCGCTTCCTCGCGACCGTCGACCGTCTTCTCGAGCTGTACAAGGCCAGCGGACGCACGGACGACAGCGCTCTGCGCAATCAGGTCGCCGACGCCTGGATCGGCGCTCGCGCCTACCAGCTCAACACGTTCGGGACCGTCACCCGTCTCGCCGACGGTGGACAACTCGGTGCCGAGTCCTCGATCAACAAGGTCTTCTGGTCCGAGTGGGACATCGCTACCCACGAGACCGCCCTCGAACTGCAGGGCCCCGAAGCTGAACTGGCCGACAACTGGATGGACGGATACCTGTTCTCCCTGTCCGGCCCGATCTACGCAGGCACCAACGAGATTCAGAAAAATGTCATCGCTGAGCGTCTGCTCGGCCTACCTAAGGCGGACCGATGAGATTCGCGCTCGACTCCTCCCACCAGGACTTCGCTGCGAGCATCGATGCGTTGCTCACCAAGTCCGACATGCCCGCCGTCATCCGATCCTGGAACGACGGTGACACCGCACCAGGCAAGAAGCTGTGGCAGCGCCTCGCCGAGACCGGCGTCAACGGACTTGTCATCGCCGAAGAGCACGACGGCCTGGGTGCCGACGCCGTCGACCTGGTTGTTGCTCTCGAGCAGCTCGGTCGCCATGCGGTACCTGGCCCGGTCGTCGAAACCATCGCAGTAGCACCGACTCTGCTGGCTTCTGTTGCACCCGAGCGCCTCTCCGCTCTTGCCGAAGGTTCGCTCGCCACGGTCGCAGCTCCCCCGCACACGCCGTTTGCGCTCGATGCCAACTCTGTTGACCTGGTTCTGCTGGCACAGGACGGCGCAGTCAGCCTCGGCGTTCCCGGCGAAGCCAAGGCGTCGGTTGACCTCTCGCGCAAGCTCTTCGAGGTATCCGCCGGCGAGTCGCTCGGCTCCGCCGACTTCTCGGCTGCCTTCGACATGGGCGCCCTCGCCACTGCTGCTCAGCTTCAGGGCCTCGGGCAGACTCTCCTCGAGGTCACCACCGAATACGCAAAGCAGCGCAAGCAGTTCGGCAAGGTCATCGGACAGTTCCAGGCCATGAAGCACCACCTGGCCGAGGTTGCCGTCGCTCTCGAAATGGCTCGCCCGCTCCTGCACGGCGCCGCGCTGTCGGTGCGCGATCAGTCGACCGATGCCTCGCGTGACATCTCCGCCGCCAAGGTTGCCTGCGGCGATGCTGCCTACAAGGCCGCTCGCGTCGGACTGCAGGTTCACGGCGCCATCGGATACACGATGGAACACGATCTCTCGCTGTGGCTCACCAAGGTACGAGCATTGCTTACCGCGTGGGGCACTCCGTCCGAGCACCGCGCCCGGGTCGTCGCATCCCTGGTTGCGTCATGAGCATCGACACCGAAGACCAGGCAGCATTGCGCGCGTCGGTACGCGATCTCCTGAGCAAGCATTCAGACTCAGCTTCCGTCCGCGCCGCCATCACCACGGACAACGGTTACGACGCCGCGCTGTGGAGCAAGCTGTGCGAGCAGATCGGCGTCGCCGCGCTGGCGATTCCCGAGGAGTTCGACGGCGTCGGAGCAAGCTTGGCGGAAGTTCATGTGGTCCAGGAAGAACTCGGACGCACGCTGACGCCGTCGCCGATGCTGGGTTCCGCGATTCTCTCTGCGCAGGCCCTGTTGCTCTCGGGCGATGCCGACGCCTGCTCGCGTCTACTCCCCGGCGTTGCTGCCGGCGAAAGCACACTTGCACTGTGCTGGGCGGGTGCGAGCGGTTGGGATTCCTTCGGAGTCTCCGCCACTGAAGACGCGTTGAACGGCACCGCTGCCTATGTCCTCGACGGACACGTCGCCGACACCTTGCTGGTGCTGACGGCCGACGGTTTCTACGAAGTCGATCCCGAAGCCGAAGGTGTTTCCCGCCGACGCGTCCCCACCATGGACCCGACTCGCACGCTCTCGGAGGTCACGTTCTCCGGTGTTCGCGGGCGGCCTCTCGCATGGTCTGCGGATCTGGTCGATCGCATCCGAACGGTTGTCTTGATTGCACTGTCCGCCGAACAGGTGGGTGCTGCCGCAGCCATCGTCGAACAGACGGTGGAATACACGAAGTCTCGCAAACAGTTCGGTCGCGCAATCGGGTCCTTCCAGGCCCTCAAGCACCGGATGGCCGACATGTACACGCTGGTCGAGACGGCACGGTCCATGACCTACGCCGCGGTGGCCACACAGTCAGCCGGTGACGCAGCGATCGCCAAGGTGTACTGCTCGGAGGCCTTCCAGCAGATCACCTCCGAAGCCGTTCAGTTGCACGGCGGAATCGCGATCACCTGGGAACACGACGCTCAGCTGTACTTCAAGCGCGCGCACAGCAGCGCGCAGTTGTTCGGCCAGCCGAGTGCATACCTGCCCGAGCTGGCAACGGCCGCTGGCCTGTAGCAACGACACCCGAAGCCCCCTCAGCCTCACAAAGGCCGAGGGGGCTTTTGTGTCGAGCACACAGCACGATCACGTTACGAAGTTGCATCTTTCGCCCTAACGCTCGCCGAAGACCTCGCAGCAGGAATACGGTCAAAGAGCTTTGGCGTCAAACTCGCTCCACCCGTGACTCATGGCGGTTGGGGAATGCATGGTCGGCGAGCAGGATTCCTCCTTTCATCTCGCGGTGACCCGACCAGCGCCGCGCTACGTACAGCCTTGCGCTGTACGTAAATTGGATTGCGGCAGTGCGTTAACTGCCACTGGTTCGCTCAGCGTCGACTGCCACGTGTTCGCTCAGCGTCGATGCCACGTGTTCGCTCAATGGGATAACCCCTGGTTTCGAGCTTTTCTTCTCCGGAGAATCAAAAGTAGCAGCGCCGTTTTCTTCCACAGACCGGAGATTTTTCATGAACCGATTCGACAACAAGCGCGTCCTCATCAGCGGTGCCGGGTCCGGCATCGGGCAAGCCACGGTGGCTCGAATCCTGGAGGAAGGCGGCACCGTCGTTGCCGCGGATATTTCCGAAGCAGGACTCGAACTCACTCGAGCCGCAGCAGCTGCCGCCGGCCATGGCGACCGCCTCACCGTCGTCACCGTCGACATCTCGAAAGAGGACTCCGTTCGGCAACAGATCGGTTCTGCGATCACGGCGCTCGGCGGTTTGGACGTGCTCGTCAATGCCGCTGGAATTCTGCGCTCCGAACGCACCCACGAGATGTCGCTCGACTTCTGGAACACCGTCATCGGCGTCAACCTCACCGGCACCTTTCTCATGACACGCGAGGCGCTTCCCGCTCTGCTGGAAAGCGGCAGCGGTGTTGTCGTCAACTTCAGTTCCACCTCCGCGACGTTTGCCCACCCGTACATGGCGGCCTATGCGGCGTCCAAGGGCGGTATCCAATCCTTCACGCATGCACTCGCTCTCGAATACAGCAAGCAGGGACTACGTGCCGTTGCCGTCGCGCCAGGAAGCATCGCGTCGGGAATGACCTCCGACCCCGGATTCCCCGCCGACATCGACTACACGTTGCTCGGCAAGCTGCTACCGGCCATCGGTGACGGTTTTGCTCCCCCGTCCGCGGTGGCAGGCGTGATCGCGATGCTCGCATCCGACGACGGCTCCTTCGTGACCGGAACCGAAATCCGCATCGATGGCGGCACGCATATGTGATCGCCTACTGTGCGCCTTACCAACCGTCCGCGGTTAGTAAGGCGCACAGCGCGAGGCGGCATACTTGTCCGAGAGTCCCCTGGAACCCGTCCGGCGGTACGAACTTCGGTGGGAGTGCGCGATGAGTGAACAGAGTGACACTACGAATCTCGAACCTGTACTGATCAGTCCCGTCGTCAGTGGAATGATCCGCACCTGGTCCGAGGACGAGACCCGTCTGTGGAGCATCGACAATCCCGAAGGTCTTGCCGAGCTGCTCGGTCGTGGACGTATCGCCCGTACCATGATGCCGGACAACCGATCTCGAGAAATTGCCTTCCTGGACACGGAGTCAGGCACGCTGTCGGTGCAACCGCGCTTCGCCGCTTCCGACAACGCCGACGTCGCCGGGTCGTTCCAACTCGGCGATCCCATCCCCGTCGACGGAGATCCGTGGGACGAACTCGAGCTGGCACTCGCACACGTTGCTCTCTCCGCTGCGGCGCGCAGCGAATTCTGGCTGGTAGAACAGGGTGGTTGGGACGCTCCAGCGCAGCCGCATTGTCTGTTTGCCGTGATCAGCGAGGACGGCGCAGCCAATGCCGTCATGGAGGCAGCACCCGCACCCGCCGATACCGGCGTCTGGCCTGAGGTTCCCAGCGATCAACCAGGGGTTTCCGTCGCGGCGCCGGCGTCGCAGGAGACCATCGAAGCGGCAGGCATCTTCGCCACAACAGCCATCCAGACGTGGAACGTCCATCCATGGGATGTTGCTCTGACCTTCGGAAAGCTCGAGGATTTTGCCTGATCCGCAGCCAAGTGAGTTCTACGTCTCCCGCCGCAACAGCAATCGCGGTTCGTCACAACACCCGGTATGACCACGACAGGACGACCTGCAATGGGCATACTGAGGGAACTGGGGTAACTCCCGGTCACAAATACCGTGAATCCGCGTCGGGGCGGAGATGCGGCCCTCACAACACGCGAGCGCTGGACAAACCGGCCGCTCCGAAAGGCTCAACCATGGCAACCGATCAATTGCAGACCGTTGTACTGCACGGTGACCAGCTGAAATACGTCGACCAGGGCAAAGGCCCCGTTGTCGTCCTGATCCACGGCCTTCTCGGCGCACATACCAATTGGGAACCGCAGATCGAGACGCTGTCGCGGCGCTACCGCGTCATCGCACCCGACCTGTTCGGGCACGGAGCGTCCGACAAGCCGGCCGGCGACTACTCCCTGAGTGCCCACGCCGCGACCGTGCGCGACCTCCTGGAAGCACTCGACATCCCCTCTGCCACGTTGGTCGGCCACTCCCTCGGCGGCGGCATTGCCATGCAAGCCATGTATCTGTTCCCCGACCGCGTCGAGCGCCTGTGTCTGGTGGCCAGCGGTGGCCTGGGCCCCGAAGTCAGCCCACTCCTTCGGGCCGCAACCTTGCCTGGCAGCGAACTGGTTCTTCCCGTCCTGGCGTCCAAGACGCTGACCGACGTCACCGACAAAGCTCTCGAACTGTTCAACAAGATCGGGCTGTTCAAATTGGGCGCCAGCGCGAGTGAAGCCCGCAAGAGTCTTGCGACGGTATCCGACGCCGCAACCCGGCAGGCTTTCCTTGCCACTGCCCGCTCGGTGATCAATTACCAGGGCCAAACAGTCGCCGCAACACCACATTTCGCGAAGTTCCAGAACTTGCAGGCGCTCTTGGTCTGGGGCGCCGAAGACACCATCATCCCCAACGCGCACACCGAAAACGCCCGCGCCGAACTCCCCCTGGGTCGTGTCGAAATCTTCCCCCGCGCAGGACATTTCCCGCACCTGGACTACCCGGACCGGTTCGATCGCGTATTCACGGAGTTCATGACGGATTGTGGTGTGGGATTCGGACCTAAGGCGGTCACGGGCTAGATTGCGTCGGCGCCTGGCGTCTGCACTGGTGGCCTGACAACAACACGACCGGTTCTCAGCAGCACCATGTTTGTCGAATCATCTGTTGGGTAGGGCTCTGTCAGAGGAATTCTCTTCGCACGATGTGTGACGAACAGAAGGAGCTGCCCGTGCCTTCATCACCGTACATCCCAGGCGCACCTGCTCCCAGGGTGCCGGACCTCCGAGAGCCCGTCGAACCACGCCCGCCGCTGCCTCCCAAAGAAGATCAGAGACAGCACGAAGTACGTACTGTCGCAGGAGCCGAGCCCGCGACGGACAGCCACGGCCGGGCACAACAAGGCGAATTTCTCACGACTGCGATCGGAACTCACCTCTACAAGACCGACCTCTCGTTGACCGTCAGCGAACGTGGTCCGACGCTCCTTCAGGATCATCATCTCTGGGAGCAGATCACTCACTTCGATCATGAGCGCATTCCCGAGCGGGTTGTGCATGCGTGTGGGGCTGCCGCTCACGGCAACTCCGTCGCGAACGGATCTGACGAAAGTATCTGCAAGGCAGCACTTTTTGCCAAAGGAACACAAACCCCACATTCGCTCGCTTCTCGACGGTACTGGGCTCACGCGGCTCAGCCGATACTGTGCGCGACACTCGCGGGTTCGCGACCAAGTTCTACACCGAGGAAGGTGTATTCGACTTGGTAGGTAACAACATTCCCGTATTCTTGCACTGGGGGCTGCCGGAATCGACGACTCGGCATTCGGGGTGGTAGTTGCCCCGACCCCGGAGGAAGCAGTCACCGCCGTAACAGAACTGCTGAAAACGCACCGGGTATGGGAACGTTTTCACACTTCTTCTGCGAACTGAAAGGACAATAGAGGTGAGCACCGATCCGCAACCCGAACTCCCCATTGAACGCGGCCTCGACGACGTATGTGAGCAATTGGCAACCGCAGCAACAAGACGCGGTTTGACTGTCGCAACAGCAGAATCGCTGACCTCCGGAAATATCGCTGCGCACCTGGGAAAGGCGCCCGATGCCGGGTCTTGGTTCAGTGGTGGGATTGTCGCGTACAGTCCGGCGGTCAAGCATTCCGTGCTCCACGTTCCGGACGGCCCCGTCGTCTGTGAAGACGCGGTGCGAGTCATGGCCCACAGCACTGCAACCCTGATGGGTGCCACGCTGGCTCTGGCCGTCACCGGGGAGGCAGGCCCAGAACCCCAGGAGGACCAAGATCCTGGAACAGTGTGGTTCGGGGTTGTCGATCATGGTGTCGCCGAGACTGAGAAACAGGTATTCAGCGGCGAGCCGGAGGACATTCTCGCCGCGACAGTCGAGCATGCGATCAAACTGTTAGCGCAGCATGCCGCCGGCGGCGATCACACCAGACTGGCGAGCTAGCCGTGGTTCGAAGACGCCAATTCCTCCAGGTAGCTCGCCACCCCGTCCTCGTCGTTGCTCGCCAGCACTCGGTCTGCAAGTTCGAGAATTTCCGGTAGCGCGTTCGACGGCGCCAAGGCGGTACCTGCCCACATCAACATCGGCAGGTCGTTGACGGCGTCACCTGCGGCCGCGACCTCCGACGGGTCAATGCCTTCAGCGGCGCACAACTGTGCGAGTGCACTGGCTTTGGACACCCCGGATGCCGCCATTTCCATGTACGGGGCACCGGAATGAGTGAGTTCGACGCCGGTAATTCCGGCTGCCGCGGCGGTTCGGTAGAGATCGGAACTCGACACGTCCGGATGCCGGGCGACAATCTTCACCATCGGTTCGATCTCCAGCGGCAACGTATCGGCAAGAACCATCTCGTGGACGTGCCTGTGGTGATCCGTGAAGTCGCACAGCGCAGCGTATTCGGGTTCCGCAAAGAACTGTGTCGGCCCGACATTCGCGAACACGACGCCGGGAACGAGTGTGCGGATTTGTTCCATTGCCGTTGCCGCCAAGGATGTTTCGATCGAGACAGTATCGACGATCTTCGGTGTACCGTCGGCAAGATCTAGAATCACAGCACCGTTGGCGCACACGGCCTTGCCCCGAAACCCGCATGAGCTCGCCAACGTATGCACCGAATGCCGAGCCCGAGCCGTCGCCCACACCACTTCGATTCCCGCCAGGCGTGCGCTCTCCATCGCCTGCGCCGTCCGCTCCGAAATCGTTCGATCGGAGCGCAGCAGGGTGCCGTCGAGGTCGGTGGCAAACATTCGGATTCGGGTCACGTGAATACATGATGCCAGGCAATCCGTCTGCAGCCTCGCTAGCCTGAATACATGAGCATCCCCGACATCAGCCTGAATTCCGGAACCACGATCCCGCAACTCGGCCTAGGAGTCTGGCAGGCCACCAACGATGAAACCGAACACGCCGTGCGCTTTGCGCTCGACGACGCCGGCTACCGCCACATCGACACCGCTGCCGCGTACGGCAACGAAGAGGGCGTAGGACGCGGCATCGCGGCATCATCCGTTGCCCGTGAGGACGTTTTCCTGACCACAAAGCTGTGGAACTCCGATCAGGGCTACGAACCGGCGTTGGCAGCGTTCGATACCAGCATCAAGAAATTGGGCGTCGACTATGTCGACCTGTACCTCGTCCATTGGCCGCTCCAGGACAAGGAACGACTGCTCCGCACCTGGGACGCCATGGAGAAGATCGCTGAATCAGGCCGCGCGAAAGCCGTCGGCGTCTGTAACTTCGAACCCCACCACCTGCAACTTCTTGTCGACCGAGGTGGGCTGCTTCCCGCTGTGGACCAGGTGGAATTGCATCCCCATCTCCCCCAGCACGCCATTCGCGCCAAGGCTGCCGAGCACGCAATTGCGGTCGAGTCGTGGAGCCCACTCGGTGGGACCAGTAACGCGGGATGGGGTCCGGCGTCGAAGCCGAACACACTTTTGACGGACCCGATCATCACCCGAATCGGTGATCGGCACAGCAAGTCGGCCGCGCAGGTACTGATCCGCTGGCATCTGCAGAACGGCCTCATTGTCATTCCGAAGTCCGTGCACGATGCCCGCATCGCCGAGAACATCGACGTCTTCGACTTCGAACTCACCGAACTCGACCTCAGCGAAATCGCCACGCTCGACGACGGCACTCGCGTCGGCGCCCATCCCGACGAACTTAATATCGGTGCGCCACAGTAGTTTCCGACAGATCCTGCAGAGTTGACATCACTCGTTCGAGGGGTTCGATGCTGCGCGTCGTCTGACACAGCGCAACGGCCCCCTCGATCGAGGCGATGGTCAGATTTGCCATCGATCGCGCCTGATCCGGCGGTGAGCCTGCCTCGCCAAGCGCGGTCTCGACAAGTGTCTGCCAACCCGCCAGAACCTCGGCAGCGGCCTGCGCAACTTCGGGTTCGCTCGCCCGAGCGAGCCCACCGGCGATGATCGGACAGCCGATCGCAAAATCGGAGTTCGCGAGGTTGCGACGCCAGATATCGCCGACGGCATCGATGATGTCGGCCGGCGATCCGGTAGCCGACGCCGCACTGATCCGACGCGTGATGACGGCGCCTGCAGCTTGCACGGCCTCGACCATCAGCTGAGTTTTGCCGCCAGGAAAGTGGTGGTAGATGGACCCGCGCGGGGCGCTGCTGTGTTTGATCACGTCGTTGAACGAGGTCGCGTCGACGCCGTTGCGGCTGATCAACTCGACGGCGCTGCGGATCATCCGCTCACGCGAGCTCAGGTCTGCCATCGCAACTGCGCCTCCGTTCCTCTCGTTCATCTGTCGGGTTCATGCTACGTCCCGGAGCTAGCACCCTTTCTGCACAGTGCGCACGGTTTCCCGCCTGCTGAAGTCCATGCTCACTCGAGACAAACCGTGCTCACTCGAGCCTCGCCCAGTCCACAGACCGAGACGGTTCAGCAACCATGCGGGCACTCGATGTACCATCGGCTCGTGACCTTCCCCGCCCCGCACAGCTGGTGGCCTGACCGCTGACGGTCAGCCGCAACTGTGTGCTGCCCAGACGAGATCGGGTGGTCCGCAACGCTCCAGCATTGGATCACCCGATACCGCGAACCAGGTACCGAAATCCATGAAGGAGAGTTAGTTGACCACCACCCCACTCAACCGTTCGCTCGAACCATTGGGCGTTTCCATCCCGTCGAAGGTTCCGACGCACTGGTACAACCTGGCGGCCGACCTCCCCGAACCCGTTCCCCCGCACCTGCACCCGGGCACCCGCGAGCCACTCGGTCCTGAGGACCTGGCACCGCTGTTTCCGATGAATCTCATCGCGCAGGAAGTGTCGACGGAACGGTACATCGAGATCCCCGAGACCGTCCGCGAGATCTACGGCATGTGGAGGCCCTCCCCGCTCTTCCGCGCACACCGCCTCGAGCGCGCACTGGGAACGCCTGCCCGCATCTACTACAAGTACGAAGGCGTAAGCCCCGTCGGTTCACACAAGCCGAATACCGCTGTGGCTCAGGCGTACTACAACGCCATCGAGGGAACCACCAAGCTCACCACCGAAACCGGTGCCGGCCAGTGGGGCGCGTCGCTGTCCTTCGCCGGCGCGCTGCTCGGACTCGACGTCGAGGTGTGGCAGGTCCGTTCGTCCTTCGACTCCAAGCCGTACCGCCGCATCCAGATGGAGGCCTACGGCGGAATCTGCCACCCGTCGCCGTCGGATCTGACGGAAGCCGGTCGCGCACTGCTGAAATCGCACCCTGACACCACGGGCTCCCTGGGCATGGCGATCAGCGAAGCAGTCGAGGTTGCCGCGCAGGATCCGAACACGCACTACTCACTCGGTAGCGTCCTGAACCACGTCATGCTGCACCAGACCGTCATCGGCCAGGAAGCCATGGTTCAGCTCGAAGAAGCCGGCGACGCCATCCCTGACACCGTATTCGGTTGCGCCGGCGGCGGTTCCAACCTCGCCGGCCTGACCTTCCCGTTCCTGGGACGGAATCTGCGTGAGGGCACCAAGACTCGTCTGGTTGCCTGCGAGCCGTCGGCCTGCCCGTCCCTCACCGAGGGCGAGTACCGCTACGACTTCGGTGACGTTGCCGGCCTGACCCCACTGCTCAAGATGCACACCCTGGGCAAGGACTTCGTTCCCCCGGCCATCCACGCCGGCGGACTGCGCTACCACGGTATGTCGCCGATGGTCTCCCATGCTGTCAACCTGGGACTGATGGATGCCATCGCCATCGATCAGGACGATGCACTGAACGCCGGTCTGATCTTCGCCCGCGCCGAGGGCATCATCCCGGCTCCGGAATCCACCCACGCAGTTGCGGGTGCGATCGCTCACGCGCGTTCCGTCACCGAACCTGAGGTGATCGTGATCGGCCTGTCCGGCAACGGTCAGCTGGATCTGCCCGCGTACTCGCCGTACGTCTGAGGCCCTGCGGGCCCTGTGCGCCTTTCTGGTAGTGCCGACTACCAAAAAGGCGCACGGGGCCGAAGGCCCTAATGCACCCGAGCCGGCCGCGCAATCACCTCTAGCGCAACCAACGCGAGCACTGTCACGAGCACCGTCACCGCTACGACAACACCCGACGGGTAGCGCCAGAAGACAAGTACAGCCACGGCGATGACAACGACCAAAACGCGAAGCGCCACAATGTATTTTGCGCATATCGTCTCGATGGCACGTGGTTCACGATCCGTACTCGGTGATCTGACAGAGTCGACTGCCTTGCTGAATCCGCGGCGCACGGCAAGCGCCGACGACGATCCACCCGTCAGATAGCCGACGATCGCAATCACAACGCCGAGAACGAAGACGGCCCGCAGGCTGGTCTTGAGCGGCAGGAGAAGGGTGTCGACGATAACCCCGGCTGACGCGGGCGACAACACGTCTGCAGGAATGTCGTCCAGGTACACCGCGCGCCCGATGCTGAGTGCGACCGCGAGGAGCGCCATCGCCACGGCAACGGTGATTCCGACCAGCGACAAAGTCCGCAGACGCGATCCCTTGGGCGCGCACCAGATTGCCCCGGCTGCGAGGATGATGATCACCCACGGAAGAACGGAGGACGCTTTGTCCAGCGCAGACACAAGACGCTGAGCCTTGACCAACTTCGGGGATTCGAAGATCACGAAGGACTTGTCGACGTCGGGAATCTTGTCGGCAAAAGCAAACCCACGATCGACGAGTGCGCTGCGCGCCTTCTCGATCAGCGGGGCCAGCGAGATGCTGACCTCACCCTTGTCACTGATATCGACCGCAGCTCGCGTGTCGCCGGTCAATACCGCCGTCAAGGATTGGTGGGCTTCACGATTCGCCTCGACCCACAGATTCTCGAATGCGTCCGAGGACACCACGGAGCCGACTGTCTGGTGGATGAACGATTTTGCCTGATCAGCAATGACCGGCGCGAGACCGACCACTACCTGCGGCACCCGCTCCGCATTCTCGGTCAGCGTTGCCAACGCGTCCGCTGTCACCTTCTCGATGTCCAACTGTGAATCGATCTCATCCGTGATCCGGTTGGTGATCTCACCTTGGATGACGGGATTCGACCCCAGCGGCGCCACCGTCTGCACGTAGCGTTCGGAATCGAGCAATTCGCTGCGTGCATAACGCGCGAGAACACCGGCGAACGACAGCACAAGAATCAAAATGAGCAAGATCCAGACGCCGATCCACCGAAGCCCCGAATGCTCAGCCCGTTGCCGCTCAGTCGGCTTGGTAGCCGCAAATTGGGCGCGTAACTTCTCGAGTTCGGCGCGTTCCGACTTACTGAGGGGTTCAGCATCAGCAGAGTCCATCTAGTGTCTCGTATCTCTCGATGAAGCATCGACAGCGGAGCATGCACAGAAGTACATACCCAGACACAAACGCACTCAATCTCACCTGAAGGTCGAGGGCTTCCAGAGGAACTTATGCAGCCATTTCAACCGTCGTAGGGACGGATGGCACGCCGCAAGCCACTGGCCCGGAGCACTTGGCGTTCGACGCCGGCGCGCACGGACTCCTCTGTTCCGATCACGCGAACATGAGTTCGCGCGCGAGTAATCGCGGTGTACAACAAGTCCCGAGTGAGCAGCGACGACGCCTCGGCCGGCAACATGACGGAGACGGTGTCGTATTGACTGCCCTGGCTTCGGTGGATGGTCATCGCATAGACCGTCTGCACGGAGGACAATGAGCTCGGGTGCAACTGGAAATTGTTGTCGCCGCGCTGGAAGGCTGCCATGAGCACTCCGCCCTCGCCCTCGACAATGACTCCGGTATCTCCGTTGTAGATGCCGACCTCGTAGTCGTTGGCTGTGACCAACAGCGGCTGGCCGGGATACCACTGTTCAGGATTCAGGAACTCCCCTGCCTCAGCCCCCACCCAGTCCATGGCCTGTTTTGCCCACCGGCTGACGCCGTACGGGCCGTCGCGGTGTGCGCACAGAAGCCGATGCGATTCCATCGCTTTCAGCGCTCTCATCGCGTCACCCTGCTTCGCGAATCCAGTCGCGGACTCAGCGCTCGTGACGATATCGGAACGCAGCGCGTCGAGGTCTTCGGGCGCGTGAAACGACACGCCGGGATCACCGCTACGAAGAAGGCCGATAACCTCCTCTGCCTTGCCCTCCCGAACCGCGCTTGCCAACTGCGCAATGATTCCGCCGAATCGTCGGCCACGGGAAAGTTGAACTATGCCGCCGCGGAGACGTTCACGATCGTGCGCGGTGAGTGATTCGGCAGTACCTCCAGGTTCCAAGTCCGCACCGACAATGTCGGCCAGCGCCTTGTTTCCCTCCGCATTCGACGGTCGTGCAACAAGATCCGCGAGGACCGCGCCGGCATCCACCGACGTCAACTGATCCGGATCTCCGACCAACAGCAGTCGCGCGTCAGGACGCACGGCCTCGAGTAATCGAGCCATCAACGTCAACGACACCATCGACGTCTCGTCCACCACGATCACATCGAACGGCAGGCGGTTGGACGCGTTGTACTTGAACCTGCTGGCGCTGCCCCGTTGCCAGCCCAACAAACGGTGCAGCGTCATCGCCGTGAGGTCTGCCGGAAGTTTCAACTGCTCCGCCTGCTCGCGCACCGACTCCTGCAATCGCGCAGCCGCTTTGCCGGTGGGCGCAGCCAGACCGATTCGTAACTCGCTGCCGTGCTCTTCGAGAAGCAGCGCAAGAATACGTGCCACCGTGTGGGTTTTGCCGGTACCCGGGCCACCCGCGATAACCGTCGTCCAGTGTGTGAGCGACAGGGCTGCCGCAATGCGCTGACGGTCAGGGCCACTGGTATGGCCTGAATCCCCCTGAAAAGTTGTCTGCAATCGGGTGCGCGACTGTTCGGTGTCGACTGTCGGATGCGTCTCGGCTCGCTCGTCGAGCACCCGCCGAATTGTCTGCTCCTGCAAAAAGTACCGATCCAGGTACAGCAACTCTCCGTCGTCGCTATCCACCAGTCGCAGCGGTCGCAACGGCCCGGCAGTTCCGCCGATCACCAAGGGGCTCAACCGCAACGCGCTGATCACCGCTTCAGGTTCCGGCCAGGGTAACGCGGCAAGTTCGGCTTCGGTGGCCCCGTCGACGCTGACATCCTGCATGCGTCGTAGATCCAGGCAAACCGATCCCGAGCGCACCGCCCGAACCGCCAACGCGGCCACCAACATCACGCCTGGCGACGGTTCCCCGCCCAGCGTGCACAATCTGACAGCAACGTGGACGTCGGCGGCCAGAAGGACCCCGGCCTCGTTGAACGTGCGCACGATCCCACGTGCTCGCTGGGCCAACTGCGCTTCGGTCATGAGAACTCCAGTACGTCAGGCGAAGATCGACCCGCGAGCAGATCCGACAACTCGACGATGAGCGCGGCCGGTGGTTTCCACTCGAATACACCGCATTCCGGCGGACTTTCCGGTCCGAGCATCCCCCGGACAAACTGATACTGCGCTCCGCCCAGATGCCGCCCCGGATCGTAATCCGCAAGTCGCCACCGCAGATAGCGATGCAATGCAACCGAGTACAACAGAGCCTGAAGCGGGTAATGCGAGCGAATCATCTCGGCTGCCATCAGGTCCCGGGTGTAATGCGCAGCCGTGAGATCACCGCGCCCCAACCTGTTGGTCTTGTAGTCGACGATCACGAACGACGGCCCCGGAATGCGCAGTACTGCATCGATACTGCCGGTCAGGAATCCCCGCATCGGTATGGCGTCGACCCGGCCCAGGTGATCGGCATAACCCGCCAGAATGTCGTCGTGCGGCAGATGCTTTCGGAGAAGTTCGGCCACCTGACGCAGCGTGACCATCAATGACACCGGATCGTCACCACCGGCCAGCGGCAATTCGAAGTCCAACTCCGGCAGTCGATCCGAAGGATCGATTGTCGCCAGCGTTCCGAAGCCCAGTGGCGTGTGCATGACTGCAAAGAGCGCGTTCGCCAGCGCCACCGGGTCCAGGTCCGCAGCCCGCGCAGAAACCGCCTGTGCACATCGCATCTCGAGTTCGCTGCGTAAGTCCACAGCGGAGGTATCGACAACTTCGAGAATTTCGTGAACCAACGTGCCGAACGCGGCGCCCGCGGGAAGTCCGTTCATCGGCGACGGCAATGCCTCCAGCGGTGAGGCTTCCACGGGTCCGACGTCCACGAAGTCCGCCGGTTCGTCGTCCTTCCCCGGATCCTCGACCTCACTGCCGGTGGTGGGCGCATGATGAGCGCCCGCCGTCAACGCCGAATACGACGTCCGGCGCCACAGCGTATCCAGGTCACGATCGAAGCGAGCTGCCTCCAACTCGTAGGTCTCCGAGACGGATTCGGACCAACGATCGACCGACGGTGGGTGCGGCCCGACCGACTCGACGGAAATCACGTCCGAGCGGTCCGCCGGCCACGATTCCAATCGCGTGGCAATGGCGCCGTCATCAAGTACTTTCACCACTCGGGCGGGCTCCACGATTCCGGGTGTACGCCCGAGTAGCAGCCTGTGCAACGCAGACCGCGACGTACCGTATGCCGGTGCCCACCAAAGAACCAACTGACACTGCGCCCGGGTGAGCGCCACGTACAGCAGACGCAACTCTTCGCCCGCTCCCTCCGTTTCAGCAGTCAGCTTCCGAGTGTTGTAACCCGGCCCTTCAGCCCCACCGACGTCGAGAATCCGGCGTCCGTCGCCGTCGTGGAGCATCTGGGTCGCTGCGGCGAATCCGCCGACGCTGTCCCAACCGAAGGGCACGTACACAATCGGGAACTCGAGGCCCTTGCTGGCGTGAACCGTGGCGATCTGCACTGCCGCTGCGTCGCTGTCCAGACGTCTGCTGCGATCACTCACGCTTCCCGACGCCGGGTCCTTGATCCGATCCCCCAACCACCGTACGAGGGCGCTCAGGCCGAACGATTCTTCGGCCGCGACTCGGCCGAGCAATTGCGCCACGTGACGCAGATCGGTGAAATCACGTTCGCCGGACGGCGACGACAGGATTCTTCGCTCCAAACCTGTTTCACCCGATATTTTTTCGAACACCGCCGCAAACCCGATTCGCTGGAACAGCTCGGCAAACATTCGCAACTGCCCGGACACGGCAGCCACGACGGCGTCGCCATCGGAATCCATCGCCTCGGGCGTATGGCCCAGAATCGGCGACAGCGCAGCCAGTCGCACCCGGTCTGCACGGTGAGGCTGCTCGACGGCCTGCAACAGCCATAGCCAGTGTTTTGCGCTCGCCGTCGCGAAGACGCTGGAGCCGCCGGTCAATACAGACGGAACACCGACGAGTTCCAACGTGCCACGAATCATCTCGGCTTGCTTGTGATTACGCACCAGGACGGCAATGTCGCCGGGTACAACAGGCCGGCTCACACCACCGAGACTCAGCTCGGAACCACTCGAGAGCACGCGCACGACGTCGGCGGCCAAGTCGTCGGCGATTCGGCTCCGCAATCTGCCGACCGCGGGAAATTGCGACCGATTGAGCGGACCTGCGCCGGTGCGCGGCAGATAACGCAAACGCATCGACGGCTGCCCGGGAAGCCGGGAAACCTTGTGCGACGACGCAACCGGATGAGCGACGATGCTGTCGTTACCCAGCGCGGCACCGCCGTACAGATGCTCGAGCGCAGCCAGCAGACCGGGGTCACTGCGCCAATTGGTAGTGAGTTCCTGA
Source organism: Rhodococcus sp. AD45-ID (assembly GCF_003023755.1). Classification (NCBI taxonomy): domain Bacteria; kingdom Bacillati; phylum Actinomycetota; class Actinomycetes; order Mycobacteriales; family Nocardiaceae; genus Rhodococcus; species Rhodococcus sp. AD45-ID. The sequence continues at coordinate 238,582 of NZ_PYHL01000003.1, read as the reverse complement.
TGCGAATCGGCCTGCTGTACGGCGTCGAGGTAGCTCAGCACCTCCGCTCCACGGAACGCGTAGATAGCCTGCTTGGGGTCACCGACAAGAACCAACGTGGTGTGCCCGTGAAACGCGAGGCGCAAGATATCCCATTGCAGTGGGTCGGTGTCCTGGAATTCGTCGATCAGGACCACACGAAACTTCTCGCGCACGCGGCGACAGGCTTCCTGTCCGTAGTCGGGGTCGGCGAGCACCCCGTGCAGCAACGTCAGGAGGTCGTTGAAGTCGCGAATCCCCCTGGCACGTTTGCGTCGTTCGACCTCATCCCGCGCTGCCGCCGCGAACAACACCCGCTGCCCCGGGATGGTGTCCTCGTCGGCATCGGGTTCGAGTACAGCTTGCCCGTCTGCGACCGCACTCCGCGCGATCGCCAGCGCATCCTTCACAGAAAACGGTGGGGACGTATCCAGGGCGCTGTAGCGGACGAGGTAAAGATCGGACACAACCTCGTCGATCAGATCGTCAACCGATTCGACAAACGTCGCATCCGGTTCCCGCTCACCCGCGATACCCAGACCGTCGAGCATCCGCTGGCAGAAGCTGTGCGTTGTGGTCATGGTGCCGGAATCGAACTCCGCGAGTGCCTGCAGAAGTCGACGGCGGCGACGTGCCAGCTCTTCGTCGCCGGCAGATGCCAGATGACGAATCAACACGTCGTCCGAGTGACGAGCACGGTCCGGGTCGGCCAGCGCAGCCGATACACCAGCGAATCGCTCACGCGTCCGCTCCCGAAGCTCCTGTGTTGCAGCCCTACTGAACGTCACCAGCAATACCTGCGAAATATCCGCCACGCCTTCGGCGACACACCGAGTTGCCAGACCCACAATGGCGTAGGTCTTACCCGTTCCCGCGCTTGCTTCCAATACCGTTGTGCCGGAAGGAAGGGGGCCAAGCAGGTCGAAGTCCATGACTACTCCGCACTTTCGTTGAGCAACACGGGCAACCACAACCGGTTGGCAAGGACGCCGAACCGGGTTGGCTCCTCGGCCCAGACACATTCGTCCTCGAGTGGCGCCGTAGCGGCGAGGTCGGCAAAGGAACTGGATTCACCGAAGACGTAGACATTGCTGGGATCGTCACCGTCGCTGAATTGCCGCCCCCATGTGGCCTCGGCACTGCTCATGGCATTGTCGATCGACTGTCCGGCAAAGCGCCTTTTCGCGTATTCGGCGGTGGTATTGACCCACATCGGAATCGGACCGCGCAAGCCCCGATCGAGCAGATCGACCAACTGAAGAAGGATGTCGAGCGGGTTCTCGGGAGCGGACAGAACGGAACGTGTTGCCGCGCGCTGGTTGCCACCGCGCCCCACCGTGATCGCGTTGACCTGCCCGCGATCGCCGGCAGCGGCAAGCGCCAGCAAATTGACCCACGCGCTCACCCGATGCTTGGGCGCCAACGACGAGTACTGCGCCCGCACAATCGAATTTCCGTACAGTCCCGTCACGGTTCCGCTAAGGCGCCTACCCCCACCAAGATCGACTGCAACGTCGACGGAAGCGGCATCTCCGGCCATGTGTGGCAGTGCGAGTGACGCCAACTGATCCACTACCCACTCGATGTTGCCCAGCACAGTGCTGCCCAGTTTGTACGGCGGCAACGTGCCTCGCCGCCATTCGGCAGCCCGGAAGTCCGCCGAACTGCGTCCGGTCAAGCGAGAGAGGAGCATTCGATCTCCCAGCTCCCAGGTCGCAAGCCCGTCGAGTTCCGCGTCGAGTGAATCGGCGATGTCGTCGCCGAGTTCCGGCACCCGCACACCGAGTCGCTGACGCAGGAATCCCCGCGCTGGGTGGGTGAGGAACGATGACAGGTCCGCGAGGTTGACGTCGCGTGGCGGTATCGACGGCAGCGACGCCGAGCGGATCGACGGCAGTGGGACCGGCGCCTGGGTGATGGCACGGGCGCCTGCCAACGCTGCGGCGTCGAAGCTGAACGGTCTTTCCATCTCGAAATTCCGTTTGTCGAATGACTGCAACGGGTGCCGGGTCACAACCTGGTCCAGGCCGTTCGGCCTCACCGCCAACTTCAGGACATCGAGCAACCCGCTGAGCGGAATAGCCGGTGGGCGGGTTGCGCCGGTCACGGGATCTGCACCGGTGTACAGGAGCAGCAGGTGTTCACCGGCCGACATCACCGCGTCGAGCAGCAGTTGCCTGTCTTCGCTACGCAGATCCCGCTCCCCGACAACAGGATCGCGAGCCAGGATGTCGTCTCCGTCGACGCCGCCGGAACGCGGAAACACCTCGTCGTCGAGTCCGAGCAGTACAACAACCCGGTGCGGTACCGACCGCATCGGCACCATGGTGCACACGGTTAATTCACCGGTACGGAAATTGGCCCGAGTCGGCCGCCCCGCCAGACTCTTCGAAAGAAGTGCACGGATGTCGGAGAGTTGAAGTGTGGTGTCAGAACCGAACTCGACCGCACTCGCAAGAATTCGCTGGGCCGATGCGCTCTGCCAGGCGTCATCCGGTTCCGCATCGGTGAGAAGGTCCAACGCTCTGAGCAACACCCGAAGCCACTCCGACGGCGAATGCGGGCCCGCCAGGTCACGCAACGAGACCGCCAGTCTGTCGATGTACTCGGCAAAGCGCCCGCTGAGGTCGATGTCTGTGCTTTCGACGTCGTCAAGGGGCAATGCGAGGTCCAGCCACGCATTTTCCGACTCGTCTGCGCTGGCTCCCAACAGAATACGGTCGACGGCCGTGTTGAAAGTGTTCTGCTTGAAACCGGCCAGACCGAACGTTGCCCGCTGCCTGATGTCGATGCCCCATCGCGCCCCGGCCGCTCCGGTCCACTCGCGCAGACGCTCCAATTCATCGTCGGAGAACGCGAATCGGGTACGTACCGGCACACTGGTGGCAAGATCGAGAACCTGGCTGGCCGTGGCGCGGCCGTCTGCCAGTTCGAGCAGAGTGCCCAGCACAGCCAGCATCGGATTTGTCTGACGCAGACCACGATCAGCAAGGCGGACGCGAAGGCGGTGACCGGGGTGTCCCTGAACACCCTGCCCGAACGCGCCACGCACCAGGGGCGCATATGTTTCGACATCCGGGCACATCACCAGGACATCGCGGGGTTCGAGCGTCGGATCGTCTTCGAACAACCGCAACAGGCACTCTCGCAGGACCTCGACCTGACGAGCCGCGCCATGGCACGCGTGAACCTGTACGCTCCCATCGGGTTTCACTCCACCCGCAGGGGCACGATCGGCCACGATGTCCGCCTGTATTGCCGCCAGAAGGGTCGGTGCGCCTGATGTAGCAGGCAGATATTCCGAAGTGAGATCGGTGTTTGCCAGACTTGATTGCATTTCACGAACATCACGGGCAAGACTGGACAACAGTGGGTTCGGCGAGATCAACGCAGAGTTGTCGTCCGAACGGCGAGTGGCGACCGCCCCCGACGACAATTGGGAGCTCATCTCGTCCCACAGCGCGGGGCTTGGATGTGGCAGCCAGACGTGCACGTCTCGATGAGTCGCCAAGGCCTCGAGAATCATTCGCTGATCAACTGGCAGTCGGGTGGGACCGAACACCGAAATACGTTCCGGTAGAGAAATAACAGTAGCGTCATCACTCAGCCGGCTGCACACCGACATGAGTCGCTCGGCCGGACCTGCCACGTCGATTCGCTCCGCGACAACCGTCCACAACTTGGCTTGCCATTCGAAGTCCTGGGCAAGCGGTAACCCGTGGCCGTCGGTGAACCGACCGGCCGCCCACTCGATCAGCATCTGGGGACGCTGCGCCGCGTAGCTGGAGAACAGATCGGTGACATGCGACGCCGACGCAAAGCGTCGCCCCACCCCGTGTCCACGGAGATGCTTGGCAAGCACGCCGCACCACGGTTCGGAAATGGAATCATCGATGGCACCCAGAACTGTCCACACCAAGCGCGTCGGCGCCCACGGATCATTGTCCGCGCCGACACCACTCACCGTAGCGAGGACGTCGTCGACCAGTCGAACCGGCGAGGGAAAGCTGATGTTCGCGGAGATGCCGTCCTGCGAGGATTCCGTCGCAGTGCCCAATCGTGAGGAAAGCTGCTGATTGAGCCAGCGTTCCACCCCTTTTGCCGGCACAGCGACTATCTCCCGGGCAAACGGATCCGACAACGGCGAGCGGAGAAGAGTGGACAGAGCGCAGACCAACGTGTCGGCGCGCTCGGCACGATACAGCTTCAGCAACCCTCGCCCCTTTCGATCCCGCGATGTCCTGAACTCGGATGCGTCCATCTCACCACGCGAGTGCGACACGAACTCGCACCCGCGGCCGCAAGCCCCTCACACAGCAGTGACGAGCAGGCAACATGCCTGCAATCGAACCTTCGTACTGTGCGGAAATGACCAGTCCCATCACCACACCTCGTCCTCTCGGAACAGGTCTCGACATATCGGGCCTCGGTAAGACCTTCACGATGGGACGGCGGTCGGTGACCGCGTTGACCGACGTCTCATTGCAGACGAGCGAGGGAACTTTCCTGTCCCTGCTCGGGCCGTCCGGCTGCGGCAAGTCCACTGTCCTGCGCATCCTCGCCGGACTCGACACTCCGAGCGCGGGAACTGCGCTGGTCAACGGGCAAACGCCCGCCGAACTGACAAAACGCCGGGAACTCGGAATCGCCTTTCAGGATTCTGCTCTCCTCCCGTGGCGGACCGTGACTTCCAACATCAAGCTGCCACTCCAGGTCGCCGGAATCGATCCGGACCCGGAGTTGATAGCCGATCTGATCGCTCTTGTCGGCCTCGAAGGATTCGAGAAGGCAAAACCCGCTCAACTCTCGGGCGGTATGCGTCAGCGCGTCTCGATCGCTCGCTCGCTTGTCGTCAAGCCGAGTGTCCTCCTCCTCGACGAACCATTCGGTGCGCTCGACGACATGACCCGCCAACGTCTCAACATGGAACTACTTCGAATCTGGACCGAGAAACCGGCGACAACGTTGATGGTGACTCACGGCATCTCGGAGGCGGTGTTCCTCTCGGATGTTGTTGCCGTCATGAGTCCTCGGCCCGGACGTGTCCTCGAAGTTGTTCCCATCGATCTCCCTCGTCCGCGCACCCCCGAGATGATGCGTACGCCCGAATTCCACGCGATCCACGACTACCTGTCGGGTCTCCTGTTCGGAAAAGCAGGCGTTGCATGACAATTACCGATATCGAAAATGTTGCCACCGCAGCTGCAGAACCCATTCCGACGAGGCGGCGGGGCTTCACGCGTCCCACCTGGCTCGGCGGCGCCATCGGAATCTGCGGGCTGATAGCAATCTGGTGGATTCTCGCGGCTGCCGGCGTTGCGGGCGGCACGATCCCCACACCGTGGGTTGTGATCTCGACGATGTTCGACGACGGTTGGGCGCTCTACGGCCCCAATTTCACTGTCACCGCTTACGGCGCCTTACAAGGCTTCCTGTGGGGAAACCTGCTGGCGATCACCCTGGCAGTCTTGGTTGTACTCATCCCACCGATCGAGAGTCTCGCCACTCAACTTGCGATCCTCAGCTACTGCACACCACTGCTCGCCCTCGGCCCGATCATCCTGGTGGTCTTCGGTGGACGGACCCCGACGATCTTCCTGGCGGCGATGTACTGCTTCTTCACAACCATGGTCGGAACTCTCGCCGGCCTACGATCCGCCGACAAAGCGAGCCTCGACCTGGTCGCCGCGTACGGCGGTGGGCGCTGGCAGAAGTTCACCAAAGTACAACTGGTGAGCGCACTTCCGAGCACATTTGCCGCTCTCAAGATTGCCGCGCCGTCGGCTGTCCTCGGCGCCATCCTCGGTGAGTACCTCGGCGGTGTCGACAGCGGAATCGGAGTTGCCTTGACGGCCGCACAATCGTCGTACAACGTCCCTCGGACGTGGGGAATGGCTATCGCCGCAGCTCTGCTCGCCGGCCTGGGATACGCCCTCGTTGCCGCGGTCGCAAAGATCGTGACACCGTGGACGTCGGCTCCGGGAGCACAGAAATGACCGCGGTACGAGGAACATTCAGATTCCTCGCTCCGATCGCCATTGCGTCCGCACTGCTGCTCGTCATCTGGGTCGTCTTTCTCAACGCCTTTCCCCAAGTCGGACCGCGCGTGGGAAAAACACCGGCCGATGTATGGGAATACCTGTTCTCCGGACCTAAATCCGCTGACGCGAGGGCCGGAATCCTCGACAATCTGCTCATCACCCTGCGCGATGCGGGTGTCGGATTTGCCGTCGGAATGACGGCCGCGATTGTCGTAGCCTCGATCTTTGTCGTATCCCGCACCTTAGAACAGACATTCATGCCGGTAGCGATGCTGCTGCGGTCCGTGCCGCTCGTCGCGATGACCCCGATCATCGTGTTGATCTTCGGACGCGGAATCGTCGGCGTCACAGTAATGGTCGCCATCGTCGTATTCTTCCCCGCACTGGTCATGATCATGGTCGGATTGCGGGCAGCGCCAACGCAAGCTCAGGACCTCATTGCCGCATACGGCGGGAGTCGTTGGACTGCACTGCGAATGGTGTCGGTTCCCTCGGCACTTCCCGCGGTGTTCGCCGCCGCGCGCGTCTCCGTACCCGGAGCACTGATCGGAGCGCTGATCGGCGAGTGGCTCGGTAGCGGTCAAGGCCTGGGATCGAGCATGATCAAGGCGATTCCGCGCTACCAGTACAACGAGTTGTGGGCGTCCATCGTGGTGATCACGGTCGTGTCGATCATCCTTTACGCCGTTGTCGGAATCTTCGAGAACCTCGCTCTGTCCCATTTCGGTCCTTCGGCAGGCAAAGCGTGAGAACTGTTAACACAACCTCAACAAATATTGTCCGCCAAGCAAACTCGACGAAATCGACTGCCCCTAGTGTTCCGGTTCATGACGCCTTTCAAGCCCGTCCGCCAGGTGGACCGCCGAGCTTTCTTCCGTTACTCCGCACTGACCGGCATCGCTGTGGCAGGCAGCGCGTCATTGCTCGCCTGCAGTAGTGATTCCACAGCCTCGAGCGGTGGCACCTCCGACGACGGATCCGAATTCGGAACTGTTGCAGTGCAATTGTCCTGGATCAAGAACATCGAATTTGCCGGTGAATACTTCGCCCTCGACAAGGGCTACTACAAGGACGCCGGATTCGGGAACGTCGAACTTGTTGCGGGCGGCGCCGCCGGCACCGGTGTCGAAGCCGGATTGGACACCGGCAAGGTGTGGATCGGTATGTCAGCTCCGCAGCTCACCGCTCCCGCTGTTCTCGACGGACTCGAGGCGAAGATCGTCGGCGCAACCTTCCAGAAGAATCCGTTTGCGATAGTCAGTTCCGCTGCAGCACCGATCAATTCGCCGCAGGATATGATCGGCAAGAAGATCGGTGTCCAGGATTCCAATCAGCTGGTCTTCGGCGCTCTTCTGGCCGCGAACGGGCTCACCGAAAGTCAGATGACCATAGTGCCCGCTCAATTCGACCCCAGCCCACTGGCCAACGGCGAGGTGGACGGTTGGGTCTCCTACGTCACCAACGAGCCGATCACTCTGGCGGCAAAAGGTTTTCCCAACGCCCACTTCCTGTTCGCGGACTACAATCTGCCACTCGTAGCCGAATCGTTCACCGTCCTACAATCGACTATCGACAACGAGCGAGACAAGCTCAAAGCCTTCCTGAAGGCCGAAATCCAGGGCTGGCGCGACGCTGTCGCCGATCCCGCAGAATCCGCCCGCCTCGCAGTCGAGGTGTACGGCAAGGACCAGAACCTCGAACTCGAGGAACAGACCAAGGAAGCGACCGCACAGAACGATCTTGTGGTCTCGGCCGACACCAAGGCAAACGGATTATTCACGATGACCCCGGCATTGATCGAACAGAACATCGCGGCATTGGCCAAAGCCGGACTGGAGATCTCAGCAGATCAACTGTTCGACCTGTCGATCCTCGAGGAGGTATACGCCGAGAACCCGGATCTCATCTGACGCTACTGACCGAAGGTGAACCGCAGGTTCGCGTTGATCAGTGTGTTGATCCGTTTGCGCAAGCGGACAACCTCGGACTCTGTCGGGACCGGATCCTCCACGAACAACGTCCAACACAGTGTCGTACTGTTGCCGACCGCCTCGATGTCGAAACGGATTATCGCATCGGGGCGGTCGGGCCAGATCGAAGACCAGACCATCAACTCCGGTTCAACCGCCTCGATAATCCTCGGCTCAATCTCGTTGTCCCGCAAATCGAGCCAGTGCCGAACCGGCTCCCGATGCGGATCGATCAGAGCTTCGAACAAGAACCGCGCGGGCGGCGGCTGACTCCGGCGTCGACTCGCAACTTTGTGCATCACGCAATCCTACTGACGCCTGGAGCCGACGTGAGGCGTGTCAATCAGGGATCAGCGCGAACCGAGGTCGCCGGCTCTGTCCCAGACTTGACCGACTATCGGTGTGCGATCCGGTAGGTAGCAAAGTGCACCCCGGAGTCAGTGGCCGGTGGATTCCTTTGCCGGCGAAGCGGGAACCGGAGCCCCGTATTCGCTGGCAGCCCATGAGGCGAGCAGTCGCAGCGCTTGTTCGGATCCGGAGCCCGGCTCTGCGGAGTAGATGGTCAGTGTCAGGCCGGGTTCGGCCGCCATCTCGAGGCCCTCGTACGCCAGGGTGAGTTCACCGACAACTGGGTGGTGGAAGGTCTTTGACCCGGCGCCGTGGTGTCGGACATTGTGTGCACTCCACCGACGACGAAAGTCTTCACAACGGGTGCTGAGCTCGCCGATGAGGTCGTGAAGTTCCTTGTTGTGTGGGTCGCGGGCGGCTTCGGTGCGCAAGATGGCAACCGTCACCTCGGCAAAGAGGTCCCAGTCGGGGTAGAAGTCTCGTGCCCGCTCGTCGAGGAAGGTGTACCGGGCGATGTTCGGCGGCTGGCCCGGCATGTCGTAGACGTCCCCGTAGAACGCGCGGGCAAGCATGTTGCCGGCAAGGATGTCCATGCGTCCGTTGCGGACAAATGCCGGGCCGGCGGTGATCGCGTCGAGTGCCCACTGCAGACTCTGGTGCGGCAGCCACGTCTTCGAATTGCGGCGCCGCGGGGGCCTGGCCACGGGACTTGCTGCATGGGCGAGATCGAACAAATGCGCACGCTCGGCATCATCAAGGCACAGTGCCTTGGCGAGACTGTCGAGCACCTCGGGTGAGGCGCCGCTAATTGCGCCGCGTTCTATCCGTGTGTAGTACTCGATGCTCACCCCGGCCAGGGTCGCGACCTCACTGCGGCGAAGCCCCTCGACCCGCCGGTTGGTTCCCGCTGGGAGTCCGACCTGTTCCGGAGTGACCAGGGCGCGACGTGAGGTCAGGAATTCCCGGACTTCCGCTCGATTGTCCATGCGTCGACGCTAGTCGAGGTCCCGGTGTCGAGGGAGTCCCTTGTAGTACCCCCACCAACCGGGACTCCCACCTGTGCGCAATGAGTGGTGTGCTGGTGATCGAGAGACGAAGGTCTCGCCTGCGACTTTCAGCGGCCGTCCACAAGGAAGAAACGAACCCACCTTGAATTCAGACACCGAGTCGATCGAAACCGTAAGCGTACTAACGCAATCCACTTCCAACGACGGTATCGTCGAGCCAACCACATCGATGCCGGCCAGACTCGTGGACTCGTCGTATCCACCCGGCCGCCTACCGTTGCATGCACTGCTCGTCATGGCGCTCATGGGGTTCATCCTCATCACCACCGAAACGATGCCCGCCGGGCTCCTGCCGCAAATCGCGGGCGGCCTCAACATCGCCGAAGGGACCGCGGGACAGCTGGTCAGCGCCTACGCTCTGGGTACCGTGGTCCTCACCATCCCGGCCATAGCATTCACCCGCGGCATGCGACGCAAACCTGTGTTCCTCGTCGGCATCCTGGGATTCCTGATCGCCAACACCATCGCCGTGTTCTCCCCGGATATCGCGGCGACGTTCACGGCGAGGTTCGCAGCCGGCGCTTTCTCCGGTCTGGTGTGGGGAATGCTCGCAGGATATGCACGCCGCATCACCGCCCCGGAACTTGCCGGGCGAGCCCTCACCATTGCCTCGATCGGCACACCCCTCGGCTTGGCCATAGGAACGCCTTTCGGATCGTGGCTGGGCACAACATTCGACTGGCGCTGGTCTTTCGGAGTCATCTCCGTATTGACTATTGTCACCGCCGTCCTCGCCCTGACGATCGTTCCCGACGCCCCAGGGCAACCTGCGGAATCACGCGTCCCCCTCGTGCGGGTGTTTGCCATTCCCGGCGTCACCGTCATACTCGTCGTCATTTTTGCATGGATGCTCGCGCACAACACGCTCTACACCTACATCGCGACCTATCTACGGACCACGAATGTGCCGATCTCCGTAGACGTGGCTCTGATGGTGTTCGGGGTTTCCGCACTGATCGGCATCGCGATCACCGGCGCCCTCATCGACCGTGTCCCTCGGCCACTGATTTTAGGCAGCCTCTTCCTCTTCCTCACCGCAGGTGTAGTTTTCGTTGCCGGAAGCCACTCGCCCGCTGCGGTGCTCGTCGCCGTTGTTCTCTGGGGAGTCGCCTTCGGCGGCGCGGCGCCACAGCTGCAAACAGCCATCAGCGCAGCAAGCGGCGAGAACGCAGACATCGCCAACTCCATGCTCGGGGTCACGTTCAATGTCGCCATCTTCGCGGCCGGAGTCCTGGGTGCCGTACTCGTGAGCACCTTCGACGGAATCGCCCTGCCTTTCCTCATGATCGGGCTCACCGCAATCGCCGTCTCCATCGCATTCACTGCCCGCCGCACAGCATTCCCAGCCCGATAGCCCACCGTCACACTCATCCGACTGACCACACACCAGGAGATAGAACATGCACACCGTCACCGCCTACGCCGCCCCGTCTGCAACCGAACCCTTACGCCGCACACACATCGAACGCCGCGACGTCGGCCCGAGTGACGTGCTCATCGAAATCAAGTACGCCGGAATCTGCCACTCGGACATCCACACCGTCCGCGGCGACTGGGGCCCCCAGAACTACCCCCTCGCCCCCGGCCACGAAATCGCCGGCATCGTCACCGAAGTGGGCTGCGCCGTCACCAAGCACGCCGTCGGTGATCGTGTGGGTGTCGGCTGCATGGTCAACTCGTGCCGCGAATGCGTCAACTGCCGTGGCGGTAATGAGCAGTACTGCCGCGAAGGCAACATCGCGACCTACGGCAGCGTGGACCGCGACGGCACGATCACCCAGGGCGGGTACTCCACCCACGTCGTCGTCGACGAAGACTTCGTCCTTCGCGTTCCGGTGAGCATCGACCTCGCAGCGGCCGCCCCACTGCTGTGCGCCGGCATCACCACCTACTCACCACTCAAACATTGGGGCGCCGGCCCCGGTAAGAAAGTTGCCATCGTGGGGATGGGTGGACTCGGCCACATGGCCGTCCAGATCGCACACGCGCTGGGGGCCGATGTCACCGTCCTGTCCCAGACGCTGAGCAAGAAGGACGACGGCTTGCGTCTAGGTGCAGATCACTACTACGCCACCAGTGACCCGGCAACGTTCCTCGATCTCACAGACACCTTCGATCTGATCGTGAACACCGTCAGCGCACAAATCGATATCAGCTCCTACCTGAAGTTGCTGACGCTCGACGGTTCCCTTGTCAACGTCGGCGCACCGCCGGAACCGCTTCCGGTGAATGTATTTTCGCTGATCCTGGGGCGACGCTCCTTCGCCGGGTCTGCGATCGGCGGCATCCGCGAGACCCAGGAAATGCTCGACTTCTGCGCCGAGCACGGCATCGCTCCCGAAACTGAACTCATCGCCGCCGATCAGATCAACGATGCCTACGAACGCGTCCTTGCCTCCGATGTTCGGTACCGGTTCGTCATCGATACTGCGACCCTCGTCTAGACCCCACGTTTCCGGTGTGGCCGGAGGGCAGAACTTCGGCCACACCTAGGCGATGGTCCCGTTCACTGCGGGCCGAACCTGTGAACTGCAACCGAGAAGAAGGAAAACGATGCGACGAAAGCTCCTCATCACAGGATCAGCGGCAATCGTGTTCGCCGCCGCCGGATGCACGACCCCTGCGGGGCCCGCCTCCTCGACGTCGGCAATTTCCGCCACCTTCCCACCTGGCATCGCTTCTGCTAGCAGTTCTGCCGAAGGAACCGTAGTGCGCTTCACCTCGGGTGAAACTGCAGTCGACGTCACGATCGAATCGGACAATCCCACAACCCGTGATTTCCTCTCGATGCTTCCACTCACATTGTCAGTCGAAGAATTCGCGGGAAGGGAAAAGATCAGCCAACTGCCCCGAAAACTGGACACAGACCGCTCGCCTGGATCCGACCCCGAGGACGGTGATCTCATCTATTACGCACCGTGGGGGAATATCGGCTTCTACTACGACACCGACGGCATCGGCTACTCGGATCAGACCATTCACCTGGGCACCTACGACGGATCCGTCGAGCAGCTGAGCCGCCTCGAGGGCGGAGACGTCACCGCCGAAGTGGTCCACCAGCAGTAGATACCGAGCCAACAAACTTCTGCCCACGGGCACAGGCTGCCAGATGTGCTGAACCCCGAGAGATACTTCGCCACTATTGATTTCGAAAACGAATCCGAACAACTCTGCCGCAACAACGGCCCCCGCCTCGAGGCGACAACGTGACGGCGACACCCATCCTGACCATCCACACCGACCGCGAATCCGCGGCAAACATGGAGAGCTATGACCCGCACATCATCCCGGTACACATTTATCGCCGCAGGACTCACTGTGGGCGCTCTCCTGGCCTCGTGCACCGCGCAGCCCATACCCTCCGCGACGACCTCTACTTCCTCTCACTCAACGGCGCACCCGTCTCTCGGGACATCCGTGCCCTCCCACGTCACGACAAACCTGCAAGCCCCGTGGTCGGTGGTGTTCCTCGACGGCACACCCCTGGTCAGCGAACGCGACAGCGCGCGAATCCTCGAACTCGCAGAGGACGGCACCGCACGCGAAATCGGAACGGTCACAGGCGTCACCGGCAGCGGCGAAGGTGGTCTCCTGGGTATGGCGGTCGACGATCAGAGTCGGCTGTACGTGTATTCCACAGCATCGAGTGGAAACCGCATCCAGCGGTATTCCGTGACCGGAACAGCCGGATCACTCTCGCTCGGCGAACCACAGACCATCATCGATCAGATCCCGGCCGCCGGATGGCACGACGGCGGACGGATCGCGTTCGGCCCCGACGGAATGCTGTACGCCGCAACAGGTGATGCCGGACAGCGCGGCACCGCGCAGGACCCAGCCTCCCTTGCCGGGAAGATTTTACGGATGACCCCCGACGGTGATGTCCCCGAAGACAACCCGTTCCCGGACTCACTCACCTACAGCTACGGGCACCGCAACCCTCAGGGTCTGGCCTGGTCTGACGACGGAACGATGTTCGCCACCGAATTCGGACAAGACACCTGGGACGAACTGAACATCATCACCCCCGGCGGCAACTACGGGTGGCCTACTGTCGAAGGCATCGCCGACACCGACGGTTTCACCGACCCCGTACAGCAGTGGGAGCCCAGCGAGGCCAGCCCCAGTGGCATGGTCAACATTGAAGGGACACTGTTCATCGCCAATCTCCGCGGTCAGGTCCTGCGAGCTGTCCCGAGCGCCCAGCCTGCCACTTCGACCGACTATTTCAGCGGCGAGTACGGCCGCATCCGCGATGTCGCCGAGTCCCCGGACGGGGACCTGTGGCTCATCACCAACAACACCGATGGCCGCGGCGAACCGGGTCCCGAGGACGACCGCATCCTCCGTGTGCATCCAAGCATGCGGTAAGAGGCATCGTCAGCCGGCAACCTGACCCCACCCGCAACCGGTTCGAGAATGATTCCGTAGCAACGGATCTGGATTGAAATCTTGAGCATCAGCACTGTCGTACGGCGCAATCGCTTCGTGTTTCATACGACTTGTCGCCGCGAATCAGAAGCATCCCCAACCATCTGCGCCGTCACCGTCCCGATCAACGTAGAAAACGTGTTCCTGGCGCTCTGGTGGCACCGAAGAAGGTGAGACGGGTTTCTGAGACACATTACGATTCCACAACTGTTGCAGTCGATTTCGCTCCACTCCGGCGTCGACTCGCAACTTTGTGCATCTCGCAATCCTACTTTTAGCGATTGTTTCTCCAGATTGCAGCAGAGAGGACTGTGGCGAACGAGCACCACAGCGGATACGGAACCAGTGCAAGGCCTGCAGAGCGGTCGACGCGCCCAACTCGCATCGCCAGATCAGAACTACTGACAGCTAGGACTGCCGCGATGACGGGTGCAGCAGCGAGTCGATGTGAGCGAAAGAAGACCCAACTCCAGCCTGCATTGACGGCGAGGTTAGCCAGTAGTGCCAGTGCCAACCTTCGTTCATCGGCACGGTCTCCCTCCTCTTGGAGTCGATCAAGTGCAATGGCGGAACTGACAGCAATATCGGCATACAAGGCGGTCCATACGACCGGAAAAACAACGGCCGGCGGTTGAAATGGCGGCTTGCGCAAGTTCCTGAACCACGATGTTTTTTCGGGGCTACGGCCGGCCGCAGACCCGACGAGAGCCGTGAGGGTGGTAAACGCTCCGGTCCTCGCCAAATTCTTCGGAAGCCGGTTCAGTAGCTGTTCGCTCATCAATCTATCCCTACCGTCGTCGGTGTGGTCGCGGTGAAGCCGAAGTCAGACCGGATTCTCATGTGCGAGTGCGCGGTAGCCTTTCGCACCCATGCGATCCACTGCCGCTTTGACCACTGCAAAAATTGCTCCCTGCAGTGCTGCGGAAATGAGAACCTCCTTGCTTGACCTGGTCAGATCGTGCGGGTCGGGCGCTTCGCCCTCGTGCGCGACACGCTTCCAAACTTGTTGAAACACAGCACCGGCAGCGATTCCGCCGAGAACACTCGTTGCGAGCGAAAGTGGAGTGGCAGCAATTCGCTGAGCGGGCTCCATGGCGGGATGATCGATCCACTTCCACTGATGACTATGTTGTTCGACAAGCAGATTCAGCTTCGCCTGGGACAGGCAAACGGCAAGAAATGGGTGGACGGCATCATGCCTTGATGATGCCGTCGAAGTTTGCCGTCATGGGGCTGGTGTATCTGCAACGTGCGTATCTGCGAGTCGCTGCGCGCGTCGCACGTCTCGATGACTTCGCAGGGAAAGACGCCCGACAGCGACCGCGCCGAAAAACAGGATCACCGCACCGAGGCCTTCGAAGAACGCCAACTGTTGCAAAGCCTGGATCCCGGGTCGGGTTGCGGTCGGGCTTCCAGGGTCTCCCATGTGCAGCACGGGCGCCAGCACCGGTCCGACGATGAACCATGCGCCGCCGGCAACACCGAGCCACGCGCCGAAGCCGGCGACGGCGCGGTTGGCGCTGAACAAGAGCAGTATCCCGCCAACCACGGTCACTGCACCCGGCAACACTTCGAGCCAACCCCGGGCGGAAGTCCAGGTCCACGCCTCATCCGGCGTGAAAGAAAACGAGAAGTACGGACCCACAAACGGTATCAACGCTCCCCAGAGTCCAAGCAGAATCAGGGCCAGGCCACTGACAGCACCACGGGTGCGAGGCACCCACATCCGACCAGGCGTTGTTTCTCGAACCGGCACCGCCGCGCGATCAGAGGCTGCGTAGTCATTTGCCGGGGCTGCATCGCCTGCAGACGATTCATGCCTCTCGTGCCGAGATGCATTCTGACGAAACATGATTCCACTCCTTGTCGTGCGCGAACCAGGGGCCGCTCGATCAAGTCCCGACAAGTCGCGCGCGACTGTAGTATCGACGGATACACACGGCTAGTTGCTCTACCGCGATCACCACTCTCGGAATACCCTGAAGCCACTGTCGGCAAACGAAGAATCAGCAAGCACAATCCCACATATGCAGTGCTCCACGCATAAATCGGCGCCACCGCGTTCAGCTGATCGCGAGCATCTCGCGAAGGAAAACACTGCACACAGCATCAAGGAAGGGCGAACATGTTCGGAAATCGATCTCGATCATCCGAGGAACACATCGCCACGGCCTACCTGGTCACACACCTCTGTGGTGCAATGTTGGGTCTACAGCTCGCGAGGTCGCTCGTCGACTCCTACGGATCGTGGGCGGAGGGACGGCTGGATTCGCTGCCGAACGAATTGGAGTACGAAATCGGACAGTTATTGCAACTGATCGAAGACACTCAGGAAATTTCGCTACCTCGCTATCCGGTGATCGATGCGGGATTGAATCGGATGAGAAAACTTGTTCACATCGATGCACTGTGGCAGTCCCGTCTCGTCAAACTAGCTGCCCTGGAAGTCATGCGAACCGCGCTCTGCGGAAAAAGTGCGATGTGGGAAATTCTGCGCGATATCCCGGCCGGCGAGACCGAGGACCAGCATCGCGAACTCAATGCACTGGTATCCAAGCAGATTTCTACGGTGACGGATCTACACCACCGTGCCGCAACTGATGCGTTCAATCGTCCCGACTCGGGAAAGTCCCACACCGAGCACGGGTAACACCACGGACATCACCTCGGAGGCAACGTTCCGGACGAGGAACGGGTTTGCCGAAACAGAACTTCACGTACCAACTGCGTTGTCCGCGTAATACTCCTGACTGTTTACAACCACAGTCCCTAATATCCGACAATTCAAGCATTGCCGGGGGACACTCATGAGCACACCCATTCGAGAGGCCTGCTCATGCGTATACGACATCGAGTTCTACTTGCTCTGACTGCAGCTTGCGGTCTTGCGGTGACTCCCACCGTCGCGTCGGCGACACCGAGCACCGGGGTGCACGGCGAAATCCTCGGGCAGGTGACGTTCGGCGACAAGGACTATGTGCTGCGCAAAATCACTGTCGACCCGGGTGGATCCACCGGCTGGCACTTCCACGACGGTGTTCTGTACGCCGCCGTTGCCGGCGGCACCTTGAGCCACTACCGATCCGATTGCTCGGTCGACGGCATCTATCAGACCGGTAACACCCTCATCGAACCGAGCGGATCGGATCACGTTCACATCGGCAACAATTCGCAGACCACTCCCCTGGTTCTCCTTGTCGTTTACGTCAACCCCACGGGCAGTCCCTTGTCCGAGGACGCGGCAGCGCCCAACTGCCAACTACCCGGGTAGCGGATTGGCGAGCGAGAATCGTATCGGCATCGATTCGATGCCGGACACGAAGTTGGCGGCGCGACGCGGTAGTGGTGCGTCCGTCGCCAGTTCCATTCCCGGTAAACGCTGGAAAAGCTGCTCGAACATGATCGTTCCTTCCAGCCTCGCCAGCTGATTACCCAAGCAGAAATGCGTGCCGAACCCGAACGCGACGTGTGGGTTCGGTGTCCGACCGATATCGAACTGCGGCGCATCCACGAACACAGCGTCGTCGAAGTTCGCCGACTCGAAGAGCAGCAGCATCTTCTCTCCCGCTTTCAGACGCGCACCGAAGAAATCCGTGTCGCGGGTAAGTGTGCGGGCCATGTTCTTGATCGGCGACGACCATCGCAGCATCTCTTCCATCGCCAACGGAATCATCTCCGGGTCGGCGGCCAGCGTTCGGTACTGATCGGGGTGGCGCAGGAGTTGTTCCATCCCTCCGCTGAGCACGTGGCGCGTTGTTTCGTCGCCGCCGATCAGAATCAACAACGACTCGTTGACAATTTCCTGGTCCGACAGCGCCTCTCCGTCGATCTCGCTGTGAATCAACGTGCTGATCAAGTCGTCTGCTGGGGCTGACCGACGCTCCCTGATCGTCCGGGTCATGTACTCGGTGAAATCGACGTACGCCGCCATCATCGCCTGAAGTTGCTCTGGGGAAGCGTTACTACCCAGCGCTTTCACCAAATCGTCCGACCACCGCAGGAACACCGCGCGTTCTTGCGGACGCACACCGAGCATGTCGCCGATGACCGCCATCGGCAACGGCGCGGCAAGATCGGCCACGAAGTCCGCTTCCCCGCTCTCACAGACAGCATCGATCAACTGGTCACAGATCTGTCGAATCCGATCGCGTTTTGCTTCGACTTTCCTTTTGGTGAATCCGGCATTGACGAGGCGTCGACGCGTGAGGTGCTCTGGATCGTCCATGTCGATCATCTGCGGAAGCGGACCGGTTTCGGGTCTGATGCCGCCGGCATTGGAGAACAACGCAGGGTCTCGCTCGGCCGCGATGACGGCGGCGTAGCTTGCAGCGGCGGTGATGCCGTTCGCGCTGTCTCGGTACACGGGTTCGTGCTCACGCATCCACGCGTATGCGTCGCGCACATCGCCGAGATCACCGGAATAGAAGCGCCCGTCGATCAGGTCGAAGTTCGGCCGATTCGCCATCTCGCCGTCCTCTCTCGAGAAACCCTTGCCTCAACAAGTAGAACCTGTTCCTATAGAGCTCGGGGCGTTATTGCCGAAGTTCTTCGGCCCACCTCGATCCGTGTACACCGCGCAGACGACAACCGGGAGATGGACATGGGCGACAACACCGCCTTTGCAGGCAGATCGGTACTTGTGACCGGAGGCGGAAGCGGCATCGGATTCGGCATTGCCGGTGCGCTCGCCGGAGCCGGTGCCCACGTCACGATCTGCGGACGAAACAAGGACAAACTCGATGTTGCGGCCAACTCGATTCGTGCCCGCAACGGGTCCGGCTCCGTCACTGCTGTACCCACCGACATAACCGTCGAAGCCGAGGTCATCGCTGCAGTCGCATCCGCGGTCGAGGCAACGGGAACACTCGACGGCGTTGTTGCCTGCGCCGGTGGCAACGAAACCATCGCCCCGGTGACCCAACTCGACGTCGATGCGTGGCGCCGCACGGTAGACCTCAACGTGACCGGCACGATGCTGACGATCAAGCACGGCGCACGTGCCCTCGTCTCCGGAGGCGGTGGTTCCATCGTGGCGATCTCGTCGATCGCGAGCAGCAACACACATCGATGGTTCGGAGCGTACGGCGTGTCGAAATCCGGCGTCGACCATCTCGTACAGTTGGCGGCAGATGAACTGGGTGCCAGCAATATTCGAGTCAATGCGATTCGTCCCGGCCTCACCCGGACCGATCTGGTCGCGCTCATCACCGACGGTGGACCGATTCTCGACGACTACATGGCCAACACTCCCCTCGCACGTGTCGGCGAAGTGGAGGACATCGCAGCACTCGCGACATTCCTCCTCGGACCGGACTCCACGTGGATCACCGGACAGATCATCAACGTCGACGGCGGTCAAATGCTGCGTCGCGGACCGGATTTCCGCTCGATGCTCGAATCCGTGTACGGCGCCGACGGACTCCGCGGGGTGGTGGCATGAGCTATACCATCCTGGGCAAGACCGTCGAGATGCCCGTAGAAGTCCGTACCGCCTCCGCGTTCATGGCGATGTTCTCCGTTCCGAGTGTTACTGCCCAGTCGATCATCAACCACACCGGACTGACCGTTCTGCAATTCCGCCCGGGGCGCGCACTGTGCGGACTGGTATTTGTCGACTACGTGGACGGAGATCTGGGACCGTACAACGAATTCGGCGTGACATACATGGTGCGAAGCCATACCGCCCCACCGGAAATTTCGGTGCTGGGCGACCTTCGTGCGCTCACGTCCGGCACAGCGGGCGCCCTCATCCATGAACTGCCCGTCGACGGCGAGTTCACCAAGGCCGCCGGCCGTGAGATCTGGGGATTCCCGAAGGTGATGGCGGAGTTCGATACCGAGCATGTCGGTTCCGTCAAACGCGGTTCGGTATCTCACGACGGCAAACTCATCGCGCAGTTGAGCGTGAAATCGGGAGTGAGCGTTCCCGGCTCGGGAGCAAACATGTCACTTGCCGCATATTCACATCTCGACGGCATCACCCGCTGTACGTCGTGGGACATGGCTCCCACCGGCGTCAAATCTCGCCCTGGTGGTGCGGAGCTCCAGCTTGGCACCCACCCTATGGCCGCCGAACTACGACGCCTCGGCCTGCCGAAACGAGCTTTGATGACAACCACGATCACCAACCTCGCCATGACATTCGGTGAGGCGACAACCATCTGACGGCGTCTGCCTCATTGCGCGAACGCGTTTGAATGCCCTCCTGCGGTGCCCCTTTGTCGGGGCTCCGCAGGAGGGCTCATCCCCGGGCGCAGACTGCGACCCTCAGGGTGCGACACAGATCCCTCACAAGGGTTGCGCCAATCGATCACTGGGAGCGCAAGGCGTGTCGCAAGTTTTCTATTGTGGAACAGCTTCGGGTGAATCCGTGTGCTCCACTCTGGCATCCGGCCTTTCTCCTCACACGGGTCGAATGACCCATTCGGGTACCTGTTTTCGGGTCGTCGCGCGTCACTACCTTCGCAATCAATGCCGAGGGTTCAACCTGTTTGACGTGTAGCTTTGCCGTAGACCTACCCCGCCAAGCGACGCCGCTCGCACTACGAAAATGATTTCTCACCCGCCCCTGAACTGGCCGAAGACAATAATGCCGCGTGAGAGATCAATAGTTTCTGCGCCATGAACCAGTGGCAACTCGGTCAGTCCGTTTCCTCAGCCCGATCGCGTCAGACCCGCTGCTAACTTTCCCAGGACATGATGGTCCACCCAGAATCCTTCTGGCACAGTTGAATACCCGGCAATACCAGCAAGGCCACCCAATCGGCCATCGTGGAGTTCATCGACCAGTTGCCCTGAAAAACGTGGTACCGGTCGGCTTGGTTCGACTTGTCAAAAATTGGCGTAATCCGCGAAATAGGTATGCCACCGGGTAATTGGGCCGTTGTACGCATGTGGGCGAGGCAACAACCTAGGCGTGACTCACAAATCGTGACCATGAAACCGGAAGGAACTATCGGCACGCTCTCTCTTCACTCGAGAGGCGCTCTGTAACAAAGAAATTGGCCTGACCAATTCGGTCAATGCAAATAATTGTCCACGGATAGCGAGAACTGTTGGCGCACTTGTTGTCAACTCATCTTCAATCGCCTTCCAGCATGGGCGATCTCGTACACCACGCTGCTCAGCAGTTGATCACCGCTGCGTGCCGCGAGATTGCCGACACCGATCAAGGAAAAGATCATGGGAAAACACAAGAAACACCATCGTTCTCACGCCACACGATTCATCACACTCGCTGCCGGAGCAGGCGCTCTGACAGCCATCGCCACCTTCGCCAACACGGGTGTAGCCAGCGCACACGACTGGTCGCAAGTGGCCATGTGCGAGAGTTCGGGAAACTGGAGCATCAACACGGGCAACGGGTTCTACGGCGGACTGCAGTTCACGCAGTCGACGTGGGATGCCTACAAACCAGCCGGTGCACCGGCCCGTGCTGACATGGCGTCGGTCGCGGATCAAGTCGCAGCAGCGGAGGCAACACTCGACGCTCAGGGCATTGGTGCGTGGCCGGTGTGTGGCACACACCTCGGTTGGGGTGGAGTCACCCCTGGTTCGGACAACGTGATTTCATCGACACTGCCTTCTGCCGAAGAAGCCATCCACGTGGCCCCTCTTCATGCTGGTAACAGCTGCAGTTGGGAGTGGCCGGTAGATGGGGTGCTCTCGCAGGGGTTCCACGCCGGACATGATGGAGCGGACTTCGCGGTCAACGTCGGAACGGTCCTCCATGCCCCGACGTCGGGCACGATCTCGGTTGCCGGACCATACGACCCCGGCGGATACGGAACCTACATCCAGCTCGAAGCCGATACCGGCGAGCAGATCCAGATGGGCCACCTCTCCGAAACGTGGGTCGGTGAAGGCGCTCACGTCGAGGCCGGCGACCAAATCGGTGCCACGGGTAATACCGGCAGCTCGACCGGCCCGCATCTGCATCTGCGCATTCACAGCGGCGGCGCCGTCGATCCCCTCGCCTTCCTGAAGTCGACAGGCGCGTGCGATACCGGGGCTAGCGTCACGCCCGGACCGACGTTCGCACCCGCGTTGAATGCTCCGGCACCAGAGCCTGCCACGTCGGCAGTCGGCGACACGGTGACTGTGTCCGAAGGCGATACGCTGTTCGACCTTGCTTCAACGCGAGGGAAGAATTGGCAAGAGGTGTGGGCCATGAATGCGTGGATCACCAATCCCGACCAGATCTTCGTGGGCGATCTGATCAAGTTCTGATGCCGGAAGTCGGCTGCTGCGGGCTCATGCCCGACTGAGCGAACGTACCTTTCGTCGCCTTGGATGCGCCGAAAGGTACGTTCGCTCAGGTGAAGTGGGGTACAGACCCGGACAACCCCGGCACTACCCGACCAGTACGCCGTCCCGCTCGGGAGCCTTCTCCGACCTGTCCATCGACGACGCGAGGAGCAGCACCACCAAACCGACTACGGTGACGGCGGCTCCCATCCAGATCGGGGAGGTGAAGCCGAGCCCAGCGGCAATGGTGAGACCACCGAGCCACGCGCCCAATGCATTTCCGACATTGAACGCGGCGATATTGGCGCCCGATGCCATAGTCGGCGCCTCCGACGCGTAGTTCATGATCCGCATCTGCAGCCCGGGTACCGTCGCAAAACCGAAGGCGCCCATGAAGAACAGTGAGATCACGGTCATGACCTTGCTCTCTGCAGTCGCCGCGAACACGATCAGAACGATGGTCAAGATCGCGAGAATCCAGACCAGCGCCTTCGTCAGCGAACGGTCGGCAGCCTTCCCACCGAGGACGTTGCCGACAAACAGACCGGAACCGAAAAGGATCAGCAACCACGGAACACTGGACGCTGCAAAGCCACTCACCTCGGTGAGAGTGAACGCGATGTACGTGAACGCGCCGAACATTCCGCCGTAGCCGAGAATCGTGATCGCGATCGAGAGCCACACCTGTTTGTTGCGGAAGGCTCCGAGTTCGCCGCGCAGCCCGCCGCCCGCCGTTGGTGCCGGCGTCGTAGGCACCAGAACCGCGATCCCGATCAGCGCGACAATGCCGATGACGGTGATCGCCCAGAATGTCGAGCGCCATCCGAACTGTTGGCCGAGCATCGTGCCGAACGGAACGCCGAGAACATTGGCAATGGTCAACCCGGAGAACATCATTGCGATGGCACCTGCACGCTTGTCCGGTGCGACCATTCCGGCGGCGACCACCGATCCGATGCCGAAGAACGCGCCATGGCACAGGGCCGCAACGATGCGCCCACCCATCATCACCTCGTACGACGGGGCCAGCGCGGACATCAGGTTGCCGATGATGAACAGCACCATCAGCGAGAGTAGGACCTTCTTGCGCTCGAACCGGATGACGGCCGCGGTCACCAGAATTGCACCGATCGCGACGGACAGTGCGTAGCCGGAGATCAGGTAGCCCGCTACGGCTTCGGTGACCTCGAAATCGGCGGAGACCTCGGGCAGCAGGCCCATGATGACAAATTCGGTGAGGCCGATCCCGAACCCGCCCATAGCGAGGGCAATGAGACCCAATGGCATCTCGATGTTCCTTTCACAGATTTACGCGTAAGCCGTTAGCGGGCGTGTGCAGTAGTTGCACGCGCGCTATAAATAGTTGCATGCGCGCGCTACATGCGCAAGCTGGTAACCTGGAGCGGCAGGAATCGGACAAGGAGAATCACATGGGGATCGCCGACGACGCCGTCGAAATCCGTTCGCAAGGGTGGCGCACGCTCGCAGCGCTGCACGGCGCCCTCGACACCGAATTGGAACGCGCTCTCCAGCGTGAGCACAAACTGTCCGTCGTCGAATACACAGTCCTCGACGCGTTGAGCCGCCAAGACGGCTGGCACATGCGCATGGCCCAGCTGGCTCGCGCTGCCGCGCTGAGCAGCAGTGCCACGACGCGATTGGTCAACCGTCTCGAAGATCGTGGACTACTGACCCGAATCCTGTGCGCCGACGACCGTCGAGGCATCTACACCGAGTTGACGCCGGCCGGCCGCGAGCTTCTCGAAAGCGCACGGCCGACGCACGACGCCACCCTCGAAGCCGCACTCGACGAGGCATGCAAGACACCCGAACTCGCGCCGTTGGTGCGGGCGCTCCACGAACTTCCCGTCGGCTAGAACCCTGCCGGAAGCAGGGCACGCTCGTTGATGTCCGCGACCACCTGATCGACAAACACTCCCGCGTCGACGACGGCCCGCTCATCCCGCGCCGGGATCAGAGTGTCGACGGTGCCGCCCCGCACTTCGTTGTCCCCGATCACGGCGACGTACGAATCCCGGTGAGTACGAGCCTCGCGGATGCGGCGTCCCAACGACCCTTCGGACGCAACGGCCACGCGGACATCGCGAGCCTCGAGATCTGCCCGTAGACGCTCGGCCGCATCCTGATGCCGATCGCCGACGGGCAGGATCGAGACCTGGTTGGGCGCCAGCCACGGCGGCATCCGACCTTCGAACCTTTCGATCAAGAGCGCGGTCATACGTTCCATCGAACCCAGCAGGCCTCGATGGATCATCACCGGACGATCCTTGGTTCCGTCCTCCGCTGTGTACTCGAGCCCGAACCGCTCCGGTTGGTTGAAGTCGAGTTGGACGGTCGAGAGTGTTTCTTCGCGGCCGTTCGCATCTCGCACTTGGACGTCGATCTTGGGCCCGTAGAACGCAGCCTCTCCCTTGGCTTCCACGTAGTCGATCGAGCGCGCATTCAGTGCGCTGCGAAGTTGATCCTCGGCGGTGGCCCACTGTTCGTCGGTTCCGAGGTACTGCCCCGCTGCCCCTCCGCTCACTGCCCCTCTGATCGAAAGCCGATATTCCCGTTCGGCAATCCCGAGAGTCGAGTAGCAGTGCTCGATCGCGTCGATCGCAACGATCACTTCGGCTCGAACTTGGTCACGAGTGCAGAAGACGTGTGCGTCGTCGAGATTGATCTGCCTGACGCGGCTCAGTCCGCTGAGAACACCGGAGAGTTCGCTACGGAACATCGAGCCGAGTTCGCGAAGGCGGAAAGGGAGTTCGCGATAACTACGGCCGCGCGCGGCGAATACCTGTGCGTGATGAGGACAGTTAGCAGGACGAAGAAGAAACGATTCCCCACCTATCTGCATTTCGGGGAACATGTCTTCCGAGAACTTGGACCAATGTCCCGATCTCTCGTACAACTCCTTCTTCGCCATCACCGGGGTGTAGACACTGCGACATCCGGACCGAGCAGCTTGCTCGGCCGCGAACTTCTCGAGTTCGCTCCTGATGATCGCGCCGTCCGGCAACCAGAGCGGAAGGCCCGCTCCGACGATGGGGGTGGTGGTGAAAAGTTCCAGCTCGCGTCCGAGTTCGCGGTGGTCAACGCTCATGAGAGCTCTCCAAATCGTTCAAGGGGAGTCGCGCATCGGAGCGAAGAAACAGAACAACCCCGGGGCGATAACTCCCGGGGCGGAAAAGGGTTCGGTCAGCAGGTGCTAATCGATGCGCCGGAAGGAAACCGGCGTCGTCGTGTTGTGCGCAAAGCTGACCATGTACGTCAGGTTACATTAACTTCCGACCCATCGACGGCCCGGATTACCGGGGATCTATGCTGACGCAACTGGGAAGGCGCAGTAGTAGCGAAGGAAACACCCACGAAGAGCGAAGTTTCGGCAATCATGTCCGAACGTGAGGTTCTCGGATATGAGGAGGATGGGCGACGGTGCCGGACCACTTGCTCGAACAGTTGATCACCATTCCTTTGTTCACAGGAATCATCGGGTACATCACCAATTGGTCGGGCGTTCTGATGCTCTTCGCCCCACTCGAATTCCACGGAGTCAGAATTCCGGGCCTCAAGATCCTGTTCCCACTGCTCCCGCGCCGGGTCCAGGTAATCCCGGCGATCACCAGCGACGGCCGCTTCGGTTGGCAAGGAATTGTGCCCTCCCGGGCCGAGAAAATGGCGTCGATCGCAGTGGACAAATCGTTGGCAAAAGTGGGCAGCATCGCCGACTTCTACCGTGAACTCGATCCGGACAGCATCGCCGAACATCTGGTCACCATCTCGCGAAGCGAAGTCCGCGGTGTGGTCACCAGAATCATGACCGCCGAGAATCCTCAGCTCTGGCACAACCTTCCGAACCCGGTGAAAGAAGCTGTTTTCCGGAAGGTCGAGGAAGATCTGCCGGCCAGCGTCCGCACCATCACGGACCGCATCGAAGAGAACATCGACGAATTCATCGACGCCAAACTCATGGTGATCCGGTACCTGTCGTCGCACCCGAAACTACTCAACGACATTTTCCGGACCATGGGAAACAAAGAACTGCGATTCATGCAGAACTTCGGTTTCTACTTCGGGTTTCCGATGGGGTTTGTCCTGGTGGCCGTACTGCACTTCCTGCCGTACTGGTGGATCCTGCCCATCGGCGGCGTCATCATCGGCTACATCGTCAACTACCTCGGAATCACAATGATCTTCGAGCCCATCGCGCCCAGCCGATGGGTGCCGTGGCGGCAAGGTCTTTTCCTCAAACGACGCACCGAGATCATCGAGGGGTACGCAAAAACGCTCGCCGATCACGTCATCACACTCGAGAACATCGGCACAGAACTTCTCGAAGGACCACGCTCGGACCGAACCCGCCGAATGCTCGATCAGGTACTTCGTGAATCCGTCGACGACGCCGTCGGATGGGCACGATCCGTCGTGAAAATGACGGTCGGCTCGCAAAGCTACAAGCGTCTGCCGAGCCTCGCGACAACCGAAGTGCTCGACCTCGTTCCACGAGTATTCGAGGACGCGGCTTTTGCCGAAAGTCAGTCCGAGAAAATCCGGATATTCGTCACGGCGCAAATGAACAAACTGTCACCGGAAGACTTCAGCGAACTGCTGAGATCTGCCGTCAAACAAGATGAATGGTTGTTGTTCGTCCACGGAGCGGTACTCGGCTCGTTGGCCGGTTTCCTGCACCTCGCGATATTCGGAGTATGAGAATGAGTGAGCAGCGCGAAGAACCCACGTATGACTGGGATATCGACACGGGCACCGAAGAATCCGTCGAAAAGCGGTTGATCCGTAGCCTGGTCGGCTTGACCGCCACCACCACACTCACTTCCCTGAAAATAACGGGGTGGGCGTTGGGCACAGCGCGCGAGGCGACGCGGCAGATCGTTGCAGCCGCCGCCGACGCGGCAGCAGAGGCCGCCGAAGCCGCCAACGTTCAACCTTCGACAAAGCGAACGGCAAGTGCCGGGCCCTCCCGATCCGAAAACCTGCGATCGGCCATGCGCGCTCGCCCCACCGGTAAACAGAGCACCGAGGCCATGCTCGCGGCCCTTCGCCAGCGCGGCGACAACCTGCTCGACCGTTCCGCCGACGTCACCGACCGCGACGATCTTCACCCCGCCTACGACCGAATCCTCGACGAGATTGCACCGGACGAAGCACGCATCCTGCGCCTGCTCGCATTGTCGGGCGCACAACCGAGCGTCGACGTCCGGACAGCCCGGCCCTTCGGCGTCGGGTCGGAAATGATCGACGAAGGCCTGTCGATGATCGGCGATCTCGCCGGGTGCCGGCACCTGGATCGCACGAATGCCTACCTCAACAACCTGCACCGACTCGGGCTGGTGTCATTCTCTCGAGAACCTGTCGAAGCGGATCGATATCAGGTCGTCGAAGTCCAGCCCGCGGTGATCGACGCCGTTCGCCGCGCGGGCCGGTCCAACAAGATAGTGCGTCGTAGCATCCTGCTCACGCCGTTCGGTGAGGACTTCTGCCAGACGTGTTTTTCCTTGTAGGGGCTCCGCCCCCTGTGCGCCTTTCCGGCAGTCCCCACTACCAAAAAGGCGCACAGGGGCCGCAGGCCCCTACAGCCAGGTGTCTTCCGTCGTTGTTGTCAGGAACGCCTCGAGATCGTCCCGCCAATGCGCGGGGACGGTCTTGTCCGGTTCGATCCCGGTGTACTGCCCGCGATAGAACAGCAGTGGACGCTCGGTCTTGACCTCACTCATCGACGAGACCCGACCGAAGACCACGAAGTGATCGCCGCCGTCATGGACGGTTTCGACGGTGCAGTCGATGTGCGCGAGCGATTTGTCGATGATCGGTGAACCCAACGGCGACGGTGTCCAGTCGATACCGGCGAACTTGTCCGGCTCACGCGAACCGAAGCGCGCGCATACCGACTGTTGTTCCTCCGCCAACACGTTGACGGCAAACTTTCCGGTCTTCTCGATTGCCGCCCACGACCGAGAACCCTTGGTGGGGCAGAACAACACCAGGGGCGGGTCGAGGGAGAGCGCGGCAAACGACTGACACGCAAAACCCACCGGCACGCCGTCGTCGACGGTCGTGATGATGGTGACACCGGTACAGAACTGGCCCA
This sequence comes from Rhodococcus sp. AD45-ID, assembly GCF_003023755.1. Lineage (NCBI taxonomy): Bacteria > Bacillati > Actinomycetota > Actinomycetes > Mycobacteriales > Nocardiaceae > Rhodococcus > Rhodococcus sp. AD45-ID. The sequence continues at coordinate 210,348 of NZ_PYHL01000003.1, read as the reverse complement.
GGACGGTACGGAACTGCCGCGGGTCGAGTGCAGGGGCACTCACGGCTTCAGTCCGACCGTGAAGTCGTGACCCCACAGACTCACTGCCGTACTTTCCCGCGCGATCCAACTCTCGTCTTCGACCTCGCGTCCCTCACAACCGAATTCGATGTCGAAGCCGCCGGGAGTCTTCATGTAGAACGAGAGCATTTCGTCGTTGACGTGGCGCCCGAGGGTCGCCGACATCTTGACCTTCTTGCGCAGCGCACGGTCAAGGCACAGTCCGACGTCGTCTGAGTTCTCCACCTCGAGCATCAGGTGCACGATGCCCGTCGGATTGGGGAACGGCAGGAACGCCAGGCTGTGGTGACGTGGGTTGCAGCCGAGGAACCTCAGCCACGCCGGATCGCCGTCAGCGGGTCGGCCGACCATTTGCGGTGGCAGACGCATCGAGTCCCGCAGTTTGAATCCGAGGACGTCGCGGTAGAAGCGCAACGACGCGTCGTCGTCATCGGTGGTGAGCACGACGTGTCCGAGCCCCTGCTCCCCCGTGACGAACTTGTGTCCATACGGGCTCACGACGCGTCGATGTTCGAGCGCTACACCGTGAAACACCTCGAGCAAGTTCCCCGAGGTGTCCTCGAACGCAATCAGCTCGACCACGCGACGGTCCTTCAACTGCTCCGACGTGCCCTCCTTGAAGGGAACCCCGGCTGCCGACAACCTGTCACGGATATCCTGCAGCTCAGCCGCATTCGCTGTCTCCCACCCGGAGACGAGCAGACGATCCGACTCGTTCGGAACGATGACCAGACGTGCCGGGAAATCGTCCATGCGAAGGTACAGCGAATCGGGGTCGACGCCCTTGCCCTCGCTCATGCCGAGAACCTTGAGCCCGTACTCGCGCCATGCGCCCATATCGGTGGCCCCGATACGCATGTATGCCAGAGATCGAATACCCATCACTTACCTCCGTCGAGCAAGAAGTCGGTTGCGAGCCGGTTGAATTCGTCGAACTTCTCGAGTTGCGCCCAGTGCCCACAACCACCGAAGACATGCAGTTGCGCGCGCGGAATCATCTTGAGCGCCACCAGTGCGCCGTCGAGCGGGTTGACGCGGTCTTCACGGCCCCAGATCAACAGCACCCGTTGGCGCAGTTTGTACGCCTCGCGCCAGAGCATGCCGAGCTCGAAGTCTCCGCTGGAGAAGGACTTACCCATCGCCTTGGCCGCAGCCAGGGACTCGGGAGTACTGGCTGCGGCAAAACGTTCGTCGACGAGTTCCGGCGTGATCAGCTTCTGATCGAAGACCATGATCCGCAGGAATGCTTCGAGGTTCTCACGTGTGGGCTGGTAGCTGAACTTCCCGAGGTTCTTGACGCCTTCGGTGGGGTCGGGTGCAAAGAGATTGACACTCAGACCGCCTGGCCCCATGAGGACCAGCCGGCCGGCACGGTCCGGGTAGTCGAGCGCAAAGCGAACAGCAGCGCCACCACCGAGCGAATTGCCCAGAAGATCAACGCGACCGGTGATCTCGAGCGTGTCCAGGAGGTCGTTGAGCGCCGACGCACTGTGCACGAAGTACTGCGGATGCTCGGTCGGCTTGTCCGACTGTCCGTAGCCGGGCTGATCGACCGCGATGACGTGAAAGTTCTTCGCCAACACCGGAATGTTGCGGGCAAAGTTCGACCACGACGACGCTCCCGGACCGCCTCCGTGCAGCAGCACGATGGTGCGATCGTTCCCTACCCCGGCTTCGTGGAAATGCAGTTTCAGGTCGGGGCGCACCTGCGCAAAACGCGACGTGGATTCGTAGGTGAACACTTCTTCGGTGGTTGTCACGGACGTCTCCCCTAGACCATCGTGTCGGTGATCGGCAGACCGAACTCGCCTGTTCCGAACATGACGTATGCGCGTTCTGGATCGTTGGCCGCGTGGACGCGTCCGGCGTGAGCGTCGCGCCAGAATCGCTGAATCGGCGTGCCGTTCTGCAGTGCTGTTGCTCCGGAGTTCTCGAAGAGCTTGTCGATGGACGCGATCGCGCGACCGGTGGCCCGGACCTGATCGCGTCGCGCTCGCAGACGCAGTTCCATCGGAACCTCTTCGCCCGCAAGGATCAACGCGTACTCGTCGGCGACATTGCCGGACAGTTGACGCCAGGCTGCATCGATGTCGCTGGATGCCTCGGCGATACGTACCTTCGCAAACGGATCGTCCTTGGACTTCTCGCCGGCAAAGGCTGCGCGAACCCGCTTGCCCTGATGCTCGACGTGCGCTTCGTAAGCGCCGTAAGCCATTCCGACGATCGGGGCCGAAATCGTAGTGGGATGAATGGTGCCCCACGGCATCCGGTAGACGGGAGCGGTGTTGTTCTCGAGTCCGGGAGCAGTCAGTTCGCTCATCGCCCGGAAGCTCAGCACGCGATGGGTCGGAACAAATACATCCTTGACCACAACGGTATTGGAGCCGGTTCCGCGCAGTCCGACCACATTCCAGACGTCGTCGATCTGGTAGTCCTCGCGGGGAATCAGGTAGCTGACAAAATCGACGGCGCGACCGTCCTTGAAGACCGGCCCGCCGAGAACTGCCCACGTTGCATGGTCGCAACCCGATGACCACGCCCACGCGCCGTTGACCTTGTATCCGCCCTCGACTACCTCACCCATACCCATGGGCGCGTAAGAGGACGAGATGCGAACGTCAGAGTCCTTGCCCCACACGTCTTCCTGGGCCTGCTGCGAGAACAGAGCCAGGTGCCAGTTGTGAACGCCGATGATCGAGGAGACCCACCCCGTCGATCCGCAGGCGCTCGCGATCTTTTTGACCGCCGAGTAGAACAGGACCGGATCGGCTTCGTATCCGCCCCACTGCTTCGGCTGCAGTAGACGGAAGAAACCGGTCTCCTGCAATGCCTTGACGGACTCGTCAGGGATACGACGAAGATCCTCGGTCTCCTGCGCCCGCTCACGTAGTGCCGGCAACAATGCGTCGAGCTTCTGCATCACCTCGTGGCTGTCATGGTTACCCACTTCGACGCTCCCGTCTGTCTCGCTCGGATAGTTCACTTACCTTTGAGACTAGAACACGTTCTCTTTTCTGTCGAGATGTCGCAAATCGCGTCATTGAGGGCCGCAATGCTGTAACAAGTGCATCCGAAATCTAGCGAAATCAGAGTTCATTCTATAACGTGTTCTATTAACAGCTAGAAGGGATGTGAGGTCACTATGGCGCAGATTCGCGAGATCGACGTGGGAACGGTGCAGACGCGGTTCGCGCGTGGATGGCATTGCCTGGGTCTTCTGAAGACCTTCAAGGACGGCAAACCGCACGCGATCGAGGCTTTCGGTACCAAGCTCGTGGTGTTCGCCGACAGCAAGGGCGATATCAAAGTCCTCGACGGGTACTGCCGACATATGGGCGGTGACCTCACCCAAGGCGAGGTCAAAGGCGATTCCATCGCGTGCCCGTTCCATGACTGGCGCTGGGGTGGAAACGGAAAGTGCACCGGCATTCCCTACGCCCGCCGCGTGCCCCCGCTCGCCCGCACCCGGGCGTGGCACACACTCGAACAGAACGCTCAGCTCTTCGTCTGGAACGACCCAGAGGGCAATCCTCCGCCCGAGGAAATCGTGATCCCTCGCATCGAGGGCGCGTACAGCGACGAGTGGACAGACTGGACCTGGAACTCCATGGTCATCGAGGGTTCCAACTGCCGCGAGATAATCGACAACGTCGTGGACATGGCGCACTTCTACTACATCCACTACGCCTTCCCGACGTACTTCAAGAACGTCTTCGAAGGTGAGATCGCCACTCAGTACCTCAACACCACGGGCCGTCCCGACATCGGAATGGCATCCCAGTACGGCGGCGATACGCTACTTCGCTCCGAGGCTGCGTATTACGGACCGTCGTACATGGTCAATCCTCTGTGGAACAGCTACAGCGGATACGAGGTCGAAAGCGTCCTGATCAACTGCCACTACCCGATCAGCCCGGATTCATTCGTGCTGCAGTGGGGCGTGACGGTCAAGAAGCCGACGGGCGTCTCCGACGAAATGGCCGACAAGTTGGCCGGCAAGTTCACCGAGGGCATCAGCGAAGGATTCCTTCAGGACGTCGCGATCTGGAAGAACAAGACCAAGATCGAAAATCCACTCCTCTGCGAGGAGGACGGCCCCGTCTACCAGCTACGACGCTGGTACGAGCAGTTCTACGTCGACAAGGCCGACGTCACCGAGAAGATGACGCAGCGCTTCGAGTTCGAAGTGGACACCACCAAGGCCAACGAAGCCTGGCACGCTGAGGTCGAGGAAAACCTCGCCCGTCAGAAGGCCGAGAAGGAAGCCGCTGCAAAGAAGGAAGCAGAGGTCTAGTCGTGAGCGCCTCGATCCGTGACCTCCGTTGGGCCAAGGCTCCGGACTTTGCCGGGCAACCGGAACGGCGGGGCGCAATCGAAGCCCAGACCGTCGAGGACAAGCAGGAATACCTCGACTCGGGGATGCAGGAAGTCGATTGCAAGACATGCGGCGCGTGCGTACTGGTTCGCAAGAACACGTACAAGCACACCAGCATTCAGTGGACCTCCGACCCGGCACGTCGGTGTCACACGTTCAAGGACGCCATCGCGTCGGGGCAGAAATCTGCACTCAAGGACGGCTGCCCGATGCTCCATGAGAGCATCGCCGACGCCGTCAGGGACGGCACAATTACGGTTCGCGACGCCGAAAACAGCTGAGCACCGCGAACAGTTGCACGAGAACTGAAATGAGGGCCGACCCCAACGGGTCGGCCCTCATTTGTCAGGTGTGGTCACAGTTCCTAGGTAACTGCTCCCGCGATCTTGAAAGCGATGACACGTTCCCAGTCGAATCCCAACTCTGTCAGAATTTCGTCTGTGTGAGCGGCGAATTCCGGTCCTGCACGCAGTTCGGGTGCAGTGACGTCGAACTGCACCGGGTTTGCGGCCAGTTCGAGTTCCCCTGCCTTGAGCAGATATTCGTTGGCCAGAACCTGCGCGTCGCTCGACACTTGCAACGAGTCCTGCACAGGCGCCCACGGACCGGCAAGAGTGGCAAACTTCTCCGACCATTCCGCGAGTGTGCGGCTGCCCAGTACCTCACGCAGAATAGCCACTGCGGCTTCGGTATTGGCGGCAATCTGCTTGGAATCGGCAAAACGAGGGTCGTCGATGAGGTCGAGGCGATCGATGTGGCGACACACATCGGCCCAGTACTTGCCGGCCTGGAGCATCACGAACGAAAGGAAGCGCCCGTCCGATGTGCGGTACAACCCGGACAACGGATTGGTCAGTGCACCATGACCACCCGGCACCGGCGCCACCATGGCCTGGTCGAGATGCGCCGACAACGCAATCCCGTGTCCCATGGCCCACACGCCGCTGCCCAGGAGGGAGACGTCGACTACCGAGGTCTCGCCCGTACGTTCTCTCTTGAGCAGCGCTGCCGCAACACCGCCGGCAAGGTTCGTGCCGGAGATCGTGTCACCGAACGCCGGCCCCGGCGGGGTGATCATGCCGTCCACTCCAGGAGGCGTGAGAGTAGCGGCAATTCCGGCCCTGGCCCAGAAGGCCGTCATGTCGTACCCACCCTTGTCGGACTCGACACCGCGCGGCCCGAGTGCACTGCCGCGGGCGTAGACGATCTTCGGGTTCACGGCGCGGACGTCGTCCACGTCGATTCCGAACTTGGTCCGAGCCTGGGGCAGGAAGCTTGTGAGGAACACGTCCGCTGTGCGGATCAGTGCATCCAACACCTCTTTACCCTCGGCGGTTCCCATGTCGATGCCGATACTGCGCTTGCCTCGGTTGGCGTGCTCGACGTTGGGGTTGGGATCCCCCTCGACCTTCAACGCACCGACCTGACGAAGGCCGCGCTGTGGGTCACCGGTGACGGCGTGTTCCACCTTGACGACCTCGGCGCCCCAGTCGGCGAGCACTGCGCCCGCCGACGGAACGAAGCCGTACATCGCGACCTCGAGAACGCGGATCCCCTCGAGTGGCTTCACTTGACCACCGTCGCAAAAGCCTTGGTCTGGAGGAACTCCTCCAGTCCGGCGGTACCCATCTCACGGCCGATGCCCGACTGCTTGTACCCACCGAACGGAACATCGGGGGTGAAGTAGTTGCCACCGTTGACGCTGAAGGTTCCGGTGCGGATACGGCGGCCGATGGCGATCGCGCGATCGTCGTCGGCACCAAGCACGCCACCGGAGAGTCCGTACTTCGAGTTGTTGGCGATCTCCACGGCATGATCGTCGTCATCGAACGGGATGACTGCGAGCACGGGTCCGAAGACCTCTTCCTGCGCAATTTCGCTGTCCGGGTGGACATTTGCCAGCAGGGTCGGCGTGTAGAAGTAGCCGGGATCGATCCGCGTGCCACCGGTCACGAGCGTCGCGCCCGCCTCGACGGCCCGCTGAACCAAACCGTCGACCTTGTCTCGCTGCTTCTCGCTGATGAGCGGGCCCATGTAGATCTTCGGGTTGGTCGGGTCTCCGACCGGCACGTGCGCCATCATTCCGGCCACCTTCGCGACGATCTCGTCGTGATGTGCCCGCGGCACGAGCAGCCGGGTGGTGAGCGCACAGCCCTGACCTGTGTTGGAGCAGATGGAGAATGCCGCGAACTGTGCAACGGTGCCGAAGTCCGCGTCCTCGAGCACGATCAATGCCGACTTGCCACCGAGTTCGAGGAAGACCTTCTTGAGGCTCGCACTTGCCGCAGCCATGATCGACGCGCCGACGGGCGTGGATCCGGTAAAGGTGACCACGTCCACGTCGGGATGGGTGGTCATGATCTTGCCGGTCTCCACGTCGGACGAAGACAGTACGTTGACCACGCCGGCCGGAATATCGGTGTGATTGGCAATCAGTTCGCCCAGCGCCAATGTGATGAGTGGTGTGTCCGGAGCGCCCTTGAGGACGATCGTACAACCGGCGGCGAGCGACGGAATCAGCTTGGCAAACGCCAGCTGATTCGGGTAGTTGTACGCAATGATCGCGGAAACGACTCCGGCGGCTTCCTTCTCGATCCAGCGATTGTGCTTCTGCCCCTTGATGTCTACCTCGCCGAGCTGTTCGGTCAGCGGGTAGGTGCGCAGCAGATCGGCGTAGTAGCGGATGATGCCGATGGGCGCCTCGAGCTGGTTACCCTGCGTATTGATGTAGGTGGCTCCGACTTCGGCGATCGTCAGCGCACGAAACTCTTCGAGATTGTCGAGCATTGCCTGGTGCAGCTGGTCGAGGCACTTGATGCGGAATTCCACATCGGTTGCCCAGCTGGTGGTGTCGAACGCCTTGCGCGCTGCTGCGATAGCGGCTTCTGCCTCCGCGACACCCGCATTCGGTGCGTAACCGAGGATCTCACCGGTAGCGGGATTGATCGATGCAAACGTCTGCTCCGTTGTCACGAGCTTTCCGTCGATGAGCAAACGCCGATCGACATCCAGCACGGCGGTGCCCTCGTTGCCCGACACCGTTTCCTGAGATGACATCCGTTCTCCTCACTAAAGTATGAAAATAGAGTTCTCATATTCGAGAATATTGCATCCTGGTGGTGTGAATGTAGCAACTGTGAAGTCGTACGCATACCCCCCACCGAAAGGTTGCATTGCACCTGAGCAGTCTCTACTCGGGATCTTGCGGCCACGTCAGAGCGAGAGTAGGATTCTCCAAAATTGAATTGGAGATTCTTGTGAACCGGAATGCGACACTCGAACGCTCACCTGTAACGACGGCAGCCCCGTCGCCGGTGAGTCACGCACTCAGGCCCGAGCCATTTCCCAGCCCAGCCCATCTCGCGGCATGGACACGTTCTGTGCCCACCTTCCGTCCGTCTACGACGCAAGTTCGATCAACATCGTCATTGCCGGCCATCCCCGATCAGCTAGTCGAAACAGCCTGAATAACAAAAAGATTCACGTGCAAACAGGAGGAATATTGTGAAGGTGAAGGTCGACCCAGCACTGTGCCAAGGGCACACACTGTGCGCTATGGCTGCACCGGATGTGTTCGAACTGAGCGACATCGACGGCCACGCTACGGCCATCGAAGGCGATGTTCCTGCCGATCTCGAGGACAAGGTGCGGGAAGCTGCCCATTCCTGCCCGGAGCAGGCCATCACCATCTTTGCGAGCAACTCCGCCTCCGAGAACGCCGACGCCAAGACGCCAGAGAGGACAGCTCCATGAGCATCGACAATGCGCCAGCGCAAGACAACCACGAGAAGCCCGTATTCCAGTTCGACCGGCACGCAGCGGACTATCGCGACAACTTCCTGGACATCACCCAGGAGATGCACTCGAAGTGTCCGATGGCCTGGTCCGATACCCACGGCGGGCACTGGGTTGCGTCGGGCGGCGACGAGGTCTTCGCTCTCGCTCGGTCCGCTGACATCTCGAATGATCACGACCTCAAGGGAGTTCGTCGTGGTTACAAGGGAATCATGATTCCGACCGCGGAACGCGCGTCCGGTGTCCGTGGCGGCATCCTGGAAATGGACGACCCCGAGCATCGCGAGTTCCGTGCGGTTCTCAACCCCTACCTGTCTCCTGCTGCTATCAAGAAGTGGGTTCCGCTGATCGACGAGGTGATCCGCGCCAGCCTCGACGAGAAGATCGAGTCCGGCAAGATCGACTTCATCGACGATCTGGCAAACATCGTCCCGGCCGTCATCACGCTGGCAATGCTCGGTATCCCCGTCGTCAAATGGTCCGTTTACTGCGAGCCGGTACACGCGGCTATGTACACCCCGCCGGATTCACCTGACATCGCCCGGATCGGTGAACTCCACCGCGCCATGGGATTGGACCTCCTCACCAATCTCCACCAGATCCGCGAGAACCCCAGGCCCGGCATGGTCGACGCGATCGCCCGAGCCACCGTCAACGGCGAGAAGCCAGACGATCTCGAACTTCTCGGAGTCCTCAGCCTGCTCATCGGCGGCGGGTTCGACACGACAACGGCGCTCACGTCACACGCACTCGAGTGGCTGTCACAGAACCCGGATCAGCGCGAGATTCTCAGCCGGGAACGCGACACCATGCTGGACTCGGCAACGGAAGAATTTCTCCGCTTCTTCTGCCCGACACCGGGCGACGGCCGCACCTTCTCCGCCGACGGCGAATTGGGCGGCGTGCAGTTCAAAGAGGGCGATCGACTCTGGCTCTCCTGGGCAATGGCCAACCGCGACCCCGAACTCTTCGAGGACCCGAATACCGTCGACCTCGAACGAACGGCCAACCGACACTTCAGTTTCGGTCTGGGAGTACACCGATGCATCGGCTCGAACCTGGCCCGAACGGTCTTCAAGCGCATGCTCGTCGCAGTGTTCGACCGGATGCCCGACTTCACGTGCGACCCCGAAGGCACCGTGCACTACGACTCCATCGGCGTCATCCAGGGCATGCGTCACCTCCCGGCGACCTTCACCCCCGGCCCGCGTCTCGGTGCCGGCCTCGACGAGACCCTCGAGAAAATCCAACTGATCGTCGACGAGCAGGGACTCGCCGCACCGATCACTGCGCAGAAGTAAGGAAACTGAAGTAAGTGACTGATTCCGCGGTAGTCGATCCGGTAAACGAGAACAAGGTAGCCGAGTCGGGGCGTCCTCTTCCCCTTGTGACCCGGCAAAACCGGTTCTACTGGACGTCCGGCGCGGATGGCCGGCTGCGCGTACAGGAGTGCGAGTCCTGTACGGCTCTCATCCATCCGCCGCAGCCGGTCTGCAGGTACTGCCGTTCACATCAGATGGGCGTGCGCGTGGTTTCCGGCTACGCCACCCTCATCGGATTCACGGTCAACGAACGCTTCAGCATGCCTGGGCTTCCGGCACCCTACGTGGTGGCTCAGGTCGCGATCGAAGACGATCCTCGGGTTCGGCTGACTACCAACGTCATCGAGTGCGATCCTGCGCAGCTGCACTTGGGCATGCGCATGGAAGTTGTCTTCCACCAGGACGGGGATGTGTGGCTCCCGTTGTTCCGGCCGACGGCCGAGCAACCAGAACCTGCGCCGCTGCCACAGGCCGAGGGTGATCCGGAAGAGATCCGGCGACGCGTGCGACCGATGTCCACCACCGTGAAGTTCGAGGACAAGGCGGCGCTCACCGGCATCGGCATGTCCGAGATCGGCCGACGCTTGATGCTCTCCCCCATGGAGCTGACGGTGCAGGCGTGCGAACGCGCTGTCGCCGATGCCGGCCTCACGATGGACGACATCGACGGTCTCGCAAGCTATCCCGGCGCCGGACCGGTAGGGGGGTTCGGCGAGGGCGGCGGGGTGACCGGCGTCGAGGCGGCTCTCGGCATCCGGCCGACCTGGCATAACGGCGGCATTGAAACCTTCGGCCCCAGCGGTTCGGTGATCGCGGCGATGATCGCCGTCGCCAGCGGCCTTGCCCGCCACGTGCTGTGCTACCGAACCGTCTGGGAAGCCACCCACAACGAATTGATGCGTCTGGGCGAAATCAGCCCACCCGCGCCGAGTCGCACCCCGAGCTGGATGTTCCCGTTCGGAGCGACCTCCGCAGCACACACTCTCGCGCAGAATGCGCAGCGCCACTTCCACAAGTACGGCACAACTCGCGAAAGCTTGGGCTGGATTGCGCTGAACCAACGAGCCAATGCCGCACTCAATCCGAGCGCGATCTATCGCGACCCGATGACGATGGACGACTACCTCTCGGCCCGCACCATCACCACGCCATTCGGTCTCTACGACTGCGACGTACCGTGCGACGCTTCGGTCGCCGTGATCGTGTCCGCCATCGATGCAGCACACGATCTTGCCAAGCCGCCGGTACTCGTCGAAGCTGTCGGAACGCAGATTGTCGAACGTATCGAATGGGATCAGAGCACACTGACACACGAGCCTCAGGTTCTCGGCCCAGCTGCTCACCTGTGGACACGAACCACGATGCGCCCCAGTGATGTCGACGTCGCGCAACTCTACGACGGATTCTCGTTCAACTGCCTGTCCTGGATCGAAGCGCTGGGCTTCTGCGGCATCGGCGAAGCAAAGGACTTCCTCGACGGCGGCCACAACATTGCCCGCGACGGCGTGATCCCACTCAACACGCACGGTGGACAACTCTCACACGGCCGCACCCACGGCATGGGGCTGATTCACGAAGCGGTCACACAGTTGCGCGGCGAGGCCGGTGAACGTCAGGTCGTCGGCGCCAAGGTCGCCGTCGCGGCCACGGGTGGCCTGTCCCCCGGCGGCGCAATGCTCCTTCGAACGGATCGATAGTGGAGGCGCGTCAATGACGACCGCGACGATGACACCCAGCTACCACGCTCGCCGGAGCCCGGACACCCCGGCCATCGTGATGGCTTCGAGCGGTGAGGTCACGACATACGCCCAACTCGACGAACGCTCGACGCGATTTGCGCGGGCATTGCGGGCACGCGGGCTGGGCGTCGGCGACCACATCGCGATCCTGATGGAGAACAACCGCCCCTTTCTCGAAATTGCCTGGGCAGCGCAGCGATCCGGCATTCACTACACCGCGATCAACCGCCACTTACGCCCGCTCGAGGTGCAGTACGTTCTCGACGATTGTGGTGCCCGCGCCTTGATCTCGAGCGAAGCACTTGCCGACGTCGTGGCCGGCCTCGACGTCTCGCGTATTTCCATCCGGATATCGGCGCTCGGTGACATCTCCGGATTCGATCGGTACGACGACGTGCTGGCCGGCGAGACGGCCACACCACTCGACGACGAGTGCGAGGGCCGCGAAATGCTGTATTCGTCCGGGACCACCGGACGTCCCAAAGGTGTGCGTAAACCGTTGCCAGGAACGGCGTTCGGAGATCCGAGTGCCGCACCCGTCTTGATCGCCAGGGGCCTGATGGCCGGCAACACCGTCACCGATGCGGTGTACCTGTCGCCCGCACCGCTGTATCACGCGTCGCCCCTGGTCTTTTCGATGTCATGGCACCGTCTCGGCGCCACGGTCGTGGTGATGGAGAACTTCGACCCACTCCAATGCCTTGAACTGATCGAGCGTCACCGAGTGACAAGCGCGCAGTTCGTGCCGACCATGTTCGTGCGCATGCTTCGGTTGTCACCGCAGGAGCGAGCGCGATACGACCTGTCGAGCCTGCGCAACGCAATACACGGAGCGGCGCCGTGCCCGATCCTCGTGAAGCAGCAGATGCTCGACTGGTGGGGGCCGATAATCCACGAATACTATTCGGGCACCGAGGATGTCGGCGCTTCGACCATCACACCCGAGGAGTGGCTGACGCACCCCGGATCCGTCGGGCGACCGATGCAGCAATGCCACATCCTCGGCGAGGACGGGGCGGAACTTCCTGTCGGACAGGTCGGCTCGGTGTATTTCTCCGGCGGCAGGCCGTTCGAATATCACAACGATCCCGAGAAGACCGCGTCCGTCACCAACGACCGCGGGTGGCGCACACTCGGCGACATCGGGCGTCTGGACGAGGACGGATACCTCTATCTGACCGACCGCGAGGCGCACACGATCATCTCGGGTGGAGTGAACATCTATCCGCAAGAAGCGGAGAACGAACTCGCCGGGCATCCTGCCGTCGCCGATGTCGCAGTCATCGGCGTACCCGACGACGAGATGGGCGAGTCGGTGAAGGCTGTTGTGCAACTGGTCGATCCAGCGGCAGCCCACGCTACCCTCGCCGCCGAGCTCATCGAGTACTGCCACAAAGCGCTCGCGTCGTACAAATGCCCCCGAAGTATCGATTTTGTCGACGCCCTCCCCCGAGATCCCAACGGCAAGTTGTACAAGCGCCTGTTGCGTGACCGTTATCGGGCGAGCAACGTCACCCCTATCGCTTGACGACAGAACAGGAGACCCTCGTGCAGGGTTTGACAGACAAGGTCATTCTGATTGCCGGCGGCGCCACCGGCCTCGGCGCCGCCTCCGCGCAGCGACTGGCAAACGAGGGCGCACAGATCGTGATCGGTGATCTCAACCTCGAAGGTGCCGAAAAGACCGCTGCGGCAATAAACGAAGCCGGTGGGCGTTCCGTTGCAGCACAATTCGACATTTCCGACGACACGTCAGTCAAGAAATTGGTGGCATTCAGCGTCCGGACCTACGGCGGCCTTGACGCCGTCCATATCAATGCCGGAGATATGGGTTCGGTGTCCAAGGACACCGATATCGTCGACATCGACCTCGAGGTCTGGGACCGCACCATCGCCGTCAACCTCCGCGGCCACATGCTCGTGACCCGGCACGCCATTCCCGAACTCCTCGCACGCGGTGGCGGCACGATCGTCTATACATCGTCGATCGCTTCGTTCACGGGTGATCCGCAGCGTCCTGCCTATTCGGCAACCAAAGCCGCTATCAACTCCCTGGCCCGGCACGTCGCGTCGCGCTGGGGCCGCGACGGCATCCGCGCCAACGCCATCACTCCCGGCCTGATCCTCACCAAAGAGATCGAGGAGGGCGCGTCGCCCGAACTGCTGCAGTCGTTGATCGCGCGTTCTCGCAGTACACGGGGAGGCAGACCCAGCGACATCTCGAGCATGGTCGCCTACCTGATGTCGGATGACGGCGAGTGGATCAACGGGCAGGTCGTCAACGTCGACGGCGGCACGGTGTTGCGGTGACCGGACACTACGAATATGTGATTCTCCACTCGTCCAGCTATTGATTCTCAATAGCGAAAACAATATTCTCATTGCAGTAGGCGCCGCTGCCGGGCATCTCTGCGCAGCGCAGGAGAGGATTCTCAATGAACATTGACGACATGGTGATGGTCAGCATCGACGACCACGTGGTCGAACCGGCTGACATCTTCGAAAAGCACTTCCCGAAAAGCCTCATGGACCAGGCCCCCAAGCTGACGGCCCACCCCCGCAACCCCAACGTGCAGGCCTGGCTTTTCCAGGACACGGTGGTCGGCAGTTCCGGCCTGAACGCCGTCGTCTCCTGGCCGAAGGAAGAGTGGGGCATGGATCCCACGGGCTACGCCGAGATGCGTCCCGGCGTCTACGACATGGACCTGCGTGTACGCGACATGGATGCCAACGGCACCTTGGCCGCAACACTTTTTGCTACCTTCCCCGGATTCGCCGGAACCCACCTTGCGAGCCTGCCGGACAAGAAGTTGTCCCTAGCGGCATCTCGGGCCTTCAATGACTGGGTCGTCGGTGAGGTACCGAATGCTCACCCCGGGCGCTTCATCCCCCTCGGCATCATCCCGTTCTTCGACGTGGAGGAATCCGTCAAGGAGATCCACCGTCTCGCCGCGATGGGTTGCCGATCCATCAGCATCCCTGAGACTCCGTACGGCGTGGGTGAGGGCTACCCCGACTTCAAGTCCGGCTACTGGGATCCGATCTTCAAGGCATGCGTCGAGACCAACATCGTCCTGAGCCTGCACATCGGTGGCGGCTTCAGCTTGGTCAAGCGCCCCGAGGGCTTCAACATCGACGACATGATGGTTCTGACACCGCTCATTTCGACTATCGCGGCAAACGACATGATGCTCAGCGGAGCCTTCCAGAAGTTCCCGGATCTCAAGGTCGCCATGAGCGAGGGTGGCGTCGGCTGGGTTGCACCGTGGCTCGACCGCGTCGAACGCCACGTCGTCAACCAGTCCTGGACCGGAACCAGCTTCCTACCCAAGGGAATGACGGCAACCGACGTGTGGCGCAAGAACTTCCTGGCGTGCTACATCACCGAGCCGAGCGGACTGAACAACCGTGACCGCCTCGGCATCGACACCATCGCCTGGGAATGCGACTACCCCCATTCCGACTCCACTTGGCCTATTTCGCCGGAGATGCTGATGGAAGAACTCGTCGACGCCAAGCTCACCGACGAGGAGATCGACAAGATCACCTTCGGAAACGTCGCCCGGTTCTTCGACTGGGATCCCTTCAAGCACATCAAGCGCGAGGACGCCACCGTGGGCGCCCTGCGTGCACGGGCAACCGATGTCGACATCAGCGAGACATCCAAGGCCGAATACCGTCGACGCTACGAGCTCGCCAACTCGTAGCCTCCACGCTTGGACAAATGCCGCCGACACCCGTGTCGGCGGCATTTGTCGTACCCACACGCGGGCGGTGCGCCCGCTGGAGAACCTCACCAGCCCAACAGGTTTGACTGGATCACACACCGACCGTCGGGGCGATCAAGAATGAGAAATTTGCCCGAAAAGAATTGCATTTTTATCAATAAGAACGCTATTCTCCAAGTAACCAAGGAGGCACACATGGCGTGGGATTTCGAGACCGACCCCGAGTACCAGGCGAAACTGGACTGGGCGGACAAGTTCGTACGTGAAGAGGTCGAGCCGCTCGACCTGGTCTGGCCGCACGAGCAGTTCGTGCCGTTGGACGGAGCCAGGCGTAAAGCGATCGACCCGCTCAAGGAGCAGGTTCGGAAGCAAGGACTGTGGGCCACGCATCTCGGACCCGACATGGGCGGCCAGGGATACGGCGCACTCAAGCTGGCTCTGCTGAACGAGATTCTCGGTCGATCATCCTGGGCACCAATCGTATTCGGATGCCAGGCACCGGATACCGGCAATGCCGAGATCATTGCCCACTACGGCACCGAAGAGCAGAAGCGGCGTTACCTGCAGCCACTACTCGACGGCGAGATGTTCTCGACCTACTCCATGACCGAACCACAGGCCGGTGCCGACCCCGCGCAGTTCACGACGCGCGCAGTCAAGGACGGCGACCACTGGGTCATCGACGGAATGAAGTACTTCTCCTCCAACGCGAGAACCGCGTCGTTCCTGATCGTCATGGCCGTCACGAACTCCGATGTCAGTGTGTACAAGGGCATGTCGATGTTCCTCGTACCGTCGGACACACCGGGAATCAACATCGTCCGCAACGTGGGTTTGTACGGTGAGCCCCTCAACGACGGCACCCACGCCCTCATCCACTACGAGGGTGTCCGGGTACACGAGGATGCACTCCTCGGCGGCGAAGGTCAGGCATTTGCCGTGGCACAGACGCGCCTCGGCGGCGGACGAATCCACCACGCCATGAGGACGATCGGCCTTGCACAGAAGGCAATCGACATGATGTGCGAGCGCGCACTGAGCCGCGAAACCGCGGGCAGCCGGCTCGCCGACAAGCAGTTCGTGCAGGGCTACATCGCGGACTCCTACGCCCAACTGGCTCAGTTCAGGCTCTTCGTATTGCACACGGCATGGAAGATCGACAAGTACAACGACTACAAGAAGGTCCGCAAGGACATCGCCGCCGCCAAGGTCATCATGCCGACTGTGCTGCACGACATCGCTTGGCGGGCAATGCAAATACACGGTGCGCTCGGTGTGACCAACGAGCTTCCGCTCTTCCAGATGATTCACGGTGCCGCAGTGATGGGCCTCGCCGACGGCCCGACCGAGGTACACAAGACCACCGTCGCCAAGCAGGTACTGCGGGATTACAGCCCCAGTGACGACCTCTGGCCTACGGAATGGATCCCGCGCAAGCAAGAAGCCGCTAAGGCAAAGTACGCCGACTACATCGAACTGGAAGTGGGGAACCTGTGATCGATTTTCAACGGCTTTCGGACTGGATGGACGGCGAGGGCCTCGGCAAGGGCGCGCCGCTCGAGCACCGATACCTCTCCGGCGGTACCCAGAACGAAATCTACGAACTCACCCGTGACGACTTGCGCTGCGTGATCCGGATACCACCGCCGGAGGCTCCCGCAAACCGCGACAAGGGAATCCTCCGCGAGTGGCAGATCATCTCGGCACTCGACGGCACCGATGTGCCCCACACCGAAGCAATCGCCGTGTGCGAGGACGCCTCCGTACTCGGCCGACCGTTTTATCTCATGGGATTTGTCGACGGTTGGTCCCCCATGGACGACCGGAATTGGCCGGAGCCCTTCAAGAGCGACCTCGAAGCACGGAACGGACTGGGCTACCAGCTGGCCGAAGGCATCGCACTTCTGTCGAAGGTCGATTGGAAAGCCAAGGGCCTCCAGGATCTTGGTCGACCCGACGGTTTCCACGAGCGTCAGGTCGATCGCTGGACCAGCCTGTTCGAGAAGATCAAGGGCCGCGAACTCGAAGGAATCGAAGTCGCCACCGAGTGGCTGCGGAACCACAAGCCGCTCGACTTCATCCCCGGAATCATGCACGGCGACTACCAGTTCGCGAACGTGATGTTCGAAAACGGCGCACCGGCCCGGCTTTCCGCCATCGTCGATTGGGAGATGGGAACGGTCGGCGACCCCAAACTGGACCTCGCCTGGATGCTAGAGGGCTGGCCCAAGGACACCAGCGCTCCAGAGGCAGCAACCAGCAGCTACGTCAACCTGCAGGGCATGCCGTCGATGGAACAGTTGGCCGGGCACTACTCCGAGATCTCGGGTCGCCAGGTCGACGACCTGGACTACTACCGCATCCTCGCCAAGTGGAAACTCGCGATCATCCTCGAGCAGGGGTTCCAGCGCGCCGGTGACAACGAGAAGCTCCTCGCGTTCGGTCCCATTGTCGCCCAATCGATGATCGCTGCTGCCGAACTCGCCGAGACAACGGAGTACAAGTCATGACCGACGCAACCCCCGAACTGATCCAGGAACGACGCGGACAGATCCTGATCCTGCGTCTCAACCGTCCGGACGCACGAAATGCGCTCACCGGCAGCCTGTATCGCGAACTCGGCGACACAGTACTGGCCGCCGACACCGATCCGGACGTCCGCGCAATCGTCATCACCGCCACCGGTGACCGCGCATTCTGCTCAGGCATGGACCTGAAGGCGTTTGCCACGGAAGGCGAAGGAGCCTTCACCTCCGAAGGTTTCGCTCGACTCGCAGCGGGCAAACTCTCGACCCCGGTGATCGGTGCCGCCAACGGCACCGCCATCGGCGGCGGGCTTGAACTCCTCCTCGGTTCCGACATCATCATCGCGTCATCGGCCGCGAAATTCGGCTTCCCCGAGGTGAAACGGGGATTGTTCCCCGGCGGCGGCGGCACCGACATCGGAACCCGAATCCCGATGCACGTCGCCCTGGAGTTGACCCTCACCGGCGATCTCATCACGGCTGACCGGGGCTACCAACTCGGACTGATCAACGCCGTCGTAGATCCGGACCAGGTTCTGGAGGCCGCAGTGGGATATGCCGAACGCGTCGCCGCAAACGCTCCACTCGGCTTGGCTGCATGCAAGGAACTCGTCCGCCTCGCGGTAACCGATTCAACCAGCGCTGCACAGAAACTCGGGCAATGGCAGTCAACGGTGTTCAGCAGTGGTGACGCCAAGGAGGGCGCTGCTGCTTTCATCGAGAAGCGCACCCCGATCTGGCAGGGTAGGTAACCTGCGATGCGCGCTGCTGTGTGCGGGGCGTACGGACCTCCCGAGGTTGTCACCGTCGAAGCACTCCCCTCGGCTCCGCTCGAGGCCGGGCAGATTCGGATCCGTATCGAATCCGCAGCCGTCAACTTCTCCGATGTGTTGTTGATTGCCAACAAGTATCAGGTCAGTGTCCCACCGCCATTCACGCCCGGCAGTGAGTTCGCCGGAGTCGTGTCCGAGATTGCGGAAGGCGTCACAGCTGTCTCCGTGGGTGACCGCGTCACCGGCACCGGTTTTGTCGGTGCGTTTGCGGAAGAAATTGTCATAGCTTCCGACAAACTCACGCTGGGCCGCATCCCGGACGGTGTCGAGACACGCATTGCCGCCGCATTCGGTGTGGCTCACCGCACGGCGTACCACACGCTCCGATCCGTAGCTCATATCAAACCCGGGGACGAGTTGATCGTTCTCGGCGCCGGCGGCGGTGTCGGCCTTGCCGCCGTTCAGCTCGGTGTTGCGCTCGGGGCGTCGGTCACTGCGGTCGCGTCGAGCACGAACAAGCTTGACGTCGCGGCGTCGTACGGCGCCGGGCACCTCGTCAACCATCGCACCGAGGACCTGCGCACGGCACTGAAAAAGGCTCTCCCGCATGGAGCAGACGTTGTTGCCGATCCAGTCGGCGGCGACCTCTCCGAATCTGCGCTTCGTGCTTTGCGTCCGGGCGGCCGCTTTGTCACCATCGGGTACGCGTCCGGTGTCATCCCCAAGATTCCGCTCAATCTGATCTTGGTAAAGGGTGTGCAGGTCAACGGATTCCAGTTCAAGGACATACCGCCGGAAGAATACCGTCGGAATGAAGCCGAACTCACCGATCTACTGGTCGCCGGCCGCACAGTTCCCCACATCGGTGCCGAGTTCCCGCTGGACAAGGCATCTGATGCTCTTCGGATGGTCGCCGACGGCCAGGCGGTCGGGAAGGTCCTCATCGACCTGACGTCCTGACAGGCAGAAGTCATCAGTGGGGTCCGGGAACAGCAGTGTTCCTGGGCCCTACTTTTTGACGAGATTGTGATTCTTACATCAGAGAATGACGTATGCTCTTCGTATGGGAGACGACTTGGGAGCAGACGGTTTACGGTTCGAGCGCGAAGGCGCGATCGGGTGGTGCACCATCGAC
Organism: Rhodococcus sp. AD45-ID; assembly: GCF_003023755.1. Lineage (NCBI taxonomy): Bacteria > Bacillati > Actinomycetota > Actinomycetes > Mycobacteriales > Nocardiaceae > Rhodococcus > Rhodococcus sp. AD45-ID. Next base: position 190,896 of record NZ_PYHL01000003.1, on the reverse strand, counting down.
CGACCAACGGCGAGAAACGCATTCACCCCCGCAATGTATTACGGACTGAAACGAGCAGTTCGCCTCGTGAACTCCGATCCTGATCTGGGAGCACTGATCATCACCGGCGTCGACGACGTATTTGCGCCCGGCGGCGATCTCGGTGGACGCTCCGATCCGGGAGACAATATGCCGGAGGGGCTTTCGGGCAACGACGTCGTCCCGTTCATGACCATCCGTGACAGCCGCGCGCCTGTGATTTCCGCGGTCAACGGAATCTGTCAGGCCGGCGGCCTCCTTGTTGCGATGATGTCCGACATCGCCGTCGCCAGCGATCGGGCCACATTCCGCGTTCCCGAACTTCTGCGAGGAATCCCTGACGCGACCTATGCCGCCGTACTGCCCGCTCACGTCGGCATTGCAGCTGCGCGCGATCTGATGCTCTCCGCACGTAAATTCGATGCCGCAGAGGCACTTCGGCTCGGAGTGATCTCCCGCGTCGTGCCGCACGAGGATCTCCGAACTGCCGCGCTCCAGGCCGCACGCGAGGTATTGCAGAGCGCGCCACTGGCCCGTGCCCAGGTCAAGCGAATGCTCAACGAGCGTTACGGACTGTTCGACTACGAAACCATGTTCGGCGCGCTCGAAACGTCACCGGAGCCCCGTGAGGGAATGCGCGCTTTCATGGAAAAGCGCGACCCCAACTGGATCCCAGCAAATCTGCCGAGCTGACCGCCCGCACCATCCGAGGCCGCCGTCGCAGTGCGGCGGCGGCCTCGGATCTTTTTCTGTGCCTTGCACGATCAACGCGGCTTGGAATACTCCGATTGCACGGCCATGATCCGCATTTTCGGAATCGGGCCATAGCTCAGCGAGTCCGACATATTCAACTTCTTTGCCGCAGCGGCGATATGAACGTTTCGCTTTGCCTCATGGGGATCACCCTCGAGCTCGTAGAGCGTCACGGAAGGACCGCCATCTGCGTCGGCGGCTGCCAGTCTGGTGCCGCCGACAAATCCGTCAAGAGCCACTACTTCAGGTATGTGGATCTCGTCGTACCACCGATTGAACTCGTCCAGCCGATCCGGATGAGAGGGATGCGATTCGACAACCAGATAATGCTTCAATGTGGATCCTCACTGTGAGAAGTACTGGTGGCAGTGCAGATTCAGACTCGAACAACCCAACCGCCATCGATGTTGAGCGTGTGGCCGGTCACCCAGTCACTACCCGACGAGACGAGGTACAAGAGACCGGGAATCAGCTCTTCCGGCTCGCCGAACGGAAACGGAATGGCGTGCTTGACCATTTCCTTGAGTTCCGGCGGTGACGCGATCGAACCCGCTTCGGTGTTGACCATTCCCGGAGCGATCGCATTGACACGAATACCGAACGGCGCCAACTCTCGCGCCAACGACACAGTCATGCTCACCAGGCCGAGTTTGGTGATGCCGTACGCCTGCGCAGCCATGAATGCACCGCTCGACGACTGATTCACGATCTTGCCGTATCCGCGTTCCTTCATATAGGGCACTACCGCGCGGGCGCACAAGAGCGGACCGGTGAGATTGACTGCCAGCGTGCGGTTCCAGAGTTCGAGATCCATAGTGGTCAGGGATCCCTCGCCCACCACTTCGGCCATCAATCCGGCGTTGTTCACGAGAATGTCGACGGACCCGAAGTGCCGGGCCGCGGTAGCCGCCATCTCGGTCGTACTCGATTCGTCCCGGACATCGACATGCACCGCAAGGGCGCGGTGACCGGCCGCCGTTAGTTCGCCTGCTGCTGCAGCGGCGGCCTCGAGGTTGACGTCAGCGAGCACCACGGCGGCGCCGGCCTCGGCGAGTCCCTGAGAGTAGGTGCGGCCGATCCCGCCGCCGGCACCGGTAACGATGGCCACCTTGCCCTCGAGTAGGAGGTTGTCGGTCATGTTTCCCTTTCGTCAGACCTTGCGGGTAACTCCACCGTCGACGCGGATGATCGCCCCGGTGGTGTAACTGGAAGCCGCACTTGCGAGATGGAGTGCAAGTGGACCGATCTCCTCGGGACGGCCCATCCGACGGAGCGGCACGAATGGCGCATCTTCGCCCTCGGCCGGAGCCCAGGACTTGGAGATATCCGTCAGGAAGGGCCCGGGAAGAATTGCGTTGACGCGCACCGTCGGCGCAAAGGCCTCAGCCAGTCCGACAGTGAGGGCATTGAGGCCCGCCTTGGCGCACGCGTATGGCAACTCTCGAACGCTGGCGACGAGGGAGCCCGCGGTGCCGACGTTGATGATCGAACCGCCGTCGTTCTCGGCCATGTACGTTCCGGCGCGCACGGCAAGACGAAAGGGCCCCTTGAGATTAACGCCGAGAGTCTTGTCGTACAGGTCCTCGGTAATATCGTCGAGGTTCTTGTACGGGGGTGACATACCCGCGTTGTTCACCAGCACGTCGAGTCGGCCGAAGTGTTCGAGCGTCCGGTCGATCAACTGCTCACAATCGTCCCAACGTCCGACATGACACGCAACCGGCAGAACCTTTCGCCCGGTCGACGCCATGACCTCGTCGGCGGCGCGTTCACACGAGTCGAGTTTGCGGGACGCGATGACAACGTCAGCTCCCGCTTCGGCAAGAATCTGGACAATCGCTCGGCCGATCCCGCGGGATCCACCCGTGACTATCGCAACTTTGCCGGTCAGGTCGTGGAGATGTTCCAAGGTACTCATAGGTGAATCATGCCTGATTCGACCACACTTTGAAAAGGCAATTCTCTATCTCAAGAATATCCTTCTGGTTGCAACACCGAACACATTCACCAAGTGCGGCTACGTCGAAATGAGCAGCGTAGAGTACTGGAACACAACGCTGTTCGACAGTCGAATCGGTACATCCAATCGCAATTCGCACGAGGTCACATAGGTCGACAGAAGCCGCAACCCGTCACCAGATCCGGCGGCGATGGATTTTTCACACTTCATGTTCTACTTTATGAGAATTGCGTTCTCATGAACGTGACGCCTCGCCGAGAGTTCATCGAGCAAACGAGGGCCAGGAACCCACCGTCAGCAAAGGAACTTCGTGGATCTGCAGACTGTTCAGGACAAGATCGAGATCGCCGAACTGATCTACCGATACGCCCGCGCCGTGGACACCAAGAATTGGGAATTGCTGACTACCGTGTTCACCGAGGATGCGCATCTCGACTACAGCGCCGTCGGCTACCCGGCCGGATCCCGGGACCAAGTGCTGACGCTGCTCACACAAGCACTCGGCCAGGTTCCGATGACTCAGCATTTTGTCACCAACGTCGAGGTCGAACTCGACGGTGACACCGCCAACGTACGGGCGATGTTCTACAACCCGATGCAACTCCCGGGCGCTGCGGAGATGACCTACTGCGGCGGCAACTACCACCATGAGGTCGTTCGCACCGCCGACGGCTGGAAGAGCGCTCGGGTGACCGAGGAGAACCTGTGGTTCTCGAACCACCCCGCCAAGTCGCCGGCCTGAAAGGTAAACCTATGACCGAGCGCGTAAACGGGCGTGTATCCGGCAAAGTCGCCCTGATCACCGGTGCCGCCCGCGGACAAGGACGAGCGCACGCCGTTCGCTTGGCGGCCGAGGGCGCAGACGTCATTGTCGTCGATCTGTGCGCACCCATCCGAGGTGTCCCGTATGCACCGGCCACCCCCGAGGATCTACAGGAGACCGTTCGACTGGTGGAAAAGACTGGACAGCAGGCAATTTCAGCGATCGTCGACGTGCGGGACCTCGAGAAGCTTCGTGGGATCGTCGACGATGCCGTCATTCGTCTCGGCCGTCTGGATGTCGTCGTCGCGAACGCGGCGATCTGCTCTGCCGCTCCCTGGCATGAGGTAACCCCCGAATCCTTCGAGGACACAATAGGTACCAACGTGACCGGTGTCTGGAACACCGTCATGGTCTCGGCCCCACATCTCGTCGAGCGCGGTAGCGGATCGATCATCTTGATCAGTTCCGCAGCGGGATTGAAGGCTCAGCCGTTCACCATGCCGTACACCACGAGCAAGTGGGCAGTACGCGGAATGGCAAAAGCGTTCGCCGCGGAACTCGCTCAACACAGCATTCGGGTGAACAGCGTCCATCCCACCGGAGTGAACACGCCCATGGTCAACGACGGTGGCCTCGGCGGGCAGCTCGACAAGGCGATTGCCGGCAACAGTCGTATCGGCGCGATGATGATCAACATGCTGCCCGTCGACATCATCGCACCCGAAGATGTGTCAGACACGGTGTTGTTCTTGGCATCCGACGAATCGAAGTACATCACCGCACACGAATTAGCACCCGACGCGGGTGTCACCGAGTTCTGATCGAACAGTATTCACTGGAGGAAAAGCATGGAGTTGTCCTCGGCGCGGCACGCATTCATTACCGGCGGCGCGAGCGGTATCGGCCTCGGCATCGCCGACGCGCTGGCAGAGCGCGGGTTATCCGTCACGGTCGCCGATATCAATCGGCAGTCGCTGGATTCGGTGATCGCTTCCCGAGGTGTCGGGTTTAGTGCCGTCTCACTCGACGTCCGTGATCGCGAGGCCTGGGCAGCGGCCAAGGCAACGTCCGAAGATACTTTCGGCCCGGTGGATATCCTCGTCAACAACGCGGGCATCGGTTTCAACGGGCGCGATGTGGTCGACATGGATCCGGAGACCTTCGACAATCTTGTCGCGATCGATCTGACCGGAGTGTTCAACGGCGTGTCCGCCTTCGGCGGGGATATGCGAGCACGTGGATACGGGCATATCGTCAACACCGCTTCCGTCATGGGATTGACCGCAGGCGCTCCCGGGCGGGGCGCATACAGTGCCGCAAAGAGCGCAGTCATTGCTCTGTCCGAAGCACTGCGCAGCGAGATGGCGCCACACGGTGTTGGCGTTTCCGTGCTGTGCCCGGGATTGGTCATGTCGAATCTCGATCGGAACACCACCGAATTGGGTGGTCAGGTCGAGGATGTCAGCCACATCAAAGGAACGGGAAACATCGGCATGGAGCCCGCGACCGCAGGCGCATACGTTGCTCGAGGGATAGCGCAGAATCTCCCGTACATCGTCACGCACCCGCATTATCTCGACTACGTCGAGAAGCGAATGGAGAGCATTCGAGCCAGTGTGGACGCGTCGACCCCGATTCCCTGAGTTCTGCCTCGACGCGTTTTCACTCGAATGGCATGATGCCGGATTTGCGAGATTTCCCGCGGACGATAATTTCGCTCGCCATACTGGAATGGATGCTTCCCCCTACCCAGTAGGTGCACATGGATATCGATGTACTCGTCGCAGGCGCCGGCCCGATCGGGCTGACCGCCGCCATCGAACTGCGCCGTCGCGGGGTGAACGTTCGGATCGTCGACCCGCTCGGCGAACCTCCGCAGTACGCCAAAGCAGTTGGCATCCAACCCCGCACCCTCGAAGTATTCGAGAACATGGGCGTACTGCGACAGGTTCTCGATGCCGCCACCATCTTGCGCGGGCAGATCAGCTACACCAACGGTTCCGAAGTGGGGCGGATGGATCTCACACTCCCCGGCGACGTGCCGTACACCTTTTGCGGACTCCCCCAGTACGAGACCGAAAGAATCCTGACGGCCAGGCTGCGAGAACTCGGAACCTCGATCGAACGCGGGCTCTCACTCGACAGTTTCGAGGACAGCGACGACGGAGTCAGTTGCATACTCAACGATGGAAGTACCGTGCGGGCCAAGTATCTGGTGGGATGCGACGGTGCGCACAGTGTTGTCCGTAAGGGCTTGGGATTGACCTTCGAGGGTGGAGCTTTTGCCGAAAGCTACATGCTCGGCGACGTCGAAGTTGACTGGTCGATGCCCAGCGGATACGCGATTCGCGCCAGTCATGTCGACGACGCTGGAACTACCGACGATCTCCTGGTGTGCATCCCGCTCCCCGGTCACAAACGATATCGGATGTCGATGCTGGTTCCCGACGAGCTTCTCCCGGATCCTGCCGGACTTGACGGAATTGCACACGGCTTTTCGTCCGGAAAGGCGCCCGAACTCCACCACATTCAGGCTGTGCTCGACCGATTGTCGCCCGAACCTACGACAGCGTCGGCGATGCGGTGGTCGTCGGTCTTTCGGATCAGCCACCGCATTGTCGATGCCTACAGTCGCGGAAGGGTTTTCATCGCCGGTGACGCCGCGCATATTCATCCGCCCACCGGCGCACAAGGTATGAACACCGGAATCCAGGATGCGCACAACCTCGCGTGGAAACTGGCACTGGCAACCCAGAACTTCGCTTCCCCTGGCCTTCTCGACACCTACGACGCCGAAAGACGGCCGGTTGGTGAAGAAGTTGTCGGAATGACCGTCCGAAACGCTCGAGAAGGGATCGGCGCTGGAGAGTCCTCGATCGAGACCGCGATGCGTCGGCAGGCACAACTACTGGTTGCCTATCCCGACAGTCCGCTCAACGGCGGAGAAACCGGGAACGTCTCGAACGTTCACCCCGGCGAACGGGCACCGGACGCACGTGGGCTAACCCGCGACTGCGTGCAGTTCCCCATCCGGTTGTTCGAATTGCTGGCCGGTGTCAACCACACGCTTCTTCTCTGCTCGGACGGATCCGAAGACAGCATCGGTGACTGCGAAAAGCATTCTGCCGCTGCTGTTCACGCGGCACACGGACAGCTCGACGTGTACGTGATCGCACCACCGTCGTCTGATTCCGTCTATTCGACACTGCCGATCATTCGAGATTCCGATTCCCAGCTGTGTGCCGCCTACGGCGTGGAAGAGAACTGTGCGTTGGTAATCCGACCGGACGGGTACCTCGGATACCGAGGTGACTGCGCCGGTATCTCCGGCTACTTGTCGAAAGTCTTTGCGTTCAATACGTGATGAGCGAATCGAACATCAAGCGGATCTCGGGCGAGAGCTTCATGAGTTCCACGTAGCCGCCCGTCGGGCCTGCGTCGACGTAGGCAAATTCCATTCCCACGTCTTCGATGCGCCCCTGCTGCAACACCGACATTCCCCGACGCTCTACCTCCGCCAAGGTTTCGTCGTAATCGTCCGGAACAAATGCCACGTGATGAACGCCAACACCATGGGTGTCGAGGAACTCCGAATAAAGACTGCGCCCCGAAACCGGTTGGATCAGTTCAATTTGCTGAGTTCCCGCATAACCAAGGGAAATGTGGGCTGTGTAATCGGCGGGCTGGCCCCGATAAGTCGTGGTCTCCGGACCGAAGTGAAGGTCGGGCATCCGTAGCCATCGCTGAACGCCCCAATTCTCGGAGAACTCCTCTTCCGCTGCGGTGATGTCGGCTACTACCCAACAGATCTGAAAGATCGGTCCCGAAACCAGCGGGGTCATGCCATTTTTCCGTTGTCCACCGAATACACCGCGCCGTGAATCGCAGAGGCATCATCGGAAGCAAGAAAGGCCACCATCTTCGCCACGTCCTCCGGTTCCATCAGTCCGCGCGGTGACGCGACCTTCATGATCAGATCGAAATCGACGCCGTCCGGGAAGGTGAATCCCGTGACCTGCGGAGTCATCATGCCGCCAGGGCAGATTGCGTTGACGCGCAGAGATTTCCCGGTGAACTCCATAGCCATCGCTCGGGTGAGCCCGATCAGCCCGTGCTTGGCAGCGCAGTACCCTGCCGAGTATGCCTGCCCTTCGAGTCCAGCGATCGAGGAAACGTTGACGATGTTGCCGCCCCGCGCGAGAAGATGGGGCAGCGCAGCTCGTGACAGGAAGAACGGCCCGTTCAGGTTGACCGCGAGGTCATGTGCCCAGTCGTCATCGGCAATGTCTGCGGTATGGCGGATGGTATGTGAACCAGCCACATTGACGAGGATGTCGATTCCGCCGAAGGCGTCGACGCAAGCCTGCACAGCGGCGTCGCACTGAGCGGAGTCGGAAACGTCGGAAGCCGAATAACGGCCCGCACCGTCACTTCCCGTCAGTTCGGTCATTGCCTGGTGCAATGTGTCCTTGCTCCGGGCAACTCCGAAAACCTTGGCGCCTCTGCCGTTCAGGATCTCGGCGACGGCGCGCCCCAACCCCGAGGACGCGCCGGTCACCAGTGCAATTTTTCCGTCCAGTACGTCAGCCACACACCGAGTCTACGACGCGGCGGCCTCCCGCTGAAGCTCCAACGCGATATCTATCAGCTGATCTTCCTGTCCGCCAACCAACTTGCGCTTCCCCGCGCGCACGAGTAGCTCGGCAGAGGACACGCCGTACCGCTCAGCTTGACGTTCAGCATGCTTGAGGAAGCTGGAGTACACGCCGGCGTAGCCCATCATCAGCGCCTGGCGGTCGAGTAGACATTCCTGCGGCATGGCCGGTCGCACAACATCTTCGGCGGCGTCGGCTATCGCGAAGAAGTCGATACCGGTCTTGACGCCGATCTTGTCGCAGACTCCGACAAACGCCTCCACCGGCGCGTTACCAGCACCGGCACCGAAACGGCGGGTGCTGCCGTCGATCTGCTTGGCCCCAGCGCGAACGGCGGCAATCGAATTCGCGACACCCAAACCGAGGTTCTCGTGTCCGTGGAAGCCGACCTGAGCGTCGCTGCCGAGTTCCTGGACCAGCGCCTCGACCCGTTCGGACACCTGCTCGAGAACAAGAGCACCCGCAGAATCGACCACGTATACACACTGGCAACCGGCGTCGGCCATGATGCGCGCCTGCTTGGCGAGCGTCTCCGGCGGAATCGAATGAGCCATCATGAGAAATCCGACGGTCTCGAGTCCACGCTCACGAGCAAGGCCGAAGTGCTGAATGGAGACGTCCGCCTCGGTGCAGTGAGTAGCGATACGGCAGATGGACGCGCCGTTGTCCTGAGCGATGACGATGTCGTCCTTGATACCCAGCCCCGGCAGCATCAGGAAGGCGATCTTTGCGTTTTTTGCCGTCTCCACAGCAGCTTTGATGAGTTCTTGCTCGGGCGTTTTCGAGAAGCCGTAGTTGAAGGAGGACCCGCCGAGACCGTCACCGTGGGTGACCTCGATGACCGGCACACCGGCTCCGTCGAGGGCACCGACGATCGCCCGGACTTCCTCGAGGGTGAACTGATGACGCTTGTGATGGGAACCGTCGCGCAGCGAGGTGTCGGTGACGCGGATGTCCCAGCTCGAATCGAAGTGAATCATGTCGCTCATGCCTTCACGCTCAGAAGCTTCTGGGCGATCTCCTCGCCCACTTTGGTGGCTGCCGCCGTCATGATGTCGAGGTTTCCGGCGTACGGCGGCAGGAAGTCGCCTGCACCTTCGACCTCGACAAACGTTGTGACCGTTGCATATCCGCCGGACACGACGCTCGGCTTGTCGAACTGCGGCTCGTTGAGCAACCGGTAGCCCGGCACGTACTGCTGGATGTCCTTGACGACGCGATGAATGGAGTCGGTGATCGCGGCGTGGTCTGCATCTTCGGGGATGGCGCAGAAGATGGTGTCTCGCATGATCATCGGCGGGTCGGCGGGATTGAGAATGATGATCGCCTTGCCTCGCTGGGCGCCGCCGATCGTCTCGATACCGCGACTGGTGGTCTTGGTGAACTCGTCGATGTTCGCGCGGGTTCCCGGTCCGGCTGACAGTGATGCAACGGAGGCGACGATCTCGGCGTAAGCCACTTCCACCACACGAGATACCGCGTACACGATCGGGATAGTTGCCTGCCCGCCGCAGGTGATCATGTTGACGTTCGGCGCGTCGAGGTGCTCGCGGAGGTTGGCCGGAGGAACTACCGCCGGGCCGACAGCAGCCGGGGTGAGGTCGACAGCGCGGATTCCCGCGGCCTCGTAACGCGGAGCCGCGTCACGGTGAACGTAGGCCGACGTCGCCTCGAATACCAGGTCCGGTTTCTCCGCCTGATTCAACAGCCAGTCGACCCCCTCGGCGGAGGTCTCGAGCCCCATCGCGGCGGCGCGCGCCAATCCTTCGCTCTCCGGGTCGATTCCGATCATCCACCGCGGCTCCAGCCACTGCGAACGTTGCAGTTTGTACAGCAGATCGGTACTGATGTTTCCCGACCCGACAATCGCCACACTTGCCTTGGTCATGACTACTCCCTAGATGAGCTGAAGCTGGGGGGTGAACTGAAACGGGCCATCGCGGTGACCGTGGCCGCATGAAGTCCGGCGCGACGGCCGGAGAACACACAGTCAGCGAGCGACAAGCCACTCACATACGAATTGGAACAAATACCGACGGCTGTGCGTCCGGCTGCATAGAGTCCCAGGATTGATTCCCCGGCTTCATTTTTCACCAGGCCGGTCGATTCGTCGACCACCAATCCACCAAGTGTGAGCATGGGACACGGATTCATCATGTTGGGCTTGATCGAGACGTCGTACAGCGTGAACGGGGCGTTGAGTATCGGTCTGATGAAGTCGGACGGCTTGCCCATCGGATCGGATTGACCGTTCGCCGCAGCAGTATTGTGCGCATCGACCGTTTCATACAGGCCGGCTGCATCGATTCCCGCCTTGTGCGCCACTTCGGCAATCGTGTTGCCGTGTACTGCGGTACGCATCATGCCGGCGGTCTGCACCCGCTGAAACCACATGGACTGATCGGGGATTTGCGCTTTCGCTTCACGAACGAGGTCGGAATCCGCCAGCAGCCAACCGATTCCGTTGCTCTTCTCGACCATTGCTTGCCCCAGCGCCGCACCGTAACGCGATTCGTCGACGATTCGCGCTCCGGATTCGCCCACCAGTATCGAACCGAGAAAAGCGCTGGGCGGGACGATGAACCGCCATGCGGAAACGTTACCGAGCTTGTCGGTGGCGCCGCCCGCCTCGATTCCGAGGTTGATTCCCTTGCCGTCGTCGCCCGACGTGCCGAGCGGGATCCCACCCTTGTACGCGGGTGCGTGAGTGCGCATCATCTCGCGGTTGGATACAAATCCACCCGCGCTGAGGATCACGCCGCCACGCGCCTTTATGCGGATTTTCTTGGCGTACTTCTTCTCGATCTTGCTGATTTGGGCGTCGACAATCGAACGCAGTTGGGGCGCATACACACCCGGTTTGGCGGAAATCGAACTGAGCGCAGCGTGACGCCGCCGGACCCCGGCGGGTGCATCCCGAAGCGTCAGCGCCTCGACGCCGATCACCCGGCCGTCCTCGATGATCAACCGATCTGCTCGGGTCTGACCGAGAAACCGCACACCTTTGGCCTGGGCCGACTTCGCAAGCGGGCCGTAGAGCATCTTCCCCGACGTTCCTCGGCCTTTGGCACGGTGCCCACGCGGAGCAGGTTTGGCGATGTCCCGGAACCCGCCGGCCGATTCGCTGCCCGAGAAGTACAGGTAGTGCTTGTTGCTCGGATACGAGGTCTTGTACGGGCACAGCGACGCCTCGAACGGCACACCGTGACCGCGCAGCCAGTCGATTGTCGCCGGACTCTCCTCCACGAACCGACGCAAGGTCTGGGGCGTCACCGCATCACCGACCTCGCGGTTCAGGTACGCGAGCATGGCTTCCGGAGTGTCCTCGATATCGGCTTCTCTCTGAATCGCGGTGCCGCCACCGGCATAGAAGATTCCACCGGAAATGGTGCTGGCGCCACCTCCCAATGCCCGGTCGATCGCCATCACCGATGAACCGGCCGCCACCGCTTCGAGTGCGGCGCTTGCCCCCGCCACGCCGAATCCGACAACGAGGACATCAACCGAAGTATCCCAGGTCACACTGCACCATCCTCAATTTTACTGCAACGCGTTTCGTTATCGAAGGCAACGTTCGTAAATACTTCCTGGCAGAAAGCATGGACTGACACCCCCATCATTCTATAACGTGTTCTACATGAGCAAGCAGGAATACGACATCGTCGTCGTCGGCAGTGGTGCCGCAGGTATGACAGCGGCCTTGACCGCAGCCCATCAGGGCTTGAGTGTGGTCATCGTGGAGAAAGCCGCCCACTACGGCGGATCGACCGCCCGTTCCGGTGGCGGAGTCTGGATCCCCAACAACGAGGCACTGCAGGCAGACGGTGTCACCGACACACCCGATGCCGCACGTTCCTACCTGCACAGCATCATCGGCGACGTCGTCGCTCCCGAGCGCATCGACACCTACCTCGAGCGTGGGCCCGAGATGCTCTCGTTCGTTCTGAAGAACACTCCGCTCCAACTGCAGTGGGTACCCGGCTACTCCGACTACTACCCGGAAGCTCCCGGTGGACGCCTCGGTGGACGCAGTGTCGAGCCCACCCCTTTCGACGGCAACAAGTTGGGTGCCGATCGCAAGAATCTCGAACCCGACTACGTCAAGGCACCCAAGAACTTTGTCATCACCCAGGCCGACTACAAGTGGCTCAACCTGCTGATGCGCAATCCTCGCGGACCTCTGCGCGCCATGAAGGTAGGCATGCGATTCCTCGCAGCCAAGGCCACCAAGAAGGATCTGCTGGTTCGCGGCCAGGCACTCGTCGCCGGCATTCGACTCGGCCTTCAGTCCGCCGGTGTTCCCATCTTGCTGAACACACCCCTGACGTCCCTCTACACCGAAGACGGCGTGGTTCGCGGCGTCAATGTTCTCGTCGACGGCGAAGCTCAGGTCATCCGTGCTCGCCACGGAGTCGTGTTGGGCTCCGGCGGATTCGAGCACAACAAGGAAATGCGTGAGAAGTACCAGCGCGGGCCCATCGGCACCGAATGGACCGTCGGCGCGAAGGCAAACACCGGCGACGGCATCCGAGCGGGCCAAGAGATCGGCGCCGCAGTCGATTTCATGGACGACGCCTGGTGGGGCCCGTCCATCCCACTCACCGGTGGACCGTGGTTCGCCCTGTCCGAGCGCACTCTTCCCGGCTGCATGATGGTGAACCTGTCGGGCAAGCGCTTCGGCAACGAGGCGGCGCCGTACGTCGAGGCAACGCATGCGATGTACGGCGGCGAGTACGGCCAGGGCAAAGGCCCCGGCGAGAACATCCCGACCTGGATGATCCTCGATCAGCGCTACCGCAACCGCTACACGTTTGCCGGCATCACTCCCCGGTCCCCCTTCCCCAGCCGCTGGCTCAAGGCCGGCATCGTGGTCAAGGCGGGAACGATCGCCGAATTGGCCGAGAAGACAGGACTTCCCGTCGCTTCCCTGACCGAAACGGTGGAGCGGTTCAACGGCTTCGCGCGCAACGGCAAGGACGAGGACTTCGGGCGCGGCGACAGCGGCTACGACGCGTACTACGGCGATCCGAGACTGAAGAACCCGAGCCTCGCCGAAATCAGCAAGGCCCCGTTCTACGCCATCAAGATGGTTCCGGGCGACCTCGGTACCAAGGGCGGAATCTGCACCGACGTCAACGGCCGAGCACTGCGTGAAGACGGCAGCGTCATCGAGGGTCTCTACGCCGCAGGCAATGCCAGCGCACCGGTCATGGGTCACACGTACGCCGGACCAGGCGCGACCATCGGTCCCGCAATGACTTTCGGCTACCTGGCAGTGCTGGACATCGCAGAGCGCGTGAAGACCGCCGAGGTCACAGAAACCGCAACGGCCGCCGAGACCCCTGAGACCCCTGAGGCCTCCGAGGCTGCAAACACGGCGGTCGATCATGCCAATTGATCCTTCTGTCGCACTTGGCGCAGAGCTTGCGCCACAGGAGTTCTCGTGGACGCCGTCGGACGTGCAGCACTACCACCTGGCGCTCGGCGCTGGGGCTCGTCCGCTCGATCCGAACGAACTGCGATACCTCGACGACGAGAAGCCACAAGTGCTGCCCACCTTCGCCACCGTCGCGGCCAACTTTCACGCCACCCAAGCACCGAAGGTCTCGTTCCCCGGTGTCGAGATCGATCTCGCGAAAGTTGTTCACGGAAGCCAGGAAGTCACGGTCCATCAGCCGATTCCGGCCAGCGGCACCGGACGAACCACAACTCGGATCGCCGAGATCTGGGACAAGGGCAAAGCTGCAGTCATCGTGCAGGAATCAGTCACCGTCGACGTGGAGGGCAACCCGTTGTGGACTGCCCGTTCGTCGATCTTCGCGCGCGGCGAAGGTGGATTCGGCGGGCAGCGCGGGCCGTCGGAGTCGATTCCGTTGCCTGATCACAGGCCCGACGGTGAGGTCGTGATACCGGTACTTCCGCAGCAGGCCTTGCTGTATCGCATGTGCGGCGATCGCAATCCATTGCACTCGGATCCGCAATTCGCCTCCGCTGCAGGCTTTCCAGCGCCTATCCTGCATGGACTGTGTACTTACGGAATGGTCTGCAAGGCCGCAGTGGACACAATGCTCGACGGCGACAGCACGCAGGTGGCCGGGTTCCGTGCACGCTTTGCCGGGGTGGTATTCCCGGGTGAGAACCTGAGCATCCGAATCTGGAAAGGCGAAGGGCAACTCTTGATCTCCGCATCTGTCGCAGAGCGCGACGCCCCCGCCCTAGCTGACGTAGTTCTCACTCTTGCCTGAGATTCACCTGTCGAACTCATTGCAGTTCCCAACCCCCGATGGAGCAGCCCGAAGATGACGGCCCAAGACGAAACAACCCGACTGTCCCGACGAGGATTCCTCGCCGCCGGAGCCGGCGCAGTCGCCGCCACCGCCCTTGCCGGCAGCTGGACCCCCGCCTACGCAATTCCGTTCGGATCCAGTGGCGGACAAGTACCCACACTCGCTGCACCCCCGGCCTTCCCGGAAGGCATCGCGCTCTACCAGCAGGCATACCAGAACTGGTCCAAAGAGATCATGCTCGACACCATCTGGACCTGCGCTCCCAAGACACCCGAAGACGTAGTACGCCTGGCCAACTGGGGACATGCCAACGGTTACACCATCCGGCCCCGCGGAGCCATGCACGGCTGGACACCCCTGACCGTGGTGAACGGCGCTTCCATCGACAAGGTCATTCTCGCCGACACCATGGTTCATCTGAACTGGGTCAACGTCGACGCCGGCGGGTCACCGGCGACGGTCACCGCGGGACCCGGTGCCACCCTCGACGCCATCACCACAGCACTTCAGGCCCAGGGCCTTGGCTTCGCTAATCTCCCCGCGCCCGGCGTCCTGTCCATCGCCGGCTGCCTCGCCGTCGACGCCCACGGCGCAGCCCTTCCCGCGGAAGGCGAAGCACACGTTCCCGGACAAACTTTCGGTTCACTCTCCAACCTCGTCACCTCCCTGACCGCAGTGGTCTGGAACGGCAACGAATACGCACTGAAGACCTACTCGCGGGCCGATACCGCCATCAAGCCACTCCTGACTCACCTCGGCCGCACCTTCCTCACCTCAGTCACACTGCAGGCTGCGCCCAACTACCGCATGCGCTGCGTCAGCCACACGGACATCGGTTGGCAGGAACTCTTCGGCGCTCGCGGTGCTTCCGGACGTACCTTCGAGAAGTTCGTCCGCGAAAACGGTCGCGCAGAGGCAATTTGGTACCCCTTCACCGAACGCCCGTGGATGAAGGTGTGGTCCCTCGCTCCTGAAAAGCCTCGCTTCTCCCGCGAAGTCACCGGACCGTACAACTACATCTTCTCCGACAACCTCCCCGAACCGATCACCGACATGATCGGACAGATCAACTCCGGAAACCCGGGCATCGCACCCGCATTCGGGCAGATTATGTACGCCACCACCGTCGCCGGCCTTGCCGCGACCTTCGCCAACGACCTATGGGGATGGTCCAAGGACGTTCAGTTCTACATCCGGGCCACCACCTTGCGACTGACCGAAGGCGGTGGCGCCGTCATCACGTCCCGCGCCAACATCGGCCAGGTCATCCACGACTTCACGCAGTGGTTCAACGGCCGCATGGAGTACTACCGCTCCATCGGGCAATTCCCTCTCAACGGACCCGTCGAAATCCGATGCTGCGGCCTCGACGAGTCATCCGACGTCGAAGTCGCATCCGCCGGCGCCCCCACGATCTCCGCTATGCGTCCGCGACCGGACCACCCCGAATGGGACACCGCCATCTGGCTCAACGTCCTCGGAGTCCCCGGAACACCCGGCATGTTCGCGTTCTACCGCGAAATGGAGCAATGGATGCGCGGCCACTACAACAACAACGACGCCACCTTCCGCCCTGAATGGTCCAAGGGCTGGGCATTCAGCTCCGACAAGCCGTACACCGACACGCAGATCATCGAAAACGCCCTCCCCCAGACCTACCGCGACGGCGTCCCCACCAGCGACAACTGGGACACTGCCAACGCCGCCTTCAACGCACTGGACCCGCACAAGGTCTTCAGCAACACCTTCCTCGACCAACTACTTCCGTAATTTTCGGCCGACAAGCCCTCGATCAGCACTGCCCGGCACCTTCTACGAAGGTGCCGGGCTTTTCTGTTGACTCCACCCGTTTAATTCAGCGACGAGCACTGTTCGGTCGCGGTAGATTCAGTCAATTGCGACATCCTTTTCCGCTGAGGACACGAAGGGATCGCCACCGATGAAGTCCATCTCGCGACAGCGACGAACTCGATTGGCCGTGATTGCACTCGCCGTGACAGCTCTTGCCTCCTGCGGATCCAACGAGGACACCACCACTGGCACGAGTAGTCCCGCGTCCAGCACCGTCAGCCCCGAATCACAGAAGATCGATGACATTGTCCGCACCCAGGTCACCGAACTCGGCCTCAGCGGCGCGGTGTACGGGGTGTGGCGCGGTGACACCAACGTGGTCACCGGCGCTGTCGGCGAATCCCCACTCGGCGTGCCAGCAACAACCGATATGCAACTACGCGTCGGACAGCCCATGGAACCGATGCTGTCGACCGTCCTCCTCCAACTCGACGAGTCCGGCACTCTCCCACTCGACGAACCGATTGCCAAGTGGGAACCGAGCTTTCCGCGTTCCGACCAGATCACACCGCGAATGCTCGCCAACAGCACCACCGGAATCTCCGACTACGTGACCAACCCCGAATTCGAGAAGCGTTTCTACGCCAACCCGATCCTGGGGTGGACCGCACAGGAAATCCTCGATCTCGCCAACACCCGTCCACCGCTGTTCGCGCCCGGAACGAGTTTTGCCTACTCACACAGCGACCTGACCCTGCTCGGTGAAGTTGTCCAGAAGGCGGCCGGGCAATCTTTGAGTGACCTACTGCAACAGCGTATTTTCGACCCACTCGGCATGACCGACAGTCGGGTTGCGCTCAACCCGCAAATCCCGGATCCCGTCCTGCACGGCTACACCACTGAACGCGGTGTCTTCGAGGACTCGACGTTCTGGAATCCCACAGCCTTCCTACACAGCGGCAATATGAATTCGACAGTCACCGACGTCGGGAAATGGGTTCGCGCCCTCGGAACCGGCGAGCTGCTCTCCGACACAGTCTTCGACGAACAGATGGCCCCGACAACCGCAGGTCTCGGACCTCTGACCGACGACAAGTTCTTCACGTTCGGAACGGCGCACCTCGACGGGTGGCTTGTCATGAACCCGTCGTACGGCGGATACAACGGTGTTGCACTCTACGAACCGAAGTCCGAAACCACCATTGTCATCTATGCCACTCTCGGCCCCACAGCCAACGCCAACGGCAACAACGCTGTCCCCATCAGCAACACCATCGGTGCTGTCATGGTTCCGGACAACCCGCCGCAGGTGCCAGGGCCGTAAGATCGAGTTTTCTCTGTCACTGCCATTCTTGTGACTGGCAACGTCGTATTTACCTGAGGAATACCTCCAGGACTCATCACACCGTCACCATTGCGCTCAGTACCGAACAACCCGCGTCGGACCGCGAGCTTCCCAGTGGAGCTACGAGAGCAAAAGATGGATTGGGACGGCCCGATGAGGAAATACTCGCTGTCAGTGGTGTGCACATTCGCCCTGGGGACCGCGCTGCTGTCCGCCAATGCTGCGACGGCATCACCGAACTCATGCCCGACCGGCGCGGTATTCGCAGTTGGTGGAACCTGGGACCCGACCGGCCAGACCACACAACCCGTCACCGATCGCTATGCCGCCCAGGGATACGTCGCAAAACCCGTGAGCTACCCCGCTAGTTTCTGGCCTCTCGGCGACCAGACCTACGACGCCAGCGTGGCTGTGGGCGTCCAAGCACTTCATGCTGAAGTTGATACCTTTCACAACCAGTGCCCCGGGAGCGACGTTGTCATCACCGGGTACTCCCAAGGTGCACGGATTGCAGGCGACGTTCTCGGTGACATCGCCCGCGACGGGTCCATTCCCCAATCCCAGGTGACCGGCGTCCTGTATTCAGACCCGCGAAACTCTCACGGCGGCATCGAAACCGTGATCCCGAATGTTGTTCCCGGTGCAACGATGTCCGGGACGCGCGCCGGCTTCGGCGACATTCCCGTCCAGGAGGTATGCATCGAAGGAGACGGCATCTGCAACATGCCCAAACCACGCGATGCACCGGAAGAGTTTGTGGACTCGGTTTTCGGCTACTTCACGAAACACGGTACGTATCAGCCGATGATGACCAACAGCACTCCGCCGCCGCAGCCTGGCCTTCCCGAATCACCGGCTGTTCCGCTACAGCCGGCGGAGGTAGCCACCGCGATCGCGTCGCGGCTCGTCGAGAATCTCACGCCATACGTGAAGGCAGCACTGTCGAGCGCGCTGACTACTGTTCTGACCGCACCATGACCCCCATCGACTGAAGCAGCGACAACCTACTGAAGAGCCGGGCAAGCCCCGCGGCGTCACGAAGGTGGCCGGCTACGTCCTCGAGGCCTCCTTCGGCGAACAATGTCAACCGCACGTCGGCGTCATAGAGAACATCGACGACGTTCCCGAAACGCCGCACTGCGAATTCCGTTGCGGTGCTGAGGATCGGCACACCGTGGATCACCCATTCATCGAAGCGGGTGACAAGATCGAGGTAGTCGGCCGCCGACGTCGAACCACCGCACAGCACATCGAAATCGAACCAGACAGCTCCGTCGCGAAGCGCAGAGCACATCAATGTGCGTGACCCCACTGTTAATTCGACCGGTTCACCGTCAACGGTGCCTGCACTCGAGTGGAAAACTCCCGACGCGAACCGTCGATCCCGCTGACGCGGTTCCCCCAGCATTCGGTAGTCAACCGCTCCACCCAACTCGATCACCTCCCACACCCTCTCGATCAACTCGATGGACGGCACGAACTGATCGTGAAAAAGTGGATTGGGAAGGAGATCGCACGGCGGAACATTGGACGTGACAACAACAGTCACATCTTTCGCGACAATGTTCTCCAGAACTCTCGCCATGAACTGTGCGTCAGCGATGTCGTCGATGTGGAACTCGTCGAAGCACAGCAGCCGAATCCCGGCGACCACCTGATCCAGCGCCTCGCCCATCGACCCGAGACTGTGCGCACGGGTGTGCAGATCGGCAAAGAACTGGTGAAAGTGAATGCGCCGCTTCGCCACTGGAACACTGTCGTAGAACTCGTCCATCAGCATGGTCTTTCCACGTCCGACACCACCCCAGAGGTAGATCCCACCCCCGATGCCGCCGATCGCAATCCGGGCCCGCAGGGCGTCGAGTGATGCACGTGCCGACAACTGCTCTTCGTCCAGTCGCATGACTCTCCTCTACATCTGTAGAGTTGAGGCTAGAGACCGGCTCGGAGCCAAGTCAACGTGATCCGCACTACGCAGAACGGGATAGGCATGACTGGAGATCGCAGACACCTCATCGGAGCGTGCGCTGTCACGATCATCGCTGAACACGGCCCGCGGGCATTGACTCATCGCGCTGTCGACGCCGCCCTGGGGATCCCGCAGGGTTCAACCTCGTACTACTTTCGAACTCGAGAAGCGCTGCTGGCCGCGGCAGTCCAGCACATCGTCGAACGGTCACGATCGACATTCGACGAACTACTGGAGACGAATTCCGATCCGGCCACTCTGATCGCCCGATATCTCGGCGACCTCCTGTCCCGTCGCCGCGACGAGTTGATCGCCCGATACGCGCTCCTCCTGGAGACTCGAAGCAATCGCGAATTGCATGACGCCCTGGCGCAAAGCTTGTTCTCCACAGCCAAAGCGCAAGAGATCTTCGTACGTCACGGCGTGAAGAATCCGGAGAGTGCGGCAGCCGATCTTGTCAGCTTGCTGGAAGGACTGATATTCGATCGATGCATCGGAGCGAGATCAACCCAGACCCATCACGCCGAATCGTCGGAATCCGTTCTTCAACTGAGGATCCCGATCGATGCGTATCTGCGCGGCGCCCGCTAGCGAAGGGACCTTCAGTCGACCGGGCGTAACAATCGCACCATCATCTCGACCGTGCGCTCAATGGGACGCTGCCTCGACGTCGGCGTGAATACCACTGTGCGAGTGAGAATTGCACCGAGAAGCATGTCGAAGGCGTCGTCGGGATCGACTGCGGGATCAACACTTCCGGGAGCTGTGGCGCGCAGAATGTCCTCGAACAGCGGCCGCACCGACATCCTCGGGTATACCTCTGATTGCGCATCGCGATCCGGCTTCTGGTGATGAGCAAGTAGCCCCGCAGCGGCCGCTCGCGCCGCCGGCGCACTGAAGGCCGCGACGTACGCACGGATGAACCTGCGAAGGTCGCGTCGAAGATCCCCACTCGGCACGATGCCGGCAAAGGTGAATCGAGGGAACGCCGCTTCCTCGATCAACTCGATCCGCGACGACCATCGGCGGTAGATCGCCGACGAATGCACGCCCGAATGACTGGCAACGGCTTGAATCGTCGTCGCCTCGAAGCCTCGTTCGATCAAGAGTGCGCGCGTCGCCTCGAGAGCTCGCTCGTCAATGCTGATGTCGCGGGGTCGCCCCAGACGGCGATGAGGTTCTGACATGCCAGTGAGTGTAGTGACCGCCGGCAAGTGCGCAGCGCCTTTACAGGAGATATTGCTCTATTAGATTTACAGGAGAGAGTCTTCCGTAAGTGCCAATCCATGGATACAGTTCACCCACAGAATGAGAACTACATATTCACGGAGGAGAATCGAATGCGCGCTGCAGTACTGCGAGAAGGCACCGTAGACGTCGGAGTGGTCGACGATCCGGTTCCCGGCCCCGGCCAATTACTTGTTCGTTCGCTGGCCTGCGGAATCTGTGCGTCGGACCTTCACTTCATGGACAACCCGGACGCCGGCATCCACGACAACAGCGGAATGTCCACGTACGATCAGAACGTCGACATCGTCATGGGCCACGAATACTGCGCCGAAGTCGTCGACTACGGACCCGGCACCGACCGGCGAATCCCCGTCGGCACCCGAGTAAGTTCCCTCCCGGTGCTCGCCACACCCCTGGGCCGCAAGATCATCGGGCAGAATCCCGAATCGCCCGGCGGTTTCGGTGAGTTCTTACTCCTCGACGAATCGATTACACGCGTGGTGCGCTCGGACCTTCCGAGCGAGGTGATCTGCGTTGCCGACGCACTCTCGGTCGGATGGTCCGCAGCAGCACGTGCACAGATGGGTACCCGCGAGGTTCCGCTGGTCATCGGCTGCGGCGCCATCGGCCTTTCTACGATTGCGAACCTCAAACGTCTCGGAATCGGCCCGATCATTGCCGTGGATTTCATTGCCTCTCGCCGCGAGACCGCGATGGCAATGGGGGCCGACGCTGTCATAGATCCCGCCGAAATCTCCCCGTACCAAGCCTGGCGAGATGTGGCACACGGATCGCCGGATACAACGAAGGACATGATGGCGATAGCCGCACTACCAGGCTGCGTCATCTTCGAATGTGTCGGAATACCAGGTGTTCTCGATTCAATCATCAAAGGATGTGAGCGTGGAACCAGGATATTCTCCTCCGGTGGACCGCCGGAGGGCGATCACCTCCACACGCTCACCGCTAAGCGCAAGGGCCTCAACATCCAATTCGGCGGAGGCCCACTTCCGGCCCACTGGGACGAAGCATTCCACGCAGTGTGCTCCGGCGAGGTCGACATCAGCCCGATGCTCGGACGGACGGTCGGGCTCCACGAAGTCGCGGAGGCACTCGATGCGTCGCGCGACGCCAACGGTCCGGCACGCATAGTCGTCATTCCTGGAAAGGTGTGAAAATGGTTGAGAACGAAGACCTTCGGACCGCGGTGACGAATCTGACGAACCGAGTTCGCGCTCTTGAAGACCAGGTCGAGATCATGCAACTCGTCGCGCAGTACGGTCCGGCCGTCGACAGTGGTTCCGGTGCGGCTGCTGCGGCACTCTGGACCGAAGACGGCACCTTCGACGCCGTCCCCCAACGTCACATGAAGGGGCGAGAAGAAATCGCCGAGATGGTGCTCGGCGACGGTCACCAGAGCCTGATCCGCAACGGGTGCGGTCATGTATTGACCGCACCGCACATCGAGATCGACGGCGACAACGCGACGGGACGCAACTACGCACTCAACATCCGTTGGGACAGTGACGCGGACCGCTTCTGGGTGGCTCGCGTCTCGGCCAACACCTGGCGGTGGGTGCGCACCGCTGAGGGTTGGCGAACCGTCGAGCGAATCAATGCCAACCTGGACGGGACACCCGAGCACCGCAACATGCTGGCGCCCTCGACGTGAGCGATGCACCAGCACGACAATTCGCGCTTTGACCACACACGTCGAACAGAGTCAACATTGAAAGGAATCACACAATGCCAACACATCTCGCGCAGAAGTACGGACCATGGGCAATCATTGCCGGCGGATCCGACGGGGTTGGTGCCGCATTCGCTCACGAACTGGCCACTCGCGGCGTGAACATCGTTCTTGTCGCCCGGCGAGCGCCCGTCTTGGAATCTTTCGCCGACGACATCCGCGCACAGCACGATGTCGAAGTACGCACGGTTGCACTAGATCTCAGCGCTCCGGCCGCAATCTCCGAACTGGAACGGATAACAGCCGATCTCGAGGTCGGACTCTTTGTGTACAACGCCGGTAGCGACGATTACAGCGCCGAATTCCTCGACAAGGATCTGAACAACCATCTGTCTCTCGTTCATCGGAACTGCACCAGCGTGCTCGAGGCCACCTACCGCTTCGGCGCGCCGATGGTCGCCCGAGGACGGGGCGCCGTGGTGTTACTGACCTCCGGAGCAGCCTGGGCCGGGGGCGCAACACACGCCACGTACGGCGCCACCAAGGCATTCGATCTCATTCTCGCCGAAAGTCTCTGGGCGGAATGGCATCCGAAGGGCGTCGACGTTCTGTCCCTCGTGCTTGGCGCAACAGACACCCCATCTCTCCATCGTGCACTCGGCGCGCGGGCCACATCGCGTGCCGACCTTGCCGATCCCGCCGACGTTGCCCGGGAAGCTCTCGACCATCTGGCCGACGGACCCACCTGGCTGTTCGGAAGTGAGAACCCGACCGGCGGGTCACCGTTCGGAAGCATCGACCGCCGTGACGCGGTTCTGGCCATGAGTCGAGGGACCGCGAGAACGGACACCGCAACCGCTCGGCACTGAATCGTCGAACTTCCGGGCCCTCGAACCTCCGCCCCTTTCACCATATCGCGTACCCCGGGGCTTGCGGCAAGGCCCGGGTGATGGTGCAGACTCGCCGCTGCGAGCAAGCGCATGCCTTGCCCGCAGGAGGGGTCTACATGAGTGACGTCATCGTTGTCGGTGCCGGACCAACCGGATTGATGCTGGCGGGTGAGCTCCGGCTTCAGGGTGTCGACGTCGTGGTGCTGGACAAGGCCGAGCAGCCGACTCCGTTTGTCCGCGCCCTCGGCATCCATGTGCGCAGTATCGAGATCATGGAGCAGCGCGGACTGCTGGACAGATTCCTCGCACACGGCCGAAAGTATCCACTCGGCGGATTCTTCGCGGGCATTTCCAAACCCGCACCCACCTACTTGGATACCGAGCACGGTTACGTACTGGGCATACCCCAGCCCGAGATCGACAGGATTCTCGCCGAACACGCCACCGAAGTCGGCGCGGACATTCGGCGCGGGAAGCGCGTCGTCGCGGTCCGGCAAGACCACAACGGCGCAACTGCCGAATTAGACGACGGCACAACACTTCAGGCGCGCTACCTAGTCGGCTGTGACGGTGGGCGCAGCACCGTGCGCAAGCTGATCGACGTCGGGTTCCCCGGCGAGCCGTCGACGGCCGACACGTTGATCGGCGAAATGGACGTAGCCATGCCGGCGGACGAACTGGCAGCCGTCGTCGCCAAGATCCGCGAAACTCACAAGCGATTCGGAATCGGTCCCGCCGGAAATGGTGCTCATCGCGTCGTGGTGCCCGCAGCCGATGTTGCCGACGGTCGTGCCGTCCCGACCACCCTCGACGACATCAAACAACAGCTACGTGTCATCGCCGGCACGGACTTCGGGGTGCACTCGCCGCGTTGGCTCTCGCGCTTCGGTGACGCCACACGTTTGGCCGATCACTACCGCCGTGGCCGGGTATTTCTCGCAGGCGATGCCGCACATATCCACCCGCCGATGGGCGGGCAGGGTCTGAACCTCGGCGTCCAGGACGCGTTCAACCTCGGCTGGAAGCTCGCCGCAGAGATCAACGGATGGGCACCGGAAAGCCTGCTCGACACCTACGAATCCGAACGGCGTCCGGTGGCCTCCGACGTACTGGACAACACGCGCGCACAGGCGGAGTTGATCTCCACCGCAGCGGGCCCACAAGCTGTGCGGCGCTTGATCTCCGAGCTGATGGATTTCGACGACGTCAACCGCTACCTGACCGAGAAGATCACGGCGATCTCGATTCGCTACGACTTCGGCGACGACCATGACCTACTAGGCCGGCGGCTGAAGAACATCGCGTTGACCCGCGGCAACCTCTACGACCTGATGCACTCCGGCCGCGGATTGCTGATCGACCAGGGTGGTCAACTGTCGGTCGATGGATGGAGCGATCGCGTCGACCACATCGTCGACACCAGTACCGAATTGGATGCTCCCGCCGTGTTGCTTCGTCCCGACGGCCATGTGGCCTGGGTTGGAGACGAACAGTCAGAGTTGGACACCCGTCTGAACAGATGGTTCGGCCGCTCGACAACCCGGAAATCCCCGCCGAGTTCACAGTGAATGCGCTTAATGGCGCGCGCAGACGACCATGATTCGATAGAGTATCGACGTTCAATACGCGCAGGTCGACATGCAGACACAGTCGATACGCAGACACTCAGGAGGTGAGTCCCATTACCGCTAGGTCAGTAGTGGCGCCGCCTCCTCCGTTCAGCTTCCGGTAGCGGTCGAGAGCGCCCATACGGTAATTCCCGAAAGGCACTCTCCTATGTCCGCACCGATGCACTCTCGTCCTCGGCAAAAATCCACCACCGACGTCCTGCGCCGCGCAGGATGTGTTTTTGCCGAGGACGAAGCGCGAATTCTACTGAATGCCGCACAATCCCCCGCCGAGCTTGACGTCATGATCGCTCGGCGGGTGGCCGGCGAACCACTCGAGATCATTGTCGGCTGGGCAGGATTCTGCGGTTTGCGAATAGTGCTGGAACCCGGGGTATTCGTGCCACGCCGACGCACTGAGTTCTTGGCCAGGCAGGCATGTTCGTTGACTGCCCCTGGCGGTGTTGCCGTTGATCTCTGTTGCGGCTCGGGTGCAGTCGGGGCGGTACTCCAGGCGAACGTCCCGGCGATCGAGTTGTACGCCATCGACATCGAACCCGCTGCGGTTCATTGCGCACGGCGCAACATCGCCGCGCCTGGCCAGGTTCTCGCTGGCGATCTCTACGATCCGCTGCCCACCCAACTCCGCGGACGGATCGACGTCATAGCGGCAAACGCACCGTATGTCCCCACCGATTCGATCCGTCTCATGCCACCCGAAGCGCGACTCCACGAACCCCGTGTCTCCCTCGACGGCGGTGTCGACGGACTCGATATCCAACGAAGGATTGCCGACGAGGCAGCGACGTGGCTCAAACCCGGCGGGCACCTGCTTGTCGAAACAAGCAACGAACAGGTGGACCGCACCGTGGAATCATTCACTCACGGAGGACTTCTCGTGAAAATTTCCGCACACGATGCCACCTCCTCGACAGTGGTGACCGGCACCAAACCCGCAGCACGAGTCACCTACTGACGGCTTTCTGATATCGACGGATTGCAAACGGCACGAAGACAATCAGCAAGCCGGCCGTCCACAACAGCGACGCGAGAATCGGATTCTGCAGTGGCCATGCATCGGGAACGGTCATGGCGGGGTTGGTGTTGCCAAAAAGCTCGCGCACCGCCTGAGTCACGGCCGACACCGGATTCCACTCCGCGATCACCTTCAAAGGCCCTGGCAGGTTGGTGGTTTCGACAAATGTATTCGCGATGAACGAGAGCGGGAAAATGACGACGAAGCTGGCGTTGTTGAACACTTCCGGCGTCCTGATCCACAGGCCGACCACTGCCATGACCCAGGACAACGCGTACGCGAACAACAAGAGAAGTAGGTACCCGGCCAGCGCTTCGAAGAAACTGGAGTGAATGCGCCACCCCACGAGCAGACCCGTGATCGACATGACCACCAGGCTGATCACGTTGATCAGGACATCGCTGGACGTGCGGCCGATCAGCACTGCTGAAGGAGCCATGGGCAGGGAACGGAAGCGGTCGATGATCCCCTTCTGCAGATCCTCGACCATACCCAGACCAGTCCAGGTGGAACCGAATATAACTGTCTGCGTAAAGATTCCGGCGATCAGAAACTCGCGGTACGACGTCCCCGGAACGGAGATCGCACTGCCGAACACGTACGCGAACAACAACACGAACATGATCGGCGAGAGTGTCGTGAACACCAGAAGATCGGGAACCCGCTTGATCTTGATCAGGTTTCGTTTGGCAATGGTCAGGCCGTCTTCGAGTGCCATCTGCACCGTCATTTCTGGTCCTCCAATTCAGCCTGGTGCCCGGTCAGCGTGAGGAAAACGTCGTCGAGTGTCGGCCGACGCAACCCGACATCGAATACTTTGATTCCGCGAGCCGACAGCAGATTGAGGGCGGTGACCAATGCATCGGTTCCGTCGTCGACCGGCACGGTGATGCGTCGTACGTTCTCCTGAATCTGGATCTCCCCGACGGCCAGCGCCCTCAATTCCTCCCGGACGATGTCGAGATGTTCGTTCTCGTGCACGCTCAGTTCGATACGTTCGCCACCAACCCGTGCCTTGAGTTGATCGGACGTTCCACGCGCGATCACCACACCGCGGTCGATCACCGCAATCTGGTCGGCCAACCTTTCGGCTTCCTCCATGTATTGCGTCGTGAGCAGCAGTGTCGTGCCTTGTGCCACCAGTCCTTCGATGACATCCCAGAGGCCGAGCCTCGCTCGTGGATCGAGTCCTGTTGTCGGTTCGTCGAGAAAAAGAACCTGCGGCCGGGCCACCAAGGCACCGGCCAGGTCGAGGCGTCGGCGCATACCGCCGGAATAGCCCTTGACCGGGCGATCACCGGCTTCGACCAGGTCGAACTGGTCAAGTAGCTCGCGCGCCCTCGCCTTACTCTTCTTTGCTCCCAGGTGATACAGCCGTCCGACCATCTCGAGGTTCTCGTACCCGGTGAGGTATTCGTCGACTGCGGCGTACTGACCTGACGCCCCGATCTTGGATCGCAGGGCCCGCGCATCCTGGACGACGTCCAGCCCGGCGACTTCGGCGCGGCCGGCGTCAGGAGTGAGCAGCGTGGTGAATATGCGAACCGCTGTAGTCTTTCCCGCGCCATTGGGTCCAAGAAGTGCCATCACCGAGCCTTCGCGCACTTCCAGATCTACGCCGCCCAACGCCGTCAGCTCGCCGTACTTCTTGACCAGTCCCTCGGCCACAATCGCTCCGGTCATGCGTCCTCCCGCGTCAGCACGAATCCAACCCGAGACCCCAGTGTGACGCAGAGCCCCGACAGATTTCTACGGAATTACTCGCGGACAGCTTCTCCGGACTGAACGTTCTCTGCCGAGCGATCCCGATGAACATCGCCTTTCCGTTCGACACGAACCGCGACTGTCACTACCGCAGCAAGGAGCGCAGCTCCCGCCCCGATCGAGTAGAGAACCTCGAACGAATGCAGCGTCGGCACAACCGCAGTGCCGATCAACACGGTCGAACTGGCCAACACCGCAGCAGCGACAGCACTTCCGGTCGAAGTACCCACGGAACGGAGCAGGCTGTTGACGCTGTTCGCGGAAGCAGTCTGGTCGAGCGGAGCCGACTCGGTGATCAACGTGGGCATCGCCGCCAAGGCAAATGCGACGCCTGCAGACACAATCGCTGTGCCGAGAATGATGGTGAACAGCGTCGGAGCGAGGAATACACGCAGGACATAGCCGAAAGCGATGACGATGGCACCGGTCGCCAATGTTGTCTTGGCCCCCCAGCGGCGAGTGACCTTAGGTGAAACCGTCGCGAGGAGGACCATCAAGAGCCCACCCGGCGACATTGCCAGTCCCGCTGCTGACGCAGACAGCCCGAGTCCGAATCCGAATCCGGATTCCGCGGGAAGCTGCAGTTCCTGCGTAGCAGCCAGGGAACTGATGAACATGGCAAATCCGAGCAGCAGCGCGCAGATATTCGATACCAGGATCGGGGCGCGGACCGATGTTCGTAAATCCACGAGCGGCGCCGACGCGCGCAGTTCCCACGGAACCCACGAACTCAGCAACACAATTCCCGCCGCAATGAGCACGAGAATGACCGGGCTTCCCCAACCCCATTCAGTGCCCTTGGAGATGGCAAGAAGCAGGCTGGTCATAGCCGCCGTGAAGACTATTGCGCCAAGGAAGTCGAAGCGTCCGCGGCTTTTCACCGCCGATTCCGGTACGACAAAAGGCAGTACAACTGCGACAGCAATTCCGACGGCACCGGTCACCCAGAAGAGCGAGGACAGGCCCCAATGCGCCGAGAGCACCCCTGCCATCGGCATGCCGACCATTCCGCCGATACCCACGGTCGCACTCATGAGAGCAACTGCACCACTGAGCTTTTCGGGCGGCAGTGCGTCGCGCATGATGCTGATTCCCACGGGCAACAACGCCGAGGCAAATCCTTGCATCGATCGACCGAGTACAAGAACGAGGAAGCTCTGACTGGTCGCGGCAATCAAGCAGCCCACGACCATGACACCGAGACACAGCAACATCATGGCCCGCTTGCCGTACATATCGGCAAGCCGGCCGATAAGTGGAGTTGCGACGGCACCGGTCAACAAAGTTGATGTCACCAACCACGACGCAGTCGAGTTGGAGACTCCCAATGCCGTCGCGAACTCAGGGAGAAGCGGAACAACCAAAGTCTGTTGCAGTGCGACCACCACACCGCTCAGACTCAAGACTCCGACAACCCACGACGCCCGCACATGTCGGCGGGACGACACTGTGGTCAAGCGTTCGAACGAGCAGCGACTCCGGCGTCGACAGGAACAACGATGCCACTCATGTGGGCACTGGCATCAGCCGCGAGGAACAGAATGACGCGCGTAATCTCGAACGGATCAAGCCACCCCACGGGCTGCGCGTGCAATGTCGCGAATACCGGTTCGACGTCAGCCATGGTCGGTTCTTCGAGATCCGGACGCATCATGTGGTACATCATGTCGTTGTGGATCATCGGCGTCGAAATATTGCCCGGCGCAATCGCATTGACTGTGACGCCGGAATTCGCGAGCTCGAGGGACACGCTCTTGGTCAGCCCGATGACACCCCACTTGGAGGCGCCGTATGCGGCCATCTGAGTGCCACCGGATCGACCCATCATCGAGGAGATCGTGATGATACGGCCGTAACCACGCTTTGCCATTCCGCCGGACACGGCGGCGACGGTGTTGAAAACACCCGTGAGGTTCGAAGAAATGACTTCGTTCCACTGCGCCGACGTCATCGACGTAATGGGGGCTGGAACGGATACACCGGCGTTGGCAACAGCGATGTCGACCTTGCCGAACTCGGCTTCCGCGCGGGCCACCAGGGCGTCCATTGCCTCACGGTCGGCGGTATCTGCCTTGACCGCGATGCAACGACGCCCCGTGGCCTCGACGAGACGCACCGTTTCGGCGAGATCAGCTTCGGTCGCAAGAGGGTAGGCGACGGCGTCGCTGTTCTCGCAGCGATCGCAGATCACGATGTCGGCGCCGCGCTCGGCAAACGCAACTGCGTGAGCTCGTCCCTGCCCGCGAGCGGCACCGGTGATCAGTGCAACCTTGCCTTCGAAACTACCCTCGAGGCTGTTCATGCCATCTCCTAGTTCGTTGTACACATTCGTTACTGCATGAGTACTCCGAACTCCAAGCGTTCCCGTCTCCGATCCCGAACAGCGGGAGCTGTTGCCGTCAGCGATACACGGCCGACTCGAAATCCAAGTACCCGCCAACCGAACCCGCATCTGCAAACGGCAGGATCTGCGTGGCCCAGAATCCACCAACGCCACTTTGGCGATCAATCCAGTAGAAGAGGTTGGCCAGTCCCGCCCAGGCGAGTGAACCCGCTGGTCGCCCGGTGGGAGCCACTTCCTCGTTTGTCATGAACGAATACGCCCATCCCTTGGGCACTCCGGGGAAGAACTCGGCGTCGTTGGACAATGTCGGGATGACGCCAGGCAGAAGACCGACATGTTGGCCTTCGAGGCCGTTCTTGGTTGCTGCTGCCACCGTTTCCTGCGACAACACCCGCCCCTGACTGCCGGCACCGTCGTTCAGCCACATCCGGATGAACTTCATGTAGTCACCGACGGTGCCGTGCAACCCGTGTCCACCCATGTGCACCTCGGGCTCTGCGGGCAGTTCGAATCCCACGAGCGGAGTGAGCGTTCCGTCGGCTTCTCGCTGATGAATGGTTGCAAGGCGGTCCTTCATCGACGGAGTCATCGAAAATGCGGTGTCCGTCATCTCCAACGGTTCGAAGATCCGCTCTCGCATCACGTCGCCGAGCCGTTGTCCACGAATGGATTCCACGACCTGACCGGCCCAGTCCATGTTGGTTCCGTACTCCCACTTCTCGCCCGGATCAAAAAGCAGCGGAGTGGTGAGCGCAGCTTTGGTGCAGGTGATCACGCTGGGCTGACCATGTTCCTGCGAGAGGCGGTTGTACGACTCGTTGAAGAAGTCGTAGCCGAATCCCGCTGTGTGAAGCATCAACATGCGAGTTGTGATCTCTCGCTTCGGTTCCCGCAAAATCGGCTCACCCTGATTGCCGAATCCGTCGAGAACCTTCAGCTCACCGATTTCCGGAACGTACGTGGCAGCCGGCGCGTCGAGATCGAGCAAACCTTCCTCGACGCACTGCAGTACCGCAGTTCCGGTGATGGCCTTGGTTGTCGAGAACAGGGCGAAGACCGAATCCGTGGACATCGGGTCTCCGAAGCCTGCAGCGCGCTCGCCTGCGGAACCCTCGTAGACGTTGCCGTCACGATCGGTGATCATGGCAACTACACCGGGGACGCCAGCGGGTCCGCGCACGGCATCTGCCAACAGACCGTCGAAACGCTCCTTCGAAAAAGCCTTTCCTGCAACATCTTCGATCGTCATCACACTTCTCCATCCGACTGAAAACTCTTCTGTCAGAGAGAATGTAACGACGATCACATGCCCGGCTCTGCCTCGAAACGGCAGAAGTTCCGTCTGATTTCGGCAGAACGGGACCGGATCACTCAGCTCTGCGGAGTACCGATATTGACGACCCAGTTAATTCCGAACTTGTCGACGCAGGCTCCGAACTCGTCGCCCCACATCTGCTTTTCGAGCGGCATCGACACGTTTCCGCTGGAAGACAGCTTCTCCCAGTAGCCGCGCAATACATCGCCGTTGTCGCCGCTGAGGCTGACCGTGATGTTGTCACCCGGGTTGTATGGCATGCCGGGAGGAGTATCCGAGCCCATCACGGTGTAGCCCTCGTCGGTTTCGAGCATTGCGTGCATGATCTTGTCCGAGCCGGCGCCCTCTTGTCCGAATTCACCGAAGGTGTTCAGCGCGAGCGTGCCACCGAAAACGCTCTTGTAGAACTCCATCGCTTCACGGGCGTCGCCGTTGAAACTGATGTACGGATTGAGTCGAGATGCCATGACTGAGCTCCTAATGCGAGGTCTGATTGATGTTCCGGGCCCTGCTGTCACTCTCACCGTCAATCCTTGCAGAAGGTTCCGACAAGAAACAACGGATCGACCTAGATCCTCGGAGAGGCAAACGGGGTGTCACGACTTCCCCAAGACCACACGTTCAGACTCGCGACCTGGTCTGCGACGGCAATTCCCCAAATCGTTTCCGATATCCGGCGGCAAAAATGCCCAGGTTGACGTACCCCCAGGCGTTGGCGATATCGGAAATTGTTCTTCCGTCCGAAAACAGGAGTTCACTTCGCACTCCGGTAAGCCGACGCTCCCGCAACAACTGGCCGGGTGTTGTGTCACGGTATCGGCGAAAGCCCGCGGTGAGTGCCCGAACGCTGACTCCGACCGCAGCCGCGATCTCCGAGGCAGTCGGAACCGAACGAGCGAAAGTGTCGATGTACTCCTCCGCCGCTCGTACATACACGGGCTCCGCAGAATCGATACCCGCACCGAGTGCGATACCGGCCTGCGCCGCCCACTCCTCGAGCAGTTGCGCAGTGATCAGTTCCTGCACCCGCGCCCCCAACCGCTCGCGCGACAAGGCTTCGGGCGACTCTGCGACCGCCCGCACCACGTAATCCATCAGTGCCAGCCAGCTCGATCCGCGCCCACCGATCGAGCACTTGTGTTGCCACAGACGATCATCCGGCGCCCGCCCGTACCACTGTTGGGCATGATCGGCGACAAGCTGATGCGGCACAGTCAGATTCAACTGCAGATGATCCTCGTCGAATTCCACGAAGTAGTCCGTACGACTGCAGTCCGCCACAAACGTTTCTCCGACAGCGGTATTCACGGACGAACCCCCACCAAGGGCATGCCGCCCGTTCCCGCGAATCGTCGTCAGAACCAGAATGTTCCCTGCTTCGGGCGAACACTCACCCACCGTGACGGGAATGCCGTAGCAGAACCGGGTGACGTCGATCCGACCGACGGTAGCCGAATACATGTCTGACGCCGGACGTAGTCGACTACCGATGGGCGTGACCGTATACGGCATGTAGATGTTGTCGGACCACTCCTTGATTCGGTCCCAGTCCTGAGAAAAGGCCTGGTGGTGCCGCTGGGTCTGCCGACCCGCCGCGTCGATCAGCAAGGCATTCTCGAACATGTTCCGAGTATCGCACCACAACCGGATCGGGTCACCTGTCCCGATGGACAACGACACAGCAGAGAGACTATGCCTACCGAGTGAGAACCAGTCCCGACGTCGGCACGCCGGTACCGGCAGTGACCAATACGTTCTGGGCAGCGTCGACCTGGTTCACGGAAGTCCCGCGGATCTGACGGACACCCTCGGCTATGCCGTTCATCCCGTGAATGTATGCCTCGCCCAGTTGACCGCCATGAGTGTTGATCGGAAGCTTCCCACCGAGTTCGATCGCGCCACCGGCGATGAAGTCCTTGGCTTCTCCCCTACCGCAGAAGCCGAGTTCTTCGAGTTGCATCAGCACATAGGGCGTGAAGTGGTCGTACAGAACCGCGGTCTGCATATCCGCCGGCCGCAAACCGCTCTGCGCCCAGAGTTGATCACCCACAAGCCCCATTTCCGGCAGTCCGGTCAGACCGTCACGGTAATAGCTGGTCATGATGTACTGATCGGCCCCGCTGCCCTGAGCTGCGGCCGCGATGACGGCCGGGGTGTTCTTGAGATCTTTGGCCCGTTCGGCTGAGGTGACCACGATGGCAACACCGCCGTCGGATTCCTGACAGCAGTCCAGTAGATGTAGCGGTTCGGCAATGAACCGGGAATTCTGGTGGTCCTCGAGTGTGATCGGCTTTCCGTAGAAGAAGGCCTTCGGGTTTGTGGCAGCATGCCTGCGATCAGCAACGGCAACGCGGCCGAAGTCCTCACTCGACGCACCGTAGACGTGCATGTACCGCTGCGCCACCATCGCGACAAACGAAGCGGGAGTTCCCAATCCGTGCGGGTACGAGAAGGCGTTGTCCGTTCCCGATGAATTGACCTGTGCCACAAGACCGGAGTTCACCTGGCCGAACCGGGCACCGGAGCGTTCGTTGAAAGCACGGTAGGCAACAACGACGTCAGCGACTCCGGTCGCGACAGCCATTGCAGCCTGCTGGATCGTAGCCGCAGCAGCCCCGCCGCCGTAGTGGATGCGACTGAAGAACTTCAGGTTCGGGATTCCGACCGAACGTGCCACGGCTACTTCGGTATTGGTATCCATCGTGAACGAGGTGAGCCCGTCGACGTCGGCAGGGGTCAGGCCCGCGTCGTCCAAAGCTGCTTGGACGGCCTCCGCCGCCAGGCGAAGTTCACTTCGGCCGGAGTCCTTCGAAAAATCCGTCGCGCCGATACCGACGATTGCGGCTTTCCCCGACAATGCACTCATTCGATATCTCCGGCCGTCGTGGAAGTCAGCGGGGTAAATGTCAGCATGACCTGGGCGGTGATGTGATCACCCAGACTGTTCTTGCCCACCACGGCAACCGTCACCAGCGCCTCGTCGAAGCTGGTGACGGTTCCGCTGAGCGACAAAGTGTCGTACGCGTACCACGGCACCCCGAGGCGGAGCTTGATCGAGGTGATGACGGCACGGGGCCCCGCCCAATCAGTGACAAATCGCTGCACCAACCCGGTGTCGGTGAGGATATTGACAAAGATGTCCTTCGAGCCGCGCTGTTGCGCCAGGTCGCGATCGTGATGCACGTCTTGGAAATCGCGCGTTGCCAAAGCGGCGGACACGACAAACGTCGGGTCGCCGTAGATCTCCAACGCCGGAAGCTGCTCTCCCACAGTGATGTCCGAAACCGAAGTCATCGAGCTTCCTCCTGCTGCGAAACCGGTACCCACGCATACAGAGTCCACGGAGTTCCGCCAGTCTCTTCATCTCCCGGAAAATCGAGATACGTTGCTTCGACGGACATCCCGATCGAGACATCGACAGGCGCGACACCTCGAAGTTCGCCGAGCATACGCACGCCTTCCGGTAGTTCGACGAGTGCAACCACAAACGGCAGAGAGCGACCGGGCACTGCGGGCGCATGATGGACGACAAAGCTGAATACGGTTCCCCGCCCGGAAGCCACTAGGTAGTCGGTCTGCGCCGACTTGTCCTTCCAGATCGCGGGCACCGGTGGGTGCTGCACGCTACCGTCGGGACGCAGTTGAATCCGAAGCTCGTGCGCGGCAACTCCGTCCCAGAAGAACTGTGTGTCCAGAGACGGCGTGGGGCGCAGCATTCGAGAAGAATCCAGATCCTCGGGCACATCCGATGGAACCGTCTCACCGGCCGCCGGAGCAAACTTCAGGATCCGGAACATCATCTCGGACACCAATTCGTCACCGACATGCCACAGGCTTCGGGTGGTGAAGAACCAGCCCTCACCGAGGCCCGTCTTCTTGGGCCCCACAACGTCTTCCAAGACAGACGAGATCGTCACGTCCTCACCCGGTCGCAAGTAGCGGTGGTAGGTCTGATCGCAGTTGGTTGCAACGACCGACGTGTAGCCGGCTTCGTCGAGGATCTCCGTCATACGGCCGAGTGGATCATCGGATTCGCGTACAGCGCCCAGTCCTCGCATCGTCCACACCTGCGCCATGGCCGGCGGAGCGACCAGCCCGCCATGCCCGGCGGCGAGTGCTGCGGATTCATCGACATAGATCGGGTTCTTGTCGCCGATCGCCTCGACCCAGTTGCGGACCATCGGCACGTTTACGGGATCTCGGCCGGTGCGTGGCGCGCTCGGTCCGGCGGCGCGAACCTGCTCTGCAGCAGTAAGAATGGGATCTGACACAGTCAATTCCTATCTCGGAACTCTTGGCAGCTTCAAGCCGGCGGTCGCGATCAGTTCACGCATCACCTCGTTGACCCCGCCGCCGAAGGTAATCACCAGATTGCGCTTGATCTGCATGTCCAACCACTCCATGAGATCAGCGGTCTCCGGATCGAGAGGGTTGCCGTATCGACCGACAATCTCCTCGGCCAGGCGGCCGACTCGCTGAATACGCTCGGTGGCGAAAACTTTGGTCGCGGAGGCGTCGGCAACATCAACCGAGTCCGAATCACTCGATGCCACCTGCCAATTGAGGAGTTCGTTCAGTCGATAGGTTGCGTGGATCTCCCCTAGCGTGCGTCGCACGTCGGTGTGATCGAGAAGATTCTCGCGGCGAGCCCAGTCGAAGACATGATCGTAGATGCCACCGACGCGGCCTGCTGGTCCGAGCATGACTCTCTCGTGATTGAGCTGGGTGGTAATGAGGCGCCAGCCCTGATTCTCCTCGCCCACAAGCATGTTCACCGGAACGCGAACGTCCTCGTAGTAGGTGGCATTGACGTGATGGGCGCCGTCGCAGGTGATGATGGGCGTCCAGGTGTACCCAGGATCCTTCGTGTCCATGATCAGGATCGAGATACCCCGGTGCCGCGAGTCTGCTGCTCCCGTTCGCACAGCCAGCCACACATAGTCCGCATCATGTCCACCGGTGGTGAAGATTTTCTGACCGTTGACTATGTACTCGTCACCCGCGCGGACGGCACCGGTACGCAAAGCCGCAAGGTCGGTTCCGGCCTCAGGTTCGGTGTATCCGATGGCAAAATGCACTTCGCCGGCCAGGATGGCGGGAAGAAACTTCTGCTTCTGCTCCTCGCTACCGTACTTCTGCAACGTCGGTCCGACCGTCTGCAACGTAACCGACGGCAGTGGAACATCTGCTCGCACAGCCTCGTTGACAAAGATCTGCTGCTCCACCTCGCCGAAGCCTCGCCCGCCGTATTCGACCGGCCAGCCGACACCGAGCCACCCGTCCTTGCCCATTCGGCGGATCACGTCGCGGTAGGTGGGTCCGTGCCGTTCGGTACGCATGATCTTCGCCTCGTCGGGCGAGATCAGAGTCGAGAAGTAACGACGAAGTTCAGCCTGCAACGCGCGCTGACTGTCGGTCAGATCGATGAACACCGGGCCCCCACGAGGTCGAGTCGATGCGAAGCGCCACCGAGCAGGCGCGCCAAGTCTTTTGCTGCCCCGTAATAGCGATGAAGCGGATAGGTGACATCCACTCCCAAACCGCCGTGCAGATGATGGAGAACCTGCATGGTCGCAGGAACTTCCTGAGCTATCCAGTACGCCATCACATCCAGATCGGACTGCGCGTCAAGCCCTTCCGACACGCGCCACGATGCCGACAGCGACACAACGTGCAGTGTCCGGGACGTGACGTAGGCGTCGGCGATCTGTTGTGCGACGGCCTGGAAGGTCGCGAGCGGCTTACCGAATTGCTCGCGGGATCCGATGTGGGCAGCAGTGAGATCCACGGCTCCGGAAACCAATCCGTCGACCACAGCTCCGATGCTCGCCAACGCGATGCGATAGAGCGTCTGCAGGGCTTCCGTACCGGCGCCCAGCAGCTCACCTGTGGCGTCGTCGAGAACGATCGCAAACTCGGGACTGCCGGACGAACTCGGCGTCGGTGTAAGCGTCACACCTGCCGAGTTCGGGTCGATCAACACAACACCGACGTCTGTCGGAACCAATACGCGGTGCGCACTCGCAGCGAAGGGGACCGCGAGCACAGTCCCGTTGACGCGGTACCGATCACCGGTCTTCTCACCGGTCTTCCTTGCCGTAACGGCTGGCTGCTCGGGAAACTGGCGGCCCGGCTCAGCCAAGGCAGCCGTGAACACCCGTCCCGCGGCAACACCGGCCAGAAGTTCGTCCTGCTGGGCGTCGCTGCCCAGCGCGACTATGGGCAGCACCCCGAATCCGAGTGTGGCCAGCGCTGGAATCGGCGCTGCCGCTCGGCCGACTTCGGTGAGCAAGGCGCCCACGTCGGTGACGGACAGACCCTCCCCTCCGAGTCGCTCCGGTAGCGCCAACGTGAGCAGATCCGCCTCGGCGAAGGCCGCCCACAAGGCATCCGGCTGTAGTTCGCGGGCCAGGAGTGCGGTAGCCACCTCGGCTACCGCATCCTGGGTTTCATCTCTGGTGAAGTCCACGCTGGCAAATTCCCGTCGTCGATATAGAACGTGTTCTAGTTGTATCACCAACGGGACCAAATTTGTAGACCTACTACTCCCGCGGTAGCCCCAGAATTCGCTCAGCCGCGACGGTCAGCAGGATCTGCGTCGTACCACCGGCGATGGACAGACAACGCGTATTGAGGAACTCCCGGGACAACGGCCCCTCGACCCAACCAGCCGGACCGCCCAACTCCATCGCGAATTCCGCGACGGTCTGACGCTGCCGAACACCGACCAGTTTGCGGACGCTCGATGCCGGTCCTGGATCCTGGCCATCCAACTGCCGCAATGTGGTTCGCAACTCCAAAAGCGATCCCACCATCGCGGTGCCGATCAAACCGCCCAACTTGTCCGCGACCACGGGATCCGGACTTCCTGCCAGAACAAGCAATTCCTCCATCGCACCACCAAGTGACGAGCCACCGCTCATCGCGACCCGCTCGTTGGCGAGTGTGGTTCTGGCCAGTTTCCAACCACCACCGAGCTCTCCGACGACACAGTTGTCCGGGACGAAAACGTCGTCGAGGAACACCTCGTTGAACAGCGAATCGCCTGTGATTTCCCGCAGCGGCGAAATCCTGATCCCCGGTGTTCTCATATCGAGCAGAAAGTACGTGATGCCCTTGTGCTTGGGTACACCACGATCGGTACGCGCTAGACAGATCGCCCAATCAGCCTCACGCGCAAGCGAAGTCCATACCTTCTGCCCGTTGAGCTTCCATCCACCGTCTACCTTCTCGGCAGTGGTGCGCAGCGCAGCGAGGTCGGATCCAGCTCCCGGCTCGCTGAACAACTGACACCACGTGATGTCCCCCTTCAAGGTGGGGACGGCAAACCGTTCGATCTGTTCGACGCTGCCGTGCTCGAGAATGGTTGGCACGGCCCACCATCCGATGACCAGGTCAGGTCGGCCGACGCCTGCCGCGGTCAACTCTTCCTCGATCAAAATCTGGTGAGCTGCCTTCGCCCCTTTGCCGTACGGCACCGGCCAATGCGGCGCGAGGTAACCCGATTCAGCCAAGGCAGTGCGCTGCTCGGACTCCGGCAGAGCGACCAGTTGTGCTACTTCACTGCGAATTTCGGCGCGATCGGACTCCAACGCACTGAGATCGATCTGCAGGTGACGACGCGATCCCGCGAGCGTCAACTCCGCCACCCTGGCGCGCCAACGAGACGAGCCGCCCATCATCTGACGCAACGACACGGCGCGACGAAGGTAGAAATGCGCCTCGTGCTCCCAGGTGAACCCGATGCCGCCGAGCACTTGGATGCAATCCTTGGCCGTGTCGACTGCCGCATCCAGGGACACCGCGGCGGCTACTGCTGCGGCGATCGGAAGTTCGTCACCCGACTCTGCCGCCACGGCAGCGTCCCAGGCGACTGCACCGACGTTTTCAACCCGGCACAGCATCTCGGCACACAGATGCTTGATCGCCTGAAAGGAACCGATCGGTTTGCCGAACTGCTCACGAATCTTTGCGTACTCCACCGCAGTCCGCAGGCTCCACGCGGCAATTCCGGCAGCCTCCGCCGACGCGAGCGTTGCAGCAAGATCAGCCACCGATCCCGTCGCTATGTCGCCGATGATCCGATCCGCATCCACGACCACACGATCAAAGGAGACCTTCGCCAACGGACGGGACTTGTCGATCGTGTCGAGCGCGTCATACGTGACTCCAC
Source organism: Rhodococcus sp. AD45-ID (assembly GCF_003023755.1). Taxonomy (NCBI): domain Bacteria; kingdom Bacillati; phylum Actinomycetota; class Actinomycetes; order Mycobacteriales; family Nocardiaceae; genus Rhodococcus; species Rhodococcus sp. AD45-ID. The sequence continues at coordinate 151,306 of NZ_PYHL01000003.1, read as the reverse complement.
TCGATTCACCGTCGACGAGCACCCACACGACGCCATTACCGTTGTCGGCGGAAACCAGTACTGACACGCCGGCATCTGCGCCCCACGCGAAACCTCCGTCACCGTGAAGTTCGAGCCCTCCGGATTCGGTAGCCGTTGCGGCAACTGGTCTTTCGTCCAATACGACGGCGCAGGGAATCGCACCGTCTGCAAGCGCCTCCGACCAGCGCTTTGCCGCGGGAGTTGCACTGCGGCCGACCACCAACGCGGCCAGTGCCGTAGTGAGAACAGGACCCGGAACGAGTTCAATCGCAGCCTGCTCGAGCATCGCCGCCAGATCTACGATCTCAGCTCCGGAACCGCCAACCGACTCGGGCACAGCAACGGAAAAGAGCCCCAACGAGGCAAAATCCGGCCAACCCTGGCGCCACGAATTCGCTGGTCCACGGCGTACCATGTCCATCGGCGCTGCTGATCGCGCCCACGCCTCGATCGACTCCTGGACTGCCCGTTGTTCATCGGTCGTGGCGATAGTCACAACTGGTTCCCACCTCTCCATTAGTGACACAATTGTTTAGAACGTGTTCTAATATGACACCTGGCCATGAGTCAAGGCGCGAAGGAATTTGTCGATGACCGCAACATCTCGATCCCGCTCCACTGCCGTCGCATCCGCGACGCTCGGAGAGGACGATCTCAGCTCCAACGCGCAACGCGAACGTCGCAAGCGGATTCTCGATGCCACATTGACATTGGCATCCAAGGGCGGATACGAAGCCGTTCAGATGCGCGCGGTGGCCGAGCGTGCGGATGTTGCCGTCGGAACGCTCTACCGATATTTTCCGTCGAAGGTGCACCTCCTGGTTTCCGCTCTGGCGCGTGAGTTCGAGAAGATCGACTCCAGAGGCAAGATTCCGCCCGGAACAAGCCCGCTCGAGCGCATGCAGCTGATCCTGAGTTTGATCACCCGAGCAATGCAACGCGATCCACTGCTCACCGAAGCAATGACCCGCGCATTCATGTTCGCCGACGCGTCTGCTGCTGCCGAGGTCGATCACGTGGGCCAACTGATGGACCGATTGTTTGCACGCGCGATGACCGAAGAGGAACCGAACGACGAACAGTTGGCCATCGCCCGCGTGATCTCCGATGTGTGGCTGTCCAACCTCGTGGCTTGGCTCACACGCCGATCATCGGCCACCGACGTCGCCAATCGACTCGAATTGACCGTTGAACTGTTGCTCGGCGACGGATCCCGCAGACCTGCATAGGGATAATCCGGATCGATAATCGGTTCTGGGCACCTGCCGAGCCGACGTACCGAGCCAGGACGCTCGCAATCACCTAGATTTGAAGAGGTGAGCGCACAGGATCTCCCCATCGAACTCCGTCGAGCCCTCTCAGCCGTGGCGCAGACGCCACGGTTGCTGGTTGCCTCCGATTACGACGGGACCATGGCGCCCATCGTCGCGGATCCGGAGAAGGCGTATCCACGCGCGGAATCGGTCCGCGCCCTTCGCTCGCTCGCCAGCCTGGCTTCCACGACAGCGGCCGTCATCTCGGGACGTGCCCTCAAAGACCTCGCCGCACTCTCCCGACTCCCCGCCGAAGTACAGCTGGTCGGTAGTCACGGCTCCGAATTCGATATCGGATTTGTTCACGCCATCGACGCCGACGCCAAGAAACTGCTCGGCGAGATCAGCACCGAACTGACCCGGATCGCGTCCCGCACTCCCGGCGCGACCGTCGAGAAGAAACCTGCCAGCATCGCTCTACACGTTCGAAACTCCCCCGAAGACGACGCCGAAAAAGCCCTGATCGCGGTGCGAACGGAATCCGCGCTCTGGCCGGGAGTGCAGGTCACGGAAGGCAAGTCCGTCGTAGAACTGGCTGTCATCGCCACCGACAAAGGCCAAGCGCTTGATCTCATCCGGCACCAGGACGGCGCAACCGCTGCCGTGTTCATCGGCGACGACGTCACCGATGAAAAGGCGTTCGCCAGGCTGTCCGGCCCGGACATCGGCGTCAAGGTCGGCCCGGGCGACACCATGGCCGCCTTCCGTGTCGACAGCACCGAGGACGTCGCGGCCGCGTTGGCGTTTCTGCTCGAAGAGCGTCGTACGTGGCTTTCAGGTGCAGACGCGCCGCCCATCGAGCGCCTGTCCATGCTTGCCAGCCCCCGCACGGTTGCCCTCGTGACGCCCGACGCCACCCTGACGTGGTTGTGTCACCCCGAACCCGACTCCGCAGCGGTATTCGCCCACCTGCTCGGCGGGACCGCCGCCGGGCACTTCAGCGTCGGGCCACGGCGGACTGCGCTACCGCTGAGCCAGAAGTACCTCGACGGCACCATGACCGTTCAAACTCGGTGGGCCAGCCTGTCTGTCACCGACTACCTCCCCCACGACGTGCAACAGGGCCGAACCGACTTCACCCGCATCATCTCCGGTAGAGCCGACGCTGTGGTCTCGTTTGCACCGCGCCCGGAGTTCGGCCAAGCTCAAGTCACCCTCGAGATCGTGGAGGACGGCATCCGCGTCCTGGGCACCAACGAACCGTACGTGCTGCGATCCCCCGGTGTGCAGTGGAATATCGCCACCGACGGCAACCAGCAGACTGCCCATGCAATCGTCACGCCGTCAGCCGGCGATATCGTTCTCGAACTGCGCTGCGGCACAACAGATATGGACCCGTCACCGGCGCCCGAAGCAGACCGGCGCGCCAGGTCGGAAAGTTACTGGTCCGATTGGGCTAAAACCCTCGAGCTGCCGAAACTCAAGCCGGACTTGATGAAACGCTCCGCTCTCACGCTGCGCGGACTCGTCCACGCCGACTCAGGCTCCATCATGGCAGCGGCAACCACGTCACTTCCCGAAGAGATCGGCGGCGTCCGAAACTGGGACTACCGCTACTGCTGGTTGCGCGACGCCGCGCTCACCGCAACAGCTCTCGTGAGTGTCGGGTCGACGCACGAAGCCGAGGAGTACCTCGACTGGGTCCACCGCGTCCTCGAAACACTGCCGGGCCCCGAGCGTCTACACCCGCTGTACACGCTGAACGGCACGTCACTGCCGCCTGAGGCCGTCATCGACTCCCTGCCCGGATACGCCGGCTCCCGCCCGGTGCGGGTTGGCAACGCTGCCAATCAGCAAGTCCAACTCGACGTCTTCGGCCCCATCGTAGAACTGATCGTCCACCTTGCCGATGCCCGCGAAAAGGCCGGGGCTGCCGAGCCTTTGAGCGATCGCGACTGGGAACTGGTAGGCGCAATGGTCGAAGCCGTGCAACGACGATGGTTCGAACCCGATCACGGCATCTGGGAGATCCGCGACAACCCGCGCCATCACGTCTACTCCAAGGTGATGGGGTGGGTGACCGTCGACCGCGCAGTGAAACTGGCCGACCGCTTCGGCCGAACGGCACTGCCCGAGTGGGCCGAATTGCGCGATCAGATTGCCGACGAGGTGCGCCACAAGGGATGGAAGGACGACGTCCAGTCGTACACCGCCGCATACGACGGTGTAGATCTCGACGCCGCAACCCTGCACATCGGACTGTCCGGGCTGATCGATCCGGAGGACCCGCGATTTGCCGCGACGGTAGTTGCCACCGAAGCCGAATTGCGTAGCGGTTCAACGGTGTACCGCTATCACCACGACGACGGCCTGCCCGGCATCGAGGGTGGATTCCACCTCTGCGCGGCCTGGTTGGTCGAGGCGTACCTGCTGATCGGACAACGCCTGCAGGCAGAGGCGCTGTTCGACCAACTGGTCGCAGCAGCAGGTCCTACCGGTCTTCTCGCGGAAGAGTACGACCCTGTTGCAGAACGCTCCCTCGGCAACCATCCCCAGGCTTACAGCCATCTCGGCCTACTGCGCTGCGCTCAGCTCTTGGACTTACCCGCTCAGATCTTGGCCTGACCCGACGTACGGCCGACCAGTAGTTCCGTCTCGAGCATCTCGATGATCGGCACACCGGAACCGGACGGTGACATCAGCAGTGCACCCGCGCGCCGGCCCTTCTCCTCCTGAGGCTGGCGCACGGTGGTCAGCGATTCACGAAGCGCCTCGCCCACGCCGTCGAATCCGGTGATCGACAATTGACCAGGCACGTCGATGCCCTGCCAGCGCGCCCAGTCCAAAGCGCCGAGGGCCAGTACGTCGGTGGTGCAGATCAGTGCCGTGATCTTCGGATTGGTCGCAAGCGCCTCCGCTGCCGCGGAGTGCCCGGACTGCGTGGTGTGGACGTACCGCTCGATCACAGTCAGAGAAAACGGATCAATCTGCGCCGTCGACATCGCGTCGCGCACTCCCTCGATCCGCTCACGCTGAACGTGGAAATGCGGCGACTTCAGGCGCTCCTGACTGACAACACCATCCATCCGGTCTCGCCCCAACCGCATGCAAAGCACACCGATCTCGGTGTGGCCCAGACCGATGAGGTAATCGGCAACCTTGCGCATGGCAGCGCGGTCATCGATGCCCACGAGAGACGCTCCGGGAATCTCGCGCGGCTGATCGCACACCACGATCGGGATGTGACGTTCGAGGACGGCGGCAAGATACGGGTCGTCGTCGGCAACCGAATAGACGACAAAACCGTCGACGCCGGCTTGCTGCACGACCGCGGCGGCATCCACGTCGTCTCGCCCTGGTCCGGCAGGAATCAGGAGCAACCCCTGCCCAGCTTCCTCGCAGGATTCCGAGAGGCCTGCCAGGAAGCTCATGGCAGCCGGGTCACGGAAGCTGTAACTGAGCGCTTCGGTGAGGAGAAGTCCCACGGCACCGGCTTTACGGGTACGTAGGGAACGGGCGACCGGATCGGGTCCGGGATATCCGCGTCGCTTGGCCGCTTGGAGCACTCGATCCCGAAGCTCGACGGAGAGCTGATCGGGTCGGTTGTACGCGTTCGAGACTGTTGTTCTCGACACATTGAGCTCGGCGGCGAGCGACGCCAAAGTGGCTTGACGGCGTGGCTGACGGGACCGGGGCATAGACGGACGTTATCGGTACCCGTCAAAGTCGGCACGACGGGGCTGAACCGAACATGACCTACCAGCGACTATGCGCTAATGTGTAACGGTAACGGTTTCCAATAGCATTTAGCCCACCCTTCGTTCAGGAGAAAATTCGTGCGCTCGTCGTCCAAAATCCGCATCGCCGCCCTCGCCACCATCTCGGTCGCAGCGGCCATGGCACTGACGGCCTGCGGCTCCGAAAAGACCGGGGACGATGGCATCTCCGTCGTCGCCTCCACAAACGTGTGGGGCAACGTTGCGCAGGCCGTCGCAGGTGACGTTCTCACCGTCACCTCCATCATCGACGAGCCGTCCGCGGATCCGCATTCCTTCGAAGCCACCCCGGCTCAGGCTGCCAAGATCACCGACGCCTCCCTTGTCGTCTACAACGGTGGTGGCTACGACCAATTTGTCACCGACATCCTCGACGCAGGCAAGGGCGACCAGAAGACCGTCAACGCGTACGACCTGCTCGACGGTGGAATCCACGCAGGCGAGACCTCGGGAGAATCGCACGACGGTCACACGCACGGCGCCGTCAACGAGCACGTCTGGTTCGACATCCCCACCGTCGACGCAGTGGCCCACTCCGTCGCCGACCAACTCAGTGCACTCGACCCCGACAATGCGTCGACGTACGAGGCAAACGCACAGGCATACAGCCAGAAACTGGCCGGCATCACCGCCGTCACCGATTCGATTGCCGCGGCCCACGGCGGCGAGTCGGTCGCGCAGACCGAACCCATCGCGCACTACCTGTTGGTTGCCGCCGAGCTGAAGGACGCAACCCCCGAGGAATTCACCAGCGCGATCGAAGACGGCAACGATCCGTCACCGGCCGCGATCGCCGCAACGCGCCAATTGCTGTCGGACAAGGCTGCCCGGGCCCTCGTCTACAACACTCAGACGCAGGACAAAGTGACGCAGGACATGCGCTCCACCGCCGAGAAAGCAGGCGTGCCCGTCGTCGAGGTTACGGAGACTCTCCCCGAAGGCCTGGACTACATTCAGTGGCAGACGCAGACCGCGGAGTCGCTAGCCAACGCCCTCTCTGCCCAGTAATTTTTTCCCACTCAATTCCGAGAAGAACCGATCGGCTTGTGACAGAAACCTCCGCGAATACAACGGCGCCGGCAACAAACGCCGTGCCCGCAGTCGCCCTGAAAGACGCCCGATTGTCCTTCGGCGCCCGCACCCTCTGGGACGGCCTCGACCTCGAGGTTCAGCCCGGCGAGTTCATCGCCGTGCTCGGCCCTAACGGCTCCGGCAAGACCTCACTTCTGAAGATTCTGCTGGGGCAGCTACAACTCAGCGGCGGCAGCGCAGAAATCGCCGGAACCCCGGCACGCGCCGGAAACTCCCACGTCGGGTACATCCCGCAGCAGAAATCCATCGACGACGGACTTCCGCTGCGCGGGCGCGACCTTGTCGGTCTCGGGGTCGACGGACATCAGTGGGGCACCGGCCTGCTTCGGCGGGGGCGTCGACGCGCGATTGTCGACAACGCCATCGCGCAGGTCAGCGCCGAAGCGTTCGCAGACGCCCCCATCGGATCCATGTCCGGCGGTGAGCAACAGAGATTGCGTATTGCGCAGGCACTGGTCGGCGATCCGAAGATTCTGCTGTGCGACGAACCGCTGCTCAGCCTCGACCTCGCCAACCAGCATCTGGTGTCCACGTTGATCGACAAGCGTCGACGCACCCACAACACGGCCGTACTGTTCGTGACTCACGAGATCAATCCGATCCTTCCGCTGGTCGATCGGGTGCTGTATCTGGTCGACGGCAAGTTCCGCATCGGAACGCCGGCCGAGGTGATGACGTCCGAGGTTCTCTCTGATCTGTACAACACCGACGTCGAGGTACTGCAGGTTCGTGGCCGCCTGGTTGTCGTCGGCACCGGCGACGCCATCGACGCTCTCGGCAGCGCGGGCGGCCTGCGTCCGGGCGAAGGCGTCCACCACAGCGATGAGGATCACGCGTGAGCAACAAATTCACCGATGCGATGTCGCGGATGTTCGACGTGTCCGCCACTGTCGACCTTCTGCAGTACGACTTCGTCCAGCAGGCATTGATCGCCGGGGCGATTCTCGGATTGCTGGCCGGCATCATCGGCCCGCTGATCGTGAGCCGGCAGATGTCGTTCTCCGTTCACGGGACCAGTGAGCTGTCACTGACCGGCGCGTCGGCTGCCCTGCTGGTCGGAGTGAGTGTCGGCGCCGGAGCAATTGTGGGTTCGGTGGTCGCGGCAGTTCTCTTCGGACTACTGGGAGCCAAAGCGCGAGACCGCGATTCGGTGATCGGCGTGATCATGGCCTTCGGGCTCGGACTGTCGGTGCTGTTCCTCTGGGCGTACGACGGCCGAACCGGAACCAGCTTCTCGTTGTTGGTCGGTCAGATCGTGGCACCTGGCAACAGCGGACTCGAACTGCTTCTTCTGTGCGCAGTCATCGTGATCGGCACGCTGGGATTCATCTACCGCCCCTTGCTGTTCGCCAGCACCGATCCCGAAGTGGCTGCGGCCCGCGGTGTTCCGGTACGCGCGCTGTCCATCGTCTTTGCGGTTCTTGTCGGCATCACGGCCGCTCTGGGTGTGCAGATCGTGGGCGCGCTGCTGGTGATGTCGTTGCTCATCACGCCCGCCGCGGCGGCCGCGTACGTCACCGCAAGCCCGCTCAAGGCCACCATCTTGTCCGTGGTCTTCGCGGAACTCGCCGCTGTCGGCGGCATCCTGCTCTCCCTCGCACCCGGAGTTCCGGTGTCCAGCTTTGTCACCACGGTGTCGTTTGTCATCTACCTGATGTGCCGCCTCACCGGTTCTGCGCGACGCAAGAATGCCGGACGGATTCCGGCGCACGCATGACGATCCGCGTCGACCTCAACAGCGACCTCGGCGAGGGATACGGCGCCTGGACGCTCGGTGACGACAACGCCATGCTGACCGTGGTCACCAGCGCCAATATCGCGTGCGGGTTTCACGCCGGTGACCCGACCACACTGTTGGCGACCTGCCGCTCCGCTGCTACGCAGAACGTACGGATCGGCGCGCAGGTCGGATACAACGATCTTTCGGGATTCGGCCGACGCTTCATCGACGTCTCACCCACCGATCTCGCGGCCGATGTCATTTATCAAATAGGGGCACTCGACGGACTGGCCCGTGTCGCCGGCTCCCGCGTCACGTACGTCAAACCTCACGGCGCGCTCTACAACGCGATAGTGCATCACCGTGAACAAGCGCGCGCCGTTGTCGACGCCGTTCGTAGCTACGACGCGTCCCTCCCCGTTCTCGGGCTCCCGGGTTCGGTGTTCCTGGCCGAAGCGGAAGCGGCCGGTCTGACAGTTGTGACCGAGGCCTTTGCCGACCGCGCGTACACGCCGGAGGGGACGTTGGTGCCCCGAAACCAGCCAGGGGCAGTACTTCACAACCCTGTTGCCATTGCCGAACGCGTGCGCCGGATAGTGCTCGAGGGCGTCGTCGACGCCATTGACGGCAGCCGCGTGACGGTCCGCGCCGACTCGGTGTGCGTCCACGGTGATACCTCGGCCGCCGTCGACATGGCCACCGAAATCCGGAGACTGCTCACCGCGTCCGACGTGACGATCACGCCCTTCACCTGATTCCTGCGCCCGCACTCCTCGCTGAGGGACAATGGCTTCATGGCATGGCTCGATGTCGTTCGCCCCGGCCCGTTGACCACCGTCCAGGACCATGGACGGGTAGGTTGCGCGGCCAGCGGCGTCGGCCGCTCCGGCGCCGTTGATCTGATCTCCCACGACGCGGCAAACAGGCTGGTAGGAAACGCACCTCATGCCGCCACGCTCGAAATCACGACAGGCGGATTCGCCGCACAGGCCGTCGGGCCGCTGACCGTTGCAGTCACCGGCGCGAGGGCACCGGTGACAGTCAACGCACGTCCCGTTGCCGACTACTCGACCCTCCGACTCGATGGCGGCGACCTCCTCGAAATCGGCTACAGCACAACCGGACTGCGCACCTATCTCGCTGTCCGCGGCGGCATCGACGTCCCGGAAACTCTCCGCTCTCGCTCCACCGACACACTCGCCGAACTCGGCCCAGCGCCCGTCCGCGCGGGCGATCACCTGCTCGTCGGAGTTGGCGAAGCCGAGTGGCCGATCGAGGATTTCATCCCACCGCCGGCGCCCACCCCATGCCCCGTTCCGCTCGGCATCACCCTCGGACCGCGCGACGACTGGTTCACACCCGCCTCCGTCCACGCATTGCTGCACCACGCCTGGACCGTCACCGAAGACACCGATCGAGTCGGCGTTCGGCTACGCGGCCCCGGACCGCTGCATCGCTCACGTACGTGCGAATTGCCCAGCGAAGGCGTCGTCTCCGGCTCGGTTCAAGTGCCCCCGAACGGTCACCCCGTGATATTCCTGGCTGATCATCCCGTAACCGGCGGGTATCCGGTGATCGCAGTGGTCACCGACCCCGGAATCGCCACGCTGGCGCAAATGAGACCGGGAAGTTCGGTTACCTTCCGGGCGGCGTAGGCGGCGCTGATAGTCTCAGCCACTGCTGGCGTCGGCGCACGGCCGTCGTGAATAAGCCGAAGGAAACTGACATATGAGTATGAAGAGCAGCACAATCGCTCTGAGCGCAGCCAGTTTGATCACCGCAGCACTTGTTCTCTCGGGATGCAGCAGCTCCGACGACGGCGAGGCTGTCTCGGAGGCCACCTCGGTAGCGACCTCCGCAACTACCTCGGCCGCCGCGGCAACAACGTCGGATGACAGCATCAGCTTCAGCGGCGAACGTGTCACCCTCAACTCCGGCACCGACGCCGACGCACCGGCCATCAGCGTCAGCCTTCCGGACGGATGGTCGCAGACCCAGAAAGTCACCACCGGAAGCGTCACGGACATCCTGTCCAGCAACCAGGCCGATGCAAACGGCTTCATGCCGAACACGACATTGACGGTGGAAAGCCAGGGCACCGCAAGCCCCGACGACGTTCTTGCCGGCGCCCAGGCGTCGCTCGGCATGCTCAACGGATGGACCGAGGTGAACAAGGTCGACCTCGACATCGACGGACAGAAGGCGATCCGCATCGCCGGAACCTGGTCGCCGCCGAACGTTGACGTTCCCCTGTTGGCGGTCATGACCGTCATCGCCTACCAGGCTGACGAATCGTCTCCCGTGTACCTGGTGAGCTTCGCGAATCAGTTCACCGATAAGGAAGACATGGCGCTCTCCGACCAGGTCGAGGAAATCAACACGTCAATCGAATTCGGCTAAGCCCCCCGTGCGCGTTTCTGGTCGTTCCCACTACCGGAAACGCGCACCGGGCCGAAGGCCCTAGCTGCTACGGCGACGACGCGCGATGTCGGCCAACACAACTCCGGCAGCAACCGAAGCGTTGAGCGACTCGACCGGTCCAGCCATGGGGATGGACAGAATCGCGTCACAGTTCTCGCGGACGAGACGTGAGAGTCCCTTGCCCTCCGAACCGACCACGATCACCACTGGACCGCTGCCGTCGAAATCGTCGAGAGTGGTGTCGCCACCGGCGTCGAGGCCCACAACCTGTACACCCTTGGACGCCCAGTCCTTGAGCGTGCGAGTGAGGTTGGTGGCGCGAGCAATCGGCAGACGAGCAGCAGCACCGGCACTGGTACGCCAAGCGACGGCACTGACACTGGCGCTACGACGCTCGGGAATCACGACGCCGTGTCCACCGAAAGCCGCGACCGAGCGCACGACGGCGCCCAGGTTGCGGGGGTCGGTGATGTTGTCCAGCGCGACGAGCAACGGCGGCTCGGCGTGCTTACGCGCCTCGGACAGGAGATCGTCCGGATGTGCGTAACGGTACGGCGGAACCTGCAGCGCGATGCCCTGGTGAAGACCGTTGGCACTCAGGCGATCCAGATCGGTACGCGGTACTTCGAGAATGGAGATTCCGGCATCAGCGGCAAGCTGAACGGATTCCTTCAGGCGGTCGTCGCTCTCGGTGCCGACGGCAACCCACAGCGCCGTCGCCGGAACGCCAGCGCGCAGGCACTCGACCACCGGGTTGCGTCCGAGCACTGTCTCGGGACCGTCGAGAACCTTGCGGCCCGGACCCGGACGGCCACCACGACCCTGCTTCTCGTCGGCCCGTGCGGCGCGCGCTGCACGCTTCGCCGCGGGATGCTTGGTGCGTGCCTCGGCGGGTGGCGTAGCGCCACGCCCTTCGAGACCGCGACGGTGCTTACCGCCGGAACCGGCAACCTGGCCCTTCTTGGTGCCGCCCTTACGGACTGCGCCGCGCCTGCTCGAGTTTCCAGCCATTGTTACTGCCCTGCCTTCAGGGACCATTCGGGTCCGTCGGGAGTATCGGTTACTTCGATACCCGCCTTGATGAGGCGATCACGGACTTCATCCGCCACCGCCCAGTTCTTTTCCGTCCGTGCCTGCTGCCGCCGATCGAGATCGGCGCGCACCAACACGTCCAAAGCTTCCATTGCCGCCTCGGTGTCGCCACCGGACTGCGACCAATGCGCGTCGAGGGGGTCGACGCCCAGGATGGCGAGCATCGCTCGCACCTGACCTGCCGCCACGCGCGCCGCGCCCAGGTCTCCCGCTGCGAGCGCGGTATTGCCCGCACTCGCCTTGCCGTGAATCTCGGCCAACGCGATCGGGACCGACAAGTCGTTGTCGAGCGCTTCCGCGAAACCTTCTGTCCACGTTCCGAGTTCGACGCCACCTGCGCGCTTGTGCGTACGCAGGACAAACGCCTCGAGTCCTTGGTACGACTTGGCACTCTCTTCGAGGGCTTCGTCCGAGTACTCGAGATTCGAACGGTAGTGAGCACTACCGAGGTAGTACCTAAGTTCTTGCGGGCGAACCTTTTTCAAGACATTCGGCACCGACAGCACATTGCCGAGCGACTTGGACATCTTCTCGCCACTCATCGTGACCCAGCCGTTGTGCAGCCAGTACTGAGCAAAATCGTCGCCGACGCATTTTGCCTGGGCAATCTCGTTCTCGTGATGAGGGAAGACCAAATCCCTTCCACCGCAGTGAATATCGAATGCGGCGCCGAGATAGAACTCCGCCATGGCCGAGCATTCGAGATGCCAACCGGGACGGCCGGGTCCCCACGGAGTCGGCCACGAGGGTTCGCCAGGCTTGGCCGTCTTCCACAGCGTGAAGTCACGCGGGTCACGCTTGCCCTCGGCAGCACTCTCACCCTGATGGACGTCGTCGAGCTTGTGCCCGGAGAGTGCGCCGTATTCGGGGTAGCTCTGCACGTCGAAGTAGACGTCACCGCCCGCGGCGTACGCATGACCGTTCGCGATGAGACGCTCCATCATCGTGACCATCTGCGTGACGTGACCGGTGGCCCGCGGTTCGATCGACGGCGGCAATACACCCAACTGGTCGTATGCCCACGTGAAGGAACGCTCGAACGTCGTGGCCCACTCCCACCAGGGACGGCCGGCGTCGGCAGCCTTGTTCAATATCTTGTCGTCGATATCCGTCACATTGCGCACGAATGCAACGTCGTTGTCGTGCGCCAGCAACCACCGGCGCAGCACGTCGAATGCGACGCCGCTACGCACGTGTCCGATGTGAGGATCACCCTGGACTGTCGCCCCACACAGGTACACCGATGCATGTCCGGGGACCAACGGAACAAAATCCCGCAGGGCCCGCGTACCGGTGTCGTATAGGCGCAGGGTCACGACCAGCGATCTTACCTGTCGTTGCCGGTTGTCATGACCAACGCGGTGGCCATGGCGGCGATCCCCTCGCCGCGCCCGGTCAAACCGAGTCCATCGGTGGTGGTGGCGGAGACCGAAACCGGGGCACCGAGAACCTCGGAGAGGACCCGCTGCGCCTCATCGCGACGCGGACCGATCTTGGGGCGATTCCCGATGACCTGAACTGCGGCATTGCCCACCGTGAACTGGTTTTCCTCGAGCAACCGCCGAACCTCGGCGAGCATCCGGACGCCACTCACTCCGTCCCATTCCGGCCTCCCGGTACCGAAGACGGATCCGAGGTCGCCCAATCCCGCCGCGGAGAGAAGAGCGTCACACAACGCGTGAACGGCAACATCGCCGTCGGAATGCCCGGAGCAGCCGTCAGCATCCTCGAATAACAAACCGGCCATCCAACACGGCCGTCCTACCTCGATGGGATGAACATCCGTCCCCAGACCGACTCGCATCTAATTTCCGTCCTTACGAATCCGCATCCAGAAGTGCTCGGGCAAGTACCAGGTCGAGTGGCGTCGTGATCTTGAAGGCATGAGCTTCACCGGCGATGGTCTGTACGGAAACGCCGAGTCGCTCGACCAACGACGCGTCGTCCGTTGCCGCCAGATCACCGGCATCGTAGGCCTCGCGCAATACCTGCGTGGAAAAGCCCTGGGGAGTTTGTACCGCACGAAGTTCGCTGCGAAGCGGAGTACCGGTAACCATGCCGAGAACATCGACGGACTTGATGGTGTCCGTGACCGGCAGCACGGGAATGACCGCAGCGCTGCCCGCCTTCAGTTCTGCGACAACCCGCGCAATCATCGCCGGCGGAGTCAAAGCTCGCGCAGCATCGTGCACGAGTACGAACTCTGCGTCTCCGGCCGCCTCGAGCCCGGCCCGCACGGAATCCGTGCGCTCTGCTCCACCTGCAACCACGTCGACGTCGTCGCTACGCCCGAGATCAGCCTTGACTGATCCGAGAAGTTCAGGCGGCACAATCACAACAACGCGGTCGACCGCTCCGGATTTCCGGAGCCCGTCAACCGCGCGTGCAAGCATGGTGCGCCCACCGAGTTCGACGAATGCCTTGGGTATTTGCTCACCCAAGCGCAATCCCCGACCTGCGGCAGGAACCAGTGCGACTACCGACACTGTCAGCTTTGTTGTGGTGTTGGTTCAGGACGCGGTCGCGAGGACCTCGTCGAGAATGATCTCAGCCTTTTCGTTGTCAGTGCCCTCGGCGAGCGCGAGCTCCCCGACGAGAATCTGACGAGCCTTGGCAAGCATGCGCTTCTCACCAGCAGAAAGCCCACGATCCTGCTCACGACGCCACAAGTCACGAACAACCTCGGCGACCTTGTTCACGTCACCTGAAGCAAGCTTCTCGAGGTTCGCCTTGTATCGACGAGACCAGTTGGTGGGCTCTTCGGTGTGCGGTGCACGCAGAACCTGGAAAACCTTGTCGAGGCCTTCCTGGCCGACGACGTCGCGAACTCCGACGTATTCTGCGTTGTCTGCGGGAACTCGAACTGTCAGATCGCCTTGAGCAACCTTCAGAACGAGATATTCCCTCTGCTCACCCTTGATGGTGCGGGTTTCGATAGCTTCGATCAGCGCCGCACCGTGATGGGGGTATACGACGGTGTCTCCGACCTTGAAAATCATGTGTCCCGTGCCCCTTTCGATTCCACTAGTTTAACACGTCGAAGAACCAGCCATGCATCAACGGCGCAGGTCAGGGGCATCCTTGCTCGAGCGTAGGGGTTGACAGTGCCTGTTGGACGTGCATTCAACCAGCGTCGACGGCCTGTTCACGGTGGCGTGAAAGCCCACGCGGACAACCGTTGTGGCTACCCAGCGACCGGCCCGCGAGAGCTGACTACTACTCTGCCTAGTGGAGTGCGAACCTGACGCCCTGGAGGACAAACCGTGACTGCTATCCGCAAGCCGACTCGCCGAGTCGCTACCGCCATTGCACTGGCTGCAGGCGCAGCCATCGCGCTGTCCGCATGCGGCTCGGGACAGGTGAGCCAGACTGCCGTCCAGCAGGCCGCCGTGAACGGCAACAGTGCCACCGTTGGTGACATCGCCCTGCGCAACGTGCATATCGCTTACCCCTCGTCCGAGGAATACAGCATCGAACCCGGCGGAAAGGCCGTGCTGGCCTTCACGATCGTGAACGAGAGCACGGAGACGACCGACAAGCTGGTGAGCATCACCACTGACTACGCTGCAAGCGTTGTCGCCGGTGAAGAGGTCGCCGGATTGGTGCTCAAGCCGCAGACATCCCTGCAGGCCGGAGAGCTTCCCGCGGGCGAGTCCGCCGAGGCCGAAGCCGAGACGCAGATCGAGAACAAGGACCAGAACACAGACGCTCCCGCAGCGCTCGTGCTCGTGGTCCTCGAAGACATCAAGGCCGGCGTTCGCCCGGGCCTGACCATCCCGATCACCTTCACCTTCGAGAAGGCCGGCCCCGTCACGGTTCAGGTTCCTGTCGATGCGGGCCCACAACTCGAGCGTGACGTATCCGAGAAGTCACCGGTCGAGGGCTCAGGACACTGAGCTTGTAAACCTCAGGCGGACACTGCGTTTCGCCAAGGTCACGAATTGCCACACTAGAGGCGGGGTCCATGTCGGACCTCGCCTCTAGTCTGTTCCGGTGGCCAAAGCGAAATCGAACTACCGGTGCTCCGAATGCAAATCCGTCGTGCCCAAATGGGTCGGCCGCTGCCCCGAGTGCGACACGTGGGGCTCCATGTCCGAAGTGTCCGTCGTCGCTCCGGTCGCCAGTCGCGCGGGGGCATCGCTCGCCAAGGCCGGATCGGCCGCTGTCCTGCCCACCACACCCGCCACTCCGCTCACCCAGATCGACAGCCAGAGCACCAAGGCCAAGCCCACCGGGATCGGTGAACTCGATCGAGTTCTCGGCGGTGGTGTCGTTCCCGGGTCGGTCGTCCTGCTCGCCGGGGAACCTGGCGTCGGCAAATCCACGCTGCTGCTCGAGGTCGTCTACCGGTGGGCGATGCGGAGTCCGCAAGACCGCGCGCTGTACGTCACCGGAGAGGAGTCGGCCGGGCAGGTCAGGCTCCGGGCCGATCGCACCAATTCCGTCCACGAACGGATGTATCTGGCCGCGGAAAATGATCTCGCGACCATCCTCGGCCACGTCGAGCAGGTCAAACCCACCCTGGTGATCGTCGACTCCGTGCAGACCATGCTCGCGGCCGACGTCGACGGCGTTGTCGGTGGCGTCACACAGGTCAAAGCGGTCACCAGCGCGCTCACGTCGTTGGCGAAGTCCAGCGGAATCCCCGTACTCCTTATCGGCCACGTCACCAAGGACGGAGCCGTAGCCGGCCCACGGTCGCTCGAGCATCTCGTCGACGTTGTCCTACATTTCGAAGGAGACAAACACTCCACGCTTCGCATGGTCCGCGGCGTGAAGAACCGATTCGGAGCAGCCGACGAGGTGGGTTGTTTCGAACTCACCGAACAAGGCATCAACGAAATCAGCGATCCGTCCGGATTGTTCCTCCACCATCGGGAAGAGATGGTGGAGGGCACTGCTGTCACCGTGATGATGGACGGCAAACGCCCGCTGCTCGGCGAAGTACAGGCATTAGTGGCGCCTACCCCACTCCCCACTCCCCGCCGCGCTGTGAGCGGCCTGGACACCGCGCGCGTCGCCATGGTTCTGGCGGTGCTCGAGCGACGCGCCGGAGTATCGATCGCCAAAGCCGACGTCTACGCGGCAACGGTGGGCGGCATGCGAATGACGGAACCGGGTGCCGATTTGGCCCTCGCCATCGCCGTGACGTCCGCAGTGAAGGGAAAGCCAGTTCCCAAGGGAATGGTGATCCTCGGCGAAGTCGGACTCGCCGGTGAGGTTCGCCGAGTTGCCGGCGTCAACCGACGACTGATCGAAGCTGCCCGATTGGGATTCACGAGCGCAATAGTGCCGGTCGACTCCGGGCCGAACATTCCCGGCATGCGAGTCAACGAAGTGACGAACATCGCCGAAGCTTTGACCTACGCCGGTTTGCTCGGCGGCAAGCAGGGCGCGCCTCGACCCAAACTCACCCCCGTCAAATGACGGAGGTGCTCAGCACAGGGCAATCAGACGGACGAGGTCCCGAACGGCGATGTCGGAACGCCGTCCACAAATTCCTGGGTCTTGGCAAAATGCTCGGCCGTGATGGTCAGGAACAGTCCACGCGACGTTCCGACAATGACGTCCGGATCAGCCGCCGGACCTTCGACGATGACAGCTTCTGCGCTGGTGTAGACCTTGCGGCGAACGGTGCCCTCGACGCGAGCCCGGAACTCGAGAACCGAACCAAGCGGAATCGGCCGAGCAAAGTCGATCTCGAGGTGACCGGTCACCACCGGAGTGCCGAGGACCATGCATGCCACGCCCTGCACCTCGTCGAAAGCGGTGGAGAGAATTCCGCCGTGAATGACTCCGGGTCCACCCTGGTACTTCTTCGCGACTTCGAGGCGTCCGGTCACTTCGAGGCCCTCGCCCGCCTTGAAACTCATCGCCATCCCGGCCGGCTGATCGTCGCCGCAACCGAAGCACTTCGACCAGTGCTGAGGCAACTTCTCACCCGCCGCCGGGAAGAATTCGACGGGCACGGGCACGGTCAGGTCGTCAGGCAAAGTCCAGGAGCTACTCACGGATAGGTAATCTAATCGAAGGATCTGCCAGTACCAGCTATCGGACCCGGACTTAGTGACATCGACCTCAGCAGGGAGTTTCTCAATGATCAGTGCGATGGCGGATCCCCAGTCGTCGCCGGCGTTGAGAGAAACCATCGCCAGATTGGCCCCCGGAACCGCGCTGCGCGACGGCCTCGAACGCATTCTTCGAGGTCGCACCGGCGCCCTGATCGTCCTCGGTTACGACGACGAGATCGAAGCGCTCTGCGACGGTGGTTTCAACCTCGACGTCGAGTTCGCGCCCACCCGCCTTCGGGAACTCTCGAAGATGGACGGTGCCGTGGTGCTGTCCACGGACGGCTCGCACATCGTCCGCGCAAATGTTCAACTCGTTCCGGACCACAAAATCCCGACCGTCGAATCCGGTACTCGGCACCGGGCAGCGGAACGCACGGCAATCCAGACCGGATACCCGGTCGTGTCGGTAAGCCAGTCGATGTCGATCGTGAGCGTCTACGTCGGCGGCATCAGACACGTCATCGAAGGTTCCGCCACGATCCTTTCCCGGGCAAATCAAGCCGTTGCGACACTCGAGCGATACAAGGCACGCCTCGACGAGGTCACCAGATCGCTGTCCGTCGTCGAGATCGAGGACTTCGTAACTCTGCGCGACGCATTGACGGTGGTGCAGAGACTCGAGATGGTTCGACGCGTATCGCTCGAAATCGAACAGGACGTCCTCGAACTCGGCACCGACGGTCGCCAGCTCGCCCTTCAGCTCGAAGAACTGGTCGGCGACAACGACATTGCGCGTCAGCTCATCGTTCGCGACTACCTTGCCGGCCCCGAGCCGGTCGGAACCGCCGCGATGGACAATGTGCTCGCTGCCCTGGACCGTGTCACCGATGCCGATCTCCTCGACCTGACAACACTCGCCCGAGTGCTCGGTTACCCGGGCACGATCGAAGCCCTCGATACCCCGATGACACCCCGCGGATACCGGGTTCTCATGCGGGTACCGCGGCTTCAGTTCCATCAGATCCACCGATTGGTCGGATCATTCGGCACCTTGCAAGCTCTGTTGGCTGCTACTGCGGCCGACCTTCAATCAGTCGAAGGTATCGGTGGGCTGTGGGCCCGTCACATCCGCGAAGGTCTGTCACGGCTCGCCGAATCTTCGATCACCGGTTCGTTCAACTAGGCGATATTGAACGGCTCCGCGCCGCTACTAGGCGATATTGAACGGCTCCGCGCCACTACGTAGTGCACCGAGCTGGCCGACCACGGTGTACGCGCCGGGACCCACGGGATTGCGCTGCGGATTCTGCGAAGTGGCGCAGTCCGGAGTCGACGTCGTGGCGGACCAGGCAACCTTGAAGGCGGCCTGCTCACCCGGTTCGAGGTTGCGCACATCCGGAGCAGGCTGCGGGTAGCAGTCGACGTTGGACCACAGTCGGTTCTTACCGTCGATGCTGTAGACAAGCACCTGCTGGAGTCCACCGGCCAGGTCGCGATCACACGCGGCGGAACCGATGTTCGTGATGACAATCGTGAAGGTCGGTTCCTCACCACCGGCGAAGGTCGGCTTGTCTGCGGTTGCCTTGACTGCGAGGGACGAGTCGGCACACTGCCCAGCAGGCACCGGAGCCGCACTGGTCGCCGAGGTTGTCGAACTCGCAGCAGCGGACGTCGCAGAACCATTCGAACCGGAATCACCACTGCCGCCGCCACCGTTGCCGCCGGAGCTGTTGCTTCCTGACGGGTTCGGCGTGAACGACACCTCCGACGTCAGTGAGGAAGTCACGGCCGCGGCATCTGCTTCGGCAGGATCGTCTCCCCCACCGACCAGTGCCGAAATCGCCCAGATCAGCAACACCAGGGCGATAACGGCAGCACCGATGGCCAGAGCCCGGCGACGCCAGTAGATCTGAGGGGGCAGTGGTCCATTCGGTTCCAACACGGTCTCAACGGTAGTTGGCGAAAGGCTCACAAACGGTCAGCTGAGACGGCGTGTCGGCACCGTGTGACGAAGGACTGCGGGGATTATCCCGGCCTACTCGCCGATTTCGCCTACTACGCCCTGCAGGCGCATGTGTCCGTCGGACAGCGTGTAGGTGACACCTGCGATCGCGCACTCTCCCTTGGCCACCTTGTCGGCAATGATTCGTGACCGCTGCATGATGAGCGAGCCCGTCTCGACAACGTGCCGGCCCTCGAGTTCGTCGACAGTCTTCAGGCCTTCGTTGCGTCCCATGAGAATGGACGGCGCAACGCGTTCGATCACACTGCGAATGAAACCGTCTGGCACTGCGCCCTTGTCGAGAGCGTCGAGCGTGGCTTTGACGGCGCCACAGCCGTCGTGCCCGAGCACAACGATGAGAGGCACGTTGAGAACATGGACGGCGTACTCGATGGAGCCGAGAACGGAATCGTCGAGCACGTGACCTGCAGTGCGGACGACGAACATGTCACCCAACCCCTGATCGAAGATGATCTCGGCGGCAACACGTGAATCACCACAACCGAACAGCACGGCGGTGGGGTGCTGTTCGTTGACCAGCTTCGCGCGATCCGCGATTCCCTGGCTGGGATGGATGGACTCGCCGCCCACAAATCGCTCGTTTCCCTCACGGAGGGACTTCCAGGCGGACTTAGGACTTGAATTCGGCATTTCAATATTGTGCACCCGCCGCGATTTTCCGACACATCGGGAAGGGCCTGGTCGCGGAAACCAACCGCCTTGTCCGTAGTCCGGCGCACGAAGGAGCGCGGACCTCCGCAGCGTACGATCCCCCCAGGCCTTATCGAACGATAGCTAATGGAGAAGTCATGGTCACGAAGAATTCGGCGAAAACCGCCACCACCGAGGCCAGTTGGCGACTGATCGAGCCACTCGAACTGAGCCCCATCCTCCAAGCTGCCCTCGAAGGATTCTACGACAACGGCTTCCACGGCACCTCAGTGCGAGACATCGCGCGTCGCGTCGGTGTCACGATTCCTGCGCTGTACTACCACCATCAGAGCAAGGAAGGGATTCTCCTCGCGCTCTTGGAGATCTCGACCGGCGACGTGCTCGCGCGTGCACACACCGCATCGGCCGACGGCGGTGACGACCCGTGCGAACAGCTCACGAATGTCGTCGAAGCAATCGTGCTGCGCATGACAACCCGATCACGCCTGGCGGCCCTCGAAGGTGAGGTGCGGTACCTCAGCCCCGAGAACCGCCAGCGATACCGCGTTGTCCGCAAGGGTATCGAGAAACTCGCCCTCGGCATCGTCAGCGATGGCGTCGAACGAGGAGTGTTCTCTGTCGCCGATACAGCCGAGACCACTCGCGCACTACTCGCCATGTGTCAGTCCATTCCGCGGTGGTACCACGCGGAAGGCGAACTCAGCCCGGAGGAAGTCGCCAAGAAATACGCAGAGATCGCCCTGAACACGGTGGGATACAAGCCTCGCCGCAAGCGGACTCGCTAGTTCTCACAGTGCTGCGTACTGCGCTCGAAGTTCGCGCTTGAGTATCTTTCCGGTAGCGCCAAGTGGAAGTTCAGCAACGACGTCGATCGATTTCGGGCACTTGTATCCGGCGAGACGTGCTCGCGTGAATGCGAGTATCGCGGTGGCATCGAGTTCGTGATCTGCAGCAGCGACCACCACCGCCTTGACTGCCTCACCCCAGACCGGATCCTCCACTCCGACAACGGCAACCTGTGAAACGCCGGGATATTCGGCGATCACCGATTCGACCTCGACGGGGTACACGTTCTCGCCACCGGAGATGATCATGTCCTTGATCCGATCGGTGATGTAGACGTATCCATCGTCGTCGATCCGTCCGACATCGCCGGTGTGAAACCAACCGTCTGCATCGATCGCAGCCGCCGTCTCAGTCGGACGTTCGTAGTAGCCCTGCGTAGTCTGCTCGGATCTGATGCAGATCTCCCCCGACTCTCCAAGTGCTACCGACTCTCCAAGCATTCCTTCGGATGTTCCCGCGCCCACAACCTTCAACTCCACCCAGGGGTACGGCTTGCCCACCGACCGCAACAGCGAGGCTCTCTCTCCGTCAACCGAATGGTCGGCCGCATCGAGTTGTGTTACAGCTCCGTGTGTTTCGGTCAAACCGTAGACCTGAAACAGCGGGGTGTCGAATGTGTCGAGAGCTCGCCTCAACACTGCCGGTGTGATCGGCGAGGACCCGTAGGCGATAGATCTGAGCGCTGCAAAATCTCGGTCTCGCGCGCCCGGTACTTCGACCATCATCCCGATCACGGAAGGCACCAGGAATGTATTCGTGATGCTCATGGTCTCCAACACGTCCAGCAGGTCAGGCGGCGTGAACTCCGACAGAATCACGTTGTGCGCGCCGTTCGCGAGACCGACGAGGACCCAACCCAATCCACCGATGTGAAACAGCGGCATCGCACACAAGCTGACAGATGATTCGTCGAATCCCCACGGGCCACCGGTCTGTGTGCACGCCCCGAGGTTCCGGTTCGACGTGAGAACACCTTTGGGCTTTGCCGTCGTACCGGACGTATAGAGTTGCAGAACAACGTCATCCGAGCCTCCACGCCAACCGGGATCCACCGCGCTCGCACCAGCCAATCGAGCTTCGTAGTCCAATGGGCCGGTGCCGTCGATCTGAACCCACCGCTGCATCGGCGCTCCGGATTCCCGGACTGCGGAGACCACCCCGTCGAATTCACCGTGAAAGAACAACACTTGCGCTTCCGAATCGGCGAGCACCTCGGCGGCCTCCGCACCGGACAATCGCCAATTCACCGGGATGGTCACTGCCCCGATCTTCGCCGCGGCCAGCACTGCCTCGACTACCTGCGTGGAACTTCTGTCCACGACCGCCACCCGAGAGCCCGGACCACAACCGAGCGCGATCAGGACATTCGCAAGCCTGTTTGTTCGAATGTCCAACTCCGCGAAAGTGATCGAACCATCACGGCCAGTCAGAGCAAGGGCGTCGGGGCGAGCAAGAGCATGACGACGACTCTCGTCGGCGAGGCGGTACTCCGTAATCATGTGAGTAGATCTTTCTCAGTTCGAAGGAGCGGATTCATTGCGGCAGGGCAGCCTCGAAGCTTGCCGCTACGACAGGGTCCCGAGGTGTTTCATGACATCGGGGTACCGACGCAAATGCGCACCGCCATTGACGTCGAGAACCTCCCCCGTTGTCCACGACGCCGCGTCGGAGGCCAGGTAGAGCACAGCTTCCGCAACATCGCGCGGCGACCCGTTACGCCCGAGCGGGGTGTTCTCCGTGAAATCTGCCTGGATGACCGGGACAGATGTCAGCCCCTCGACAAGGGGTGTCTCGACCAGACCGGGTGAGACGGCGTTAACCCTGATTCCGCGCTCACCGAGCTCGAGCGCTGCAACCTCGGTGAGCATGGCGAGACCTGCTTTGGCGGAGCAGTATCCCGCAAACCCTGCGGCAGCCTGGCGTGCGTTCAGAGAGGTGATCGAGACGATCGCTCCCCCGGCCTCCATCGCTCGGGCAGCATGTTTGATGACGAAGAACCCACCGGTCAGGCAGATATCCACCGTGCGCCTCCACGTATCGGCGTCCAACTCGGTGATGAATCCGGGCAGATTCAAGCCGGCGCAGTTGACCGCAATGTCCACCCGACCGAGCCTCGCCCGAGTTTCTTCGAAGACCGTGCGAACCGATTCCTCGTCGACAACATCGACGCACACGGCTTCGGCTCCCCTGCCGAGTTCGACGGCGCGGGACCGTCCACCTTCGACATCGATGTCTCCGATCACGACAGTTGCACCTTCTGACGCCAGCAATTGTGCTGTTGCCCAACCGATGCCGGATGCTCCGCCGATGACGACCGCCACTTTCCCCGCAACACGTGTCGACATCAGCGAGGAATGTTCTCGTAGTAGGGGACCACGATTTCGTCCGTGCTGGTGACGTCGCCGAGCATCATTGTCGTAATGGGGTGGACGACGTGTGGATCCACCTCGACGTTGATGCATGCGGGCACCCCAGCGTCGAATGCACGCTTCATCGCGTCGGCGATAGATGCAACATCCTTCACTCGCTCGCCGTACCCGCCGAAGGCCTCGGCAACCTTCTCATATGCGCTGTCCGCGAGCTCTGAGACGACGATACCTTCATCCCCGTACACAGCTTCCTGACCATGGATCGACATCCCCCACACTGCGTTGTTGAATACCACTGTCACAACGGGTATTCCGTGACGGGCCATGGTGTCGAATTCCTGGATGTGGAATCCTGCAGCACCGTCGCCGGTGATCAGCACGACGGGCGATTCCGGGCGCGCACGATGTGCGCCGATGGCAAATCCCGGCCCGACTCCCAGACAACCGAGATATCCGAGGCGCAGAACGCCACCCACTTGTTCTGTCGTCGTGAAGAATTCACCCCATGACGGCGCCTCGGCACCGTCCATGACAAAGGTCGTGCCGGGAGGGCAAGCCTCTACGATCGCGCGCGCCGCAAAGTACGGATGCGCCTTGCCGGTCTGCGTCTGCTCATCCGTGAATCCATGACGATGTGCGTGCTTCGCACTGGTGGCGGCCTCGACCCAGGTCCTCCAGTCGGGCCATTGACGTTGATCAGCAGCAGTTTTCAACGCAACGAGCGCCTCGCGGCAGTCGGCGAGGATCGGAACCTCGACATCCTGCATACGTCCGATTTCGGACGCGTCGACGTCGATCTGTATCAACCGCGCGCCAGGGAACAAACTGGTGCGCCCGCCGGTGAACATTCCGGCCCGGGCTCCGACTATCAGCACTACGTCGGGAGTGGGCTGTCCGAGCGCAGGCAAAGACCCGATCGCCAACAGTCCACCGCCGGCGAGACGATGACTTGCGGGTATCGCTCCATCCGACTTTCCCGGGTAGAACACGGGTACATCCACTGCTTCCGCGAATGCCACCAGAGCCTCGCCGGCGCGGGAGAACGTGACACCACCGCCGATGACTATCGCAGGATTGTTCGCTTCGCCAAGAACATCGAGTGCGGCTTCGACGGCCGAGGCAGTTGGACCGGGCCGGGCGTCGACTGTGTAGTTCGCGGGGAATCTCACGGCGTTTTCGTCGGCCTCGCCGAACATCACGTCGATCGGAACTTCGAGCAGTACCGGACCCGGAATTCCGGTCGTAGCCTTACGAATAGCCAGTGCAACGATTTCGGGCACGCGTGCGGGGTCGGTTATGCGATAGGCCCACTTGGTCACCGGTGTGGCCGCTGCTATCTGATCGAACCCACCTTGCAGCGGATTTGTCTCGGTCTCACGCATCGGCGGAGCGCCCACAACGAAGATGGTCGGGGTGCGATCGAGGAGCGCATTTGTCAGCGCGGTGTAGACGTTGGTAAAGCCAGGACCGGACGTGACGACACAAACGCCGTACGTCCCGGTCACCCGCGCGTAGGCGTCGGCGGCATGTCCGGCAGTGGCTTCGTGACGGGTGTCGGTGAGGCGAATGCCGTTTCGCCGACAGGCAACGAGGAAAGCATCCAAATGCCCTCCGTGCAGGGTGAATACCTCGGTAGTTCCAGCTTCGGCCAGGGCTCTGGCAAGTAGTTCGCCACCATTGACAGTCATGTGTTGTCCTTCCGGAAATCATGGCGCTTGATTAACGATCGCTAAGTATCTGAACAGTAGCGTGGGTCACAGTGCGGCGCCAGAGTGGCATTATGCGAACACATGGCACGTAACTCACCGCAGACCGATCGCATCGTCATGCTCACCGAACTGTTGGCATCCGATCCCAAAACGGGGCGAAGCCTCGCCGACATTGCTCGGCACCTAGGGGTCGCAAAGGCAACCTGCTATCCCATGGTCGTCGCGCTGGCGGAGTCGGGCTGGCTCGTCCGCCATCCCGTTCGCAAGACGTACCAACTCGGCCCCGCCCTGGTCCCGATCGGTCAGGCCGCCTCTCGCGCAACCGATGTCGTCGATCTCGCCCGAACCGTCATGCATGAATTGGCCGACACGTCAGAACTGGCATGCCTGGGATTCATCCGGTCAGGCGCCGATCTGGTTGTCGCAGAAGTTGTTCAACCGATCTCCGGACGCAGCGGAACGCTCGGACTACGCGTCGGCGACAAGGTGTTGATGGCACCACCATTAGGCGCCGCACTGGCAGCTTGGTACGGGCAGGATCAACTCGACGAGTGGCTTCAACTCGGTACAAAAGCCCTGAGCACGGAGACCGACTTTTTACAGGCAGAGTACGAACCGATCCTCGACACTGTCCGGGAGCGCGGATTTGCCGTGGAATGCCTTTGGCAACAGGACCGTTCGATCTCCGATGCGGTCGCAGAGTTGCGCACACCGGGGGTTGGCGGACAGCGGGCCGCGCTCGCACTGAGAGAGGCACGTCGACTGCTGTCCGCGGACGTTGCCGTGGGAACAATCGACCCGAACGCGCACTACCAACTGCTGTCCGTGAACGCGACCGCATTCGATCAAGACACATCACCCGCACTGATTCTCTGCCTGGTCGACGCACCGTCATCCGTAACCGGGGAACGCATTACCGAACTCGGCGTACTTGTGCGCGAAGCCGCCGAACGGGTCACCACGCTGATGCATGGCCGTTCACCCAACCCATTGACATCTGAAGACCGTGCAACATAGCTTATATAGCGATCGCTAAGCTATGTTCAGAGCAATAACCGCGACCGAAGAGCAAGGAAGTATCCCGTGGGCATACGGTCCAGTGACCAGTACCGAAAAGGCCTCAACGACGACCGTCGGGTCTTCTACCGAGGGAAGAAGATATCCGACGTCTACGCGGAGCCTGAACTGACTCTTGCAGTGGATCATTCGGCACTGTGCTACGACATCGCCGACGACCGACCCGACCTCGCGATCACCGAAGTGGATGGCGAACCAGTCAGCGCGTTCTACGTCGCACCGAACTCCGCCGAAGACCTCGTGCGCCGCGGAGCACTCATCGAAGAGGTATCACGACGCGGCGGCGGAACCATCGTCCTCAAAGAGGTCGGCAGCGACGCATTGTTTGCACTCCTACGCGCCACCACCGGCGAAGGGCTCGACAACGCCCGCGCCTTCTACCAGCGGGTGTGCGAAGGCGACCTGTCCCTGGCCGTCGCCCAAACCGACGTCAAAGGCGACCGTTCACTCGCGCCGCGTCAACAGGCCGACCCCGACCTCTACCTGCACATCGTCGACGAAGACGCCGACTCCATTACCGTGCGCGGCGCCAAATGCCACACCTCGTTCTCTGCGAACGCCGACGAGCTCATCGTGCTGCCCACCCGCGCCATGGGACCCGACGACGCCGACTACGCGGTCTCCTTCGCCATCCCGATCGACACACCGGGCCTCGAACTGTACGTCTCCCCGTACGCTGCCGGGGAACGCAACTCGTTCGAGTTCCCGATCTCCACGAAGCACAAGCTGCTCGAATCGCTCACCGTCTTCAACGACGTACGCGTACCGAAGAATCGGGTCTTCCTCAACCGCCAACCCGAACTCGCCGGACCGCTCGCACTGGCTTTCGTCGACTACCACCGCTTCACCGCCATCAACTACAAACTGCCACTGCTCGACATCATGGTCGGCGCGGCATCGCTGATCGCCGAAGCCAACGGCATCAGCAAAGCCGGCCACGTCAAAGGCAAGATCACGGAACTGATCACCTGGAGCGAAACCGTCCGTGGGCTGGCGCAACTGGCCGCCGTCCGGTCCAAGCCGGGTGCGCACGGCGTTCAGCAGCCCGATCCGCTCGCCGTCAACATGGCCAAATACCACTTCGCCCACGGATTTCACAACGCGGTCGCAATACTCACCGACCTCTCGGGCGGCCTGCTCGCCACCGGTCCCGGAGGCGAAGACTGGGACAACCCCGACATTCGCGCAGTACTCGAAAAGTATTACGCTGCTGCAGTTCCTGCCGAAAAGCGTTTGAGGCTACTCAACTTCATCGCCGACCTCACCGCCCGCGACTACGGCGGATACCAATCCGTACTCGCAACCCACGCAGAAGGCTCACTAGAAGCCGAGAAACTGCAGATCGCACGCTCCTTCGATTCCACGAAGGCACGAAACTACGTCAGCGACCTGGCCGGAATCAGCCACCTCTGACCGACTTCCACTCCGACGCAACAGCAAGGACCCTCATGATCTCAACAGCATTCACGGAAACGTTCGGTGTTCGCCATCCCATCGTGCAGGGCGGTATGCAGTGGGTAGGGCGAGCGGAACTCGTTGCTGCCGTAGCCAATGCCGGCGCACTCGGATTCATCACCGCATTGACACAACCGACACCCGCGGACCTGGCCAACGAAATCGCCCGCTGCCGTGACCTCACCGATCAGCCCTTCGGCGTCAACCTCACGATCCTGCCGTCCATCACACCGCCGCCATATGACGAGTACCGCCAGGTGATCGTCGATTCGGGCGTGAAGATCGTCGAGACCGCCGGCTCCAACCCCGGACCGCACCTGCCGATGTTCCACGACGCCGGAATCAAGGTGCTCCACAAGTGCACCACCGTGCGCCACGCGGTGAAGGCTCAGGACCTCGGTGTCGACGGCATCAGCATCGACGGCTTCGAATGCGCCGGTCACCCCGGCGAAGACGACGTAGCCGGGTTGGTTCTGATCCCCGCAGCGGCAGAGAAGATTTCGATTCCGATGATCGCCTCCGGCGGATTTGCCGACGCCCGCGGACTCGTCGCCGCCCTTGCTCTCGGCGCCGACGGCATCAACATGGGCACACGCTTCATGTGCACCGTCGAATCGCCGATTCATCAGAACATCAAAGAAGCCATCGTCGCCGCCGACGAGACCCAGACCGAACTCATCTTCCGGCCACTGCGCAACACCGCTCGCGTCGCCAGCAACACGGTCAGCCGCGAGGTGGTCGACATCCTCTCACGTGGAGGACAATTCGAAGACGTCCGCGAACTGGTCGCCGGCGCCCGCGGACGCACCGTCTACGAGAAGGGCGATCCCGACGCCGGCATCTGGACCGTCGGAACCTCGCAGGGACTGATCCACGACATCCCTACCGTCGACGACATGGTGCAACGCATGGTCTCCGAAGCCGAGGACATCATCGGAGCGCGTCTGCGCTCGATGACCGAACGCGTTTCCGTCTAGGACAGGAGGGGAAGTATGCGTCGCACACTCTTCACCGAAGATCACGAAGCCTATCGAGATTCCGTCCGCGAGTTCATCGCCCGTGAGGTGAGCCCACACTACGACGACTGGGAAGAAAACCGTCTCGTGGACCGATCGGCATGGCTTGCCGCCGGTAAGATGGGCATCGTCGGCTTGGCCGTACCCGAACAGTACGGCGGGTCAGGAGAACTCGACTACCGCTACCGTTACATCGTTGCCGAAGAGATCGCCCGTAGCGCCACCACTTCGTTCGGCGCCGGGCTCGGACTCCAGGACGATATCGTCATCCCGTACATCGCCGATCTCGGTACCGACGAGCAGAAACAACGCTGGCTTCCGGGAATGGCTGCCGGAGAGATCATCTGCGCCATTGCGATGACCGAACCGGGAACCGGTAGCGATCTGCAGGGCATCAAGACGACTGCCGTTCGTGACGGGGACGACTGGATCTTGAACGGCCAGAAGACATTCATCACGAGCGGTATCCATGCCGATATCGTGATCGTCGCTGCCCGTACCGATCCCAGCGCAGGATCGCGCGGCTTCAGCCTCCTGGTCGTCGAACGTGGGATGGAAGGGTTCACCCGCGGTCGCAAGCTCCACAAAGTGGGTCTTGCAGGCCAGGACACAGCCGAATTGTCATTCGAGAACGTCCGAGTTCCGGCAAGCAACCTACTCGGTACAGAGGGCGGCGGACTCATCCATTTGATGGAACGACTTCCCCGCGAGCGACTCTCGATTGCCGTCAGCGCAATCTGCGTGGCACGTGCAGCCTACGAATGGACCAAGGCCTATGCCTTCGACCGCAGTGCCTTCGGAAAGCCCATCGGCGACTTCCAGAACACACGATTTGCGCTCGCCGAGATGCTCACCGAAATCGACGTGACACAGGCATACGTCGACAATGCAGTCCTGGCGATCAACGACGGGGAACTCTCCGCCGTCGAAGCGGCGCAGGCAAAATGGTGGGCAAGTGAACTACAAAAGCGTGTCGTGGACCGATGCGTCCAACTGCACGGCGGGTACGGCTACATGATGGAATACCCGATTGGGCGAGCTTACGTCGACAGTCGAATTCAAACGATCTACGGTGGGACCACCGAGATCATGAAGGAGATCATCGGTCGGGACATCGCCAAGAACTGACAGGCGTTGAGACGATCGAAACCGTCGGACCCACACCACCACTGGTATGGGTCCGACGTGCACTCAGCGGACAATCTTGCCCTGCCGGTACTCACAGCCGCCCCAGACCCCGGTCTGTGCAGTATCGGCCGCGTAGGCGCCGCACGCGATGGTAATGGGGCACCGGGCGCAGGTCTCGGCCGCGTAGTCGAACGCCTCACTCGGGTGGGGGAACCACCGGTCTGGGTGCCGATCACCTCGGCAGGCGGCGACGGCCCAGTCTCCGACCTCCTCCGAGACAGGCAGCAGGTCAGCCAAGGTCATCATCGTCGTCATGGGATGTGCCTCCTTCCAAGGCAATTCAGAGATGAGGAGTCAATTCACGCCAGATCGTGTGTTGGCGTTTGCGGTCGGTGCGAGGCGTTCGAGGTACCCAGAGGAGCGGCATGCCTGACTCTTCCGGGGTCTGATCGGACTTGGCGTTATTGCAGGTCAGGCAGCACGCTACGAGGTTCGACCAGCTGTTGTTTCCGCCTCGGCTACGTGGGTACACGTGGTCGACCGTCGTCGCCCCCGCCGCGCCGCAATACGCGCACCGATAGTGGTCTCGCGCCAGAACGCCGGCGAAACTCGCGCGGGTGTCGTCGTCGATCGTCGGACGTGGCGGGGTGTGCACGTACTCGAACAGCTGGATCGTCCGCGGCAGCGGGATTGCCACATGCTGGGAGCGCACGACGAAGCGCGGAGAGTGCTCGACCAGAGTGAGTGCAAGATCCTCGACGAGCAGCACGACCGCGCGAGCGGCGGGTACGAGGTCGAAGTCCTCGTAGGTGGCGTTGAGGACTCGCACTTGCGCGTTCATCCAGGTTCGGGTGGTGATGGCGGTGGGTGGGCGAGGCATGACAATCGACAACCTTGTTCTCTCACAGAGGGAGTGGTGGTTCTCGAGGTGTGATCGTCCGGGGTGGCCGAGGTCGGCCGTGAGGTCACCCGTTGGGTGACCTGGTATCGGGACGCACACGCCCCGAGCGGTGGGGCTTCAGCACATGCGGAATCCGGCGGCCGTGCCGGAGTTTTCCGCCAGCCGGTCCAGGAAACGAATCATCGACTGCGACTTGCGGTACGAGTACAAGCTGGCGTGCATTCGAGCGTCCTTCCTGATCGTGTGCGTCGGCTGTGAGTCACCCAGTGTGCCACGTCAAAGCTGAGATGTATTGCAAATATTCACGGACGGCAACCCGTCGCTCAGTTCACCCGGCCTACCGCTACCCGCCGAACACCGCCGCCCGCTTGCCTTGGAACGCCGCGACACCTTCCGCAAAATCAGCACCGGCGAGTAGTGAGATCTGTCCGGCACGCTCACGCTCGAAGGCAGAGTCCAGTTCGGTCAGGGTGGCGTCGTTGATCGCGTCCTTGGTCTGCTGGAATGCCTTGCCCGGCCCGCTACCCAGGCGACGAATCAGCTCCGCAAGCTCGTCGTCGAATGCGTCGTCCGGGCAGACCTGCGAGATCAGTCCACTGTCGAAAGCGTCTCGTGCCGAAAGTTTTTCCGCTAGGAGTGCCATTCGCATGGCCCGAGCCCGGCCGATCGACGCCGCAACAAGAGCTGTTGCACCGCCGTCAGGCATCAAGCCCACCTTGGTGAAGGCGAGCAGGAGGTAACTGGACTCCGCAGCTAGGGTGAGATCACACGCCAATGCCAGTGAAACACCCACTCCTGCAGCGGGACCTCGCACCGCTGCGATCACGGGGCTGGGGAACGACCTGATGGCACGCGCCAGGTCGTTGGCGGCATCGATGGTGTCCGCGGAGGGCGGACCCGACAGAACTACATCCGCGAGGTCCGCCCCGGTGCAGAATGCTCTGCCTGCTCCCTCGAGTACCGCTACCCGTACGTCGCCGCGACGCGCGTGATCGTCGAAGATCGTAGAGAGATTCTGCAACGCTTCGGTGTTCACCGCATTCATTCGATGCGGGCGGTTGATCACAACACGAAGTACGCCGTTGTCATGGGTCGAGTAGACGTCTGGTCGTGTTGCAGTCATGTCGGGTCCTTGTCGTTCAGGCAGTCGTCCGGTCGGGGCAGGAAGCGGCGACGGAAGGGTCTTGCCGAAGTAAGCGATTCACTGATATTCATACCTTAGCGAGCGATAAGTAACAAGGAGAAACAGACTATGTCCGACCTACTCGAAATCAGTACCCCGACGCCGGGCATTGCCCTGCTCACTCTCAATCGACCCGAACGACTCAACGCGCTCGACGTCCATCTGGTCGCGGCACTAACTGCAGCGCTGGACGACATCGCGTCGGATAGAACATGTCGTGTCGTGGTCATCACCGGTGCGGGACGAGCGTTCTGCGCCGGGCTCGACCTCAAGGGCTACGGCGACTCCGAGCGAGACGAGGCAGAAGGCAGAACCCTTGCGGCGTTCGGACGACAGCAGGACATTGCACATCTGACCGAGCGAATCAATTCACTCCCCCAGCCTGTGATCGCCGCGGTGAACGGGCCGGCGGCGGGTGGCGGACTAGCACTGGTCTGCGCCAGTGACATCCGGATATCCGCACCCGAGGCAGTATTTGCGGTCTCGTTCATCACCGCCGGATACTCGGCGTGCGATATTGGCGTCTCGTGGTTGTTGCCACGCATCATCGGGGCCGGCAATGCACACGAACTGATGCTGACCGGGCGTCGATTCGACGCCGCGCATGCGCGATCCATCGGGCTCGTTTCCCAAGTTGTCGACTCGGAAAACCTTCTCACCGAAGCACTTCGAATCGCCGGTGAGATCCTGAACAATCCGCCGGTCTCGGTCGAGATGACAAAGAAGGGCATGTGGTTGGCACTGGAAACCCCGACCCTGCATGCGGCGATCGAGTTCGAGAACCGCCAGCAGGTCATTACCGCTCTCACCGAGGACGCTGCAGAAGCTACTGCGGCATTTCTCGAGAAGCGGGCTCCGACCTACCGGCGGCGTTGACGACCTGGGGGGACCTGCCTTCAGGTCCCCCCATTTCAGGTGCCCGCCACTTCAGGCCCCAAGCCAGTCGCTCAA
Source organism: Rhodococcus sp. AD45-ID (assembly GCF_003023755.1). NCBI lineage: Bacteria > Bacillati > Actinomycetota > Actinomycetes > Mycobacteriales > Nocardiaceae > Rhodococcus > Rhodococcus sp. AD45-ID. Next base: position 118,611 of record NZ_PYHL01000003.1, on the reverse strand, counting down.
CACGGCTGCTGTATCCGCGCCGGGTTTGGGCGCCCCCGCGGGCTGAGTCGTTGCTGTCCGGGAGAATCGCGGTGCCGGCGCCGACTGCACTATTCCGTCGGCTTCGACCAAAGTTCCACGGTGCGCCAGGTGTGGGTGAGTTGCAGCTTCCGCCGGACTCAGCACCGGCGCAACGCACGCATCCGTCGATTCGAAGAGCGCCGTCCACTCGTCACGTGTACGTGCGGCAAACGCTTCTGTGAATCGCTCGCGCAGTTCCGGCCAGCCATCCTGATCCATCTGTTCGGGCAGTGACGCGGGATCGAATCCCAGACCGTCGAGCAGCGCTCGGTAGAACTGCGGCTCGAGTGCACCGACAGCAACGAACTTGCCGTCCGAGCAGCGATACGTGTCGTAGAACGGAGTCGAACCGTCCAGCAGATTGGTTGCGCGAGAATCACTCCACTGCCCGCTGCCCCGCAGCGACCAGATCATCTGTGCCAGTACTGACGTTCCGTCGACTATGGCTGCGTCGATCACCTGGCCTTTACCGGACTTCTCGCGTTCGTACAGCGCGGAGACGATTCCCAGGATCAAGAACATCGAGCCACCACCGAAGTCGCCCACGAGATTCAACGGGACCACGGGCTTGTCGGCTGGGCCGATCGTATGGAGGACACCGGTCAGCGCAAGGTAAGTGATGTCGTGCCCCGCGCGCTGAGCGAGTGGGCCGTCCTGCCCCCAACCCGTCATGCGGGCGTAGATCAGTCGGTCGTTGATCTTCCTGCAGTCGTCCGGACCGAACCCCAGCCGTTCAGTAACGCCGGGGCGGAAACCTTCCACCAACACATCGGTTTTCGCAATGAGGGCCCTGACAAGTTCCCGTCCCGCGTCGGTCTTGAGATCAGCCTCGATCGAGCGGCGACCGCGCAACAATTGGTCCTGATCCTTGGGCGAGATTTCCAGCCCGCCCGACGGACGTTCGACGCGGACGACATCGGCTCCTAGATCGGCCAGCATCATCGCAGCGTGCGGTCCCGGCCCGAGGCCGGCGAACTCCAGTACGCGCACTCCATGCAACGGGCCGCTCATCGTGCGCCGGCATTGTCTGAATAACGAGCACGCAGTGTGCCTTTGACAAGTTTTCCGGTAGGGGTGCGCGGAAGATCGGTGCTGAACACGAGCCGCTTCGGCAGCTTGTACTTCGCAATCTGCCCCCGCAGATGATCGAGCAATTCGTCGCGAAGCGCATCATCTGCTTCCAGACCGGGAACAGGCTCCACAACTGCCATCACGATCTCGCCCATCTCGTCGTCGGGAACACCGATCACTGCCGCATCCAACACCGACGGATGTTCGATCAGCGCGTTCTCGATTTCCTGCGGATAGATGTTCACACCACCGGAGATGATCATGAACGACTTACGATCAGTCAGGAACAGATAGCCGTCCTCGTCGACATATCCGACATCACCCGTCGTTGTCCATGTCGGATGTTCGGGATGCTGTGCCTCCCGGGTCTTTTCAGGTGCGTTGTGGTAGTTGAATGGAAGTGCATCACGTTCGAAGTACAGGGTGCCCACCTCTCCCACAGGCAGATCCTCACCGTTCTCGCCGCAGATATGCAGAACACCCAAGGCCGCCCGGCCCACCGTTCCCGGTTTACGCAACCATTCGTCGGAATGGACGATAGTCATACCGTTCAACTCCGTCGACGAGTAGTACTCGTCGAGAATCGGGCCCCACCACTCGATCATCCGACGCTTCACGTCAACCGGGCACGGCGCCGCAGCATGCACCGCCAGACGCAACGACGAAATGTCGTAACGCTCTCGCGTTTCCTGTGGAAGTTTGAGCATCCGAACAAACATCGTCGGAACCCACTGGCTGTACGTCACGCGGTACTTCTCGATGTACTCGAGTGCCTTCTCTTCATCGAACCTGTTCATCACCACGACGGTTCCGCCCAACGCCTGTACCGATGCACAGGTACGAAGCGGTGCAGCGTGATACAGCGGAGCCGGCGAAAGATAGACATCGGAATCCGTAACGCCCCAAGCAGTCTGATTCATCACCGTCATCTGATCACCGGCATCCTGAATCTGACGATCAGGCAACGCCGGCTTGATCCCCTTGGGCCGACCGGTCGTTCCCGACGAATACAACATGTCGGCACCACGAGGCTGATCCGGCAACGGCACATCGGACTCGAGCGCCGCCGCCGCGTCGAGCGAGGCATATCCCTCGAGCTCGCCGCCGAAGGACAACCGAATCACATTCGCCGGAATAAGATCGGCCAATGTTCCCGCCAATTCGGGTAGCGCTGAATCGACGATGACAATCTTGGCGTCACAATCCTCGACAATGTAAGCACCCTCGGGAGCGGTCAAATGCCAGTTCACCATCGTGAGATAAACACCCGACCGCATGGCGGCCCAGTAGATGTCGAAAACTTGAATGTTGTTGGTCGCGAGTACCGCCAGATTGTCGCCGCGTCGCAAACCCAATTCGTGCAGAACACGCGCGATGCGAATCGAATTCGCTTCCAACTCCGCAAACGTCACCACCGCACCGGTCTCCGCGACGATGACAGCAGCTTTGTCCGGGGTTGTTGCGACATAGGCTCCGGGGTACATGGTTTTCACTCCAAGGTGTTGTTCACGAAAGATGAATGGTTCCAGCTCATTCGAAGGACAGAGCCACTTTTCCGACAGCAGACCGGTCTTTCAGGGATGTCAACGCATCCACGGCACGATCTGACGGATAGAGAGTCGGTTCGGGCACTCGCAGAACTCCGGACTCGAGCAAAGGGTAAAGCACATTCCATTGACGGGCAAGGTATCCGGGATCGGTTCGCAGATACTCACCCCATCCGGCGCCCATCACCGAAATATTGTTCAGCAGAAGTCGATTGACCTTGACGGTCGGTATCTCACCACCAGTGAAGCCCAAGACGATCAGGCGACCGTTGGGAGCGAGACTGCGCAAGCTGTCCGTGAAACGATCACCACCGACGGGATCGAGAATGATATCGACGCCGCGGCCGTTCGTGATCTCACGAACTTGATCTTTCCAGCCGTCGACCAAGACGACGTGCGATGCTCCCGACTCGGCAGCCAGTGCAGCTTTCTCGGGCGTGCTCACGACCGCAATGGTTTCGAGCCCGAGCGCGGCAGCGACATGCAAGGCGGCAATACCCACTCCACCTGCGGCACCGTGAATCAACACCGTCTCACCAGCTCGATACCGAGCTCGCTCGTCGAGCGCGAAATGCACAGTCAGGTAGTTGACGAGAAATCCGGATCCTGCTGTGAGAGAGACGGAATCAGGGAGCGGGAAGACCGAGGACGGCTTCACGACCACAGTACGCTGCCAGGATCCGTCCTCCGTGGACAACACGGCTACGCGGTCACCCGGGGACAGATCCGACCCTGCCGGCACACTACGAACAACTCCCGCGCCTTCCAACCCGAGAACACACGGCAAGTCACGCGCCATCTGATAACTGCCGGTGGTCTGCAGAAGATCCGGAAAACACACTCCGGCGGCATGCAGATCCACCACTACCCGCGTCGGGTCTGTCGGCTCGGCGATATCCACCGAACGCAACCCTTCCGGTCCGATCAATGCGGTTAGCTGGACTGCGTGCATTCGCGCTCCTCGTGGTGATTCGACATCTTTGACTGTTCGGGCACGCCCGTGATAACAGTTTAACGAGCGCTAGGTAAGACTTTACGACGAGAGGCAGTCCATGGCAATCACGCCCGAGCACAAGACATCCGAAGCAGCAGCACTGTACGAGGTTCGTGGGCAGGTTGCGATCATCACCCTGAATCGCCCACGGGCTCTGAACGCGGTGAACGCGGCTCTGTCGACCGCGGTCGGCACCCTGCTGGAACAGGCCGAAGCCGACGCCGACGTGCGCGTCGTCGTGATCACCGGTTCCGGACGCGCATTCTGCGCCGGCGCGGACCTCAAAGCGCTGTCGGCGGGAGAAAGCACCGACGCCGACGGCCATCCCGAATGGGGTTTCGCGGGTTACGTACAGCACTGGATCAGCAAGCCGACCATAGCCGCGGTCAACGGATTTGCGCTCGGCGGTGGCACCGAACTGGTGCTCGCGAGCGACCTTGCGGTGGTCGACGAGAACGCACAGCTCGGCCTGCCCGAGGTCAAGCGCGGATTGTTCGCCGCTGCCGGCGGTGTGATCCGGCTGCAGCAACAAGTCCCTCGGAAGGTGGCGCTCGAAATTGCGTTGACCGGCGAACCGATCACGGCCGCTCAGGGCAAGGAACTCGGCTTGGTCAACCGCGTGGCAACGGCGGGAACCGCACTGGACATTGCACTCGAATTGGCGGAGCAGATTGCGGCAAACGCGCCGCTGTCGGTACGGGAGTCGAAGTCGATGATTCATCGAACCGCAACGGCATCGGATTGGGAGCCTGATGTGTGGGCAGCCAATGCCGCTGCAATGAAGGTGGTCTTCACCAGCGCCGACGCACAGGAAGGCCCGCTGGCCTTTGCGCAGAAGCGCCCGGCTGTCTGGACCGGCCGCTGAGCCGTTCCCGATGCGCCACCGGAATCCTCGATTCCGGTGGCGGGTACGGGTTTCCGTCACCACTGTGGTTCCGTCACCACTGCGGTCGCGGGAGATGTTCCGAGAACAGGTCAGGCATCGCGTCACTGCACCGATCCGGGAAGTTCGCGTCACGCTTGCCGAGGAAGGCGCTGATGCCTTCCCGGACGTCCTCCTGCGCACCTCTGGCGTTGATCCCGATGCTCTCGATCCGATGCGCCACCATGGGATGTGGGGCGCCCAGCAGGCGCCAGACCATCTGACGCGAGAGAGCAACAGAAACCGGAGCGCTGTGGCGAGTAAGGCTGCGCGCGAGGGCAATAGCCTCGCCAAGCAGATCGTCGGCAGAATAGAGCTGGTAGACCAATCCGGCGGCGTGGGCTTCGGTAGCCGGAAAGATGCGCCCGGAGTAAATCCAGTCGAGCGCTCGTTGCAGCGGAACCAACTTCGGCAGCAGCCATGAGGAACAAGATTCGGGCACAAGGCCTCGGCGATTGAAGACGAACCCCATCCGGGCGTCGTCGGCCGCCAATCGGAAGTCCGCTGCGAGAGTCATGGTGATACCGACGCCGACCGCAGGACCATTGATCGCCGCGATGATCGGCTTCAGCGAGTCGAACATCCGTAACACCACACGACCACCGCCATCGCGCCGTTCGCCGGCACTACTCTCCTCTGCTTCGTTCTGCTCGGCGCTCCATTCGGTGAAGGTATCCGGCCCGGAGGACAGATCGGCGCCGGCACAGAACGCTCGGCCTGCTCCGGTCAGAATCACGGCGCGTACGGAATCGTCAGCATCGGTGATGTTGAACGCCTCGATCAGCTCGTTTTCCATGATTGTGGTGAAGGCGTTCAGCTTGTCCGGTCGATCGAGAGTAATGACGGCAATGCCATCGTCCACGGTCAGCGATATGTGCTGCACAGGCAATTCTCCTCTTATTAACGAACGATAAGTTCACAGGACGTGGATCTTCACAGTTCACGGCGGATATTTGCTGCCCGTCGAACGTTGTGATCGTTCGGCTACTACGCTGTGTCCGGATACCGGAAGACGTGCAGAACGCGAGGAGACAAGAAAAATGAGCGTGGCAAAAACTGCCGCAGTCCGGCAGCTCATTCTCGATTCCGCCGTCCGAAACATGAACGAACGCGGCTACCACGGCACATCCATGCGCGACATCGCTGCAGGCGCCGATCTGACAGTCGCATCCATCTATCACCACTTCAAATCCAAGCAGGACATTCTGCAGGAAATAATGCTCCAGGCACTGCGAGACGCTCACGGCATGACGCGTAGCGCGCTGCTCCGCTCGGGCGGAGAGCCGAAAGACCAACTGCAAGCGCTGGTTCGCGCCTGGGTCATGTTCCACACGACGCGGCGCGAAGACGCTCTTGTCGGAGCAACCGAGCTGCGCAGTCTCGACGAGCCGGGGCACCGCCTGGTAGTCGCACTGCGCGACGAACAGGAAAACATCTTCCGGGATGTCATCGAACGCGGAGTGGAAGAAGGCGCGTTTCGCACCGAATACCCACGAGACGCCGTTCGCGCCATCATCAATATGGGGCAGCAGGTCTGCGTATGGTGGCGTGCCGACGGGCCCCTGAGCGCGCAGGACATCGCGGATCGCTACTGCGCTTTGGCCACTGCGATGGTCGAACCGGCCTGACCGGCCCGAACAATCCTTCCTTTGCACGCGTTTCACCGGAATCCACACCTCCACCATCCGTGAGACCTGCGTCACTAAATGCCCATAATGTCAGGCGAACGATCGTTTGGCAAGCGGTTCGATCATCGTTGCTCCCGCACCAATGTTCGCAGGAAGTTCGATATTTATTCATGGTTGACATTTGTCGATCGTTCCATTGATGATGATCCACAGCCGAACGATCGTTCGGCTGTGTTTCCATCGAAAGGAGCGTGCATCGAATGTCCGCGGCATCATCGACGACGTCCGACGCAGGCCGCGTCGTCTCCGGACTCGACCTCGACGCACTCTCCACGTACCTGTCGACGCATCTCGCTGGCGGGATCGACGGAGAGATCACGGCGTCACTCATCAGCGGCGGGCGATCCAACCCCACCTACCGCGTCGCAGACGGCTCGAACACCTGGGTATTACGCCGTCCGCCGTTCGGTCACGTACTTCCGAGCGCTCACGACATGGTTCGGGAATTCACCGTCATCGACGCGCTCGCATCCACGTCGGTGCCGGTACCTGAGGCGTTCCTTCTCTGCGAGGACGAAGACGTACTCGGCGCGACGTTCTATCTGATGGAACTGATCGACGGCAATTCCATCGGCACCCCGGAATCCGCCGCCGCCCTGTCTCCGGCCGATCGAGAACGCGCCGGACTTGCCTTTGCCGATGTCCTCGCCGACCTTCATTCTGTCGATCCTGATTCAGTGGGACTCAACACTTTCGGGCGAACCAACGGATACCTGGAGCGACAACTGGACCGATGGTCGCGGCAATGGGACGCCTCTCGAACCACTGATCGCCCCGAGGTCGCGGCACTCCTCGACAAACTTCGCCGTGCCGTTCCCACCGCATCCCTACCCGGGATCGTGCACGGGGACGTCAAACTCGACAATGTTCTCTACTCCCGCTCCGATCCCGGAAAGATTGTTGCGCTTCTAGACTGGGAGATGGCAACACTCGGAGACACACTCGCCGATGTCGGCATCATGCTCAGCTTCTGGGATCAACCCGGAGCCGTCGACAACCCGATCACTCGCGGACTTGCTCGATTGGACGGATTTCCCAGTCGCGCTGCGTTACTCGAACGATATGCCGACCGCCGGAACATCGATCTGCCGGATATCGACTGGTACACGGTGTTCGCCGACTTCAAGATTGCCGTCATCCTCGAGGGCATCAATGCCAGACACGCCAAGGGCGACACTGTCGGCGAAGGATTCGACGACGTCGCCGACATGGTCGGCCCGCTTCTACAGCGTGCGCTCGATCTGACCCGCACTTCCTCTGTTCACGAACTGCGCCGCTGAATTTTGTGCGACGCGCCCCGAGATTGGAACCACCGACGTGGATTTCGAATACAGTCCGAAAGTCAAAGAGCTGCAACAGAAGCTGACGGCTTTCATGCAAGAGCACGTCCTACCCGCCGAAGCCGTTGCAGCGCAGCAACTGGCGGCAGACCCCAGCCACTGGGGCGCACCACCGATCATGGCCGAACTCAAGGCAACGGCCAAGGAATCGGGCCTGTGGAATCTCTTCCTCCCGGCCCGCGAGGGCGCCGGCCTGAGCAACCTCGAATACGCACCGTTGGCGGAATTGACGGGCTGGAGTCCGTTGATCGGTCCCGAAGCCGTCAACTGCAATCCACCGGACACCGGCAATATGGAACTGCTCCATCTCTACGGCACCGAGCAGCAGAAGGCCGAGTGGCTGACCCCACTTCTCGACGGCGATTTCCGATCGTGCTTCTCGATGACCGAGCCCGAGGTCGCGAGTTCCGATGCAAACAACGTGTGTCTCGATATCGCGGAGGACGGTGACGAGTGGGTGCTGACCGGACGCAAGTGGTGGTCCACTGCCGCTCTTCGCGAAGACTGCAAGGTTGCGATGGTCATGGGCGTGACCGACTCCGATGCTCCGGTCGGTAGCCGCCACAGCATCGTCCTGGTACCCATGGACACCCCCGGCCTGCAGATCGTCCGTTCCACAACGGTTCTCGGCTTCGACGACCGCCACGAGGGTGGACACGGCGAAATCGTCTTCGACAGTGTTCGTGTCCCCAAGGAAAACCTGCTCGGTCCCCGCGGTCGGGGTTTTGCAGTCGCTCAGGCACGCTTGGGTCCAGGACGCATTCATCACTGCATGCGGTTGATCGGTATGGCAGAGCGCGCAATCGCACTGCTCACCGAACGTGCCAGGACCAGAGTCGCTTTCGGGTCTCCCCTCGCCGATCTCGGTGTTGTACAGGCCAACCTTGCTGATTCCAGGATCAAGCTCGACGCCGCCCGGTTGCTCGTTCTGCGCGCCGCCTGGCGGATGGACGTCGAGGGGAACAAGGCTGCGCGCCATGACATTGCAGCGGCCAAAGTTCTGGTTCCACTGACAGTCAAGGGCATCATCGACAACGCCATTCAGGTGTTCGGCGGCGCCGGGCTGTCGCAGGACACCATTCTTCCGGTCCTGTATGCGCAGGCACGGTTCCTGCAGATCGCGGACGGCCCGGACGAAGTCCACCGTCGCTCGCTCGCTCGCGCCGAATTCGCCGCAACTCCAGTCCTCAACGAACCCAAGTGAACGATCCCACAGAGAGTGAATCGTGATGACCAACAACACCGAATCAGCGGTGCAGCGCCAGGGTAGGTCCCGGCGCGCGTCCTTCGCAGCGGCCATCTCCACTTCCCTGGAGTGGTACGACTTCTTCATCTACGCGACTGCTGCGGCACTCGTGTTCAACTCGACGTTCTTCGCCACCGACAGCGAGGTGGTTGCAGCAATGAGTTCGTTTGCCACCGTTGCAGTCGGTTTCATCGCTCGCCCCATCGGCGGCGTGCTCGCGGGACATTTTGGTGACCGCTACGGCCGCAAGCCGGTGTTGGTGGCCGCGGTTGTCCTGATGGCCATTGCCACGTCGCTGGTCGGCTTCGTCCCGAACACCAATGTGATCTGGCTGGCCCCGGCTATCCTTGTCACTCTGCGAATCTGCCAGGGCTTGGCCGTCGGCGCACAGTGGGGCGGCGCAGTGCTGCTGGCTACCGAGAACGCCCCAGCCGACCGTCGTGGATTGTTCGGAAGCTTTGCGCAACTGGGCGTTCCGATTGGCGTCGTGCTCGGAAATATCGTCTTCCTCATTCTTACAGCCACTCTCGCCGCGGATTCGTTCCTCGCCTGGGGCTGGCGCATCCCGTTCTGGATCAGTTTGGTGATGCTCCCGGTCGCGTTCCTCATTCACCGTTATCTCGAGGAGACGCCTGAATTCAAGGCTATTGCCGAGAAGCTCGCAGAATCGCCGGTTGTCCGCAAGTCCCCCATTCTCGAGGTCCTCAAGAAGAACCCGGGCACGGTTCTTGCCGCGGCAGGCGCCAATGCAATCGGTGTGATTTTCTTCTACACGATGATCACCGGATCCGTGCAGTTCGCGACGACGTATCTGGAGATCCCCCGGTCGACGGTATTGACGTACATCCTGATTGCCTGCGCCATTCAGATTCCCCTGGTCCCTCTGGCCGGTTACCTCTCCGATCTGTACGGCCGCAAGCTCGTCTTCGGTCTCGGCACCGCGGCGATGATGCTGTGGGGCATTCCGATGTGGCTGATGATCGGCGGCTCCAGTCCGGACACGATCTGGCCGTTCGCAGTGGCCGTGATCGTCGGCGTCGTTGCGATGTCGCTCCAAACCGGCACTCAGGGAACACTCTTCGCAGAATTGTTCCCGCCGGAGATCCGATTCTCCGGAGCGTCGCTCGGCTATCAGATCTCGGCCATCATCGGCGGTTTTGCGCCGATGATCATGGTGATGCTGATCAACGGTAATCCGGACAATGCGTGGAAGGTCGGTTCATTCCTTGCCGCTGCCGGAGCGATCGGACTGATCTGCCTCTACATCATCGTTCGCCGGTACTCGGGAACGTCGACGCCCGCGTCGACCGCGACACGAACGGATGCACAGTACGCGTCCTGATCGAAACGACGAGGTGGGTGGGCGGTTCTTGATACCGCCCACCCACCGTTTTCTCTGCATCAGGTGCGCATGTTGGATGTCGGAGCGTAACGATAGGGTCTTGGTGAACGTCGCCGAGCGCGTAACCAGGCCCTAGGAGTGTGTCAGTCAAGGTGGCAGTGGAATCTTCGGTGCTGCTGAAGTGGTATGCCGATAGCGCCCGTGATCTTCCGTGGCGACGCGACGGAGTCAGTGCCTGGCAGATTCTGATGAGCGAGATCATGCTCCAGCAGACGCCGGTGGTACGGGTCGCGCCGATCTGGGAGGAATGGGTCCAGCGCTGGCCGGTTCCGTCGGCAATGGCGGCGTCGAGCCAGGCTGAGGTACTGCGGGCGTGGGGCAAGCTCGGTTACCCACGACGCGCACTGCGCCTGCACGAGTGTGCCGGCGTCCTGGCCACCGAACACGGCGACGTGGTCCCCAGCGACGTGGACACTTTGCTGTCACTGCCGGGTATCGGCTCCTATACGGCGCGTGCCGTGGCGTGCTTTGCTTACGGACAACGAGTTCCCGTCGTCGACACCAACGTTCGCCGCGTTGTTGCCCGTGCCGTGCACGGCAACGCAGAGCCGGGCAATCCGTCGAACACGCGCGATCTCGCGGACGTCGCCGCACTGTTGCCCCGCACCCGCGCACGAGCGGCTACCTACAGTGCTGCGCTGATGGAACTCGGCGCCGTGATCTGCACGGCGCGTACACCCAGCTGCGACAACTGCCCGCTGCCCAATTGCGCTTGGGTTGCCTCCGGAAAACCGGCACACACCGGTCCACCGAAGAAAGTGCAGAAATTCGCCGGTACCGATCGCCAGGTCCGCGGCAAGTTGATGGCCGTTCTTCGAGAGACCCACCATCCCGTCGAACGTGCGCGCCTCGACATCGTCTGGCTCACCGACCCCGGTCAACGCGACCGCGCACTGCATTCACTGCTTGTCGACGGATTGGTGGAACAAACCGAAGACGGCCTGTTTGCACTGGCCGGTGAGGGCAACCGCTGACAGCGGGTTAAGCGCTAACACTCCGGCGAATCTCGAGCTATGGCCCTACGTCCTCACTCTCTGGGCACAAAAGCCCGTGGTGAGGCTGGATTATCGGCCGGACACCAGATTCCCTCGAGAAGAATTGTGCCCGAATTGCCCTAATTAGGGCATCAATTCTCCGTACCAGTTACTATTTCGGAAGCACACGAAGAATTGGACATTTCACCCAATCTCTCTGTGCCTGTCGGTCCGAAGATTGCAAGCACGAGCACAACGGGGATTAGGAACACAAGGATGTCGGGGCGGGAGGGGGACGCAACTGTCGAGGGCGTCAATCACTCTGCCATCGCCAGACCATTCCCCCGTCAGGCGCTCTTTGCAAAGTTGGATCGCCGGACTCCCCTGACAATTGTGCGCGCCCCGAACGGATACGGTAAATCCGACCTCCTGAAATCCTGGCTCGAATCTTCCGACACCTCGGATCACGATCTCGTGTGGGTTCCGGCTCCACCGCTCAATTCGAGCGCATCGGAATACCTCACCACGATCCTCCGCCAGAGCAGGCAGTCCGGCATTGTTGCCCCACACGTATCCGGCGATCCGTTCACCGACCTCGCCGCCGCATTCTCCGCCGTCACCAATCCAGTTCTCCTGGTATTGATTCGGCCGGATCTCATCCCAAACCACGCACTCGAAGAGCAACTTGTCGAACTAGTCACCCGCTGCCACCAGTTGGACATCGCCGTGACATTGTCGGGACTCACCCTGTTTGCCGAACCATATTTCCTCGAGGTAGATCACGAACTGATCCGTGCCGAGGAACTACTCTTCAACTCGGCCGACACGGCAAACCTACTGACGTTCATCGGGTCGAATCCCCTTCCCGGCGAAGCCGAGAAGATCACGACTATGACCGGCGGCCTACCAACTCTCGTACATGCCGGCGCCGCGGTCGTCGAATTACTACCCACACAACATGATCGAGATCAACTCCTCGAGCTGAACCTGCAACAGACGATCGACGAGTACACCCGGCGCACGACCCTCGATAACACCGACATCGCTGACCATCGGGACTTCCTCGTATCCTGTTCGACAGCGCGAACCCTCGATGTGAGCACTGCAGCGCACCTGTTCGCCTCCCCCGAATCCCGTGACCGGATTCGTGAACGTCTACTCGAGCTGGAATCGGCAGGCACACTCTCCCGGATCGAAATCGGAACTGACGAAAGCTGGGAACTTCCAGCGGCAGTTCGCGCGTCACTGATGGCAACGCAACCACAGCTCGGACTCGATCCGACAGAGCAATTGTCCTCGCTGGCACATTTCCGACTCGATTCCGGCCAACACGCGTCGGCGCTGAAGTACGCGACCGAAGGCGGCGACTGGGATCTTGCCATCAATATTATCGAAAATAATTGGGTAACAATGCTTTCCGAAAGCTTTGATATCGTACGCCGCGCATTGCAACAGATACCGCCCGCAACGGCGAAGAAGAGTTCGATTGCTCTGGCGGGCCGCGACCTGTTCACCATGCAGCCGGGCGACATCCCCAAGCCGATCACCGCGCTGCCTCGCTCTGCCGAAGCACTCCGAGCGATCGGTGCAAGCAAGGACGCCCGCGACGTACTCAATGTCGGCTGTGTTCACTCGATCAGGCTGCGCGTCGCCGGAAAATACGGGCCTGCAGCCGAAACGACCCGCCGCCTGGCCCAGATCAGCAGAAGCGCTCTCGCTACGAACCCCGACGACATCAGCCCGCAACTCCCGTTGATGCGCGTGCAATGGGGTATCACCTTTCAACTGAGCGGACGGTTCGCCGAATCCACCACCGAGATGCGCATGGCGTACTGGGGCGGTGAATCACAAGGCATCGACTTCATCGCCCGCAATGCGGCGGGAGGTGTAGCCATGAATTGGGCGATTGTCGGGGAACCCACTCTGTCGCAGGGATGGTCACGGCTCGAGCGCAAACATCCGAACACATATGGATGGCTCCACTCGATGGTACGAACGCCAGGACTGGTAGCCCGTGCGTTGACTGCACTGTGCACTCTCGACCTCCAGGATGCACGTGAGGCCGTCGCAACCCTGGGAGAGCCCGACAACAACGAGGAACTGTGGGCATTTGTCCTCTACACGCACTGCCAGTACGCACTCGCCTGCCGTGAAGAAGCCGCAGCTATCACGTTGCTGCGCAAGGCAATTTCCGACAACCCCACAAAGCTGAAACCCGATTCGTTTGCGCTACCGTTGTTGCGCTCCACCAAAATCGATCTCGCCCTCGCGCTCGGGGACGGAAACTTGGCAATGGCACTGTCGTCGGACATTGCCGAGCCGGCCGCCAACCCCTGGACACTGGTTTCCGTCGCGCGCCTGTATCAGCGGGCCGGTCAGAATGAATCTGCAATCGCACTGTGCCACCAATTCGATTGGGCGCGAGAGTCGTACCCACGCCCACAAATCGAGGCACTCCTGATTCAAGCCGTCGCGCATTCACGAGGTGGCGAGCCGCGACGCGCCGCCGAAGCCTGGTCGAATGCCTGCAGCATCGCAGACCAAACCGGCAATCTCCGATCGTTCTCGACCATATCTCGACACGACGTCGATCACCTTGAATCCATAGCGGGTACCGGATCGAGCGCACTTGCCAAATTCCTGAAACTTGCTCCAGGAGAAACATTTCCACACGAACTGAACCTGGTCACCTTGACCGAGCGAGAAAGACAGGTTCTTGATCTGATCGCGTCCGACGCCAGTTTGACGGAGATGGCAAACGCACTCTTCATCTCCGTCAACACGGTCAAGACGCAGGTGCGCACGCTGTACCGAAAGCTTCAAGTCCACAATCGACGCGAAGCACTCGCACGCGGACGGGAGCTACGTCTGCTCTGATCCACCGACGGGATACATTCTGTAGTCATGAGCCATACCTGCGTCTTCTGCAACATCATCTCGGCAGACGAGCCCGCAATTCGTGTTTTCGAAACCGAAACCGTGCTCGCTTTTCTCGACGCCCGCCCGGTCAGTCGCGGACACACCCTTGTTGTGCCCAAACGCCACGCCACCAACCTCGACGGACTCGAAAACCACGAGGGCGCAGAGATGTTCCGGGTAGGCACACTCATCGCCGGCGCGCTGCGGAGGTGCGACATCGCTGCAGACGGCGTCAACATCCTGGTCAACGACGGTCGTGCTGCCGGTCAGACCGTCTTTCACTCCCATCTGCACGTCGTGCCGCGACACAGCGGAGACAAAGCCAAGTTCGCAGCCGGGCTCCTGGCGAGGCGAGCCGTCGAACTCGAAGAAGCGGGAGCGTCGATCCGAAGTCAGCTCTGATCAACCAGGAACGCCGTCACTTCGTCGCGGTACCGGTCTGGTTGATCATCGTGGACAAGGTGACCGGCGTCGGCAATGCGCACATACCGAGTCCCCGGACGCTCTGCCATCTCGCGCATCTGGCCTTGCGGGGTAATCGTGAACTCACCCTCGACGAGAAGGGTGGGCACCTCGATTGCACTCCACTGATCCCAGAAATGTCGCGTGCCCCATTCTTCCGAGATATCGCGGAAGGTCGACACGTCACCGTGCAGGTACCACCCGTCGTCGCGGCGGTCGAACGAATCCAGAAAGTATTGTCCCGCAACCGGACCGAAGAATTCCTTCACCGCGTCATCGGTGGCAAACGGCTGCGGCCACGACGACACCATCTGAGCCCAGTCCTCCGCAGTGCGCCCGCGGAAATCCGGTGCCATGTCCTCGAGAACCAACGCACGCACTCGGTCCGGATGTGCGGCGGCAAAACACCACGCGTGCAGGGCACCCATCGAGTGCCCGATCACGATCATCGGCTCGTCGATGATCGTGACGGCCGACGCAAGGTCTTCGACAAAGGCCTCAGTCGTCAATTCTGCGGGCGCCGGCCGTCCGTGACCGGCCGCGTCGAACGTGTAGACGTGGCCGAACTCGCGAATCCAGGGCACATGCCGGCGCCACGTCCGGGCACTGCCCATGAGGCCGTGCAACAACAGAATCGGCTGGCCGGTACCACCTTCGTCATGCAACACGAATGTCACCGTACGCGGTGGAGCCGCGCGGTAATGTCGCTTACATGGCAGTCGTGAAGATCAATGCAATCGAAATCCCCGAGGGCGCGGGCCCCGAACTGGAAAAGCGCTTCGCAGCACGCGCTCACGCCGTGGAGAACTCTCCCGGATTCCTCGGATTCCAGCTCCTGCGCCCCACCGCCGGAGAGAACCGCTACTTCGTGGTCACGCAGTGGGAGAACGAGGAGGCGTTCGCCGACTGGCGTGACGGCCCGGCCCGCGCAGCGCACTCAGGTGAGCGCGCCAAGCCCGTCGCCTCGGGAGCGTCGCTGCTCGAGTTCGAGGTAGTTCTGGACGTCCCCGCCAAGAGTTGATCCGTGATCGTGAAGGATTTTGCTCGCCTAGCGAACAAAATCCTTCACGATTTTCGTGTGTTCACTGCTAAAGTGCGCTCTGTACACGCGATGGTCGACAGGAATCCGGTGAAAGCCCGGAGCGGTCGCGCCACTGTAATTCGAGGTGAAACCACCTCGACAGCCAGACACTTCGGCCATCGCATTTGACCTAGGGGACGCGAAAATCCCAGGAGGCTTCGATGGCACTCGCCTACTCTCCCGACTCGTCGATCGATTCGACTCGTCTTGCCTTCCTCGCCGCAGCTGTTGTGCTGTTCGCGATGCTGGCTCTCTACCTGGTCGGATTCGACCAGGGCGCAATCTCACGCACAGGCATGTACATGCATGAGTTGATGCACGACGGACGCCACTTGATGGGCCTCCCGTGCCACTAGTCGACAATTTCACGAAGCTTCTGATTCGTGGCTTGTTGGCTGGTTTGATCGCAGGCATCCTTGCCGGCGGAGTTGCATTTGTGCTGGGTGAACCGCACGTCAACGCTGCCATCGCGATCGAAGAAGCCAACAGTGCCGCCGGCGAAACTGCCGGACACTCGCACGGCGACGAAGAAGCTCCACTCGTCAGTCGTGACGGTCAACGCGCTGGACTCTTCCTCGCAACGTCGCTCGCGGGCTTGGCCCTCGGTGCCATCTTCGCCGTAGTCGCCAACTACGCGCGGCGGATCACCACCATGTCCGGACCGTTGTTGGTGATGGCCATCGCATTGGGAGGCTGGCTCGCCATCGAGGCGGTGCCGTTCTTCAAGTACCCGGCCAACCCACCAGCCGTCGGCGATCCCGACACGATCAACCAGCGAACCTGGCTGTGGCTCGCGACCGTGATCCTCGGACTGCTGGCCGTCACCGCGGCCGCCGCGGCGGCAAAAGCTGTATCCGCCCACGAGTTCCTCAGTGTGCGCGTCGCCGCTCCGGTGGCTGCGTTCCTTGTCATCGTGGCAATCGGTTACCTCTCGCTGCCCACGATCAACGAGGTGGGCGACGACTTCCCGGCAACTCTGCTGTGGGAGTTCCGCCTCTCGTCCCTCGCTACACAGGCAACCTTGTGGCTTGCACTCGGATTGGCATTTGCCTTCCTCACCGAGCGCGCGACCAAGGATGCCGATGTCGCGAAAAAGTTCGCCCTGCGCTGACCCTGCTGTGCGCCTTTGTTAACCACGGGCGGTTAACAAAGGCGCACAGCAGTTTGTTTTCAGCTCAGATGATGCACTTCCTGCAGCCCGTACACCGGCGTCGGAATGCCCTCGTAGCGCGCCTTCAACTGCAGCGCCAGATACAGCGAGTAGTGGCGAGACTGATGCAGATTGCCGCCGTGAAACCACAGCGCTTCCTGCTGCGTCGGCTTCCACATGTTGCGCTGCTCGCCCTCCCACGGTCCTGGATCCTTGGTGGTGTTCGACCCCAGGCCCCAGACCTTGCCCACCTTGTCGGCAGTGTCCTGACCGATCAGATCGGCCACCCAGCCGTTCATCGAGCCGTAGCCGGTTGCGTAGACCACCACGTCGGCCGGTAGTTCCGTTCCGTCTTCGAGAATCACGCTGTTCTCGGTCAGCTCACGAATGTTGCCGTGCGCGAGCTTGATGTCCCCGTTCGCGACCAGTTCGGCAGCGCCGACGTCGATGTAGTAACCCGAGCCGCGTCGTAGGTACTTCATGAACAGGCCAGAACCGTCGTCGCCCCAGTCGTGCTCGAAGCCGGCCTTTTCGAGGCGATCGTAGAAGTCCTTGTCGCGCTCACGGATTGCGTCGTACACCGGGATCTGGAACTCGTGCATGATCCGGTACGGCAGCGAACCGAACGTGAGGTCGGCCTTGTGTGTCGTCATACCGGCGGCGAGTGCGCGTTCCGAATACAGATCACCCAAGCCCAGATCCATCAGCGAATCCGACTTCACGATGTGCGTCGAGCTGCGCTGCACCATCGTCACGTCGATGCCGTTCTCCCACAGAGCGCCGCAGATGTCGTGCGAGGAGTTGTTCGCCCCGATGACCACAACCTTCTTGCCCACGTACTGATCCGGGCCGGGGTGCTTGCTCGAGTGGTGCTGATCGCCCAGGAACTTGTTCTGACCGGGGAACGTCGGAACGTTTGCCTTGCCGGACATACCGGTCGCCATCACCAACTGCTTGGGACGCAACGTCAGCTTCTCGCCGTTGCGGTTGACCTCGACGGTCCATTCCTGGACCTTCTCGTCGAATGACGCCGACGTGCAGGTCGTGGAACTCCAGTACGGAACCTCCATGACCTTGGTATACATCTCGAGCCAGTCGCCGATCTTGTCCTTGGGCGCGAACACCGGCCAGTTGTCGGGGAACGGCATGTAGGGCAGGTGGTCGTACCAAACCGGATCGTGCAGGCACAGGGACTTGTAGCGTCCGCGCCACTGATCTCCCGGCCGCTCGTGGCTGTCGATCACGATGGCCGGAACTCCGAGCTGGCGCATGCGCGCTCCGAGCGCGATTCCGCCCTGGCCGCCGCCGACGATCACGACGTAAGGCTGTGTGGTGTAGCCGAGTTCGCGGTCCTCGATCTCCTTCTGTTCGGCCCAGGTGATGCGGTCCGGGTCTGCCCCGTGCTTCGCGCCGCGTGGCCGGCGGGTGCCCTTGCCCTCTTCGTGTCCCTTGAGTTCCTGCAATGACGTCAGCAGCGTCCAAGCAACAGGCTCGCCGAGTTCGTCCTTGAGCCGAAGGTGTCCGTGCGCGCGGCCCGTCGCGGTCTCGAATTCGATCCAGGCCGACGTGACGCCGTCGGCTTCGTCGGGGGTCTCGGTGGTCCGGAATCCTGAAGGATCAGTGTCGTCGAGACGCTCGGAAAGCATGTCGGCAATCTGCTCGCGACCTTCGACGGTCTTGATGTTCCAGGTGAACGAAACCAAGTCTCGCCAGAAGCTGTCGAGGGCGAATTTTGCTGCGACCCGTTCGATGTCACGAGCGGCGAGCGCCGACTCGAAATCCGCCAGCCAGGCGTCGACGCGCTCCTGAGGTGTCACAGCCGTCGAGCTTTCCGCGGCTACGACTGCGGAATCGATGGTTTGCGTCATCACTTCTCCTTCTTTGGGAATGTGATACACAGCACATCGCATAAGTGGCCCGGGTCACAAGCGTTGCAATCCGTTGCAATCCCCGGGCCGTTGAAGTTCTCCCGGACTGCGCCCCGCTACGTTCGCGGCCAGGGACGTCCGGCTAGTTTCTCGACGTCGGAATTGAACCTCCGAAGCCACATCGCAAACGTCGCCACATCCTCAGGTTCCCAATCGGCCACGACCCGATCCAGGCCGTCCACGTTGCCAGCCCGATCCGCACCGAGTCGGCGCATCCCCTCGTCGGTGATGCGGAACTTTCGCGCCATACCGCCATCAGGGTCGGAAATACGTTGAACCAGACCCGAATTCACCATTGCGGACGTCTGGCGACTCAGTGTCGACGTATCCAGCCCGAAGGCCTCGCCGAGTTCACCGATCGACATAGGGCCTTGCATGTCGATGCGACTGAGCAACGTGTACGCACTTCGATCGAGGTGATTGCCACCATGCTTGTACTGCGGCGGATGGAGGCCGACGTATCGCCCGAGCAGCATGGTTTCGAACTCGATCAAATGCGTGGGCTTGTCCATGCCAGTCCTTCTACCGATCCATTCTCGATCCGCGCACCGAATCTCGACACGACGGTACGCACGACTAGATGCATCGAACAACAAATATGTATGCTGCACATCTCTTGCATGATGCAACTCGTTTGTTTAGTAAACAATTCTTTACTTTAGTAGAAGGGGGAGGTTGTGGAAAATTCACCACAACCCGACGTCCGCGCAGGCGGACTTGTCGGAGTGCTCGCGTTCGCGGGCATCGTCGCTGCACTCATGCAGACGATCGTCGTACCGCTCATCGCAGATCTCCCCGCATTGCTGAACACCACGGCGTCCAACGCGTCATGGGTCATCACCGCAACACTGCTGGCCGGTGCTGTTGCTACACCGATCACCGGCCGCCTCGGCGACCTGTACGGCAAGCGACAGATGATCCTGATCTGCTCGATACCGCTTATTGCCGGGTCAGTTGTCGCCGCTACCGCGTCGTCACTGATGCCGATGGTGATCGGCCGCGGACTTCAGGGCATCGGCGTCGGCATGATCCCGCTGGGCATCAGCGCCCTACGCGACCTTCTCCCGCCGGAGAAGCTGCATTCAGCCATTGCACTGATGAGTTCGTCCATGGGCATCGGCGGCGCACTCGGGTTGCCAATGGCAGCTGCCGTGGCCGAGCACACCAACTGGCGTGTCCTCTTCTGGGGTTCCGCCGTTCTCAGCGTGATCATCGCCGTGCTGATCTGGTTCTTCGTTCCCTCCACCCCGGTACACAACACCGGCGGACGCTTCGATCTGATCGGGGCACTCGGACTGGGAGTCGGATTGGTCTCGCTTCTGCTGGCTGTGTCCAAAGGCGCGGACTGGGGCTGGGGCAGCGGAACAACGCTCGGCCTCTTCGCGACTACCGTCATCGTCCTCGCGGCGTGGGGTTGGTGGGAACTCGAGACCGACGATCCGCTAGTGGACCTCCGCGTCACCGCCAGGCCGCAGGTGCTGTTCACTAATGCCGCCTCCGTAGCCGTCGGCTTTGCGATGTACGCCCAGGCGCTGATCCTGCCCCAGCTTCTTCAGTTGCCCGCCGCGACCGGCTACGGCATGGGTCAATCAATGCTCGCAATGGGTCTGTGGATGGCGCCCGGCGGGTTTGTCATGATGGCCGTCTCCGTCGCCGGGGCAAAGCTCTCCGCCGCCCGCGGCCCCAAGATGACACTGCTTCTCGGAACCCTGGTCATCGCACTGGGTTACGGATCTTCGATGCTTCTCATGGGATCGACCTGGGGCTTGCTGATCGTGACCTGCATCTGCAACGCTGGAATCGGCCTTGCCTACGGCTCGATGCCCGCCCTCATCATGGGCGCGGTTCCGCCGTCCGCCACGGCGTCGGCCAACAGCTTCAACACCCTGATGCGGTCCGTCGGCACCTCGATCTCCGCCGCTGTCGTTGGCGTTGTCCTGGCTCAGATGAGTATGGACTTCGCCGGTCACACCCTCCCGACGGAAGCCGGGTTCCGTACAGGTCTGCTCATCGCCTGCGGTGCCGCACTGATCGCCGGCGCAATCACGCTGCTGATTCCCGCACGAAAGAACGCGGCGCAGAAGGAAACTGCCGCAGAGTCAGCACCCCTCACGAAAGTCTGACCTACGCGATTGGTTGCCCGCATACATTTGCGGGCAACCAGTTCACACGGATTCAGGCTTCAATCGGCCAAGCCCCAGCGACTGGAAACCGACAACGTAGAACAACGTCCACAGCACCGCCCAGTCCACGAAACCCAGTGCATTGCCGTGCAATCCGTCGGCCACTGCGGGTTCGTGAAGAATGTGCTCGGCAGCAAAACGGTAGTAGAAGAGGAACGTCACCACTGCCAGCCCCAACGTGAGCACTGCGCGGATCAACAGGTTCACCCCGTCAGCGAACCCAGTCGGCCTGTTTCCGAATGCATTGGCCCAGAAGATCATCCAGAAGGCCCAGCACACACCGAGTTGGGCCGGAAACTGATTCACGACGCCACCCAACTCGGCAACCGCAGCACTTCCCAGCAGAACCTTCACAACAGACAGTGCCACGAAGTACAGCCCGGTTCCCAGTGCAAAATTGCCCACCGTAGCCGCGAGTGCGGTTTTCCCTCCACCACCGAACAGCCGCCACGGCCAATTTTCCAGAGTCTGACCGGTCAAGATCACGACCACCACAACGCAGTAGAACCACCCGAGCACGGTGTCGACGGTCATCAATGGATTGGTTGCGGACAGCGATACGGACGGCAGCCCGAAAACGAAATACAGGGCAAGCGTCGGTACCGCGACAAACGCGATCTCGCACAGACCCACCAACGGCTGCTTCATCCCGATGGAGACCCACGGCCAATGCTGCCAGTTCAGCACCACCATCACCCAGGTTCCGAACCCGAACAGCACAAACAACGCACCGGCGAAGTAGCCGAGACCGCCGGCGCGGTCTGCCGCGAAGTCCGGATACAGACTCCCGATTCCGTTGGCGAGCAACCACGTCACCACAACCGCGAACACGGCTGTCGCTGCCATGATTGCAACGCCTCTGGCCGGCTGCGGCAGTTGATCGAATCCGGCAAACTCGCAGTTGAAGCCGATGAACACCACAAAAAGTATGGCCCAGAACAGCGCTGCATTGAACGGCAACGGATAGAAATTCCAGGGGCTGGTCACCGGATCGGCCAGAAGATACCAACTCGCCAGAGCCAGAACCAGAACGATCACAAGATTTGCAGCACCGAACGGAATCCAGCGGCGCGAGGGTCGACGGCTCGGCGTCGCCGAACCCTTCGGAACATCGACTGTTGCAGTCATATCTTCTTCTCCCGGTTTGTGCCACAAAGCAATTCGCGAAGTGGTCGCGCAACTATGAAGGCACCGAACCGGACACAGGGAGAGTTGCCGACAGTTGCAATCGATGTCCGATTGTTCGGGTTTGCAACGCGATGCAACCCTTCTATAGTGTGGTCGTCATCACATATAACTCACTCATCGGCTTACCCGCCAACGAGGAGACACTGAATATGAGCATCACCGGCAAAGTTGCACTGGTCACCGGAGCAGGCCAAGGGATCGGACGTGGAATCGCACTCCGGCTCGCCCACGACGGCGCAGACATCGCGCTAGTCGATCTCGACCAGACCAAGCTGGATGCCGTCGCCAAAGAGATTCGCGAAATCGGCTGTCGGACAACCACGTTCATCGCCGATGTCAGCGACCGCGACCAGGTGCAGGCAAGCATTGAACACGCACATTCAACGTTGGGCGGCTTCGATATCATCGTCAACAATGCCGGAATAGCACTGGTAGGCCCCCTGTCCGACGTCACCCCCGAGGAAGTCTCCAAGATTTGGAGCGTCAACGTCGACGGCGTGGTGTGGGGTATTCAAGCCGCGGCCGCGAAGTTCAAGGAACTCGGTCAGCGCGGGAAAATCATCAACGCATCGTCCATTGCAGGCCACGACGGTTTTGCCATGTTGGGTGTGTACAGCGCAACTAAATTCGCCGTCCGGGCACTTACCCAAGCTGCGGCCAAGGAATACGCATCAGACGGCATCACAGTCAACGCGTACTGCCCCGGAGTTGTGGGAACCGACATGTGGGTCACCATCGACAAGCGATTCTCCGAACTCACCGGGGCACCGGAAGGTGCGACCTACGAAAAGTTTGTCGGCGGCATTGCTCTGGGTCGAGCCGAGACTCCCGACGACGTGGCGGGGTTCGTCTCCTATCTGGCCGGACCGGATTCTGATTACATGACCGGCCAAGCCGGACTCATCGACGGAGGGTTGGTATATCGCTGACATGGCCACACCCACAACGCGGTTGCCCGAGCCCGCGATGCCACCCGGTGAGGATCCTCGCAACTACGCGAGGACCCTCGCCGCGGTGTACGACGCCACGATGGCCGGTGATCGATCCCCCGCGCGTCCCCGCGACGTGATCCGCAAGTCCTGGCAGCGGCTGAGAGAGCTGGGAGTCGATCCTGAACAGAGCCGAATCGAACCGTCGATGGATGTGGCAGAACTCGACCTACGTCGCCGTGAATCGGGCCTGTACGACGTACTCGACGACGTGACCCGCGGACTCGAATCGGTGACTGCGAGCGGCGAGAACATCATGGTTGTCGCGGACATACGTGGAACAGTGCTGTGGCGCAGCGGATCCAATCGGGTCCTGGATCAGGCGGGGCGGCTCGGATTTATCGAGGGTGCAAACTGGGCCGAGGACTCTGTCGGCACCAATGCCATCGGTACCGCATTGGTGTCGCATCAAGCCGTTCAGATCTTTTCGGCGGAACACTATGCGCGCAGCCATCACCCGTGGACCTGCGCGGGTGCACCTATTCGAGATCCACGAGACGATCGGGTAATCGGCGTGGTCGACATCAGCGGGCCGGCCAAGACCATCCACCCCACCACACTCGCCTTGGTCGACGCCGTCGCACGTCTTGCCCAATCACACCTGCGTGACAAGCACCGCGACAACCTCGACCAATTACGTTCTGTTGCAGCGCCGATGCTCGCACGCGGCGGATCACCCGCACTGGTCACCGACGCTCATGGCTGGGTTGCGGCGGTCGATTCTCTGCCACATCGCACTCGAATCCTGCTGCCCTCGGCGCTGACTCCCGGCCGGACGTGGTTCCCGGCCCTCGGGCTGTGCGAATTGGATCCGCTACCAGGAGGTTGGCTGATCAGGCCGACCTCCACCGGAAGCAACGTCGCTGCTCCCACAGTGCACGTCGATCTGCGTGATTCCGAGAGCATGTCGGTAACAGTGTCTTCGGAGTTGGGTGAATGGACGTACTCCCCCACCCAGCGCCATGCGGAAATTCTGTTTCTCCTGGGATCGGAGCGAAGAGGGCGCACCGCGTCGCAATTAGCTCAGGACCTGTTCGACGACCCAGCCCGCACGGTGACCGTACGGGCCGAGATGTCCCGCCTACGCAAGAATCTTGCTGGAGTAGTTGCAGCACAACCGTATCGGTTTGTCGATGCAGCGCAGGTCACGCTCTCCTGCCCCGACATCGGTGCACATCTGCTCCCGTTCTCGAACGCTCCAGCCGTCCGGGCCGCCCGAATCAGGGAATGAGGGCCTTGATGTCGGGGACTGCAGTGATCGAGAGAATCTTGCAGTTGTCATCGAACTCGAAGAGATCTGTAGACGCAAAATCCTCCAAACCTTCGCGCTCGACACGCATTTGCATCGCAGCAAACTTGCCCACAACAGTGACAGGGGTCAGCAGACTCACGGTGAACGGCGTGTCCTCACTCTCGGCGAAGAATGCCCGAATCTCGTCAAAACCCCGATTGGTGCGAACACCGACGGGCTCGTGCTGCACAGCACCCTGATGGAACAATTCCATCAACTCATCGATCTGGTGCGATCCGAGCAGCTTGACGTAGCTGTCGACAACGGCGCAGATCTCGTCACGAGAAGGCATGTAGGACTCCTTAATTGAGGGTTGAGTTATCAGCAGATCGAGAAATCAGTGAATGATTCCGCGTTCGAGCAGATGCCGGATTATCTGATCAGCGGCATCGAGAGTCGACGATGACGTCGTATCGATACGAATATCCGGCGAGACCGGAGTTTCGTACGGCGAGTCGATGCCGGTAAAGTTCTTCAACGCACCACTGCGCGCCTTCTTGTACAACCCCTTGGGATCTCGCTTTTCGGCGACAGCCAGCGGGGTGTCGACGAACACCTCGAAGAACTGATCGGCGCCGATGGTTTCCTTGGCGGATTGACGTTCGATCTGAAACGGTGAGATGAACGAAGCGAGGACGATCAGTCCGGCATCGGCCATAAGTTTAGCGACTTCTGTTACGCGGCGGATGTTTTCGACACGATCAGCTTCGGTGAATCCGAGATCACGGTTGAGTCCGTGGCGAACGTTGTCGCCGTCGAGAAGATAGGTATGGCAGCCTAGCGCATGGAGTTTACGCTCCAACTCGTTGGCAATCGCCGACTTACCCGAGCCGGACAACCCGGTGAACCACACTACGCACGGTTTGTGACTGTTGAGCGTCTCTCGCGCCTTCTCGTCGATATCGACGGCCTGCCAGTGAATGTTGTCCGAACGCCGAAGAGAATGCTGGATGAGTCCGGCGCCGACGGTGGTGTTCGTCAACCTGTCGATGAGGATGAATCCACCGGTATCACGGTTGTCGGCGTACGGGTCGAATGGCACCGGACGGTCGAAACTCAGGTTGCAGACACCGATTTCGTTCAGTGCAAGCGTGTCGGTCGCCGTCTTCTCCATAGTATTGACATTGATCTTGTGCTTGGGCTTGGTGATTCGAGCCTGGACCGTCATAGTGCCGATCTGGCAGAGGTACGGCCGCTCCGGGAGCATCTCATGCTCACCCATCCACACCACGTGGGCTTCGAACTGGTCGGCTACCGGGGGCAGCGCATCCGATGAAGCGAGCATGTCGCCGCGGCTGATGTCGATCTCGTCGGTCAGTGTGATGGTCACGGATTGGCCGGCGATGGCTTCGATGAGATCACCGTCCATCGTGACGATGCGCGCGACGGTCGATTCCTTTCCGCTGGGAAGCGCTCGAATCCGATCACCCGGGCGGATGATGCCGGAAGTGACCTGGCCGGAGAAGCCGCGGAAATCGAGGTCGGGGCGGTTGACCCATTGCACCGGCATACGGAACGGGCGTTGCTGCACATCATCGTCGATCTCGACGGTTTCGAGGTGATCGATAAGTGTCGGACCGTCGTACCACGGGGTATTCGCGCTGCGCTCGGTGAGGTTGTCCCCCATATATGCCGACATGGGAATCGGAACGACGTTCTTCAAACCGATTTCGTCTGCAAAAGCACGGTATTCGGCGACAATGTTGTCGAACACCTCCTGCGAGTAGTCGACAAGATCGAGTTTGTTGACGGCGATGACTACATGTCGAATACCGAGCAGTGAAACCAAGTACGAATGGCGGCGGGTTTGAGTGAGCACACCTTTGCGAGCATCGATGAGGATGACCGCGAGGTCAGCTGTCGATGCGCCGGTGACCATGTTGCGGGTGTACTGCTCATGACCAGGAGTATCGGCGACGACAAATTTGCGACGCTCGGTCGTGAAGTACCGGTACGCGACGTCGATAGTGATGCCCTGCTCACGTTCGGCAGCCAGTCCGTCGACGAGGAGCGCGAAATCGAGACCTTCGCCCTGGGTGCCGACCTTGCGTGAGTCGTTTTCCAGAGCCGTAAGTTGGTCTTCGAAAACCAATTTCGATTCGTAGAGAAGGCGACCGATGAGCGTGCTCTTGCCGTCGTCGACACTGCCGCAGGTGATGAAGCGGAGCATCGTCTTGTTGGCATGACGTTCGAGATACTGTTCGATATCGTCGGCAATCAGATCCGAGGAAACGGTCATCAGAAGTACCCCTCTTGCTTCTTCTTCTCCATCGACGCGCTCGAGTCGTGGTCGATGACCCGGCCTTGGCGTTCGGATGTGGTGGTCAACAACATCTCTTGGATGATGTCGGTCAAGGATGTCGCGGTCGATTCGACAGCGCCGGTCAGCGGATAGCACCCGAGGGTTCGGAAACGAACACTCTTGAGTTCCGGTGTTTCACCCGGCAGCAACGGCATCCGGTCGTCGTCGACCATGATCAACGCGCCGTCACGTTCGACGACGGGACGCTTGGCGGCGAAGTACAGCGGGACAATCGGAATCTGTTCCTGGCGTATGTATTCCCACACGTCGAGCTCGGTCCAGTTCGAGAGCGGGAACACGCGCAAGCTCTCCCCCGGCGATTTGCGGACGTTGTACATCCGCCACAGCTCCGGCCGCTGCTGTTTCGGATCCCAGCGGTGCGCTGCCGATCGGATCGAGAAGATCCGTTCCTTGGCGCGGGATTTTTCTTCGTCACGGCGGGCGCCACCGAATGCGGCGTCGAACTTGTAGTGATCGAGGGCTTGCTTGAGTCCCTCGGTTTTCCACATGTCGGTGTGGACGGCACTGCCGTGGGTGAAGGGGTTGACTCCCTTCTCCACACATTCCGGATTCTTGTACACGAGGAGATCGAGGTCCGGCGCCGCTGCTGTCTCGTCGCGAAGGCCGTACATCTCGCGGAACTTCCACGTAGTGTCCACGTGCAGCAACGGAAACGGAAGCTTCGACGGGTAGAACGCCTTGCGCGCCAAGTGCAGCATCACGGCGGAGTCCTTGCCCACCGAATACAGCATCACCGGATTTTCACTCTCGGCGACCGCTTCTCGCATGATATGGATACTCTCGGCTTCGAGCCGTTCGAGATGCGTCAGCGTGGTAGTCATCGGTTCAGCACCTCCAGTGCGGTAGCAGCAAGTTCAGGGCGGCAGATCAACAAGTCGGGCAACCAAGGGTTCTCTTGGTTGTAGTGCAGAGCAGAGCCATCGATTCGTGAAACATGCAGGCCGGCAGCCTGAGCCACGGCAACCGGGGCGGCAGAATCCCACTCGTACTGTCCGCCGGAGTGAGCGTAGATGTCCGCGTCGCCGCGCACTACCGCCATGGCTTTGGCTCCAGCCGAGCCCATCTCGATCAACTCGGCATCCAACGCTCGGGCCAGTGCCATCACTGGCTCCGGCCTCCGAGTGCGACTTACGACAACCCGAGGGTTGGACGGCACGACGTTGTACAGCGGTACCGGGTCTCTACTCGAGTGTGTTATTCCCAGACCCGGGAGCGCCACGGCTCCTGCTGTGAGAGAGCCGTTTTCGAACAATGCAACGTGCACAGCCCAGTCACTGCGGCCGATCTCACCGAACTCGCGGGTTCCGTCGAGTGGGTCGACGATCCAGACGCGCGACGCACCGAGCCGCACAGCATTGTCAGGTGATTCTTCCGAGAGCACCGCGTCGCCGCTGAATCGGCGAGCCAGTTCCCCAGCGATGAATTCCTGACTGACTCGGTCTGCACCCTTTCGGAATGCGACGGGATCGACATCGTCGGGAGTCAACGCTTCGCGATACCGGAGGAGCAGTTCTCCTGCGGCAGTGCTGATATCGATGGCAGCGGTTGTATCGCACGTCGCTTCGGGTGGGTCGTCATGATGCGTGGTAGTTCGCGTCATCGAAGCTCCAGTCAGTGTGTAATTGCCCTCGCTAGCCCGTCTGCCGAGTACGTGATGTACTCCGTCGGATCGAGGTCTTGGGCCCAGTTGTTGACGATGGTGTCGGCCAGCCCCATGAGGCCGGCCCAGACGAAGGGGATCAGGGAAGGTCCCTCACGGAGTGAAAGCCCCTGTGCACCCGCTGCGTCTTCGAGAGCTGTCCGCAACTCTGCGAATTGTGCTTCGGTGGAATGTCGTAAGTCTTGGACCGCTTGCCCGTCGGAGTTCGAAGCGTCTTCGGTCGTTCGCCACACAGATGCCACGTGCCCGACTCGGGCCCATTGCTTGGTGGTTTCAGGCACGATAGCTGCGATCAGGGCCGATATGCCTTGATTGCGTGGCAATTCGGCAATGAACGCGGTCAACTCCTGCTGACTCTCGAAGAGGAGAGCTGCAAAGATGTCGCGTTTGTCGACAAAGTACTGGTAGATGAGTCCGGGACTCATACCGGCTTCTTTGGCGACGCTCCGAATCGTCAGTGCGGCGTAGCCACCCACATCCAGGATGGCTGCTGCAGCATCGAGGATCCCTCGGCGCCGTGCTTCCGTATCTCCGCGGACAGACGTGGTGTTCGTTGCGTTCATCCACACACACTAGCTGCTCGTTAAACAATGTTCAACAGCTATTGAACATTGTTCACAAACTGGCTACTGTCACACCTCATGACATCAAGCACCGAAGACAGCGCAACTGATTCTATTGCGAAAAGTGTTGTGGCATTCGACTTTTCTTCCTCCCGAGTTCTCGTGACCGGAGGGTCCAACGGCCTCGGACTTGCGATTGCACATCGCTTCGTCGACGCCGGCGCACACGTGACGATTACCGGAACCAAAGCGTCGGCCGACGACTACGAGCACGACCTCTCGGCATTCGTCTACCGGCAGTGCGTCATGACTGATCGCGAACAGATCGCCGACGTAGCCGCAGGACTGTCCACGCTGGACATCTTGGTCAACAACGCAGGTCAAACGCTTACCCAGAAAGGCGAATGGAACCCGGAGGTATTCGAGGAATCGCTCGCGGTGAACGTCGTGAGTGGGTTCCGAATGTCTTCCGCTGTCCTGCCACTGCTCAAGGAAAGCACGCAGAGCGGAGGCGCTTCTATCATCAACGTCGCATCGATGGCGTCGTACTTCGCCGTTGACGTCGTGCCCGGATACGGCGCATCGAAGGGCGCCGTCGTCCAGATGACCAAGACGATGGGATCGAATTGGGCCAAGGACGGCATTCGAGTCAACGCCATAGCCCCTGGACTGACGGCAACAAAAATGACGGCAGGACTCCAGCAGCGCCCTGAACACAGCAAACCGTCACTCGATCGCACACCGATGGCCCGGTGGGCAGACCCGTCCGTGGACGTCGCTCCCGTCGTACTGTTCCTTGCCAGCCCGGCCGCACAATTCGTTACCGGACAGACCTTGCCCGTCGACGGCGGATTCTCGATCAGAGGATGACTTCGATGCCGTCGTCCACCGCGCAACCTGAAGCAACCTCACCGAAACGCGTGCGCATCACCGACCTCCGTTACCCCGTACTCACCGAATCCCAGCAACAGACGTGGGCCTACGCCGAAGCGAACCCGATAACCCTGTCCGTGGACAGCGTTCTCTCCGCCGCGCGAGAACAAACAGGCCTCGGCGATTTCGGTCCTGACGACTTCCGCGAGCGACTGGCGTTGTGGCTCGACGAGATCGACGCCGATCCCAACCGTTCACCGGTCTCCCGGATGACTACTCACGCAGCGTGCACCCGCTACGCGGCCAACCGACTTCGAGTACTGGATGTCCTGCGTCGCCACCCCGAGATTCACGACGAGGAGATCGTGGCTCCCATCATCGTTGTGGGACTGCCGCGTTCGGGTACCACGCATCTCCTGAACCTCATGTCGGCTGATTCCCGTTTCCGGTCGCTGCCACTCTGGGAAAGTCAGGAACCCGTCCCCTTCGCGGGTGACGAACTCGGCGTGGACGGCGTCGACCCGAGATTGCTTCGGAGCCAAGAACGTTGGAACCAGATGCAGGCCAAGAGCCCTCTGGTGGCAGCAATGCATCCGATGACCCCGGAACATATTCACGAGGAACTCGAACTCGAAAGCCTCGATTTCTCGAGTTACAACTTCGAGTGGATGTCGTCGATGGCACCTCGCTGGCGCGATTACTATCTCGCCCACGATCAGCGCCCCCATTACGAGTTCATCAAGACGATGCTCAAACTCCTTCAGTGGCAACGTGGTCCGAACCGTTGGATTCTCAAGTGCCCGCAGCACCTCGAGCAACTCGGTCCACTCATGGACACCTTCCCCGACGCCACCGTCGTCATGACACACCGCGATCCGGTGTCGGTAGTCCAGTCTGCAGCGACGATGGTCGGCTACGGCGCCCGGATGAACTTTCACGAGCTCGACCTGGATGCGGTGTGCGACTACTGGATCGACCGCGTCAGCCGGTTGCTCGATGCGGGAACCCGCGATCTCGCCCTGATCCCCGACGAGCGGCGAGTGGATGTGTACTTCGACCAATTCATGGCGAACGACATCGGAACTGTCGAGCACATCTACAACCGCGCCGGCCTCGAGATGACCGAGCAGGCGCGAGGAGAGATCCGCGAGTACATGTCCAGTCACAAACGCGGTTCCAACGGTCAGGTTGTGTACGACCTGCGAGCAGACTTCGGCCGAGAACCGGCCGAACTGCGCACTCGATTTGCCAACTATTTTGACGCCTTCTCTGTGAAAGTAGAGGTTCTGTGAACCAGCACATCTCCGATCAAGTCGACGCTCTGATCGCACAACGACCGGGAAAGACCCTGCTCGAACCCGAGTACACCGACGAAGCGATCACGATCAACGATTTCATCTACCGCAGCGGCGGCACCAGCTCGGCGTACATGATCGTCACGCCGGCCGGCCGGATCATCGTCAACACCGGCTGCGGATTCGAAGGACCGCATCATCGAAAGCTGTTCGACGACATCTACTCCGGGCCGACCAGGTACATCATCACCACTCAAGGCCATACCGACCACGTCGGTGGAGTTCACGCCTTTCGTGAGCCGGGTGCCGTCTACGTGGCCAACGAGCTGAACCAGTCCGTTCAGCTCGACGATGCTCGTGTCATCAAGCGGATGCGTCAATGGGCACCCGTATGGTTCGGCCGGGACGCCGACACCGTCGCCCGCTTTGCCGCCGAATTCCCATCCGTGTCCAATGCACAGGACGAGCCGGTCCCGGATCTCACTTTCACAGACTGTCTCGACCTCACGGTCGGCGGACTGGATGTCGAATTACATTCCGGTGTCGGCGAAACAGTCGACGGCGCAATGGTGTGGCCTCCACAGCATCGCATCGCGATGATCAGCAACCTGCTCGGCCCCCTCTTCGGCCACTTCCCCAATCTCAATACCGTCCGCGGACAGCGATACCGCTTTGTCGAGCCGTACCTGAAGACAATTCGCACGCTGCGCGACCTGCGACCGCAGACCCTGATCACCGGCCGCGGCGAGCCCATCGAGGGCGAAGAACTCATCGACGCCGTCTTGAAACGGATGTACGACGCCGTCGACTACGTTCACCGCACGACGCTCTCCGGAATCAACGCGGGTAAGTCCGTCGAATCGCTGATGCGCGAAATCAACTTGCCGCCACACCTTTACGTTGGACAGGGCTACGGTCAGGTCAAGTGGGGAGTCAAGACCATCTGGGAAACCTACCTGGGATGGTTCCATCACGACTCCACCACAGCGCTCTACGATCTGCCCCGAACGAAGACTCTGGCTGATCTCGTCGAACTGGCCGGAGTGGAGCGTGCAATCGAACTCGCCGAAACGAGACTCGCCGAAGGAGCAGTGGTCGAGGCCACCGCGCTGTCCGAGGCTGCTCTCGCATTCGAGCCCGATAACGGACCTGCTACCCGCGTCCTCCTGGCCTGCCACCGGGAACTGCTGACACAGCCGTCCACCGAGGCGAACTTCTGGGAATCCGGGTGGCTGGCACACCAGATCAAGAAGCTCGAAGCAGCTGTCGCAGAGTTGGATACGAGCCGATGACCACACTAGAGGCCTTCGCGCCTGCGAAGTTGGGACCGGCGACGCTCCGGAACCGAATCATCAAATCGGCCACGTTCGAGGGAATGACACCCAAAGGTGTGGTCACCGACGAACTGATCGACTTTCATCGCAAGTTCGCTGCCGGCGGCGTCGGTATGACAACAGTGGCCTACTGCGCCGTCGCACCGGAGGGTCGTACTTCCGCAGGGCAGCTCCAGTGGACCGAGGAAACCGCACCCGGGTTACGTCGGCTGACCGACGCGATTCACGCCGAAGGCGCGGCCGTCTCAGCACAGATCGGCCATGCGGGTGCCGTCGCAAACCCGAAATCAAACGGCCACAAGGCAATTACATCGAGTAGACACTTTCACCTGACAACCCTCAGCTTCGCCGAAGCCGCCTCCGAGGCCGACATCGATCGGATCGTCGAGGCCCACGCCCACGCTGCCAGAGCCGCCACCGAAGCAGGGTTCGACGCCATCGAACTGCATTTCGGTCACGGTTACCTCATCAGTTCATTCCTGAGCCCAAAACTGAACCACCGCAACGATTCCTACGGCGGAAGCCTGAAGAATCGGGCACGCTTCGCGCGTCGAACCGCACGCGCCGTCCGAGACGCGGTCGGTACGAAAATCGCCGTGATCGCCAAGGTCAGCATGGATGACGGCGTGCCTGGTGGATTCTGGCTCGAAGAGGCAATCACAGTTGTGCGCTGGCTCGAAGAAGACGGAACCCTGGACGGGGTGGTCCTCACAGCCGGAAGCTCACTCGAGAACCCCCTCTACACGTTCCGAGGTGACGCACCGCTACGGGAATTCGGGGCACTCATGCCGCAGCCACAGAAGCTGGGAATCAAACTCGTGGGAAAACACTTCCTGCGCACCTACCCGTACACCGACGCCTACCTACTCGATCACGCGCGCCAGATCCGCGACGCAGTAGACCTCCCGCTGGTGTTGCTCGGCGGAATCACGGGCAAGGAATCGATCGACCTCGCCATGCGTGAGGGATTCGAGTTCGTCCAAATGGGCCGCGCACTGCTCAGCGACCCGAACTTGATCAAGACGATCGAGGAAGAAGGCCACGGGCAGACGCTCTGTATTCACTGCAACAAATGTATTACCACGATCTACGGGGGAACTCGCTGCGTATTGCGGCCGTGACCCATCCCTGACAGCGCCTCTGCGCACGCGCTGTCAGGGATGTTCGCTGTCAGGCCGGCTCGGAAGCCTGCGTGAGCAGCTGCAGGAACACCTCTTCGGGCTGAGCGCCGGACACAGCGACCGCACGGTTGGCGACGAAGAACGGAACGCCGCTGACCTGGAGCTGGCGGGCCATGGACAGATCCTCGCGCACTGACTCGGCGGCGGCATCGGAGTTGAGCTGCTCACGCACGGTGTCCGCGTCGAGGCCGACGCTCACAGCCAGATCTACCAGCACCTCACGATCGTCGATCACCTTTCCGTCGCTGAAGTGAGCCTTGAACAGTGCTTCGAGGAGTTCGTTCTGTCGCTCACCGGCGAGATGTAGCAGTCTGTGCGCATCAAAAGTGTTGGCGGCGATCACGGTGTCGAAGTCCAGGGTCAATCCGACCTCGGCGGCCGTCGCGCTCACATGCGAGAACATCTGGCGTACCTGATCAGGCGCCATTCCCTTCATCTCGACCAAGGCGTCGAGTTCCGTGCGGCCCTCTCCCACCGGAGTCTCCGGCGCAAGCTGGTACGAGCGCCAGATGACGTTGACGCGGTCCTTGTTCTCGAAACGATCCAGGGCCGAGAGGAACCTGGTCTTTCCGATGTAGCACCACGGACAAGCAACGTCCGACCACACTTCGATGGTCACGTCTTGGTCAATCACGATTTGATCAGTCACCGAAGGTGCAACAACAGCAGCGGCGAGATTAGTCCTTACATCACACGACGAGACCGCACCGGTACGCAACCAGCGATGCACGCACCCGATTGTTCACTCCGAGTTTCGAGAACAACGACGAGACGTGCGATTTGATCGTTGTTTCACCGAGGTACATACGCTCCGCGATTTCACCGTTTCCCAGACCTGTGGCCAACTGCACCAGAACTTCGCGCTCACGGTCGGTGAGCACCGCCAATGCCGTCTGGTCCCGAACAGGTTCACGGGGAGTCGACTCGGCGATAGCCCGCAGAGAATCCCGGCTGAACAGCGCATGGTCGGATGCAACGACGCGCACGGCCTGCTGAAAGGCTTCGGGTGCAGCATCTTTCCGCATGAAGCTGTGTGCGCCGGCCTCGACCGCCTCGATCACCAGGCCGTCGACGTCGAAAGCCGTCATTGCGATGACCTTGGGAGGGTTGGGCATCAACATCAACTGGCGAGTTGCTTCCAAGCCCCCGACGCGGACCATTTTGAGGTCCATCAGTACGACGTGGGGACGAAATCGAGTGACCTTGGCCGGCACTTGGTCGCCGTCCTCGGCCTCTGCAACCACCACGATGTCGGGTGTGGCTTCGAGGATGTCCTTCATCCCGCGCCTCACCCAGGCGTCGTTGTCGACAATCAGCGTCGTCACCCGCGAGTCTGTGTTCATGGTGGGCGCAAGACTACCGAGTGCCACCGACAAAATTATGCGAACCAGGGCACCCAGCAACTGACGAGGAAGTCCTCCCCCAGCGCGCCGGCCTCGACCTTGCCGCCGATCTCGCGTGCCTGCTCGGCCAATCCGCGGAGCCCCGAACGCGAACCGATCGACGTCATCGGAGGCAGATCGCTGAGCTTGTTGCGTGCCAGAATGCGAATTCCGTCATGCGGTGATCCAGTGACGGAAATGACGAGCATTTGATCGCTCGCGTATTTCTGAACATTGGTGAGCGCTTCCTGCACTACGCGATAACACACGTGACCAGCCAACATTCCCACGTCACCCGGAAGCAGTTCCGATTCCAGACGGCAGTGAATGCCGGCCGCACGAGCACCGTTGACCAGATCACCGATCGCATCGATGCCCTGATGCCCACCGTGCTCACGACGATCACCACTTCCCCTGAGCACTCCGACGATGCCCTTCAATTCGTCCAAAGCCTCGTGTGCGGTAGTTCGGATCATGGCTGCGGTATTGACGACCTTCTCCGGATTGTCTGCAGCACTGACTTGCAACCCGCCGGCAAACAACGAAATTCGACTCAAGCTGGCCGCGATTGTGTCGTGCATGTCGCGGGCGATCCGGGTGCGTTCCTCGGTGCGAATCATTTCGTCGCGCATCGCATCGGTCTGTTCCGTCGCCAGATCCCGCACGTGCTCGGCCTCGACGAGTTCGGTTTTGGTACGAACGAGAAGCGAGAGCGCCACCACGACGGCGACCATGACGGCTGCGACCAGCCATGGAATCCACAGCGCCAGGTTGTACTGCGCGAGCTCTGTGCCGTCCTTCGGCGCAGCAGTTCCGATCGTCAGCACCGAAAACTCGCGATCCCGAAAGGCGTCGTAGGTCAACGAGATTCCGCATGCGACGTACACCGCCGCGCCCGCGACCGCCAATTGATTTCCGCGCGCGATTCGAGCAACTGCAAACAAAGCGATGAGCGCCGCCGTGGCATCTGTCGGAAAGAACAGAGGACCGACCAGCGTGATCGCCAGAACCGCCCAGGGACGTTGACGCCGCCACACCAGCGATATCCCACCAGCTGCGCCGAGAACAAAGCCGATTCCGACCAGCACCGGTGGCACATTTCCCGACGAGCCGGCGATAGTCGCCGTCATGATCGAGCAGAAAATGCTGAATGCGACGGCGACAGTTGTCCATACGCGTCGTCGCACTGCAGTTCCTCGGGTGGTGATCACCGAGTAAGCGTATAGACCACCACCGACTCCTCGAATCAGCCGATTGGACCACCACGCGCGCAAACAACGACCGAAAGGAGGAGATCACCCGATCTTTCGGCTGACGCGAAAGGCATCCCGGACATCGTTGACTAGTGCCATACCCGCTCTCGAAAGGCACCCATCATGCGATCACTCCGCACTCCCCTCGCCGTCCTCGCCGTCGGCGCAGCCCTGTTCGCAACCATCGCGTCAGGCGAAACCGATGAAGCGAAGAAGGTCGACGACAACGGTTCGTCCGCCGCACCCGCTGCCGCTTTCGGTATCGGTGACGTCGTCGAACTCGGTGACTGGCGCGTTCAGGTACACGGCGTTGTCGATCCGTACGTCTCGACCAATCAGTTCATCACCGCTGATCCCGGAAACCGCTACGTCGTGGTTGACACCGAGGTCACCAACAACAGTGACAAGCCCGCCGCGGTGTCGTCGATGATGTGCTTCGAACTGCAGGACTCGGCAAACAAGTCATACAACATCACGTTCACCGACAGCAGCACGTCGAGCGTCGACGGAGAACTAGCGCCGGGTGCGGCCAAGCGCGGTGAATTGTCGTACGAGGTCCCCGAAGCCACCACCGGTCTGCGTTTGCAGTTCAAATGCGATCTGTTCTCGTCCGGCTCGGCAACCATCAACCTGTCGTGAGGCGTCCGGGCGATCTGCTGCTGAGTCCGTGGGCCCTGGTTTCGGTGGCGATCATTCTGATCAACGACCACGTGCTCAAGGACGCCTTCGGAAACACGATGACGGGCAAGCTGTCCGACATAGCCGGTGTGTTCCTGTTTCCACTGCTTCTGCTCTCGGTTCTCGAGGTGCCCAGACGCAGCCTGGTGGGGCGAGCAGCGATCGCCTGGTCCATCGCAGTCACGGGAATAGGCTTTGCCGCCGTGAAAATGGTTGCGCCGGTTGGCGACGCGTACGAGTGGGTGATCGGATTTCTCCGTTGGGCCGCAGCAGGATTACGCGGAAACCTCTTGCCGATCCTCGTCGTCCGCGATCCTTCGGATCTGTGGGTGCTCCCGATACTGCTCGCGAGCTACCTGGTGATCAGAGGTGCTCGAGCGCCGAAAACGGCGCCCGAGCACGAGAAGATCAGTCCAGCGCTGCATCCAATGTGATGTCGACGCCTGTCAAAGCCTTACTGACCGGGCATGTTTCCTTTGCGGCCTGGGCTACCTTGGCAAAACCGTCGGCGTCGAGGCCGTCGACCTCGGCGCGAACGGTGAGCTTGATTCCGGTCAGCTTGAAGCCGACCGTGTCGGGGCCCAACGAGACATCCGCCGTGATGTCGAGGCTCTGCGGAGTTCCCCCGGCCTCGGCGATGAGCGCTGACAACTGCATCGCGTAGCAGGACGAATGTGCCGCGGCGATCAGTTCTTCTGGGCTGGTGGTTCCGCCGGCTTCCTCAGCTGCTCGTTTGGGGAACGACACGTCGAATGTCGCGACTCCGGAACTGGTGAGTTCCACCTGCCCCGATCCGGCTTCCAAGGTGCCGTTCCAGGCAGTGCGTGCGGTACGAGTTGGCATTGGGTGTCCCTACTTCCGTCTGCGGATTGTGTGAAACGCCTTGCCACTCGAACTTACCCGCGACTATCCGAGAAGTGTCACCGACAGAAGTGCCGCGACGCGTTCGGCTTCCGCGAATCGGACGACGCGGCCGACATCGAGAACCAGTCCCAGCGCCGCGTGAACAAGAAATCGAGCCGACGCGACAGTGAGTTCGGGCCGGGCGTCGACGCACAGGTGCGCCCACTCCTCGACATTGCGTCGCTGAATCTTCCGTAGCTCCTTGCCGGCATCGGCAGGGAGATTTCCGACTTCCGCGAAATAGACGGCAAGCAACTCACTCTGAGCGAAGAAGACGGCAACGTACAGCTCAGCAAGTGTGTGCACAGCCTGGCGCGGAGTCTCGGATTCTGCCAGGGCGGAGCCCAACGTGACGGTCAATTGTTCGGACACCCGATGAAAGGCTGCGGCCAGTAGGTCTGCCTTGCTCGGAAAATGCCGGTACACACTCGATGCGGTGATCCCGGCGGCGGCTCCGATTTCCTCGATGCTGACCTCGTGATACCCACGTTCATGGAAAAGCAGCACCGCTTCGCGAAGCAGCACTTCACGTTTCGATGTACGTTCGAGTCCTGGAATCGTATTGACGCCTTGCAAAGGCACTACCGACGAGGCTCGCCGCGGGAGTTCCATATCGATCACAGACCAGCAGGCGGAGAGCATCAAGGACTCGATCTGCTTGGGCGGCAACGCCGATCGATGCCCCGTGACACTACCGATCACACTCAGAATCGCTGCCGTGACGAGGTCGAGATCGGCACGACCGAGCTCCGGGCGGACCGCAGCCAACGGCTCTGACACCCGCAAGCGCAACGCCACCACCTCCAGGCGCAGGTTCTCGCGATCCACCTTCTCGAGGTAGCGGCCTTCCCAACGATAGAGCCCGCCCCGACGCCGATTCTCGAGGGTGACACCGATGACCGCGACCATGACGGCTTGCAACTGTTGCCGTGGATCGTCGCTCTCGCAGTGCGCGGAATCGGCCGCATCGAGCAGTGCCCGAGACAAGTTTTCGACCGCGTGAACGAACAGTGCGTATTTGGTGGGGAAATGGCGGTACAGCGCGGGACCGGACACGCCGACGGCAGACGCTATGTCGTCGATACCCACCGCGTGGTACCCGCGCTCACTGAACGCCTCGGCTGCAACCGCCGCGATCTGAGCCTTGCGATTCTTCGGCCGCGTACGCGAAGTGGATTCATCGCCACGTGCCACGACGCGTGTCCGTCCGGGCATGAATCCCTCCATTCGTTTCACAGCTACCGTATCGGATTCTCCGAACACCCTTGACACTGCCACTCGAGGTGTTATGTTAACCGCTATTCGCACAATCTCGCAGATAGATTCACCACTGAAGAGACCCTCCTGCGGCACGAGTTACGGCCTACGCCAAGGGAACACATTTCGCCAGATCAACCGTGAGAAGGAAGCTGTGTGCTGATGATTCGCATGTGTTGTACCGTTTTCCCGAGTTCGTCATGACCTCGTCCGAAGCGGGTCTCCTGACGGAACTCGACAACGGCATTCTGCGTTTGACCTTCAACCGCCCCGAACGCATGAACGCAGCCGACTTCGAGACCATGAAAAGTCTCATCGACGCTGTTACCGACGCCGGCGACAACCCGGATGTGCGCACCATCGTCATCACCGGAGCAGGCCGCGCCTTCTGCACGGGAGCAGACCTCGCAGCTATCACAACCAATCCGACAGATCCCCAGATCGTCATGGACACCGCAAACACCGTGATTCGCGCTATCACCAGCACCTCCGTGCCCGTGATCGCCGCAGTCAACGGACCTGCCGCAGGTGTAGGCGTCTCCATCGCCCTCGCCGCAGACCTGACCTATGCTGCCGAAAGTGCCTACTTCCTCATGTCTTTCGTCAACATCGGACTGATGTCAGACGGCGGCGCCAGCGCATTGATTCCGGCAGCGATCGGCCGGGCGCGTGCAGCCGAGATGCTTCTGCTGGGTGAGCGTCTATCCGCTACAGATGCAGCGCAATTCGGGCTCGTCTCCAAAACCCTTCCCGACGATCAGTTCGCTGCACACATCGAGTCCGTCGCGAAGCGCACCAGCGCAGCGCCCCGTCGTGCTCTCCAACTCACCAAAGCCGCACTAAACGCCGCAACACTCGATCGCATCGACTCCGCTCTGGAACTCGAAAAGACCGGTCAAGCAGAACTTCTTGTCGGAGCCGACTTCGCCGAAGGCGCGACCGCAATGCTTCAGAAACGCGCACCCCACTTCAAGTGATTGAGAGGAAACAGTAGATGCCCTCCACCGATACAGCGTCCGAGGTACAGCGCCTGCGACGCACCAACTGGAACAATCAGGTTGCCCGCCACGCGCAGATGATCCCGGGCCGCATCGCGCTGCGATTCCAGGGCGATTCCATCACCTGGAGCACGCTGAACGAGCGCGTCGAAAAACTGGCAGACGCGCTCTCCCGGCGCGGCGTCAGTTTTGGTGACCGCGTTCTGATCCTGATGCTGAACCGCCCCGAGTACCTCGAGATTGTTCTCGCGACCAATGCGTTGGGCGCGATCGCTGTCCCGGTGAACTTCCGACTGACCCCACCTGAGGTCGCCTACCTTGTCAACGACTCGGGCTCCAAAGTCATTGTCGCGGAGGGCCCGTTGGCTCCGTTGGCCGGCGCAGCCCGCGCAGCGTCCGAGGGCATCGACATCTCCATCACGGTGGGCGCACCCGCTGAGGGCGACAGCTTGAACTACGAGGACTTGATCAGCGAACCGGGTGAACCTCATGCATTGATCGACATCCCGGACGACACACCGGCTCTCATCATGTACACCTCGGGAACCACAGGACGCCCCAAAGGT
Organism: Rhodococcus sp. AD45-ID; assembly: GCF_003023755.1. Classification (NCBI taxonomy): domain Bacteria; kingdom Bacillati; phylum Actinomycetota; class Actinomycetes; order Mycobacteriales; family Nocardiaceae; genus Rhodococcus; species Rhodococcus sp. AD45-ID. Next base: position 77,910 of record NZ_PYHL01000003.1, on the reverse strand, counting down.
TCCGTGCTCTCGCATTCCAATCTCTCGTCACAAGCGTTGACCTGCATTCGTGCCTTCCACCTGTTCAACGAGGATTCCATCGGCTTCTGTGCGTCGCCGATGTTCCACATCGCTGCCCTCGGTTCCATCGCCCCAAGCCTGCAACTGGGCACTACCACGGTGATCCACCCGGTTGGCGCATTCGACCCAGGTCAGCTTCTCGATATCCTCGAAGCCGAGAAGGTCACCAGCTTGTTCCTCGTGCCCGTGCAGTGGCAGGCGGTGTGTGCAGTTCAGAAAGCCCAACCTCGAGCCCTCTCGCTCAAGAACATTTCCTGGGGTGCCGCCCCGTCGTCGGACACGATCTTGCGGGCGATGGCCGAAACCTTCCCTGATGCGTTCAACGTCGCAGTCTTCGGGCAAACCGAAATGTCTCCCATCACTTGCGTACTCGACGGCGATGACGCCATCCGTAAGCTCGGTTCAGTCGGCCGGGTCATCCCCACCATCTCGGCTCGCGTCGTCGACGAGAACATGGATGACGTGGCACCCGGCGAAATCGGGGAAATTGTCTACCGCGGACCCACAATGATGAGTGAGTACTGGAATAACCCCCAGGCCACCGCAGATGCCTTCCACGGCGGGTGGTTTCACTCCGGCGACCTGGTCCGTGTCGACGACGAAGGATTTGTGTACGTCGTCGACCGCAAGAAGGACATGATCATCTCCGGCGGCGAGAACATCTACTGCGCCGAGGTCGAGAACGTTCTGTACGAACACGAATTGATAGTCGAAGCCGCAGTCGTCGGGCGTCCCGACGCCAAGTGGGGCGAGGTACCGGTAGCGATCATCGCGATGACCCCCGGTTCAACCGTGGACCTGACCATCGAGGAGCTGAGCACCTTCCTCAATGATCGCCTGGCACGGTACAAGCACCCCAAGGACATCATCGTCGTGGAAGCCTTGCCGCGCAATGCAAGTGGCAAGGTAGTCAAGGGTGAACTGCGTGAACAGGCTCGGGCTGTAGACGTAGTGTCCTGAACGTCATGTCCTGAACGCCATAGAGCGGGCGGCATCTCGATCGAGAGGTGCCGCCCGTTTGCGTGTCGTCAGGCGCCGCGTGAGTGCAGCATGCGGTGCAGTTCGCGGACCTCATCGACCAGCTCCGGAACCGGCCCTTCCACCGGAAGATTCGGCGCAACCTCGTTGATCGAGAGGGATCGTACCGGCCCCGAGGCCACTCCCCACTCCGTAAGCCATTCACTCAACTGCGCAGACGAACACACGTACACGATCCGGCCCAATCCCACCCAGGCATGAGCAGCCGAACACATCGGACAATGCTCGCCGGAGGTGAATACCGTTGCCGTAGAGCGCTCTTCCGTCGTCAGATACTGCGCAGCCCACCGCGCCAACTCGAATTCCGGATGTCGTGTGCTGTCGCCTCCCGCAATTCGGTTTCGATCTTCCGCGAGGAAAGTCCCGTCAGCGGCAGCAAGTACCGATCCAAACGGTTCGTCGCCTTCGTCCAAGGCCTCTCGCGCCAATTCGACACAACGACGCAGATGGCCCATCTCGATCTCGTTCATGAATATGCTCTCTCCCCGTGATACACAAAACGGGCGGCACCGGTAAGGGTGCCGCCCGTTTTCGTTTACAGCTCTGTACTACTTACTCTGCGGCGCTTTCGCTCTCGCCTGCCTTGGACAGTTCGATCGGCGGTGCGTCCGGCACGTCGATCGGCTTCTTCGTAGGCGTGAACGTGAACTTCGCGTCCTCGCCCGAGCCTTCGCCGTCCCAGCCTTCGACGTCGACGAGCACGATGTGTCCCGGTCCGATCTCTCCGAAGAGGATCTTCTCGGACATCTGGTCCTCGATCTCGCGCTGGATGGTGCGACGCAGCGGCCGCGCACCCAGTACCGGATCGAATCCGCGCTTGGCCAGAAGCGACTTGGCCTTGTCGGTGACCTCCATGGCCATGTCCTTGTTCTTGAGTGCCTTCTCGACGCGAGCAAGCATCAGGTCCACCATCTGAACGATCTGCTCGTTCGTGAGCTGATGGAACACGACGATGTCGTCGATACGGTTCAAGAACTCGGGGCGGAAGTGCTTCTTCAGCTCATCGTGCACCTTGAGCTTCATCCGCTCGTAGTTCGAGCCGGTGCCCGTTCCCGAGCTGAAGCCCAGGCCGACAGCCTTGGAGATATCCGACGTACCGAGGTTGGACGTGAAGATCAGCACCGTGTTCTTGAAGTCGACGGTACGACCCTGACCGTCGGTGAGACGGCCGTCCTCGAGCACCTGCAGGAGGGTGTTGTAGATCTCCTGGTGTGCCTTCTCGATCTCGTCGAACAGCACGACGCTGAACGGCTTGCGACGGACCTTCTCGGTGAGCTGGCCGCCCTCTTCGTATCCGACGTACCCGGGAGGGGCACCGAACAGACGCGAAGCGGTGAAGCGGTCGTGGAACTCGCCCATGTCGATCTGGATCAGAGCGTCGTCGTCGCCGAACAGGAAGTTGGCGAGCGACTTCGCGAGCTCCGTCTTACCGACACCGGACGGGCCGGCGAAGATGAAGGAACCCGAGGGACGCTTGGGATCCTTCAGACCTGCACGCGTACGACGGATCGCCTTCGAGACGGACTTGACTGCCTCTTCCTGGCCGATGATCCGCTTGTGCAGTTCCTCTTCCATGCGGAGCAGACGAGTGGTCTCCTCCTCCGTGAGCTTGAAGACGGGGATGCCGGTCCAGTTGCCCAGAACCTCGGCGATCTGCTCGTCGTCGACCTCGGCGATGACGTCCAGGTCGCCCGCACGCCACTGCTTCTCACGCTCAGCGCGCTGAGCAACGAGGGTCTTTTCCTTGTCACGCAGGTTCGCGGCCTTCTCGAAGTCCTGCGCGTCGATCGCGGACTCCTTCTCGCGACGCGCGTCGGCGATGCGATCGTCGAATTCGCGCAGGTCCGGCGGTGCAGTCATCCGACGGATGCGCATTCGCGCGCCCGCCTCGTCGATGAGGTCGATCGCCTTGTCCGGCAAGAAGCGGTCGTTGATGTAGCGGTCGGCGAGCGTCGCAGCTGCCACGAGAGCACCGTCCGTGATGGACACACGGTGGTGAGCCTCGTAGCGGTCACGAAGACCCTTGAGGATCTCGATGGTGTGCTCGACGGTGGGCTCGCCCACCTGAACGGGCTGGAAACGACGCTCGAGTGCGGCATCCTTCTCGATGTACTTGCGGTACTCGTCGAGAGTGGTGGCACCGATGGTCTGCAGCTCACCGCGGGCAAGCTTGGGCTTGAGGATGGAGGCCGCGTCGATAGCGCCCTCAGCCGCGCCCGCACCCACGAGAGTGTGCAGCTCGTCGATGAACAGGATGATGTCGCCGCGGGTGTTGATCTCCTTGAGAACCTTCTTCAGGCGCTCTTCGAAGTCACCGCGGTAACGGCTGCCGGCCACGAGCGACCCGAGGTCGAGCGTGTACAGCTGCTTGTCCTTGAGGGTCTCGGGGACCTCACCGTTGACGATTGCCTGAGCCAGGCCCTCGACAACAGCGGTCTTACCGACACCGGGTTCACCGATGAGGACCGGGTTGTTCTTGGTACGACGCGAGAGAACCTGCATGACACGCTCGATTTCCTTCGAGCGGCCGATGACCGGGTCCAGCTTGCCTTCGAGGGCAGCTTGCGTCAGGTTGCGACCGAACTGGTCGAGCACGAGCGAGGTGGACGGCGTGCCGGCCTCTCCGCGAGTGCCACCGGTTTCGGTGGGCTCTTTGCCCTGGTAGCCCGACAGCAGCTGGATGACCTGCTGGCGGACACGGTTGAGATCGGCACCGAGCTTGACCAGAACCTGGGCTGCAACGCCCTCACCCTCGCGGATGAGACCGAGCAGGATGTGCTCCGTACCGATGTAGTTGTGTCCGAGCTGCAGCGCTTCGCGCAGACTCAGCTCGAGGACTTTCTTGGCGCGCGGTGTGAAGGGGATGTGACCGGACGGAGCCTGCTGGCCCTGGCCGATGATCTCCTCGACCTGGCTGCGGACTCCCTCGAGGGAGATACCCAACGACTCCAACGACTTGGCGGCAACACCTTCGCCCTCGTGAATGAGGCCGAGGAGGATGTGCTCCGTACCGATGTAGTTGTGGTTGAGCATCCTGGCTTCTTCTTGAGCCAGGACAACAACGCGCCGCGCGCGATCGGTGAACCTCTCGAACATCGCTCTCCCTCACACTCTCCGGCGTGCAGGTTCGAGACCGGATGTCTCGTCCCTGGTCGCCGCGTTTCGCTCCGGCACTACAGACTGATCGCCTCGCCGGTCAGCAGACATGGCGTCTACGAATCGACTGAGGTTGCACGACCCCACTTATTACTCTAGAGGGCGCGAAGTCCACCTGCTGCTCCTCCACCCGATTGGCAGGGGATACCGGCTTACTTACATCTCACAACGTCGCAGCTCCGGCAATCGTTTCCCACTTCCTGTACGCCTGAAGCGAACAGGTACGTAATTCGAGTTCGGCGCTGAGATCAGCCGATAATCGGGAGCACTCGATCACACGGGATTTCACGGGTCGTCGACGGATCGAGTGCCGCCAGCGTCAACGCTGCCGTTCTCTGTGACGCCACCACGGCAATGTGGTCCGACCGGTCCTGCGGGCAACCATCCTGCACCACGATGTTGGACGCATTCGACGCCGCGAGTATTCCGCTGGTGTACGGAACCACTACTTGGTCGTAGCGAGTCACGATATTGGAGTACTCGACGGTGTCCGCGTACACGCCGGCGTCACGCAGCTCGGACACAAAGCTCGCGTTGTCGAAATCCGGACCGCCGACGCCTTTCGGCGGACCGACGTCGGAACCGTTCCACAGCGGGGCTATCGACACGATCTTCGAGACCTTGTCGTCACCGCCTGAGAACTTGGCGTAGTACCCACTGACGGTCGTCCCCTGCGAATGTCCGACGAGATCGACTTTCGAGGCACCCGTCGCCTCCAGTACTCCGTCGACGAAGTCCGACAACTGCTGTGCACTCTCCGGCAGCGGCGCGAGGCCACCTGCAGCCGACAACGGCCATGGCAGGTCGAATCGGTTCCCGAAGGTGAGTGCAAAAACGCAATAACCCTCGTTCGCGAGAACCGGCGCAAGTACCGCCCAGTTGGTCTGACGGTTTGCCGCGGTTCCGTGGACGAGGACCACGGGATCCGGATGCGCCACCGAAGGCGTGCACGAGTAGTTGTTGGTTCCCGGCACTGATCCCCCGGGGTCGAGCGCTTCCAGCGCAATCCCGCTGGCGAAACCGAACGGAACAGGCAGTGTTGAAGTGACAGACGGTGTAGTCACGGGCGGCGTATCCGCCGACGCACGTTCCGGCGCGGCAGCAGCCCCCAGTACTGCTGCCGCAACCGCCGCGCAGGCTAGTGCCCGTATGCCCATCGCACGCCTCCATGCTCTGCTCAACCCACGATGGGCCACACCGGATGACACGGTACCGGTCGCGGGTGCGATGGATCGAGCGCATTGAGAGCAAATGTCGCAGCGCGCAGCGATGCCGCGATGGCGAGGTGATCGGAGATGTCTTGCTCACAACCGTCCTGGACAACAATGTTGGTGGCGTTCAGCCCAGGCTCGAGACCATTTGTGTACGGAAGAACCAGCTCGTCGTATCGCGTCGTGATGTTCGTGTAGTGAACACCCGACGCGTAGACGCCACCGGCACGAAGATTCTCGATGAACTCCGATCCCGCGCCCATGTTCAAGCAGGCTTTACAGATCGGGAATCCGGCCTGCGCTGCCTCGGACACCCCGAGATCACGCATGGTGCGCCCGATGCTGACCTGCTCGTTTCCGAGCGTTCCCTTCCACAGCGGCGCAACCGAGATGATGTTGTCCACTTTGTCGGCGCCACCGAGGAACTTCGCGTAATACCCGTTGATGATCGTGCCCTGCGAATGTCCGATCAGATCTACCGACGACGCTCCGGTAGCACCAAGAACCTGATCGACAAAACTCGACAATTGCGCTGCACTGGAGGGTATTTCCTGCATCCCACCGATCGCCGACAGCGGCCACGGCTGTTCCGGAAAATTGCCGTAGGTCAGCGCGAAAACGCAGTACCCCTCATTGGCGAGCAATGGCGAATAGGTAGCCCAGTTGGTCGCCCGGTTGCCGGCCGTACCATGCACGAGCACAACGGGATTCGGATGTTCAGCAGTCGGCTTACACGAAAAGTCGTTGGATCCGGGAGCCGAACCACCAGGATTCCCCAACTCCTGGGGAACGCCGGCAAGAAACGCGCTGGGAACGGGCAACGGTGCCTGCGCCGACGCCGTCGACCCCATCCCGACGAGGATCGCCGCCGCGAGTACAACTCCCCCGAAAATCCCAGTTCTGCGCACGATCGACTCCTCTGACGGCAGATACAAACCGTGCAGACGCTAACAAACTAGAACGCGTTATCAATCGCTTTTCGGAAAACGCGCCCACAATGTGCTGATTCAACCCTCTGGATCGGCCACCACCGAAGATCGATGTGGAACCCGGCCAACCTCAGCCTATCGCCACCAAATTCGGTCTCACCTATGACATTCCACCCGATTGGCGAAATAGCTCAGACTCAGTCGCCGGGTGGACCACCACTGAGGACACCATTATCTTTGGCGCACTTGGGGACAACCGGTCGCAACGGCGTCGACATCGACACCGTCGCACAAGAATGGGTCCACAAAGCCGATCTCAGTTTTTCCGACAAGCACGGCACCCACGCCACCATCGCCTACAGCGAACCAACTCACTTCACCATTTCCGGACGCCCCGCTGTCCGATACACCGCAACCGCCACCAACATCCCCCCAGACAACGAATGCGACCCGTCATCAGCAACATTCGACATCGTCGCCACACCTGGATACGCCACGGCGGAAGTGATGATCTTCCTGATCCAGTCAGATCAGGGTCACCCCAAGTCCCTCGACAAGGCAGCGATCGACCAGATCATCTCGACGATCCGAAAGTCGGAGACCACGGACGCAACAGTTCGTTGAACTGGCGGGCCCGAATCCGTCGGGGAACAGAAAAAGGGTTCGACCACAACAGTGTGCGGTCGAACCCTTTTCAGGAAAATCTAGCGAGCAGACGGACGCACGATCGGGAACAGGATCGTCTCGCGGATTCCGAGGCCGGTGAGCGCCATCAGTAGTCGATCGATACCCATGCCGGTTCCCGTGGTGGGCGGCATGCCCTGCTCCATGGCGGCAAGGAATTCCTCGTCCAGCACCATTGCTTCGTCATCGCCGGCCGACGCGAGGCGCGCCTGATCGACAAAACGCTCACGCTGGATGACCGGGTCGACCAGCTCGGAGTAGCCTGTCGCCAGCTCGAATCCGCGAATGTAGAGGTCCCACTTCTCGGTGACACCCTTCTTACTGCGGTGATCACGAGTCAGGGGCGACGTCTCGACCGGGAAGTCCCGCACGAACGTCGGCACGTACAGCTGATCGCCGCACTGGTGCTCCCACAGCTCCTCGACAAGCTTGCCGTGGCCGTAGCCCTTGTCCTTGGGAACCTCGAGGCCGACCTTCTCCGCCAAGGCGAGAAGCTCGTCGACCGTCGTATCCGGCGTGACCTCGGTGCCGATGGCAGCCGACAGCGACGGGTACATCTCGAGAACCTGCCACTCGCCACTGACGTCGTACTCGGAACCGTCGGCGAGGGTGAGGACCTGCGTGCCGAATGCTTCCTGCGCAACTTCCTGGACGAGCTCACGAATCATCTTCGCGGAATCGTCGTACGTGCCGTAGGCCTCGTACGTCTCGAGCATCGCAAACTCGGGCGAGTGAGTGGAGTCGACGCCCTCGTTGCGGAAGTTGCGGTTGATCTCGAAGACCTTCTCGATACCGCCGACGACGCAACGCTTGAGGAACAGTTCCGGCGCGATACGCAGGTACAGGTCGATATCGAGGGCGTTGGAGTGTGTGACGAACGGGCGAGCTGCCGCGCCGCCGTGCAGCGTCTGCAGCATCGGCGTCTCGACCTCGAGGAAGCCGCGGCTCTCGAGCGCATTACGCAGCGCACGGACAACAGCGACACGCTTGCGGGCGTTGTCCCGAGCCTCGGGCCGAACGATCAGGTCCGCGTAGCGCTGACGCACACGGGACTCTTCACTCATTTCCTTGTGAGCGACCGGCAGGGGACGCAGCGCCTTGGACGCGATCTGCCACGCGTCGGCCATCACGCTGAGCTCACCCCGACGGGAGCTGATGACCTCACCGTGGATGAAGACGAAGTCGCCGAGGTCGACGTCGGACTTCCAGGCGGCCAGTGCCTCTTCGCCGACGCCGGCGAGGCTGATCATGGCCTGCAGCTGGGTACCGTCGCCCTCCTGCAAAGTCGCGAAGCACAGCTTGCCGGTGTTGCGCATGAAGATGACGCGGCCAACGACGCCGACAATCACGCCGGTAGCGGTGTCAGCTTCGAGTTCCGGGAACTCGGCACGGATCTGCGCCAGAGTATGCGTGCGATCAACCGAGACCGGGTACGCCTCCTGCCCCTGCGCCAGGATCCGTTCACGCTTCTCGCGCCGGATACGGAGCTGCTCGGGGGTGTCGTCGACTGGCTGGGCTTCTACATCACTCACGGGGTACAAGACTACTGGGCGTGTCCACCGCGTTTGTTGCTGGTAGCACCGCGGCCACCGCGAGCACGATTCCCGACAGGAGGTAGAGGCCAACCCTGACGTGATTCCACATCGTCCAAGCGGCCTCGTATGACGACCATGCGCCTGCGTCGGTAGCCCTGACCGAGGCAAAAGCGTCGTTGCGTGGGACGTGGTAGATCGCTGTCACCGCGAAGGACGCGAGCACCCCGCCGCAACCGACAACAGCGAGCACCCAACCGTCCGGTCTCGAGATCGATGCCCAGATTCCGGCGGCGATCGCGGTGAGCGCCGATCCGACGAGGGGCAGCATCAAGGCACTCCGCGGTGCTTCCACGTTGAACGCCTGCATCGACGTAATCGCGGTATGTGCATCCACCGAGCGCAGGGCCGGCATCACGAAGGCGGAGAATGCGAACAGCGCACCGCCGGCGACCAGTGCACCGAACGCAGTCACGCCGACCAGCAACTCCAGAAAGATCTCGGATTTCTTCACGACCAGACCCCCGTTCGAGCAGCCTCGGCGGCAAAAGTGGTGAAATCTCGAGCGGGTCGTTTCAGGACCTCTTCGACGACGCCGGTCACACTTTGATTTCGTCCGTCGAGAACCTCGGCAAACAGGTACGTGAGCAACTCCACGACATCACTCGGGACTCCGACTTCCGCCATGCCGTCGGAAAACTGTTGCAGTCCAATTCTTTCGAATGACACCGCACGCCCCGACGCCGCCGAAATCGCCTCAACGGCCTCCACGAAGGTGAGCAACTCCGGACCCGTCACCTCGAGAACTCGGCCGAGGAGGTCGGTCCGAGTCAATGCGGCCACCGCCACATCGGCGAGATCGTCGACGTCGATGAACGGCTCCCCCACCTCGCCTACCGGAAGTTCCAGGTGGCCTTCCCGAATCGGATCGAGTAGATACCCCTCGCTGAAGTTCTGGGCAAACCAACTGGCCCGCACCACAGCCCATTCCAGACCGCTGTCGGCCAGAACCTGCTCGGCTTTCTGCGCCGCAGGTTCACCGCGCCCGGACAGGAGCACCATGCGCCTGACCCCTTCGCGATCCGCGAGATTCGCAAACTCCTCGATGTGTGTGCTCGATCCCGGAACAGCCAGATCCGGCGCATACGTCACGTATGCCACTTCGACGCCGGACACTGCGGGCTGCCACGTCGTCTGATCGTTCCAGTCGAAAAGCGTCCCGGATGTTCTCGACGCGATTCGGGTACGGATTCCCACCGCCGTCAGCCTCTGCGCAACGCGCGCACCGGTCTTGCCGGTACCACCGATCACTACTGCCGATTGAATGTCGCTTGTTGTAGTCATGAACTCATTCGATCGCGCGGCGGCAATACGATCCATAGCTGAAGGTCGCAAAAACATACGTCAGCGTCTACCGTCGAAACATGGATGCATTGTCGATGATGCTGGCCGGATCGCGGGCGGAGGGCGCTTTTCTGCTGCGCTCGCTGCTCGATCCGCCCTGGTCATTACGTATCGAGGACCACGCACCCGTCACCGTGCTGATTCTGGTTCGCGGCACCGCAGTCGTCGCCTCGGACACCGGACAGACCGAGAACCTCGAGGCCGGCGACATTGCACTCCTGCGCGGCCCCGATCCCTATACGGTCGCCGATAACCTAAGCACCCCGATCCACGTACTCATCGACGAGGCACAAAACTGCGCCGCAGTCGACGGATCACCACTCGAGGACATGTCGGTTCTCGGCGTTCGCACGTGGGGCAACTCGACCAGCGGCCAGACCGTCATGCTCACGGGCACATACCGTTTGGACTCTTACGTCAGCGGGCAGATTCTCGACAGCCTGACACCCGTCGCGGTAGTCCGTCGCAGCATGGAAACCACACCGATAACGACGCTTCTGGAACAACAAATCGCCGCGGACGGGCCAGGACAGGAAGTGTTGTTGGACAGGCTCCTCGACCTGGTTCTGATCTCGGCGGTCCGTACCTGGTTCGCGGCGAACCCGGATCGATCACCGCGATGGATCAAGGCCTACGAGGATCCCATCATCGGACATGCCTTGCGGCTCATACACAATCGGCCGGAACACCCCTGGACGGTCGCGGCTTTGGCCCAGGAGGCCGGCTGTTCGCGAGCGGCCTTCGCGCGCCGGTTCACCGGTCTCATGGGGATCGGACCGGTTGGCTACCTGACCGAGTGGCGCTTGTCGGTGGCGGCAGATCTGCTCGCAGACCCGGCACGAACGGTGTCGTCGATCGCGCGAGAAGTGGGTTACTCGAGCCCCTTTGCCCTCACAACCGCCTTCACCCGACATCACGGGGTGAGCCCGAAAGCGTTCCGGCAAACCCGCCGGCCGCCTCAGTGGGCGGAAACCGCCGCCAACTCACGGGTGCAATGACGCACTCCGCTGAGCGCACCGAGCAAGCCCGCAGCCTTGATCGCCTTGTATCCGCCAACCAGATCGGTGGCGTTACGCAGGCCGAGTTGCTGCAACGACGCAGCGGCCAGGCTGGAGGTGTAGCCCTCGGAGCAGACGATCACCCACTCGACGTCGTGGTCGGTGGCCAACGCGAGGTGTGCGCTGCTGGTGGGGTCGAGTCGCCACTCGAGAACGTTCCGCTCGATCGCGAGTGCGCCGGGAAGAGTTCCCTCGATGGCGCGCTGCGCCTGCGGGCGAATGTCGACGAAGATCGCCCCGCGATGAAAGGCTTCGGTGAGCGAGAAGACGTACATACGATCGATCTGTGCGCGAGCGTCGTCGAGCATTTGGTCGATAGTCATTTTCAAACTCCCTCGGGCTGGTCGGTCAGCTCGGTACGTGTGCGACGAAGTGTGTTGTTGTCCGTGACTTCGTAGTAGGACATTGCCGTCAATGGCGGCGAGTAGGCATGGACGCTCAAAGTCGGTGAATCAGAGCTTATTTCGATCTTCGATCCGGGCTGCGGCGGTGTCCATACGACGTCGTGTACCCACCCGAGCTGGAATGCCGCCTGATCGCCGGCGTCGAGCTGACGCTCCACCAATTCTTCACCTGCCCAGCGATATTCGGTGAGCGAACCGCTGAGAACCGTGAGGGCCCCGAAAGAACCTGCGTGGTCATGTAATTCGGTGTTACGTTCCGGAACCCAGCTGATGAGCCAGACGTCGACGTCGTCGTCGGCATACAAGCGAGTGGACCACCGCTCGACGGTCGGGAACGCCTCGGGAATGAGGTGATCGAAACGTCCGTCGAGAACACCGTTTGCACCCTCGTCAGTGAGGCGCAGAAGATCAGCGGGACGCAAGCGGGTGGGCAACGAAGCCCGGTTCTGACGTCGTCCGGACGAACCGCGATTAGCACCGTTACCTGCGGAAACACCACGACCAGATGCAAGAGTAGGGGTCAAAACAGAGAGATCTGCAGAATATGTGGGTAGCACGAGCTAGCTCCAAGGAGATGTGAATTGGTCAAGGCAGCGGTCAGCCTCGACAACACTCCTGAGCACTCATGCAGCGATTCACGTTGACCATTGTGGCACAACTTCTGCGATCGCGAAACCTGTGGAGAGAATTCCCTACGTCACACATGGACGGTCACGCTATCGGCCGTCGACCCGATCCCCTACGCGCCTGATTGCGCTCGAACACCAACCGCAACCCCTCGAGCGTGAGATCCCGTTCGAGGTGCTCGATGGTGGCGGACTCCGGAATGATCAGCGGTGCACTGTCTCCCGTGGCGATCACCGCGACGTCCAAGCCACCGAACTCCGGCAACTCCTCACGAACGCGTCGTACCAATCCGTCTACAAGACCGGCAAAGCCGAACACCGCTCCTGACTGCATGCACTCCACGGTGTTCTTTCCGACCACCGAACGCGGACGCACCAATTCCACTTTCCGCAGTGCGGCAGACTGCGACGCCAAGGCGTCGGTCGAGATCTCGAGGCCCGGCGCAATACAGCCGCCCAGAAACTCACCCTTGCCCGACACGACGTCGATACACGTCGACGTTCCGAAATCGACAACGATGCAGGGGCTCTCGTAAAGATAATGCGCAGCAAGGCTGTTCACGATCCTGTCGGCACCCACCTCTTTGGGATTGTCCACCAGCAGCGGCACTCCGGTTCGCACACCTGGTTCAACCACAACGTGCGGAACATGTCCCCAGTACCGCCCGAGCATCACGCGAATCTCACGCAGCACCGACGGTACCGTCGACAACGCCGCGACACCGGTGATCTGATCGACATGCTGCCCCAGCAGCCCGCGGAAGGTCAACGCCAATTCATCAGCCGTCATCCGCGGATCGGTACGCATCCGCCAGTCCTGCAACAACTTCGAATACTCACCAACCCCGGAGAACAATCCCAGAACGATGTTGGTGTTCCGCACGTCGACCGTGAGCAGCACGGTTAGACCAGACTGGATTCGCGCTCGGCGTCCAGGGTCGACAGCATACGAGGAGTGATCAGACCGGAACCTTCGGGTGCGTGCGCTGGGTCGGAACCAAGTTCCACCTGGTTGTTGTCGGCGTCGACGAACACGACTCGCGGGTTGTACTCCTTGACTTCCTGCGCGTTCATCACGCCGTACGCGATGAGGATCACGAGATCGCCAGGCTTGACCAGATGCGCTGCCGCACCGTTGATTCCGATGACACCGCTGCCGCGCTCACCGGCAATGACGTAGGTCTCGAGGCGGGCACCGTTGTCGATGTCCACGATGCACACCTGCTCACCTTCGAGCAGATCGGCGGCATCCATCAGATCCTCGTCGACCGTGACCGAGCCTACGTAATGCAGATCGGCATGAGTCACCGTCGCGCGGTGGATCTTCGACTTCATCATGGTGCGAAACATATCCAAGGTCCTTTACTCGTGAGGGGGCTCAGTGAGACAGCAGGTCGTCAACAGCGTCGGCGGAAGGATCGGTGTCACGTTCGAGGAATCCGGTTCCCACCGCGACTCCCACGTTGTCGATCAACCGGGTGGTACCGAGCTTGGCGGCCACCAACAGTCGGCCGTCACCTCGCTCCGGGGCCGGTCCGAGATCAACACCACGAACTTCGAGATAGTCGACCTCGATCTCGGGCACCGCGGTCAGAACGGCGCGCGCAGTCTCGAGGATCGCTTCCGCACCACCGGCGGCAGCATGAGCGCCGGCGATCAACGCCGCCGACAATGCCACGGCCGCGGTCCGCTGGCTCTCGTCGAGATAACGGTTGCGGGAAGACAATGCAAGTCCGTCGAACTCGCGGACCGTCGGAACACCGATGATCTGCACGTCGAAGTTGAGATCCCACACCATCTGACGGATCAGCGTCAGCTGCTGGTAGTCCTTTTCCCCGAAGTACGCGTGGTTGGGAGCCACGATCTGCAGCAGCTTCGCCACCACCGTCAGCATGCCTGCGAAGTGCGTCGGGCGGGCGCCGCCTTCGAGTTCGCTGCCCAACGGACCCGGCATTACTGTCGTGCGCTGACCGCGCGGGTACATCGTCTTCGCGCTCGGCGCGAAGACCAACTCGACGCCCTCGGCCCGAAGCAGATCGAGGTCCGCGTCGAGGGTGCGCGGGTACGCGTCCAGGTCCTCGCCCGCACTGAACTGCAGCGGATTCACGAAGATGGAGACGACGACAACCGCTCCGGTGATCTTGGCCTGACGAACCAACTCGATGTGCCCCGCATGGAGAGCGCCCATCGTCGGAACCAACGCCACCTGGCGACCCACTCCGCGCAAGGCCTTCGACACACGCCGAATCATGTCCGGCTCGTGGTGCACTGTCAGTTCGCCGCGCTTGTATCCGCCCTGCAAATCACTCACGACGGTCACCTCCCGTTTCAGTCAAGATGTCGAACAATGTGGTGGGGGCGCCCACCCGCTGGGCCGATCGCAAGGACATCGCTCGATATCCGGCTGCAAGCTCCGGGTCGAGATCCGTCAGTACTCGTAAATGTGTCTCGACAGCCGCGGCATCACCGCGAGCCACCGGACCCGTCAATGCCGACGGGCCGCGTCGTAATGCGTTGTCCAAGGCAGCGGAGAGAAGTGGCTGCAAAACTCGCTCTGCAACTCCTCCGGGATCGCCGTCGATCAACTGCTGACCGAGCAGCTCATCTCCCTGCAACGACGCGCGCAGCGCCTCGACGGCATCCACCACCAGCGTGACGAGGTGATTACTGCCGTGCGCCAATGCAGCGTGGTACAGCGCACGGTTCTCCTCGCGGACCCGAACCGGTTCGCCGCCGATCTCGAGGACCAGCGATTGAGCGATCGCGTACCCGATGTCATCTGCAGCGGTGATCCCGAAGCACGCCGACGACAACCGTGCGGTGTCCTCGTCGTGCCCGGTGAACGTCATCGCCGGATGGATAGCCAATGGCAGCGCGCCCAGTTCCGTCAACGGAGCCAGGATCGAAATCCCGTTGGCACCGGATGTGTGGGCCACAAGTGTCCCGGGCTTGACTGCGTTCGTAGCTGCCAGGCCCTTGACCAGATCCGCCAGTTGATCGTCCGGAACTGCAAGGATCAACAATTCCGAACGAGCTGCAACATCGGCGGCAGGCAGGATCTCGGAATCGGGCAGTCGTTTGGCCGCCCGCGCAACTGATGCCGCCGAGACAGCAGAGCATGCGCCGACAATGTGTCCAGCGCGCTCGAGTGCGGCGCCTACAGCAGTTCCGACCCGCCCTGCCGAGACAATTCCAACCGTCAATCGCGCAGGCACAGGTCCGTTAGTGATCCCGAAGGAAGTCACCGGATTCCTCTCGTTCGTTCCAGTCCCGCTCTGCGGGTACCAGACGTTCTTCGACGAGGATATCCCCCGCGCCAGACGCGACGCTATGGACGAGCGAGTGATCTAGGACTCAACGGCTCTCAATCCTCACGGCGCCGACGGCGCCCCGAGCCTTCCGCCGGATTCGCAGAACTGAGATTTGCCATGATCTCGGCCACCGTCAAACCGTTGGAGTGAGCACCGCTGTCGGCACTGTCCGGGACTGCGCGACGCCGACGACGTGGTTCCTCCGTGGGTTCGGATGTTGGCTCAGGAGCACTGCTTGCAGGTGTGACAATTGGCTCAGGAGCACTGCTTGCAGGTGTGGCTACTGGCTCTTCGACTACTTCGGCGACCACTGGCTCTTCGACTACTTCGGCGACTACCTCGACCACTTCTTCGACTACTGGCTCGTCAACGACCGGCTTGGCGACAGGCTTGACGGTCTCAGGCTTCACAACTGCAGGCTTCGCGATCGGCGGCGTGACAACGACAGGCTTCACTGCGGCAACAGCAGGCTCACGGTTTTCGCCGCGCTGCGCGCCTTGCGCCTGCTGCGAATTGCGTTTGACCTGAGCATCTTTCACTGCCGCATTCTTCGCAGCTGCCTCGCGCCACGCGACTTCCTCGAATACGACGGTGGTTTCGGCGGTGACCGGACCGTCGTTCGGTGACGCCAACCCACCTACCTGAGGGCTCGGAGAATTGGTGGCGTTCTGACCGGCACCGGGTACGTACAGGCCCGATGCTGCGGGTTGATATGCGCTGTAGGAGCCGCCACCGAGTTCTCCGACGCGCGTCGAGTCGGCCTTCAAAGCCGGGCGTTCGGGGAGCAATCCACCGTCGAAGAGCGCTTCGAGATTGCGTCGAAGCGCTACCAATTCTTCGCGAAGTGCTGACAGTTCTGCCGAGTCGGTGCCGACTTCGCGGCGGATACGACTTTCGACACTCAACTCGTATTCGCGTCGGGCGGAAATCTCACGCTCCAACTGCAGCTCGTACACGGTCTGCAAGTCCGCGACCTTTGCTTTGTCGAGCGCCGATTCGCGGCGGTACTTCGTCATCGCGATCGCACCCAGCGTGGCTGCCCAGAGCGCCACCACCAGTCCGACACGAAGGAGTTGAACACTGTTACTGAAGATCAGAAACAGTGAGGCGATGACGGCGAGAGCAAGAAGACCGGCAACGATCATCTGGCTCGCGCTGCGCTTGCTACGGCGCGCAGACTTCGATCGACCAGAATTCGTCATGGTTGCCAGGGTACTTGTCGAGAGCGCAGGTGCCATGGACCTTACCCATGCGATTCGCCTACCGCAGCGCTCAGTGCGCCGGCTCGTCAGGTGTATCTTCTGGCGTCTTACAACAGTGTTCGAGCCACAGCGCGGCTGCTACCAGCGCAATTGCTGCACCAAGTCCGACCCACGCCCCCGGCGTGTCCTCGGCGGCAGCTTTCAAAACGGATCGTTGTGGGATCAGATACACCAGTGCCCCGATCCACACCCCGGTGGTAGCTGAACCGACCAGTACTGACGCTTTTGCGAGCGCGAGGGCGCGTGCCGCAGCGATCGGGTGCAGTTGTCGATAACCGTCGCCGATCTGGCTTCCCTTGATCCGGGACCGAATGACAAACGCGAGGATCACCTCGGCGATCGCGGCCAGATACAGCGACGCGCCCGCGTACACCGGGATGGGCGGCATCGAACCGTAGAACACACGAATCAGAATCCAGGTGGCAACCGCGGCCACTCCGGTCAAAACCAGTAGTTCGCTGATTTTTGTCGGTTTCATGCCCCGATCCTGTTCGGTCACCGAATCAGAACCGAATCCGTGACGCGCACTCCGTCGCGCTCCGAGCGATCGAGGTTCGCGAGCACCTGCGCAACAGCCCGAACCTCCTGATCGACCATCAGGGTTGCACCTGGTTCGACGTCAAGCCAGGGAATGAGTACAAAGGCCCGCAGATGTGCCCGCGGGTGCGGCAGCGTCAGCTCCGGATCAGCACTGACAATTCCTTCACAATCCACCACGTCGACGTCCAAGCTCCGCGGACCCCATCGCTGATCACGCACCCGATCGGCGTCTTCCTCGAGTTTGCGCGACCGCAGCAGCCAGTCGTAGCTTCCGGCCGTCGGATCGTCCACGAGTAGGACGGCGTTGAGAAAATCCTGCTGTTCGACGCCACCCCACGGCGCGGTCGAATACACCGGTGACACAGCCACTACGGCGTCTCCGAGACCGTCGACCGCAGATTGCAAATGGGCCAGGCTATCGCCGATGTTCGAGCCGATCGACAGAACGGCCCGAGTCATTTCTGCCTCGTCCGATGAGCAACGACGGCAACGTCTGCGAACACGAGTGGGATCGGTGCCGACGGCTTGTGGACAACAACTTCGACGCTCTGCACCCGCGTATCCGTAATGACGTTGTCGGCGATCTCGGCAGCAACGGTTTCGATGAGATCGCGTGACGGTCCACCGACAATCGCTGCGGCAGCCTCGGCCAACTCGCCGTAGTGCAGCGTGTGTTCGAGATTGTCCGACGCGGCGGCCGGGGCCAAGTCCATCCACACCGTGATGTCGATGAAGAAGTCCTGACCGTCACGCTTCTCATGGTCGAAAACACCATGATTGCCACGGACTTTCAGTCCTCGTAACTCGATCCGATCGCCCATGTCAGTCCCTTTCCCGTCCACGAGACCACGCTTCCACAACAGCGATAGCGTCGAGTGACGCCTGGGCGTCGTGAACACGAACACCCCACGCGCCATCACGTGCGGCAAGCGCGGAGACCACCGCCGTCGCAGTTTCCCGACCGGCCGGCGGCCGCGGCGTCCCGTCGGAATCGCTGAGCAGCGACCCGAGGAAACGCTTACGCGACGCCCCCACCAGAACAGGAAAACCCAACGCCGTGAACTCGGGCAACGCCCGCAGCAGTGCCCAGTTGTGGTCGGCGTTCTTCGCGAACCCCAGGCCCGGATCGAGGATGATGGCAGAGGAATCGACACCCGCTTTCAGTGCGAGGTCGACCTGAGTCAGGAGTTCATCACGAACGTCGGCGACAACGTCGTCGTAGTGATCGGCGCTGCCGCGGTGAACGTAGTCACTCGCCGAACGCCAGTGCATCAGAACCCACGGAATCCCGGCATCGGCAACCACCGACGCCATGTCGGCATCTGCGCGACCACCGGATACGTCGTTGACGATGTCGACGCCGGCTTCGATCGCAGCAGCGGCAACCGATGCGCGCATGGTGTCGACGCTGACGCGAATGCCCGCGGCCACCAACTCCTCGATGACCGGCGCTACCCGTCCCGCTTCCACTTTCGGATCAACCCTCGAGGCTCCCGGCCGGGTCGATTCGCCACCGACATCGACGATGTCTACGCCCAGAGCTTTCAGTTCCAGTCCGCGGGCAAGCGCCGCATCTCGATCGAGGAACTGGCCACCGTCCGAGAATGAATCAGCGGTGACGTTGAGGACCCCCATCACCAGCGTCCGACCCGGATCCGTCGACACGCCGCCCGCGGAGTTCACGGCGCTCACTTACGAAGAATGAGGTCCAGAGCCTCGGAACGCGAGGCCGCGCTGGACTGCAGGAGCCCACGAACAGCCGAGGTCGTCGTGTTCGCACCGGGCTTGCGGATACCACGCATCGCCATGCACAGATGCTCGGCCTCGATGACGACGATGGCACCGCGCGGATCGAGCTTGCGCATCAACGCATCGGCGATCTGGCTTGTCAGCCGTTCTTGGACCTGCGGCCGCTTTGCGTACAGATCGACAACTCGCGCCAACTTGGACAGGCCGGTGACCTTGCCGGATTTACCCGGGATATAGCCGACATGTGCCACTCCGTGGAACGAGACCAGGTGGTGTTCGCAGGTCGAGTACATCGGAATGTCTCGCACGAGCACCAGTTCCTGGTGTCCTTCGTCGAACGTGGTGTTCAGCGCCTGATCCGGTTCGGAGTACAGCCCGGCAAAAATCTCCTTGTACGACCGAGCCACCCGTGCGGGTGTATCGAGCAAACCGGGACGGTCCGGATCCTCGCCCACCGCGATCAACAGTTCACGGACCGCTGCTTCTGCACGGGCCTGATCGAACGGCCGCCCTGTTTCAACCGATACCAGTTCACTGACCACTTCATTCACCGACAACCGAACGCTCCTCGAGAGTTTGTTTCATACCCCGCCGCATGAGCCTAACGGCGGTTGGTCAGCGAGATCCGTCCGGTCCGTCCCAGCGCATGGTGCTCGGTCCGTCGTCGCTCGACGCGGCGTTGGGATCCGACTCCGGCGCCAGCCACTGATCCTGACCCTCGACGCCCGTGTTTCCACCGGCATTTCCACGGTTCGGATCGGCAAACGGCCCACCGTCCGGGTACTGCACCGGGTAGCTCGGTTGACCCTGTTGACCCGTGTAATGCTGGGTCGGGTACTGAGGCTGGCCCTGGTACTGCTGGCCCGGATTCTGCTGCTGGCCCGGATTCTGCTGACCATAGGCCTGCTCACCCGGATGGCTCTGCGACTGACCGTACTGACCGGGTGCGGGCTGGCTGTACTGACCCGGTGCGGGCTGGCCGTACTGACCCGGTGCCGGCTGACCGTACTGGCCCGGCGCAGGCTGTGCCTGGTTGGGAGCGCCCTGGTTGGGCGTGCCCTGGTATCCGCCGGTCTGCTGGCCGGGGTACGCCTGCGTCTCGTTCTCGCGCGGCGGCCAACCCGGAGCCGACCAACCGGCCGGTGCTCCGTAGTCGGGAGTACCCGGCGCGGGTGCGGGTTGCTGGGGGGCCGCAGGCTGCTGCTGCGGAGCATTGGGTTGCGCGTAACCGTTGGAACCGCCGATGCTCGAGGCAGCGGGCGCACCCGACTTCACGAGCACGGGCGCCGGGGCCGGCTCCGGCCACGTCTCGCCACGCTCGATCGCCAATTCACGAGGCGTCTTGACCGGCGGACGATCCGACGGCGTGCGGCCGCCGAAATCATTGAAAGCCGTGATGCGCGGACGCTTTTCGACGCCGGCAAGAATCTTCTCGAGATCCTTGCGGGTCAACGTCTCACGCTCGAGCAGTTCGCTGGCAATGAGGTCGAGGGCGTCACGGTACTCGCTGAGAATTGCCCACGCTTCGGTGTGCGCGGCCTCGATGAGGTTGCGCACCTCCTCGTCGATCTCTCGGGCGATCTCATGCGAGTAGTCGGACTGCACGCCCATCGAACGGCCGAGGAACGGATCGCCGCCCTCCTGCCCGTAGCGGACTGCACCGAGCTTGGCGCTCATGCCGTATTCGGTGACCATCGCGCGAGCGATCTTGGTGGCCATGTCGATATCGGACGACGCTCCGGTGGTGGGCTCGTGGAAGACCAATTCCTCCGCGGCGCGTCCACCCATTGCCATCACGAGACGCGCGATCATCTCGGAGCGCGTCATCAAACCCTTGTCGTCCTCTGGCACCGTCATCGCGTGGCCGCCGGTGCGACCGCGAGCGAGAATGGTGACCTTGTAGACGGGCTCGATGTCGGGCATCGCCCACGCCGCGAGTGTGTGTCCACCCTCGTGGTACGCGGTGATCTTCTTCTCGTGCTCGCTGATGATGCGGCTCTTGCGACGCGGTCCACCGACAACGCGGTCGACGGATTCCTCCAGTGCGGCTTCCGTGATGACGGTGCCGTTCTCACGCGCCGTGAGCAGTGCGGCCTCGTTGATGACGTTGGCCAGATCTGCACCCGACATACCGACGGTCCGCTTGGCGAGACCCTCGAGGTCTGCGTTGGGATCGATCGGCTTGCCCTGCGAATGAACACGCAGGATGGCGCGTCGGCCGGCGAGGTCGGGGGCACCGACGGGAATCTGGCGGTCGAAGCGGCCCGGACGGAGCAGAGCCGGGTCGAGAATGTCGGGGCGGTTGGTTGCGGCGATCAGGATGATCCCGGTGCGGTCACCGAAACCGTCCATCTCGACGAGCAACTGGTTAAGAGTCTGTTCACGTTCGTCGTGCCCGCCGCCGAGGCCTGCGCCACGCTGACGACCGACGGCGTCGATCTCGTCGACAAAGATGATGCAAGGGCTGTTCTGCTTGGCCTGCTCGAACATGTCACGAACACGCGACGCGCCGACACCGACAAACATCTCGACAAAATCGGAACCGGAGATGGTGAAGAACGGGACACCGGCTTCGCCTGCAACAGCGCGAGCGAGCAGCGTCTTACCGGTACCGGGAGGCCCGTACAGCAGAACACCGCGCGGGATCTTGGCGCCGAGGGCCTGGTAACGCGTCGGATTCTGGAGGAAGTCCTTGATTTCGTACAGCTCTTCGACAGCTTCGTCCGCACCGGCGACATCGGCGAACGTGGTCTTGGGCATGTCCTTGGACAGCTGCTTGGCCTTCGACTTACCGAAGCCCATCACGCCGCCGCGTCCCCCGCCGCCCTGCATGCGGTTCATGACGAAGAAGAAGATGCCGAACAGAATGATCATCGGCAGGACGAACAACAGAATCGACGTCAGCCAACTCTGAGTGGTGACGGTGGTGTTGAACTTCTCGAGCCCGGCACCCTCGATGTCCTGGAAGATCTGCTGAGACGCGCTCTCGGGGTACTTCGCCAAGATCTGCGTCTGGCCACCAGTCGCGTCGTTACCTTCCTTGAGCCACAGGCGAACCTGCTGCTCACGGTCGTCGATCTGCGCAGACGTGACGTTTTTAGCGTCTATCTGGGAGATCGCGACCGACGTATCGACGGTCTTGAAGCCACGGGTGTCGTTACCGAAGTAGCTGAAGGCGTAGATCACCATCAGCACGACGGCTACGAGTAGCACGTTACGGAACACAGTCTTACGGTTCATACAGGTCGGCCGATGTGGCCGGTCCTTTCGGGAGTGCGGGTCTGCCGGTCGCCGCCGGCTGTCAACCGGACACCTGCAGGTTACCGTGGTCGGTCCTGTCTGTGCCCGTCAGCAGCCGTCGAGGTCGATCGAAACGATCGTCTGCAATTTCAACGACGACCAGGACCACGAGGTTCCCGAGCAACCACAGCGCATAGTTCCCTGTAAGCGAACACGCACTCCTACCTCACGCGAGGCAGCGAGTTCAGCCGCCGTAAACCTCGGGATCCAGCAATCCGATGTACGGCAGATCGCGGTAACGCTCGGCGTAGTCGAGTCCGTAACCGACGACGAACTCGTTGGGAATGTCGAAGCCCACGTCACGAACGTCGACGTCGATCTTCACGGCGTCGGGCTTGCGGAGCAGCGTGACGACCTCGAGCGACGCGGGGTTCCGGGTCTTGAGGTTGCGCATCAACCAGGAAAGCGTGAGACCGGAGTCGATGATGTCCTCGACGATCAGCACGTGGCGGCCGGCGATGTCCTTGTCGAGGTCCTTGAGAATGCGGACGACGCCCGAAGACGAGGTCGAGGACCCGTAAGAGCTGACGGCCATGAACTCCATCTGAGACGGAATCGGGAGAGCCCGGGCAAAGTCCGTCATGAAGAAGACTGCGCCTTTGAGAACACCGATCAGAAGCAGGTCACCCTCGGGTGCACCGACGGGGTAACGCGCCGCGATCTCCTCCGCGAGTTCGGCCGTTCGCTGACGAATCTGTTCCTCGGTAATCAGTACCGATGCGATGTCACCCTCGTACACGCGTCAAACCCTTCGTCGGTCTTCGAATCCGACGGTCAGCCTGCCACGTCGACGAACCACCACCAACCTCGACTCCGGGGTTCCGCCACCGATCGCGACACCACCTTGCCCCCGCCAATCGGCAATCAAGGCATCGATGGCTCGTAACTGCTTGTCCGTCAACGCTTTTGCACCACTGCCCAGAAGCCAGCTCCGAAGAACGCGCCGTCGGATCGCGCCGGCCGATTCGGCAAGTGTGTCCACTTCCACTTCCCCGTCGACAACAACGCGAAGCAGTACGGCGCCGGCAAGCGCGTCGAGAACCTGCCCGTCCTCACGTAGTTGTGTGGCAGTGCGGGCCAGTGCTTCGGCAACTCCGCCCGCAAGAATTTCCTCGAGTAGCGGCAAGGCCTCGTGCCGCAATCGAACCCTCGTGAACTCGTCGTTGGTGTTGTGCGGGTCCTCCCACGGCGTGATCGACAGGTCCTCACAGGCGGCTCGGGTCACGCCGCGTCGCACGCCGAGCAGCGGCCGACCCCACGGATCGTCGAAGGCCTGCATTCCCTGAATGGATCGACCACCGGATCCGCGGGCGAGTCCGAGAAGAACCGTTTCGGCCTGGTCGTCGAGGGTGTGTCCGAGCAGAACCGGTGCATCTCCCCGACTGCCGTCCAGTGCCTCGTAGCGCGCATCGCGGGCGGCGGCCTCCAGGCTGCCGTTACCGTGGACGTCGACAGTGAGTACCCGCGCCGAGCGAACTCCCAGAGCCAGTGCCTGATCAGCGGCGGCGCGAGCGACGACGTCCGAGCCCTCCTGCAGACGATGGTCGACGATCAGCGCGTCCACCGACTCCGCTTCGGCCACCGCAGCGGCAGTGAGCGCCAAGGAATCAGCACCACCGGACAGCGCCACACACACCCGGCCGTGGGAGTGGTAGCGACGCAGCCACCCCCGCAGCGCCAGCCGCATTTCCAGCAGTGACGCAGTTTCAGGCAGCACCGTCTAACCGAGAACGCGTGTCACCCACGCGTCGGGATGGTCGATCTCGTCGAGCAACGGCAGTGTTTCCGGGCCGGTCCAGATGGTGTTGAACTGCTCCATCCCGACTTTGAGAACCACGGCGTCGACAAACGCCTTGCCTCGGACGTACTGCGCCATCTTGGCGTCCATGCCGAGCAGCATCTTGATGATGCGCTGGACCGGATTGGACTTGCGTTGCCGGCGCTTGTCGAAGGCGGCGCGAATCGTGGCGACGGACGGCACAACGGCAGGCCCGACTGCATCCATCACGTGGTCGGCATGACCTTCGAGCAGAGTGCCGAGAACCAGCATGCGATCAAGTGCTTCGCGTTGCGGCTCCGCCTGCGACGCACGCAGCAGCCCGATGATTCCGCCGGGGGTGGCGTCGTCACCGTCGGCTGCAGGGTTCTTCCTGGACCGCAGTTCGGCGGTGAGACGCCCAACGACATCCGTCATCGACTCGTCGACGCTCGCGCTCAATGTTTCGACGGATTCCTTCATGTAATCCGCCAACCACGGTGACGACGAGAACTGCACGCGGTGCGTCACTTCGTGGAGGCAGACCCATAGCCGGAAATCACTCGGGTTGAGTCGGAGCGAACGCTCGACGGACACGATGTTCGGCGTGACCAGAAGCAGTGTGCCGTTTTCGCCGGTGAAGGGGTCGTACTGCCCGAGAATCGCCGACGACAGGTAGGCGAGCATCGCACCTGCCTGCAATCCCGCGGGTTTGCCGACCAGCAGATTTCCGTTGCCGTCCGGATCGGCGCCGGTGAGATGGGCCATCGACCGCGACGCCGCAGTGATCCAGCCGGCTCGGTCGAGAACCTCCGCTGCCGGGACGGGCAGGCCGTCGGCCAGACCGGTGACATCGCGCACCGGCAGTTCGGCGCGCTTCGACGCGTCAGCCAGCTCCGCGGTTGCGGTTTCGGCGGTGTAGCGCGACATGGCCGGACCACCGCGAGCCAATTTGATGCCGGCTTTGGTCGCGAGACTCCAGTCGACCGCTCCACCCAGAGTTGTCGAGTCGTTCTCTGCTGCCACTATTGGCACCCGCAATTCCTCAATGCTCCGGCGATGGCGTCCAAAGCCGGACGGCTGACTTCCGGTGGCCGATCGTTGGACATGAGCGCAAAGGTGAGCACTCGTCCGTTTTGATCCACCACAAAACCTGACAACGCACTAGCCGTCGACAGAGTTCCCGTCTTGGCACGCACCCAGCCTGCGCCGGTCCGATTGCCCGACGCGTATCGGTCGGACAAGCTGCCGGTTCCACCGGCAACAGGCAGATAGTCGAGCAACGGCCGCAGCTTCGGGTCGCCGTCTCCCGCTGCGGCGGTCATCACTCGATCGAGAACCTCCGCGGGAATGAGATCGTCGACGGAGAGTCCACTCGAGTCGAACAGCGTCACACCGGTGTAATCGAAGCCGGCGGCGCGCAGAGTCTTGGCGGTTCCCTCCACTGCCCCAGCGAACGACGCTTCGGTGCCTGACGCAATCGCCACCTCGCGCCCGATGGTCTCGGCGAGCACGTTGTCGGAATGTTCCATCATCTGGATCAGACGGTCACTGAGCGGTGCGGACTGCACGCTCGCGATCGCCTTGGCGCCGGCGGGCGCAGTTCCTGCCGAGACTTTGGCCGCGTCGACGCCCAGTGCCTGTGCCAGAACCTTCCCCGCGTCCAATGCGGGAGTTTCCGAACGCGGTGATTCGTCCATGGAGCCGTCGAATCGACCGCCCTCGATCATCACCGATTCGATGGGTGTGATGTATCCCGCAGCGATATCGGCCGGGAACCATCCCTGCGCCATGGTGTCACCTTTGAACAGACCGCTGTCGACGACGATGCTGTCCACCGGCGTTCCCGACGCTTTGATCTGATCGACAAGATCGGCAATATGCGCAGCGTTTGCGTAGTACCCGCTCTGCCCCTTCGGCGTTGCGGTCAATGTCGGGTCACCGCCACCGACCAGCACCAACTGCCCCGGCGCAGCACCCTGGACCACTGTCGTCGACAGTCGATGATCGAGCGGCAATGCCAGCAGCGCAGCAGCTGCCGTCAGCACTTTGGTGGTGGATGCCGGTGTCATGGGCGTCGACGGGTCGGCGCTCCACAGAACCTGCCCGGTGAGCGCATCAGCGACAACGCCGGTGAATTTCCCCAGGTCGGGGTTCGCGACAGCCGGTCCGATGGCCGCGGCAATTCCAGCCTCCGACGGTATCGGCGCGTCTGCCGGAACAGGAACTACCTGCGGCGACGGCGTCACCGGGCTCGGTTGTGGCGATGTCGTGACAATCGCGTTCTGCGTGGGTTCTTCGGAAGTTCCCAGTGCGACAACCAACACTGCCGCGATCGCGACTACCGCGACCACACACACCGCCAGCAGAATGCGCACTGTGCGTCGTTTGCGCTCTTCCAACGAGCCGATCTTTTTCTTTCCCTGGCCCGCCAACGCCCCTCCGTCTGTGCTCGCCCTGCTGGGTGGTCAGCCAACCTTATCCTTGACCCGATATCCTTCCGGACGAATCATTACCGACACGACAGCGAGGAATCGGCGTGGAGTTCGACGTCACCATCGAGATCCCCAAGGGTCAGCGCAACAAGTACGAGGTCGACCACGTGACCGGCCGCGTCAAGCTGGACCGTTACCTCTACACCGCCTTCGGCTACCCGGCTGACTACGGATACATCGAGAACACCCTCGGCGAGGACGGCGATCCTCTGGACGCCATGGTTCTGCTGCCCGAGTCGGTGTACCCCGGCGTAATCGTCGAAGCTCGTCCCGTTGCCATGTTCAAAATGGTCGACGAAGCCGGCGGAGACGACAAGGTCCTGTGCGTTCCTGCAGGTGATCCGCGTTGGGATCACATCCAGGACCTCAGCGACATTTCGCAGTTCGAGCTTGACGCGATCAAGCACTTCTTCGTCCACTACAAGGACTTGGAGCCGAACAAGCACGTCGAGGCTGCAAACTGGGTCGGCCGCGCCGAGGCAGAGGCCGAGGTCGAGGCTTCGATCAAGCGTCTCGCTGCCAACGGCGGTCACTGAAAGATCTGCGCACAAAAAATCCCCGCACACCTTCCGGTGCGCGGGGATTTTCGTTTGTCTACTCCCCGTTTGCCTACTCCCCGCTTGTCTACTCCCCGGTGAAGACCGGCGGGCGCTTCTGGAAGACCGAGGTGATGGCTTCCGTCAGGTCCTGCGACGGCAGGAACGCCGCGTTCCAGGCTGCGACGTAGCGCAGGCTGTCGTCGACGCTCGCGCTGCGCGAGTGATCGAGCACGTCCTTGATGCCGTGGACGACGAGCGGCGGGTTGAGCGCAATTTCCTGGGCAGTTGCGCGGGCTGCGGCAAGCACGGCGTCTGCGTCGTCGAACACGTCGTTGACGAGGCCGATCTTCTCGGCGCGCGCAGCATCGATGTCCTTGCCGGTCAACGCGAGTTCGCGCAGGTGTCCGTCGCCGATGATCGCAGGCAGACGGGCGAGGCTGCCCATGTCCGCAACGATGGCGACCTTGACCTCACGGATGCTGAACTTGGCGTCGACGCTCGCGTAGCGAATGTCTGCTGCCGTGATGAGGTCGACGCCGCCGCCGATGCACCAACCCTGAACTGCGGCAATCACCGGCTTGCGGCAATCCGCGACTGCATTGATGCCGGACTGCATGCGCTTGATCATGTCGTGGAACTTGGTTCGCGGACCGGCCTGAGCCTTGTCCGCGAGGACAGCACCGAATTCACCGCTCATCGCCGGCAGATCAAGACCGAACGAGAAGTGCTTGCCGGAACCGGCGATGACGACGGCGCGCACATCGGGATCGGTGTCGAGGTCCGCAAAGATCTCGGGAAGTTCACTCCAGAAATCCGGGCCCATCGCATTGCCCTTGCCCGGGCCGATCAACGTGACCTGGGCAATGTGGTCTTCGCGCTCTACGGTGAACGCATTCCAGCTCTTCTGTTCGCTCATTACTCAAGAGTAACCTCGAGTTGCGATCAGCCGAAGAGCCCGGCCTCATCCAGCACCAAGATCACAAGCGACACTGCAATCAGCGCCCACATCGTCTGCATCGCGATCCGCGCGGCGCGTTCGCTCGTCGGAGGAAAAACCCGCACCGTCGGGTGCTCTTCGATGTACTGAGCCAGCGGGACGGTCCGCACGCTCGAACTTCTCGGATTCCTGGTCTCCACAGTGGTAGCCATTACACGATCCTCTCGACTCCGCATTCTCGTCGCAGGTTCCAAAAGTCAAGCCTGCGGCGAAGTTCGACTACTTCAATGTAGACCCGCTTCCCGAAGAATTCAGCTCGAGATTCCTGCGAATCCGCTGAGAACCGGAAATGCTGAGAACCGGAAAACGGGTACCCGGTTGATCGAGCCTGCGCACGAGGAGCGATCACTATGGCGACGACCGCCGAACCGAACACTCCTAGACGTCGGCTGAGGTCGTGGATGCTCGCAGACATCACCGAAGAACCCGGCGGACACCTGGGTC
Organism: Rhodococcus sp. AD45-ID; assembly: GCF_003023755.1. Lineage (NCBI taxonomy): Bacteria > Bacillati > Actinomycetota > Actinomycetes > Mycobacteriales > Nocardiaceae > Rhodococcus > Rhodococcus sp. AD45-ID. The sequence continues at coordinate 49,415 of NZ_PYHL01000003.1, read as the reverse complement.
CACACCGCATCACGTCAAAGCAGGAACATCGCCACCCGTGGTGGAAAGTCATGTGCCTAACCGGGGTCGATTACTTCTCGACGCTCGGGTACCAACCTGGGATCGCCGCCCTCGCAGCCGGCACCTTGGCCCCGCTGGCAACGGTTGTGCTCATCCTTCTCACCCTGTTCGGCGCACTACCCGTCTACCGACGCGTGGCGCGGGAAAGTCCGCACGGCGAAGGTTCGATTGCCATGCTCGAACGTCTGCTTCCGAAGTGGCGCGGCAAGATATTCGTCTTGGTGCTACTGGGATTTGCCGCAACGGACTTCATGATCACGATGACGCTCTCGGCTGCGGATGCAACCGCCCACCTCGTCGAAAATCCTTTTGCGCCAACATTTCTCTCCGGACAGACCGTTGTCATCACGCTGGTTCTCCTGGCACTGCTGTCAGCGGTGTTCCTTCGCGGTTTCACCGAGGCCATCGGCATCGCGGTCGGACTCGTCGCGGTGTACCTGACGCTGAATCTCGTGGTGATCGGCGTGAGCCTGTGGCACATCGTGAGCGCGCCCGCATTGGTCACCGATTGGACCCGAGCCATGTCGACGGAACACGGCAATCCCGCGATGATGATCCTGATCGCTCTGATCGTATTCCCGAAACTTGCTCTGGGCCTTTCGGGTTTCGAGACCGGTGTTGCCGTGATGCCGCAGATCGAAGGCGGGCCACGCGACACCGAAGCGCAACCGGAGGGCCGTATCCGCGGCACTAAACATCTACTCACCGCGGCCGCCTTGATCATGAGTGGGTTCTTGCTGACGTCGAGCCTGGTGACAACAATTCTCATCCCGGAGAACGAGTTTCAGCCGGGTGGCGCTGCAAATGGGCGCGCCTTGGCATTTCTTGCTCACGACTATCTCGGGCAGATATTCGGCACCGTCTACGACCTCAGCACGATCCTCATCCTGTGGTTTGCCGGCGCCTCCGCGATGGCCGGTCTCCTCAATCTTGTTCCCCGATATCTCCCCCGGTACGGAATGGCCCCGTCGTGGGCTCGCGCGGTCCGCCCACTCGTGCTCGTGTTCAGCGTCATCGCGATCACCGTGACGTTCTACTTCGATGCAAGCGTCGACGCCCAGAGTTCCGCGTACGCAACCGGCGTGTTGGTTCTCATCTCCTCCGCGGCGGTGGCAGTCACCCTGTCCGTGCGCAGACGTGGAAATCGAAAACTGTTCGTAGCCTTCAGTTTTGTTGCAGCTCTCTTTGTCTACACAACCATCGCCAATATCATCGAACGACCGGACGGGGTGAAAGTTGCATCGTTCTTCATCGCTGCGATCATGGTCGTATCCCTCCTGTCGAGGGTGACACGCGCGTTCGAGCTGCGCGCTAAATCCGTCGAATTCGACGACACCGCTGTGCAATTCATCAACGAAGCCACGCACCGGGGCTATCTCGCAATTGTCGCGCACGACGCCGCCCACCTCAGCGAAAAGGAGTATCGAGTCAAGGAACTCCAGCAACGAGTGCACAGCAACATCCCCAGAGGTGAATCGATCATCTTCATGGAAGTCAATGTCACCGACTCCTCCGATTTCAGCACCGATCTTGTTGTCCACGGCCGACGCCGCGGCAGACACCGAGTCCTGCGAGTGGACAGTCCGGCAGTGCCGAACACCATCGCAGCCGTTCTCCTGAAGGCTCGCGATCTCACTGGCGTGATCCCGGATGTCTACTTCGAATGGTCCGAGGGAAATCCTCTGACCAACCTGCTTCGTTTCCTGTTCATCGGCGAAGGCGAAACCGCTCCGGTAACCCGCGAAGTGCTGCGCCGCGCCGAACGTCGACGCTCCCGCCGGCCCCATGTTCACGTCGGTTGAACGGATTTCCCACGTGTTAAGAACCCTGAAAATTCGAGCTGGCAAACCTTCCCATTCGCAGGTAAACGTCGGATCATCGATGGTGATCGCACATCTGGCTAACCCGTGGCAGGACGCCCAACACTGCCTCAGGAACCGACCGGGAGGGCACATGCTGCTACATCAGTCGATCGGGTTGGAACGCTTCAACGAACTGCCCCGCCCGAAGGCAATCCATGCGCTGTACGAATGCTGTTGCTCGATGACGTGGGCTGGATGGGTCAGCGACGGTCGCCCGTTTGCCAGTTACGCGGAGATCCTGGCCCGAGCGGAGAACGCACTGCTCAACCTGTCCGACGCAGATGTCGAAAATGCCCTGCACTGCCATCCGCCCGTCGGCGTCCGCGCCCAAAGTGTGCCATCCCACCTCGAACAATGCGCGATCTGGGATTCCGACGAGTCACTGATGGCCACCATCCGCCGAGCCGGTGAGGAATACGAGTCGACCTTCGCGTTCCGATACATCTGGTGCTCACACGGGCACGATGCCCAGGATCTCCTCGAGAACATCCGCGTCCGCCTGACTAATCCGGCATCCGTGGAACGCAAGATCTGCGTCGACGAGTTGGCAAAGATCACATGTACCCGGATCGAGCGCATGCTCGGCCCCGAGGACGGTTACCCGGAGTACTGACGAGACAAAAGCGGGTGCGGTGCCAGTGGCACCGCACCCGCTTTCTGCAAGAGAACTATCAGAGATCGAATTCCGAGGGAGCAATTCCGACCGCAAAACACATGTCCCGCACTACTGCGCGCTCATGCTGATCGAAGTTGCCGTCGGCGCCGCCGATGATGATGCCGATCTGAATGACCGCGCGAGCCTGATCCTGCTTGGACTTGAGCTTGGAAATTGCCGCGGTTGCCTCTAGCTTTCCGAACTCGAAGTCCGACGTCAGCTTGCTGCAGTACCAATCGAACTGCTGACTCAACTCTGCCGGCGGGAAGACCGCCAGCGACTCGTTGCTCATGATCAATGCCGACGTCTTCTGACGCTCCGCCGGGTCGATCGAGCCGTCTGCGGCCGCGATCAACGCGCACATCGCCATACTTGCGTTCTTGAACTCCTTGTTCTGGAACTGGCTCGTCTTGGTCTTGAGCTGGCTGTTCATTTCCTGAGCCTTAGCCTTCAGCTGATCCCAGAATGCCATGAGTCTCCTCGGGTAGAGCCGCCACGCACCGCGCGTAGTCGTACCAACCACTTTGCCTGGGAGCCCCGAATTTTGCCATCCACCCCTGCAATTAAAACCTTCCGGTAGGTTCTTATATGCTTGCGGCCCTGCAATCAGTCAAGATCGAGGAGCACTTCCGTGACCGGGTCGCCCGAACAACCCGCTGCGCCGCCACGCGATCCCGGTCTCTCCAGCCGCGAAATCGAAGTGCTCCGGCACTGGCTCAAATCCGACAGTAAGACCGTCGTGTCCGCGCAGCTGCTCATCTCGATCGGGACAATCAACACACATCTGATGCGAATTCGAGGGAAATACGCGGCCGTCGGTCGGCGAGCCCCCACGAAGATGAGCCTGCTTGCACGTGCATTGCAGGACGGGATTATTACGCTCGACGAACTCTGATCGAGTCAGAGTTTGTCGAATGCGGCAAAGAGTTGCGGTTGCGTGGCCGGATTGAGGGTGTCCGGGACCAAGACCCAGTGCGAGCCCGTCCACGGATCGTGGACGTCGATCTCACCGGCCGCCGGAACGTGGCGGCACCCATGTGCCAAGGCCACGATGCTCTCCTCGGTCGAACTCGACTCGTCATCTCCGACAAGCAGTATCGACAATCCGATCATCGGTCCGTGCTCGGCGAGAAACATGATCGCCTCGGCGTCCTGCGCCGAATACCCATGCGGGAAGTCGCCGAGTATCAGTAGTCGTGGAGTGCTCGGGCCGGCGTCGTGAGACATCGCGAACTCCTGGCCGCTGTTTCTTGCCAGCCCCGCCAAATCCACAGCTTGGGCCAACTCCGTCAACCGCGCAGAAATCTCCTGATGCGTGCGAATCACCGGGCCGGCCAACTGCGCGGACAAACGATCCGTCAGCAACGTGTACGACCCGGTCAGATCGACGACGTCAAGCAACGGCATCGGCCCGGCAGCCATGATTCGCAGCGTCAACGCACTGACCACAGCGACCGCCGCTGCCCCGGAGGTGCTGTCCACCCAGATCGGCCGTGGCAGTGGGAGCGGCATGCAGTAGGGCACACTCAGTGAACTTCGGTCAGGTGCGGACAACATGCCAAGTCGCACACCATCACTCGACGTCAGAGATTCCCTCGCCGAACCCGCCGCCCATACCGGTGATTCCCAGGACGCCATCGCCCGCGGAATCACCGAATCCACGACGGTCAGCTCATGGGCCAATTGCGCGGAATCTCGCGTATGGCTCTCGCGGGCTGTCGCCACCAGTTCGTCGTGACGCTTCTGCGCAGCTTCACGGGCGGCAATACCGGCCGGCGAGTTGCGGGTGCTCGCGTCAGCTACCGCTACCGACAGTTCCTCGTCCAACCTCGTCATCGCGTATTCGCTGCTCGATATCAGCGACGCCGCCGACCTCGATGCGTCTTCGAAGATCATCCACATACGTTCGAGTGCGCGGCCCTCTTCGACGGGCTCCACAACCTGATCGTCGCGCACCGACGCAGTAGGGCTTCCCGCGTTTGCCGGCACGTCGTCTACCTCGACTCCGTGAACGCCGATGAGTTCGGCCAAACCGCCCGCATAGCCTTGTCCGACTGCTCGAACCTTCCACGCGCCGTTTCGCCGGTACAACTCCCAGCAGATGACTGCGGTCTCCGAACCTGCGGTGGGAATGTCGAATTCGCCGAGTACCGAACCGGATTCATCGCTCAGCCGCGCAGACAAACCGGCAACCCGAAAGGCCCCGGCTGTGGCGGCACTCGGATCGACGCTCACGATGCACAGCACCGCTGCCGCATCGGGGTGAAGACGATCGAGATCGACCCGGACGACGTCGCCTGTCAGCTGCACGCCGGCCGTCGACGGCTGGTTGTAGAAGACAAAAGCGTCGGACGACAGGGCCTGCAGGCGCGTATCCGTCACCATCGCAGACACGTCGAACGGCGTCTGGCTGGACGCACGAAACGTCACGACGGATGTTTGCAGCGGCGCATTCTGTCCAGGAACGAACTCCACAGTCACAGCCGAGAACTATGCCACGCCGATGGGGTTCGCTCGCAGATCTGCCACAATTCGGCCTGCAACTTCGGTCATTCCGCTCGCTGTGAAGTGCAGTCGTTGCGCCGTCGACTCCGAGAACATGCCCTCGAACCACCGCTGCTCCGGCGCAGCACAGGCGTCGTGTCCACCCGCTACCGCGTCCGTGGCGATGTCGATGACGTGAACGCCGTACCGGCCGGCGATCGCGGCAAATTGTGTGTTGAAACGCGCGTAGTAGTTCATGAACCACGCCGCGTCACCGTCCGAGAACGGAACATTGGGCCAGCACGCCCTGGCACCGATCATCCCGCCTGCTCCGACCATGTAGATCCGCGCCTGCGGAGCCCGCTGCGTCAGCGCAGCCAGAGTCTTGTCGAGCGAATCGGCAGCCTGATCGATGCCGGACTGCGCAAGGGACTCGGTGAGCGGATCGTTGCGACATCCGCGATCGACGCCCGGTGCGGGAGCAGCACACAGTGCCCCCACGATCAGGGTGTTCGAGTCGTTGCCCCCGACCGAGAGGGTGATCAGATTCGTGTCCGGGTGTACTGCATCCAATTGGACCGGCCACTGCGTCGGAATCAGTTGGGGTGTGGAGATGATGTTCTCGCTACGAGCAGCACTGCATGACACGTCCGCGAACTCCGAGGTTCCGAGTTCGCGCGATATCTTGCCCGCAAAGTTCTCGTACGACCGCGAGCACCCGTCGGGGTACATCGGTTCCAAGCGTGGTCCCGACGCCCGGGAGTCTCCGAGAGCGGTGTACTTGATGCCTGCGTTCTCTCCGGAGTCCACGGGAACCGACGCGTGTGCGGCGCCGGCACCCGCCAACGTCAGAACCAGTCCCACCACGGTGGCCGCAACTGAACCGAACCGAATCCCACGATTAATCATCTACCGAGCCAAGCCCTTTCACACCCCAACCGAATTTCACTCACTACGCCATCAGGAAACGGCCCAGCTGTGGTGCGGCTTCGCCGGCGTGCTTTGCCTGGATGCCCTCGCCGATCGCCTGCAGCTTCCATTCACCGTTCTGCCGGTACACCTTTGCCATCACCATTCCGGTGAACGCCATACCGCCCTGCATCGTGTACCGAGCCAATTCGGAGTTGGTCGTGCTGTCGACCAAACGGCAGAACGCATTCTGCACCTGCTCGAAAGTGTGCCCGCGGTACGACGTAACCGTGAAGATCACCGCGTTGACGTGCGCAGGCACGCGTTGGAGATCGACCGTCATCACTTCGTCGTCACCATCACCGTCGCCGGTCAGGTTGTCACCCATGTGACGCACCGACCCGTCCTTCGACGTGAGCTGTCCGTAGTAGCAGACGTCGACCAGATTGCCGTCGGCGTACAGGAGCGCCGACGCATCGAGGTCGACATTGGCCGTGCGGCTGCCGAACATGCCGCTCTTCTTGATCGGGTCCCAGCCCAACCCCATCTGGATCAGAGTGAGTGCAACGCCGCCCTCCTTGCGGAGCGTGACCTTCTGCCCCTTGGTGAGGCTGACGGGGCGACCCTTCACCAGGCTCACCTCAGCCGGTGCGGCAGGAGGCTGGTTGTACACCGGCGGCGCGGGCGGGGCCGGCGGCGCGTTGTACGACGGCTGCTGCGGCGGCTGGTTGTACACCGGCTGCTGCTGGGGAGGCTGGTTGTACACCGGCTGCTGCTGGGGAGGCTGGTTGTACACCGGCTGCTGCTGCGGCGGCGGGCTGTAGGCCGGTTGCGGGGGTGCGGCCTGGGCAGCGGGTGCTGGTGCGTCGTCGACGGAGACACCGTGATCCGTCACCAACGCTGCAAATCCACCGGCATAGCCCTGCCCGACGGCGCGGACCTTCCACGCGCCCTGACGTCGGTACACCTCGAGCGCGATGACGATGGACTCGCTGGACAGCCCGTCGATCACGTACTCGTACAGCACGTTTCCGGCGGCATCCGATACCCGAGCCGTCGGCGCCGCGGTGCGCCCGAAATTCGAGGAAGTGTCGTCGAGAGTGATCACCGCACGAACCTGCTCGATGTCGGCAGGCACACCGGCCAGCGAAACCTTGAGCGACGCGATGCCACCCGGGTTGGGAACCAACTGCACGCCTGGCCCGGTGGGCTGATTGAAGAAGACGAAGTCCGCGTCGGAGCGCACTTTGCCGTTGCCGGCCACGAGCAGTGCGGAGAGGTCAGCGGCGGCGGCCAACTGCACTGAGACAATCACCTCCGGCACATCCAACGGACCGTTCTGACCTTTGGCAAGCGATACAGACAACTACATCTCCTTCATTTCAGAGCGTGCATTACTTAGAGAGCTGCTCGGACTCTTGCGGTGTTCCGACCGTCATCGCGGCAACGTGGGCGGAGAACCAACGCACAATCTCCGCACTCGCCGCGATACCGGATCCTTCTGTCACAGTAACGGTCGGCCGTTGCCAGTTGAGTTCTTCCAGCTCACCGTGCCGGGGCCGGATCGCGAAGTCCGCATATTCGAGCATGTCCGCATCGAGTGCACCGTCTCCGGCCGACAGGACAGTGGCGTCCGGCGTGAGTTCGCCCGCGTCGACGAGGCGGGCTCGCACCTCGGCGAGTGCTCGAGATTTCGAGACCGCGTCCGGCATCGTGTAGATCTTCCGGCCTTGTCGCGAGACGTTCCATCCGCGTGAGGTGCACCAGGCACTCCAGTCCGCTTCGAAATCGGCCGGGATGGTCGACAAGTCCACTACCAAGTACGGGAACAGCTCGTCTGCCACCCGCATGGAACTGACCCAGCTGACGTCGATGCGGGTTTCCAGTTCACTGTGAACGTGCGCCAGCTCCATCCCGGCAGTGCGGGTCGATCGGTCGATCTCGCTGCGCCAGCGGAGATCGGGCTTTCCGTCCACCAGGATGTTGCCGCCGTTGCTCGTGATCGCGTATTTCCACGGAGCGCCCGGCAGGTCGATGCGCTGGAACTGCGCGATAGTCCGGGTGGTTGTGGGAATCACCGGCGTTGCCGCGCTGAGCGCCCGGAGCTGATCGATGGTCTCGGTGCTCATGTGGGACAGCGGACCGCCGTCGTAGTACTCGACGCACACGTAGTGCTGTGCCGAGGTCAGATCGGTGCCGGTGGGATCCCCGCCGATCGCGTTTTTCGAATAGATCATCGTGCGATCCAGATCGGTCGCAACCAGTACCGGTGACGCACTCATGTGATGTCCTTGATCAATCCGACGCAGGAGTACGCAAGATCGGGCACTTCCTCGACCGGGACGCCGCGAGCTTCGGCCAGCAGACGGATATGTGCGTGTTCGGGCGCGGCCCTCTGACGTACGAGTACCTTCCACGGCAGACGACGAAGCAGCACGCGGGTGGTCTCGCCGACACCCGGTTTCACGAAGTTCACGGTCGAAATCCCGTATTCCGCCTGCACCTTCTCCACCGATTCCCAGCCGGCCCAGGTCGGTGTCCGATCCGAAGCGCGCACAGCGGCAAGTGAATCCGCGACATCGCTCCGTACGTTGTCGAATTCCGCCGAGACGACGTCGAGTAGACGGTTGGACACATCGACATCGGCCAGATCGGCGTAGAACTTCGCGCCGTGAAAGTCCCCGGGTCCGATGAGGGTGTCGTTGAGAACCGTCCGTGAGACCAGACCGGACACAGTCGAATTGAGGCACGCCGACGCGATCAGGAAATCGTCTCGAGTGCCGTAGGTCCGAACGCAGTATCCGGGATCCGCGAGAACAGCGAGGTCCGGATTGAATTCGGCGCCGCCCGCCGCATGATATTCGGTGAGAGCGGCCTCGAGTTCCCGGGCAATAGCACCCTTGCCCGTCCAGCCGTCGACAAAGACGATGTTCGACGCATCATGATGGCGCGCAAGATAATCGAGCGCGACAGAATCGATGCCCTTACCTCGCACGATGGACACGGCGTAGTGCGGCAAGGTCAATCCGTGAACGTGCTGCGCCCACCGACGCATCAAAATTCCGACCGGAGTACCCGCACGCGCCAGCGAGACCAATACGACGTCGGAGCCGCGCTCGGCCAGCACCAGGTCTGTAACCGTTCCGACCGCACGCGCCAACCTGGGCGCACTCTCCGACAACACGGTTTCGAACAGTTCGCGATACGCGGCATCGGGCTGGTACTCGATGGGAAGGGATTCGGCATAATGTGCTTCACCCGACTGAATACGTTTCTCCCGCAGCGCAACATCCGCTTCGAGGTCCACGTGAGACAGATCCTTGAGCAACCACGTCACTTCGTCGGGTGCATACGAACCGAACTCCGGTCCGACCAGAGGCGCCGTCATGTGCCTTCACCTTCTCTCGAATCCCGCAACGTCGACGGGTCTGCGCCGCGCACCGTTGCCACGACAACATCGGTCCCGGCATTTCTCAGTGCCTCCACGACACCGCCGGACGCCATCAGGCGATCGGTGTCGGCAGGTTCGTCCACGATCAGCACGACAAGTGCGTCGACGGCCACGTCCGGCCACTGCGCGTTGTACAGAAAGCGCGGCTCGTTCTCGCCGGATTCCGGTGCGACAAAGGTGAATCCACGACGCAGCGGGTAGCCCACATGGTCCATGACGTATGCCGGAGACCGCGTGGTCGTCTGGTACCGCACCTGGCGGCCGCCGCGTTCGAGACCGCTCGCAATGCGAAGAGGGAGATACATCAACTCTTCGTGACCGACCACGATCAGTGCACGGTCTGGCACCACCGTCGAATCCAGAACCCTGACAGCGGCTTCGACCGCGCTGTCGAAACCTGCCGAATCCGCGTCGAGGAACCCGTGACGGCCTCCGTCCGGCACTGCCGCCGGCCACGGAATGTCCACTCTGGTGACCGAACCGCGATCGGTACCGGCAATATTGAGAGTGGGAGCATCCAGCGCCGTCACTCGTTCCGTCAGACCGAGCGGCAGAACAGTGGAACCCGATGCGAGACTGACGTAATCGATAGCCACTCCCATTTCCGCCGCGGCAGCCTCACTGGCCGCGCGATGCTCGTCGGTTCTCATGTCCACCAGCGAGGCCACGACGTACCGCTCGCGCGGGCACTGGCCGTGCAGTGCGCGAATGGCATCGATAGCTGTAGCACCGGTAGATATTTCGTCGTCTACCAACACCAGGGGCAAATTGTTCTCGAACAGTTCCGCCGACGTCGGTTGCATCAGGTGACTTGTCGCATGCGAGTGCCCCTCCTCGAACCCGGCCAACGTAGTAGCCCCTGGTACGTCGCGGCGCGTCGAATGCAAGTAGCAGTGAGCATGCAGGCGGGCTGCAACACAATGGCCCAAACCTGTTGCAGTTTCGGCAAATCCGAGCACAACAACATCAACGCCGACGCCCAGGCGCTCGCGCACCAGATCACCCAGATCGTCGGCGGCCCCGATGACGACCGATGGCGGCGTCGGGATGTGCTTGCCGAGTACCGTCGACACCAACAGGTGCGCGCGGCGCGGATTGCGACGCAGTCCGGGAATCACCAACTCCGGCACCGTCCGTCCGACAGCGGAGTCGCCGTGTACAAGATCCAATCCGAATTCTTCTGTGGCCCAGGGAACCGACCCCACGCTGCTGGTCATCGATCAACCAACGCCGTCAGCAGTTCGACAAACGTGATCCCCTTGTTTGTCACGCCGAAAACACGTGCGCGCAAGGCCGTCTGCCTAGCCCAGTTGCGATGCGGCTTCATCTCGTTCATCTTGTTCCGATAGCCGGACGCCTGCACCCCACCCACCTCGACGCCCAGAATGTCGAGAGCGTCGTGGTACTCCTCATGCGTGACTGCGGACAATGCATTGACCGCGGCAACGTGCGACGGGTGGATAACCGTCTTACCTTGAATGCCGTTGGCCCGATCCAAAGCGATTTCCCGCAACAAACCGTCCAGGTCGCGGCTCACCAAGTGCTGCCGGAACCGCACCGCGTCGTGCTCCTCGAACGGCGTCGCACGCAGCATCGGGCGGAACATACGCTCGTGGTCCGCGAAGTACTCCCACACCGGCCCGGTGATGACAAAACCCGAACCATCGGCTCGGCCAAGGTAATTGACGATGTCGGCAATGACATCGACAACTACACGCACGTCGTAGATCGTCAAGTCGCGGTCACGGCGGATACCGAACGTGCTGCACATGTCGGTGGCACCGATGCGAACCGCGAGAATGCGATCCCGATGACGAGTAAGAAGCTCCTGGACACTGCGCAATTCATGATCGCGGGTATCACGGTGTACCAATTCCGGCGATTCGAGCACGGGCATGGCGTACAGATGCTTTCCGAGCGCTTCCGACGCGTCAGCGACGGCATCGAGGAATGACTCGCCGGTTTCACTCCCGAATTTCGGGATGACAAATCCGGTCAGCGCAGCGCGCCCAATCGTCAGCGATTGTGCAATGTCCGCGATGTCGGACACTTCACGGACCCGGACGAAGAGCAACATGCCGACCGCATCCGTTGCCGCGATCTTGTCGAGCGCGGCCACGGCATTGGCCCGCGCAGTTTCCACCTCGTCGTCCGCGACGGCGTCCTCGAGATCGAGAACCATCGAACTGACACCTTCGCCAGCGCGCTTCTCCACGATCTCGGCCAACCCTGCCCGCGTGGCGGGAACGTAGAGAGTCGCGCCCAAAGCGATCGCCAGCAGATCTCGCTCGTCGGAATCGCTGAAGGTTCGGGGAGCATGCAGGAACAATTGCTCCCGCACATCATCCTCGAGGTGTTGAAAGTGCTGCATGTCTCTTCTCTCTATGACCGATGGCAATTCCACGTTTCATGCCCCCCACTTGATTTTTCGGGTGTCCATCCCGATCCCCCGATCGGCCCCGACCTGCATATTCAGTTCTTGGTCAGCGTCTTCCTGCTTGCGTTCGCATCTTTTCGACGACTTCGGCGATGAACGCCGAAACCGAATCCAACTGCATGACATACGACCAGTAGTCCGGATGAGTTCCCGTCAGTGACGCAGCCGCCCGTTCGATCCGCGCCAACTGCGCATCGAGCACGGACCCCCATTCCGCCACCAAACCGTGATTGACGGCAAACATCTGCGCGTCTTTCAAACGAAAACGGACCTGACGCTCTTTTTCTGTCGGATCTGCCCGAACTGCCCGAAGTGTTGTCAAACGATCCGTCACAGCATCAACGCAGGCTTCCGCCTCGGCAAGATGAAGCCGCGCATCTGCCATCAACGCCAACGCATGTTCCGGATTGCCCACATCCAAAGCCTGCATTGCCTCGTTCAAATCGGCAGCGGCGTTATCGATATGTTCACGACTCCGACTGCTGTTGTTGACCAGATCTGCTGAACTCGCGGCATTGAACTCCCGGAGCAATGCCGAATACGCAGGGTCGAGGCGGTCCACCCGCGTTCGCACCGCCGCCAGCCTCGTCGACACGGCCGACACCGTCGTCTGCGCATGTCGCTGTGTGGACGGTGCCTGGGCCAATGCTTCCGTGAGTGCTGCTGCCGCGGCGTTGACCCGCTCGGCTTCGACCCGGATTTCGTCTGCCCGCTCACCGTGTTCCGCCCGAGCGAGCGCGGCAACGGACGCGTCCAGATGCTCCGACGACGCAACTACCGACGGGTACTCGCAATAGCGCCGATCGGTATCACTCAACGCGCGGCGAGCGGCCTCGGCAGCCGTGCGCGCCTGCTGACCGAGAACCGGAATCGTGGACATCGTCGCCGTGGCCTGCTCGAGGTGGCTTCGATTGCCGTTGTAGAAAGCATCAATGCTTTGAGCAGCGGATACCAGTTCGGCCACCGACTTCTCGAAGGCCGCAGTGGCAGTGCGCGCATCACGATGGAGAGCTTGGTCGTTCCCGTACTGCTCGCTCGTGGACAGGTAGTTCGACACCGCCACGTAGCACTTGTCCCTCACCGGTTTCCAGGCCTCGCCCAGACCACGCTCGGGGAAGAGCTCGGTCGACGCTTTGACAGCAGCGGAAGCAATCGTCTGACGCTTGTCCATGTCGAGAAACGCCGAGACCATCGCAGTCTGCGCCTCCCGCGCACGACTGATCGACTCCTCCACGCTCACCCCCCGATTGAAGCGCTCCGACCATCTGCCTACCACGATTGAATCCTACGGGGCCGACTGCTTGCGCTTCCGTTTCGATTTCCACTGTTACCGCAGCCACACCCGAAGTGCCGTTAGGGTGGAGGAGGTAAACACATTCCCAAGACGGCCAATCGTCGTCGCGGGCCATGTCTCTTCTCTTGAAAGGACCCCTGAATGGGCGTCAGCTTGACCAAAGGCGGCAATGTCTCTCTCACGAAGGAGGCCCCGAACCTGACCGCAGTGGTTGTCGGCCTGGGCTGGGACGCACGTTCCACCACCGGCGCAGCCTTCGACCTCGACGCCAGCGCAATCGGCGCAGGTGCAGACAAGAAGGTCGTCTCCGACCAGCACTTCATCTTCTTCAACAACCTGCGTTCGCCCGACGGCTCGATCGAGCACAAGGGTGACAACACCGACGGTGAAGGCGAAGGCGACGACGAGCAGATCGACGTGAACCTCGCCGCTGTTCCGGCCAACATCGAGAGCGTCGTCTTCCCCGTCTCGATCTACGACGCAGAAGCACGCTCGCAGTCCTTCGGCCAGGTCCGCAACGCGTACATCCGCGTTGTCGACAAGTCCAACGGCAACGAACTTGCCCGCTACGACCTGTCCGAGGATGCCTCCACCGAGACCGCAATGGTCTTCGGCGAGCTGTACCGCAACGGCGCAGAGTGGAAGTTCCGCGCTATCGGCCAGGGCTACGCCTCGGGCCTCGCGGGCATCGCACGCGACTACGGCGTCAACGTCTGATAGTCGACCTACCGTCGAGCTGACCAAAGGGAGAGTTCCGCAGTACGCTGTGGAACTCTCCCCGGCTTCGTATCGATTGCGGTGAGATAACCGCTGCAGTAACCACTGCGCACTGACCAACTAGAAAGGGCCACGCTCCGTGGTACTGCGAATATTCGGTTTATCGATCGGCATTTCGATCATCGCGATGATCGTCGCGTTCATCTACGGCGGACCCGAGGCTCTGTTCCTCGTTGTCATCCTGTCAATTCTGGAAATTTCGCTTTCCTTCGACAACGCCGTCATCAATGCCACCGTTCTGCGAAGAATGAGTGATTTCTGGCAGAAGATCTTCCTCACCGTCGGCATCGTCATCGCGGTGTTCGGTATGCGTCTGGTGTTCCCGCTTGTCATCGTGTGGGCGGCATCGGGCCTGGGTCCGATCGCGGCACTCGACCTCGCGCTGAACCCGCCGGCCGACGACGCCGCCTACTTCCCCAACGGCGATCCGAGCTACGAAACACTGATCACCGACGCTCACCCGACCATCGCCGCCTTCGGTGGCATGTTCCTGCTGATGCTGTTCCTCGGCTTCATCTTCGAAGAGCGTGAGATCACCTGGCTGTCCTGGCTCGAGAAGCCCCTTGCGCGGATCGGCAAGCTGGATCAGCTCGCTGTTGTCGTTGCCGGCCTCACTCTGGTTCTGGCAGGTTCGTTCCTCGCCGCAGACGACAAGGTCACGACGGTCATGATCTCCGGCGTGCTCGGCATGATCACGTACATCGCCGTCAACGGGTTGGGTGAACTCTTCAACCTTCCCGAAGAGGACGAAGACGAAGAGACCGTCAGGTCCGGCGGACCCACCGAGCTGGCCAAGGCAACAGGTAAGGCCGGATTCTTCCTGTTCCTGTACCTCGAGGTCCTCGACGCGTCCTTCTCCTTCGACGGCGTCATCGGCGCGTTTGCGATCACCTCGGACCCGATCATCATCGCTCTCGGCCTCGGCTTTGTCGGCGCGATGTTCGTCCGCTCCATCACCGTCTTCCTCGTCCGCAAGGGCACGCTGTCCGATTACGTCTACCTCGAGCACGGCGCTCACTGGGCCATCGGCGCTCTGGCCGTCATCCTGATGGTGTCCATCGGTGTTCACATCAACGAGATCATCACCGGCCTTGTTGGTGTCTTCTTGATCGGCGCGGCCTTTATCAGCAGCGTTATCCGAAACAAGCGGATCGCGAACGAAGATCCGAAACTCGACGAGAACACTCCAGCAACAGTCTGAGTTTCTTTTCTCAACGCCCGCGGCCGATTCCGGTCGCGGGCGTTTTGTTTGCTATGCCGGAATTGATGTGGTTGCCGCGCGGCTAATGTTCAGCCGCGCGGCCAGTTGTCCCTGCGGGCGCACAATTGGCGCGCGGCACCGAATATCCGCGACTGCGACGCCACCCAGACGCCAATTCGTTAGCTGGTAGGCAAACCGGCCCGCGCGACTGCGCCTGCAAATAGAGCGGTCACTGCGGCGCCCATTGCTTGTTGATCGACTTCTTCCGGGTCCACGGAGTGTTCGAGAACCAATCCGGATATCAAGGCCATCAAGGAGATTGCGGTAGTCCGCACATCGAAGGCATCCTCGACGCCCCATTCCCGGGCTCGCGCTCCGATCAATTCCACCAGTTGACTACGTAGGTGCCGACGCTCTCGGAGGTACGCCTGGGCGATCTGGGGGTCGCGTCCGGCGAGGACCCCGAATTCGAGGACGAGCAGCAACCACCCGGGGTTGCCCGCCATCCACGACGCGATTGCCTCGCCGCTTTTGCCGGCGGCATCGGTGGGGCTCATGCCCGCGATCTCGGCGAGCACCCTCCCGGCAAGTTCGAGTGACCGTTGCGCAAATAGTTCGGCAAACAGGTCTTGCTTGGACTCGAAGTTGGAGTAGACGGCGCCCTTCGTGAAGCCCGCTCGGCGGGCCACTTCGGTGAGACGTGCAGCACTGAATCCTTGCTCCCCAAATTCTTCCGCCGCAGCGTCGAGCAGTCTTTGCCGCACAACGTCGCGTCCGGGGCGGGTTACCGGCACGAAGTCCGGTTGACGGGATTCAGTCACGATACCTAGAGTATTCAATACCTCGGGTATTGACAAGCTCTTTACTTTCGACAAGATCAGGACTCATCGTGACCACAACGCATCCGGCACACGCCGCACCGGAAACACCCACGCCTCCGCACGAACACCCCAGCGACAACTTGCTGGCCAAATACGGCGCCCCGAAAGTCATGGTCGCGCTGTTCGTCGGCATGATCCTGCTCCAGATGGGCTTCATCCTCAGCTATGTCGCCGCGTTCCATCAGCCGACGCCACGTGACATCGAGATTGTGGTCATCGCAGATCAGGGCACACCGGCCGGCATGGATCAGCAGATCGCCGACAAGCTCAACGCCATCGACGGCAGCCCGCTCGACGCGCGCGTTGGCGACAACACCGCCGCAGCGCGTCGGATGCTCCACGATCGCGAGATCCAGGGTGCGTTTGTCATCAATCCGGCGGGAGCCGACACCCTGATCACCGCCAGCGCGGGCGGTAGCTCCATTGCAACGTCACTCGAATCGATCTTTGCCCAGGTCGAGAGCAGCCAGAACCGCGAGTTCGTGGTGCGCGACGAGATCCCGGTGGGCGCTCACGACAACCGCGGCCTGTCCGGCTTCTACCTCTCGATCGGCTGGGTTGTGGGCGGCTACCTCTTTGCCGCAGCAATCGGCCTGTTCATCGGTGCACCGAAGACGCTTCGCCAGGCAGCTGCGCATACCGGTGTGATCGCTGTGTACTCGGTGATTTCCGGGGCGTTTGGCGCACTCATCACGTCGCATGTTCTCGGGACCTTTGCCGGGCACTGGCTCCCGCTCTCACTGCTGGGAAGTGCCGTCGTGTTCGGTACGGCAATGTTCACGGTCGGACTCCGCGCGGCAATCGGCGTTCTCGCCGTCCCGTTGGCGATCGCAGTGTTTGTCATCCTCGGCAATCCCAGTGCCGGAGGCGCTTTCGGCTCGAATGTGCTCCCGTCGTTCTATGCGGCGATCGGCCGGTGGATCACTCCGGGCGCCGGCACCGAGGGTGTTCGAAGCATCGTGTACTTCGGCAACGTCGGAGTCGGCCAGCCCGTACTGACGCTTTTCCTGTACGCCGTGGTCGGCGCCGCCATGTTGTTCGGATTTACAATCAGGAAGAACCGAAAGTCCGCCGACACAGTGCCAACTCCGGCTGTGACAATCGCCGACTAGTCCTACTCTTGAATTCATGACGAGCCTCCTCCACCCCAACGCCTCGCACGTCGCCGAAACCCTGATCGCTCGCGGTCATCACGGCGTCATCGTCACGCAAGCCGACGCGACGCACACTGCCGAAGAAGCAGCGGCAGCTGTCGGGGTGGAGGTGGGCGCGATCACCAAGTCACTCGTCTTCCTACTCGACGACGATCCAGTGTTGTTGCTGGTCTCAGGCGCGCACCAGGTGAATCTGCAGGCAACGGGTGAGCGCCTCGAAGGCAAACTGACCCGGGCTCCGCTGGAGATGGCCAAGGCCGCAACGGGTCAACCCATCGGCGGAGTAGCGCCGCTCGGGCACCCCACCAACCTGCCGACGTACGTCGACACCGCGCTCGAGCAGTATCCGATCCTGTGGGCCGCGGCGGGCCATCCGAACACAGTCTTCCGCACGACGTATCCGGAACTGCTGCGCATCACGGCCGGCCTTGCCGTGGATATGGACTAAGGACGGTCAGACGCGCGCTTATAGTGGGTCGAAAGACCAAATTTCCCACCGGAGAGCCCCGTTGACTGACACGCCGAACGATATTTCCAACCCAACCACGCCCGACGCGACCACCGCGCCCGAGTTGTCCACCGGCATCTGCGCCGCCGACTACCGGGCCGCACTGGGCCGTCACCCCGCGGGAGTCACTGTTGTCACCCTCGACTCCGGCACCGGACCGGTAGGGTTCACGGCGACCTCGTTCTCGTCGCTCTCGCTCGAACCGCCGCTCGTGTCGTTCAACATCGCGGAGACGTCGTCGAGCATCACCGCCCTGAAGGCCGCAAAGTCCTTGGTGATTCATCTTCTCGGTGAACACCAACAGCATTTGGCCCAGCGCTTTGCGCGCAGCGCAGATCAGCGTTTTGCCGATCAATCACTCTGGGCTGTCCTCGATACCGGCGAGCCGGTTCTGCACGGCACGCCCAGTTGGATGCGCGTCACGGTCGATCAGTTGATTCCGGTTGGCGACCACACCCTTGTTGTCGGGCTTGTCACCCGAGTTCACGCCGACGAAGACGATGATTCCGCTGCGGCGCCGCTTCTTTATCACGAGGGCAAGTACTACCGCCCCACTCCGCTGGGACAATAACCTCGAACAACGAAGGCCTCGCCGGGAATCCGGCGAGGCCTTCGTTGTTCGCGAAAGAACTTACAGCGCTACGTACTTGGTATCGAGGTACTCGTCGATACCTTCGGTTCCGCCTTCGCGACCGAAGCCCGATTCCTTGACACCACCGAACGGTGCTGCGGCATCGGAGATCGCGCCGCGGTTGACGCCGACCATGCCGGTGTCCAGCTTCGCCGAGACGCGCATCGCGCGATCGATGTCACGGGTGTAGAAGTACGCCACAAGCCCGAACTCGGTGTTATTCGCTGCGGCGATGGCTTCGTCTTCGGTGTCGAAACCGACTACGGCTGCAACAGGTCCGAAGATTTCTTCCTTCAGCAGGCGCGCGTCGGCGGGCACCTGGTCGAGAACGGTCGGGGCGAAGAAGAACCCCGGGCCTTCTGGCGCCGATCCGCCGGTGCGCACGCGAGCACCCTTGGACACGGCGTCGTCGACGAGTCCGGTGACGGTGGCGAGTTGCTTGGTGTTGATCAGCGGGCCGATGTTGGTGCCCTCGGCGTCACCTGCGCCCACCTTCAAGGCCGCAACCTTGGCGGTGAACTTGTCGGTGAATTCTTCACGCACCGAGTTGGCAACGTAAATGCGGTTAGCTGCGGTGCACGCCTCGCCGCCGTTACGCATCTTCGCAAGCATCGCACCGTCGACAGCTGCATCGATGTCGGCATCGTCGAAGACGATGAACGGAGCGTTGCCACCCAGTTCCATGGACGTGCGGAGAAGCTTGTCAGCGGCATTGCGCACCAACAGCTTTCCGACGCCGGTGGAACCGGTGAACGTAACCTTGCGCAGACGTGCGTCTTCCATCAGCGGTCCGCTGATAGCTGCGGCGTCGGAGGTCGGGAGGATCGAGAGCACACCGTCAGGCAGGCCGGCGTCGGCAAATACCTGGCCGAGAAGCTGCATGGTGAGCGGAGTGTCCTCGGCCGGCTTGACGATGATGGTGCAGCCGGCCGCAAGTGCCGGTCCGATCTTTCGGGTTCCCATGGCCAACGGGAAATTCCACGGCGTGATCGCCAGAACCGGTCCGACGGCTTCCTTGGTGACGAGGATGCGACCGTTACCGGCCGGAGCCTGTGTGAAACGTCCACCGATGCGGACGGCTTCCTCACTGAACCAACGCAGGAACTCGCCGCCGTAGTTGACCTCACCGCGACTCTCGGCCAACGACTTACCCATTTCCAGGGTCATCATCAGCGCGAAGTCCTCGGCGCGGGCATGCAACAACTCGAACGCGCGACGCAAGATCTCGCCACGGTTCCGAGCGGGCGTCGCGGCCCAATCATCTTGTGCCGCAGCAGCGAGATCGAGCGCATGGATACCGTCAGCTGCAGTGGCGTCGGCCACCTGAGCCAACTCTTCGCCGGTTGCCGGGTTGTAGACCGCAAAGGTCTTCTCGGCCGGCGTGAGCTTGCCGCCCAGCCAGAGACCTTGGGGTACGGAATCGAGAAGTTCCGAGACGTTCGACATGTCAGTTCTCCTGTGCTGCAGTGCGAATAGCAGACTCGAGGACGGTCAGGGCGTCGTCGAGCAGCTCTTCGGAAATGACCAACGGAGGGAGTAGACGAATGACGTTACCGTAAGTGCCGCACGTGAGGATCACAACGCCTGCCGCGAGGCACGCAGCTGCGATGGCCTTCGTGATGTCGGCATCCGGCTCCTGTCCGCCGGGCTTGACCAGCTCGATGGCGAGCATGGCGCCGCGTCCACGAACGTCGCCGATGACGTCGAGTTCCTTTGCCAGCGCGTTCATTCGGCCGACGACGGTGGTCTCGATGGTGCGGGCGCGACCACAGAGGTCCAGCTCGTGCATCTGGTCGATGGATGCCAGCGCCGCGGCGCAGGCGACGGGGTTACCGCCGTACGTGCCGCCGAGGCCGCCCGGGTGGACTGCGTCGATCAGATCGGCGCGGCCTGTGACAGCTGCGAGCGGCATGCCGCCGGCGATGCCCTTGGCAAGCGTGACCAGGTCCGGGACGATTCCCTCGTGGTCGCTGGCGAACCAGGCACCGGTGCGAGCAAAGCCTGCCTGGACCTCGTCGGCGATGAAGACGACGCCGTTCTCCTTGGCCCACGCGACGAGCGTCGGGAGGAATCCTTCTGCGGGAACGATGAATCCGCCCTCACCCTGGATGGGCTCGATGAGGATGGCTGCCGTGTTCGACGCGCCGATCTGCTTCTCGATCATCGTGATGGCGCGCTGTGCGGCCTGCTCACCGGTGATCTTCGAACCGTCGACGTTCAGGCCCTCGCGGTACGGGTAGGACATCGGAACACGGTAGACCTCGGGGGCAAAGGGACCGAAGCCACTCTTGTACGGCATGGACTTTGCCGTCAGTGCCATCGTGAGGTTGGTGCGGCCGTGGTACGCGTGATCGAACACCACAACGGCGTCGCGACCCGTTGCGTGACGCGCGATCTTGACGGCGTTCTCGACGGCTTCGGCGCCGGAGTTGAACAGAACGGAACGCTTCTCGTGGTCACCGGGGGTGAGCTCGGCCAGGCGCTCGGCGACCTCGATGTAGCCCTCGTACGGAGCGACCATGAAACAGGTGTGGGTGAAGTGCGCAACCTGATCCTGAACTGCGGCGACAACAGCCGGGTTGGATGCACCGACGCTGGTCACGGCGATACCGGCACCGAGATCGACGAGCGAGTTGCCGTCGACATCGACGATCACTCCGCCGTCCGCGTCAGCGACGTACACCGGAAGGGTGGACGCGACGCCTGCGCCGACAACCTTCTTACGACGCTCTGCGAGCGCAGCCGAGCGCGGGCCCGGGAACTCCGTGACGATGCGACGTTCCTGCGGAAGCCGGTATTCGATTGCACTCATGTGACCACCCTCTCGGTTGTGTATTGCATTCGAGTATGCGACGCGCGAGCACCATCGAGCAGTGCCGAAATGGATATCTACATACTCAGGCCTACTCCATATCGGCAGCTCCCGCTAGCCTTGAACTCGTGACCGTTCCGATCTCCTGGCTACTGCGTCAGAAGCACCTGTCGCTGACATTGCTGACCGACCCGTCGTCATCCACTCAGCCGGTCACGTTTGCACAGGCCACAGAGCTGACGGACCCCACTCCGTGGCTCTCGGGCGGGGAACTGGTGCTCACTACCGGGCTTGCATTCGTGGGCGCTACTGCCGCTGATTTTGCCGACTACGTCGACCGTTTGGCGTCGGCGGAAGTGTCAGCACTGGGGTTCGGAACGGGACTTTCTCACAAAGAGGTCCCGCCGGAACTTCTCGCAGCTGCCCGCGGTCGCGGACTTCCCCTGCTCGACGTTCCGTTCACCACCCCGTTCGCGGCAGTCACCCGCGCGGTGATGACCCGGCTGAGTCAGCAGGAGTACGAGTCTGTCCTGCGCGCGGCAGAAGTACAGACGCGCATCACCCGGGTTGCGCTGCGCGGCGGTGTCTCCGCGATCGTGCGCGAACTGGCCACGGCGACAAAAACTTCGGTTGCGTTTGTCGGCGACCGCATTACCGCCGTACATCCCGCAAATCAGAAGTCGCTGATCGCCGAGGTGCGTGCCGTGGCCGCGACCACTCGCGATCCCAATGCACCGGCATCGATTTCGCAGAGCACCCCCGAGCGGACGCTTACGCTCTCCCCTGTCGGCGTGACCGACAGTTGGCACGGCTACCTTGCACTGGCCGGTTCGGGACCACTGAGCAACATCGACAGAGTGCTTCTCGGACATGCTGTTTCACTGTTGACCCTGGAACTCGAGAAGCCAGTGCGCCTGCGGGCCGAACGATCCAAGCTGAACTCGATGGCATTCGGACTGCTACTCGACGGACGAATCGCCGAAGACTCCGTGCCGTCGTATCTCGGCGAAGCGAGCGACACCAACGGATTGGTACGCGTCGTCCACATCCGAGGATCAGCGCTGGGACCTGCTCTACGCGAGCTGGACAGCGCACTTGCACGCGCAGGAAGACCTCTTTTTGCCCAAGTGGAGAACACCGCACTCACCGTGCTGCTTCGTGGCACCGATACCGTCGACACCGCACAAGCGCTTCTGGCGCAGCTGTCTCCGAGCGAATCCAAGGCAGTTCGCGCCGGGATCAGCACGCCGCACCCAATCCTCGACGCTTCGCGCGCACTCGTCCAAGCCCGCGCTGCAGCCAACCTCACAACGGCTACAGCGCGCATTCTCGAATTCGATGCACTGACGGGTTCGACGATTCTTGCGTCCGAACCCGCAAGAGAAGCGCTTGTTGCCATGGCCGCCGACACGATTCCCGTGCTGACCGAACACGACGACAAACACGGAACAGCCCTCGCGATCTCGCTCCGCGCCTACCTCGAGGCCAACGGCCAATGGGAATCTGCCGCTTCCGAACTCGGTATCCACCGGCACACTCTCCGAGGTCGCATCACCCGCGTCGAAGAACTCTTGCGATGCGACCTCGGCGAGGCCAGGGTCAGAGCTGAACTGCTGCTGTCGCTACTCGCTTGGGAGAGCCGCTGACAAGAACGACGATGTGCCGCGGATCAGCAGTTCGAGTTCCGCGTCGACGGTGCACAGTCGCGCAGTGTCGAGCGAACCGCTGCGGCGAACACTGGACATCAACGTCGTAAATCGGTGCACAGCATCGAGATTGGCGCTCGACCACCGCTGCACCACACCGTCGCGATCGTCGTCGAGAGCACCTGATACCAGATCCGCGAATCGCGTCGTCAATCGAGCATGAACGGCAGCGCTGCCCATGACCTCCCAGTGTGAAGCTCCGACGGCAACGTCGACGCCGCCGAGCACGTCACCCAGATCGAGCTCTGCGGCAAGCTCGCGGTAGACGGTCGCAGCCGCCTGGACCGACGTATTCTCCTGCAGTGCAAGGTCGGCCAACGCCAGAGCTCCGAAGGACACCTCGATACGTTCGCTCGAGTTCAGCCCCGCCGTGAGTTCGCGCACCGGCCCCGACCATCGATCGATGTCTGCCCGCGGGTTCACCGCAAACCGTCCGGCCGCTCCTGGCCGTCGCAGCACCCAGCTCATTTCGGACTCGAGCAACTGTTGCAGTCGATCAAGTGCCTGAAGTTGTTCGGCAGCATCAAGATCGGAGTTCAGAATGTCGCGGCGCAGACCCTCGGTGCCGAGCACCTCACTGACCACCGCATACGCCAACGACGCTTCCGGGCTGCGCACACCCAAGTGCTCTTCCAGCCGGAACAGCACACCCGGCCCTACGCGGTTGACCAGTTCGTCGACCACCGAAGTGATGATGATGTCGCGTCCGAGTCGGTGCGCCTGCACAGCCTCTGGCGCTGCCTCGACCACCGACGGCGGGAAGTACTGCGTCAGCCGGTCGGCAAAGATCTTGTTGTCAGGGGCCTCGGAAGCACCCAACTCGGCAGTCAGCACATTCTTCGACTGAGCAACCAGCACAGCAAGTTCGGGGCGAAGAAGCCCCTGACCTGCCCGGGCCCGCACGGCAAGCGACTTGGCATCCGGCAGCGATTCTTCGACGCGTTTCATGGCGCCCGCCGCAATCAGATTCTCGATCAGCCGCTCATGCTGGTCGAGAAGTGCCGGCGCTCGATGCTCGGCCAGGCTGATGGCAAGGGTTTGATCCTCGCTGGCCTTCAGTACCGACGCGGCTACCTCGTCCTGGGCCGACGCCAGAAGCGCATTTCGTGAGCCGGAATCCAACCCCGCAAGAGCGATCTTGATGTTGACCTCTCGGTCCGACGTCGCAACACCGGCCGCATTGTCGATGAAGTCGGCGTTGATTCGTCCACCGCCGGCAGAGTATTCGATCCGCGCGCGCTGTGTGAAACCGAGATTGCCGCCCTCCCCCACCACGCCGGCACGCAATTCGTCCGCACTCACACGAACACCGTCGTTGGACGGATCGGCCGCGTCGACGTTGCTCTCGCCCGACGCCTTCACGTAGGTGCCAACGCCCCCGTTCCACAACAGGTCGACCGGCGCACACAGGATCGCCCGGATCAATTCCTGCGGGGTGAGCTTCTCCTCGGTGATTCCGAGTGCGTCGCGGGCCTCGCGCGGAAGACTGATGGACTTTGCGCTGCGCGGCCACACGCCGCCGCCGCTCGATATCACGGTGCGATCGAAGTCGTCCCAGGACGAGCGCGGCACGGTGAAGAGGCGGGCGCGTTCACTGAACGTGGCCTCCAGGTCCGGGTTCGGGTCGATGAAGATGTGGCGGTGGTCGAACGCCGCAACCAGACGAATCTTGTGCGAGAGCAACATTCCGTTGCCGAACACGTCGCCGGACATGTCGCCGATCCCCGCGACGGTGAAAGGATCAGTGTCGACGTCCACACCACGTTCGGCAAAATGGCGTCGCACAGCCACCCACGCGCCGCGGGCGGTGATGCCCATGGCCTTGTGGTCGTAGCCGGCCGAACCACCCGACGCAAAGGCGTCGCCCAGCCAGAAACCACGCTCGATCGCAATGCCGTTCGCCACGTCGGAGAACCGGGCGGTTCCCTTGTCCGCTGCCACGACAAGATACGAGTCTTCACCGTCGTAGGCGATCACTTCGGCCGGATGTACCGGCGAGCCGTCGACGATGTTGTCCACCACGTCGAGCAGTCCGCGAATGAACGTGCTGTACGACTCCTGCACCTGGTCCGGTGTGGGCGTGGATGTTCCGCGCACGACAAAAGCGCCCTTGGCTCCGGTCGGAACGATGGGCGAGTTCTTGACACTCTGGGTTTTCATGAGGCTCAAGGCCTCGGTGCGGAAGTCCTCGAAGCGATCGGACCATCGCAGGCCGCCACGGGCCACCGACGAGCTACGCAGGTGAACGCCCTCGACGTTGGGTGCGCTGACGTAGATCTCGCGGAACGGAACGGTTTTCTGCGGCGTCGACAGAACCTGGGAGTCGATCTTGAACGACGCATACGACAGCGGATTGCCGGCGCCGTCGCGCAGGTACCAGTTGGTCCGCAATGTTGCCTGGAGAAACGAGCGAACACCGCGAAGAACCCGATCTTCGTCGAGAGTGTCTGCGCTGTCGACCAACTCGTCGATCAAGGTGATCGCGGCGGCAACCGCCACACTGCGCTTCGGCACTGCCGGGTCGAATCGCGCAGTGAACAGTCCGAGTGCCGCCCGAACGAATAGGGGCTTCGCTTGCAATACTCCCACGATGTAGCCTTCGGACAGCCCGATGCGTGCCTGCGCGAGGAACCGGCACGCCGCGCGCAGCAACTCTGCGTCACGCCACGTGATGTCGGCTCGGCCGATCAGGCTGGAGAAGTTGTCCATCCGGGTCCTACCGGCAACAACAGCTTCGAAAGCCGAGGCCATCTTCTCGAGTGCACCGCCGTCGAAGGCGCAGGGCTCGAAGGTGAAATGATGCGCCGATCCGAGAACTGTCGGAAGCGGGCGGTGCGTCGACACTCGAAGTCCGAGGGATTCGAAGTTCTCGCACAGATCGGAGAGGGAGGGCTCTCCGGACGGCCACAGAACCACGCCGGTCAGTTCGTCGCCCTGACGAAATACCAGTCGTTGCCCTGCTGCTGCCAACTCGGCAACCAGTCCCAACGCTGGATCCGCTGAGTCCGCGAATTCTGACTTGGTTGCCGTTGATGTGCTCGCCATTGAACACCCTCCTGGAAAGTATTGGATCCGAACACTTTCCAGTGTTACGTGCATCACCGAATAAAGTTCGTGCCCGATAGGAGTACAAACCCTCCCCGGACACGACAATCCGGCAGTTGCAAATCTCGGGTCAGTCACCCAGCCGGATCGGCGCCAGATCCGCAAAGACGTCCCCAGGACCAGGATTCCCGGACGGCGTAGAACCGCCCAGATGGTGGACGACGCCCCACACTGCGTTGATCGCCGTCTGGATCGCTCCCTCGGCCCAGCCCGCCGTCCAGGAGATGTCATCGCCCGCGAGGAAGATTCCGCGATGACGCGGTTCCAGGTCACTTTGCACGAAGTGCGAGAACAGCCGCTCCTGGTACCGGTAATGCCCGGGCAGATTTGCCTTGAAGGCACCCATGAAGTCGCGTTCGGTTTCCCAGGACAGCGTGACCGGACTGGAGATGATGTGACTACGGAAATCGACGCCGGGGTAGATCTCTTCCAAGGAGCGCAACATGATCTCCATGCGCTCGGTAGCGTTCAGCGCCAACAACTTCAACGAATCATCCGACCACGTGTACGACAGACAGATCAGGCCGGGTTTCCCTTCCCCTTGATCGAGGAGGTACGTGCCGCGACTCATGCGGTCGGTCAGTGTCATAGACACCGAATCGCGACCGGTCTCGGGATCCTTGTCTTTCCAGAACGGACGATCGACAAGAACAAATACCTTGGTCGAGCCCATGTAATGGGTTCGCTCGATCGCAGTCCAGTGATCGATCGGGAACAGATCGTCGGCGCAGCGGATGTTGTTGAGAAGCATCCAGCTCTGCACAGTCACAATGGCACTCGCATATGTTCGGATGAAACCCTCGGCATCGACAACCGTGAACCGACACGGTTCGGTACGTCGCAGTTCAGTGACACGGGGCCGCGTTTTCCCGCCATTCAGCGAAGAAACCGTTGTGCCTGCCGGCCAGTGCCTCATCTGCGCGGGGGTTCGGTCCCACAGCCGCAACGGCAACTGCTGCGATCCACCGACGATGCCACGGTGATCGTCATCGGCTGCTGTGATGACCACACGAAGGATCTCGAGGATCGAATTGGGATAATCCGTATCCCAGCCGCCGGTACCAAATCCTACCTGCCCGAACACTTCCCGCATATGAAAGGACTTGAAGTGCTTCGACGCGGCGAGGAATCCGTAGAACGTCTGGTCGTCGTATCGCACCACCAACTCGTTCCAGATCCGCTTGATCTCAGCGGTATCGCGGTCCCGAATTGCCTGCTGCATGGGAATCAAATCGGCGTAGTCTTCCAGAGTGCGTGCCCACGCCTGTGCGACCTCGGTGAAGATCGGCGGCAAATCCTCGAGTGTGTGCGCATAGTGGCTTTCGCCCTTGAGGTCGATGACGGTACTCGGGGTCACCTCCGCCAGCGGGTTGGCGAACTCCTGGGTCTCTAGCGCCATCTCGTCGAGGTAGTGGAAGAGCGTTGTCGACGACGGCGGGAATCGCATCGCACCCATTTCCGCCACTACGCCCGGGTAGCCGTCGAATTCGACCGAGCGCATTCGGCCGCCAATCTGATCTGCCTCGTAGACAACCGGTTTGAGTCCGATTCTGAGCAGCTCGTACGCCGCGATCATGCCGGCAAGCCCGCCGCCGATCACCGCGATTTCGGTACCGAACGCGACGTCGGGCACCGATCCCAACCCAGCCGGGTCGGCAACGTAATCGTCGTAGGCAAAGGGAAAGTCGGGGCCGAACATCGTCAACGGAGGCAACGGACCCGGCTCGGAGGAACTGTCGGGAGCTACGGGAACGGTCATCGGCGGCCCTCTCGCTGGGAGCGATAGTCGGGATACAGATCGAGTCGACGATCATCGAGATGTGTATTGAGCGAACGTGATCGAGTGACAACCGCGGCGGAGATATCGGTAAGAATCAGTTCCTGCGCGGCACCCGCTCGGGCCAGTTCCCTACCGGTCGGATCGATCGCACACGACAACCCACAATAGGTGAGTTCGGACTCCGAACCACAGCGATTGACGTAGGTCACAAACATCTGGCTCTCGTAGGCACGAGCCGGAACAACTTGTTGTGCGATGTGTTCGTACGGAGCCATCAGTCCGGTGGGCACGATCAACCACTGGGTTCCGGCATCAGCATGGGCACGAACAGCTTCGGGGAATTCGACGTCGTAACAGATCAACAGACCACACCGGATTCCGTCGAGATCGAATCCGATAACCAAAGTGTCACCTGGCACAAAATTCTCACGATCGAGCACCCCGAAGAGATGCGTCTTGCGGTAGTTGGCAAGCGAGAGGCCGTTGCGCCCTACTACCTGCACGCTGTTGTAGACATCGCTGCCGGAGAGTTCAGGATAGCCGTAGACAATGGTGATTCCGGTGCTGACCGCGACCGCCGCAATCGCGTCGAAGATCGGTCCGTCCGCCGGTTCCGCGCGCGTTCCGACCAGTCCACCGATGTTGTATCCCGTTGCGGACATCTCCGGCGTCACCAGGATGGATGCCCCCGACGCCGCCGCTGTGCGTGCTGCGGCCCCGATCGCCTCCACATTGCACTCCACCGACGCAATGGCATCTTTCGACGTGAGCGGGCCTTGAAACAGTCCGACGCGGAGGGAATCGACCTTCATCGTGCGCTCCTCGAGAAGTTCCGTGACGTCAGTATGCGACGGGGACGACTACAAAGGGTGATCGGCAACGCCCAATCTGTCAACTAGAGTTTCTTAAAATTCAACCTGCGAAATCAGGCGGGAACACGTGGACCCTCCGGCAAAGCCGGATTCAACACCCACAGAACCTTGGCCTGCACGGTGCCCTCAGCCGAGAAACTGTGGTTGTGACGCGGAGCAAAGGTGAACGAATCCCCCACTTGGAGGACCACGTCCTCCGCGTCGACGGACTCACTTTCCGGGTCGGTTCTCCCGCCCTCGAACGACACCCGCAAACCACCTTCGAGGACGTGAACGAAGTTCACATCGGCCGGCAGACTGTAGTACTCCCGCCCACTTCCCCCACCGGGTTCGATTTCGCTCATCAGCACCTGGATGCGACGCTCATTCGACGGCGTGAGCAGGAATTCCGCCATCTTCTCGCCGCCGAAGCTGATCTGTGGCCTAGCGTCGGCGCGCACCACCTCGCCTGCTGTCGCGTTCTCGAACAGCGAGCCGACCGGGATCTCCAGTGCAGCGCACACATTGATCAGGGTCGCCACCGACGCGTTGACGTGATCGCGCTCGAGTTTCGACAGATATCCCTTGGTCACTCCGCACGAAGCGGCCAGGTCGTCGAGGGTCAACCGCTTCGACTGACGGGCAGCCTTGAGCCTGGCCCCGATCTGCGGCCCACCAGGCTCCGAACTGTCCTTCATCTTCACCACGCGGTAACTCCTTCAACACAATCTGTCCCTTATAGGAAACAAGAGTTGACAAATAGGCTTCTTGAAGAAACCATACTTGCACAGAGAGCTACATCACCGATGTGCCGTTCACAAGCAGGGACCCCACACATGGCCACCAACGACGCCGGATCATTCATCGGACCAGTCGACGCGACTCGAGTCCCCCGATACGCCGAACCGACCACCTTTGCGCGCCTGCCGCGTCTGGACGAGGTGTCGCGCGCCGACGTGACCATCCTGGGAATCCCCTTCGACTCAGGGGTCAGCTACCGTCCCGGCGCGCGCTTCGGCCCTGGTCACATCCGCGCTGCGTCGAAGTTGCTGCGTCCGTACAACCCGGCTTTGAAGGTCTCCCCCTTCGCCAACCAGCAGGTTGCCGACTTCGGCGACATCGGCGTCAACCCCTTCGACATCCAGGAAGCGTTGACGACGATTCAATCCGCGGTCACCGACCTGCGCGCCGACGGCTCCTCGGTACTCACGCTCGGTGGCGACCACACCATCGCGCTGCCGATCCTGCGATCACTCGCACGCGATCACGGACCCATCGCCGTGCTGCACTTCGATGCCCACCTCGATACGTGGGACACCTATTTCGGCCAACCCTTCACGCACGGAACACCTTTCCGCCGCGCCAGCGAAGAGGGCCTCATCGACATGGAGCGCTCACAGCACATCGGCATCCGCGGACCGCTCTACAGCGAGAAGGACCTCGAGGACGACCGAGTGCTCGGCTTCCAGGTGATTCGCAGCGACGACTACGAGGTCGACGGCGTCGCCAGCATCGTCGAGCGCATGCGTAAGCGCCTCGACGGTGGCCCGGTGTACGTCTCCGTCGACATCGACGTACTCGATCCCGCCCACGCTCCGGGTACCGGAACACCCGAAGCGGGCGGCATGACGTCGCGCGAATTGCTGAACACACTGCGAGGTTTGGTGGGCCTCAACGTGGTCGGCGCCGACATCGTCGAGGTCGCGCCGGCATACGACCACGCCGAGATCACCGGTATCGCAGCGGCTCACGTCGCTTACGAGCTGCTGTCGGTACTCGCACTCAATCGCTGAAGCAGCACAACGGTATCCGTGGTGTGATGCATCTCGGGGTTCGCGGGAAGATCGCGCTCCCGCGACTCCGAGACCAACACCTTCCACCCATCCGTGAACAGCGACTCCACGTAGTCCGGGGTATGCAGCATTGCCCGATGGTGCTCCGTCGGCGACTCGTGGGGCGAATGACCGACGATCAGCAAATGGCCACCCGGTGCAACCAGTTCACCGAGAGCTCGGAACAATTCCCCGCGTGCGGGTTCGAGCATGTGGAAGAACTGCGCGGACACCAGATCGAACGAACGGCCCTGCGGATCCCACTTGGTCAGGTCTGCTTCCAGCCACTCGATATCAACGCCAGAGCCCTCGACGTGGGCCTTAGCGCGACTGAGCGCCACCGACGAAATATCCGTGCCCGTGACCTTCCACCCGCGGCGTGCCAACCACAGAGCGTCGGCGCCCTCGCCGCAGCCGACGTCGAGTGCGGTACCCGGTGCGAGGTCGGAAGCCTCGGCGATCAACTGCGGGTTGGGGTTTCCGCTCCACC
Source organism: Rhodococcus sp. AD45-ID (assembly GCF_003023755.1). Taxonomy (NCBI): domain Bacteria; kingdom Bacillati; phylum Actinomycetota; class Actinomycetes; order Mycobacteriales; family Nocardiaceae; genus Rhodococcus; species Rhodococcus sp. AD45-ID. Next base: position 18,535 of record NZ_PYHL01000003.1, on the reverse strand, counting down.
GTGCTGGGCGTTCCTCATACAGCGAGTTCCAGAATTGGGCATCCGCCTTGGCATACGGGTTCTCGGTCGCGTCAGCGTGGTTGTCGTGGTTCTGGTGTGCGTGGTCATGGTGTTCGGGGTCATGGTGTTCGTGGCTCATGCATTCCAGGATGAGCAATCGCCGCAATTGGCGCAACGTTCCTTGCCGAAACAGCAAATGACGCCTACGCGACTCGGACTGCGTCCCGCTTCGCGTTTGTCTCAGAGAAGTCGGAGTCGGCCTCGCCCGCCGCGTCACACCCACAGAGAACGGATTTATGGCATGCTCCGCTGGACCGGCACTCGTTCGATTCTCGGGAAAGGACCTCGCGATAGCCGCTCCTCGCGCTGATGTCGCCCTTGCCGTCGCGGCCGCGACGGTCCTCGGTGTTGGTATCGGAGTCCTTCTCACCGACGTTCTTGCGGGCCTCGCTGTCGGCCTTGGCGCTGCGGTCTTGTTCCGTTTTGCGCTTCGGATGATCAATACCCGCAGGTGACGGCTGCGGAATAACTTCTAGGACCCGGTCGTTGTACTGGCTGTCGGCGTTCGGTTCTTTGCCCCGGGTACCACCCCAGAAATGCCGCTTCGAGCGGCCACTTGCCGAGAGGCGCAAGGCGGGCACTGACACTTGCGAAGCCGTCGACACCATCAGGTGCCGACGGTTTCCTTATTTGCCAGGCCCACCGGCGGTCAGGCAGATGTGAGAATATGCGGCGTATGTCTGCCATCACCGATTACTTCGCAGCCCCCTCGGATGCCGCCGCAGCCACCGCATTGGACGACGGGCCGATCGACCCTGTGCAAGCCAAGCGTGTCGACCCGATCGTCTCCCTCAGTCGCCTCGAGTCGGTGCTCACCGGCAAGGCATATGACGAGATCACAGCCGGACCCAGGCGAGGATCGTTGGTTGCTGTCAACGACGACGGCGACGCCTACGTCCTGACCGTCGCCGACGAACTACGGGATGCGCTAGCCGGTTTGGATGCCGAAGGTGTGATGGCAGCGGCTCGCGCCTGGGCAATCGACGAGACGATCGAACCTTCCGAAGATTCCGTGCCGTTTCTCACTGAGCTTGCCGAACTGGCAACCGGGGCACTACACCGCGGCGACCGCATCTACTGCCACATGGTCATCTGAGCGTAGGTACGAGGACGGAACCGTCCGGATCGACGAGCACGGCATCACAGTCCGTCACTTCACTCAGCCCTGAATTCCCGCCAAGAATGCGGTTTGATCCGCCAGATACCCGGGCGCGAAGAGCGAACGAGGAGCGAGGACGGCCACCAGGGTCGACATCAGTTCGGAGTCTTCGAGGTTCTTTTCCACCAGCGAATGAGTCGCTTCAGGGTACTTCTTGACCACCAATTGCCCTGGTGAGTCGAGCAATTCGCGATATACCGATTCCGTATCTGCCACGTCGACGTTCACGTCATGTCCGCCGAGAATCAAGAGCACCGGAACATCCACGGTTTCGAGATCGGCTCGGGCATCAGACCGATAGTTTTTCCGGATGAAGTTCCAGCGATCTTCGGTGAGACCGTCAGCCTCGCCGGACACCACAAGTTCGTCGAACGACGCGTCCCTGGCCAACTGTTCCAAATTCTTCGCTCGGTCGGCCCGGGCCTTCTCGAACTCGTCGGCCGACGCATTCCGTTCGGAAAGCTCTGCACGAGTATTGAATTCACCTTGCTCTAGCCAGTTGATCGCGGGACTCACAGCAATGACGAACGCGATGTCCGAATCGAGGTTTACCACCTTGGGCATCACCCAGCCTGCCTGACTTGCACCCCACAGGCCGATGCGAGCCGGATCGATATCCGAGCGTCCCCGCGCCCACTCGATCGCCGCTTCTGTCTCCGTGGCTCGATCATCCATGCTCTGATCCAGCCAATTGCCCGGCGCCCCGTTGACCCCCGGTTTGTCCCATGAAAGTGACGCGTAGCCTGCCTGCGCAAACGACTCCCAGAGCGGCCGGTAGAAGGTCTCGTGTGTTGCATCGATCGGTCCGTCTCCGTGGACAAAAACCACGAGCCCGAAGGGACCGTCACCGCGATCGGGAAGTGCCAACACTCCCTGAAGCGGCACCGGCCCCCCGGTGATCGTCACTTTGTCCTCACGGATGTCGTAGGTGTTTTGGTACAGGTTCCAGCCGACCAGACCAATGATCAGTACAACGACCACCCCCAGAGAAGCGATCACCCACCTGCGTAAACGTGGGCTGTTCGTCCTCTCGCGCACCGATTGCACTGCCATCTCCCCGCCCTAACGTACGAATCTCGAACGACCGTTGCTATTTCGATAGTACAGTTAGGGGCGAAGATGTCGAGAAGGAAAGAAAGGGCTGAGCGATGACAGCTGTCGATGTACCCACGCGGATTCTGATCGAGGGACTTCTGCGCGCAGACGGAACTGTCGACGGGCACACCCTGTATGCCACCGCCGGCGCCCTCGACATGACGGACCAGCAGATTCGGCTGTGCATCAAGCGGTTGGTCGCCGAGGGAAAGTTCACACAGGAGGGGCGTGGGCGCCAGGCCACGCTGCGGGCAACCGCGAAAGCCGTGCGGGAGATGGAACCCGACGTCGAGTTCGTTCGGCTCGCCTTTCAACAAGATCGAGGCACCGAGGCGCCGTGGGATGGGCGCTGGCATGTGGTGGGATTCGCAATTCCGGAGTCGTCGCGGAAAGCGCGAGATGCACTGCGCACCAGGGTGACCTATCTCGGTGGAGCCCTGGTGCAGGGCGGCTTGTACGTCTCGCCGCACGCGTGGGAACCCTATGTTCTCGATGCGGCCGCCCAACTCGACGTCGAACAGTATCTGTCTTCGCTCACCACTCGCGACCTGAAAGTGGGCACCCTCGAAGACCCGTCGAAGATTGCCGCACAATTGTGGCCACTGGATCAGATTGCGGCCGGATACGATCAGCTACTGAACGTGGCGACCGCGCGCCTGCAAAAACTGCGGAACACCTCAGCCTTCACTGCCACCGATGCCGTCACGATGACCGTCGAACTCGCCGCGGAATTCACGCGAGCGATGGAACCCGATCCGCTCCTGCCACCGGAACTACTGCCCACCAACTGGATCGGCAAGAGAGCGCGGTCGATCACTGCGCAGTGCTGGACACTTCTGGCACAGGTGGACGGCGCCGACCAACTACCCTCGCTGTTCCACCTGTACGCAGATGCAATCGGTGATCAGGACGCGAGAGTGCGCTGACGCTGGGGCAATCCGAAGCGACCGAGAACTTCGTCGACAGCGGTGGCCGGAGTCACCAATCCCCGCGACTGCAGCCACGGAATGGTTTCGCCGACAAGATGTTCGAGGGTTCGAGGCAACGACAACGGGAGCAAAGTCACACCGTCTGCGACGTCGGCAGCTCGAATATCGGCAATCAAACTGCCGAGCCCGGACGGCGTACCGACGTAATGCAGCGACGCCGGGACTCGCGGGACGTTCAGCGCACTGTCCAACTGCGCCAACTCTTTACGCGCGGCCCGTGCTTCCGGAGCGATCAGAACTTCGAGATCGACCAACACTGCAACAGAGTCGGGATCGCGGCCGTCCTCGGCGATCGCTGCACGAATCTGGGCGCGCTGAGCCTGCGCATCGCGCAGGTCGCTGGCCCGGATACGAATGACATTGACAGGGAAGGCCGTCAGATCGAGAAGGGTGTCACCTTCGGTGAGATCCACCCAGTAATCCGCGCCGATGAGCGGAAGGTTTCCGGGAGCTCCTTCGGCAGCGGGGTGGTGGCCGAATCCGGTGAGTTCAACAGCTACATGCAGGGAATGAGATGCGATAGAAGACATGTGTTTCTCCGAAAGTATGGAGGGAGGGGTGAGCGCGAGACGATCGTCAGCTCGTACACATTCCAAACGTCGCAGTTGTCATGTCTGCCATGTTAGTTGCCTATTTCGATCAGTGCATCCGGATGTGGGCTCAGACGCATTCGGCCGCGCCGGCGTCGCCTGCGGTGCCACCAAGGAAAGTGCGGGTCTCGGGCACGGGATTCCATGCACCGGCGGTCTTTTCGTAGTTCCAATCACGCTGATTCGAAACCAGGATGCTCACGGCGTTGATCAGGCGGGTGACGTCGTCGGAGCTGCTGCCCAACCCGAGGCTGGCGCGCACGGCACCGCCGGACAGGCCGAGACGCGAGAGCAGCGGGTGCGCGCAGAAGCGTCCGTCGCGGACGCCGATGCCGTGTTCTGCGGAGAGGAATGCGGCAACCTCGCCGGCCTCGTAGCCGTCGACCGTGAAGGTGACGATTCCGACGGCGTCGGGAGCATCGGCCCACAACCGGAGCAAGTTGACGCCGGCGATGGCGGCCAGTCCGTCGGTCAGCTGAGCGGTGAGCGCCTTCTCGTGCTCCGAGATGGCGTCGAAGTCGAGCGCGGTCAGTGCGTCGCAGGCTGCGGCGATTGCAGCAGCACCGAGGACGTTGGGCGAACCGGCCTCGTGACGGGCGGGAGCACAGGCCCACTCGGTGGATTCCAGCGTCACCTCACGGACAGCGCCGCCACCGGCAAGGTACGGCTTGGCCTCGTCGAGCCAGTCGCGGCGACCGACGAGGACGCCGGCACCGAACGGTGCGTACAGCTTGTGACCCGAGAACGCGAGGTAGTCGACTCCGCATTCCTGCAGATCGATACGACGGTGGGGAGCCAACTGAGCGGCGTCGACGAGGATGCGTGCACCACAACGGTGTGCAATGTCCGCGAGGCGTGCGATCGGCAGGATCTCGCCGGTCACGTTGGACGCTCCCGTGATGGCGAGGAGCGCGGCGGGCTTGGTGCACAGTTCCGCAATCAGGCGCTCGATGGTCTCTTCGACGGTATCGGCGGCCGTGACGATGCGAGCATCGTTCCAGGGCAACAGGTTTGCGTGATGCTCGACGTCGAGAACGACGGTGCTGCCGGGCACGGACTGAGCGAGAAGATTGAGCGAGTCCGTGGTGTTGCGGGTGAAGACGACAACCTGATCGTCAGCGCAGTTCACGAAGCGAGCAACCGATTCGCGAGCGTTCTCGTAGGTCAGCGTGGAGATCCGGGAGGCGTATCCGGCACCGCGGTGAACGCTGGCGTACGTGGGAAGAAGTTCCGCAATGCGATCGGTGACCTGGGCCAATGCGGGCGCGCTCGCTGCGTAGTCGAAGTTCGCGTAGGAACACTCGCCACCCTGGACGAGGGGAACCTGTAGGTCGGCACCAGAAACCTTGGCAATGGGAGCGGTGCAGGTATCGGCACTCAGAACAGCAGTCATCGAAGACAATCCTCACGTTCAAGGACTCATTCGTTCGGGTGATGTCCCCGGAAGAGTCCGCGCTTGCCGAATCCGTTTTCGGATACAGCCGGGTCGTCACCCGGAGCACCCCACCGCGGAGGAGGGTTGCCGACCAGCAAGCCGGGGCTGAACACTGGTACTCGTGACCTGCAAACGAGAATGGCAGGAGTCAACCGGCTTGTCAACCCCAACGCAGAACACGCTCTCGACTCCGACAAATCGCCCGACATCTCTTCGTGGTGACCACCATCACGGTAACGTTTCGGCCTCCGTGGCACCGCAACCTTCCGAGGAGCATTCACGGGCCATAAGCGCTTGACCTACAGAATCATTCACCGAGTTTGACAAATACGATTCGTTCCGAATCTCGCAATGACCCTTCATTCCTTGTATTCCAGAGAGATTCGAACAGATTTCGAGCAAACGATTACGAGAATCCTTAAACAGCAACAAAATACAGATCGATAGTCGAACAAGACCGGCAGATTCGTCAACACTGCACCATCTTTCATTCATTTGAGTCGACAGAACTGCGCAGCTACGTTGAATTGCAAAGCAATAGCCCGGTCTTTACTGCGATGGTGCGAGCGCATGCCCACCTACGTGACCTGTGGCCGCCGTACGAGGGCTGAGCGCGTCGACGATGTCGCCGGAGTGCGACAAGAACGCTGAACTGTGTGAAGGAGCGAGATGACTGCGGTCAAAAACGCGTGGAGGGGACTACGGAAACCCGTATTCGTCCCGGCATCGATAGTGATCTTCGGGTTGATCGCCTTTGCTGTGATCTACTCCGGGACTGCGTCCGACGCCTTCCAGAGCCTCAACAACGCCATCACCGATGGTGTCGGCTGGTGGTACATCCTGTCTGCCACCGGATTTGTGGTCTTTGCGCTCTACTGCGCGATCAGCCGGATCGGCAACATCAGACTCGGCCGCGACGACGAACAACCCGAGTTCGGCATGATGTCCTGGTTTGCCATGCTCTTCAGCGCAGGCATGGGCATCGGTCTGGTGTTTTACGGAGTGGCAGAACCACTTTCGCACTACGTGGACCCGCCGGTCGCGGGCCGGGTAGCAGGATCGACCGACGCGGCCGCAAATCAGGCAATGGAACTGACGATGTTCCACTGGGGCCTGCACGCGTGGGCAATCTACGTTGTCGTCGGCCTCGGACTGGCGTACATGACCTACCGCAAGGGTCGCCCGCTGTCGATCCGCTGGCTCCTCGAACCCCTACTCGGACGCGCCCGCATCGAGGGCAAGATCGGGCACGCCATCGACGTCGTCGCGATCGTCGGCACCCTGTTCGGCGTCGCTACCTCGCTCGGATTCGGTGTTCAGCAGATTACCGCCGGCCTCGACTACCTCGGCTGGGTGGAGACCGACAACTGGTTGGTCATCGCCATCATCGTGATCGTGACGGGTATGGCTACCTTCTCCGTGGTCTCCGGCGTCACCAAGGGACTGAAGTGGCTCTCCAACATCAACATGATCCTGGCCGCGGTTCTGGCTCTGTTCGTGCTGATCCTCGGCCCCACGCTGTTCCTCCTGCAGTCCTGGGTGCAGAACCTCGGCGGCTACGTTCAGGCTCTTCCGGAACTGATGCTGCGCACCTCACCGTTTGCCGACGACGGCTGGGCCGGCGCGTGGACGATCTTCTACTGGGGATGGTGGATGAGTTGGGCGCCGTTTGTCGGCATGTTCATCGCCCGCATTTCGCGTGGACGCACCATCCGTGAATTTGTGTTCGGTGTTCTGCTCGCGCCCACACTCGTCGGTTCGCTGTGGTTCACGATCTTCGGCAACTCCGGCATCCTGCGTCAGCGCAACGAGGGCACCATGCTCGACGCGTCCGGCGCCGTCGATACCAACACGTCGCTGTTCACGCTGCTCGACGGTCTTCCGCTCGGCACTATCTCGAGTGTTCTCGCGATCGTTGTCATCGTGTTCTTCTTCGTGACGTCGGCCGACTCGGGTTCGATCGTCATCGACATTCTCGCGACGGGCGGCAATCTCGAGACATCCAAGATCACCCGGGTCTACTGGACCTTCCTGTCCGGCGCCGCCGCGGCTGTTCTGCTTCTGGTCGGCGGCAGTGGATCACTGACCGCCCTGCAAACCGTGGCTATCGCGACGGCGGTTCCGTTCTCGATCATCATGGTGCTGGCGTGCCTGTCGATGCTCAAGGCGTTCCGATACGAGGTTGCCGCGGCTCCGCGGTACTTGCGGATCTCGACCACCAACAGCTCGGTCGACGTGCCACAACCGTCGACCAAACGATTGCGCGACCTGAACATCTCGTCGAGCTTCGCCGGACTGACGCCGTCGCAATCGGGCATCACCACCGATCCGAGTGATACCCACATGTTCGTCGCAGTCCACGAAGTACCGCAGCACGCGGTCAACATCAACCCGGATACCGGCGTCGTCGACATCTCCCCAGATTCTCGTGCCGTCGACCCGCTGGGCGGCGAAGTGTTCGACACTCCGGAGTTCGCCGATTCGGCCGAAGGACACCTGCAGAGCGTCACGAACTCGGAATAAGCGCCGCGTCGGCATGTTGCATTAGGCAGAACTGTTCACCAACTCGCAAACTTGTCATGAGATAACAACTCGACAGGTCGCACGACTGAGATTCATGAGCAGAACAGGATCAACGGGTTTGCCACTCCAGCCGCACGCGGAAACGGAATCGTCTTTCGGGATTCCGTCCGTATTTCTCCGCTCGACGCAGGCACCTGCGCCGCGCACCCTCATCGACATCGTGCGGGCATCCGCGCAGGCCAACTCCGAAGCACCTGCCATCGACGACGGTGAGACGACGCTGTCGTACGCCGAACTGCTGGGCGAAATCGAACAGGGCGCGCGCTGGCTCGCCGATGCCGGAGTCGGCGCGGGTGATCGCGTCGGCATCCGGATGCCGTCCGGTTCGCGTTCGCTGTACGTGGCAATCCTGTCGATCCTCGCGGCCGGCGCTGCCTACGTACCCGTCGACGCCGATGATCCGGAAGAGCGCGCCGAACTCGTTTTCGGTGAAGCCCAGGTAGCCGCGATCATCACGGGTGACGGCATCGGGCCTGGCACGGCACCGAAGCGGCTGGAGCACCCACCCGTGCGCGATCCCCTGCCCGAAGACGACGCCTGGATCATCTTCACCTCCGGGTCCACCGGCACACCCAAGGGCGTCGCCGTCACCCACCTCAATGCCGCAGCGTTTGTCGACGCCGAGGCCCGCATGTTCCTTCAGGACGAGCCGATCGGGCCCGGTGACCGTGTTCTCGCGGGACTGTCCGTCGCCTTCGACGCGTCGTGTGAGGAAATGTGGCTCGCGTGGCGTCATGGCGCCTGCCTGGTTCCCGCACCGCGATCACTCGTGCGCAGTGGCATGGACCTCGGGCCGTGGCTGGTCTCCCGCGACGTCAGCATCGTCTCCACTGTTCCCACGTTGGCGTCGTTGTGGCCGGCCGAGGCCCTCGAAGCTGTCCGCCTCCTGATCTTCGGCGGTGAAGCCTGCCCGCCCGAGTTGGCCGAACGCCTGGCCGTCGAAGGCCGCGAGGTGTGGAACACGTACGGACCGACCGAAGCGACGGTTGTTGCGTGCGGGGCTTTGATGGACGGCAAGAGTCCCGTCAGCATCGGGCTCCCCCTCGACGGCTGGGACCTTGCAGTCGTCGACGCTCAGAACAACCCCGTCGCAGTCGGGGAGGTGGGCGAACTGGTGATCGGTGGCGTCGGCCTCGCCCGCTATCTCGACCCGGCAAAAGACGCCGAGAAGTACGCGTCGATGCCCTCACTCGGTTGGGAGCGTGCCTATCGCAGTGGCGACCTCGTCCGACTCGAGCTCGAGGGGCTCATGTTCCAGGGCCGGGCCGACGATCAGGTCAAGCTCGGTGGCCGACGGATCGAACTCGGCGAGGTCGACAACGCGCTGCAGAACCTTCCCGGTGTCAGTGGTGCCGCAGCCGCGGTCAAGAAGACTGCGGCCGGAAACCAAATACTCGTGGGATACATCGCGAGCACCGACCCCGATTTCGACCTCAAGGCCGCACACGCGACGCTCAGCGAACAGTTGCCGGCAGCGCTCGTCCCGCGTCTGGCGTTGATGGACGAACTCCCGACACGCACCTCCGGCAAAGTCGACCGCAACGCTCTCCCCTGGCCCCTGCCCGGTGCCGGCGAAGATGCCGGAGCCGCACTCGGACTCGACGGAACCGCGGCCTGGGTCGCGGGACTGTGGGGTTCCATCCTCGGCGCCCAGATCACCGGCCTCGACAACGATTTCTTCGAAGTGGGCGGCGGATCACTCTCCGCGGCGCAGCTGGTGACGGCACTACGCGAACGCTTCCCCGAGGTCACCGTCGCCCAGCTCTACGATCATCCACGGTTGGGGTCCCTGGCCGAATACCTCGACGAATTGGCTCCTACGGAAACCGTCGAACCACGTATCGTCACGCCCACGCCTCTGAAAACCCAACTGGCTCAGGTTGCGGCAACGGTTCCGATCACCACCCTGGCCGGACTCCAGTGGGTTACCTGGATCGCGATCGCGAACAACGTTCTCGCGTGGTTCGTCGACGTCAGCTGGGCGCCGACGGTCTCGTGGTGGTGGATTCTGTTGGCATTCATCGTCTTCATCACGCCGATCGGCCGTATGACCATCGCGGTGATCGGTACCCGAGCGCTGCTGCGAAACCTGCAGCCGGGCACCTACCCGCGCGGCGGCAGTGAACACATGCGACTGTGGATTGCTCAGCGACTCACCGAAGCCAGTGGCGCAGCGAATCTTTCGGGCGCACCGTGGATGTTGTACTACGCGCGAGCCCTCGGAGCCGACATCGGCCACGGCGTCGACCTGCACACGTTGCCGCCCGTCACCGGCATGCTCGAACTCGGCGACGGGTGCTCCGTCGAACCCGAAGTCGACCTGTCCGGTCACTGGATCGACGGCGATCTCATTCATATCGGTGAGATCAAGATCGGGGCCGGTGCTTCTATCGGTTCGCGTTCCACACTTCTGCCCGGTGCCCGTGTCGGACGCGGCGCCGTCGTCGAACCCGGATCAGCTGTGTTCGGCCGGGTGAAAGCCAATCAGCAGTGGGCAGGTTCGCCAGCCACCAAGGTCGGCAAAGCGAATCATCCTTGGCCGTCGGAACATCCGAAGCGCGCCCCCGGCTGGGTTCCGGTGTACGGCATCACGTCCGTCTTCCTTGCCGGTGTCCCGATCTTTGCTCTCGTTGCCGGAATCGTGTTGATCGGTTGGTGGATTCGCAACACCGAAACCCTCGGTAGCGCAATTGCCCAGTCGCTCATCATGCTTCCCTTCGCGACGATTCTGAGCCTGCTGGTCTTTGCCATCATCACGCTGGTCTCAGTACGCCTGTTGTCGATCGGATTGACCGAGGGATACCACCCCGTCCGCAGCCGGATCGGCTGGCAGGTCTGGGCCACCGAGCGTCTACTCGACTCCGCCCGCACCTTCCTCTTCCCGCTGTACGCCAGCCTGCTCACCCCCGGCTGGTTGCGCCTCCTCGGCGCCAAGATCGGCAAAAACGTCGAAGCGTCCACCGTCCTGCTCCTTCCCAAGTTCACGACCGTCGCAGACGGCGCGTTCCTCGCCGACGACACCATGGTCGCCAGCTACGGGCTCGGCGGCGGCTGGATGCACATCGAGCACGCCAAGATCGGCAAGCGCGCATTCCTCGGCAACTCCGGAATGACCGCCCCCGGCCGACGCGTCCCCAAGAACGGGCTTGTTGCGGTGTTGTCCGCGACGCCGTCGAAGGCGAAGTCCGGATCCTCCTGGCTCGGTAGCCCGCCCGTGCGCCTGCGTCGTGCAGTCGGAGACACCGACGCGGCCCGCACCTTCAATCCCCCGACGCGTCTCAAGATCGCCCGCGGCGTCGTGGAAACCTGCCGACTCATCCCCGTCATGGTCACCTTCGGCATCGGCCTTGGCGTGCTGTTTGCACTCGAAGCCCTCGCCGGCGCCGTCGGATTCTGGTTCGCCGCTCTGCTCAGTGGCGTCGTCTTGCTGATCGCGGGCGCCGTTGCCGGGACGATCACCGTCGCGGCCAAGTGGCTTGTCGTCGGCAAGATCAAGAAGGTGGAGCATCCGCTCTGGAGTTCCTTCGTCTGGCGCAACGAGGTTGCCGACGCCTTTGTCGAGACTGTCGCGGCGCCCTGGTTCGCGCGAGCAGCAACTGGCACTGCCGTACTGAACATTTTCTTGCGCGGACTCGGCGCCAAAATAGGCAAAGGGGTTTGGTGCGAGTCGTACTGGCTACCCGAAGCAGATCTCGTGACTTTGGGTGACGGGGCAACCGTCGAACGGGGGTGCGTCGTGCAAACTCACCTCTTCCATGATCGGATTATGGCCATGGATACCGTCACCTTGGGAGCCGGAGCAACGCTGGGACCACACTGTGTCGCGCTACCCGCAGCCGGAATCGGCGCAGGCGCAACCGTCGGACCTGCATCATTGGTCATGCGAGGTGACACCGTTCCGCCGTCGACCCGATGGCAGGGCAACCCCATTGCCCCATGGGCGGCTTCGTGAAGCCGAACAAGATGCTCGACGAGCCGATCGATCCGTACCTGCCGCAGAACGGCAACCGCGGATATCGCGTATCCCGGTACGAATTGGAACTGACCTACAAGGTTTTCAGTAACCGTCTGGCCGGCAAAGCCGTCATCACCGCCGTCACCACCGAGAACCGATCCAAGTTCAGCTTCGATCTTGCCCAGAACCTGCAGGTGTCCAAGGTGTCGGTCAACGGCGCCCGCGGCGCCAAGTACTCCCGCCAGAACAACAAGCTGATCGTCACGCCCGGCACCAAGATTCCCGCCGGCGGAGCGCTCTCGGTCACCGTTCAGTACACCGGAAATCCCGAACCCATCAAAGGTCTCTGGGGTGAAGTCGGCTGGGAAGAACTCACCGAAGGAACCCTCGTCGCGAGCCAGCCCAACGGGGCCGCGTCGTGGTTCCCGTGCGACGACCACCCCAGTTCCAAAGCGTCGTACCGCATTTCGATCACCACCGATTCACCGTTCTACGCACTCGCCAACGGCGCATTGGTGCGCAAGCAAACCCGCGCCAGCGCAACCACCTGGGTGTACGAGCAGACCGAGCCCATGGCCACCTACTTGGCGACCATTCAGATCGGGCAGTACGAGCATCGGCAGGTCAGCTCCGGCCGGGTCCCGATCTTCGCGGTTCATCCACCCCGGTTGCACAACGAGTTCGACGTCGACTTCTCACGCCAGCCGCAGATGCTCGACGTCTTCGGCAAACTGTTCGGCCCGTACCCCTTTGCCGACTACACCGCCGTGGTCACCGACGACGAACTCGAGATTCCCATCGAAGCACAGGGGCTCTCGATTTTCGGCGCCAATCACTGCACCGGCCGACGCGGCTCCGAACGCCTTGTCGCACACGAGTTGGCACACCAGTGGTTCGGCAACAGCCTCACGATCGGCGCGTGGTGCGACATCTGGCTACACGAAGGCTTTGCCTGTTACGCGGAGTGGATCTGGTCTGAAAACTCTGGTGGCCCGTCGTCCGAAGCCCTTGCGGCCAACGCTTATCAAGGACTGATGCGCAAGCCTCAGGATCTCATCCTCGGCAATCCCGGGCCGGCCATGATGTTCGACGATCGAATCTACAAACGCGGCGCTCTTACCCTGCACACTTTGCGCAGGGTTCTGGGAGACGACAAGTTCTTCGAGCTCCTCCGCCAGTGGACTACCAAGCACCGCCACAGCACTGTCAGCACCGAGCAGTTCACCGATCTGGCATCACGATTCACCGACATCCCACTGAGGCCGCTGTGGGACGCGTGGCTCAATCAGAAACCCTTACCGCGCCGGACCTGAGCCGCATCGACCGGTCCGACCTCAGCTCAGGGTTTTGAGGCTCTCCAACCTTTTCAGGATCGGCGCCCGCCATTCCTCGACATCTTCCGGACCGTTCTCGGCCCACAACTCGTAGAGTTCGGAAGTTTCGGGGTCGGCAATCGTGCGCTCGAGTGTCGCGAGAATCCATTCGCGCTGCTCCGGGGTCAAGGACGCGGAGTAGGCAACGGCATCGATACCGTCGAGTTGCTCAGGGGCCGGTAGGAGTCCATGTGCCACCGCAACAATCTCAGCGATCGCGATTGCTGCCTGCGAATCGTCCACCTCGACGTACTCGTCGTCGACATGGCTGGTGAAATCGGCGATGTCGAACTCACCGGCCCGAACCGCCACAAGCAAATCGCCGGCCGCGTCGTTTTCGAACGGTCCCGAACCCCAAGTCCCCATTGAGTATTCCTCCTGATTCGTGGGCCAGGCTCAGCCCGCCTTGACCATAGCCGATTCATCCGCCGGGAGATGCGACCGGGATTTGAACAGTACGAGTACGAGGCAGGCCGCAGCTGCCGCAGAGCCGAACAACAGGGTTGCCGTATAGCTCAGCGCCGGAATGCTTTCCGACAGCATCGCCAAGACCGCCGGAACCGCGAACCCGATGTAGGTGATCGAGTAGAACACTGCGGTCAGGCCGGCGAGGTCATCCGGCCCGGCTATGCGCTGAATCTCGAGCAGGCCGGACACCAACGCCATTCCGTACCCGCAGCCCAGGATCGCAGCCGCAACAATCGCGGCGGCAACTGTCAGCGTCGACGCCACCAAGGCCGCTGCAGCCATTCCGATTACCAGGAACACCAGCGCGACGACGGCGCCACGTGCACTGCTGTTCGTGTCGATCTTGCGTCCGAGGGACTGGATCGCAAATCCGCAGGCCAAGGCAACAACACAGAGGAACGCCGAGAAGGCGACCGGCGCGTTGCCACTGTGGCCGGTCATCAGCGCGGGGATGACTGCGTACCCGACACTTGCTGCTCCGAACACCCACGGCGCCAACGGAACAACTACGTACAGGAATCGGCGATGACCTGCCGACGGAATCTTCAGGTCGTCGATCAACCGTCGACGCTCGGTCTTCGGTTGCGCGGCGCGAGTCTCAGGTGCGCGCCACAAGGCAACTCCCGCAAGCACAGTGATCACGATATGCAAGACATAAGCCAACGCGCTGGGCAGTGGCGCCCACTGTGCCAACACGCCGGCGAAGCCCGCACCCAACGCAAAACCGGCGGTCAAACTCATCGCGGCACGCCTGGCACCAGAGCCCTCGGTGGCATCCGGATCCCAAGGAGCTGCAGATAGTTCCTTCACCCAGGAACCGCCGACGGCCATTCCGATACCCAGCGCGATACCGCAGAGAATACGTCCGACAATCAGGACGGCTGCGGAATCTGCTCCGAAAGCCAGCAGCGTCGAGCCTGCGATCGCGATGAACGGGGCCGGGAGCATGATCGGGCGTCGACCCAGCCGATCGGACAGCGGGCCACCGAGCAAGAGCGCAGGAACGATCCCCACGACGTAGGCAAAGAGGAAGAAGTCGACCATCACGGGCGAATAGCCGTGGTCGATTCGGTACATCACCAACAGCGGTGTGAATTCGTTGCCGCCCCAGGCAACTGCGAACATACTGGCGGCAACCATGAGCCAGGCTCGGGCAGAACGGTTTTCCGTTGACCTGTTCGACAACAGGGTTTCGACGCTCATCACAGGCCCCCGCGCAGTCCGAGACCATGAACACGACGCATATGCGCCAGCACCGCGTCGTTGTATGCATCGGCATCGCCGGCCTCGACAAGGCTGACCAGTTCGGCGTGGTCTTCGAGAATCCTGGGGAGCTTGCCGGGGTCGAGCGAGATCGATCGTGCCGTCATGCGCCGCTGTCGATCCCGCAGACCGGCGTAGAAGGTATCGAGCAGAGGGTTATCACCCGCAGCAACGATCATCTTATGGAAATCTGCGTCGGCGGCGCTGAATGCTGCGACGTCGCCGCCGTCGGCTAGCTCGCGCTGCTCGGCCATGCTCGCCTGCAAAGCTGCAATCAATCCGCTGCGAGCCTGCGGTCGGTCAGCTATAACACGCACACTCTGCGTCTCTACCAGTTGCCGCGCCGCGACAACATGCTCGGCCTCGCCGTCCGCCACGGGGACGATCAATGCACCCTTCTTCGGGTACAGGCGCATCCACCCTTCGGCTTCGAGCCGCAGAAACGCCTCACGCACGGGAGTACGACTGCACTCCATTCGACTGGCGATCTCGCCCTCGCTGATGAGCTCACCACCGGGTAACTCCCCGGACAGGATGAGTTCCTTCACTTCGCGGAATACCGACTCCGCCGTGGAATGCAACATAGACACAAGATGTATTTATACTCCTTCGTGCAGGTCAGTAGTACACCGGCCCCGGAATACCACCGCCGACAGCAACCGCGTCACCCGTGATCGCGACGCTGCGCGGCGACGCCAGGAACGTGACGACGTCGGCCACCTCGGCGGCGTCGACGATCTTGCGAATCGAGTTGGTGGCAATCCCCGCTTCCACCTCGGCGAGCGATTGCCCCGTCAGATTCATCTCACCTTCGATCCGTGCCTTCAGTCGCTCGGTTCGAGTCACCCCAGGATGGACAACCGTCACATTGATTCCACTGGGGCCCAACTCGTCCGCCAGGTTCTTCGTCAGCGCGGAGACACTGACATTGCGCACCGTATGCGCAATCGAGGTGGCGGTACGCGCGCCCAGGCCACTGATGTTGATGATCCTGCCCCAGCCCTGCGCCACCATGTGCGGGGCGACTGCCCGGGCCGTACGGAGATAGCCGAGAACCTTCACCTCGACTTCTCCCCGCACTACGTCATCGGTCGTCGACCAGAAATCCGTTGGCCTTCCAGCGCTCCACGGGGTTGCCGCAGAGTTGACCAGAATGTCGACGCCACCCAACGTCGCGACAACCTCACGTACCGCCGCCTGAATCGCGTCGTCGTCTCGCGTATCGGCGGCCACACCGATTGCTCGAATCCCGAACTCCGACGCCAGTTCTCGGGCCGTGTCGGTCACTGACTGTTCTGTTCGGGCAAGTATCGCGAGATCGACGCCTTCCTCGGCTAAACCTCTGGCGATCGCAAGCCCGATCCCCTTGCTACCACCAGCAACAATTGCGCGTTTTCCCGAAAGTCGAAGATCCATGCCGCGAGACTATCCACACGAGGGGAATCAGTCCCGGACAGGCGGTGCCATACGCGAAGTGACGGCAATGCGGTTCCATGCATTGATGGTCAAGATGACACTGATGAGCTGAGCCAGCTCGGCGTCGGCAAAGTGCTCAGCCGCTTCGTTGTACACGGCGTCGGGGACAAACCCGTCGGTGAGAACTGTGACGGCCTCCGTCAATGCGAGGGCTGCGCGCTCCTTGTCGGAGTAGAGATCCCGGGCTTCCTCCCATGCGTTCAGCAGGTACAGCTTCTGCTCCGTCACGCCGGCTTTGCGCGCATCACGTGTGTGCATGTCCAAGCACCATGCACAATGATTCAACTGCGACGCACGCGTCAGCATCAACTCGACCAGTGTGGGATCCAGGCCCTTACGTGCAGCACTGTCCAGCGCAACCATGGCCTTGTAAACGTCGGGTGCCAGCTGTGCGATGTTGAGTCGTTGCCCTGTTGTTGTCATACCTAGAACGATAATCTCGCAATGCCCCTCAAACATGGTTCAATTTGCGAGTGAATTCGTGGGCCAATCTCGGTTTCGATCTGCACATCGAACTGCCGCACGGCGTCGGCGTCAAAGCAGCGCTTCTGCAGGCACTTCGCGACGCGATCGACGGCGGTGTCTTGAAGCCTGGCACCAGACTCCCGCCGTCGCGCACTCTTGCACACGACCTCGGCATAGCGCGAAACACCGTAGCCGATTGCTACGCCGAACTCGCCGCAGCCGGGTGGCTCGCGACACGTCAGGGCTCCGGCACCGTCGTCGCTTCGCTCGCGGACTCCCGCAATGACGCGGCGCCCGCACCACCGACAGTGCGCTTCACACACAGTTTGATGCCCGGATCGCCTGACGTATCAGCCTTTCCTCGTTCGGCCTGGATTTCGTCTGCCCGACGGGCTCTGACCGCAGCACCTAACGACGCGTTTGGCGCCACCGACCCCCGAGGTCGCGTCGAACTTCGCAACGCCCTCTCCGGATACCTGGGCCGAACCAGAGGGGTGCGGGTAGACCCGAATCGAATAGTGGTCAGCGCCGGTTCAGGTCACGGGATCTCGCTTCTAGCCCGCGCCCTCGGCGGAACATTTGCAGTGGATGCTTACAGTCTTCATCTACACCGGAAGTTACTGATCGACGAGGGCATACGAACCGTTCCTATCTCGGTTGACGAATCAGGCACGTGCACAGACGAATTGGCATCCACTACCGCCAGAGCCGCACTTCTGACGCCGACGCACCAGTTTCCACTCGGCGGACCGCTCACACCCGCACGACGGGCAACTGCCGTCGAATGGGCGTCGAGCACTGGCGGAGTAGTACTGGAAGACGACTACGACGGTGAATTCCGTTACGACAGAAAGCCCGTCGGCGCACTACAGGGGATCGCCCCACAACACGTCGCCTACCTCGGAACCGCGGGCAAAACCCTCTCGCCGGCCATTCGTATCGGCTGGATGGTGTTGCCGGACAGATTGATCGAACCGGTACTCGAGGTCAAAGGGCCGTACGAGCGTTGGGTCAGTTCAACCGATCAGCTGACGCTGGCAGATTTCATCGAGTCAGGACGGTTCGACAGTCACATTCGGAAGATGCGGGTTTCCTACCGACAACGACGCGATCAACTGGTTGCGATCCTCTCTGCGCGAGTACCCGAAGTTCGGGTCGAGGGGATCTCCGCGGGACTTCATGCCGTAGTTCGATTGCCCCGTGGCAGCGAACAAGCAGTAATGGCTGCCGCGAATTCGCGCGGCCTCGGCCTTGAAGGGCTGTCAACATTCCGGCACCCCGACGCGTCTTCCGCCGGCTCCGACGGCATCGTTGTCGGATACAGCACGCCCTCGCCGTCCCAGTACCCTCGGGCACTCGAAATGCTCTGCGAGACATTGGAATCAGCGCTGTAACAGAGTCCAGTTCGCCTCGATTGCCCCGCCGGTGATGGTGCGAACGGTACGTTCGGTCGATCCGAGGCGACGGGTGTACCGTTCGCTCGATCCCGGGGGTGTTTCGGGGACACGAAAAAGCCCCCCAACAATGTTGGGGGGCTTTCTCAAGTTGTGTTCGGCGGTGTCCTACTCTCCCACACCCTGTCGAGTGCAGTACCATCGGCGCTGAAGGGCTTAGCTTCCGGGTT